>NZ_BJEA01000009.1 GCF_005405425.1 Lactiplantibacillus modestisalitolerans | reverse complement strand
TACCACATGGTAGCGTCGAACGTAAATGTTCTCAACAGATTTAGATAGTTTTTCTAATTTCATGTGATAACTCCTTTGTATGGTATAATCATTATATCACAAAGAAAGAAGTGACTACATATGATTAAACACGAACGCGGTTATGTCTACAATTTCTCGTACCATATTGTCTGGGTTACGAAGTATCGCAAACCTGTATTCACCACGCCTAAGTTCGTTCAGGATATGAAAGACGCTATCCAGTATCTCGCTGACAAGCATGATGTCGAAATTCAATCTATGGAAGTCATGCCTGACCACGTACATTTGCTAGTCAGCTTCAAACCGAAACTTGCGCCCGCTGATGTCGTTAAGATCCTCAAAGGGTCAAGTGCTCGCTTATGGTTCACAGCTCACCCGGAGACAAAGCGCAAACTGTGGGGCGGTCACTTATGGGCTCCTAGCTACTACATTGGGACGTTAGGCGAAATGTCTAAGCAAGTTGTCGAAGAATACATTAACAATCAACGTACAGAAAAAAGCAACGCTGGCCGTCCCTCTAAAAAGGGCAACTAATGTTGCTTTTCGTTTGACTTCATCTCGGCACTAAAGTACCGAGTTTTCGCCTTGGCTACCGAGATGTGGGAGTTATGCTCCACAATAAAAAATATAGTAACGCCATTAAACGATAATTATTTTCATTTTTATCTGTAATTCTTAAAGATGCTTGGAATTATAGTTTGAAATTACTTTATCTTATTTGGAATGTCGGCAACTAACTGTAATGAGCAACCCTTTTTTAGTAGCCGCCAGTTTATGCTAAAATGAAAGTAATCTAAAACGCGCGCCACCAACGTTCACGCGCTTGAACGGGTGGTGCGGTACTGAAAGGAATCCTGAATAATGGCAACAGTTGCAGTGGTATTTGCAGACGGATGTGAAGAAGTTGAAGGATTGAGCGTGGTCGACGTTTTACGGCGGCTCAATATCCCAACGGACATGGTGGGCTTAACCAGCCGCGACGTCATGGGGGATCATAAAATTAAGTTAACCTGTGACAAGGTCGTTGACGACAGTTTGTTGGACTACGACTTAGTCGCGTTTCCGGGCGGTATGACCGGCTCCGCCAATTTACGGGACAACGCTAAGCTGCGCGACCTAATGGTTAAGCGGCACGAAGCTGGCAAGTGGGACGCCGCCATGTGTGCGGCACCGCGGGCGTTAGCGCGCTATGGCGTCTTGGCGGATGCGGACTATACGATTTTCCCTGGCCTGGATTCGGAAACGAAGCAGGATGCACCAACTGGGCACTTCAAGGAAACCATTACGGTCACGGATCAAGAGCATAAAATTTTGACTAGTCGGGGGCCAGCGACGGCCTGGGCCTTTGGCTACGCCATTGCCGAAGCGCTTGGCGTGGATACTAAGGACTTAAAACATGCGATGTTGTACGACTACTTGGCCGAAAACATCCAGGACAGCCTTTAGACCAGTTAAGAATGGAACCGGCAGCGTTCAGTGTAAGCTATCAACGGGGCTGTAAACCGTTTTTGAAGAAGTACGCCCGCCAGCAAGGACTGATCAAGCAAAAAGTTGCGGCGGCGCTTCAGCGTGAAGTGGCAACCGGGATGCCGAAAGTCAAGGTGGCGACGCCGGTGAAGTTAGCCGGGTTGACCTGCTACGAATTTCGGCTGAACTTAGGCGCGCTTGGGTCGGCGCGGCTGGCGTTTACCGTGCAGCGGCAACATGCCAACGTCTACTTAATAACGACCAAAATCCAGAAAGCGACTTTTAGTCACGAACTGGCCCAGGTCGTGGGGAGGTAGCGATGCAATCAATGCCGATTAAGCAAGCCGAAACGTTACTCAAGCGCCAATTAAAGACGGGGCAGGCCCAGCGGCTGACCCTGCTGACGCAGAAAAAGGACCGGGCGTTAACGCTAGAAACGCAAGCGGCCGCAGTCACGGTGATTGAAGCGGGGTTCGTTCAGGCAACCCGGACGTACGACCGGTCAGCGGCCGGGACGCGCCGGGCTGTACGGGTTGCGTTTCAGCGGGAATTTCCGCGAAGCCACCGGGTGTACGTGAAGGTAATGAAGTACTAAATTGAAAATACCTATCAACGAAGTTCGCGTTTAGCGATCATTGTTGATAGGTATTTTTATGTGTGTTAATGCTTGCCCAATTTATTATCAGTAATCAAGTTAATCGTCTTATTCATGCGACTGCGGTACTGGGCATCTTCGAGCAGCATTGCCGCAATGATGTCGAGGGCGTACATGATCGCGAATTGTGAATTAACGAAGCGCGAATTATTGACGAACTTGCTATTCTTAACGAGGATTGACAAGTCGCTCTGTTGTGCGAGTTCACTACTTTCATCGGACGTAATGGCGATGACCTTCGCACTCTTTTCCTGGGCCAGGGCCGCCGAACGGTTAACTTCAGCGGTTTCCCCGGTCAGAGAAATGGCGAGGATGACGTCGTCGGGCTGCATAATACTACTACTAATATACATAATGTGGTTGTCGGTCATTGAAAAGGCCGCAATCCCCATCCGGATGAGTCGCTGAGTCATTTCTTCAGCGGTATAGCCGGAACTCCCTAGGCCAAATAAGTAGACCCGGCGCGCCTTGGTAATTAGTTTAACCGCGTCCTGGAGCTTATCGGCGTTCAATCGTTCCCAAGTCCCGCTCAGAATTTTTTGGTAGTAATTATAAACTTGGTCGGCCACCGTATCGTGGTTGCCCGTAGTCGTAACGACCGTTTTCGGCGCCTCGGCTAATTGCAATTTGAAATTGTAAAAATTATCGCAGCCCATTTTCTTAACGAAGCGGGTGATGGTTGCGTTACTGACGTCAACCGCCTTAGCCAGACTCGAAATTGTGAGGGTCTGGACCTCTTCCGGTGCTTGAATCACCTTAAGCGCAACCTTGCGTTCCTGCCGGGATAAAGTATGGTACTGCTCTTCCACAGTATTAACGATATTCATAAAATTTCAGTCCTATCTTGATAACCGCAAATTAAATAATTAGTTTAAGCAAGTCCGAAGGGGTTTGCGGTTGGTAAGTTGCTTTTGAAAAATCGGTCGTTGGAAGCGCACCCCAACTGGCACTCGCAAAGTCAATTTTGGCGTTTAGCGCGGACTGCATGTCGTAGATCGTGTCGCCGACGTACATGGCTGTGGCGGGGTCCAGCTGGTAGTGCTTGAGCGCGTACTCTAGCGGTGCCCCGCTTGGCTTATGTTCGGTCGTATCGTCGGCGTTAACTAGGATCGGCTGGCCCGTAATTTCAGGGAAAGCCCCCAGGTCGCCGGCAATTTGGGCTCGCGTCCGCGACGTCACAACGCCGATGGTGATGTTTGCTGCGACGAGGGCTTGCAACAGTTCGGGAATCCCGTCAAAGAAGCGCAACTGGTCCTTGCTGGCGGTTAAGCGGGCGTTGAAATCGGCGATGAGTTCTGGGTTCGCCGGAACGTTTTGGGACGCTAACGCCTTATCAGTTGGGACCCCGACGAGCGTACGGGCCGTCGCTTCGGACACCTCGTAGCCGAATTTGGCCGTGGCCTCGTGGAGGGCGGTGGCGGCTAGGCTGGCTGAATCTAAGAGCGTGTTGTCAACGTCGAATAAAATAGTTTGGTAAGTCATCGTGCGCATCCTTTCTAATCATCTAAAAATTAATTTAATTATAGCATGAAACGCAACGGACTTCGGGTAAGGCGGGCGGGTGATTAAGCGGGGGGAAGGTCGGGTAAGCTGGGCTGGCCTGCTAATTATCGAAGCCTTTAGCGTCCGTAGGTTACTAGACGGAAATTGTTATGACTAGTGGCTGAGCCTTTAGCCAGAATATTTTGAGGTACATTATGGTTACGGACATGCTAAGTCAGGCGATGTGGATTCCCGTTACAAAGTGGCATTCATTGTTGGGGAGCACAATGACGGCCTTGCTGTCAGTTTAGCCCTTCAGGTTCCCCCGGCAAATGCTCAGCGGTGTCGTTACACTTAACAAGCGTTGTTTGCTTGGTTAGTGTAAGACCGGTGTTTGAGACGTGGGTTGTCGGCTCAAACCCGTGTCCACCGCGTTCCAGCATTAAGCCGGGGGGCCTGAAGGGCGGCATCGGACGAACCTGAATCCAATTATTGACTGGCAGTGTTCCAGCCAACCGGTGACACCCGCTGCTGGCGGCATTGTCGGCAGCAATTGGTACAGAGTCAATCCAATATTGACTGGCAGCAGTTTCAGCAAAACCACAAAAAAACCCGCCGAAGCTGGCACGACTTCGACGGGAGCATTGGTAATAGTATTAATATATAGGCTTGATTCGTTAATGATGAATGGTTGGGATTTAACTAAGCGTTTTTAATGCGGTTAAATTCAGCCATGTATTGCTTGGCGTTTTCGGTAACCGTATCAAAGTCACCCTTATCGCCAGGTCCAACTAAGTTACCACCAGCGCCAACCACCGTAGCACCAGCAGCAAACCAGTCTTTCAAGTTGTCAAGGTTAACCCCACCAGAAGGCATAATGCTAATTTGTGGGAATGGTGCCTTGACGTCGGCAATCATCTTAGGCGTTAAGATGTTGCCTGGGAACATCTTGACCAAGCTTGATCCGTATTGCATTGCAGTTTGCATTTCAGTAACACTCATGCAGCCTGGGATGTACGGAATTTCGTATAAGTTACATAACTTAGCAACGTCAGGGTCAAAGGTAGGTGCAACGATAAACTTCGCACCGGCCATGATGGCTAAGCGAGCAGTAGGCGCATCTAACACCGTTCCGGCACCAATCACAGCGTCGGTATCTGCATACTTGTCAGCTAATTGTCCAATAACTTGATCAGCATGAGGAACCGTAAAGGTTAATTCAATCCCCTTAACGCCACCCTTAATAGCAGCTTCGGAGGTCTTAATAGCTTGTTCTGGTGAATTACCGCGAACGACGGCAACGACGCCAGCCGCTTCAATGTTCTTTAAAATTTCGACTTTTTGCATGTGTATTACTCTCCTGTAATCAATTCAAATTAGTTCTTGAACAGACGTCCTGTTCTGTTAACTTAGATTAACGTACTAAGTAACCACCGTCAACTGCAAGTAAATGACCATTGACGTAGTTTGAAGCAGCACTTGCTAAGAATACGGCAACACCCATTAATTCGTAAGTACCACCCCAGTGACCTGCAGGGATCCGGTCAAGGATTTCCTTGTTCCGGGCTGGATCTTCACGGATTGGTTCAGTGTTAGCAGTCTTGATGTAGCCAGGAGCAATGGCGTTAACTTGAATGTTGTAAGCAGCCAATTCACTAGCAAAGGACTTCGTTAAGCCGGCAACCCCGTGCTTTGAAGCGGTGTATGAAGGAATGAACTTCCCACCTTGGAATGAAAGCATTGAGCCGATGTTAATAATCTTACCTGACTTTTGCTTAGCCATAACTTTACCAGCAGCTAATGACATGTGGTAAACGGCGTTCAAGTTAATGTTAATAACGCGATCCCAGTCAGAATCTTTTGATTCAAGTAATGGGTTCCGCTTGATCATGCCGGCGTTGTTAACCAAGATGTCGATGTGACCGAAAGTATCAACGGCTTTTTGAATAACCTTTTCAGCGATACCTTCTTCGGTTAAGTCAACGTCCATGAATTCAACTTTACGGCCACGCTTTTCAACCATCTTACGAGTATCTTCCCAGCCAGTTTGACCAAAGGTAGGAATAAAGATGTCGGCGCCAGCTTCAGCAAAGGCAACTGAGTAGGCTTGACCTAAACCAGTGTCACCACCAGTAACAACGGCAACCTTACCCTTCAATGAATAAAGGTCCATGTTGAAATGGTCCAAATCTTTTTCACGAGCTAAAATGTCTTCGCGTGTATCTGCCATGTTAAAAACACTCCTTAAATTTATTTTTTCTTTATAGGAAATTGAATTTCCTGATTACACTTAATAATATAAAGCGCTTACGCAAAAAATGCAAGTAATTTTTTCATAATGTTAGTATCATTTCTCTAGGTATCGCGGAATTCCGGTTTTCGCTTGTTAATCCGAAATAGAAACAGTATAATTTAGAATGAATTATTTTCCAGATGGGAAATTTCCAATTAGGCGAATTGATGCTGGAAGGGTAATTTTAAAAGACATGAGATTAAAGAGAAAATCCATCAATTGAGGAGAATGGCTGATGGTGAACGAGAAAACCAAATTATACGGCTCCGTGTTGATCAAGGCCAAGCTGATCTTGGACGCGATCCTGAATATGGAAACCGCACCAACGTTAAACGAAATTAGCCGAGCATCAAAAATTAATGCCCCTACGACTTTGAAGATTTTAACGACGCTGGAAGCGTTAGGCTTTGTTCGCCGTGATAGTGATTCACGGAAGTACTACTTAGGAACCCAGTTTTTAATGTACGGGCAGAAGGCGTCTGAAAGCTTTGATATTCGTTCGGTGACCCGGACGTTGTTGCAACGCTTACGGGATGCGACGGGGGAGACGGTTAACCTGGGAGTCGCTCAGGATGACGACGTGGTCCTCGTTGAAAAGCTGGAGAGTCCGTCGAGTATTAAGCTGAAGTCAACGGTCGGTGGTCGGATGAACCTTTATTCGTCATCGATGGGGAAGGCGATTTTGGCGCAGTATTCGGAAGAGCAGCTCAAGGCGTACTTTGCGCGGACGACGCTCGAACCGGTAACCGATAATACGATTACGCGGATTCCGGCGCTGAAAGCGGATCTAAACAATATTCGCAGCGTTGGTTTTTCAATCGACGACGAAGAAAACGAGCCAGACATTTATTGTATTGGGGCGGCAATCATGCGTAATCAGCACTTATACGGTGCGTTTAGCGTGAGTGCCCCCAAGTACCGGGTCCCAGAAGAACGCCGGCGGAACTTCATCCGGCTCGTCTTGGAAACGCAACACCAGATTCAAGAGATGTTGTAATTGAAATGGTTCGGTTGAGCAAAATAGCTGGTCACCAGGGCGTCCTGATGGCCGGCTATTTTTGCGTTCAACGGCGTTCAGTTCAGACGATTGAAATGGGGTGCGGTTGCGCCGGAGATTGCAGCTCAACGCACCAATGGGTGAAAACTGAACAGACTGAACGGACGAAAAAAGCGCCGCCAGCAATTTTGCTGGTAGCGCTTAATTTTTTTTGTAAAGAATCAATTTCTCCGTTTGCGAATCAACGATAATTAATCTAGGAGGAAATTCATTATTTCGTCGTACCCTTCGAAACGATTCCTTTACGTTGAAGTCGACGGTAATACCACATCGTGACGAACGGGGTGAGGATCGCAGTGATCAACACACAGGTCGCAACGATAGCGGTTGCTGAAGCGGCAACGGGCTTAAAGCTCTTATCCATTTCAGCAATAACCACTGGGACGGAAATCGCGGCCCCGGCCGTTGAAGAAGCGGCCCAGCCGGCTAAACCGTCTGAACGGGCAATGTACTTGTCGGCCAAGCAGAGGACAAAACCACTGATGAAGACAACGGCAATCCCCATTAAGATTCCGACAATCCCGGACTTCAGAAGCATGTTAAAGTCCATACTGTACCCAATCGTGAACGCGAAGAATGGAATCAAAGCGCCCCCAACGGGTTGGAACATCTTGCGAATTTCTGGGTCGAGCCCACCGAGAATCAAGCCCAATGCGAATGGGACTAAGGTTGAAACCAAAGCTTGCCATGGGAAAGCACCGATTCCGGCGATCCCTAAGGTCAACATCGTAAAGAACGGTCCGGATTGAATACTGAAGAACGGATAGGCGGCTAAGTCGATCTCCCGGTCCGGAATAGTTGACATTAGGGCGGTGTATAAACCACCGTTAGCGGCATTGAAGGAGGCGATGACGGCTAACGTGGAGAAGCCCGCAAAGACCCCGCTGGTAATTCCTGTAATCGGTAACAATTGATTGATGATAATTCCCAGCAAAGCCGCAAGTAAAACTTTAACGAGTAGTAAGGTGACCCCTTTAGATGCGATCTTACCCGAAGCTTTTAGATTGATTCCCGTCCCAATACAGAAGAAGAATACAAACAAAAGCACGGAAGTCCCGGTCATGAAGGAGCCGGTAACCCCTGATAATTCAACGTCTAATTTTGGCCAAAGTGTGTGAACAAGGGCCCCGATAATCAGCGGGACGATCATAATTCCGCCCGGAACCTTGTCAATTGCTTTTTTAATTCCCATTCTCAAATCTTCTTTCTACTTATGGAGTAAATGAAATCGTTAACATTATGTAGAATAATAAATGCAGGGCATGGCCCTGCATTTATCAGAACTATTAACGTTTATTCATAAAATTAACGTAAGTCGTGCATGTCAACTTGGTCCATGTCATCATAGGTTTGGTTTTCACCACACATTGCCCAGATGAAGGAGTAGTTAGTTGTTCCGACACCACAGTGGATGGAGAAACTAGGGTTAACAACTGCTTGGTCTGGTTCCAAGAAGATGTGCTTCGTGTTGTCAGGAGTGCCCATGAAGTGAACGACCCGGGTGTCAGGATCACCGAATTCGGTGTAAAGGTAAGTTTCCATCCGACGTGCGTGGGTGTGCGCTGGCATGGTGTTCCATGAGTTACCTGGTTCAAGAACCGTGTAACCCATTTGTAATTGACAAGTGTCCATTTGTGAAGCATCGATGTACTTGTGAATGGTCCGCTTGTTCATGTGTTCTTGGTCACCTAAAGGCATTGAAATTGAGTCTTTATAAGCCAATTTCTTTGATGGGTAAGTCTTGTGAGCTGGCGTTGAAACAACGTAGAACTTAGCAGGCTTTTCAGCATTGTCTGATTCGAAGACCACGTGCTTCGTACCCATTCCAATGTAGTAACCATCGTGTGGTTCGATGTGTTCTTTCTTCCCGTCAATCGTTACGGAACCAGCTTCACCAATGTTGATGAACCCTAATTCACGGCGTTGTAAGAAGAATTCAACACCTAATTGCTTGTCTAACTTAATTTCCAATGGTTCGTTGGTTGGTGTAACCCCACCAAAGATCATCCGATCATTGTAAGTATAAGTTAACAAAATATCACCGGCGCTGAAAATCTTTTCCATTAAGAATTGATCGCGCATTTGATCAGTACTGTAATGGTTCATATCTTCAGGACTATGTGCATAACGTGTTACCATATTGAATGACATAAAATAAACCCTCCGTTTTCTAAATAAGAAAATACATTTCTTGTTTGCGCTTACAAATTCAGTATAACGGCTCTTAGAAAAAAATCAAGGGGGAAAATGAAACTAAACGCAAACTTTTCATGCGGATGCTTGGGCTAAACGCGGAATCCGCGGGGTTTGATTGGTATCGCTAACATTAATTTTCATTTTTAGCCGTTGCAACGCACCCCCTTGAAACGGTTGGGAGCGGATTTTTGCGTCGCGGCAGATGGTAACGGTTACACTTACCAGGGAATCCTCGTGACAAATTGTGCAAGTTGGGTTTAAATAGAAGGGTAAATCAAATATTAGATTAATTATGAAGGGATTGTCACGCTATGCGAAAAGTGACTATTCAAGAAGTCGCGGAGGCGGCCGGCGTTTCGAAATCGACGATGTCGCGCTACCTCAATCAAAACTATTCGCACATGTCGGTGAGTACCCGCCAACGCATCGAGAAGACGGTTAAGGCGCTCGCGTATCGGCCCAGTCGCCGGGCGCAGTCGTTAAAGACGAAACGGAGCCGTCTGATTGGTATTATGATCGCGGATATTTCTAACGTGTACGTTTCCCTACTATTAAAGGGAATTACTAACTATTTAAAACAATATGATTACCAGACGTTGATTATGGAGTCTGGGAATTCAGTTGAACAGGAGCGCCAGCAGCTTGATCAGATGCTGGATCAGTCGGTTGAGGGGATTATTTTGCAGCCCAACTCGCGCTTGTCGGCCACTTACCAGTTCATCGCGGATGCAGAAGTGCCGCTAGTGTTGGTCGACCGCGAGACCGCGCCTTTTCGCTGGGATACGATTGAGACCGATAACTACCAGGCGACGAGCCGGTTGAGCGCCCAAGTGCACCAATCAGCGGAGGCCTATACGGTCGGGCTAGTCGTTAGTGAAGATGTTCACGCAATTTCAACGCGGGAGCAACGCTTAGCCGGATTTATCAATGGCGTCGCGCCACTGCCGGTTCAAACGGTTGAGCTGGATGCGTCTAACGCGGCGTTCACCCAGAAATTGCAAACCCTCCTGGCAGCCAACGAGCACCCACTCGTCTTTGCGAACAACGGGAAGGTACTCGCGGTGGTGTTAAAAACCCTGCAGGCGCTATCGTTAAGCGTTCCGCGTGACGTGGGGGTTGCAGGCTATGACGACTGGAACTGGGCCGGACTTGTTGGACCAGGTATTTCGACGGTCGAACAACATCCCGATAAAATTGGCTATTTGGCGGGCGAAATGTTGATGAAACTGGTGCAACCGCACGAAAAAAAGCCCAAGCCAGCCATTCATACGCTACCAGCGTCGGTTAAATTCCGGCAGTCGATTTAAATTATTAATATCGGCTGTAAGCGATTGACAAACGATGATTGAACCAGTAACCTAAGTTTTAGGAAACCGGTTTACAAACTTTAAATATAAAAATAATTGTTACTAAGAATTTTGAGAGATTTAGGAGCGATATCATGAGTGAATTTTTAACGGTCGGCGAACCAATGGCATTATTCGCCTCCCAAGATGCAGATACGAAGTTGAAGGACGCCACCCATTTTCAAAAGTTTTTGGCGGGCGCCGAAGTAAACGTGGCCATCGGGGTCTCCCGTCTAGGCCACTCCGTTGAGTACGTCACCCAGCTCGGGGCGGACCCGATGGGGGACTACATTAAGGACCAGTTGGATGAAAATCACGTGGGGACGAGCTATATTCGTTCGACGGATGCGTATTTAACGGGCTTTCAGATGAAGGAGCGGGTAACGGAAGGGGGCCCGGCCACTTTCTACTTCCGGAAGGGTTCGGCAGCGTCACACTTGGAAAAGGCTACGATTGATCACATTAACTTTGATGAATTAAAGCTCATCCACATGACGGGGATTTTCCCGGGAACGTCTAATCAAGCGCTAGAAACGTTTGGTTACTTGATGTCGAAGGCCCACGAACACGCAATTCCAGTGACGTTTGACCCGAACTTGCGGCCAACACTGTGGTCAAGTCGCGAAAAGATGATTAAGACGATTAACGGCTTGGCGGCCCGGGCGGACGTGGTGTTGCCAGGAATTACGGAAGGCGAAATTTTGATGGGGTCGCGTGATCCGGAAAAAATTGCGGACTTCTTCTTGCAAAATGGGAGTCAGACGAAGACTGTCGTCGTTAAGGTCGGGCCAAAAGGGGCCTTTATTAAGACCAAGGATGGTCAGAAGTATAGTGTGCCGGGCTATAAGGTGGCGAAGGTCGTGGATACGGTTGGCGCTGGTGATGGTTTTGCGGCGGGCTTCATTACGGGTCAGTTGGAAGGCTTATCAATTGAGGCGTCGGCGTTGCGCGGTAACGCGGTTGGTGCGTTCGGCGTCCAGGCGCCGGGAGATAATGATGGTTACCCGACGCGTGAGGAGTTGGACCAGTTTATGGCGGCGTATGCAAGATTGTAGAGTGTGAAGGCCAGCGGGTTGATGCTGAGCAATACCTAGCTAAAGGGATTATCGCGGGCTTTGCGATGGGCCCTTTAGCGTAGTAGGCGCAGGCATCAGCTGGCCTGAACACGTTTCGGCTATAAAGCAGGGAAGCGGGTTTGGCAATGGCGACTTAGCGTAGCAAGCGCAGATACCAGCTTGGTCGAGCACGTTTCAACCATAACGCCCAGCGGCCGCACGTAATGATAGTAGTAAATTCAAAATTATAAGTTAGTAAAGAAGCACTTAGACCAACGCAGGCCTAAGTGCTTCTTTGTGTTCTAGCGTTTCATTTCTTACTAATAATCAGATGTTCCACATGAAACATCTTACTGCCGATCCTGAGGCATTAACCCAAGACTACTACCAATAATCATTTGCTCGCCGGCGCGAGCCCACAAGGCAAACAACCGGTTAATGTGTTTGCGGTTATAAGGCGTTCCCGGCTGGCCATCATCTTCGACCCGGTTGTTCCCGCGACCAGATTTGCAAATTGGTAACTGGGCAGTATCTAAATCTGAAAACGTTAGGAGCCTGTTAAGCGTAATTTCGTGGCGCCAGTCCGCACCGAAGTCGTAGGTGTAGGTCACCGGACCGTTAGCCAAATCGGGATAAACAAAGTGTTCCGCGGCCAACTTAGCCGGTTCGCCAAAACTATCCGCAAAGGGATCGGGTTGGGCGAGGTATTGGTCGGTCGTCCCCTTAGGCTGAAACGCGTACATATGGTAGTTTTCCCAGTCAAAAGCTAGTTGAATTAAGGTGTGGAGCTGATCATACCGCAAAGATAGGGGAACTTGTAAGGTTCGAGACGCTGCGGGTTGCACGTCTAATAGTTTAACTTTAATTTCCATTGCAACGGTTGGATTTTTCATGGCGAGGCCCTCCTTGGCTAGCGCTTACGACGGCGTTTTAGGCGTTTAAGTCTACGCTTGTTTGAAACGTGTTCATTACGGTGTTCCATGCTTATTTCGGCTGCGAACGGGTCTTCTGCGGGTTGGGTCGTCTCCAACACGTCGATCAGTTGATCGCGGCGCGTGACGGAAAGGACTTGCGAATCGGCGAGTAGGTTGAACAGGGCCGTTAAAGCTTGGATTAATTCGCGATGTTGCTGCTCGGACTGACGGGGGAACGTCCACTGGATGAACCCGGCCCAAGCCTGAGCCGTCCAATGTACGGCCGTTTGTAAGTGTTCCCGGTAGAACAGATCAAACATTTGCTGGCCGAGTGCGGTGATTGCCGGGGCGTCCCAGTGCGGAAGTGGGTAATTTTGGCGCTGTAACCAGAGCTGCAAGCCGTACGCCGTGCCATCCAGATGAACTTGTTTAGCAGTTTCTTCGTTCCATTGAATATCGCCACGTTTATCAAGGTGTCCCGAGGTGTGTAAGTAGCGTTCCTCGGGGTCGGGATCGTAAATCCGAGCGACTGCGAGCATTTTTTCGTGATCGGTAGCAATGTCGGCAAGTGCTTCTAAATTGGAATCCTGTTCGTATTTTGAATTTGACACGTGATTACCTTCTTAGCTTTGATTGAGACTCAATTGACTAAGCATCTTTTTTCCATTGTACCTAGTGCAAGTTAGGTAGCGCAAGCCCGCTTTTTTTGATTAATTAGAATTTAAAAAGAATGTTTTGTAATCGTTTACAGCCGTTTGAAAGCGTGTTATATTTTCCTTATCAGGTTAACCGGTTAACTGGAGGTAAGGAACATGCCATTAAAATATCAACAAGTCGAACAGTTTTTATTGTATCAATTGAAAAACGGTGATTTTAAGGAGGGCGACAAGTTTTACTCGGAAGCCGAGTTGAAGAAACGCTTTGACGTCAGCTCCGCAACGGTCATCAAGGCAATCAACGCACTCGTTTCTAAGGGGTTGTTGGTTCGCCAGCAGGGGAAGGGCACCTTTGTTTCACGCGCCCGCCGCGGCCAGCTCGTTAAGTTCTTTGATCGTGAAAAGGACAACGACGCTGACGAAACCGTGACGGTCCTATCCATTAAGCGCGAAAGCGATCCCCGCATTCTGGCCGAACTGAAGTTGACCGCGGGTGACAGCTATTATCATATTATTCGTTTACGGCGGGCGAACACGGTTCCGGTCCAGTTACAACATACGTACTTGATGGCGGATTACTTTAATCCAATTGCCCTTAAAAAACCAACTTATTATGAATCGGTCTATGAACGCATTCGTCAGGATAGTGGTATTGACTTATTCAGTACGCAAATTGATGAAACCACGGCGATTGCCTTTCCGGTACCAGCCGCAGAACGCGAGCTCTTACAACTGGAAAACGCGCAGCAGCCAGCTGCCTTTATTCGGCGGCACAGTTACCTTTTCGATGATACCGTGATTGAGTATGTTGAAAGTTATAAACGATGGGATTATTTTGAAATTCAGATCAAAACCGTCTGAGGAGGAGTGACATCATGCAATGGTGGCAAATATTATTAATTACGCTTTATTCAGGATTTGCAATTTATGATGGTAACAACACAACGTTTGGGACTGTTAAGCCAACGATGGCCGGGTTCTTCGCCGGCTTAATCTTAGGGGACGTTCAAACCGGGTTAGTTGTCGGTGGGACCTTGAACTTGTTAGTTCTCGGGGTCGGTAACTTCGGGGGTTCCTCAATGCCCGACTACATGACTGGGGCGCTCCTTGGGACGGCCTTCGCAGTTTTAAGTGGGAAGGGCGCCCAGTTCGGGGCCACTTTAGCCGTTCCGATTGGCTTACTGATGATTCAATTAGACGTTTTGGCACGGTTCTGCAATACCTTCCTGCAACACCGGGCTGAAAAACTGGTCAAGGACGGGAAGTTTAAGTCGGCGACCCACATGAACTTGTACGGGATTATCCCAACGTCACTATCACGGATGATTCCAGTGTTCTTAGCGTTGATCTTTGGGTCCCAGTTCGTTCAAAACGTGGTTAACAACTTGCCAATGTGGTTAATGAACGGTTTGAAGACCGCCGGTGGGATTTTACCAGCGTTAGGGATTGCGATTTTGCTCCGCTACTTACCATTAAAACAAAACGTGGCCTTCCTATTAATTGGGTTCTTCTTGGCGGCCTTCCTCAAGGTGCCGGTAATTGGAGCCGCTATCATTGGGTTAGCCATGGCCTTAGTTGCCTTTAATCATGACAGTAAACCAGCTCAAGCTGAAGCTGCAACGACGGGTGCAAGCGATGACGACGAAGGAGATATGGAAGATGAGTAAAAAAGTTGAATTAAACGCAAGCATGAAAAAAGTCTTCTGGCGTTGGTACTTCTTCGGCCAAGCCGGTTGGAACTACGAAAAAATGCAGGGTCTCGGGTACTACTACAGTGTTTACCCGTTGCTCAAGAAAATTTACGGGAACGTGGACGTTCAAGCGGAAGCGTCACTAAACGAATTACAATTCTTTAATACGAATAACTCGATGGCGCCGATCATTTTAGGGGTCGACGGCGCGATCCAAGAACACCAAGGGATTGCGGCCAAGGATACCGTGGCTTCCCTGAAAACAGGGATGATGGGACCCATGGCCGGGATCGGGGATACGCTGTTTGCGGTTATTCCAAACACCATTATCGGTTCGATTGCGTCCTACATGGCGTTGAAGGGCAACCCGGTTGGCCTGATTCTCTGGATTGCTTACGGTTTCTTACGGCTTGGGATTATGCGGAGCTTTTTCTACATGGGGTACCGCGAAGGGGTTAAGTTGATTGACTCTTTAGGCGACCGGTTGAAGAAGATTACCAGCGCGGCCAACGTGTTAGGGATGACGGTGATTGGAGCCTTGATTCCGTCGGTCATTACGGCAACCTTTGCGTATAAGTACCATAATGGGGGCGTTAAAGTTTCGCTTCAGGACTTGGCGGATCAAATTATGCCAGGTTTAGCACCGGCGTTAGTCGTTTTAATGGCTTACTGGTTACTTGGACGCAAGAAGATGAACTCGACACGGGTTACATTCATTTTGATCCTAGTTGGGATTTTAGCTTATAACTTGAAGATTTTTGCTTAATTTAAGGAGCGATAAACATGCAAGGGTTTGTAAATATTCGAATTGACGACCGCTTGATTCACGGCCAAGTCGCAACGCGCTGGGCAACTGGCCTGCGGGTTAACCGGATCATGGTGATCGATGACGCGGTCGCTAACGACGACGTACAAAAGAGTGTGCTCCGAATGGCGGCGCCGGCGGGGATTGCCACTTCCATCATTACCGAGGAAAAGGCGATTCATAATATTCAGGCCGGGAAGTACGCGAAACAACGGGTCTTACTCGTGGTGCGGCGGCCGAAAGTGTTGCTTGACTTGGTCAACGCTGGTCTCGACATTACCAAGATTAACATCGGGAACATGTCGAACCGCGAAGACACCGTGCAAGTGAAGAAGTCGGTTAGTTTAACTGCTGAAGAACGGGCCGATATTGAAGCGTTGATCGCGGCGGGCGTTGAAGTGACGGCCCAAATGGTTCCGGATGACGCCGAAGTACCGATGACGAAATATTTGAAGTAGGTGATGGGGAGCCCACGTTACTAGCCGGTCAAGTTCGGTGGTGACATGGGCTTTCGTTTTTCAAGAGAAAGGGATTGGACGGATGTTAAGAGCTGAAGCAACGACGAAGTTAACGGCGCTGGGTGCGACCGTTGATCAGAAATGGGTCGACGACCGGCTACGTACGGCAATTGAAAAGGTCAGGGCCCAGATTCCGCGTTTTGATGGTCAGTTTCCGTCGGCTTGTACGACGGCCATGCGTTACCGGATTAAGGCGAACGATGATTGGACGAATGGCTTTTGGACCGCAATGATGTGGATGAGTTACGAAGTTACCGGGGAAAAAATCTTTAAGACGCAAGCCGAAGCCCAGCTAGCGAGTTTCCAACGACGCCTGGATGATCACTTTGTACTGGATCACCACGACATTGGCTTTCTCTACTCGCTGTCTGCGGTCGCGGGTTACCGGGTGACGGGCGATTACCAACGGATGGTGTTGCAGGCGGCCGACGTTTTGTTAAACCGCTACCAACCGAAGGGCCAGTTCATTCAAGCCTGGGGTGTGAAGGGCGCGGCCGACGAATACCGGCTAATTATTGACTCCTTGTTAAACTTACCGTTGTTGTTTGAGGCGACGAAGTTATCCGGCGATGCCAAGTATGCCGAAGTGGGTCAAAAACATTATCACCAAGTTTTGAGTCACATTGTGCGGCCGGACTACTCCACTTACCACACGTTCTATTACGATCCGCAAACCGGGGCCCCCTTAAAAGGTGCGACGGCGCAAGGTTATTCAGACGATTCTTGCTGGGCGCGCGGTCAGGCGTGGATTTTACTAGGGATGCCGTTGTATAAGCGGTTCTTTGAAGAAACCGACGAACGGGCGCTGTACCAACATTTAGTGGGCTACTACTTAGATCGCACGCCGGCGGACTTAATTCCGTATTGGGACCTGATTTTTGATGACCAGAGCGACCAACCGAAGGATAGTTCGGCGGCGGCCATCGTGGCCTGCGGGGCGTTAGAAGCGCAACAGCGCGGTTATTGGGATGATGGTCAGGCCGTCGCGCGCGGCTTGCTCAAAGCGCTCGACCCGTACCGGACTGAACCGGGACAGGAAGGGCTCCTACAACACGGCGTGTACGCCTATTCAATTGGGAAGGGCGTCGACGAGGCCAACTTATGGGGCGACTACTTCTACATGGAAGCCCTGATGCGGCTCGCACGGCCTAGCTGGCAAACTTATTGGTAAGAGTGAGGACTATGGAAAAATTTGAGATTAAAAAACATTTTTTACTGAACGGTCAACCGTTCAAAATTTACTCGGGCGCGGTCCACTACTTTCGCATCGCACCGTCGGAGTGGCGCTTAACGCTCCTAAAACTTAAGGCGGCCGGGCTGAACACGGTTGAAACCTACATTCCGTGGAACGTTCACGAGCCAGAAGAGGGTCAGTTTGATTTTAGTGGTCGCTATGACGTGCAACGCTTCGTTGAGTTAGCGCAGGAACTCGGGCTCTACGTTATTTTACGGCCCAGCCCGTACATTTGTGCGGAATGGGAGTTTGGCGGCTTGCCGGCCTGGTTACTGAAGTACCCCGACATGGTGGTGCGGACGAATACACCACGGTTTATGGCGAAGGTTGAAGCTTACTACGCCCGCCTTTTTCAGGAACTCGTCCCACTCCAAATTACCCACGGTGGCCCGGTACTCATGATGCAGGTCGAAAACGAATACGGCTCGTTTGGTAATGACAAGGCGTACTTGCGAGCAATTAAACACTTAATGGAAGCCAACGGAGTCGACGTCCCGTTATTTACGTCCGATGGAAGCTGGCAACAGGCATTACAGGCCGGTAGTTTAATTGACGACGACGTTTTTGTCACCGCTAACTTTGGGTCCCATTCACCGGAAAACTTGGCGGCCCTGCAGGTCTTCATGCAAACTCATCACAAGCAGTGGCCATTAATGTGCATGGAATTCTGGGACGGCTGGTTTAACCGCTGGCAGGAACCAATCACCAAGCGGGATGCGGCTAGCTTTGAGCAGGACTTACAAGCCCTGGTTGACGCCGACGCCAACTTTAACCTCTACATGTTCCGTGGCGGGACTAACTTTGGCTTCTACAACGGGGCTTCGTCGCGGGTTGGGATCGATTACCCGCAAATCACCTCGTACGACTACGACGCCGTCCTCCACGAAGATGGTCAGCCGAGCGCCAAGTACGCGGCCTTACAGCGGGTCCTCAACGTGACCACGCCCGCACCGACGGGGGCGCTTCCGCGTCCTTTGGCCAGTGTGCACCGCACCGCGCAACTGCACCTAGTCGACGTCCTCGACGCCCTCGGCCAACATTGCCACAGCGCACAACCGCAGACGTTTGCGCTCGGCTCCGGGTACGGTTACCTGTTTTATCAAACTCAGGTGGCCGGTAATCATCAGCCCGAAAAGCTCCAATTGCTGGACGTGAACGACCGCGTGGACGTCTACGTGGACCATCAACTGGTCACTACTCAGTACCAGGCGACGCTCGGAACACCGATTGAGACGCCGTTAACGCCTACGAGCACCGTTCAGCTACTAGTTGAAAATACTGGCCGGGTCAACTACGGCGCGCGGCTGCTCTCGCCAACCCAACAAAAGGGGTTGCGGACCGGGATGATGGTCGACCGCCACTTGCACTACGGCTGGGACCAGTGGGCACTGGACTTTAGCCAGTTGGCGCAACTAAATTGGCAGACGCCCAGTCCGTCGAATTACGGCCCGACGTTGTCACAATTTACGTTCGACGTCAGTGACCGCCACGCGACCTACTTGGATTGTAGTGGGTTCGGTAAGGGCGTTGCGTTCATCAACGGCATCAACCTCGGGCGCTTCTGGCAGGACGGTCCGACCCAGCGGCTCTACATTCCGCAGGACTTTCTACGGTTAGGGACCAACCAAATCGTTATTTTAGAAACAACGGCAACCGCAAGCGACGAAATTAGTTTTGCGGCCACTCAGGAGGAGAATTTAAATGCGTGATTTATTATTAGTTAGCCACGGTCCATTGGCGCAAAGTTACTTGGCTAGTTTAGATATGATTGCTGGCGGGCACAACCGCGTGCAAGCGGTGACCTTTGATGGTGAAATCAGTAAGGACGAACTAGCTCGCAACGTGCAGGCTAGCGTTAATCCGGACCACGAAACGGTGATCGTTGTGGACTTGCCGGGTGGTACGCCGTGCAACGTCTGTTTAGAAAATTACTTGCGGGACGATCAGGTCACCATTTTAGCAAGTTTAAACTTACCGATGTTATTAGAGATTTACTTAAACTTAGATAATCCCGATTATCAACTGGCAACGGCCCTCCAAACGGCGGCGGGGAACTGCTTTGACGTGAAGCAGCGCTTGGCGGCGACGGATGATGAGGATGATGAATAGGGGTTGAGGATAAAACGCTACTCTGAAAAGGGGTAGCGTTTTTTGTTGACTAATCAGTATTTTTAACAAGATTCAACATGAACGTATTGATTAGGATCAGATTGCGATGGCAAAGGTTGCAAGGTCCTTATTAATGATGATATTTGATTGACTAGTTTGTTCAAACTGTTCAGATAAACGCGCTATCCAGTCACCCAGTCGGCGGCAGTTAAACATTAAAAAAGTACGATGAACCGCGAGCAAAATCGCATCGTTCATCGTACTTTTTAATTATCAGGCTTCTGGCGCTAACCGGTGGCGTTCCGCGTGGTCAATGACCAGCTGCGCGTCATCGAATGCGTAGAGCCCCTGGATGTCGCCAGTATTGAGGGCGGCGATTGCCTCATTAGAGAGGTTGAGCGCGTCAGTCGTAAAGCTAAGTTGCTCATTAGTTGCGGTCGTGGCCGTGAAAGTCTTAGTCGCTGCGTGGTTCGTGATACTGAGGGTTTGCGGTAGGGCCGCTAATTTTCCCAGCACCTGGCGGTAGTGAACGTCGGCGACGCGTTGATCACGAATGACCAGAATTTGGCCGGTCGAGTCCGCCTGAAGGAGGAGGGCGGCGTAGTGGTCAACGTTAATGAGACTGACAATCCCGGCTTGGCCGCTGTTTAGAGCGGTGGCTGCCGTTACGGTCGCTTGGAACGTTTGGTCGGGTTCCGTTTGCCGTAAGCCCACGAAAGCCGGAGTCCCTAAGTCGGTTAAGCGGCTAGCGTTACCCCCGAGTCGTAGTCCGGCGGGGCCAACCGTTAAGCTCGGTACGTTGGCTCGTAGCGTCAACCATTCGGGCCGCAAACTGGCACCTTTGAAGTTATCCTCAAAATCAGGTAACGCTTGCGGTTGGGTTAAACTGGCCGCGTGGTTCGGCCACTGACGGAGGTCAACGGTCTGGGTTGGCGTGCCGGTGTAAATTACGGGCCAGTCGCCACGCCAGTCAACCGGATAAAGCAACGTTTCACGGCCGAGGTTGGTGATTTGCATGAAGCCCACACTTGCGGGGCGCGTGCCTAAGCAAGTTAACCACCAGTGGCCATTGGAATCTTGAAAGAGGTCGGCGTGCCCAATGTTTTGTAACGGTTCATTGGCCCGGTCGCGGTTGGTGAAAAGCGGGTTCACCGCGTTGGGCGCCGTAAACGGGCCCCACAGCGAGCGGCTACGCATCATGGTAATCATGTGGCCCATTCCAGTGCCACCTTCCGCCATCAATAGGTAGTACCAACCGGCCTTTTTGATGATGTGCGGTCCCTCGACGTCGCGGCCGCCGGTTCCGTACGTTAATAGTTGCGGTCCGGTCAACACGGCGCCGGTGGTTAGATCGATTTCAACTTGCTGGATACCCTTGGTCCCGTGATCATCTAAGTAGCCGGTGAATTGAACGTAGGTCCGGCCATCCTCAAAGTAGAGGTCGGGGTCAATCCCGGCAACGTCAACGATGGTACGCTGGGTCTCCCAGTCAATTGCGGCGCCATCCGCCGCTAAGCTTCCCCGAATAATGAAGGTCTTGAACTCGGCGAAGTTAGTCGTGATGACGTAGAAGTGGCCTTGATGGTAACGCAGGCAAACCGCGAAAATCCCTTCGTTGGACTTCGAGTGGCTTAAATCGGCTTGCGCCGGTTGTTGAATAACGCCCGGGAGACGCACCCAGTTCAGGAGGTCGGTACTTTTTGAAATGGCGATCCCTGGATAATACTCGAAGGTGCTGTTAGCGAGGTAGTAGACGCCGTTCACCTGAACGATACTAGGATCGGGCATCATTCCGCGTAAAATTGGATTTTGATAAGTTGTTATCATTTGAACGCTTCCTTCCGGGCTTACTTACTGGTCCGTTCACTAAGTAGTGGTGTTTGGGCCAGTAACTGGTTAATGGCGGCTAAGTGGTCGGCACTAACGTTAATAAACGGCAACAAGGTATTCAGTTTCGTTAACGACATGGTACCTAAGCCGCCTTCCGCAGCGCTTGGATCATTACGGAAGAAGTCGAGGACCGGGTCGATTTGATCAATCTGCTTTGTCAGTTCTGCGTCTTGTAAAATGACTTTTGCCGGGGTTTCAGCATTGTAGCGGCCGACGTAATCCTGGGTCGGGACGTAATTGATGGTGTAAGTGCCCGCGGTTAAGTCGAACTGTCCGCCTTGATGCGCTTGCTGATTAACTTGAACCGCTTGGTCAGTTGCCCGCGGTAAGTCGACGTGGGCCGTAACACCCACCGGAACCGTCACCGTTAGTTGAATGCGGTGTTCGGCGTCACTTTCAACCTGGTAAGCCACTTGTAAATCGCCATACGGCGTATCAAAGTGACCAGCAACTTGCTTCAACCGGTAGTTAAAGTTCGGCTTCAACGTCACTTCTTGGTAGCCTGGCGTGTGACCGTCAATTCCGAGTAAGTACTTGTAGCCCCACTCCATGATGGCCCCAATACTGTAATGGTTCAGCGAATTCATGCCGTCGGGATTCATCGAGCCGTCCGTTTCCACGGAGTTCCAACGTTCCCAAACGGTGGTGGCGCCCATGTTAACGGCGTACAGCCAGCTTGGAAAGTCCTCTAACATGAAAATCTTGGTGGCTAAGTCGTGGTGACCGTATTTGGATAAGACTTGGCAAATAAACGGCGTACCCACGAAGCCGGTTTGCAAGTGGTCGTTATCCTTCTTCAAGCGGGCGACGAGGTCGCTGACGACCCGTTCTAACTGTGATTCTGGGACGAGCTTAAAGTAGAGCGTTAAGGCGTAAGCCGTTTGCGTATCGATTGAGAGGCGTCCGTTAGCCGTAATGTACTCATTTTGAATGGCCGCCCGAATATCAGCAGCGAGTTGGGCGTAGTGGGCCGCGTCCGCTTTGTGCCCAGTCAGTTGCGCCGATTTAGCGACAATTTCGCTGGAGTATGCGTAGTAAACGGAGGCGATAAAGTCTTCGTCGGTCTTTCCAGTTGGTAACGCTGGGTTTTCACCGTCTAAGGCAATCCAGTCACCAAATTGGAACATCCCCGTCCAGAGGTTGGCTGTCTTGGTATTGGCCGTAATCCAGTCGACCCAGGCCTTCATGCTAGCGTAGTTTTGCTTGATGATCGCCGGGTCACCGTATGTCTGGTACATGTTCCACGGAATGATCGTGGCCGCGTCGCCCCAAACGGCCGCGCCGCCATCGTCGACTCCCATCGCGGGGGCGTACATCGTCAGCATGCCAGCGTGCTGAGCTTGTTCGACGGCCATGTCCTTGGCGTACTTCTTGAAGAACGGGTAGACGTTCATGTTCAAAGCGGCGGTGTTGGAGAAGATGTCCGCGTCACCAGTCCAGCCTAAGCGTTCATCCCGCTGTGGGCAGTCGGTTGGGACATCAAAGAAGTTACTCTTTTGCCCCCACAAAACGTTTTGGAACAGCCGGTTGACCTTGGCGTTGTCGGTTTGAATGCTACCGGTTAGCGCCATATCGGAATACATCACTGCGGCCCGAAAGTTTTTCAATTCGAGTGGTTGGGTGTTGCCAGTTACTTTGACGTAGCGGTAACCAAAGTAGGTGAAGTGGGGCCGAACCCACTTAGCTTGACCATCCGAAACGTAAGTAAAGCTGGCACGGGCAGCGCGTAAATTATCGCGGTAGAAATTACCCTTTTGCAAAATTTCACCCATTTGGAAAGTTAATTTTGTTCCCTTAGGTTCGGTGTTATAGAACTCTAACCAGCCCGCTTGGTTTTGCCGAAAATCTAAAACCTGTTCCTTGGCGGGCGTTTCAATCAGTTCTTTTGCGGGTAAGGTTTCTTGGATTTTAATTGGTAAGCTTAACCGGTCTTCGAGCATGGTCGTGGCCTTGGTAAGCACCGTTACGGGTTGCCAGTTACCAATTGGCAATGTATCATCTAAGTCTTCACCGTAGTAGATGGCGGATTTAGTGATGCGGCCGCGCGTGGTTTGCCACTGGTCGTCGGTGTTAATGACGGCCTGCGTCCCATCGGTGTAGGTTAAATGTAGTTCGGCGAGTGCCATTTGCTGGTCACCGTAAATACACTCCTGACCGCCATCAAAGCCAAAGGTCCCCTTATACCACCCATCACCCGTTGAAATGAGGAGTTCGTGGTTGGTTTGGGTTTGTAAGGGTTCAGTTACGTCGTAAGTTTGAACTTGGACCCACTTACGGTAGTCGGTGGAACCCGGGGCTAAGTACTCGTCGCCAACTTTTTGGTGATCTAAGTACGCTTCGTAGACGCCAAGGCCGGTGACGTACAGCCGGGCTGATTGAATGGCTTTAGCCGTCTCAAAATTGCGCTTGAAGAGTGTGTTTTGCAGGTCCTTATCGGCGTTCGCAATCCATTTGGCGCTGTATGCTTCGGCCATTTTACCAGTTTCAAAAGTGGTCGTTGCGCTAGTTTGTTCAGCGGCGGTTTGCACCGTAATTTCGGCGTGATATTGGGTTCGCGGTTGAAGCGCCATTTCAACGTCAAAGTAGTTGTTGTCATAAGGTAACTTAGTCGTTTGATACAGCGGCTGGTTCGCATCGGTCGCCCAAATCGTTAATTGCTTCGTCATCTGGCCTGCTTTGGCGGCGGTGACTTTGAATTCGAGGCGCAAGTTGTCCAATTGAAAACCCAACGGCGCGTGCATGTGATTGACTAAAATATCTGAAATTTGCATGATGTTAACTCCTTTTTTACAGTTTGGCAGTTAGGTCGCCACAAAATGGGTCGACGGGGCTCTTACCCAAGAACGGTTCCTGGCCGCTCAGCTTGCGGAGCGTGGCGTCAATGCTAGCTTGATTGCCGGTGTAGGCGTTGACGAAGGTCGAAACGCTCGGAATGTCGAATAGGTGATACGGGTTGGCCGTCGAAACGAAGACGGTCGGGATACTCTTGAGGAACCACGGCGCATCGGCCGCCATTAAGTGGACCCAGTTCAGCCGGGTCGTCGTTTGGTTGCTGGCGGTTTCGACGTTGGCGACGTAGAGCGCTAAATCAAATTTTTGTTGAAGGTCCGAAACGCCCTCCTCAAAGACTTCGTGGAAATCTAAGTGACGTTGGTCAAACAAAGTCACTTGGAACCCCTGGGCTTCAAGGCCGGTCTTAAACGCATCCGTGACGTGCCCACCTTCCTTGAAACCGCCGTCGTCGGTGTCGCCGAGGACGACGAGCCGAATCCGCGGGTACTTTTTAGGGGTAATTGGGAGTAGCTGGTCGCGGTCCTTGACGAGCGTAACGGCTTGCTTGGCCGCAGCTTGCGCCGCTGCTAAGTGGTCGGCTTGGTGTAAGTCGAGTTGAGCGGGGGCGGTGATCAAGGTTTGTTCGTCGCTGTCCATGACCCCCTGCGCGAGTTTTGTACCGAGGATGCGGGTGACGGCCTCGTTGACGCGTTCGATGGTCAGCGTACCGTTTTGAATCGCCGTTTTGATAGCGGCGTAGTCCTCATCAATATTTTTATTAAAGAGAATCATGTCGATGCCGGCGTTGATCGTGGCCGGCAAGAGTTCTTTACGCGGTAAAGCGGTGTTGTAACCCAACATCGGGGTGGCGTCGGTAATGGTCAGTCCGTTAAAATGTAAAACGTTGCGTAGCAAGCCGTCAATCAATAATTTTGAGCTTGAAGCGGGCCGTAAGTCTTCATCAGCGATGCCAGGATCAAGTTGGCGTTCCCAGGCGGGTTGCATGATGTGAGCAATCATGATACTTGAGACGCCCTGATCAATAAAGTGGCGATAGATTTGCCCGTAAGAGGTCATCCAGTCTTCGGTCGACAGCGAGTTGATCGAACTTAACAGGTGTTGGTCACGTTCGTCAACGCCGTCACCCGGAAAGTGTTTGATGACCGGGATAATGTCGTTTTCGGTTAAGCCTTGTGCTTGCGCGTCGGCCATCTTAGTGACCCGCTGCTGGTTATCACCGAAGGTCCGGGTATTCATAATCGGGTTACGAAAGTTTTGGTCGAGATCGACGATCGGTGCAAACGACATGTTGGCGCCGACTTGCCGGGCTTCGGAGCCGGCAACGTTCCCGAGTTCATAGGCGTTGTGCGGGTCATCAGTTGCCGCCATTTCCAGCGGCATTCCGAACCAGGTACCTTCGTTGATAATGCCGTTACCACCAGACTCCAAGTTAGCCGCAAAGAAAAGCGGTACTTGGCTACTGGTTTGCGCCGTTGCGATTTCACGCTTTATTTTTTGCGCTTGGTCGGGCCGATACATCATCCCACCAGGTTGGTATTTTTTAATGAAAGCTTTGATATCGACACTGTCTTCATCCTGACCAATGACAAAAAAGAGTTGGCCAACTTTTTCGTCAAGCGTCATTTGCTTAACTTTGTTTTCAACGTAGTTAATTTGTGATTGGTTAAGGTTGTACGGTTTCTGTTTTAAATCTACCATAATTTAAAACCTCCAAATTTATGATTACGCTTACATGCTAACTTAACGGCCCCGCGGAAACTATTGCTAAAACCAAGTAATTCTGTGTCGATTTCGTAGGTGTTAGTGAAAAGCCCTTATCACACTATTAAGGTTAAGGTAAGATAAAAACGGTTACAATGAGTGGAAACAACTCCGGAAAAAAGAACCTGTAAAAAACCAACTTGATGAAGGGAAGCGAAGCGGATGAATACTGAAATTCTGGAACTCTTACACCGTAATAATCAGCCCCGTGACTGGCAAAAGATGGAACCAACCATGCGGCCCAAACGAGCGGGCTCCGTTGGTACGGAACCGGTTTATGAGTTCTATCACACGCTGGACGATTCGCTTGAAGAGAGCTTGCAGTCGATTGCGATTTCGGTACAACCGGTGAATTCTTACATTCCGTTTCATAAGCATAACTATGTCGAAATCATGATTCCGTTATTGGGCGACTGCACGGTCGTGACTAAGCGGGAAAAACTACACGCAGCGCAAGACGATATTATTGTGATGGGAAATAATGCGGTCCACCGGGTGGAACCAATTAGTACCGGGGCCATCGTGGTAAACTTGGCGCTTAAGCAATCGGCGTTTACGATGAACGATTTTGATTTTATGTTGGCCGAAAGCGCGACCCCCAGCGTGGCGACGATGCTCTTTTCACTGTTATCAAACGAGAATCATGGCGAGGCGAATTATGGCCTTTTCAAAATTCAACATGATCCTAAAATCGTGGATACGTTATACGACGTTATTCAGGAGTATTACCATGCGGACAACCAAACCAGCCAAATTATCCGCTTGGAGATTTTGACGCTCTTCTTACGGTTAATCCGGGTGGCGGGAACAACCAAAGTTGAGGTCGCGGCACACCGGACTACCGACTTGCTGGCGTTACTGCTGTACATTGAAAAGCATTATGCGGACATTACCCTACGCGATATGGCGGCCTATTTTGGCTTTAACCCGAATTACTTATCGTCCTATTTGAAGCGGGCGACCGGTCTAACGTTTATTAAACTGGTCCACTTGCAACGCGTTAACGTCGCCGCGAAATACCTGACTTATAGCAGCGCACCGATTGAGCAAATTGCCGTCAAAGTTGGCTATGAAAATCCGTCCTACTTTTATAAAGTTTTCCGTCAACACTTAAACGTGTCGCCGACCGAGTACCGGGAGCAAAAATAAAGGTTCTGTATCAGTTGGTGTTAATCTGCCGCCAGCAGCGGGTGTAACCGGTTGGCTGGAACACTGCGGGCATCGATTTGAGCTCACGGGGAAATCCACCCCGCAATCTCAAATTCGAGCCTTATTCTAAGCCGTAAGCAGCCCACTTCCGGCTAAGAATAATTTCGCAGTTGAGCCATGGTTACACCCGCTACTGGCTAATTTTGCTTTAATACGAGGCTTTTCGGCTGACTTTAATAAACCAACACCACATATAATAGAATCAAAATAAAACGATTAAACAACCCGGGTCCTAAGAAATTCATATTTTCTTAGGACCCGGGTTGTTGTCGTACGTTGTGGACATTTTTGAAAACTAATTAAATACGACTGTTTTAGAGCGATAATCGCATTTGATGCTCGCTAACCGATCGCAGTCCCCGGTCAGCATTAAGCCGGTGATGGTCACTTACTTTGGTAAATTAGTCAGTTTAAATTGTTGCCGGTAGGTATTTGGTGAGAGTTGGACGTGCTTTTTAAAGTAGTGGTAAAAGTAAACCTCGTTTGAAAAGCCGAGCCGTTCCGCGATACTTTGAACCGTCAAGTCGGTCGTAATGAGGAGTTGCTGGGCGTTATGAATTCGAACGTGTTGGGCATAAGCGCTGATGGTTTTCCCGGTCTGCTTTTTAAGTAGGCGGTTAAGGTACTCCGCGTTGTAATGGAGTGCGGCTTCAATATCCTTACGGGCGATGTTGCCGTAATGGTTTTCGATTAAGCGAATCGTTCGGTTAACCAGGTAATCATCCTTGGATAGGTCGAGTGAAACGGTCGTTAAACTGAAGCGCGCCGTATCTTCTAACGCGTTTAAAAGCCGTAAAACGAGACCCGCTTGAAAGTAGGCCGCGCCAATTTTACGGGTCGCAACTTCCTGTTGCAGGGAGTCCAAGATAATTTTAAAGGTCTGGTTGGTATACGGAATACTCCGCGAGAATTCCAGGTAGTTGCGTTGCCAAGCATTATTTTCCGCGAGGTTGTGGTTCAGAAAACTGAAAATTGGTCCGTCCAGTGGCACGCCCGTTAATAATTGCGTTAATAGGGTCCGGGATAAGTTGATGAACATCACGGTCGTATGGGGCGCTAGTTGCTCAGAATGGATGATTTGCGGATTCAGTAGGCAGCCCTCGCCGGCAATCAGGGTCGTTGTTTGGTCTTCCAAATGGTTCGTGATTTGCCCGGCGAGCACGTACATCAATTCGAAGTCGCGGTCGCGGTGCATTTCTTGATAATCCGCGGCTTCAAAGGTCGTGACGTTCCCGGCCTGAACCTGGGTGTACAAGACTTGAGCGGTAACCCTTTTCTTATAAAAGATGGCCATGGGCGCGTGCGTTGTAATTTCAGCGTCGTCGGTAGCCGTTCGTTTAGTGAGGTCGTCAAAAGCGGAATTGGTCATGGAACTGCCTCCTTTCGTGCTAAGTTGGAAAATTACAGTAAGCGGTTTCTAAATGTCGTTTATGTGCATTATAGCACAGCCTAAATTTCAGTAGACTGAACTTATCGAAGGGATTGACGAGCATGCATACAAAAATTAATTTAAATCAAAATTGGCTTTTTCATCGGGGCGAATTGGCAACCCCGGTCTTAAAAACGGCTAAGAAGGCGCAGGCCTTTGGCGGTTTAACGGCGCCCATGCCGGATGAAGCGGGAGCGCGGGTACCCGTGAGCCCGGGGGGCACCCACTTCTTAAAGTTGATTTCGCAAGGCCACGTTGAACAGGGCCTGCGAAATCTGGCCGGAACGGACTTAACGAGTACGGTCGATGCCGACTGGCAAACAGTAACACTTCCACACGATTGGAAAATGACGCAGCCCTACGTCAACGACCCGCAAAATTTAATGAGTGGGTCCAAACCGGACGGGGTTGGCTATTACCGCCGCACGTTTGACTTGCCGGCGGCTGGTTATCAGCATCAACGTTACGTTTTACATTTTGATGGCGTGATGCGGATGGCGGACGTTTGGTTGAATGGCAGCTACCTCGGGCATAACAATAGTGGTTACACGGCCTTTGAGTTTGATGTGACGGCGATGGCGCGTTATGGCAACGAAGGGACGAACGTTTTACTCGTGCGGACGGATACGACCACTGGTCCTGAAGGCTGGTGGTATGAGGGTGCGGGTATTTACCGTTCGGTCTGGTTGGAAGCACAACCACTAGTGGCGTTAGATCCAGACAGGGCCTACGTCTATACACAAAAAATCAATGCGACCAACGCAACCATGCAAGCGGAAGTGGCGGTTAAAAATAACAGTGCCGCGGCCGTAACGGTCCAGCCACAACTGGTCATAGCCAGCCAAGCGCTGGCGTTTGAAACGCAAACAATTGCGCCACAACAGACGGTTCAATTTGAACAATCGTTCCAGTTGGATTCGCCTAAGCTGTGGTCGCCGGAACATCCCGATTGCTACACCGCTAAGTTTAAAATTGACGGTGACGAAGTGGTCAAAACTGTCGGGATTCATACGTTTGATTATACGACGACTGGGTTTTATTTAAACGGTCAACCGTACGAATTACACGGTGTTTGTGAACACCAAGACTTTGCGGGCGTCGGAATCGCCTTAGACCAAGATATCGTGGACTACAAGGTTCAACAAATGAAGAAAATGGGTGTGAACGCTTGGCGTAGTACCCACCACTTTGCGGCCGAAGAACTGCTCCGGGCTTGTGACCGGTACGGGGTCATTGTAATTAACGAGAACCGCTTGCTGGAAAGTACGCCGTGGCGCTTAGCTGATTTGAAGCGGATGGTGCGTAAGAGTCGCCAGCACCCATCAATCGGTTTTTGGTCAATTGCCAACGAAGAAGTGAGTGGCAATACGTCGGTTGGGAGCCGCATCGCGAAACAACTCGTTCAGACGATTAAGCAGTTGGACCACGAACACCTCGTGATTTCAGCCGAATTATTAACACCAGAGGGAAAGGTTGATCCAGAATACATCGCTAACTTGGACGTTCTCGGGGTGAACTATCCCGAAGCCGGCGTCATGGGTCCGGGGGCGAAGCTAATTAAAGCACACTACCCCGACTTACCAATGATGAGTACCGAAAACGCCTCCTACTTTTCAACGCGGGGCGTCTACCAAGATGATGGTGACCAGTGCCAGACTAATAACTTTGGTTCGCTATATTCGATGGTTTTACCAGGCAAGCGGCAGCCGGGCGACCCCGGCGTTGGTGGTACGGCCACCCCAGAAACGGTGATGGCGTACCTGCAAGCTCACCCGTACATGGGCGGGGTCTTCCTTTGGACGGCCTTTGACTACTACGGTGAACCGTCGCCATTTGGTTGGCCCGGGATTAGTTCCCAATTTGGAATCGCCGACCTATGCGGTTTCCCTAAGGACTACTATTACTACTATCAGGCTCACTGGACTAAGACACCGATGGTCCACGTCATGCCGCACTGGAACCAAACTGGATTGGAATTGACGGCGGATGGTCAAACGCGGGTGCGCGCTTTTAGCAACGCGGCCGAAGTAGAGCTACTGGTTAATGACCACAGTTATGGCCGTAAAACGGTTCAAGATTGCCAAGTTAACTGGCAGGTCCCATACGAAGCGGGCACACTGACGGTCATTGCTTATCAAGCTAACCAAGTTGTGGCGCAGGATCAACGCATCACCAGTGGTCCGGCCGTTAAGGTTGCGGTTGAGCGGATTTTTAACGGAAACGCGACTGATTTATACCGGTTAACCGCCCTGGATGCGGCTAATCAACCAGTCGCAACGGCCAACGATAGCGTGAAGCTTGAAATTTTAGCTGGTCAATTTGTTGCCACGGGTAATGGGAATCCGGCTAACTTACAGTTAAGTCAAGCTGACCAAGTCACTTTGTTTAACGGTCACGCCTTGGTCATCCTCCGTGCAAACAGTCAAAACGAGCCGACTCAGTTGCGGGCCCACTTACAAACGGAATTTGTGCACCAGTGAAATAGACATAGTGAAAGTGATTTTTGAATATGGTGGAGTGAAATCATTCACCATATACTTTAATTGTTGAATGAAAGCGCAAACATAATTAAAAAAACGAAAGGACGCGCAGATTATGACGAAGAAAAAATTAGCACTGGCTTTCGGAATCCTGAGTATGAACCTATTGTTAATGTCCGGATCCGTGGTTGGAGCAGCGATTGCCGCCATCAGCAAATCATTCCCAGACGAACCAATTTCAAAGGTCCAAATGTTAAGTACGATTCCCCAATTAGGCCAATTGATTGCGACCTTAATTTTCACTTGGTTAACTTACAAGATCACTCGTAAAAACATTGGGCTACTGTCCGTTGCGTTCGTAGCGGTCAGCGGGTTGCTACCAGTCTTCTTCAATAGTAGCTTAAATATGATTTTGGCCTGCATGGTTGCCATGGGTTTTGGGTTAGGTTTAATCAGTAACGTGGGCCCCGTATTACTTCAAGAACACTTTGAAGGTGAACAACGGGCAACCGTCATGGGCTGGGCCGTTGGTTTCAATAACATTGGGATGATGGCCTTTACCGCGATTGGCGGGGTGTTAGGTGGCGCAAACTGGCGCAACTTATTCTGGATTTACCTACTGGCCGTTGTGATTTTCCTTGTCGTGTACTTCATGGTGCCACAGAGTCCTAAACTGACTAATAAAGCCGCCAATAATGAAAAAACGAGTTTTCTTAGTAGCATTAAAGGCTTGAGCGGGTACGTTTACGTGCTCCTCCTCGTTACCTTTGTGACTTCGTTAGCAATGATGATCTTCATGTCAAACCAATCGATTCTATTAGCTGCGAAGGGTAACGGGACGGCCTATACTGCGATTGTTACCGCCATTGGCAACGTCGGTGGGATCTTGACCGCGTTTGGCCTGACCTATCTCCGGAAGCTGACTCGCCAAGATACGATGGCCTGGGGCTTTATCGCCTTTGCCCTCTCATTTGTCTTCGTGGTCTTCTTCGCTAACCCCGTTATGCACGTCATTGGGAACATGTTCTCCGGAATGGGAATCGTGATGGTCAATGCAACGGTGCCATATGAATTATCGATTTTAGCTAATCAAAAGCAATTCCCAGTTGTGATTGCGATGAATACGCTGGTGACTTCGTTTGCTGGTGTGATGACCCCAGTTCTCTTGGCGGTTGCTAACATTAGTGCTGGTGGCGCTTCCTTCATTGCTGGAATCGCAATTAGCGTGGCTGCGGCTGGCTTACTCTTTATTTCCCGCTTCGGTTCCCGGATTGAAAAAATTAGCCGGAACCGCAAAAGCGGCCATGGTCAAAGCCCCGTCAATCAAGGCGCGTAACGGCCAAAGAAAAATGTAAGCGGATTAATAAGAAAGGTTGAGACGCAAATGCAAATTAAAGAAATTCAACTGGACGAACAGAATCCGAACGTCACCCTAACGGCGTACTTACTGGCTGATTCTGCGGAAACGGTGAAGGGTAAGCCCCGACCCGCGGTGCTGATTTGTCCCGGTGGCGGCTACTTTAGTTGCTCAGATCGGGAGGCGGAGCCAATTGCGCTTCAGTTTAATGCGTTGGGCTACCACGCTTTCGTGTTACGCTACACGGTCTATCAAGACGGGACCCTGAGCTTTCCAGACTTATCGAAGCCCTTACCCGTTAAAGCTGATCGGCTGTACCCGCATGCTCTAAGAGATTTAGGGCGGGCCGTGCTGACGGTTAAGCATCACGCGCAGGACTGGCAGGTTGATCCCGACCAACTGGTACTATGTGGCTTCTCGGCGGGCGGTAACAACGTTGGGCTGTACGCGACTAATTGGAACCAGCCTATCTTGACGGACTATCTGAACGTGACGCCAGCTGAATTAAAGCCGTTGGCCGTTATCATGGGCTATCCGTTGACGGACTACCACTTGATTATGGAAGACTTGAAGCATAAAGCCGACCCGATGGACCTGGCTTTTATTAAGGCGTCGAACGTCGCGCTAGTCGGTGAAGCTGAGCCGGACGATGCCACCCTCACCAAGATTAGTCCAGCGTGCCAAGTAACGGATCAAACGCCACCGTGTTTTATTTGGACAACGGCTGGCGACCAGCTCCTTTCAAGTCGGCATTCGCTACGGATGGCGGCTGCGTTGGCCGCGCACCACGTCCCATATGAGTTGCACGTGTTTGAAGACGGCCCGCATGGCTTAAGCTTGGCCACCCAAGCAAGCAGTGAGTCGCGGTCGCAAATCAAACCGGACGTGGCGCAGTGGATGACGGCTTGCACCGGCTGGCTTGCCAAGCGGCTTTCGCTGCATTTGCCGGCGTTGTCAGACTTTGAACGGATGCAACAAGGATTGCGGTAACCACCACCGTTTTTCCTTGGTAATAGTAATGATAATTATTGACTTGACTAAAACCGCTTTCAAAAAGCGGTTTTTTAGTTTATCGTTAAACGTAGACGAAAGGGGCGTTGGCAATGCAACGGTGGTTTAAATTAATCGTGGTCGTACTGGGCGGCCTATTACTAAGTGGCTGTTCAGCGCGAACGGCTAAGCAGACCAAGCAGCCGACGATTACCATCATGGCGCCGTACTTAACGAGTAACGCCCCCGCTAAGCAGGGGCCGGTAACGCAGCGGCTAGAAAAGATGACCAAGACGCACCTAAACTTTCGCTGGTATACCAATGACTCGTATAGTGATAAGGTCAACGTCGCGATGTCGGCGAGCCAGTTGCCGGACATTATTGTCTTTAAGGAAAAGGACGCCAGCTTCATTAAGTACGCTAAGTCGGGCGAATTTTGGAACCTAACGAAGTACTTGAAGAAGTATCCTAATTTGGCGAAGGCCAACCCGCAAGTGTTGCGTAACTCGAGCATTAACGGCCAAATTTATGGGATTTACCGCTCGCGTGACATTATGCGCGCGTCGGTGACCCTCCGGAAGGACTGGCTCAAAAAATTAAAGCTCAAGACGCCAACGACGTTACCGGAGTTGGAGAACGTGATGCGCGCGTTCACTGAGGATGATCCGGATGGAAACGGCAAGGATGATACGTACGGGATGTTAGTCAATAAATGGTACGGCTTAAATAACGGAGCCCCGTGGGAAATTGTAGCGACCTGGTTAGGCGCCCCCAATGGCTGGGGTGAACGGAAGGACGGTTCGTTGTACCCGGCCTTTATGTCGCCGGCCTATTTGAAGTCCCTGAAGTGGTTCCGTCAAGCCATCCAAAAGGGCTACATTAATCCCGATTTTGCGACTTCGACCGATAGTCTGATTACGTCGTTTATTAATCAACGTGGCGGGAGCTTCATTCAGCCCGCTTACGGGATGGCCGAGTTAAGTGAGCGCTTGAATGACCAGCAACTCAAGCAAATTTACGCCTTCACGGGGAACTTAAAGGCGAGTGCTTCGGCCACGCAGCATTCTTGGGCGACGAGTGGTTACAGTGGTTTGTTGGCGATTCCGAAGGCGAGTGTTAAAACGAAGGCCGAATTGAATCGTATTTTAAAGTTTCTGGACCAGGCGGACAGTAAGCAGGGCCAAGTGTTGATGAATAACGGGATTGCTAACCAAAACTTTAAGGTCGATCCGGATGACCGGCAGTACGGGACACCGTTGAAACCGGGTTCAAAACGCTACCGAGAAATTACAAACGATACGATTGCGATTTCTCAAGTCAAGACGGGCGTGAATGCCAACAACGAGGCCTACCGCATTGTGTCAAAAACGCTACAACCAATTGCGGATAAACGCTATGCGACAATGGCGGCAGATCAAAAGCATGCCGTGAATAATGAAGCGGCGCCGTACGTGTCGGCCACCTATTCGCGCAACGGGGCGGTGCTTGATAAAATTATTACGGATGCTCAGGTGCAATACATGGCTGGTGAAATTGACGACCAGCAGTGGCAGCAGGCGATTGATAAGTGGCTTGATGCAGGTGGGCGGCAAGTTATTCGTGAGTATAGTCAGCTGAATCAGCAGCGGTCAAGTGAATAGAATTGATGGATTAAGGTTGGGAGCGGTTGCTTCGAGCCTTATTTTTATGGGGAAGTGCGGTGAAACGTGTTCGGCCCAGCTGACCGCTGTGCTTGCTACGCTAAGTCGCCATCGCATAACCCGCGATAACGCCTTAGCTAGGCAATGCTCAAGGTCAACCCGCTGGGCCTCACACTCTTCCTATTTTGTATTAAACGCGTAAAAGATGGTTAATAATAGAAAAAATGATATAATATTAATAATAAATATAGAGCGTCACAAACAACTTAAATTGAAACCGTGGTTAATTTATTTAGAGGGAGCGTGGAACAACATGGCACACAAAAAATCTGATATCGAAATCGGCGCAGAGCAACTCTTAGCAGCGCTTGACGGTGATTATTCGCACGTGACCGTCCACCGGCGTTCACTTACGGACGGGCCCGCTTTTACCCCAAGCGAAATTCGCGAGTTACGCAAAAAGCTCACCTTTAATCAGGACACCTTTGCGACTGTTATGGGAGTTGAGCTCCAGACAATCAAGGACTGGGAAGCCGGACGTTCCCATCCTTGTAAGGTTGCGGAGCGGTTACTAGAAGTGCTCTACAAGCAACCGAGTGTGAAAACGTTGCTGATTTAAACGTTAACTTAGGAAGGAGTTTTAAAAATGGCTGAAAAAAAGACGGACTTGGAGCGGAGCTTGGAAGAGATGCGGGCCGCCCTTGAGGATGGTGATTATACGGGAATGACTGTCAATCGCGTTAAACTTACAGACAAGCCCGCGTTTTCACCCCGTGAAATTCGTGAGCTGCGCGAAACGCTCACCTTTAACCAAGAGACCTTTGCGACTGTCATGGGGGTTAAGCTCCGGACAATCAAGGACTGGGAAGCCGGCCGCTCTCATCCTAGTAAGGTTGCGGAGCGGTTGTTAGAAGTGCTCTACAAGCAACCGAGTGTGAAGCAGTTACTGGTTTGAATATGATTCAGAAAAGCGCTGACTCGTTTGAGCCAACGCTTTTTTACGCCGTAATATGCAGTATTTGCATGCGTACTTTCTAGTCCGCTTATTTTAGATTCGAAGGCTTTGCACCCAATTTTTTTAATTACTAGAAGCCGGGTGCTGCTTGAGCCAATCTGCTAAGAAGTTCAAAAAGGTTTTAAGCGCGGCCTTATCATTGTACTGATTATATATAACATCCGCAGAATAGGCGGCGTTACTGACACCCGCCACTGGTAAGTAGGTGATTAATGGATTGTTGGTACGTTCCCGCTTTAAGAAAACGCTCGGGTAAAAGCCGACACCGTAGTTAAAGGCGACTAGTACGTCGCGTTGTTCTAAGGTAGCGACCCGGCGAATTTGGTCACGGTCAATCTGATCAGCGAATTTTTCCATAAAGATATTTTGAAGAAAGTTCGAATCGGTCGGACTATAATAGAGAATTTTTAATGATCCCAGTTGGTGCAAATCAAAAGTATCTTGCTGACTCAAGGGATTTAACTGGCTGACGCCAACGACTAGGTTGCCCTTAACAATTGATTGTGAGTAGAGGTTGGCGTCTTCTAAACTCAATGTTTTGTCGTAGGTCGGCGTTAATGCGAAGTCTAGTGATCCGTCGGAAACGTGATCAGCTAAGCGCTGGCCGTTTTCTTCCTTGAAAGTTAGTTTGATTTTGGGGTGATCGTTCACAAAATCACGTAATAGTTCTTGTAATAGTAGCGCCTGGTTGGCGGATGAAAAGCCAACTTGGAGGTTGCTATTTTTTTGATGCTTTTCGAGCGCAATCCGGTTGACCGCTGTGTTGTAGCTGTTGACGATGTCCTGGGCACTGACTAGAAACTGTTTGCCCATCGGTGTTAATTCGGTATTGTTTTTTTCACGGGTAAATAGGGTCGTTCCCAATTCGGCTTCAATTTGGTTCATTTGTTTGGAGACAGCTCGTGGTGAAAGAAATAATTTATCAGCGGCAGCTTTAAAACTACCATAGGTGGCAATTGCGAGAAAAGTCTTTAATTTCGTGGTTTCCATAGTGTTTTTTCTCCCATCAATTTTGTGTTGAAATGAACAATCGGTTCAGCTGGGGTCCATTTAGTCACTGTTCAGATCCGGCTTAGCTACCTACAATGATATTGAAAACGTTTTTACAAGGCAAACTAGTTTACCGACACATGCTCACTAATTCATTAAGCGGTGGTCACACCGCAAGGCTTACGGCCAGAATTTGTCTGAGTACGCTTGCTCATTATAATTCAATGTCAAATTGATTGCACGGAGGTGATTCGCTTGAGCACTTCATACATTGCTTTAATCGGTTTTTTGATGATGTTTATCATTATTTATCTCTTGTTGAAACAGAAAGTCAGCACGATGTTTGCGTTTTCTGTTGTCCCGATTATTGGGGCGATTTTGGTCGGGATGTCACCGACTGCCCTTGGTAACGCGCTCGAAAAGGGACTTGGGATGACGACACCAGTTGCCTTGATCATGTTATTCTCACTACCATATTTCATGATGATGGCGGATACTGGACTGTTTAACGAGATTGTCCGTAAGATTTTACGGCACGTCACGATTACGCCGCCAGTTTTGACGAGCTTGACCATCTTGGTCGCTATGATTGTTGGCCTGGACGTCAGCATAACGTCAATTTATATTATTGCTATTCCACTCTTGTTACCGTTTTATAAGAAGTTAAAGATGAGTCCGATGCTACTGATGTTCTTTACGACTCTCGGGGTGATCAACACCTTCGATGTACCATGGAGTTCACGGATGTTACGGGCGGCTTCATTGGTTCCCGAAGTGAAGGGTGGTCCGATTAGCCTGTTTTCACGAATGTTTCCGACTCAGGTTGTCTTCACAATTTTATTATTTGTGATTGCGATCATTATTGGTTTACGGATTCAGCACCAGAATAAGAAGTCCGGGGAAGCGGTTACGGATGATGGCAATACTCAGGACGCTGCCGAAAGTATTCACGACGATCCCGAACTTGCTAGGCCAAAATTGTTCTGGATAAACGTCCTATTCACGATTTTTCTAGTATTTTGTCTGGTTGCGTTTCCGACCGTTCCGTCTTATTACGTCTTCGCGTTTGGGTTAGTCGTGGCGTTTGCTTACAATTACCCGAACATTAAAATGCAAAATAAACTATTAAAAAAGTACGCCAAGTCGCTGATGCCGGTTATGCCAACAATTCTATTATCTGGGGTCGTTGTCGGGGTCATGCAGTACAGTGGCATGATGAAGGCAATGGTCAATGTCTTACTCAACGTCATTCCGTCATCACTTGGTCCGTGGGTCTACATCATTATCGCGCTACTTTCAACGCCATTGATGTTCCTGTTCACCAACGATACTTGGTACTACGTTTTGCTACCAATCGTAATCTCAATCATGAAAGCCTACAACGTACCTGGTGAAATTGTGGTTGTTACGCTATTCATGAATATGGGAGCGATGTTAACTCCGATTGCCCAACCGCAAATTTACATTGGGACTAACATGACGGGCGATGCCATCACAGTACCAGAATTTATTAAGAAATGCATGTTGCCAATTTGGGGTCTAAGTATCGCTTGGACACTAATTGGATTGGCACTAGGTGCATTCCGTTAACTTGAAACTGCTAATTATTTATTAAAGGAGCGTATTAAAATGAGTACACCAAAAATTGTTAAAATGGACGTTTATCCCGTTGCGGGTTATGACAGCATGTTACTGAACTTAAGTGGGGCGCACGGCCCGTATTTTACCCGTAATATCGTTGTGCTAACGACTAATGAGGATCAAGTCGGGGTTGGTGAAGTCCCTGGTGGTCAAGCGATTACCGATATCTTGGAAAAGTCAAAGGACTTAGTGATTGGTAAAACGTTGGGCGAATACAAGGGTATCTTGCAAAATATGCGGACTAAGTTTGGTTACTTAGATGCCGGTGGTCGTGGTAACCAAACCTTCGATTTACGGAAGATGATTCACGCCGTAACTGCCGTTGAAACGGCCTTTCTTGATTTGATTGGGAAGCATTTCCACGTTCCCGTTGCTGCTTTGTTGGGTGATGGGCAACAACGAGAAAACGTTGGTGTGTTAGGCTACTTATTCTTCGTTGGTGATGCCAACAAAACGGATTTGCCTTACTTGCAAAACGATGATAACTCGGATGACTGGGGTAAGTTACGCCGTAAGCCAGCAATGGACGCGGATTCAATTGTGAAATTAGCTAAGGCGGCCTACGATCGCTACGGCTTCAAGACCTTCAAACTTAAGGGCGGTGTCTTAAAAGGTGAAGACGAAGTTCAAGTGATGAAGGCGCTCCATAAAGCCTTCCCAGATGCCAAATTAGACTTGGATCCAAACGGTGGCTGGTCATTGAAGGAAGCCTTGAAGTATGCGGATGAAATGAAGGACGTACTCCATTACATTGAAGATCCGTGTGGTGCGGAAGACGGCTTCTCTGGTCGTGAAATTTTGTCTGAATTCCAGAAGAAGACCCACATGCCAACGGCGACAAATATGGTCGATACCGATTGGCGGCAAATGTCACACGCAATTGCCTTAAACGCCGTTTCGATTCCGTTAGCTGATCCGCATTTCTGGACGATGGAAGGGGCCGTTCGGGTCGCGCAACTTTGTTCCGAATTTGGGTTGAATTGGGGAATTCACTCTAACAACCACTTTGACATCTCATTAGCGATGGCTGTGAACGCTGCTGCCGCTGCCCCTGGTGACGTTTTTGATATTGATACGCACTGGATCTGGCAAGACGGTCAAAACTTGACCAAGAACCCTTACCAAATTCGTGATGGTCAAGTTAAGGTTTCGGCAACCAACGAAGGGCTCGGAATCGATATCGACTTGGATGCGATTAAGAAAGCAAACCAGTTGTACATCGATAAACACTTAGGTGCTCGTGATGACGCGGCGGCCATGCAATTCTTAATCCCTGGTTGGAAATTTGATCCAAAGCGTCCGGCACTTGTGCGTTAATTTTCGAAAGGACTGGCACCAATTGAAAAAAGTATTAATTAGTGAAAAAATTGATCAGACGGCTAGTGATATGTTGACTAAGGCCGGGTTCGACGTCCAAGTGGCGTCTGGTGTTGACGAGGCAACGTTGACGAAAGAAATTCAGGGGGCTTACGCCTTGATCCTACGTTCCAGTAAATTGCCGAACGCGGTCATCGACCAGGCAGACCAGTTAAAGATTATTTCGCGGACGGGTACTGGCGTGGATAACGTCGATATTGACGATGCCACTAAACACCAGGTGCTGGTTGCCCGTGTTAACGGGGCCAATGCCTATTCAGTTGCCGAATACGTTATTACCCAAATTTTGACTCTGAGTCGGCGAATTTTGAAGTCGAATGCCGCCTTTCAAGCGGGTAAAATTACCAATGAACAGGGGGCTTCGTTACCAGGACTAGCCGTTAAAAATGATTTAAACGGTCACGAAGTTCGTGGTAAGCGGCTCGCTATTCTCGGTCTAGGTCGAATTGGTCGGGTAATCAAGGGCTTAGCGCAAGCACTCGGGATGGACGTTGTAGCTTACGATCCGTACGTTAAGAAAGCTGACATTCCAATGATGACCGACCTTGATGAACTTTATCGGACTAGCGATTTTATCTCAGTCAACATGCCACTAACACCGGAAACTAAAAACATGATTAGTAAGACACAGTTAGCTGAAATGAAATCAACTGCTTTCGTCATTAACGCGGGGCGTGGTGGTATCGTGAACGAGCGGGACTTGGCCGCTGCGCTTAACGCTGGTGAGATTGCCGGCGCCGCACTGGACGTCTTTGCGACTGAACCGCCAAAAGCCGATAACCCAATGTTTACTGCTAAGAACGCTATTCTGACGGCGCACATTGGTGGAACGACGGTTGAAGCAATGCGCGCGGTTGCTAAGGGAGCTGCACAAGCCGTAATCGATTATGCAAACGGTAAGGAACCCGAATTTACGGTTAACTACGATAAAATTAAGCATTAATCGACGTGACAAACAATTTGGGGTAAAACCCGAAAATTTAAAATAATAAATAGTGTCAATCGCTGTTTTATGGCGATTGACACTATTTATTTATTCCACGGATGTGGATGTGAAAGCTGAAAATACCCAGCAGATTAGTATCAATCGAAGCGATTAAGCATTAACAAATTGAATTGGGTTGTCTACGTTATAAGTTTAGGTCTAATCCGGCACTCCTTTGCAATCTAGTCGAAACGTGTTTGGCCCAGCTGACCTCTGCGCTTGCTACGCTAAGGCGCCATCGCACAACCCGCGATAACGCCTTAGCTAGGCAATGGTTTGAGTTCGTTCCTCCTCTGCGGCCTAGCCGAAACGTGTTCCAGACCAACTGACGCCTGTACCTGCTACGACAGCGACACAACGCCAAACCCGCGTCATGTCACTGTCTAGGCAGTGTCTTAGGTCTAATCCGGCGCTCCTCTGCAATCTAGTCGAAACGTGTTTGGCCCAGCATGGTCCTGCGGTTAGCTACGCCACCGGCACCACGCCCAACCCACGTAATGCCGGTGGCTAGGCTAATCCTCAGACCAACCCGCTGGGCCTCACACTCTTTCCCTCACGCCTGCTTCCGATACTGCCCCGGCGTCATCCCAAAATGCTGCTTAAAGACCCGGTTGAAATAGCTCGGTTGATAGCCCGCCTCCGTCGCAATCACGTTAATTAACTTAGTACTACTACGCAACGCCTCCTTGACAAAATTGAGCCGCAACCCGGTCAAGTAATCCGTATAGGTTGTATTAGTTTGCGTCTTAAAGACCTTGCTGAGCGTATAGCTGTCCAGATTGAATTGGTCGGCAGTCTGCTCCAGTGACAGCGTCGGGTCGCTAAAGTTCGCCTTTAAATAGCTGAGAATGCGCTGCATCTTTTCCTGAGCCGTTTGCTGGTGGGTCGTCTGCAAAAGGTGTAGGGTCGGCTGCAACAAACTCGCATTGATCAGTTGTGCGAGGTCGGCTTGACGGAAAAGCGGCGCGGCACTGGCGAGTAGCTCCTGCTCGGTCGGCAAGGCCGCGAGTGGTAAGCCGTAGTTTTGAATTAAGTTCCGGACGTCGAAGTACAATTTTTCAAGGCTGTTAAAGAGAACGATTTGCGGGCGCTGCGCTTCAAAGTAATTCGCTAATAAGCGGTCAAGCGCGGGCGCCAGTGGCGCAGCGTCCAGATTTTTGAGCGCGGTTAAGAGCTGTGCTTCACTCACATCGGCAATTGGTAGGTGGACATTAAAGGTGTTCACATCAATCGTTGCCAGGAGGAGTTCTTGATTGGCCAACCGCAACTGCTGGTAGCTGGCGGCGGCCTGAATGCGGTTAGCGGCGGGCTTTAACTGGGCCCAGTCGTGCACGGGCATGCCGATGATCACCGTGACGTAGCGGGCCAGCAGGTGATTCAGACTGGCACTGACTTGGCGGTAAAACTGATGCAAAACGCCCGCATCGACGGCCGGTGTCAGCAGCGTGACCGCGTGTTCTTCGTTATCGATCGTATAAGCGGATTTGAGGTGCTGCTTAGCGAGGTCGCTGACGACGTTGTTGAACATAAAGTTGGCCAGGTTGGGGTCGTCGGTGACCCGGTGACTGGTCGGGCTGATCGTATCGGTGATTTGAATCCGAATAAAGCAGACCGGGTTGCTAGTGATCGACGCCAAACCTTGGTGGTGCGCCTTTTGGTCAATTTCGGCGGTGCCGAGGTAGGCCAACCGTCCCTGAATCGCCTGCACGAGAAAGTTGGTTTGGAGGCGTTCTTTGTCCTGAGCGGCCGTAACGGCGGCGGTACTTTGCTGATTGAGGAGTCGCTCCCACTGGTATTGCAGGGCTTGTAGTTCATCGGTCGGCGTCCCCGCCAAGCGCATCATCGTTTGGACCGGGGTGTAGAAGTTTTGCCGGAACCAAATGACGAGGGCGGTGAAGAGCCCGAAAACGATGAAGCTAATGATGATGATCCAAATTGAAACGTCACTGATCGCGTCGAAGATGTTACTGAGTGAGAGCAAACTATAGTAAGTCCAAATTTGACCGAGGTGGCTGACCTGGTATTTCAAGACCCGATAACGGCGGTTGCCGTACCACACCACTGATTTCTTAGCGGCGGGTAAGACTTTGCGGAGGTCGTCGCCAAACGGCTGGTGGCCGGCCACGACTAGCGACGAGTGGTTATGCCCGACGGTTGGGGTGTAGCGGCTGATCAGTTTGTCAGTCGCCACTTGAATAATCAGGGTGGCTTGGCGGTTACTTTGGGTACTCCCAACCGGTTGCAGGAGGAATAATTGGTGATGGTAGTAGCGCCACTGACGAGTTTGACTGGCTTGGGCTAGTGGCTGGTAAGTCGAGAGGGTGTTCTGACTGGTCCCACTGGAATTAATCACGTAGGGGTGGGCGGTCGCGACAAAGATTACCGCCGCGTTAATTAAGGTTGAATCGTTTTCTAATAGGAAAAGTTGGTTACTGGCCTGGTTCAACGGCGCTAAACTCGTCGGCACGGTTTGAAGCGACGCGGGGAGCTGATTAGCGTTTAGCGCGGTGCTAAGTGTGTAGGCGTACGTTTCGAGGTTGCTGACCTGGGTGTTGGCTGTTTGAATTTGGCGTTTGATGCTGGTGGCGGACTGACTCATCAAATGATTTTGAATCGGTCCTTGTAGCAATAAGTTAAAGGCAATGACAATTAAGTAGATTGATAGAATAATTAACCCACCAACCGCCATCATCTTACGTTTGAACGTCCATTTAACTAGTAACCGGTGCATCTTGGTCCCCGCTTTCGCCAACTCGAATACGTCCATTGTAACAGAATAATGTGAGCGCTTACAGATTATTTCCCGGGAAATATGTGAAATCAAGAACAATTGAGACGAAGTAACCGCACCCAATAAATCGGCAAGAAAGTCTAATTGTGGAAATTTAAAGTGCGATTAATAATAAACTTGTGCTTGATAAGGCGGACCTGCGTCAGGTTCACCCGGCAGAAACGGTTGCGGTTGTGAGACAACTTCAACCATATGTTTACCAATAAACAAACTAGTGAGGTGGCTGGCAATATGGTTTAATAATTTCCCCATTCAGCGGGGGAGACGCGTTAACAATACTTAGAAAGAAGTGAAATTCATGGATGCGAAAGCTGAACATAAAAAATTAAGTTGGTTCAATAAAATTGGATTCTCCTGTTTCCAATTAGCGCAATTTGCAGAATATATGATTAACACCTGGTTGATGTTTTACTATACGACCTTCATCGGGATGCCGTTAGTAACCGTTACCTTCCTCTTCACGTTGTCGAAGATCGTCGGCGGGATTATCAACCCCATTTACGGGTACATGTCCGACCGGTTATATCAAACTCGCTTCGGTAAGAAGTTTGGTCGGCGGAAAGCCATGCTGGTTATTGGGATCCCCATCAAAACGCTCTTATTCATTACGTTATGGATTCCAGGCATGAGTACGCCGGTTTACTACATTTTCTTCTTGGCATACTTCATCTTGTCACCAATGGTTTCAACCATGCAATTGACCTTCATGTCAGAAATGACTGAAGATTCTGGCGAACGGGCGCAATTAGTTGCCGGTAACCAAATTGGTGCCGCCTTTTCAGGAATTTTGGCAGCCTTTGGTTCCGTCTACTTCTTCAAGTTCTTGGGCGACAAGCTCTGGAGCACTTACTTCACTTTAGCCATTGTTTACGACATTATTTCCTTCGTCTTACTGATTGTCTTCTACTTCAGCGTTTACGAACGGCCCGTTGACGAATCCACGGTCTTCAAAGAAAAGCTGTCGATTGGTCAAAACTTAGTTCAAGTTTTCTGGAACTTTATGTCGACCATCAAAGTTAGAAGTTACCGGCTCTACCTTGGAATGTACCTATGCGAACAAATGTTCCGTTCGCTGTTAGGGACCATTAACACTTACTTCATTATCTTCGTGCTGTTACTCCAATCATCCGACGTTGCGGTTTCCACTTCAGTTGGGTTCATCTTCGGGATCGGCTTCCTGTTATTCTACATGTGGTTGACCAAGAAGACGGATGGTCCCTTCACTTACCGGATTGGTAGCTGGGGTACGATTGCCGTAATGTTAGGGATGTTAGCCATTGCGATTTTCCGTCCGGACCACTTAGCCGTATGGTTCATTGTTTTGACGATTTGCTTGAACTTCGGTAAAACTGGGGTGGTTAACTCAACGCAATTTATCTTTACGAACATCCCGGACGTTGACGAAATCGTAACTGGGAAGCGTCGTGAAGGTCAATACTCCGGTGTTAACTCCACTTTGGACGTTATCTTCAGTTCGATTGAAACCATTTTAATTGGGACCGTCTTAGCGGCAACCGGCTTCGCTGAAAAATCAGCCACCCAATCCGCAACTACGGTCAACGCATTGTTAATTATTTACACGATTGTGCCAATTGTCTTCTGTTTACTCGGTATTTTCTTGTCATACCGCTTCAAATTATCGGTTCCAAACCACAAGATCCTCTTGGACGAAGTGGTTCGTCTCCGGAATGGCGGTAACATGGACGACGTTGATCCAAAGACCAAGACCATTGTTGAAGAATTAACTGGGCTACCTTATGAAAAGTGCTGGGGTCATAACAACATTATCAATTTAGGTAAAGGTAAGCGTGCAAAGAAACAAGATACTATTAACCACACGCCCCATCCTCAAGCATAGTTTCATCAAAAGGTATTGCTACGGCGATACCTTTTTGATTATTAGACTGATTTAGAAAGAAGCGATTATTTTGTTAAAAATGACAACGAATAAAATGACGGCCAAGATTACAAACGCCCACCTCGAGGTGGAACTGACCGCTAAAGCGATGGTCGGTAGTTTAAAGTTGGATGGTCAAGAACTGTTAAATAACCTGACCGGCGAACCGCGTGACCCCGATAAGGATCACAGTTTCTACTTGGATTACCACATGAATAGTAAGACCGTGAACATGCGGCCTACTAAGATGGAAGTCATTGCAAATACGCCAGAAATTGCGCACGTGGCCTACACCGATGATCAAAGTGACCTGGGCTTGCGCTACCACTTAATTGTCCGCGGTGACGACAAGGCCATTTACGGTTACGTGGAAGCGTGGAACAATTCGGATCAAACCTTAAAGATTCAAGAATTGCGGACGGTTTACCGCTTGGATCACGACCTCTTTAATATCGGTTATAACTCCGAACGGATTGGGCACCAACCAAGTAGTGCGCACATGATGACCGGTGAAAAGCTGCAAGATGAAACCTACCGGATGACCGACGGTAGTTTCTATTCCAATTCCGCCATTTATTCGAAGTACGATTACGCGGGTTACCTGAGCGAGAACCCGTTCTGGGGTCAGTACGGTTCGAAGTACGGGCTGTGGTTCATTCCAACTGACCGCAGTTACTTCCCAAGTGGGCCGCTTAATCAGGACTTGTTGTTGCACTACGACGGGTTGATTTTAAATTACTTGACCGCTTCCCACTTTGGGACCGGTGACACCCTAGTTGACCCGGATTGGCATAAGTTTTACGGCCCATGGTGCGTGCTGGTGACCGACCAACCGCACCCACTGGCCGCCGTTAAGCAACGCGTCAAGCAGGAACAGGCGGCTTGGCCGTACCAGTGGGTTCAGGATGACAACTATCCGTTGGCCCTTGGCACGGCGAGCGGGCAAGTGACGGTGGACGGCCAAACACCGCAGGACCACTACGAAGTTGTTTTGGCGCAACCGAGCCAAAACGGCGAAACCTTCATGCGCCAGCGAACCGGCTACATTTACTACGCTGAAACTGACGACCAGGGGCACTTTGAAATTAACAACGTGCGGCCGGACAACTACACCGCCTATGCTTACGCCAAGGGCGGCCGGCTAGTTGGGACCTACCACTGGGACGACCAGTCCGTCGCGGCCGGCACTAACGACCTCGGGGCTTTGGACATTGCGACCGACCACGCTAAGTTAATTTGGCAAATCGGGACCAGCACCCACACCGCCGATGGGTTTAAGTTTAGTGACCAATTACGGAACCATATCTGGAAGGACCTCGTGCCTAACAATTTAACGTACCACGTTGGCGAACCGAGCGACGACTGGTATTACCTCCAAAATGACGGGGGCGTTTGGCGGATCATTTTCAACGGTCGGCAGTTAGACCCGGACAAGCCCGCTAAGCTCACGATTGCCTTTGCCGCGGTCACCAAAAAGATTATGACCGAACCGATGGGGACCCGCGTCGAAGTCGACTTGAACAACCAGACGGCGGCGACCCACTATTACGAAATTAATGACAGTGCCGGCTACCGTTCAGCCGTGCGGGGCGGGAATTACAACCTGCTGACGATTGAATTGGCGGCTAACCAGATTCATTCCGGTAAAAATATTTTGGCCATCAAGACTGACGGTTACTTAATGTACGATACGATCAAATTAGAACAGGCGGGTGACTAACCATGACCACGTTAGACGCAGCGGCCATTCGGGCCCAATTAAAAACGTACCGCTATCCGCAGCGCGGGGCGTGGCACGGTGAGGTTTATGAGTTAAGAAAGCGGGAAGTGACCCCGGCGGTGCCGGAAAAGGGCGCCCAACCGCAACTACACTTTAAGACGTTGGTCGAACAGTGCCCGGCCTTGAACGAAGACGCGGCCACGGTCGGGACCTTTACCTATTATCAGGGCACCCACTTGGTAATAGCCGCCGAAGCGCAAAACTATCAATTGAAGTTGCGATTGCAAAACACGGTAGCCAGCGCGCAGACCTATACGGCGATCGTGAACGACCTCGAAACGGTTACCTTTACGTTAGCGGGAACCGAAGCAAAAACCGTCACGCTCGACGTTGCGTTAACAACGGCGCAGCTCGATTTGACCTTCATGAATTTGGATGCGCCGGAAACGGGCGGTTGCTTTGAATTAACGGCGCTGACAATGACGCGCCAGCCGTTGGCCGCGGCGCCGTACCCGCGGGTCGTGATTGCCTCGGATTCAACGGCCCAGACCTATACGCAGGCGGAGTACCCGCAAACCGGCTGGGGGGCGGTGCTTTCCGCCGCACTCTTCCCGCAGGGGCAGGCGGTGATTACGCCGGACGCCCACGCGACCTACTCGTTAGCGCGGATTTACCAGCATGGTAAATTCACGATTTTAAATAAGTCGATTGGTGGTCGCAGTGCGCGGTCATTCATCGCGGAGGGTAAATTGGCAAGTTTAGCGGCCGGCTTACGGCCCAACGACTACCTGCTGATTCAATTTGGCGACAACGACGCCACTAGTTACCGGCCAATGCGCTACATCGCGCCGGAGCGTTTCCCGAACTATCTCAACCAGTTCGTGGATAGCGCTTTGGCCCGCGGTGCGCACCCGATCCTCGTTACACCGCCGTCGCAGCACAAATTCGATGGCACGGTCGGCCATATCGGTTTTGGCCCGTACCGGGAACAAGTCTTGAAGTTAGCACAGGAACGGCAGTTGCCGTGTATCGATTTAGGCAAACTGACGGCCGACGTGTTGACCGAAATGGGGCCCGACGTCGGGCGGGCGCTTTACATGCAGTTTGCGGCCGGGCAGTACCCGGGCTTTCCGGGTGGGGTGCACGATAATACCCACTTCAACCGTTACGGCGCCCACGTCTTAGCCCGCTTAGTTGCGGAGCAGTTTGCCAAGTTGCAGACGGACTACCAATTGACGCCGGTCGCCGATGCGGCCAAGGTGCTCAGCGAACTGAGTGCGGAGGTCGAACCAAAGCGCCACGTGCGCTTACGCTGGCAACCAGTCACGAACGCGGACTTTTATCGGGTTCAGCGAACGGGTTACGGGGCGGATGCGGTCGGTTTTACCGCGCTTCAACCTAGTTTTCTCGACGAAACCCCATGCCAGAACCCGACTTACCGGGTTTGCGCTTATCGGGGGAGTCACGAGCTGGCGAGTGCCGTTATTCAAGTGCCATTGACGAGTGAAGCCGTCGAAACGCCGGAAATCGCCGGCATCAACGTTTACGAAGTCGACCGCGAGACCGACCCGCAGCACGTCGGCTTCTCACTGCGCTTCATCGCGCACCCACACGTGACCAGCTACTGGGTCTACCTAATTAGTCAGCGGACCCATGAAAAGCAACTACTTGGCAAAATTCCCGCGAACCAGGTCGATCAGCTCCACAGTTACCAAGCGCCGCACGACGGCGTCTGGTTGGTCCAAATTGCGGGCCAGGACGATGAACTGAACCAACGCTTGTTTAGCAAGGCGGTCATCGTCAAGTAAAGTCAGAAAGTGATGATCAAAAATGTTATTAAAACACGAAGACGGACGTTATACTTTTGAAAATCGGGCGATGACGCTCACCTTAGATCAAAACGGTAAGGCCCAGTACCTGGCCTACCACGGGCGAAATTTAATTGAACACTTAGACGGCAACGTGGTCGACCCGGACCGCCACCACTCGTTTTACCTGGACTATCACCAGGATTTGAAGTCGCGGGCGCCGCAGTTTAACCGCGTCGAAGTGGTCGAAGATAGTGCCACTTGTAAGCACCTAGCCTTCATTGATGATCAGAGCCAGTTGGGCTTAGCTTATCACCTGGTTATGCGCTCGGAAGACGCCGAATTGGCGGGTTACGTGGTGGCAACTAGCAATTCACAGCACCCGTTTACGATTAACGAGATGCGGACGGTCTACCGGCTAGATCCGCGGTTGTTCCCGAATAGTTACACGGCGGCGCGGATTGGTCTGCAACCAAGTAGTAACTATACGAACCAGTTTAAAAAGTGGCAGGACGAAACCTACGAGATGCCTAACGGTGAGCGCTATTCCAACTCGAAGGTGTATTCCAAGTACGATTACGCCGACTTCTTTGCCGACAATCCGTTTTGGGGCTTCTTTGGCCCGGAATACGGCTTCTGGTTCGTGCCAGGCAGTACGGAATATTATCCGAGTGGTCCGCTTAAGCAGGAACTGATGGTGCACTATGACGGGATCTTATTGAATTACCTGAACGGTGCCCACCTCGGGACCGGCGACTTTCAAATCATGCCGGGCTGGCAAAAATTGTACGGCCCATGGCACGTCTACATTAACGACGGGCCCGATAAGCTGGCGGATGCGAAGCAGTACGCCCAACGGCAACAGGCCGCCTGGCCGGCCGAATGGATGCAGGAGGACCTGTACCCGCTGGCCCGCGGGGACGTCTATGGTCAGTTGAAGCTGTCCTCTGGGGAGAAAATTAAGTTGAAGGTCATTTTGAGTCAGGGGTCTACGACCTTCGATAAGGCGTCTGGCGGTTACATTTATTACGGCGACACCGACGAGCAGGGGCTGTTTGCGCTGAAACACGTTCGGCCGGGCAAGTATACCCTGTCGGCCTACGCCTTGGAGGGGGCGCTTGCGGGCACTTTTACCAGCCAGGTCACGGTAAAAGCTGGCGACCAAACGCTCCCACCAATCACCTGGAACGTGCCGCAGCGGCGGGTGCTTTGGCAAATTGGTCCGGCCAATCATACGACCGTGCCATTCCAATTCTCGCAGGCCCTGCGGAACAGTACCTGGCGCAAACTGACCCCGGGGCACCTCGTTTATGAAATCGGGAAGAGCCAACCGGAGCAGGATTGGTACAGCATTCAGGGCGAACGTGGTACCTGGGACGTCCAGTTTGGTGCCGTCGCCACCGACCAGCCGCTAACGCTGGTGGTAGCGCTTGCCGGCGCTAGCAAGCGCGTCGCCGACCACGAAAACGACCGTGGTCACGGCGATCCAATGTTAGCGGTCAGTCTGAACGGCCACCCACTCGGCCAGCGGACTTTCTTGGACGATAACGCGGTTTACCGCAACGCTTTGAAGTGTGGCAGTTACCACCTCTGGGAGCTGAAGCTGCCGGCGGGGGCCTGCCGCGACGGGCGTAACCGCCTGTCATTTGCGGTGCAGGGCGGTTACATGATGTATGATACGATTTTGTTGACGTGTTCGGAATAGAATTAGGAGAAAGCAAAAACGTCCGAGTTAGGCTCGGGCGTTTTTTGGTGTAAATGTAATTTAATGAATAGCTGATTTTCTAAAATGAGAGGGACTCATATTAAAGCGTTGATAAAATTCTTTTCTGAACTGATGGTAGGTTGTAAATCCGCAATTGTCCATAATTTTAAGTATTTCGTTGTTTGTATTTTTTAGCTCGCTTTCTACATGTTTCATGCGCACGTTTGTTAAATATTCATAGAAGGTCATTCCCATTTGTAATTTAAAGAAATGGGAAAAATAGGCTGGTGATAAATGAATCTGATTGGCGACGTCTGTTAAAGATAGCGAACTAGAATAGTTACTTTCGATGTAACCAATCACCGTACTAATTCTTTGGTGATATTTGGCAGTTTTTTGGGCCGTTTTCGAGGAAATTTGAGTAGCGAAATTATTAGTTAGAATGTACATCAAATCAAACAATGAGGACAAACTCATTAGATAGGAATTGTCATTATTATTTTTATTGTGAAACTGATTAATTAACGAAATATCTTTTTTGAGTTTTGAAACAATAGTGTCATCGTTATTAATCAAAAAATGATACTTTGGAAAATCGGGGATGAAGTTCATTAGAAAATCAAACGAAATTTGCAATACATAGTTAGTGATATGGGACGACGAACTAGATGTTGAATGGATGGAGTTGGAATTGACAATGTACACACTACCAGTGTGTAGTTCCGTTAAGTTATTATCGTCGTAAATATTTACAGTTCCCTTTAATAAATAAATAATTTCAATATCAGCATGATAGTGCGGCAGTATATATGATTCATTGACTGAGCGAGGGTGCTGATCACTAAGATAAATTTTAAACGGAACGTTTGGTTGTAAGTTAATTAGTTCGTGATGAATATTGGTTGCGTTATGTTCAGTTTGTGTCATAAACATCCTCCAAAAGCTACGAAATCCTATACTCATAGTTTACTTCTTTAAAAATCTAAATATAAGTATAATATTACGACAATTTAATAACTAATTTTTATTTTTTTTGATGGTAACATTATTAAATGTAAGCGGTAACAACTTACGGATGCATTAGGCCTAATAGATCAATGTAGAAGGGACAAGAATATGACAAAAGATAAACATAGTTTTATATTTAAAGCTTCGATTCTTGGGATTTCTATAGATACGACTGCCGCTGGCGTTATTTCTGGAGCAATTCCGGTTATAAGACAAAGCTTTCCAGGGGTTGCGTCGTCGCTGATTGAGTCCATTACGACTTTACCAAGTTTAGCAATTTTGATTTTTGTTGCAATTAGCCCAGTGGTAACGAAAAAAATTGGCTATAAGAACACAGCTGCATTGGGATTGCTAGTTTCGTTTATTTCTGGTATTTTACCAGTTTTCATGAATAGTATATATGCAATTTTAGTCTGCAGATTCATGTTTGGTGCGGGGATCGGATTATTAAATCCACTGTCATACAGTATTGTATCTTACTTTTATGATGGTGATGAGCGAGCACAAATGTTCGGATTTATTGGGACGGTTTCCAATCTTGCAAGTACACTTTTAACGATGCTAGCAGGTGTGTTATTACAAATAAGTTGGCGCTTTAGCTTTTTAACTTATTTCATTCTCTTGATTGTTCTTATGTTGGTTATCTTGTTCTTACCAAGGATGGATATCCAACAGGAGAATAAAAAGATAAGTATAGTTAAAAACTTAAAACGGTTAAGTGCTAAAACATATGCTTTCTTTTTTGCAATGTTTTTCATGCAGTTTATTTTTATGACGTTAATGACTAAGTTAGCCTTACTTATTACTGATGCGGGTTATGGTTCCGCAACGTCAGCTAGTTTTATTTTAAGTTTTACATCTCTAACGGGAATGATTGTTGGTGTTTTGTTTGGTAAAGTTCATCAAATACTTGGCGTAAAGATGTTTCCGCTATTCATATTCATTTTAAGTGCAAGTAGTGTTTTGATTACGTTGTCTAATAATCTACTTTTCACGGGAACTTTGGTTATTGTAATGGCGGCCTCATTTACGTTCCTATCGCCGTACATGTTTTTGAGAGTTTCTGAATTATGTCCAAGAGATTTAACTAATTTTTGTAATTCTTTGGCATTAGTGTTCATTAATATCAGCGTTTTCCTAACACCGTATATTCAGCAAGGTATTGGAACGGTTATCGGCGTTCAAACACCAGTAGCTGCATTAATTATTAGTGGTGTTGTTGGGACAGTTGTTTTAGTGATTGTATTGGTTCACATGCTGCACGCAAATAAAAACTCATTGAATAAAAAATTAAATTAAAGAGGAGATCTTAACTATGTATAACTCATTTCGGCCAGGTCAAGTTTGGCTAGATACAGATGGCAATCGGATTCAGGCACACGGTGGTTCCGTGATGTATATTGATGGTACTTATTATTGGTATGGTGAAAATAAAGAAAAATCGGATGGAAAAAATGGAATTTGGCAATGGGGCGTCCGTTGCTACAGTTCACAAGATTTATATAATTGGAAGAGTGAAGGAATTATTATTCCGGCTAATACGGACGATCCAGAATCACCATTTTACTACAAGAACCAAATGGACCGACCACATATTATTTATAATAAAAAGACTAAGAAATATGTTTGCTGGGTTAAGGTAATGCACAAAGATGATACTCAAACTGAAACGGTTTTAACTGCTGATAGCATTCTTGGACCGTACACAATTGTTAATGAAGATATTTCGCCATTAGGAATGAGTGCGGGCGACTTTGATTTAGCCGTTGCTCCTGATGGTAAGGGGTACTATTATTTTGAACGGGTTCATTCAGAAACCATTTGTGCTGACTTAACGGATGACTATACAGATTTAACGGGGTATTATTCAACTCATTTTCCACATAAATTCCCACCATATGTTCGTGAAGCAACTGCACATTTTGTTCGTAATTATAAGCATTATCTACTTACTTCTGGCACTACGGGATACTTTCCAAGTCCGTCAGAAGTTGCGGTTGCCGATACGTGGCATGGCCCATACACGGTGTTAGGAAATCCGAGTCCTCAAGATACAACTAGAACGTCATATTATTCGCAAGTGACATCGGTATTTAAAGTACAAGGTAAAAAGGATTTGTACATTGCTTGTCAGGATCGCTGGTTACCAAACGAAATGGATAGAAAGTATGAGGACTACGCTAAAACATTTGAACAATTTTTCAATCCTGAGATGAAAGATACGCGTCCGGATAATCTGGACGATGTTGTCGTTGCCAATACATCAATTGCAGACTATGTTTGGTTGCCAATTAGATTTGTCGGTGATCGTCCATATATTGACTGGCATGATGAATGGTCTTTGGATGATTATGAATAATAAGATTGATTATATGGAATTTGAATAATATAAAAACGCCTTCCAAGGTATCGGAAGGCGTTTTTTGTGCGCCCTTAGATAATTAAGGTTGCTCACGCGGCTCCTCTTGAGGACGGACACGTTGATAATACTGCGAAGGTGTCATACCAGTGTAATTTTTAAAAGCTGCCGAGAAGTGGTGAACCGAATTGAAACCGAGCTTAGCAGCGATTTTGGTGAAGTTTAGATGGTGTTCTGTAATTAGTTCCTTAGCGCGTGCCATTTTAAGTGTTCTGAAATAAGCCATGATACTTGTACTAGTTTCGGCTTTAAAAATGCGTTTGAGGTTGGAGCTACCGAGTAAGAATTCTTGGGCGATTTTTTCAATCGTTAGCGGTTTTTCGAGATTTAGTTTCATGTAAGCAATAATCTGGTTAACGAGCAGTTGCTTATAGAGTGCACCAGAGGTTGCATGTGCATAGTGAAGCTGAGTCTGGACCGCAGCTGGATCGGGGGCGGTTTGCGGTTCGGCTTTTTTTAGCCGAATGGCTTGCGGTAGTCGATTCTTGATTTCCATTTGGCAAAGCTTGACGAGTAGTGCCGTTGCTCGACTGTATAATAAGGCACTTGTCGCGATGAAATATTCACCGATTTCCATGTCGTAGGACATTTCGGGTTTACGGCGACGCAGGTCTAAAATGGTTTGGCTTTCCGAATGAATTGCTGTTAGGAGTGGCTCATCATTAAAGGTAAAGGTTCGCCGGTATAAGGCTGTTAAGTGCTTAGAAGTTGCTTGAAAAATAAGCTGAAGCGCAGTCGTGTGGGGAACGGTAGCTGTTAGGGTGAGCGGCTCATCAGTGGGCAGAATTAATAATTCATGTGGATTTAAGATGAAATCGCGCTGATTGCGGATAAGCAGCTGACCGCGCTTAACGTAGACTAATAAGTTGGTGTCATTTTTTTGATAGCGATTGGATTGATTTAATGGATAGTCTTGTTCAGAAATGTTCAAGATGTCCGTTACTTGTAAATAGGGAAAGTTAAAAATACCGGGCAAAGTGGGTCATCCCCTTCGATTTAGTATAAAATAAGTGCATTGTTTTATCTGAATACGTAAACGCTTACCTTTTTGGCTGAAATTGTACCACAATTTATCAGAATCTGTCTATAGTCGGCTTCGTGAAATCGATAATATGAATGAGTAAAGAAAACGTTTTCGATATTGCTTGGAGGAAGCTCAATGAAATATGACTTAACAAAAACTGAACAACAATTCATACAAGCCACTTGGCAACGTGTCCAAGCAAAGTTAGCCATTACGAGCCAGCGAATCGGTGCAACTGAGCCATACATTGCCACTAATCATCGGTACCAAGATTTTGGTGAACAGCATCCAACTTGGTGGACAAATGCATTTTGGTGCGGCACGTTATGGCAGCTTGCTGCAGCAACTCAGCAAACTAGTTATCAGCAACTTGCTCGTCAGATTGAGCGGCGACTTGATGATGCGTTAGTTAGGATTGATGAATTAGATCATGATGTTGGTTTTATGTGGCTAAATGCAGCGGTCACAGATTACCGCCTAACGGGTGACGTGCGGGCGCGAAAGCGCGGATTAAAAGCAGCACTGTTATTAGCTGGACGCTATAATCCGGCGGGGCATTACCTCGTTGCTTGGAACGGTGCTGAACAGCAGGGGCAAGTAATCGTAGATTGTTTTATGAATTTGGGGTTATTGTATTGGGCAACGCAGGAGACGGGTAATCAGCGTTTTGCCCAGATTGCGAATGCCCATGCCCAAACGGCCACGCGAGCGCTCCTACGTGCAGACGGATCCAGTAATCATATTGCCGTATTTGATCCGGTGACGGGTGCGTTCAAGGGCAATCTTGGTGGTCAAGGATATGGTCAAGGTTCGGCCTGGTCCCGTGGACAAGCGTGGGCGCTCTATGGGTTAACGTTAGTTTATAAAAATAATCATCAAACCGCATACCTGCAAAAGGCGAAAGCGGCCGCTCAATTCTTTATCGCTAACGTTGCTGCAACTGGAAACGTATCTTTAATTGATTTTCGGGCCCCGGCAACGCCAATTTATTATGATACCACGGCAACGGCAATAGCAATTTGTGGTTTGTTGGAATTGGTGAAATATTTGCCAATGGCTGAACGCCCATTGTACCAAGGAGCAGCTTATCGGATGCTAGTCGCGTTAACTGAACGTTTTTGTGATTTTGATACGGCTCATGATGAGCTAGTCACTAAGGGATCGGCAAAGTATCATCGGGCGAGCGACCGGGAAGTACCGATTATCTACGGCGATACATTTTATGTGGAGGCGCTTCTGCGTTTCTTAAACTTAGATTTAACGATTTATTAGGAAGGGGACGGCGTTAGATGACACAGATGCAATTAAATACGGCAATTGATTATCAGAATTTGTTTGAGCAAATTAATCAGCCGTTACGGCAACACTATCACGGTAAGGCGCGCATCATGTTTGGCTCTTCGGGAGTTGGTTATGGAACCCGGATTGCGGGAGTTGAAGGTTTTGCAAGGTTATTATGGGGTGCAGGTCCTGCGTTTAACCGCCTAGATGCTAGCTGGCAAGCGGAGCTTAAGGCCGGTATCTTAGCAGGCACGGATCCTGAAAGTCCCGATTACTGGGGCAACTTACATGACCGCGATCAACGAATGGTTGAAATGCCGCCGATTGCGTTTGCACTTTGGCACCACCAGCATGCGCTCTGGAAGGCCTACGATTCGGCGCAACAACATCAAATTGCGACTTGGTTACGACAGGTTTTTGCCCATGGTTGTTCCGATGGTAATTGGCAGTTCTTTAAAATCTTGATTTATCATGTTTTAGATCAACTAGGAGTTAGTTTAACTGCGGCAGAGCAAGCGGATGTTCAAGCGGCAATGGCTAAAATTGAACGCTGTTACGTCCAAGATGGCTGGTATCAAGATAGCGCTCGTGGACGGATGGATTATTATACGCCGTTTGCGTTTCAATATTACGGTATTTTGTACAGTGTGTTATTGCCTGATGATCCGCAGAGTGCCGTTTTTAGAAAACGTGCGCGAGAATTTGCAACCCAGTTTATTACGTTCTTTGCAGCGGATGGGGCTAACGTCCCATTTGGTCGGAGCTTAACGTATCGCTACGCGGCCGTAGCATTTTGGGTTGCGATGGTTTACGGCCATGTTTGGCCGGAAAAAACGGCTGAAATGAAAGGAATTATTAACCGGAACTTACGGTGGTGGTTCAAACGCCCTATTTTTGATGAAAGTGGCTTACTAACGTTAGGTTATGGCTACGCGCAGTTGCTGATGACTGAGCCTTATAACAGCCCAACGTCACCATACTGGTCAAATAAGATTTTCTTGTTATTAGCATTACCAGCAGATGACCCGTATTGGCGAACGTTAGAAGCACCGTTGTCAGTCAGTCAGCCAACGAAACTGTTGGCAGCGCCGCACCTGTTAGCGATGAGTGATAAGGGCCATAGCATCTTACTCAACGCGGGCCAGCCAGGCCCTAATTATCACGCTCTAACGAATGAAAAATACTTTAAATTTGCGTATTCTAGTCAATTTGGCTTTTCAGTTCCACGCGAAAACCAATTAAAAGAAGAAGCCGTGATGGATTCGATGTTAGGGCTCCAAACTTGTGATACAACGATGGTCGCTAACCGGGGTGGTCATGATGTTGTTGAACCGGGAATGTTTTACAGTCGGAATAATGTATCTGATGTGGTTCAAACGAAGCAGTGGGTCGCATCGACTTGGCGGATTAATGACAATATGAACGTTCGAACTTGGTTAGTAGGCCTAGCGGGATGGCAAATTCGATTACACCGGGTAACCGTTAAACAGCCAACGTTAGCCTATGAGACTGGTTTTGGTGTTGCTAACTCACCGGATGAGCCTGGAAAGTTTGAAACGAGTGCACATGGAAGTACGTTTAGTGGTCCAAGTGGATTTTCTGGAATCGTTGACTTATTGGGAAATTCACAGCAAGCGGATTGTTCAATTGGTGGTTTTCCGAACACGAATTTAATGACTCCAGAAGTAGTGGCGTTACCAGGCCGGCAAACTAAGTTGGTACCTGGGGAGCATTGGCTAGTAACGGGAGTTTACGCACACCAAGAAACTAGTTATGGGCAAGAGCGTTGGGATGAACAACCCCAAGTAACGCTAACCGTTGATCACGCTCAAATCCAATTAGGCGCAGACATTGTCACAGTTAAATTAAGTTAGTTTTGAAAGGAGTGGATTTTCATGGCGAGCAATCAGCCAAAGCAACACACAAACGCAGCTAAGGCGGCGGTAAAGAAGAAACCAGAAATTAATGCTAAAGTTAAAGACGAGGAGCAACCTAAATTACCAATTGCATTCGCAATTTCGATGTTTATGTCGCCAGCCGTTTGGATTGGTCCCGTGGCATCAACGCGGAGTACGCTGTTACCGCAATTATTTAGTCAAATTGATTCTGCAAACAAGGTCTGGGCCGTTGGGATTTTAGGTATGGTTTCATCACTAACGGCTGCCATTGCAAATTTAATGTTTGGTGCGTTTTCAGATGTTACGCGAACGCGCTGGGGGAAGCGGAAGCCCTATATCGTTTTAGGAACGATTGTAACCGCTTTATCATTGATTGCGATTGCTAATATTCAATCAATTATCGCCATTATTGTTATTTGGGTCATTACGGCGGCTGCTGAAAATGCCGTTGCCGCATCAATTTATGCTCAAATTTCAGATCGAATTGCCCCTAAGTGGCGGGGAACGATTTCGACCTTCTACGGGGTCGGGGGGACAATTGTTCCGCAATTGTTTGCCATTTTAGCTGCCCAGTTCTTAGGTGATGTTCGCGTCGGACTGTACGTTATGGCCGCGATTGCCGTGGTACTGATGATTGTTCACATTCTACTAGCAGGTGAAAAATCTAATATGGATGAACCTAAAGTGGAATTGGATAAGGAAAGTATGGTTCACCATTTCTCGTTACCAACAAAGGGGGCTCGTGATTATTACTTAGCCTTGTTTGGGAAGTTCTTCATGGTGCTTGGACATACGATTATTACGACGTATCTGTTGTATATTTTCACTGATTACATGATGATGAGTGATAAATCGGCCGGTGCAGCAATTTCAATTTTCTCATCGATTATGCTTTTTATCGGCCTAACTTTCGCACTGGTTTCAGGGATTTTAGCAGATAAATTACGACGCGTTAAGCTGCCCGTTTCAATTGCCACTTATTTACTGGGATTAGCCGCATTATTCCCACTTTTTGATGCTCATCCGTGGACGATGTACGTATATGGTGTGTTAGCCGCGATGGGGACGGGGATTTATAATTCGGTTGACGGAGCCTTAAACTTAGATGTATTGCCATCCGCTGAAACGGCTGGTAAGGATTTAGGGCTAATCAATTTAGGGGTAACTGGTGCCCAAATGCTGGGCGCGTTAGTGGCCTCAGTGATTGTAACGGAGCTAGGTTATGAAGCCATCTTCATCTTCTCAGTTGTCATGGAAGTGATTGGTGGGCTACTCATTTCTGCCATTCGCTCGGTTAAATAGAACTTGAATTTTGATAAGGAAAGACGCATCTTAGAATGAGACGATTCTGTTGAAACGACTCACAAGATGGGTCTTTTCGCTTAATGTAGGAGGAAATCGGGATGAATAATTGGGTCGTAACAACGCTGCAACGCGTCATGGAGAAGGTTGCGGCTGAGAATCAACGATTAGACGGAAAAACGCCGTATATCCCGTATGACGGCTTTTATAGTGACGTTATGCTAGAGCGCGGTAGCGATTGGTGGGCAAATGGCTTTTGGGGTGGCTTACTCTGGCAGCTATTTAACTACACGGGCAAGTTAGAACTACGTGAAGCCGCAATCTTTCAAGAAAAACGGTTAGATGATGCTTTGGCGACCTTTCGGGATATTCATCATGATGTTGGTTTTTTATGGTTGTTAACCGCGGTCGCACATTACAAAGTAACTGGTGATCAGCAAGCTCAGCGAACGGGACTACACGCTGCAAATTTATTAGCGGGGCGTTTCAACGTTGACGGTAATTTTTTGGTATCGTGGAATGACCAACCGGGATGGGTCATCATTGATAGTATGATGAATATTCAACTTTTGTATTGGGCTAGTGAGCAAACCCGAGATCCGCGGTTTGCGAAGATGGCCGACCGCCATGCGAAGACCGTTGCGAAGTACTTGGTTCGTGCGGATGGCTCAGTTGGTCATATTGCAAGCTTTGATGCGGAAACTGGCCGCTTTTTGACTCAGTTAGCCGGTCAGGGTGTGGGAGCAGATTCGGCCTGGAGTCGGGGTCAAGCGTGGGGGATTTATGGCTTTGCGCTTACCTATCGGCATACACGTGATCAAACGTATTTAGCTGTGGCTCAGCGAATTGCTGACTACTTTATTGCGCAGTGTCAGCTCAATCATTATATTCCGTTAGCAGACTTCCGAGCACCCAAGGTCCCAAAATTAGTAGATACGAGTGCGGGGATGATTGCGGCGTGCGGTTTATTGGAACTAGCAGACTGGTTACCTAGTGCCGAGGAGAAGCCGTACCGGTCAGCAGCTCAGTCTATTCTGATGGCCACGGCTGACCAGTATGCTAACTGGCAAACAACTGAAGATGGAATTATCGGGGGCGGTACTGAGGCTTACCACCGGCCAGCGACGTACGAAGTTCCATTAATTTATTCAGACTACTTTTTTACGGAAGCACTGTTGCGATTAGAAGGACAAGCCTTATTTTTATGGTAAACATCAAAAAACGACGATTAATCACACTGGGTGCGGTTAATCGTCGTTTTTAATTAATAGCGTGCTTTAAACGCTTAATAAGATTGGCGAGACACAAGCTCTGTGCCAACGGTAATTCTTTGAATTAGGGGCTGAGTAGCCTTTAGATTTTCTAACAATAATTTAGCGCCCATTTCTCCCATCTGCGTTGTTTTAACGTCGATGGTCGTTAACGGAACGGCTGCGTACTGCGCAATTGAAATATTATCGAAACCGATCACTTTAACTTGCTCTGGAACTTTTATATTGGCTTCCAATAACTTTTTAATGATGCCGATTGCCATGGCGTCGTTACCGGCAAAGATTACTTGTGGTAAGGCATCATGTGCGTCTAAAATATCAGTCATTAGTTGATAGCCAGAGTTAGCCGTAAAGTGTTGTTGATAAACGTTGGTTGTCCCCTTAAGGTATTTTTCAAACAGCAAGACGCGTTCATCTTGGATAATTTCAGTTTGATCGTTAGTCGATTCTTTTCCGGTTAACAGGAAAATTCGGCTGGCGTCGAACTTAGACAGGGCGTCTTGAAGAAGAGCCTGAAAATCGCATTCAACATCTGTCATCACGCAGCTTCGGTGAACTTTAAGGCTGTTACAGCCGATAAACACGATTTGCTGGTACATGTCTGACAAGTGTTGCATTTCTTGGTGGCTAAATTTACCAATTGCAATGACCCCGGTTAAGTGTTTACTTTTTACATCGATTTTTTGTGGGGAAATGTATTGGATTAGAAATCCATTTTGTTGCAGATAATTTTCAATGCCTAAGCGAATGGATAGGTAATAAAGATCGCTTAGTTCCTCTTCACGCGAATACCAGGTTACGAGGCCGATGGTGCCGTTGACGCGCTCGTTTTTGGTTTTGTACTTCGTGTAATTCAATGTTTCAGCTAATTCAAAGATTTTGCTACGGGTTTCGTTTGAAACGGACATCGACTTATCATAACTAAGAACCCGTGAAACGGTTGCTACGGAGACATGCGCTACTTTAGCGATATCATTTAAAGTTGTCACAACATACCTCTTTCCGAATAGATAAAAATAAGATATATCATAATGATATACCTTACTCAGAGTATAAGCCATATTATTGAACTAGATGGATAAAATATGTTCGCGTTAATTGACTTAATACTAAATTTCTTTTAATTCAATGATTCTAGTGGTATCAAGGTAGTGCATGGTGAGCGTGTTACCTTGTAGTTCAACGGTTGGTGCTGCCTTGAGAGTCTTCAAAGCTGGACTACCCACAAAGCCAGCAATCAACGTATGTTCACCCTGATCGATTTCACCCGTTAAGGTTGGGATGGTGGTCAGTGGGTAGAGCATGTTGGTGTTAGGCTCAACGGTCAACATTTCTGGTACTAAGTCACCTTGGTAATTAACGGCACCAACTAGACCAACGTTATTTTGTTGGTAAACCCCATTTTTGATTTCGTGAGCAGTGCCGCTAGTTGGGGTAGCAAAGCCGCCGTCCGCTAAGAATAAGTGCCGGCCCGTCTTAATTTGGTGAATCCGGATATGCCATGGATAGAACGGGACGATGTAGCTCTTAATCTCAACGTCATCAAATGGTTGCCAATCAGCATAAACGTAGTCCTTGTGGATTTGATAGTCTTTATAACCATAGACGGTTTGATAATTCAAGCCCGTTTCTGATATGGCTAAAGTACTATCAAACGCACCCTGTTTAAGCATGACTTGCCCCTTAGGAACGCTAAAGCCAAAGGTTGTCGAGTAAACGTACTTTTCATACTTGGCAGCGGCGTGAGCGTGTTCATGAGAATGTTGACCAGCGGTGAAGGCCTGGAGTTCGTCGCCATGATCGCCGTGCACAAGCAACATCCGTGGTTCAGGTTGTAACTGCTTATCATCAAAATGAACCGCTTGTTCTTGCGTCGTCCAGAATGGTGCGTCGTCAGGAATGGCTAGTAGGATAAAGTCTTTTAAAGCCCAGTAAGGTGAGCCAGGGGCGTTGTAACCTTCACCCATAACTAAGTTGTCGTAGCCGTAACCCACAGTGAGCAGACCATCGGTGCTGAAAATTGGTAATTTAAACCAGTAGCGCAAGTTGTTTAAGGCTAAGTGTTTAATTTGGCCCAAACTGAGTCCTGGTACTTGAAGGCCAGTCAGCGCTAAAACGTCCCAGAAAGCGGATTGTGCAAAGCGGTAAGTTTGGCTTCGACCGAACGGTAACGCAGCCCCGTTGTTTGCAAACCAGTTTTTGAATTGATTTGCAAACAGGATTGCCCGCTTCTTAAAGAGGGGACTGTTTTTAGAATCATCCATTAATTGGCTATACAACAAACCATAATAGTGCATGGCAAATGGAATGTAGTAATCGATTTGATTAATATAGCCATCGAAATACCAACCATGGTCTAGGTAATAATCGTTGATTTCTTTTAGATCGTGATCAAATAGTGCTTGATCAACGGGCTGCTCAGCGGTCTTAAAGAATGAATTGACGAGAACCCGGAAGAACAGCCAATTAGTATGTGGAATCTTCTTATTGTTAATTTGATCTAGCCATTGATAGATATTCTTTTGTTGCTGAGCGGTTAACGTATCCCAGAAGCTCGGCTTAGTTTCAATTAGGAATGCACCTAGTGAGCCCATTTCAACAAATAATTGGTCGTAATCGGCTAAATCAGCGCCCCAGAAGCTGGCGGTTGTTGGGTCAGTTCCTGCTAGGATCCCTTCGGTTGCCATTTGATATAATTCGGGGTATTGCTTAATCTTTTGGGGGTCCTTGAATAATGGACCTAGGCCCCATAAGAGCCGCAGGAAACCTTCGATTTGGCGTTTGTCTTCGGTATAAACAGAACCACTGGTCCCTTTTCTAACACGACCAGGAATTTGTTGTTGGATAATTTTTAACATCGGTCGGCAAAGGTCGATTAACGCCTTTTCAACATCAGCTTTAGTTTTAATCGGATTTACGGCGACCTCATGATTAAATAATTCAGTCATTGTAGATTCTCCTTACCAATGTAATGTTTGAACGTGATTTAAAGTATTGACGGCTTCAACGAAGAAGTAATCGCCATAAATTAAGGACACGTCGAGATTCTTTTGCTCTGGAAAATGCCCAGTACCGTGTTTAATTAACCCCTGACAATTAGGATCATCAAGCGCAGAGGCCTGTTCAACTAGGTCGGTGACTAATCGTTCGGCACCTTGGTAGTAGAAGTCGTGTTCTTCAGGCGTAACTAAATCAGCTAGTAGGAGGCAACCGCAAGCTGCGATGGCGTTTGCGGATGAATCCGGATAATCATATTTCTGTTCAGCGGTATTTGCGGGAATTCTGAAATCCCAGAGCGCAATTTTTGTTGTTTCGGTATGCATTAGGAAGTAATTGGCAACCTTCATGCTGGCGGTTAAGAAACGTTCGGCATGGGTATATTTGTAGGCCAATGCAAAACCGTACAGGGCCCAAGCGCAACCACGCGACCAAGAACTGTTTTCGGCGAACCCTTGACCGCCAAGCTTTTCAACAACGTCGCCAGTTTCAGCATTAAAAATAACCATATGGTGAACGGAACCGTCATCACGGACAAAGTGTTGCAAAATAGTATCCGCATGTGCAGTTGCAATGTGCTTAAAGCGGGGGTCGTTAGTGACCTCACTTGCCCAGTAAAGGAGCGGTAAGTTCATGACACTATCAATAATGACCGTCCCGGTATTATCTTCGCGACCAATCCAAGCATTCCACGCGCGAAGGTAGTTACCACGGATGTTAAAGCGAGCTGCTAATAGATTGGCTGCTAACAGTGCGTGGGTTTTAGCAGTTTCATCGTGCAGTAATTGATCCTGATACACGCTACTAAGCATCCACATAAAGCCAGCGTCATGATCAACCTTGTTAGGGTCTTGCAAAACGGTTGCGAGTTGTTTTTCACAACGGATGGCGATTTCTTTAAGTTGTTCATCGTGAGTGGTTTGGAAAACTTGCCAGAGAATTCCTGGCCAGAATCCCGCAGTCCACCACTGCGGTTTTTCTAATTGATAGTTTCCATCTGCATTAGTAGCATGGGGAAAGCGATCGCCAATGGTTTGGCTAATGGATTTAACTTTTTGATTAATTGAATTTTGAAGTTCTGATGACCACTTTGTCATGCGTACACCTACTTTTATAGTAAATTATTGTGACCCCAAAGTTTTTCGTACTTGAAGCCAGTTAAGTTTTCAACGACTTTCTTCGTTTCTGGTTCAACATCAGCCATCGAGCCACCGTTCTTGAGACGGTTGACTTCGTTAACTAGGATTTCATGATGTTGCTTATCAAGCTTGAAGAAGAACGTTGCGACAGTTGCGACGAGTAATAAGACACCGACACCAATGACCATCCAGAGAACTAAACCATCTAAGGCGTGTGCGGATTGATGACTCGCATTTTCAACGAAGCCACTACCTTCAAGAACAATCCCAGTTAAGAATGGTGCTAAAGCAGAAGTCGTCTTACGAGCAAAAGTCATGATTCCGGCGAAGACACCTTCACGACGTTCCTTGGTAACAATTTCGTCAACGTCAGGCATGAAGGTATAAACAGTCCACGGAACATAACCAGTACCGGAATTTGAAATCCCCCAAGTAATTTGTAGAACGTACATAAAGATTAAGATTTGGGCAGTCCCAACGAGTGGTGATAAGTATAAGAACCCGTAAGCAGCAGTGGTCCCAAACATAATAATGTACATAACCCGGAGCATCCGACTAGGTCCAAGTTTAGACATGATCTTAGGCCATAGAAGGTTGCAAGGAATCCCGATAATTGAACCGAACGTTAACAAGTTTGACGCTTGAATTGAGTTACTTTGGATCGCGTAAACAACGAAGTAAACGTAAGTTGCACCGATAATATCACGGGCGGTAAAGGTAAATAGATAAATAATCAAGTGTAAGGCGTAACTCTTGATACGGAAAACAGAACCCATATCTTTTAATGCGTGCCAGAGGCCAGTTAAGGCACCGCCGTTACTTTGACTCTTAGCCTTCTTTTCTTGAACATTGTCAGTTTCGGCATTGTTTGGACGTTCCCAAGTGGTGAAGTAAGTAATAAGTAAAGTAACGATAAAGATTAACGAGAGTGCAATACCATTGGCGAGGAAAGCCTTAGGACTACTCTTACCAAAGATGGCAAAGAAGCGACCTGGTAACCAGGATGCGAGAAAGGTTGCAATCGCAGCCCAGAGCATTCGGGAACTAGTCATTTTGGTCCGTTCGTCATAATCCATCGTCATTTCTGAAGCAAGGGTTTCATATGGAATCATAACCATTGCTGTAAAGGCTTCCATTAGTAAGTAAGTTACTAAGTAGAAGAGGTAGTTCATATGAGCAATCCAGATAATAACGTAAATAAACATTAGTGGAACGGCTGCTAGTAAGAAGAACCGCCGGCGACCGAATTTCCGACCAAGCCAAGTGTTACCAAAGTGGTCGGTTAAGTATCCCATTAAGGGGCTAATGAAGGAATCACAGACCCGGGCAATCCCGAGAATAGATCCGGCAGCGATAGGAGATAATCCCCCAACACTGGTATAGAAGAATAACATCCAAGTAGAAGCAACGGTCAAGGCACCGTTACCAAAAATATCGGCAGCACCGTATCCAGCGATGTTAAACCATTTTAATTTTCTTGGCTTTTGCGTTTGCATGATTGAGCCTCCTGATTTCCTATTAAATGAATGGATAATTCAAAAATTGGTTCTTTAAGGTTAATATTCAATCGATAATATGTTTCATTTTGTTCAATGTGATTCTGAACGGTTATTTTAGTTACGGATGATGATGCATCGGTCCAGTTGAAATAAACCGTTTGTTGAGAATTGGCTAGTGGCACTAGGCACCCGTTTTCAACCAGAATTGGTTCGGTAGCGAACACAAAATGTTCGGTAACTTTCCTAACGGTTGGGAAGGTATCCGTTAATCTTAACGTGTGTTCATCAGTGCTAAGATGACGAGTTACGGCATGACCGTACGCGTTGTTAAGCGTTAGTTGAAAATTAACGGCTTGTTTTAAGTCACAGGTATCAACGGTTGCCCGTTCTACCGAGTCCAGTTGCTCTTGTTGATCAACACAAGGCACCGAATGCCAGGCGCTTTGTGCTTGAACGGTTTGATAACGTTCCGCACCAAAGTACCCGTCTTTATAAATTGGTGCACCCATATCTGTTAAGATGCGTTGACCATGAATGTTCAGGATGATTTCACCAATATCACGGTGATTGTGTGACTCCTGATTACTACCGCCTTTAAGCATGACGGTCCAATCGGAATGGCGATCAATCAACCACTGAGCATCTTTAAAAAAGTGTCGGTATGGCTGCAAGGTGCTGGCTTTAAAATCTGACCACCACAAGTTACGACTCACGTGAGCGTAGCGGAAACAATGGTCAAAGCCAAGGCGGCTAACGTTTTTAACAACTGGAATTGCCGTGTCAAAATGCTGCTGGCAGTAAGCTAAGATACCGGTTGCAATTGGCTGGTCAGCGGAAACGTCCGAAAAGTTAGCGAAATCATTATTCGCCAGTTGGATTCTTGCCGGAAATGCCGCAATTTGTTTAATTTGCTGAAGGTCGAAGGGGACCGATGATTGAGAAGCCTTTAAAAGGTCAAAGTAATAAATAAAATAGCCAAAGCCATAGGTCCAATACTCCAAACCTTCAGTACAAATACCATCCTGACCAAAACTGTCAAGGTAAATGATCAAGTTATGATTAATACGGTCCAATAATTGTGCCCGGTTGCTAAGTTCGGGTGTTAATAGGAAAATGATGCCCATACAACTCGAACAAACTGAATTCCAATTGTTTTGTTTGGTTTCCCAGTCCCAAACTTGTGAAAGGAATGGTTGAATTAAGCGCTGATCAATTTGCTGGTTGATCGCATCCCGCAGCTCAACGGATAGGCGTTTATTAAAGATGGTTTCAATTTCGACCAACGTTTGCCCCGTTTCGGCCGCGAACAGGTCAATCGTGTGTTTGGTAGCATATTCAAAATGATCATAGTTTAAATGAGCAGCGAGGCACCACGACACTTCGTCAAGCGTAGAGGTAATGAGTTGCTCAAAGTAATGAAATGCTGGTTCGTCGAAATTATGTTGTAAGTAGAGTGTATAACAAGTTAATAATTTGCGACGTTCAAAATAACGATGCTCAAAGGCAGTCCGGTCACCGTCAACTTTGAACTGTAAGTAATCAGCAGCTTCAAGAATTGGTGGGATTGGTTGGTTAACTGACTCTTGCACAACCGATGTTATTTCATTAACTAGATTTTGAACATTACTAGTCGGAACATTAGTAGTTTTGAAATAGTTATTCATGGATACACCTCAAATCAGTTGTAAACGTTTACAAACGTTATTATATTATTTTTACTTAAAAAGTAAATAGATTAAGTAAAAATAATTTTAGCTAACTACATTTTTGCCGTTTTTTGATAAAAGATAAGGCATCCACGATTGTTGATATGATTGGTATACCGCCTTTTATCCTGATTACATAAGGCTTTGAAAGAATTGGATTACGAAATTGGCGTAGGCTTTTTTAGTAATTAAATCCCTTTTTAAGTAATAAAAATAGGTGTTTCAAGCTAAAAGAATAGTCTTTATGGGTGTTGGTTAGGGGCAATTATGGCTAAATAGCACTAAGTAAAAAAGTGGTTGAAAAAATTTACTAAAATAAAGGGTTTTCAAATCCCAATAACCGTGTAAACTGGATATTAGTATTATTATACGGGCTAGTTTCATCTAGAGGAGATAAGTAATATGGATATTACGATTCAATTGTTAGACCAAGATAACCACGTCAAAACCGGCGTCTTTTCTTATGACAAGATCGTGAAGCCTTACATGACCACTGGACGGGACTTAGCCGTTCTCGGCATTAAGGACATGACTTGGCAGCCGGGCGAAAAGATTCAAGTTAAATTGGATCAGGCGCACCAATACGTTTGGGTGCAGCTTGACGAAACGCTAGCGCCAACCCTTGTTTATATGGCACATAAACATTGGATTTACACGATTGCGCCGGATAAGCGCAACATTGATACGGCGTTTGCGTCCAAGCGGCATTGTATTATGGTGCGGAAAGCTTCGGAAGCGGACATCAAAGCTTATCGCAATTTGGCTTTGAACCCCCACGACCAAGCTGTCGATACCGGCGTTTATCCGCACGCGGTCTCAAACGTAACCGCGGAGACGAACCCGACGTTCTTAGCGTCAAACGCAATTGACGGTAAACTCGCTAACATTTCACACGGTTCTTATCCGTACGGTTCGTGGGGCATTCACGAACAGGCGGACGCCGCTTTAACGATTGACTTCGGTCGGGAAGTTGAAGTTGACTGTGTGAAGTTACTCTTACGGCATGACCGGCTTGAATGGGATCATGACGGCTTCTGGGACCAAGTAACAATTGGCTTTTCGGACGGCGAAACGATGGACTTTAAGACCGTTGATACGGCTGATTTGCAATCGTTCACATTCCCAGCACGGCGAACGACTAAAATAGTATTGAATAATTTGAAAAAAGCCGCAAACAGTGCCAGATTTTTAGCACTCACGCAAATTGAAGTATACGGTTACAATAAGGCTTAACGCGGCTTTTGAAAAAGGTTATGATAGTGTATATATCATAAGCGTATTTATTAATTAGATTGGATGTGTCTTGATGAAAGTATTAACCTTTGGTGAAATGATGCTTCGGCTCAAACCAAGTGAAAGCAAACGAATTTTACAATCAGATCAATTTGAAGCAACTTACGGCGGTGCGGAAGCAAACGTCGCGGTTTCCCTTGCGTTACAAGGTGATGAATCCGCTTACGTCAGCAAATTTCCAGAAAACCTACTTGGTGACTCAGCGGTTGGCACCCTCCGTAAATTCGGTGTCGATACCAGTAAACTGCACCGTGGCGGCCCGCGGTTAGGGATTTATTTCTTCGAAAAGGGTGCTAGTGTCCGGGGAACCAACGTTGTTTACGACCGGGCGGGGAGTTCCTTCGCAACGGCTAAAGCCGCTGAATTCGACTGGGAAAGCATCCTTGACGGCGTCGACTACTTCTACTTCTCAGGGATTACCGCTGCGATTTCAACTGAATTACAAAGCGCAATCCTGACCGCTGTGAAGTACTGCAAGGATCACAAGATTACCGTGATTTTTGACACCAACTTCCGGGGTAAAATGTGGACTCCCGAAGAAGCGCAAGCCTTCTCAAAGAAAGTGATGCCTTACGTTAACGTTGTCTTGGCGAACGACGAAGACTTCGAATCCAGCTTAGGAATCAAAGCCTTTGACGGTGATATGCGCCACGGAATCGACCAAAAGGATAGCTTCAAAGCCGGAATGCAGGCCGTGGTTGATCAATATCCAAACTGCCACACCGTTGCAAGTATTTTGCGGAACATTAACTCCGTTGAAGACAGCAAGTGGTCCGCATTATTATTGTGGGACGGTAAGTTCTACGAAAGTGCCGTTTACCAATTACACGTCTACGAAGGGGTTGCCAGTGGGGACGCCTTTGGGGCCGGGTTATTGCACGGCTTCTTACACAACTTCGATGGTCAAGAACAAGTCGACTACGCAATTGCAGCCAGCGTCTTGAAGCTGACGGTCAGTGGTGACTTGAATCTGGTCAGTGAACCAGAAATTCGGAGCATCATGCAAGACGGCGGTTCCGCAATGAATCGCTAAGCTTCGCAATAAAAAGTGACGTTCGTTACGAGTGAATGCAAGCACCCCGTGCTCAGCTAAAAATGAGGTAGCGCCAATGGCTAATAATGATCGCGATTTTGAACAACGGCTTCAAACTGCGTTGTGGGGGATGCCGTTACTGCATCCTGATGAGCAGCACCGCTGTTTAGGCACTTTTTATGAGAGAATTGATTTAAAAATTACGTTTGAGCAGGCCCTGCGCCGGGACTTTTCAAACGAGTTGACTTACGAACTCCAACGGCAACCGGAACGGTACTTACTGTTTCACGGTAAACTTGATGCGGATATTCTTAGTCGCTACGTGGCCCTGGCCCAGCGACTTCAAACCCAGTTTGCGATTCGCAATGATCGCTATTATCGTTGTGAACGAAATAGCGCCGCCGTCTTACTGTGCGCCACATCGGCGGTCGAGGTTCCGACCATCGACATTTGTGAACGTTTTCCGGAACCGTTGATGTTAAAGACGTCGCAGCCCAAACAAGGCTTTTTTGCAAAGTTATTCAACCGCTAATTCCTAAAACAGTATTCAATATATACGACAACGTTATTGTTTTTATATTGATTAGTTATATTAGGATTGACAGCGCGGGTTGGTTTTGCCTATGATAGATGCTGTTGCTTTAGACCGAACTATTAACAATAAGGAGTACAGCATGGCAAAACAAAAAATTCAAATCAACCCAGATAAATTTGCACGCGCCGTCGTTAGCGGCTCAAACTTAAAGGCTGAAGACGATACTCGGGCCAGCAAGGACGCTTTGAAGCGTTACTTAGCAGCCTACGTTTTAATTGAAAAGTTCAATAAATTAGAAAGCGAATCATTGAAGTTTTCGAAGACTGATGATTTTGCGCTCTTAATGAAAGGGCTCGACCAGCTTAAGATGTACTAAGCTAGCGCCAAATGAAACGCCTCACAGCGATGCTGTGGGGCGTCTTTTTGTAGCGTAACGTAGCGATAGTGTAGCGCTTTTACAGGCTGATTATTGCCGCAAGCAGGTAGATAGTGCGGTGATGCGTTCGTGCCTCTTAAAAGACTGATTAATAAAGCCCCAGTACCAGCCATCATTGGCCGTTACTGGGGCTTTTTGGTTTAAAAATTAGTTCTGAAACGCGGGCAAGTAGCCAACGGTTCCGTGAATCCCTTCTAAGCCGCTTGGAGTTAACGGTTTAAGTAGGTAGTAGTCCTCAGGGACGTCATCCCAAGGCGCTTGCACGTTGAACGCGCTTGCGGGTCGGTAACCGAATTGACCGTAGTAGTCTGGCCAACCGAGCACGCTAATGTAGGCCCCGCCAGAAATCCGGGCGCGTTGTTCGAGTTTTTGAATGATACGGCGACCGACACCCTGTTTTTGGTGGGCGGGATCAACCGCGAGGGGTGCTAGGGCTAAGCCCGTGATGGGACTGTCGCCAATCGTGATGGGGCTCAGTAAACCGACCCCAATTGGACGTTGCAGGGGGTCGAAGGCGACCACTTCCAAGTAGGCTTGGTAAGCGGGGTCCTGGCGCAGGGCGTGGATGAGTTCGACCTCACCGTCGTAGCCGTGCTCGGTTTGGCTGAAAGCTGCGTGAACTAACTGATCAACGGCGTCGTAGTCAGCCGGTTGGATCGTTTTGATTTGCATTTAGTATGCTCCTTATGAATAGTAATAGTCGTACCAACTCACCTTAAGTATGACGGATATGGAAGCGCTTGTCCAACCCAACCACCCCTGGTTAAAATCAAGGGTTTGTAAGCACCACGCCTGACGACGTAATGACCACAATGTGCTTTAGAGACGCGATTGCCCGTAAACGAGTCTTACGGGCTAATTATCAAAGCTTTTAGCTAGAATGTTTTGAGCTGTATTGTAGTCACGGGTATGCTGGGCTTGGCAATTTACAGGTCTAAGCTCATTAGACGCTGGTACAGGGCGGTTTTGTAAGCTGTCCTTCAAGAAAGCTTACTAACTGAGATTTACTAAAGTGAGCTACGGTACTTAGTATTAGAGCCAGTTTAGCCAGTAGCGGGTGTCACCATGGCTCAACTGCGAAATTATTCTTGGCCGGAAGTGGGGTTCTTCCGGCTTAGAATAAGGCTCGAATTTGAGATTGCTCAGTGGGCTTCTGAGTGAGCTCAAATCGATGACCGCAGTGTTCCAGCCAACCTGTGACACCCGCTGCTGGCGGCAAGGTCAGCACTAATTGGTACAAAGACGTATTTGTAAAAGTAGTGTCGGTTATAACAAAAACGTCCGCCCGGAAAAATCCGGAGCGGACGTCGTTCAATAGACGGGTGGCACCGTTATTGAAGGAAGTGTGTCAGTACTTGACTGAACCAGCGACTGACGATAACTGGTTAGGAATTAATTCAATCGCTGGCGCATTTCATTAGCGAGCAGGAGGAATGGACCGACACCCTTGTGGTCGTTGACGACGATTGGTTCGCTCATGTAGTAAGCGAAGGAACCATCACGCTTGTTAGCACCACCCAAGCCGCCGACGTGGGCAATCTTGTTGACGTTGACGTAGTCGTGGCGGTCAACCGAGATAAATTGTTGCAGGGCGTTTTCAAAGCCGTTCTTCAGGAAGTCTGACCATTCAGCTTCGTCCAAGTAGCCCATCCGAAGGCCCTTAGCAATGGCGTTTAAGATCATTAAACTCCCAGAGGATTCCAAGTAGTTCATTGGCCGGTCGCCTTCGTCGGTAACTTGATACCAGAGGCCAGTCTTTGGATCAGCGACCTTGCGAAGCGCTTTCAGCAAGTCGCGGAGGTTACTGAGCATTTGTTCACGGCCATCCAGGTCGGCTGGTAAGTATTCCATGACGTCGACAATCGCCATGACGAACCAACCAATACTACGAGTCCAGAAGTGCGGAGAATGCCCGGTTTCAGGGTCACACCAGAAGGCTTTGCGACTAACGTCGGTTGCGTGGTAGCAAAGGCCGGTCTTTTCATCGTAGGTCGCCTTATAAGCACCTAGGAACTGGTGGACAACGTCCTCCAAGTGGTCGGTAATACCGAACGTCTTTTGGTAACGGGCGTAGAAAACGGAGCCCATGTACAGCCCATCCAACCAGATTTGGTTCGGGTAGATTTGCTTGTGCCAGAAAACGTCGATATCAGTCCGGGGCTGACTTAATAGTTGATCATAAAGACGGTCAGCAACGGCCTTGTATTTCGGGTCGTGGGTTTCATCGTAGAGGTCTAAAACGGCCTTCCCGTTATTGATGAAGTCTAGGCTCCATTCGTCACGGTGGTACGATTTGATGTGACCCTCATCATCGATAAATTCATCGATGTTGTGCTTAATATAATCAAAATAAGCTTTTTCATGGGTCGTCTTATAAATGGCGTACATGCCGTTTAGCATCAAGCCGTCTTCGTATTCCCATTTACCTTTTAAGTTCATTTCGGGTTCCCGATTGAGCATGGTTTGGGCGCCTTTGGTTGGCCAATCGGTTTGTAAGTCTCCATATTGACGATACACAACTATCACTCCTAATTGATTTTGTCTAAATGACGGGCTAACTATGCTTGCGAAGCAGTGTGGTTTTCATGCTTCTTTTCTTGGTAACCAACGTTGTTATTACCGAAGCATTGTTCGTACTTGAAGCCGGTTAATTCTTCGATAACTTGTTTCGTTTCTGGGGTAACGTCTTCCTTCTTACCACCAGCATGAATCCGGTCAAGTTCGTCCAAGATGATCTTGTGGGTGCGGTGGTCCAACTTCATCCGGCTAGAGAAGAATTGACCTAAGAGAGCCAACCCAATAACACCGACAATTAAGACACCGACGATTGCGTTTACGGCACTTTGTGGTTGAACGGAAGCACCTTCCTTGAAACCAAAGGCAGCTAAGACAACCCCTAAGATGAAGACGATGGTTGCACGGATTAACTTCCCGGCCATCGTCATGGCACCGGAGTAGATCCCTTCACGCCGCCGGTTCGTGACAACTTCGTCCACGTCGGCCATAAAGGTGTAAACGGTCCATGGAATGTAGTAAACACCACCGGTACCAATCCCGAAGACGGCCGTAACGGCAACGACTAACCAAGTGAGGTGTGGAATGTGGAAGAAGTAAATAATGACGTATGAGATAACGGCCGTAATAACAATCCCTAAGGCAAAACTAAATGGACGGGTGAAGCCCTTCTTCGCACAGATTACGATGAAGATTGCGGTTGAGATTAATTGTAAAATACTGCTGAAACTGTTCAATTCAGAAACTAAGGTTGAAGGCCGTGCCAATACGAAGACGATGAAGTACGTAAAGGTCGCGGTAAACAGCCATTCAGCACCGAACCCGAAGAGGTACATCCCTAAGTGGGCCCGGAAAGTCTTTAAACGTAAGGTTGAGAAGATATCGATGAAGAGTTTCTTGAAACCTTCCCAGATGTTTTCAACGTGTTCTGAAGCAACTTCGGAAGCGGGACGTTCCCATGAGTTGAAGTATAAGAACGTTAAGGCGATTAACATGATCGCACAGTAAACGGCACCAGTTGCTAAGAATGAGTATGGCGAGTTCTTACCAAGTAAGGTGAAGAAGACCCCTGGTAACGCAGCGGCGATAAAGTTGGCAACCTTACCGAACATTGCTTTGAAACCGGTTAAATAAGTCCGTTCGTCGAAACTATCCGTCATTTCAACGGCTAAGGTTTCGTAAGGGATCATGACCATCGTATAAGTGATTTCAAATGAAATGTATGAAATTAAGTAGTAGAAGAAGTTCATCCCGGTAACCCAAAGGGCTGGGTAGATCAGCATCAGCGGAATCCCTAAGAGGATGAAGAACCGCCGCCGACCGAATTTTTGCCCTAAGCGGGTGTTATAGAAACTATCGGTGATGAACCCCATCAATGGGTTCAAAATAACGTCTAAGTAAGTTGAAATTGAGAAGATTAACGCGGCTTGCACAACTGGAAGACCACAGAAAGTGGTGTAGAAGAATAGTAGCCAGGTCCCGGAGATCCCGAGGGCCCCACTACCAAGTAAGTTCCCACTCCCATAAGCGAGTCGAGTGAGTAACGTGATTTTATGCTTCTTGGGAGCAGGTGCAGAAGTCTGATTTTGCATGATAGGTGTTCCTCCTTCGTTTAACAAAACAATCTAAATTGAATTAAAACGTATCAAGCGCGACCCACCGTTGTAACTCGGTGAGGGCGGTTGGAATTTCGGCCGGTCGAATTCCTTCGAAGGTACAAAATAGGTGTGGGAACTGACTGGCAATGAGTTTGATGAACCGTTCACGATGCAACTGGCCCTGACCAAAGGCGCAAACATGGCAATGTTGGTCAATAATTGCAAAATCTTTTAAGTGAACCGCGACGATTTTGTCGGCGAATTCTTGGACAAACGCATCGATGATTTGGTCTTGCTGCTGGTAATTCGTAGCGGTGATCAAATTAACGGGATCAAAGACAAGCTTCATGTTCGGGCTATCGACGGCTTCAAATAGGCGGCGGGTCGTTTTCAGATCATGAATCGGGTGGTTATCACCGGGTTCAATCGCGAAGAGGACGCCGAGCTTTTCAGCGGTCCGAGCAAGGCGGGCGGTCGACTTAACGACGCGTTCGAAAACGGGCTCTTCGAAGTTCGCAAGTGTCCGGCCATTGGGGCTGACGCTGCCAGTTTCAGTGGCGACGATGGCGTTACCGAAGTAGCGGGCCACACTCATGAAGTTTTCGAAGCGCTTGAGTTCCGCTTCGCGGACGTTGGCGTCCGGATGGGCCAAGTTTGTAATGCAACCTAATAAGGAAACGTCAAGTTGGTGTTGCTGCATCTTACTGTAAATGGCAGTAGCTAAACCGGGTGTTAACCGGACGTCACCCAGGCCAAGCGCGGCTAACTTGAGTGGTGCAAATTGAAAGTTAGTAAAGGGATACTTGTTGGCCTGCGTGAGCAGTTCGTCGAGCGACGTAGCGGGTAAATCATGCGCCCGAATGCCAAGCCGAAGATTTAACACGTGGAAGACCTCCTTTCTTAAATGTACACGTGTGCATTTTGATGAGCGTTCAGATGTTTAAAAGCCAAAAAGTTAATTAATTAAGCGCTTACATAGAGATTATCTCATTTTTTCACAAAATACAATGTTTTTTAGCAAAAAAATATAAAAAAGTGGAATAAACGTTGATTTATAGCGGTTATAAATCATGTTTACCGAGCTACAAGATTAAAAGAATCTTGACTTTTAACGGTTTTTTATTAAGCTGAAACTATAAATGTTAACGTTTTCTTTTTTGGGAGGCTAGAACAATGAATGAACGTATTATCACGTCAGCGGCCGTTGCCGACCTTGACGTTGCAACGCGAACCGCGACCATCCAGCAAGCCATTGACGCCCTCGTGGCGCAGGGTGGCGGGCAATTAACCTTACAAGCCGGCGACTACGAAGTCGGTTCCCTCCAATTAGGGAGTCACCTGACCCTCTACTTAGAGGCGGGGGCCCGGCTGAAGTTTAGTAATCAAATCGACTTGTACCCAACCGTTAAGTCCCGTTGGGAAGGCGCGACCCGCTTGGTTTATCGGGCCTGCTTATACGGGAACCAGCTGACCCACGTTAAGTTAGCGGGGGACGGTATTATTGACGGGCAAGGCGCCCGCTGGTGGCAACGCTTTGAGAATCACGAAGCCGAATTAGAATATCCACGTCCGTACCTATATTCAGTTGAACATTCTAAGCAGGTCGTGATTGACGGGCTGACTTTCACGAATTCACCGGCCTGGACGTTGCACCCGTTTGACTGTGATAACGTTTGGATCAACGGTACGACCGTGATTAATCCTAAGAATTCACCGAACACCGACGGCTTGGATCCCGAATCCTGCCGCAACGTTCGAATCACGAACTGTTGCTTCGACGTCGGTGATGACTGTATCGCCATCAAGGCCGGCACCGAGGAAGCGGCCGAAGCGATTGCCTGCGAAAATATCATTATTAGTGGCTGCAACATGAGCCACGGTCACGGCGGCGTGGTTTTCGGTAGTGAAATGAGTGGAGATATTCGCAACGTCACCATCACGAACTGTACTTTCCAAGACACGGACCGCGGGATTCGCTTTAAGACGCGGCGCGGTCGGGGTGGCAAGATTAGCGAAATCATGGTGACCAACATCGTCATGGATAACGTACTGTGCCCGCTGATCGTCAACGCCTACTACTTCTGTGGCCCGCACGGGGGCGAACCGTACGTTTGGACCAAGGACCAGTTGCCGGTCGACGAACGGACGCCGCAGTTTGAAAACTTGAGCTTTAGCCACCTGTTTGCGACTAACGTGCGCTCCTGCGCCGCCTTTATTTACGGCCTGCCGGAGATGCCAATTAAGAGTGTCAGTTTGAGTGACGCCCACTTTAGCCTCAGTGCCGATGCGCAACCAGAAGCACCCGCGATGATTGCCGACGCACCCGAATTGGCCCAAGCCGGAGTCTTCATCGAAAACACCGCCCACGCCAGTTTACAAAACGTACAGGTTAGCGGTGCCAGCGACTTTTATTACAACGAACGCAATAACGACCAATTGGTCAAAAATTAAGAGGGGAAGTCATTACTAATGGTAAAAATTACGGATAACTATTTAACGCAGGCCGACGCGTTTCAGGCGGCCAACATTCAGGTGCCGACTTACGACCAAGCTCAATTGAAAAAGGACACGCAGGCGCACCCCCGCTGGGTTCACTTTGGCGGCGGGAACTTGTTCCGAGCCTTCCACGCGGCGATCGCCAACCGGTTGATTGAAAAGGGCGAACTAGACGCGGGCGTCATTGTGGCCGAAACCTACGATGAAGACGTCGTTAAGGATATTTATGACGCGTACGATCACCGGATTTTGCGGGTGATCACAAAGGCGGACGGCAACTTTGAGCAAGAACTATTTGCGTCGGTGGCCGAAGCGCACTTCTTTAGTCCCGACCACCCAACTGACTGGCAACGGATGTTCGCCATCTTTGAACAGGCGTCGTTACAAGTTGTGACCTTCTCGATTACCGAAAAGGGCTACAACTTACGGACGGGTGCTGGAGACTTAAACGATTTGACAAAGGCCGACATCGTGGCTGGTCCGAAGGCGCCGAAGGGCAACATGGCCGGCTTAGTGGCCTTACTCTACGGCCGTTACCAACACGGCCAGTTACCGTTGGCGTTGCTTAGTACCGATAACTTCTCGCAAAACGGTGACCGGTTGAAGGATAGCGTTTTGACGATTGCTAAGGGCTGGTTAAGTAACGGTTTTGTCGACGACGGCTTCTTAGCCTACCTACAAGACCCAACTAAAATCAGCTTCCCGTTATCGATGATTGACCGGATTACGCCAAACCCGGCCAAGGTAGTGGGTGACAAATTAGCCGCGGCGGGCTTTGAGGATAGCGAAATTTTGCACACTCCTAAGCACACCAACATTGCCGCGTTCACTAATACTGAAGCAGTCCACTACCTGGTCGTGGAAGACGCCTTTCCAAACGGCCGGCCGAAGTTTGAAGATGCCGGTGTGATCGTGACGGACCGCGCGACCGTTAACGACGCTGACGAAATGAAGGTTACGACCTGCTTGAACCCGCTGCACACGGCCCTAGCCATTTTAGGAAACGTGCTGGGCTATAAGTCGATCGCAAGTGAATTGCAAAACGCTGATCTCGTTAAATTATTGAAGCAAATTGGCTACGTAGAAGGCTTACCGGTTGTAACCGATCCGAAGGTGATTGACCCGAAGACCTTTATCGACCAACTCTTACAGCAACGGTTACCGAACCCGTACATCCCGGACACCCCACAACGAATCGCTACGGATACGTCCCAAAAGATGGCAATTCGCTATGGCGTTACGATCAAACACTATCAAGAACGGGCCGGATTAGATCCACAAAAGCTCGAATTTATTCCGCTAGTCATTGCGGCTTGGTTCCGCTACTTAATGGCGGTTCAAGACGACGGCCAAGCCTTTACACCGAGTCCCGACCCGCTGTTGGCTGACCTCCAAAAGCACGTGGCTGACATTCAGCTTGGTCAACCAACCGACGTCGCCGCGCACTTGCAACCAGTCTTAAAGAACGCGTCAATCTTCGGTGTGGACCTCGTTGCCGCCGGGTTAGCACCAAAAATCGAAGCGTACTTCACGCAGATGATTGCTGGTACGGGGGCGGTTACGGCGACCTTGAAGCAGGCGTTGGCTGATCACGCGCAAGTGGTCCGCGATTAAGCTAAGCAGATAACGGCAGTTACGAACAAATTATTCGGAGAGTGTGGAAGACCAACGGGTTGATGCTGAGCACTGCCTAGACAACGGCACGACGCGCGTTTTGCGTTGGGGTGTTGTCGTAGCAGGCGCAGGCGTCAGTTGGTCTGGAGCACGTTTCGACGATTCTCATTCGAAGACTCACTGGGGGCTTTGGCTTTTGCCATTGCCCCTTTTTAGCCCGCTTTTGCGGTTGAAAGTCTTTTTTTCAAATAGGCGCAACCGCGGACATGTGATAGAGTAAAGGGGTTGATAGCAGGCGCTATCATGGCAAGGATACCCGCGATTTTGAACGCTGGGTCAACGATTAAAGTAAGCTAAAACGGAGGAAGTAACATGGAAGAAGTAACGATTCGGACGATTGCCAAACGTGCCAACGTCTCACACACGACGGTTTCGCGCGCGCTGAACGGCAGTCCATTAGTCAAGGAGGCGACGCGCCGGCGCATTCAGGAGTTGGCCGACGAGCTGGGCTACGTGCCCAACTTAAACGCTAAGGGCCTCGTTGAAAAACATTCATTTTTAATTGGGGTCTTCTTTTCGGAACTTGAAAACGGGACTTCCCCGAGTTTCTTAGTTGACGTGATCAACCGGGCCAAGGCGGCCTTGCCCGCCGGCTACTCGCTGTCGCTCGATAGCATTGAAGCGCTCAGTAAGGCCGGCGTTTCGCGCCAACAGTACGATGGGGCGATCGTCGTTAGTCAGTCACGTGCCGATGACCCGTTCATTGAAACGTTGATGCAGCGGCACTTACCACTGGTCGTTTTGAACCGGCGGATTGACCGCAAGGACGTGTCGAACTTTGCGCCGGATGATTACCTGGGGGCCAAGCGGCTCGTGGAATACGCGGTGCGGATGGGCCACCATGAATTCGGGATTATCTCCGGGGCAGCCGGGTTCGTGTCGGCGGTTGACCGGGAACGGGCCTTTGACGACGTCTTAGCTGCTAAAAACGGCGTAACTAAGCCTGAATGGCGGCGGGCTGGTGATTACTTACCCGAAAGTGGCTACAACGCGATGCGCGAAATCTTAAGTGCGGCTTCAATTCCGACTTGCGTTTTTGCGACCAACGATGATATGGCGGTCGGTGCTATTCGGGCTTGCCAAGATTTGGGGTACCAAGTACCGGCTGATATTTCAGTCATTGGTTATGATGATATGAGCCACGCCCAATACTTGTTGCCAAGGTTGACGACGGTTCGGAAGCCGACCGATGAAATTGTTCAAGCGGGGGTGGCCGCGTTGACGGCACAGTTGACGGGGGACGACCAACCGGTTGAACAGCGAATCATTGATCCGACGGTGATTATCCGCGATTCAGTAAAGAGGTTACGCAAGTAATTTCTTTTTATTGCCAAAAAATGTTAACGTGTGCATAAATTTGTGATAAACTTATTAATGTTCAGATGGTAAGCGCTTACCATTAGAAAAACCTCGTTAAACGCACCCGTAAAGCCAGCGCGTTTAACGGGTTAATTAAAAAATTAATCCGGCTTTGTGCCAGAACATAATAGTGTGAAGAATCAAATCGGAGGGAATTCACATGGAACTACAACAATTAGTTACAGATGTTCATGAAATTTTAGCTGCAAACGGTGATTACACGAACTTAAGTGATGCGGCCGTTTACCAACCATCGATTCAGGTTGATCGCAAGAACGTTTACTTTATTTTGCACGAAGCAAACGGCAAACAAGTTGCGAAGTCGTTGGTCGTTTACGAAGACCGTGCGCAAGTTGCTGACTTCGACGCCCGCGAAAGCGTTCAGGACGCTAACAAGACCTTAGTCGTTGGCGACTTAAACGAAACGAACTGGCACGCATTGGTTAAGCGGTTTGCTTGGGTTAAGCCAACTTCACGGCACGGCTACAAGTATACCTTTGGCCTGGGCGACCGGCTTGGCAACGCTTCAAACGCCCACTTACGGTTGTTCAAGGGTCGCGGGATCATGCCCGTTTTAGCCCAACAATCCATTCGGGAATTACTATTAACGAACCGGACCGAAACTGACGTTGTTTTGGATGCCGGCTGGGCCGTCTTTGAAGAAGGCTACACCGACGGCTGGGCTGCCGATGGGGACCACGTTAAGAACCCACACGAAGTGGATTACGCCGTTAAGGCCGGGTGCTCAATGATTACGTTGGATTGCACGGAAAAGATTCATAACGAAATTGCGGACTTGTCCGATGACGAATTGGACGCGAAGTTTAACGCCCTCGACGTTGACCTGGTTAAGTATTTCAACGAAACTTACCTCGACAAGGACTTCCAAATCAGTGACCAAGCGTCCGTTCACTTCAGTAAGAAGGACGTCGAACAGTCCGTTCTGATTTTCTTTGGCGCCGTGGAATACGCTGAATTTATTTACCATAAGTTCGTTGTACCGTACAACTTGGACTTCGAAATTTCGATGGACGAAACGATCGTGCCAACGACACCGGCCAACCACTACTTCTTCGCGAACGAATTACACCGGAAGGGAATCACGCCCGAAACGCTGGCCCCGAAGTTCTACGGTGAATTCCAAAAGGCCATCGATTACATTGGTGACATCGACCGCTTCGAACGCGAATACGTGGTTCATGAAGCCATTGCGGAACACTTTGGTTACAAGTTGAGTATCCATTCTGGTTCCGACAAACTGTCAGTTTACGAAATTATCGGTCGGTTATCTAAGGAACATGGCTGGCACGTTAAAACCGCCGGCACGAACTGGTTGGAAGCGCTTCGCGTGATTGCCCACGTTGATCCGAAGTTAATGGTTGAACTCTACAAGTTCTCCTACGATAACTTGGACGACGTTAAAGCCTTCTACGTCTTCAACGCTCAAACTGACGGTACCGCACCAAAGCCTGAAACGATTAACACGGACAACGTCATGACCCTATTGAGTGACGACGACGCCCGGCAAGTGCTCCACACGATGTACGGGTCAATCTTGAACTTACAAAAGAGTTACCGCTACGTTTACCGCGACCGCTTCTTCAAGATTTTGAAGGATCACCAGGCGCTTTACGACAAGTACTTAAATGCGCACATTGCGGAACATTTAGACTTGTTACAAGGCTTAGCGAAGACCAAGGCCGAAGTTCAAGCGAAGTACGAACCCACGATTCAGTAGGAGGTAAGTAGGATGGCGTTTTTAGACCAAGATTTTTTACTAGAAAACTCAATGGCAAAAAAGCTCTTCCATGATTACGCGGAAAAGATGCCCATCATCGACTTCCACTGCCATTTGAATCCGGAAGAGATCTACGAAAACAAAAATTACCCGAATATCACCCGGGTTTGGCTCAACGAAGGTACGTATGGCGATCACTATAAATGGCGTCTAATGCGGGCTAACGGGGTGCCCGAAGAACTGATCACCGGTGACGGTGACGAGTACGAAAAGTTCCTCGCGTGGGCCGAAACGATTGAAAAGTCGCTCGGCAATCCGCTCTATGAATGGACCCACCTCGAACTAAAGCGCTTCTTCCACATTGATGAACGCTTGACGCGGGCGACCGCGCCAGCCATCTGGAAGAAAGCGAACGCGTTGTTACAAACCGACGACTTCAAGCCGCGGAGCTTGATCCGCAACTCGAACGTGAAGGCGGTTTGCACGACGGATGACCCGGCGTCGGACTTGCATTACCATAAGTTGATTCAAGCCGACGAAGCGGAAAACGGCTTTAAGACGCTCCCGGCAATGCGGCCGGATAAGTTGATCCAGATTGAACGGGACGGCTTCGGGGCGTACTTGAAGGAATTGGGTGCCATCGCGGGCGTTGAGATCAAGACGTTTGCGGACGTGCTAGCGGCACTCAAGCAACGGTTCACCTTCTTTAACGAGAACGGTGGTCGCTTGTCTGACCATTCACTGTTGACTTACCACTTCGTTGAGGCCAGTGACGCGGAATTGGACGCCATTGTGGCGAAGGGGATTCAAAACGAACCGTTGACGGCGACGGAGCACGACCAGTACATTACGATGTTGCTGGAAGGCTTGATGAAGCTGAACAAACAGTTTAACTGGACGATGCAATTCCACATTAACTCGATTCGGGATTTGAACCAGCCGATGTTTGACCAGTTGGGACCAGATACTGGTTACGATGCGGTTGGGACTCAGCCGGACATTGCGGGTGAGATGCAGAAGTTGTACAGCAAGATGCAGTTAACCCACGATATTCCGAAGAGTATTTTCTACTCATTGAACGACAACGATTGGATGCAACTAGCAACCATGATGGGGGCGTTTCAAGAGGGTGGTCAGCAACGGTTACAACTCGGTGCTGGCTGGTGGTTCAACGATACGGCGGAAGGCATGGACAAGCAGTTGCGGATTTTTGCGCAACAAAGTTTGTTGCCGAACTTCGTAGGCATGTTGACGGATTCGCGGAGTTTCTTGTCGTATCCGCGGCATGAGTATTTCCGTCGGGTATTGTGCAACTTCTACGGTAAGTTGGCAGAAAAGGGCCGGGTACCGGATGATGAAAAGGTGCTTGGACCGGTGATTGAGGATATTGCTTACAATAATGCTTACCGGTATTTTGGGTTTTTTGAAAAATAAAGAGTGTGAGGGCCGGCGGGTTGATGCCGAGCACTACCTAGCTAAGGGCATGATGCCGGGCTTTGGCATTGTGCCCTTAGCGTAGTAGGCACAGGCGTCAGCCGGACCGAACACGTTTCGGCCATAAGGCAGGAAAGCCGCCCTTCTCAATGGCAGTTTAACGCAGTACATCAACAAAAAAATCCTGACTACCCCCAGGGGGATAATCAGGATTTCCTGTTAATGATTAAAGCCAGCTTATTGCAACGGGCCGATTTGGTTTTGGATCAAACGGCTGTAAAGTGAAGGCAGCTTAGTCGTGTTCTTAGTCGTCGTGGTTTGAACCGGCGTCGTCTTGGAAGCGGCCGTTGCCGTGGTGTAAAGGGCACCACCTAAAACTGCGACCGTTGCAACTGTAGCGATAATTGATTTAAATACGTTCATTCTAAATTCCTCTTTCCTCTTATGTTACCGTGAACATCGTATCGCGTTATGAAAATAAGGTCAAATTATTTCATCAATTACAACCGGTTACATTGAGAATGATATAAATTTGGTACGATTAACGTTGATTTAAAGCGCTTTCGTAAGCTTTTCGCAGTTTGAAAGTTAAGCAATTCATTTCCAATGCAACTAATTATAAAAACTAGGAGTGACTCTAATGAAAAACATGGGTTTCCGTTGGTATGGATCCAACTCAGATTCAATTAGTCTGCAAGATATTCGTCAAATTCCAGGCACGACCCAAGTTGTCGGGGCACTATTTGATATTCCGGTAGGCGAAGTTTGGCCAGAAGACCGGATTGCGGCCCTGAAAAAAGAAGTTGAAGACGCGGGCCTCAAGTTGGAAGTCATCGAATCGGTCAACATTCATGATGACATCAAGATTGGGTTACCAACGCGTGACAAATATATTGAAAACTATAAGCAAACGATTCGTAACTTAGCTAAGTACGGCATTAAGGTCATTTGTTACAACTTTATGCCAATCTTTGACTGGGTACGGACGAACTTACATTTCAAACTCGAAGACGGTTCGACTGATTTGGCGTTTGAACACCGGTTTGTCGAGGGGGACCCCGAAGACATTATCCGTTCAGTTCAAGAAAATTCGAATGGCTACGTTTTACCTGGTTGGGAACCAGAACGGTTGGCCGAAGTTCGGCGCTTATTTGACGCTTATAAGGACGTTGACGCGAAGAAGTTAACCGAAAACTTCAAGTACTTCCTAGACGCCATTATTCCAGTTTGCGAGGAATGTGACGTTCGAATGGCGATTCACCCGGATGACCCGCCACGCCCATTGTTTGGCTTGCCACGGATTTACAAGAACCGCGAAGACATGTTAACGATTGAAAAGTTACATGAATCCCGTTACAATGGCTTCACGATTTGTACTGGTTCCCTGGGCGAAAACCCGAATAACGACGTACCCGCATTAATTCGCGAATTCGTTAAGAAGGACCGGGTTCCGTTCGTCCATGCCCGTAATATTAAATTCATGGGTAACGAGGGTGACTTCCACGAAGCGGCCCACTTGTCTTCAGAAGGCTCGTTAGACATGTATGAAATTATGAAGGCGCTCCACGATAGCGGGTTCGACGGCTACATTCGTCCGGATCACGGCCGTGATATCTGGGGCGAAAATGGTCGTCCCGGCTACGGTTTGTACGACCGGGCCTTAGGGATCGCGTACTTGAACGGTCTCTGGGAAGCACTTGAAAAGAACGACTAACCGCAAAGAGAATTTCGATTAGAACTGAACAGTCACGCTAAGTACCTCCGAAAAGTTGAACAATCATTTTTGAAGGGGTGTATCGATTATGCTAACAATCAGCCAATTTCATCCGCACGCGGATGGTCAGACCCTAGATACCGCCATTCTCCAGCAGGCACTGGATCAAGCGGCGGCCGAACAGACGACACTCGTGCTGGAAGCGGGGACCTACCTGACCGGGTCACTCTTCCTAGCAAGCAACACCCACCTGCACTTTGAAGCCGGGGCAACGTTGTTGGGTGCGTCTGAACTCGACCAGTATCGTGAGATTGAGACCCGGGTGGCCGGGGTCGAAATGACCTGGCCGGCTGCTATTTTAAACGTTCTGGAGGCCGAAAATGTAACCATTGACGGTCCCGGCACGATTGACGGCCAAGGCCCCATTTGGTGGGCGCGTTATTGGGGAACTGATCAAAAGGGTGGTCAACGAAAGGTGTACGATGCCAAAAATCTGCGCTGGATCGTCGACTACGAAGTAAAGCGGCCGCGTGAGATTCTGCTCTATAAGTCGCAGCGGTGCCAAGTCAGCGACCTGACACTAATGCGGTCTGGTTTTTGGAATTGCCAAATCACTTATTGTGATCAAATTGATATTAGTCATCTGATTGTCAAAGAGAATAACGGTCCAAGTACGGATGGTATCGACGTGGATTCGTCGACCAACGTCCGGGTGCACCACTGTGAGCTCAGCTGTGGTGACGATTGTATCGTTGTTAAGTCGGGCCGAGATGGTGACGGCCACCGGGTAAACCGGCCGGCCGCGCACATCGAAATTGACCACTGTGTCGTTCATTCTGGCTACGGTGTGACGATTGGGAGTGAAGTTTCTGCGGGCGTTCATGACGTTCACATTCACCACATGACGTTCTTGAATACCGATTGTGGTTTCCGGATGAAGTCGTCGGCTGACCGCGGCGGCGTGATTCGGGATATCGTGGCGGAGCACCTGGAGATGCATAACGTTCAATTCCCATTCTCGTGGTTGATGAACTGGCATACCCAGTATAATAAGAAGACGATGGCGGTTACGCCCGATATGAAACCAATGTGGGCGGCGGTTGCTGATCAAATTCCGGAGGCGTTACAGAAGACGCAGGTCCGTGATATTACGGTTCGAAACGTCACGGCAACGCTTGATGCGGACTATGCCAAGGAAGCCCGGGCGTTTGACCTGAAGGCCTTTCCAGAGAAGCCGATGCAAAACATTCGCTTTGAAGATTGCCACTTGGCGGCTTCAGAATTCGGTCACCTGATTGCGGTTGAAGACCTTTTATTCGATAAAGTTTACGTTTCTGTTCAGAAAGCCAACGACCAAGCGTTGGAAAAATTTGATACGCGGTAGTTGTTAATAGTGCTAAAGAAGCCCTCGCGGATGCGGGGGCTTTTTGGTCGACCGGGTTCGTCTGATTGGTAATTAGTGATAGAATGTTAACAAACCCATTGTAAAAAATGGTAGAAACGCAAGCGAAAATAAGCGCAATTAACTGAGAATCCGCGTGAACTCATTGTAATTAAGAAGGAGGCCCAAAGTGCATTTACTAGTTAAATTATATGCACCGTTTTTTGAAGCGGCGGATTGGCACGCCGCAGTGATGACAACCAGTGGTTTAATGACTATTCTCATCTTAGCCATTATGGAGTGCCTGTTATCCGTTGATAATGCCGTGGTCTTAGCGGCCCAAACGTCGAGTTTAAAGGACCGTAAGAAGGAAAACGCCGCGTTAATCTGGGGCCTGTGGGGCTCATACGTGTTCCGGTTTATCGCCATCGGGATTGGGAGCTATTTAATCAAGTTCTGGGTAATTAAAGCTTTTGGGGCCGGCTACTTGTTATGGATGTCGCTTCATTTCTTTTACGAGCGTCATCGGGGTGCTAATCGAAGCGGTAGTGCCGCTAAGGGCAGTGCTAAAGTAAAGCCAAAATCCTTCTGGGGAACGGTAGCGGCAATTATCTTTCTCGACATCGTTTTTTCAATCGACTCGATTTTAACGGCGCTGGCACTTGACGATAATCCGGTAATTGTCCTACTTGGTGGGATGATTGGGATCTTAGCGATGCGCTTCGTAGCTTCGATTATGATTGTTTGGCTAAAGAAGATTCCAGAACTTCTGGTAATGGCCTACGTTTTAATTGGGTTCATCGCGCTGAAATTAGGGTTGAGTATTCCAGCAATTGGCATTGAAGTCTCAAATACGTTCTTTAGTATTTTTGTACTGGTTGCGTTTGCGGCGACGTTTATCGTGCATTTTATGCGGGCGAAGAAGCGGACGAAATAAAATTGAATTTTCTTAAAAAAGGCAGGTGAACATCTTTAACGAATAAGATGTTCACCTGCCTTATACATTAATGGTAAAAACAAATTAATAATGATTAGTTATTAAAGAATTCAATACTGTTATAGACGAGGTCTGCAAACCACTTTCGATCGATATGGAATAATACATTAGCATTAGGCTTACGATTAGTAATGTGATAATAGTCGATTACGGTTTCACCTGCAGTTAACTCGCCTTGGGTCTCAACGGCTACATTACATTTTTTACTTTCAAATCTAGATGGGTCGATGAGCCACGCAACAGTGCAAGGGTCGTAAAGCGGAACACCTTTAAAGTTCCATCTTTCATGGTCAAAAGACATACCGTAAAAATCTAAAAGTCCGGCCATAACATCGGCAACTGGGTTACCAATTTTTCGAATGCTTTCAATCTCCTCAGGTAATAGTTGAGCTTCAAAGTCAACGTTTAGGGGAGCTAAAACAATTGGAATACCAGATTCCATCACAATTTTCGCTGCTTCTGGGTCAACTTGAATGTTAAATTCGGTTGTTGGTCCCCAGTTACCCAGTCCCATTCCTCCGCCAAGAATGACAATTTGCTTGATGGCAGAGCGTAATTCGAAATGTACAGAAAGAAGCAGGGCAATATTCGTACACGGCCCTGTAACGACGAGTGTTACCTTCTGCTTATGTTCTGTCAGTATCTTAGCCATTAATTCGGTAGCAGGGATTCCCTGTGAGAAAAAATCTGGATTAGGTAGGGTGGCCCCGTCGAGCCCAGTGATACCGTGCATGCTAACTCCGGAAATTAGGTCGCGAGTCAACGGCTTGGCGTTGCCAGAAGCGACCGGAATATCTTGACGCTTCATAAGGGTTAGTAGCGACATGGCGTTGCGCAAAGTTTGACTGTGCTTTTGATTACCGGCAGAAGTTGTAACCGCTAACAAATTAATGTACGGGGACGCCACTGCAATCATCAGTGCAATGGCGTCATCGTGGCCAGGATCACAATCTAAAATAATATCTTCCAATTCTATCAGCTCCAATGAATATAACAAAATAGAAGCAGGTAGCTATCTTTTTAAACGAATTCAGATTAACGGATTGTCGTTAAATTGAACTAGATTTCAAAGATAACTCCCAGCTTCTTTAGGCATTAGTCAGGAAGCCCAGTGGACATTCCCGGCTATTAGGAATCAATCTTAATACTACTATTATAAAACGCTTTTAATAATTAATAAAGCGCTGAGTTGTGTAGGTGGTTTATATAAGAAATCGGTGATATGTGAATGATACTCATGAGTGTTGTGAGTGCTAAAAGACTTGCATGTTTTAAGATAGTCTAGATACTTGCTAGAAGACGTGCAATCAAAGTGTTACTATCACTTTTCCATCAGGGTTCCCGGCCTGGACTAGGTTTTGTCCCTTTCTAATACCATCAAGAGTGAACGATTCTAAATGGTCAATTGAAACGTGCAATTGGTCATTCTGAATCATCAGATACATAGCTGCAAATGCATCACTATCTCTGTATTCTTTTCTAGGAATAACTTGTTTGTAATTTACGGATGGCTTTTGCTTACGATCCTTAGGAAGGCTAGTTAGGGAAACGTAAATTCCGTGTGCTTTGACAATGCTTAAGCCTGCGGAAGCAGCACCATCATTGGTTGCGTCAATTAAAATATCAGCCATATTAGCAAATTTTTCGCTAACGCGTTCAGTATCGTATCCACCGAACTCCGATGCACCGAGTCCTATGACTGTTTCTCGAGCGCATTCTGCATCGGTACCAATTACATAAAGTCCCAGCGCATTTGCCATTTGAACCAACATCGAGCCAACTCCGCCGGAAGACCCAAGGATTGCAATAGTTTGCCCTTGTTTGACATGAGCAATGTGGACGAGAGTATTGTACGCAGTAATTCCAGAAAGGGGGAGCCCCGCGGCTTCATATGGATCATACTTTTTTGGTCGTAAGCCTAAGTGATCAATTGAAACTTTGAAATATTCAGCGTAAGTTCCCATTCCAGGACGGGCTAGAACGTCATCACCTAAGTCGTAATCATGTACGTTAGATCCAAGTTTAACAATGCGTCCCACGGCATCGGTTCCAAGGATAGTTGGAAATAGCATGGTTACGCTATTACGAAACTGACCATTACGAACGGCAATATCAAAAGCGTTGATGGCAAATGCGTCAGTTTTAACTAGTACTTCGTTTGGACCTAGTTTAGGCATTGGGAGTGTTAGTTCTTCCATGACGTTAGAATTACCATATTGATTAAATCCAAAGGCTTTCAAATCTATCCCCCCCCAAATTTAAAGTTAACCTTGCTGTGCTTTCAAGTCTAGCAAAGCTTTGTATGCTAATTCATGGTCTCCTTCGTCCGTTAGGCCGGAGACAATTAGACTTCCGATAATACCAGTATTTTTAATACCAATTGGGAATCCGCCACCGACAATGGCAAAGTCTTTTGGACTTAAACCACTACCTTTATAGAAACTATCGGGGTCATCTGCATAAACAGCCTTTTCAAATAAGGAGCTATGATCGAACGCGTCAACGACGTTCGATTTTTTTTGAATCCATAAATTGTTTTCGTGGGTTGTTTGTGTGCCGGCGCGGAAGAAAACTTCTCGTTTGTTAATGGTGATAAGGATACAAACCTTTTCAAAGTCTTCCTGACCAATTTCACGTAGGCTCTCTACGAGTGGGGCTACGTCGGCCAAGTTGAAATGTGAAAGTAAAGCTTGCTGTTCTTGTTGGGTAATTTCTTCAGTCGTTAGCATTAAATAGTTCCTTCTTTCAGTAAATTAGTTATTACTCTAATGGATATGAAGTATCGACTTTTTGCGGTAATCCAGTTTCAATGGATTTCTTAGCTGCAACAGCGGCCCGTTGTGCCATGATAACATCGCGTCCCTCGGCCACTAATGGTTCATCTTTCAGAATCGAACGAACAAAAGCGTGCATTTCAGCAATGTAGGCTTCATGGTAGCGTTCTTTGAAAATTGGTAGTGGCTTTTGTAATTCTTCGTTCTTATTATTGTAAAGTTCAACGGTGCTATTACTTACATTTTCAGCTTTTAGCATACCTTCAGAGCCAAAGACTTCAACCCGTTGGTCATAGCCGTAAACTGCACGACGACTGTTATCGATTAACCCGTAGGTCCCGTTTTCAAACTGAAGAACAAGAGCCAGTGTATCAATATCATCGATGTCCTTTAAGGTCGGATCGATTAAAGTACCACCCTTAGCGTAAACTTCAGAGATGTTACTATTCATCATGTAACGTGCCATATCAAAATCGTGCATAGTAAAGTCGAATAGTAAGCCACCAATCCGTTGAATTAAGTCGTGTGGTAATAAATCAGGATCGCGAGAAGTAATCTTAACAACTTGCGGTGAGCCGATTTTACCGTTACGGACGCCTTCGTAGACATTCCGGAATTGTGGATCCATACGACGATTGAATCCGATTTGAAGTTTCACACCGGCTTCTTTAACGGCGCGTAAAACATTTAGACTAGCTTCTTCTACTGTATTCATGCTTAGTGGCTTTTCACAGAAAATATTTTTCCCGGCTTTAGCGGCAGCGGTTACAATTTCTTCGTGAGTGTTTGTTGAAGTAAAGATGAAAACGGTATCTACTTTAGGATTATTTAAAATATCGTGATAGTCACGAGTTTGATTGGTAATACCAATGTCATTTAAATGTTCAGAAACGTTTTCGATGAAGACGTCTGCAACTTGTTCGATTTCAATTTCGGGAATAGTCATCAAATTCTTTAGGTGCATTTGACCAGCGCGTCCCAAACCAATAATACCTGCATGTACTTTTTCCATAATTTAAAACCACCTTTAGTAATATTTTTAAAATAGTTATACACAAATTATTTATCTTCTGGCTGAACACCAGAAGTTTCGCCATACTTAAATTCCATTTGAATTAATTCAAGTGACTTGCCCCGAGTTTCAGGAGCACATTTGTAGGCGAAAACAAAAGAAAGAATATTAAATCCAACAAAGACTAAGAAGGTCCGTGTCATCCCAACGTTGTTTAATAAAATTGGGAAGAAATAGCCAACTAAGAAATTGGCAAACCAGAGAAAGAAAGTCGAAACTCCCATGCCAAGTCCCCGCAAATTTTGTGGAAAGATTTCTGATAAGAGTAACCAGACCAGTGGCGAAATGAAACCTTGGAAAAATCCAAGAAACATCATCGTGCATAATACAACGAAAATTGGTAATTGAGGACTATCACTTAAAAATGCGGATATCAGAACAATTAACAACAGTGAAACCGTTGTACCGATAATTCCAGACATTAGCATGCTGCGCCGATTGACGCGATTCATTATTGACATGCCGATAAAGGTAGCAATAACTGAGACGACACCGTTACCAATATTGGCAATTAATGCAGCATTATGTGCAAACCCGGATTGTGTTAGGATGGTAGTTCCATAATACATCATAATGTTGATACCGATAAACTGTTGCATGACCCCTAGTCCAATCCCGATAAAGACTAGGCGGCGAATCCAGGGTGTAGTTAAATCTTTAAAAGTAGCCTGTTTAATTTCGCTCTCTTGGTTTAAGGTATCTTGAATCTGGCTAATTTCGTCTTTGCAGTCCTTTTCTTTGGGACGAATGCGTTTTAAAGCCTCTAAGGCATCGTCTAGTTTATTGGCCATGACAAGCCAACGAGGTGATTCAGGAACAATTAACATCCCAAAGAATAGGAGAATTGCTGGTATCATTCCGAAGCCAATCATGTAACGCCAAATATGTGAGACGTGCCCAAACCAATTACCAAGGATGGCATTAACGATAAAGGCTAGTAATTGACCGCTAACGATCATTAGCTCGTTTTGAGTAACAAGTCGTCCTCGAATATCGGGTGTTGAAATTTCTGATAAGTAGGTCGGTACGATTACGGAAGCACCGCCGACGGCTAGTCCGAGTAATGCTCTGAAGATAATCATAAGCGTTGCGTTGGGCGCAACCGCACAGGCCAATGTACATAAGAAAAATAAAACTGACAAATATTTGAGTAGGCGCCTTCGACCGATTCGATCAGATAAACGACCGGCCCAGACAGCTCCAAATGCAGCCCCCAATGTAATTCCGCTAGTAACTAAGCCTTCATTGCTAGATGAAAGATTGAGTTCCTGCGGTGTAGCCATATACCCAATTGCACCGTTAATAACCCCTGTGTCAACTCCGAAGAGTAAACCACCTAGCGTTGAAATCAGAGCAATATTTTTTAAATTTTTTCCAGCCTTCTGGTTGACCCCATCGTCAGTAGACGTTTTCACCAGTAGAGTATGGTCATCTTTGACCAACTTATTTTCGGACATGATCATCCCTCCCAAATTAAAACAATCAACTATGTCTACTTTTATTTATAACGATATAAAAACATTGATGATGTAATTCACGGCCTAAATGATTTTACTCTTTGCAAAAGTTATTGTGTGAGCAAAGCATTATTTGAATTCAGTTGCTATTATTTCACTAGCGATTGTGAATGTCAACGCTTTTGAAGTAAGCGTTTTATTTTTCAAAAAAACATTTATTATTGGGTTGACAATGTCAGTGATACCGGTTATTCTTTAAGCGAACAAGGCGATGAGCTGAGCGCATGAAATCAATCTAAATATCGCAATAGCGTGATTATTTCACAAGTGATTGCTCACCTAACAAAATCATACAGGAAGGGGCATCAACATGGATAAAAGTAATAATATCACAAGCGAAAATATCACAATCGGTATTATTGGGATGGGACGTATAGGAAATGTTCATTATAAAAATTTAATGCGTATTTCGAACGTGACTATTAAATATGTTTGTGACTTAATTGCGACGGATAACTGGAAAGAAAAATATCAAGCGGCTCAAAATATTGTTACAGACTATCACGAGGTTTTAGAAGATCCAGATGTACAAGCTGTTCTAATTTGTGTGCCAACTGATTTACATCCACAATTTACAATTGATTCAGCAAAAGCAGGTAAAGATATATTCTGCGAAAAGCCGGTCGGCTTTGATGATAAGGAAATCTTGAAAGCGCTTGATGTTGTAAAACAATGTGGAGTTAAATTTGAGGTTGGTTTCAACCGCCGTTTTGATAAGAACTTTCGCCGGATTGTTGATCATCGAGTTAATGGGGACATTGGCGATGAGCAAATCCTAAAAATCACTTCCCGTGATCCTGAGCCACCATCGATGGACTATGTAAAGCGTTCTGGTGGGATTTTTATGGATATGACTATTCATGATTTTGATATGGCACGCTACATTACCGATGCCGAAGTAGATCAAGTATTTGTTACTGGGAACGTTTTAGTTGATCCAGAAATTGGTAAAGCTGGGGATATTGATACAGCGATTATCAATTTATCTTTTAAGAACGGCATGATGGGTGTCATCGATAACAGTCGTCAAGCAGTTTATGGCTATGATCAGCGAATCGAATTGTTTGGTTCTAAAGGGATGGCTCACGCAGATAACGTTAATGACAGTACTACAACGTTTGCTGGAAAGGATTCTGTAAGCGGTGACAAGCCAATGTTCTTCTTCCTGCAACGCTATATTGACGCATATAAAGATGAGCTTGAATCATTCTTAGATGCAGTACGAGGGAACCATGAAGTCGAATGTACATTTGAAGACGGTATTAGGGCAATTCGATTGGCCCAAGCCGCTAAAAAATCGTTAGATACTGGGAGACCAGTTAAAGTGAAGGATATTAAATAAACCTAGGAGGTTATGAAAATGAGTTCAAACATTGAAAAGGATATTAAATGGGGAATTGCTCCAATTGGTTGGCGGAATGATGATATTCCTTCAATTGGGAAAGATAATAACTTACAACAATTGTTAAGTGACATCGTAGTTGCTGGGTTCCAAGGCACTGAGGTTGGTGGCTTCTTCCCAGGTCCAGATGAATTGAACTATGAATTGAAATTACGTGATTTACACATTGCAGGTCAGTGGTTCAGTAGTTTTATCATTCGGGATGGAATTGAAAAGGCGAGCGAAGCTTTTGAAAAACATTGTCAATACTTACATGCCATAAATGCACCGATTGCAGTTGTTTCTGAACAAACATATACAATTCAACGCTCAGATACTGCTGATATTTTCACTGATAAACCGCACTTCACCGATAAGGAGTGGGATGAAGTTTGCAAGGGCTTGAACCATTATGGTGAAATCGCAGCTAAGTATGGGATTAAAGTAGCTTATCATCACCACATGGGAACTGGGATTCAAACTAAAGAAGAAACTGATCGTTTGATGGCCAATACCGATCCTAAGTTAGTTGGATTACTTTATGATACAGGCCATATCGCCGTTTCTGATGGTGATTATATGTCATTACTTAATGACCACATTGATCGGGTTGTTCACGTTCATTTTAAGGACGTTCGTCGTAACAAGGAAAAGGAATGCCGTGAAAAAGGCTTAACTTTCCAAGATTCCTTCTTAAATGGGATGTTTACGGTACCTGGTGATGGCGATTTAGACTTTAAGCCGGTGTTTGATAAGTTAGTTGCTAATAATTATAAGGGATGGATTGTAGTAGAAGCTGAACAGGATCCAGCTAAAGCTAATCCACTTGAAATGGCTCAAATTGCCCACAAATATATTCAAGAACACGTTATTGAAGGTAAATAATTTTAATTTAGAAACATGCAAACATTTTATAAATACAAATAAAGAGGGGCTTGTTTATTATGACTGAATCACATGTAACAAAAGTAGGTATTGTTGGTATTGGTTTTATTGGCTCTGATCATATGCATCGTTTGTCAAAAACGATTGCCAATGTAGATGTAACAGCAGTTTGTGATATTGTTCCGGGAAAAGCACAAAAGGCTCTGGATAAGTTAGGGCTATCTGCAAAGGATTATGATGATTATCATGATTTAATTAATGATCCTGATGTTGAGGTAGTGGTATGTACAGCTAGCAATGAGGCACATTACGAAATTGTAATGGCAGCATTAAAGGCCGGTAAATTTACATTCTGTGAAAAACCACTTGCATTAGACGCCAAGCAATGTTTAGACATTATTGAATCAGAAAAGAAGCTCGGTCGGCGGATGCTTCAAGTTGGGTTCATGCGTCACTATGCACCTGAGTATGTTCAAATGAAAAAAATGATTGATGATGGTGTGATTGGTAAGCCGTTAATGATGGACCAACGCCATTATAACCAAACTCAACCAGAGGAATACGATTCATCTCGCTCAATTATTGAAACGGCCATTCATGAAATCGATATTGATCACTGGCTAGTTAATGATACGTACGCTAATATTCGGGTGTTCAGTCCAAAGCAAACTCGTCATGTGCAAAATGCTAAAATTCAAGATCCGCAAATTGTTATGATTGAAACAAAGACTGGTATCAATATCATTAATGAAGTCTTTGTTCGTTGCCAATATGGTTACGATATCAAGTGTGATGTTATTGGTGAAGAAGGAGTTCTAGAATTACCAACGGTACCACAAGTTGCAACTCGGCTAAATGCTCAATATAGTACTGCAATTCTTACAGACTGGAAAGCTCGTTTTGAAAGTGCTTATGACATTGAATTCCGCGACTTCATTAACCATGTTTCGAAAGATGAATCACCAGTTGGTCCTTCATCATGGGATGGTTATATTGCTGCCGTTACTGCCGATGCTGCATTGAAATCATTAGCTGAAGATGGTGCAAAGCAAGACCTTGATTTCCCAGAAACGCCAGCATTTTATCAAGAAGCAGAATCTGTAACGGAATAAGCTTAGTTAGGAGGTTACGAAAATGATCACAGACACCAAAACAGTCAAAGCAGCAATTATTGGGTTGGGAAGACTAGGATCGCGGCATGCGCGACACTTAGTTGAAAAGATCCAGGGCGTGGACTTAATTGCGGCTTGCGCATTAGATGAGGATCAGTTGCAATGGGCGCATGATGACTTGGGTATTGAGTCTACTTATAAAGATTATAAAGAAATGATTAAAAAAGAGGATATCGATACAATCTTTATTGTTGCTCCAACGCCTTTTCATCCCGAAATGACCATCTATGCTATGAATGCCGGATTGAATGTTTTTTGTGAAAAGCCGCTTGGTCTTGACTTTAAAGAAGTAGATGAGATGGCCAAAGTCATCAAACAGCATCCTAACCAGATTTTTCAGAGTGGTTTTATGCGCCGATATGATGAATCATATCAATACGCTAAGAAAATTGTTGATGAAGGCGGTATTGGTGATGTGATTTATATGCGCGGATATGGCATTGATCCAATCTCTGGAATGGAAAGCTTTACTAAATTCGCTACAGAGGCAGATTCTGGTGGTATTTTCGTTGATATGAATATCCATGATGTTGATCTGTTACGCTGGATTAGTGGGCAAGAACCTGTTCAGGTATATGGATTAACTAGTAACTTAGCAGCACCGCAATTAGAAGATATTGGTGAATCTGAAACCGGCGTTGCTCAGATAAAGATGGATGGCGGTGTAATTGCGACACTAATCGGAGGCAGACATGCTGCTCATGGCAATCAAGTAGAACTTGAAATTATGGGATCAAATGGCTGGTTAAGAGTTGGCGAACATCCTGATTTAAATCGTGTCACAGTTTTCAATGAAAATGGTGTAACACGCCCATCCTTGCAGAGTTTTGGTGAGCGCTTTGATACAGCATTTACGGATGAAGTACAAGATTTCATTAATAATATTTCAAAGGGAACTCAGCCAGAAGTAACTGTTGACGATGGTATTAAAGCTTTAAAAATTGCTAAGGCTTGTCAAAAGTCTGCTGATACGGGTGAATTGGTTGAGATTAATTTATAAAATAGGTAATTTACCTGTTGAAGGAAGAAGGCTTTAAACATGGACGTTAGTGAGAAAAATGAAAATTCAAAGAACAACCATGCTGGTTTTCTTTGGCTAGCAACAATTATCGTAACAATGGGATCGTTATTATTTGGTTACGATACTGGTGTTGTCAATGGCTCGCTTGAATTTATGGCACAAAAAGGACAATTAAACCTAACAGCTTTTCAGCAAGGAATTGTTTCTTCCGGATTGACTCTTGGTGCCGCATTTGGCGCGATTATCGGTGGACCGTTAGCTGATAAAATTGGTCGTAAAAAGATTCTAACCATTTTAGGAATTATTTTTGCTGTAGGTGCGCTTGGCTGTGCTTTTGCAACAAATATTAGTGTACTAATTGGTTTTAGGTTTATTTTGGGATTGGCCGTAGGATCAGCTTCTGCAAACGTTCCAGTGTATATCGCTGAGGTTGCGCCAACTGAACTTCGTGGAAAAATGGTTACGACTGCGCAAGTGATGATTGTGACCGGTCAGTTTGTTGCATTTGGTGTCAATGCTGCATTAACGCCACTTGGTGCACAAAACGCAGCTATTTGGCGGTGGATGCTTGGATTAGGTACCATTCCAGGAATTATTCTTTGGTTAGGCATGTATTTAATTCCAGAATCACCACGTTGGTTAGTGTCGCAAGGAAAGATGGATAAGGCACTTGGAGTACTTCGTAAAATTCGTGCTGCAGCAAGCGTTGATTCTGAGCTGGAAGACATCAAAGAGAAAGATAGAGCTGATAAAGAACAGAATGCTGAACAGGCTACTTTTAAAGAATTAGTTAGTAAACGTTGGGTTGTTCAAATATTAATTACTGGATCGATGTTAGGAATTATTCAACAGTTTGCAGGCATTAATTCCATTATGTATTACGGCGGTAAAATTATTCAAGAGTCAGGGTTTAATACTACTGTTGCTGCAATTCTAAATGCGGGGAACGGATTCCTGTCAATTGTGGGGGCGGTTCTTGGAATGTTTACGATTGATTGGCTTGGTCGTAGAAAACTTGAATTTGCAGGATTGACGATTTGCGGAATCACTCTAGTCACTGCTGGGGTTATTCATTCAACAGCTCCAGATGCAAGTTGGGCCGGCATTACTATTGTTATTCTAGTTTATTTATATATCATTTTCTTCCAAGGTACTTTAGGACCAGTTACATGGTTAATTAATTCAGAAATTTTCCCACAACGGTATCGTGGAATAGGTACTGGAATCACAATCTTTGTCCTTTGGATTGGTAACTTTGTGGTTGGATTATTATCTCCAGTATTAATTGAGTGGAATATGTCAAACACATTCTATATCTTTGCTGCATGTTGTGTATTAGGTATAATATTTGTTGCATTGCGCGTTCCCGAAACTAAGGGTGTGCCACTTGAAGATGTTGAAAAATATTTTAGAAACAAGTATGATCGTTAACTCAATGTTTTAAGAACAGTACACTGATCTCCAGTAGGATTTAATCTACTGGAGATTTTTTAGAAAGAAAGTGATTAACATGGAATTTGCCCTTTTTCTACTCTTATCAATATTAGCTGGTTTAATGCAACCCATACAGAGCGGTATTAATTCACAACTGAAATTAGATTTAAATTCAACTTATCTAAGTGGGGCAATTAGTAATTTTATTGGGGCAATTTTAATGGTACTTTTAGCATTTGCATTAGAAAAAGACGGCATACGTCATCCTACTTTATCAGATGGGCACATTTGGAACTGGACGGGTGGTATTCTGAGTGCTTTGATTGTCTCTGCAATGATTATCATCCCCAAAAAGATTAGCTATGCGTCTTTTTTTGGTAGCGTCAAGAATCTTGTGTAAATGAAATGCCTTCGTACATATAATATGTATCTAACTTAAATAAATGATGCTTCCAAGGTGTCCCGGAGTCCTTTGAACCCTCGGTGGATCCGCTTCAGAGACTTCTCGTTATAAACATTAAACTGAGAAACCAGAAAGCGATCCAGTGAATCTTCCGTTGGAAATTGTTCTTTGTGGTGGGTGGTGCGCTTGAGATGCTTATTAAAGTTCTCAATCAGGTTAGTGGAGTATAGTGATTGCCGGATAGCTGGTGGAAAGTCCATGAAAGTGAGTAAATTCGGCATTTTAAGTAGATCTTTGATTAATTTGGGATAGGTCTGATGCCAGTTGTTGGCGAACTCATTCAGTTTCAGTTCGGCTGCTTCATGGTTGGCGGCCCGATGAACTTGTTTAAAGTCACTGATCACGGCCTTGCGGTCTTTTACGCGAACTTTGTTCATCAGATTCCGCCCAACATGAACCAGGCAACGTTGTCGTTTGGCTTTAGGGAAATGCCGATTCAAGCCTTCATCCAAACCAACTAACCCATCGGCCACAAACAACAGCACATCTTTAACGCCCTGCTTGATCAAGGTTCCCAGCAGTTCAGTCCAGATTCCAGTCGATTCCGTTGGCGCCACTTGGTAGTTCAGCACTTCTTTCGTACCATCTGGACGAATGCCAATCGCAATATGAACGGCTTCTTTTTGAACGGTATCCCGCTTTAACGGCAAGTAAGTGGCATCTAAGAAGATGGCCGCATATTGTGAAGCCAGTCGACGTTGCTGGAAAGCTTGAACCTGTTCATTGACGGCTTTAGTCATGTTGGAAACCGTGGCTTTGGAGTAGTGAGCACCGTACATTTTCTCAATGAGTTCGGCAATTTCAGCAGTGGTAATTCCCTTGGTATACAACTGAATGACCGTTGTTTCTAAATTATCACTGTGCCGACCGTAGGCTGGCAAGGTATGATTTTTAAACCGGCCATTGCGATCTCGAGGAATGGTTAAGTTAAGTTGGCCGTACTTCGTATCAAACGAGCGCTCATAACTGCCGTTGCGGTTATTACCAGTGTTAGTCCCAGCGTATGAGTAGCGTTCGTAACCCAAAAACTCTACCAATTCGGTTTGAAGCAGCTGGTTAATCGCAATTTCGAGGTGGTGACGAAAAACTTCGTCCAAATCTTGCTTTTGGGCTAGTGCAGCGATAATTTCTGTGGTAAGTTCATTCATGGGGAATGCCTCCTGTGATGTTTTCTGTGGTTACTAAATATCATAAGGGAAGGCATTCCCTATTTCTATACAATTCAGAAATCTTTTATGCATTTACACAAGATATTTTACGCTCTCATTATATTTGTAGGTATACTAGCTTTGGCTATAGCCGCTTAAAACTTAAAAACAAGGATTCAAAAGAATCCTTGTTTTTTTTTATACTTATGAGAAAATTATAAAAAATGTTCTCTAAATTTGTTTAATCCATGAAAGAAGACTTCTTATGACCTTTTTTATTGATTTATTGTTACTTTTAACGTTGTTTTTTTTAATTTCTTATCTTTACACTACAAAAAAAGAAAAAAGAAAAAAAACAAGCATTATTGAGCTTGGTAGACTACCAATTTTATATGGAAAACATTACCGTACTTTTCAAAAGTTTAATAAATTCCGCCTCTTATTTGGAGCCTTAGCATTAATTAGTCTTACAATTGGTATTTATACTGCTATTTTTGAAAGAGATTTTTCTATGCTTGGATTTACAGATTCCATTGGTTTTTTTGCATTATTCTTTGCTTTTTTTATGGAACTTTTAAAAAACCAAACAATACAAAGGAAAAAGATACAGTATGACCACGCATTAAAGATTACAGATAAAGAAAAAAGAAACAAGACTATTTCTATTTATGGTATTTGTGCTTGCTGTTTCTTATTAGGAATCTTAACTTTCACAACACTTTAAATAATCATTTTAGGGTCTATTATTAACAAATCGCCCCTCAAAATCATTGTTAAAATAACCCTCAATATCTATAATGTAGATGTTGGGGGTTATTTGTTTTTATATGGTATAAATGACTTCTCTTATTCGTCATTTTTTCGATACCTTTTGGAACGATTTTGACCAGGAAATAAACGATCATGCGATCCGACTCGAATGCCAATTAAGACTAATTCATCTTTATCAATCGTATAAACCACCAGGACATCGTTAGTTTCGCTTGGTGTTTTGTTTTTCGGGGTATCTCGTAAGTGAAATTCATTATAACCGCTCATTCGCCGATTAAGCTCATGATCTTCAAATTCTGATGGTAATTGTTGTTGCTCAAGCAACAGGTCAATGGCTGCTCGAACTTCATCAATAATAGATTGGTCTAAACTGGCTAACCGTTTTAGATCAGCATTAAAGGTTGCACGTGGTTTAAATCTTAGTTTTTTCATTATTTAAACTGACCCCAATAATCATCATCTGATTCAACAATTTCATCGTCAGGTAAAACATGGCGTTTAATTAACTGATCACGTGCAATTGCATATTCTAACGAACCTTCTTTAGCTTTTAATGCTCTTTCTAGCCAGTCCATTTTTTCTTGTGAAACGATGGCTACTGCGCGACTATTTGAACGAGCAATATAAACGGTTTCGTCTTCGTCATTAACTTGATCTAAATATTTTTTTAGGTTAGCGCGAAAATCGCTCTGTGTTAGTGCTAATGTCATATTTACCACCCTTTCATTGTACTTAATATTGTACTTTAATTTGTACTAAAAATCAATTTTTTAAGGAGCTAAAACTATGCAACAAGTTGTCTTACCCATCAAAGATTCAAACGTTCTCAAAGAGGTTCAAGATACCTTACTCAACAACTTTAAAGCTGGCCGGCGTAACTATACAGTTTTTCAAGTTGGTAAAGCGACACTGTTGCGAGTCAGTGATGTCATGCGCTTAAAACAAACCGATATTTTTAATCCGGACGGTTCTATTAAACAAAATGCGTTCATTCACGACCGAAAAACAGGTAAGCCTAATACCTTGTATCTTAAACCAGTTCAAACAGAGCTCTTATTGTACCGTCAATGGCTACTTGATCATAGACTAGCCTCTGAATGGCTCTTTCCTTCCATTCAACACCCCGAGCGCCATATTACAGAAAAACAATTTTACAAAATCATGAGTAAGGTTGGCGATCTGTTAGGAATTAATTATCTGGGTACTCATACGATGCGCAAAACCGGGGCTTATCGCGTCTACACACAATCTAATTATAATATTGGTTTGGTCATGAATTTGCTCAATCATTCCAGTGAAGCAATGACTTTAGCTTATTTAGGCTTAGACCAGGCTAGTACTGAAACGATGCTAGATCAAATTGATTTTGGTTGAATGCAATAGCGTATAACTTTAAAATAATAATATATATGGTATAATTCAAATATGGAAAAGCCAGAATTTGAAACTTACAAACGTCCCAATGGTCATGATGAATTCGATGAATGGTTACAGCAACTGCCAATTAAAGATCGCGCTAAATTACTGCAAGTGATTACAGATACGCAGGATCAAGGTTTACTAGTCGCTCAACGCATGACTTGGGTTAAAAAAATAGAATCAGCTAAAAATTTATATGAATTAAGAAGTAAGGTATCCAGTAATATTCAACGGGCATTATACTTTCACGTTAAGGGACCAAAATATGTGATTACCCATGGGTTTACCAAAAAGACACAAAAAACACCACCCGCTGAAATTAAACATGCGATTGAATTACGAACTGAATGGGAGGATAGTCAAAATGAAAATCAATGATATCTTAACCCGGGAATTAAAAGACCCTAAGTTTGCTGAAGCTTATCATGCTGACAAGGAAAAATCTGCCAGTGCCTTAGCGTTGTATCATACTCGTGAAGAAGCTGGCCTAACTCAGGCCGATTTAGCTGAAAGAGCAAACGTCCCTCAATCCACCATTGCTAGAATCGAACGTGGCGATAATGTAACGTTTGATAAACTAGCTGAAATTGCCCATGCTATGGGTAAAACAATTAAAATTGAATTTACTCAATAAGTTAGACCTTTAAAGAGGTATTTGGCAGCAGTTGATTAAATCAACTGCTGCTTTTTTGATCAAGCTAAATTAGCTTGCGCCGTTTGCGCAAAACTCCGCCTGAAAGGCTACTGCTGAAGGCATGCTCATGATGCAAAATCATTCGGCCGACAGCCCCTGTCTGGAAGACTTTTTTACTCAAATTCCGATAGCAATTTTGAGTAAAAACGCGAAGCTTTGACAAAAAGTGGCTAGCCAATCGGCTAACCACTTTTGGCATTGCACAGCGAACTTGGGGGTCAAGGGGGAGCGTTAGCTGTCCCCCTTGCAAGCACCGCAGCTGCCACAAACGTAGTCTTGTGGCTAGCATGCGGGTTGCTTGCCAACCCTCTATTATTCGATTATCATTAGGAGGTCATCAGCCGACGGCTGATCCGACTTTTGATATCTCGAATAACTTTGCCCGCAGGGCAACGGAGGTGGGACTTGTGAACGAACCACAAAATCTGGCTAGCACAAAAAAGACGACTCAGGTTCATCGTCAGGCTAGCAAACAAATTAATTTTCGGGTGAGTGAACCGGACTATTTAAAGCTGGTGCGTTCCGCGCAAACTTTAAATCTGTCCGTGCCGGCTTTTGTCAAAAAGAAGGCCCAGGGGGCGCGCTTAGTTGCCCCTAAGATTGCTGCCCAAGATGCCCAGAACATCACTCATCAGTTAGCTAAAATTGGCGGTAATCTTAATCAATTGGCCCATCATGCTAATCAAGGTGGTCAAATCGATCCCCAAGCATTAAAGGATTTACAAAACGAGGTGCAACGCGTATGGCAACAACTCACATAAAACGTTCCACCAGTGCATCTAGGTTAGTCAATTACGCTGAAAAACGAGCCATCAAAAAAGATGGCCTCAATTTAGATATTCAGTACGCTAAAAGCGAATTTAAACAAGTGCGGGCCGTCTATGGCAATCCTGGTAAAACCCAAGCGTATGCCAGCCGGATTGCCTTTAGCCCGTTGGAATTTAATCCGCAAGATCCTCATGATCAGACAACGGTTTTAGCCGTTGCCAAAGAAGTTTATGCCAAAGCCTATCCCAATCAACAGGTGGCCCTTTATGAACATGCCGATACCGATTCGTTACACGTCCATGCCGTCATTGGCGCGATTAACCTGGAAACCGGGCAAAAAATGCACGGTAATTGGCACCAATATCGCGATCACTTAGTCCACATCACGGATCAAGTGTGCCAGGAACATGGCTTAATGGTCACCCGGCCCGATCCTAACCGTCACGAGAAACGCTCAATGGCCGAAATTAAGCTCCGGGCTAAACAGCAGCCCACTTGGAAAGATCAAATCCGCCAAGCCGTCGATCACACCATGCAGAACCCCCTGATTCGCGATTTTCAGGCCTTTCAGGACGACTTGAAACAACAGGCAGTTAAAGTATGGGAACGGGGCAAAAATCTCACCTATCAGCTATTAGGGACCAATTACAAGTCTCGGGGAACCAAACTCGGGCTTGATTATGAAAAGGAGACGATTTTTAATGAGTTGGCAAGCCGACAAAACCAAACAAGAACCAACCAGCAACCAGAACGAACCGTTAACCCAACAATTGACCCAGCTCAATCAGACCATAGCCGAACTCCGGAATTACCAGGGCACTCAGATTCAACTGCAAGCCACAGCCAAAACGTCCCTCGATCAACAACTTCATCAGATCGAACAGACCGCCCAACAAGTCAACCAACAGTTTCAGACGACCTTAAACAACTTAGACAGCAGCAACGCCAGCTCGCAAGCCCAATTAAAACAGACCTTACAAAGCGCCTACGCAGCATTCCAAAAGCAGACCAACCTGATCAGTCAGGAAAATCTGACCGCGCTCAAACAAATTCAAACCGAACAAGCCAAAAACAACCAGCGCCTCAGCCAACTCAGCGACCAAGTGAACCAGACCATTCAAGAGACGATGGCCCAAGTCGCTGATCAAATGGATCAGCAGTTACAAACCACGAAAAAGCGGTTCTCGTGGTATGAAATTAAGAATTATCTGCTGGCTGTGATCCCGACTGGTATTCTGACAGGCCTTATTTTCTGGTTATTGACCAAGTATTTCGGTTAGTTCAAGTTAAGCTTTCAGGTTTCCGCGTCCTCAATTGCTGACAATTTTATTTCAGGGTTAAACCAAATTGGCGTTTTATTGACATGAATTTAGGATTTTGAAACCAATTAGCGTATTTTTTCGCTTATTATTGGCTATATTTATCGTTTCTAAGCCATTTTAAATCAGCTCTGGTGTATTTATATGCCAGTTAACTAAAACGGCTGAGAAACGATTTTAGAGCTAATCTGAAATGACCCCTTGATTTTTGAATTCTTCTGAGTGTTGCGCCCGATATTTAGCCCCAGCTAGTTTATTCCAGTAAATACCGAACAGATTCGTCATGGTCCCGTACAAATAGTTTTCCACGTCCTTAACATGCTTCTCGTTACTTCTGAGCACGTTAAAGTATCTTCTCAAGGTCTTAGTTATCAGTGGTTTAAGCGTATCGTCACCTAAATTAATTTTGACTCCTAAGGCTTGATGTTCTTTTTCGAGGTTGTTTTTAGCATTCAAAATGATGCGGATAAAGCGTCGCATTTGTTGTGGTGTTCGACACCAGAAACTGAGCAGTTGAATGGCTTCGGGTTCTAAGAAGACTTCCCAGCCACTTTCTGGATCGGTTAAAAACTCGTCAGCATGTTTTACTAAATCCCGGTTTTGGGTTTCAATTTCAGCTGGTGAAAAGTTAGTGCAAGAAATGCCCCACAATCGTTAGACTTCTTGTCTAACAATTGTAGGGCACTTCAAATCGGCTAATCGAGGACTTTTTGGTATTCGTCCAGCACGTCATTCGGCAAGGGCGTCAGTAAATGCAGGTCATCGATGACATCGCTGGCCGTGTCGGTGCTGGGCAAATCAACGAAAAGGTCGATTTTACTGAGACAATCACATAGTAGATCGGTCAGCTGCGAAAGCGGCTTGCCGTTTTCATCGGTGATCACGACCTGGCGATGATTGAGGGGCTGGTGCTCGATCTGAATCATTTTCAGCGCATGATAAACATTCAACTGGCTCACCTCGATATGGTTACCCCGATTGTAGGCAATCTGGCACGAAAAAACAATCTTTAATCATGCTCTGGGGCTACCGGCGGGCGATGCCAACGCAGCCACAGTTCTTTGATTCCAGACAAAATGAGGGTCGGTAGCGCCGGGATAAAGACTACCGCAGCATACAGCGTGCTAGAAAGTGGCGCGGTCCCCATCACTTCGTTGAAGAACGGCATGATGGTGACAAGTAATGAAGCCACCGCCGCGAAAGCCACTGCCAGCAGCAACTGATAGTTTTCAAACGGGTTGCGGGCGAACAAAGTGCGGGTGCTACGCGCGTCGAACACATGCCACAGCTGGCCAAACACCAGGGTCAAAAAGGCGAGGGTTTGCGCTTCTGCGCCGCTCATGCCTTGACTGGCAGCCCAGATGAAGGCGACATACACGAGCCCACCCATCACAATACCGCGCAGGAAGATGCGCCCGAGCATGCCATGCAAAATGGATTGTTTCACATTGCGCGGCGGCTGGTTCATGAGGTCAGCTTCTGGCACATCATAGCCGAGGGCAAAGCTCGGTAAAGCATCGGAAATCATGTTCACCCACAGCACCATCAGCGCCGTTAATGTTGGGGTGGTGGCCGACACTTGGCCGACGGGTTGCGTCATCAGTAGCACGCCGAACAGCAGCGCCAACACCTCGGCGACATTGGTGGTTAACTCATGCCGCATAAAGTTTTTGATATTGCCAAAAATGGTGCGGCCGGCGCGGACACTGCGCTCGATGGTGGTGAATTTATCATCCAGTAAAATCAGATCTGCGGCGTCTTTGGTGACTTCGGTGCCATTAATGCCCATGGCAATGCCAATGTCAGCAGCGCGTAAGGCTGGCGCGTCATTGATGCCATCACCAGTCATGGCCACGGTTTCGCCATGCTGCTGCAAGGCGCGCACGATGCGCTGCTTGTGCTCCGGCGACACCCGGGCGTATACGCGGATGCTTGGCGCGAGCCGGAACAAATCTTCATCGGTCATGGCTTCCAGCTGCTTGCCTTCCACTACCCGGGCGCTAGGGTCGGTGACAATGCCCAGCTTTAAGGCAATCGCGCGGGCGGTGACTGCGTGATCGCCGGTGATCATCACGACCTGAATACCGGCTTGGTGCAAGGTGGTCACACTTTGACGCACTTCCGGCCGCGGCGGGTCAATGATGCCGGCAATGCCTAGTAAGGTCAGGTGCTGCTCAAGCTCAGCGGTGCTACCATGCAACGCCAGATCCTCGTCGATGTCACGCAGCGTCACCGCCAGCGTCCGCAGCGCCTGTTCGGCAAAGCGGTTGACCTGCGCTTCTACCGCAGTTTGACCAGCTGGCAATGTTACGAGTTGGTCGTGGTCCAGAATGGCATCAGTTTTGGCTAAAATCACGTCTGGCGCACCTTTAGTCAGCACCTGATACTGGTCGCCATCTTTAATGACGACACTCATCATTTTACGGTCGCTGTCAAACGGCAGTTCGCGAATGATGTCGATGTCCTGCGCCTGGTCTTTGCTCAAAATCGTATCGCGATCGATACCAAATTTGTGGCCCATCACTACCAGAGCTACGTCGGTGGGGTTGCCATACGGGCGGCTGCGGCCTTCGTCGTCGGTTTGAATCGCCGCTTCGTTATTCAGGACAGCGGCCATCATGAAGCGCGAAAAGCCGGGGGTGTCGGCTTCGTCATCAGGGATGATTTCGCCTACTGGTTCATAGCCGTCGCCTTCCACTACATAACTGGCGCCATTGGCATAAAACCGGGTGACAGTCATTTCATTTTTGGTCAAGGTACCAGTTTTATCTGAGGCAATGTAGCTGGTGGCCCCTAGGGTTTCCACACTGTTCAGGGACTTGATCAGACCGTTGTTTTTGGCCAGCATCGTGGCCCCGACCGTGAGCACAATTGACAGCACCGCCGGTAGCGCATCGGGAATCGCGGCCACCGCCAAGGCAATCGCCGTAGAGAGGGATTCGGCCAGCGCAGCGAAGGAGAGACTGCCAGTTTGCTGATAGGCTTTCAAGAGCTCCACCAGCAACGTGAACGCCACAATCACCATCGCCACCATCATCAGTTTGGTGGTCAGGCTCGCAATGGTGCGTTCAATCGGGGTCTTTTTGTCCTTGACTTGATCCAGCAAGGTGGCGATTTTGCCCAGCTCGGTTTGCATGCCGGTCGCAACCACCACCCCGAGGCCGTTACCATGCGTCACTGTCGCACCAGAAAAGCCCATGTTGGTGCGGTCACCGATTTGCACGTCAGCGCCCAATGCGTGGGTTTGTTTTTGCACAGGTTCCGCTTCGCCGGTGAGGTGGGCTTCGTTGGTTTGCAGCTCGGCGACATGGAGCCAGCGAACGTCGGCTTCGATGAAGTCGCCGGTTTTGACACTGACAATATCGCCAGGCACCAGCTCGGTGGCTGGCACCGTCAGCCAGTCGCCATCGCGCAGGACCTTGGCGTGGTGATCCGCCATCACCTTCAGGGCGTCCAGGGATTTTTGTGCGCTTTTGGCTTGCCAGAAGGAGAGGCCGGCATTAACGAAAATCAGCAGCAGAATCGCAATGCTTTCATACACTGCCGCCATACCATGGCTGGGGTCGTGGCGCACGAAGAAGTCATAGCCGGCGCTGGCCCAAGCCAATAGCACGGCGATGAATAAAATAATCACCAAAGGTTCTTTCAAGGTGGCCAAAAACTGGCGCCAGGCTGGTAGGGGCTTGCTGGCGGCCAAGGCGTTGGGGCCATGCTGGGTGAGCCGGGCCTGTGCTTCTTCACTGGTGAGGCCGCTTTGCCGGCTGGTGGCCAAGCGCTTTAGGACATCTGCTTTGTGTTCGTTGTAAGGGGTCATAAGTTTCCTCCAATAAGAAAAGGCCGCACCCAAGAATCGCTTTCCTCCCCGAGAAAGCTTTCTTGAGCACCGCCCAACCGAATTTTTTGAATTAGTTACCTTTTATTGCTAGTTTAAAGGATACCTAATGTTGCTGTCAAAAGATTTGGCCCGGGCCGCCGGTGGCGTGGGCAACGTGCACGTTTTCTAGTCGCTAAACTGTGAACAATGCTCGTGCTAAATGCAAAACTGAGCAAGGAGATGAACTATAAGCGGGGGACCCTTTGCTATTGAGGAGGAAGGCGAAGTAGAGAAAGAGCGGTGATTTGAACTCGAAACAGTGGCTCCTGCGCAGGAGCGCGAAGACGCCGCTGTTTGCGGTAAAAGGTTACTGACGCTGTTACGACTAGCGTTCAGCGCGCGACTGCTTGTGGGGGTGGTCGCCTGCCAGGACGTAACCGGCGCCGCAGGCTAGCAGCACTGTCAGCTTAATCGCCAGCAGCAGATACTAGACAGCTTCTTATATTTTGAAAAAAAGACAAGAAGATATTATTAATCGTCCTGGCTTCGTTATTTAGCCCTCTAAGAGCCTGTTGAGGGCTTTTTCTTTTTGCTTTGGTATAAATATATATAAACAGTCTCAAAACCGCTAAAAACGAAAAATAAGGCCCTTAACAAGAACATAGCCGCTAAATTCTTGTTAAGATTCAGAAAAACTAACTGTTTGCTGTCAATGGTAGCGGACGAACAAAGCGTGGGAGCATAAGGAATTAACAGCTTTTAACTAGTTTTTTACACCTTTTAGCGTATAAAGCTGATTAGGTTTCTTATAAGCACACAAAAAGGCCTATCAAATTAATGATAGGTCACATACTTTTAGAAAGAATTAATCCGTGTCAAATCAGATCAATTACACCCATTTCAAAAATGAAAGTAGCGTGTCATGTCAACACGGTTACAGTATAGCACTATGAAAGCTCGGTGCAGCCACTCAATTCAATCAAGTTAACATAACGCTTAGTATTAAAAGCTAAAGTTTGTGAAGTGTGTAAATCCTTGTTATATCAACGATAGCAAGCTATATATTTACCGATATCATACGATAACGATACTTTGTGAAAATAGAGTAAATTTGTAAATGTTAATATACCAGTATTTTACATTTGTGAAAGTTTATTATTCTACGTATATAAGTTAATTTGTGATAATGACGTTTCATGTATAATTGTCCGAAACATGTCGGCTTAGAACCCGCCTAGGCTGAGACTATATAATATTAATAGTGTGTCTATCGTTAGTAGTTAGTTCTTAACGTTTTGTGGTCTACGTGACGATTAGTACATTAATAACACCCTAGTTTAACCTATCTGCACGCAACCACGTGATCTTAACTCTCAAGGTCAAACCAGTTTAGTGCGCTTGCCCTTTGCTGTTCAGAACGCTTGAACCTGAGCGGGATATAGTTTTCCCCTTGTTTTGCGAAGAAGAAAACTTTTTGTTGTTCGTCACGAATCACCGTCACGTAAAAACACTTGTATTGTTACTATTGCGCTTGTAGATTAGCCTAACTAATCTAGCCTATAAAAAAAGCACCCTTTATAGGTGCCAGCAATCATTTATTTTTAGTTGTTTGGATCACTGGCCTTGCGTAATAGCCCTGTACTTTCGTACTGCTTTACCGCCCGCCCCGTGCGTGGGGCCGCCGTTCGGAACTAACCTAAATACAAGTATAGATTAATTCCTAGTGGGAGTTTATAGCGGCGGCTCTCACTTGACCTGTCGACTTGTTTCATTAGCTCCGCTAACCGGCTGTCAGTCCCCGAAAGGTAAGATTAGTTGGCTTGGCTAGAATGTTGCCACTCTAGTAACGGGGCTTGGCTCCCCCGTGATCCAGAAAAATTCAACTCTACCTACTTGAAAAATCTTACAATAGTAGGTAGAATGAACACATAACCTTGAATGATTTACGTGTTCCCCCGGCTTAGCCCCCGAGGGAATTTTTTTGTCTATTTAATTTAGTTACAAACAGTATTATACCCCTTTGCCGATAATATGACAAAGGGGTATTTTTAACGTCTCAGCCAGCCGAATAAGCCCTTTTTAGGCGTCTTAGTTTCTTTCCCCTCATAATTACCCTCGGTAGGTTTTAAAACGTCTGTATCGTCGTTTTGCAGAGGCCTATCGTCCTGTGAAGGGGTGTTGTTCGTAGTGGTATCGAGTAGCTTTTCATTTTGACGGTTGGTAGACAAGTTGAGTTGTTGTTGCTGGTCAAGTAATGACTGCATTTTATCTAATTGATCGTTCTTTCGTTCAAGTTCGCCCTTCAAAATGTCTATTTGTTCAAGCAATATTCGTGACGTATCTGCTTTCGTTTCAGTTGCAAGGTGAACGGATTCACTTGAAAACGCCTTTATAATAACGTCTTTAGTGTGTTCGGAATATAGTTTCGCGTTTCCTTTCATTGAACGTTCTGAAATGTTATTATCACGAATGTACCGCCACACTTTAGTTTTGTTAACCTTTGCAATATCAGCTATTTCAGATATTTTATATAATCGTTCATTGTTGTTCATGAATCGTTCTCCTAACGTTTTTGAATGTTCACTATGATAGATTATACCATTTCAACACTGAACGAGGGCTTAGAACACGTCTCTCAACATATGATATAATTCTATCGTGGAGAGTTTTAAGGGTAGTGGCTGTTTTTGCTTGAAAGGTGGTGGTGCGTATGCAATATACTGCACCCATACTAGGAAAGGTTTTCAGCCATGTTAGCTTGGTGTTGGTTTGGTCTAGCAGTCGCAAGACTTGCTTACCAAATTTATCGAGACAACAAAACCAAATAAAAAAAGCTACCCTATTTATAACTTTGGCGAGTTATAGGGTAGCTTAGTCTATCTGTAATTAGTCACTGCCTTTGAAGCAGTCCATGTAGGTCGGTATTAGCGTACCGGCCTTTTATCTGTCTAAAATTTATCACACTATTTTTATAGTGTCAATTCAAAACACTGTGGTATCAGTATTTAAGCTAATTAATTTCTTTCGAAATGTAAAGTTATTAAATAGTTAGGATTCGTTTAATCTTCAACCCAACCTTCTGATTTTCCTTTTTCTTTTACATCTTTTAATACATAACTCTGGTTATTTGGTAGCGTCAAGAATCTTGTGTAAATGAAATGTCTTCGTACATATAATATGTATCTAACTTAAATAAATGATGCTTCCAAGGTGTCCTGGAGTCCTTTGAACCCTCGGTGGATCCGCTTCAGAGACTTCTCGTTATAAACATTAAACTGAGAAACCAGGAAGTGATCCAGTGAATCTTCCGTTGGAAATTGTTCTTTGCGGTGGGTGGTGCGCTTGAGATGCTTATTAAAGTTCTCAATCAGGTTAGTGGCGTATAGTGATTGCCGGATAGCTGGTGGAAAGTCCATGAAAGTGAGTAAATTCGGCATTTTAAGCAGATCTTTGATTAATTTGGGATAGGTCTGATGCCAGTTGTTGGCGAACTCATTCAGTTTCAGTTCGGCTGCTTCACGGTTGGCGGCCCGATGAACTTGTTTAAAGTCACTGATCACGGCCTTGCGGTCTTTTACGCGAACTTTGTTCATCAGATTCCGCCCAACATGAACCAGGCAACGTTGTCGTTTGGCTTTAGGGAAATGCCGATTCAAGCCTTCATCCAAACCAACTAACCCATCGGCCACAAACAACAGCACATCTTTAACGCCCTGCTTGATCAAGGTTCCCAGCAGTTCAGTCCAGATTCCAGTCGATTCCGTTGGCGCCACTTGGTAGTTCAGCACTTCTTTCGTACTATCTGGACGAATGCCAATCGCAATATGAACGGCTTCTTTTTGAACGGTATCCCGCTTTAACGGCAAGTAAGTGGCATCTAAGAAGATGGCCGCATATTGTGAAGCCAGTCGACGTTGCTGGAAAGCTTGAACCTGTTCATTGACGGCTTTGTCATGTTGGAAACTGTGGCTTTGGAGTAGTGAGCACCGTACATTTTCTCAATTAGTTCGGCAATTTCAGCAGTGGTAATTCCCTTGGTATACAACTGAATGACCGTTGTTTCTAAATTATCACTGTGCCGACCGTAGGCTGGCAAGGTATGATTTTTAAACCGGCCATTGCGATCTCGAGGAATGGTTAAGTTAAGTTGGCCGTACTTCGTATCAAACGAGCGCTCATAACTGCCGTTGCGGTTATTACCAGTGTTAGTCCCAGCGTATGAGTAGCGTTCGTAACCCAAAAACTCTACCAATTCGGTTTGAAGCAGCTGGTTAATCGCAATTTCGAGGTGGTGACGAAAAACTTCGTCCAAATCTTGCTTTTGGGCTAGTGCAGCGATAATTTCTGTGGTAAGTTCATTCATGGGGAATGCCTCCTGTGATGTTTTCTGTGGTTACTAAATATCATAAGGGAAGGCATTCCCTATTTCTATACAATTCAGAAATCTTTTATGCATTTACACAAGATATTTTACGCTCTCCTTTTTTTACAATATTTATTTGTGGTCAATTGATAATGTCGCTTATAATTGATTATTTTGGCTTATTTGGTGCTGATCGCGTTGAATTAAGCCCAAGTCGGCTTCTTGGTGTTTGCTTATTAGTTTTAGGAGTCGTATTAGTGAAAAAATAGGTAATATCTACTTGATGATTAATTTAAAATTTGAAAATCTAATATTGCAAATAAAATTTTAGAAACAAATTTGCTTGAACTTACTTGGAGTCATTCCAGTTTCCTTCTTGAATACCTTATTAAGGTGTGAAGTGTCGTGAAATCCGCATTTTTCAGCCACAACTGAAATACTTAGTCCCGGGTTAGTCGTTAACATTTTTTTAGCATGTAGTATTCGAACAGAGGTCAGGTAACTGTGGACTGTACTGTCGGTATAAGTGTGGAATTGTTTTGATAAAAGAGTCGGGCTAACAGATAATTGTTGGCAAAGAGTAGATATGGTCACCTTTTCTTTGTAATGCTTCTCTAAGTACTCAAGAGCCTGTGTTATTAATGGTGGTGTTGTTTTTAATCCAGAGTGATCCATTGGAATGGTATCGGAAATAGTTGTTAACGAGATGAGTAATTTATAAATTAATTCAGAAAATGTGGTCTCGCGTTCAGAAAATGATTGAGTTTTTAGAAGATTAAAAATTTGATTAATGAGATGCTGAATAGTGTCGGTAGCATTAAAACAATTAATCCCTTTTTTCGTAATAAAATCGTAAAGCATTTGCGCATCAATAGCATTGAAGTGGAAAAAGATAAACTGACATGATGTATTAGCAAAATAGTGATTGCGGTGCTTACAATCCATTATTACTACAGAGTTTTCTGAGGCTATAAAGTCATGACGGTTATCAAAAGTAAAAGATAATTTGCCACGCTTTATTAGAAAGATAATAAAGGAATTCATATATTGACGGTCGATAAGGTAGGGATAATTGACTAAGTATTCTCCAGCCCACAATGGATAAAAATAAAGTTGCTTAGCTTTATTAGAAGGATTATTAAAATAGAGCCCTTGTAAACAGTGCATGCCTTGTTCGTTATTTGGAATATATTCAGAAAAATCATTCATGATAATTGCCTCCTTGTTTAATTAAAAATAACAATCACAATCTTTGGGAATTGCTGATTTCTATTTTTACTAATGTTTAAAGTTAATATATACATATTTAACTACATTTTATAATCTAAATGCTAATATATCAACGTTTTAAATAGTGTTGTAATGTACAAATTTTTAACATGTTTGTACATTGATGATAGCGCTTTCTAGATGTATTCTAATTGTGAAATGAAGAACATATGAACTAGGAGGTTTTTAATTATGACTTTATCAATCGGTATTATTGGCTTAGGATTTATGGGATCAGATCACGTTAAACGGGTTGCAACTCGTTTGAATGGCGCTCGGTTAGGCGGGGTGGCAGATTTAAAGAAAGACCTCGCAGAGAAATATGCTAAGGAATACGGTGCTAAGGTTTTTGATAATGGTATGGATTTGATTGATTCACCTGATATTGATGCTGTTATGGTTGTTACGCGCCCACACGAAACGCACGAACAATTTGTCATCCATGCAATTGAAGTTGGTAAGTTTGTTTTTTGTGAAAAGCCATTAACGTTAACTGCTGCAGGTTGTCAAAAAATAATCGATGCAGAAGTTAAGGGTGGCAAGCGGCTAGTTCAAGTTGGCTTCATGCGTCGTTACGACCCTGGCTACATCGAAATGAAACAAGCGATTGATAGTCATGAATATGGTGAACCACTACTGATTCATGCTACTCACCGGAATACAGCCGTTGATGAAACTTATGATACTTCAATGTCAATCATTGAAACAGCGATTCATGAAGCTGATGTTTTGCATTGGTTACTAGGGGAAGATTACGAATCTGGGACTACTTTCTTACCAAAGAAACAAACAAAATATACGCACTCCAAGCTGCATGATCCACAGATTATTACCTTGGATACTAAGTCAGGAGTTCATATTGACCTTGAAGTGTTTGTTAATGACCGGATTGGTTATGACATCAATTGTAGTGTGGTTTGTGAAGACGGTATTATTAATCTTGAATCACCACAAGTTACCTCTGTTAAAACAAATGATTTGAAGCGTCAAATTAAAATCCCTGTTGATTGTACGGAACGCTTCAAAGTTGCTTATGATCATGAATTACAGAACTGGGTAGATGATGTTCAACAAAATAAAGTTACGGGTCCGTCATCATGGGATGGTTTAGTTGCCATGGTTACTTGTGATGCACTAGCTAAGTCACGTGATAATAATGCGGAACGTGTTTCAATTAAGCTACCAGCTAACAAGCCAGCAATGTATAACGATTAATTAACATAAATATATTTTTGTGAGAAGGGATTTTAATGAAGTTAGCTTATGATCCATCAATGTTTCGTGATAATACGCCATTTCATGAAATGATTGAAAAGACGGCCCGTTTAGGGTACAAGTACTTGGAATTATCACCGCGGCAAGATTTTATTTGGTTTTACCAGTATCCTAAAGTTAATACTGGCATGATTAACAATGTTAAAAAATGGTGTCGCGATGCAGGTATAGAAATTTCATCCGTTTTACCTGTTCAACAGTGGTCATCACCAGATGAACAAGAACGGCAGGCCGCTGTTCGTAATATGAAGAGAACGATTGAAATCACTTCTGAACTTGGTGTGGATACACTAAACACAGAATTTTCTGGCGATAAGTATAATCCAGTGGCTTCCGAAGGACAATGGTACAAGTCTATGGAAGAATTAATTCCAGAATTTGAAAAGAATCATATTAAGTTGGAGATACAAGCACATCCGAATGATTTTATTGAATCTAGTAATGAAGCGGCGAAATTAATTCGCTCTCTAGATTTAGATTGGGTTTCTCAAGTTTGGTGTTCTGCGCACGCCTTCTATTCAGATGATGGTGTCGGTGATGTTACCAAACAAATTATGAATAGTAAGGATGTTTTAACCCACATTTTAATTGCAGATACGTTGAATTTTAAGAGCAACTTTGGACTACGGTATATTATTAACCCACCTGCTGCTCCGGTTACAATTCATCAACACTTAAATCCCGGTGAAGGGGAAGTTGATTTTGACGCCATGTATAAGGCCCTGAAGGACATTCACTTTGATGGAATTGTCACGAATAACGTCTTTGCATGGCCGGATAAAGTGGAATGGTCAAACGACCAGACTTTGCCTACGATTAAAAAAGGACTGGGATTAGACTGATTAAAAAAATATTTAGTTAGAGGAGGCATAACTAATGATTGCAACTGATCGTTTTTGTTTAAACCGTAAAGCTGCGCCCGGAATTTCCTTGTCAGAAACTATTCCGGCGGTTGCGAAGTTAGGACTTAAGAGCATTGAGGTTCGTAATGATTTGTATGGCGCACCTGACAACAAGTCAATTTTAGATCATATGACGAGTGATGACGTCAAAAAATTATTAACTGATAACAATGTTCATATTGAAACAATTAACGCTATTGGTAATATGGATAATCGACAAATGATTGATGAAAATCTAGCATCGTTAAAAGAGATGTTAGAAATGACTAAGGGCTTAAACTTAGGGAAAATTATTTTTTGCCCAGTTCGCTCTACGGAAGACCATCGAAGCTCGACTCAGCGTCAAGCAGATGCTGTTGCCAATGTACGAGATTATTCTAAGTTATTAAAGCAATACAACGTGGACGGTTTAATTGAACCACTTGGCTTCACTGACAGTACGTTGAGAACACCGTGGGAAGGCCAGAAAGTGATTGATGAGGCTGGCGTTGATAATTTTACATTAGTAGCCGACACCTTCCATTATTATCTTGCTGGTGTGACACCTCAGCAATTTAATGATAAAGTCAATGTCAATTACATTGGCTTAGTTCATCTAAGTGCAGTTATGGGTAGCAAGGCGCGTGAGGCACTTGACGACCAAGACCGTTACATGCTTGACCCTAAAGATATTATGAAGTCGGCAGATTGGGCAAAAATTATTGAGGCTGCAGGTTATCAGGGACTATATGCTTTCGAACCCTTCTCAGACGATTTAAAACAGTGGGATTTGACTAAAGTTAAATCTGAACTATTAAATAGTGTTAAGTTAGTTCAAAGCTAAATTAATTAATGGGCACCAGAGTATTTATAAAATGTTGAAACGCGGCTGGCTATATTTGTAAGGGTTATAAATATAGTTGGTCGTGTTTCTGTACTGTAACGGAACGCCCTGAGATTATATTCAATCAGTTTATCTAGAGTAATTCTATGGATATGTAAATCTTGATCTGTTGTTTGGATTTTAGGAATGAAAAGGCCGGCAACTCCGAAGTGGGGGTTACCGGCCTTTACTAGTCTGTCTGTAAATTAATGAATTAAGCTTTCAAGAAGCCAAAGTAGTCACGCGCATTTTCGTAACTGATGCGCTTAACAATTTTACCCAAGTATTCCAAGTCGTCAGGAGCTTGACCATTTTCGACCCATTGGCCAATGATGTCGCAAAGAACCCGACGGAAGTATTCGTGACGTGGGTAGGATAAGAAGGAACGGCTATCCGTTAACATACCTAAGAAGTTCGGGAACATACCAACGTTCGCGTAAAGCTTCATTTGGTCTTCCATCCCATCACGGGTATCGTTGAACCACCAGCCAGCACCAAGGTGCATCTTCTGAACTGGGCCTTCTTGGAAGTTACCCAATAACGTTGCAATGGCCATCCAATCGTTTGGATTGAGTGAATAGAAGATGGTCTTTGGTAAGATGCCCTTAGCCTGAGCGTCGTAGAAGAGCTTACGGATTTGTTCAGTCAGGTCTGCTTGAGTCCCAACGGAATCAAAACCGGTGTTTGGCCCAATCTTGTCAAACATTGGCTTGTTTTGGGAACGAGCAACGTTGGCGTGGTATTGTAAGACCCAGTCGTGTTGTTGTGCGAGCTTCATCATGACTTCGACTAAGGCCGTCGTATATTTGTTCAGTTCGTCAGCGGTCAAATCTTCGTTAGCTAAGCCCTTAGCAAAGATAGCGTTTAGTTCGGCATCAGTTGCTTCGGCGTAGTAGAACGAGTTCAAGCCGAGGTCGGCAATTTTACCACCGTGATCAGCAAAGAATTGAACGCGCTGAGCCATGGCATCCGTCAAGGTCTTGAAACTATCAATGGTGACGTTTGCCGCTTTACCTAGGCGTTGCATGTAGTCGGCGAAACTATCAGCCTTAATGTTAAAAGCATCGTCTGGACGCATCCCTGGTAATACCTTAAAGGCCAAGTTTTCTTTGGCGAGGAGGGCGTGATACTTTAAATCGGATTCAGGTGCGTCGGTTGTAACAACGACTTGAACGTTTGAACGTGCGACCAGCGCCCGGGGAGTGAAGGCAGGTGTTTGTAATTGTGCGTTAGCTTCATCCCAAATTTCTTTAGCAGTTGAAGCGTTTAAGCGCTTGTTAATGCCAAAGAAACGCCGTAATTCAAGGTGTGACCATTCGTAGAGTGGAGAGCCTAATGAATCGTCAATCGTCTTAGCCCAAGCGACAAACTTTTCGTAGTCATCGCCGTCGCCGGTAATTAGTTCTTCGGGAACCCCGTGGTCGCGTTCGAGGCGCCACTTGTAGTGGTCACCGTACAGGCCTTCGTTGATCCAGATTTGCGAAATATTAGCATAATTCTTGTTTTCGTAAATTTCTTTTGGTTCCAAGTGGCAGTGGTAATCAATGATTGGTTGGTTTTCTGCGTATTCGTGGAACAGCTTTTTGGCAACGTCCGTCTTCAATAGAAAGTCATTGTTTAATAAAGTCATAATAAATTATCCCTCGATTTCTTGACCAAGTTCAGTTAATAATTCGACCCAAGATTTCTTACCTTGGTACTTAACATCCATACTAGCAACGAAGCGGGTTAGCACTTTTTGTGTCGCTTCGGAGTAATTGGCTTTAACGGCGACCAACGCTTCGTTGATCCGCAGGTCTTCCCATTCCATATAGGTTTGGGAACGCCAAGTTGAGCCGTCATAAACCAATGCAAAACTCTCATCCGTAGCCGTTTGACTTAAATCAACGGCGGCGCCTAAGCCAATGGTTGTTAAATCGGCGTTGGTTAATGCTGCCTGGGTTGCGGGTAAGTTAAGCAATTGTTGCTTAGGTTGGTTATAAATAATGAGTGTTGTCTCAGACAATGAAGTTCACCTCTTTAGAATTGATCAACTATTTTTTAGAGTGTTCCGTTTCGAGCTCTTCGTAAGTTTCCTTAGGCCAGAGTTTTTCGTAAGGGTGTCCAGTTAATTCTTCGGCAACGACTTTAGCTTCTGGCGTAACATCCTTCTTGGAACCGCCGTTTTCCAACCGCTTAGTTTCTTTTTGTAAAACATCGTGAGTTTTACGGTTGAGCTTGAAGCCCCAAGAAACGGCTAACGCGATAAAAATAAGAACCATAGGCGCAATCATGAATAACCAAGCAATCCGGTCAGTGACTCCGGCAGCTTGAGTGGTTGCGGTTGAAACGTAACCTAGTTCACTAAGTAAGATCCCGGCAAGCCAAGTTGCAAGCGCCCCAGTTGATTTCCGGAAGAAAGTCATTACGGCGGCATAAGTCCCGGCCTTGTCATCACGCGTCATGATGTAATCAACATCGGGGATGAATGGGAAAACGTTCCATGGAACGAATTCAAGAATCCCACGAGAAAGTTGGTAAACGATGGTAATGATGATCAAAATGGTCATCGGGTTTTTAATGTGTAAGAAGTAAGTCAAGCCGTATGCGATTAAAGCAATGATAATCCCAATGTAGGAAACACTGTATAAGAAACGTGGTCCGTGGGTAATCATTAATTTAGCAGCAAGTAACGTTGATAAGATCCCGAAGACGGCAAAGGCGTTTAAGACCCATGGAATGTTGGAGGCCATACCGATGCAGACAATGATAAAGGTTGGTAATAAGGTTGCGTAGAAATCTTTACCAGTAAACGAGAAGATATAAATAGCTAAATGTTTCCGGAATGCGGAGTTGGTAAACGTTTGACCGTAATCGTGTAAGGTCTTTTTAATGTATTGACCAACCGTTAATTTTGGCCGCGAATTAAGTTCGTTCAGGAATTTCTGAGTTAATGGACGTTCCCAAGTCATCCGGTAGGAAATGAAAATAGCGGCAACGAACAAAATGGTCCAGAGAATCCCGGCAAATAAGTAGGCGTTCTTTTTAGCTTGGGCACTCGGTAATGATTGCAAAATTGCTAAAATGAAGAACACGAGTGAAGTCCCAGTAGCTGAAATGAACATCCGCGAACCTGATAAGATGGTCCGCTTGGTATAGTCGCTAGTCATTTCAGTTGGTAGCGTTTCCCAAGGAATCAAAATCATACCGACAAAGATTTCGGTTAACGTATAAACAACTAAGTAGTAGAAGAAATCGTGACCAGGACCGAAGATTGCGGTCGCTGGTACCCAGAAAGCTAAGAAGGAAACCGCAAACCCGATTAATCCGACTAACATCCAAAAGTGCCGCCGACCATATTTCTTACCTAATCTAGTTTTATAGAAACCATCCGTGACGGTCCCGAAGACTAATGAAAAGATGGCATCAAAAATCCGTGCAATCCCAGTGATTGCCCCAGCCATCGCTGGGTTGAGTCCGACTGATAGTGTTAAATAAGCAAAAATAACCCCAGAAACGATGTTGTTCCAACCGCCACCCATAAGGTCGGTTAGCCCGTAGGCCACACCACGTTTCACGTTAATTTTTTTCGGGGTATATACCCAGCGGGTATTCTTCATACAGAATCATCCTTCCGTCAATAACGTGTAAAAGTAATCGCAAACTTGCACAACTGAAATATTAGTACATTTGAATACGGTTACATTTTAAACTTTTTGTTTGTAAAGTCAATTAGTGATTGTACATAAAAGCACATACTTTTTTGGAAAAAGCCGCAAAAAAAAGCCGTTCAAGCGCGGAACGGCAGTGATTATAATGAATTTAAATTGTGTGAAAGAAAAATATTAATATATTTTGTGAGGAGTTATTCAAAATATTCAGGGTGATGCTTCAGGGCGGTCTTGATGTCTTCATCAACCATGTGCAAATGCCGACTAATGGCGGTTTCGGCTCGCTGCGTCCGCTTATCCGCTACTGCTTTAACGATGGCCCGGTGGTCGTCACAAATTTGTTGCCAATCGAGATCGGTTTCCTCCAAGCGGAAGTACCGGAAACGATTGAATTGTAGGTTAACCACTTGAAGCCATTGCCAAACGAATTCTTTGTGATCAATTTTGTAGAAAGTTCGGTGAAAGGCTTCGTCTAAGTTGAAGAATTGATCATAATCTCCAGATTTTAAGTAAAGTTCTTGGAGCGCAATAATCTTTTTAAACTCGTCTAAGTCTTTAGAGGTTAGGCGGGTGATTGCTTCGGCAATAACAAGTTTTTCAATGCTCTCGCGAACAAAGCGCGCCTGATAAACTTCGTCAATGCTAATTTTGCTAACGTATGTACCACTTTGTGGGCGCACTAATAGGAGCCCTTCCCGACTTAACCGCAGGAAGGCTTCCCGCATGGGCGTTGCGCCAATTGATAATTCTTTCTGGAGCGCCTTTTTATTGATTCGCTCGCCCGGAATGAATTTCATGCGTAAAATTTTATCCCGAATTTTTATATATGCTTCGTCTTGATAACTCGATACTTCAACCATAATAGATATCCTCGTGCGCTTTCTTTCGTTCGTTAATAATTTAATTGTATATCATTTTGACCAAGTAGTCACAGATTGAAATAAAGGATTGTAATCGGATTCATTCCGTGATACAGTGATTACGCAAACTGATATATTAGTATTTCAAAAAAGAATCCTTGAAGGGAGTATACCACAATGGTGCACTTAACAGATGATTACCGTCGTGATTCAAAGGCTTTTGCAGAAGCGGGGATCGCGGTACCGAAATTTGATCAACAACAAGTAAAGCAGGCGGCTGCGGACGCGCCGGTCTGGGTTCACTTTGGTGGTGGGAACTTATTCCGTTGTTTCCATGCTAAGATTGCCCAAGAATTATTAGACGCTGGCGAACTTAAAGCTGGTGTAGTTGTTGCTGAAACCTACGATGATGGCGTTGTAGAACAAGCTTACGAACCGTTTGACAACCGATTCTTACAAGTTGTCATGGACGAAGCGGGTAATTATGACAAGACTTTGATTGCAAGTGTTGCGGATGCAATTTATTACAATAAAGCCAACGTAGCTGGCTGGGACAAGTTAAAGAAGGTATTTGAACAACCATCCTTACAATTTGTAACGATGTCCATTACTGAAAAGGGCTACGCCTTACGCGACGTTAACGGCAACTTAAACGCTGCGGCCCAAGCGGACATTGCTGGCGACCCAGAAAACGCAGCCACTAACATGGGTGCGATTGCGCGGTTATTGTTAGCCCGGTTTAACGCGGGTAAGTTACCAATCGCGATGGTTTCGACGGATAACTTCTCTGAAAATGGGAAGCGCTTCGAAGAGGGCGTTTTAACCATTGCTAAGGGTTGGTTAGCTAACGGAACGGTTAGTCAAGATTTCGTGGATTACTTACAAAATCCAGAAATGGTTAGCTTCCCATGGAGCATGATTGACCGGATTACGCCTAACCCAGCTGAATCAGTCGCAACGGTCTTAAAGGATAGTGGTTTTGACGATACGGACATTATCCATACTGCTAAGCACACTAACATTGCGCCGTTTGGGAATACGGAAGTTACCCACTACCTCGTAATTGAAGATAGTTTTCCAAATGGCCGGCCAGCGCTAGATAAAGCGGGCGTTATTTTAACGAGCCGCGATATCGTTAACGATGCCGATCAAATGAAGGTGACGGCTTGCTTGAACCCACTCCACACGAGTTTGGCCATCTTTGGTTCATTACTCGGTTACACGAGTATTGCTGAAGAAACGCAAAACCCAGATTTGGTTGCTTTAATTAAGCAGTTGGGCTACAACGAAGACCTCCCAGTTGTAAAGGATCCAAAGATTATTGATCCAAAGGCCTTTATCGACGAGTTGATCAATAAGCGTTTGCCAAATAAGAACATTCCGGATACGCCGCAACGGATTGCGAGTGATACGTCGCAGAAGATGCCAATTCGTTATGGTGTAACGTTGCAACACTACTTAGATAGTGGTAAATCAACGGCCGACTTAAAGGCAATTCCACTGATTATTGCTGGATGGTGCCGGTTCTTGATGGCAGTTCAAGATGATGGACAAGCCTTTGAACCAAGCCGTGATCCATTGTTGAGCGAATTACAACCATACGTTGCTGACGTTAAATTGGGTGACAAGGTTGACGCACACGCTGTTTTGAAGCCAATCTTAACGAACAAGTCCATCTTCCCAGTCGATTTGGACGCCGTTAACTTGACCAAGAAGGTTGAAGATAACTTTACGGCCATGATCGCGGGCCCTGGTGCAGTGGCTAAGACCTTGCATGCCGTTGTTGGCGCTTAGTTAATTGAAAGGAATACGATAATTATGAAGAACATGGGATTTCGCTGGTACGGACCTAAAGATGATCCGATTACCTTGCAAAACATTCGCCAAATTCCTGGTACGACCCAAGTTGTTGGGGCGTTATTCGACGTACCAGTTGGCGATGTTTGGCCAAAAGAAAAAATTGCTGAATTAAAAAAAGAAGTTGAAGACGCGGGCCTGAAGCTGGAAGTCATCGAATCAGTTAACATCCACGATGACATTAAGATTGGGTTACCAACGCGTGATAAGTACATCGAAAACTATAAGCAAACGATTCGGAACTTAGCCGAATACGGGATTAAAGTAATTTGCTACAACTTTATGCCAGTCTTTGATTGGTTACGGACGGACTTACACTACGTTCTTGAAGACGGTTCGAATGATATGGCCTTTGAAGCGGATAAGTTAGCTGATGATCCGCAAGAAATCATTGATTCCACCCGGAACGGTTCTAACGGTTACACCTTACCAGGATGGGAACCAGAACGGTTAGCGACGATTGAACACTTATTCCACGCTTATAAAGACGTTGATGAAGCTAAACTACGTGAAAACATGAAGTACTTCTTAGACGCCATCATTCCAGTGTGTGAGGAATGTGATGTTCGGATGGCAATGCACCCGGACGATCCGCCGCGTCCATTATTTGGCTTACCACGGATCTACAAGAATGCCGAAGACATGCGTAAGATTGAAGCAATGCATGAATCTAAGTACAACGGCTTTACCATTTGTACCGGTTCATTGGGTGAAAACCCGAATAACGACGTTCCCGCAATTATTCGCGAATTCGTTGGTAAGGACCGGGCACCATTTATTCACGCCCGGAACATTAAGTTTATGAATGACAAGGGTGATTTCCACGAATCTGCACACTTGTCATCCGAAGGTTCACTCGATATGTACGAAATCATGAAGGCGTTACACGACACCAACTTTGATGGCTACATTCGTCCAGACCATGGGCGTAACATTTGGGGTGAAGACGGTGTTCCAGGCTACGGATTATATGACCGGGCCTTAGGGATTGCTTACCTCAATGGTTTATGGGAAGCTTTGGAAAAGGACAATCAGTAATTAAATACAACGAGTAAGGACGGTTAGTGGCTAGCCGTCCTTATTTTTTGTCTAAAATGTAAGCGCTTCTATCTAAATAATGAGCAAGACCGCGCGCCCCGATGACACTTAAAATTTGGGGCGCGCGTTTTTGCGTCCTTTTTCCACCGGGACTAGACCAATTAAGGCTTTTCCGGAAACCGGTTGCCTATAAATATGGTACAATTTACATGCAGATGTGATAAAAAATGAAAAAAAGTTTCGTTTTGAAAGGGTTACCTGTAAAAGTGTTACTCTTATCTGTAAGTTAGATATTGCGACGAATGTGAAAATGTTATTAAATAAGCTTGTAAGCGATTGCAATCGAAATATTATTAATAATAATTATCATTACTACAAATGCAGGGAGTGTGTAAATATAATGGCAGATTACAAAAAGCAAGACGTCGAAAGCGAAGTTGATTTACTAATTGACAATGAAATTCACTTGAGTGACCCAACCGGTGAATTCTCCATCAAGGTGGCTGATGGTTCAATTATTGATAACAAGAGCTTTGACTTCTGGGAATGGACATCCGGTGTTGGTTTATACGGGATGATGAAGTACTACAAGCTGACGCGGAAGAAACCGGTTCTCGACCGCATTATTAAGTGGTACGATGATCACTTCGCTGAAGAACCCGTTGAAAAGAACATCAACACGATGGTTCAAATGTTAACGTTGGCTTATCTTTATGAGGAAACCGGTAACCGGAGTTACTTACCGCACTTGGAAGCCTGGGGCGACTGGTTATACTACCGCTTACCACGGACTGAAAAGGGTGGCTTCCAACACGTTACCTTTGGTGATTTGAACCCCGACGAAATGTGGGCTGATACCTTAATGATGAGTGTCTTGACCTTAGCTAAATTAGGGAAGACCTTGAACAAGCCTGAATACGTTGAAGAAGCTAAGAAGCAAGTCTTACTACACATCCAATTCTTACAAGATAAGAAGACGGGTCTTTGGTACCATGGCTGGAGCTTCAAACGTCGCGACAACTTTGCTGGTGCGTTCTGGGGCCGTGGGAATTCTTGGATTACGATTGCCTTCCCAGAATTACTTTGCCTGTTAGATTTACCAAAAGGCGACGCTTTCCGCGAATTCATGATTATGAACTTGAAGTATCAAATCGAAGCCTTAGCGAAGTACCAAGACAAAGAAACTGGTCTCTGGCATACGTTAGTTGACGATCCGAAGACTTACCTTGAAGGTTCTGCAACCGCCGGCTTTACTTACGGGATCTTAAAAGCGATGCACGAACACTACATCGATGATAGTTACCGCGACGTTGCCTTGAAGGGGATCAAAGCCTTATTCGCTAACATCGACGAAACTGGTGCGTTGGCTAAGACTTCTGCCGGAACACCAATGGGTGAAACCAAGGACTTCTACAACGGCATTAAGACTTCCAACATGCCTTATGGGCAATCAATGGCAGCCTTAGCCTTAACGGAATACTTGAAAGAATTCTTCTAAACAATAAATGATACCGGTTGCTGTAACCGATTACAATTGCAATTATCCGATTAAATCCCAGTTACAACGACCGTTTCAAATAAATTAAAGGGGTACCTTAATATGAAAGCAGATACAAATTCTGCGTCAAGCGCTGCGCCAACCGCTGCTGGGGTCCAAATGGTTCAAAAGAACTTCAAACCATTCGGTCTTCGCGACAAGATTGGGTACATGTTTGGCGACTTAGGGAACTGTTTTATTCTTGGTTTAGTTAACAGTTTCTTGACGATTTATTATACGAACGCGTTAGGGATTTCTGGTGCGGTCGTTGGGATCTTGTTCTTAACTGCGCGGATCATCGACGCCTTTGCCGATGTTACCGTTGGTCGGTTAGCCGACGTTGCGAAGTTAACTTCCGCTGGTCGGTTCCGTCCTTGGATTCGTAAGATGAAATACCCGTTCTGTGCGATTACGGTTATTTTGTTCTTACCATTCGTAAACAACTGGAACATGACTGCTAAGGTCGTTTACATCTTCATCACTTACTTAGTATACGGGATCGTTAACTCATGTATTAACATTCCTTACGGTTCAATGGCGAGTGCCATCAGTGATAACCCTGATGACCGGGCTTCACTCTCAACTTTCCGGAGTGTTGGTTCCGCCATTGGTGGTGCTACGACTGGTTTCATGATTCCTTTGTTAGTATACAAAACTTTGGCAAACGGCCAACAAGTTGTTTCAACTAACCGGTTCTTCATGGTTTCCATGTTATGTGCCATCATCGCCTTCATCGCTTACAACATCACTTACCGTTTAACGACGGAACGTGTTCAAGTTGAAAAGACTGAAAAGGTTAGCGCTGGTCAATTAATCAAAGGTTTATTCACCAACCGCGCTTTGATGTCATTAGTTGTTTGTGACTTATTCATCGTTATTAACCAAAACTTATCAGGGACTTTAGCAACTTACTTGTTCACCGATTACTTCCGTAACAAGCAAGCGCTCTCAATCGCCTTACTGTTCACTTACGGGACCGTGGTTGTGTTAGCACCGTTTGCAACGAAGTTGATCAAGACATTTGGTAAGCGTGAAGCTTCCATCGTTTGCTTGGCCTTTGGGACTGCAATGTACTTGTTAATGTACTTCATGCACATTACGAACCCATGGTTATACTTGGTTCTCTTGTTCTTAGCTACTTTAGGTTCAGGGATGTTCAACTTGATGGTTTGGGCCTTCATCACCGACGTTATTGATTACCATCAATACTTAACTGGTTTCCGTGAAGACGGTACCGTTTATGGTGTGAACTCCTTTGCCCGTAAAGTTGCCCAAGCCATTGGTGGGTTCATCGGTGGTTTCATGTTAACTGCAATTGGTTACGTTTCTTCAAGTACCGGTGGTGCAACTCAATCAGCTGCCGTTGTTAACCGGATTTACGGAATCGCCAACCTTCTTCCAGCGGCTTGTTTAGCCATTGGTTGCCTGATCTTAATTTTCTGGTACCCATTGAGCAAGAAGAAGATTGATGCGGTTGATGCTGAATTAGCAGCGCGCCGTGCTAAAGAAGCAAGTTCTGAAAACTAGTTCAGTAAAGATTTAAAGATAAACGGTGCTCGTTGACAGCACCGTTTATTTTTTGAAATGCAGGCAGAATAAATTATGTGGGCGATTACAATTGGATTAATTCCAGCGCTGTGTTGGGGCGTCCTGCCAATTTGGATTCGTAAATTTGCGGGCGGCACGTTTCGGCAACAGTTGATTGGGACCACGGTCGGGATTACGATCGTGGCGGCTGGCCTGACGTGGGGGCTGCACCTCCACTGCCAATGGTCGGCGGCACTACTCTTCTTTGCGTCCGGTTTTTGCTGGAGCTTTGGTCAGGGTGGTCAGTATTATGGTTACGAAAAGTTGGGTGTCAGTACGACGATGCCGCTATCCACGGCGATGCAAATCGTTGGTAATAGTATCATCGGCGGGCTCTTGTTTCACGAGTGGTCCGGGTTGCCCGACATCCTCCTAAGTTTGGTCATGTTGCTCATTATTTTATTCGGGGTTGCATTAACGAATCAGCGACTCCACCTTCAAGCGGGGCAGGCCCGTTACTACCTGATCTTAGCGGTGAGCACGATTGGGTACTGGGGCTATTCCGCCTTACCACATTACGCCCAGGTCGGTTCGAATTTAAATGGCTTCTTACCGCAAGCCCTGGGAATGCTGAGTGCGGCACTATTGATCGGCGCGACGAAAACGCGTGAAGTGTGGCGCCCGGCCACTGGCAAGAACGTGTCCTCGGGGATTATCTTCTCCGCGGCCGCGGCGACCTACCTCGTTTCCCTGTCTTTAAACGGGATGGTCAACGCGTTCATCTTGTCACAGCTAAACGTTATCGTGTCAACTTTGATTGGTGGGTTCGTCTTAAACGAGTTTATCCACGGCCAAGCTAGGCGGTCGGTGTTTGGGTTAGTGATTCTGCTAACCGGCGCGACCGGCTTAGTGATGCTGTAATAATTAATGAGTCGGTTTTAAATTCAGATGAATGGAGTGTTAATTATGGCAAAAGACAAAATGAAGTTAAACGAAGAGAAGTTTGCGTACGCGGTTGTGAGCAACTTTGACCCCCAAGAAGCGGACGATTTGAAGGCTTCGAAGGCCGTCTTAAAGCGCTACTTAACGGCTTACTACATGGCGGAACGGTTCAACAAATTGGAAGACCGTCAATTTGACCAGGGCATGGACTTTAGTCTGTTGGCTTCTGGAATCGATGCCATTACGTTACGGTAATCATTTTTAGGCGCCACGGGGTCCGGGAATTCGTTCCCGGACCTTTTGTTGTCTAAAACGCCCCGCCAACCAAAATGATTGACGGGGCGCGGTTATGCGTATTTTTAAACGAACGATAACAACTTGTTTGTAATGATTGGATCGTAGAAGCGGCGGTACCCGTCGGCATTCGGATGGGTACCAGAGCCGCCGTACGCGTGGTTGCCGCCCTGCGCGTCGACCTGATCGTACGAATAATCGTACTGGTACGACTTGATGAAGGCGTTGAAGCTGCCCGCGTTGAAGAGGTCGATGACGTCGATTGACCACTTGTGGGCAATTTCCATCGCGGCCGCGTACATTTTTTCTTGAATCCGCAGTTCACGGGCTGGCGTCTTGTGGGTCGCCAGTAAAATGAACTGGGCTCCTTCGTACTTAGCGGTCAGCGTCTTGCAGATGGTTTCCAAACCACCGCAGTAGGTTTGGTCGTTCAGTTCAGCGTCAAAACCAGTTGTGATTTCACCAAATTGTGCGGGATCGTCGGCGATTTCGGGGTAGGCGTCGTTCGCCCAGGAATCAAAAATAATGAAGTCCGGGGTGATACTTGGCGCGGCCTTGATTTGCTTTAAAATGTTGTTCGGGTCGCTAGTGCGCGTCGTGGCACCGTTGATTGCAAACTTGCGGTATTGCATATCGTTATCATGGGCGACGTCTTCCACGAAACTAACGTTGGCGAGGTGGCCGTTTACGATGCTGGAACCAAAGGCGTACAATAATTTACCGGATAAAGGATTTGTCATTTTAATTACCTCACTGAATGGCTTGTGCCATGGTCTGTAAATGAGTCAACGATTGTTCGATGTCGGTGCTGGACAGTTCGTCCGCAATGGCGTAGGCACTTGGCTGTTGGGCGTTGATCACCCGTAGCATGGCTTCGATGTCCGCCGAACCTTCGCCAATTGGTGTGATCTCGATGTGGTCCTGCTTGTAAACGAAGTCTTTTAGGTGGAACGCGTAGATCCGGTCGCCGAATTCGGCAATGCCTTGCTTAAGAATTTCAACCGGGTCATCGTTTGCTTCCATGACTAACGAACCGGGATCGAGTACGATTTGAAGGTTCGGTGATGGAATCGCTGCTAAAAGTTGCTTCGTGACCGCTAGCGAATAAATTGGGTGGTTAACACCGGGTTCGATACCGACCAGGCAGCCGACCTTTTCAGCGGCCGTGACTAATTCCTGAATAACCGCAATCGTTTCTTCAATCTTAACCGGAGTGAAGTTGTTGACCGTTTTGTGGAACGTCGGGTCAGCGCTCCCGGTTTCGGTTGCGACTAAGTCGGCGCCAAACGAGTGGGCGACGGTGAGGTACTTCTTGAATTGCGCTAATACTTGGGCGCGTTTCGTTTCGTCGGGGTCGATAATGTTGCAATAACAGCCGAGAACCGCAATCTTGACGCCGTTAGCATCGAACGCCTGCTTAACCCGGTTACCGAGACCGAAGTTGATGTTGGCGCCGTTGTCAGTTAAACCGGCTAGTGAAACGCGGGGCGCAAATTGAACGTAGCGGAACTGGTGGTCCTTCAAGCTCGCCGCGAGTTTTTCTGGATCATCAAAAATATGAATATCATGAGCACGAATTCCGATTTGCATAAAATAATCGCCTTCCTAAAAGTTATTTGATGGTGAAACGAGTTCAAACGTGGTGTCAAAATTCCTGACACCGCTTCCAATTATATTAAACAATGATACAATAGTATTTACAATATAGGATTTCAATCTTGTTTGTATTTGATTTACAGGGGTGTTTAAATTGGATAAACAATTAGATACATTGCTCCGGCAATTGACGAGTATTGAGAAGATACAGCAACAAACCCACGAATTCGTTCAAGATTTACCCGATGACACGATTGACAGTAGTCAGTCCGATTCGATCCTGTTAAATAACCGGCATTTTTTCCGCAACAAAGACATTTACGTTAGTAAGCATAACCGTTACGCGCCGTATCCCCGCCACACCCATGATTTTTTGGAATTGAATTATATGTATTCTGGCAGTTGTGTGGAACACATCGATGGCACCCGCGTGGAACTGCACACTGGCGACGTGGTGTTATTAAATATTGGGAGTTCGCACAGCCTGGAGGCCCTCGGCGACGACGATATTCTGATCAATATTTTATTCCGGAATAAATCAATTCATTTAGATTTGTTAGATAAATTGTATGATTCGGACAGTGTTCTATTTAATTTTTTGATGAACACAACGACCCGCAACCAAACGGAGCCGCTGTTTATCTACTTCCGGAAGCGCGGTAATTCGGACGTGACCCACATAATTGATACAATTTTGTCGGAGTACTATTTTTCTAGAAAGTTCTCCAACCAAATTATTAGTAGCTACTTGCCCATCCTGCTGATTACGTTGGTCCGGGATTATCAAAGCGAAATTATGAATAAGTCGAAGCAACGCCTGAATGATCCGGTGATGCTGACGGTGCTGAAGGATATTGAAACCGATTACGCAACCGTTTCGTTACAATCCGTGGCGAAAAAATTGAACTACAACCGCTACTACCTTAGTAATTTGATTAAGAAGAAGACCGGTAAAACCTTTACCGAGTTGCTTAATCAGCAAAAACTACTCCAAGCGCAACTGCTAATTACGTCGACGAAGTTGCCAATCTCGCAAATTATTCGGCAAGTCGGCTTTTCCAATAAGAATTATTTCTATAATAAGTACCAGCAAAAATACGGCCACTTGCCAACCGCAACCCGGAATCAACGCTAACGAGTCGTTTGGTGAAAACCGTTACCGTCCGTTTAAGTAGAACAACTGCTTAAACGGACGGTTTTTTGCGTTGGAGGGGTGTTACTCGTGAAAAGCGTTCAAGGCGGCTCAAGCGGGGCCGGCCGGGTGATTAGCGGCGCGTTAACCAAGTAGATGGCCCGTTTTTAAGTGGGCTTGCGGTTTTAGACCAATTTTCCAAGTAAGAAAATTATGCCTGTAAATTTGATACTTTATCTCGTATTTTGTGACATTGTCGCCTTGCGTGATAGCGCATACAATTAAACATGTAATCAAGACAACGGCAACGCGGGTAACGCTTCGGCTTATTTTTTTACAACCTTTAGAAAGCGATTACACGTTCGGCTAGCGTTGAGCAAGGTGGAAAGAAAAATGGAAAATGCATACGTTGCGGTTGACATTGGCGCCTCCAGCGGTCGCTTGATGTTAGCTGAAATTAATAATCAACAGCAAATACAACTTAAAGAAATGCACCGCTTTAAAAACGGATTTAAGAAGGCGGACGGTCACGACCGGTGGAACATCGATTATTTGATCCATGAGATCTTAACCGGGCTGGAAAAGATTAAGGCCGCTGGTTATCAGCAGGTCTACCTAGGAATTGATACCTGGGCGGTCGATTACGTCCTAGTTGGTCAGGACGGCAAGAAATTAGCCGACCCAATCAGTTACCGTGATCACCGGACCGACCATGCCATCGCGGATTTAACGAGTGATTTGCCGAAGAGTTACCTCTATAAGAAGACCGGGATTCAATTCCTCGACTTCAATACGCTATACCAATTGTATGAAGAAAACGAAGCTTTGCTGGAACAAACCAAGCAAATCATGATGATTCCGGATTACATTGGCTATGTCTTGACGGGCAAAGCGGTGACCGAAGTGACCAACGCGTCCACGACGCAAATGTTGAACTTGCAAGGGCGGCTCTTCGACGAAGACCTGCTAGCTAAGGTTAACGTGCACGATTCGCAGTTCGCCAAGTTGGTCGAAGCCGGCACGCCGCTCGGTCAAATTAGTGCTAACTGGATGGAAAGTTTCGACTTGCCAGAAACCCAAGTGATTACGGTGGCAACCCACGATACCGCGTCGGCGGTCGTTGGCACGCCGGGCGTCGGTCACGACTGGGCGTTCCTCAGCTCGGGGACCTGGTCCTTACTCGGAACTGAACTGAACACCCCTGAAAATGGGCAGTTGGCCTTTGAAAACAACTACACCAACGAATGGGGCGCCTACGGGACGTACCGCTTCCTCAAGAACATTATGGGGCTGTGGATCGCGCAGTGCGTCAAACGGATTTACGGTGACCAGTACAGCTTCAGCGAATTAGCCAGCTTAGCGGGTCAAGAAAAGCCGTTCCAGCAATTCATCGACATTAACGATGAACGCTTCGTCAATCCGGACAATATGATTGAAGAAATTCAACAGTATTGCCGCGAAACGGGCCAAGCAGTTCCCGAAATGCCGGGCGAAATTATGATGGCGATTTACAGTAACCTCGCGTTGTTCTATGCGAACGAAGTTCAGAAATTAGACGCGATCCTTGATTGTCATCTGAACACCCTGAACATCGTCGGCGGTGGCAGTAACATCGCGCTGCTCAACCAAATGACCAGCACGCTGGCTAACGTCACCGTTGTGGCTGGTCCGAATGAGGCGACCGCGGTTGGAAACGCCCTCGTCCAGATGATCAGCACCGGCGACGTCCAGGATCTCAAAGCGGGGCGGCAAATGATCGCTAATTCGTTTGACCTCAAACGCTTTGAGCCAGAAGCAGATCAATACGCTGGCGTTTTGAAACGGTACCAGGACTTTTTAAACGGTCATAGTAAGGAGTTGGTATAAGTGGTCAGATTAGGTCAAGTGATGTATTTACATCCAGACGCATACGATGAATATCAAAAACGGCACGCTGCTTTGTGGCCGGAAATGAAAAAGGCGCTCAAGGAATATGGCGCCACCAACTATTCAATTTTTTTAAACGAAAAAACCGGGCAAACTTTTGCCTACTTGGAAGTTCCCGACGAAGCGACCTATAACAAGATCGCCGATACCGAAATTTGCAAGAAATGGTGGCAATACATGGAACCACTCATGGATACCAATCCGGATAACAGTCCCGTTACCACCGATTTAAAAGAAGTCTTTCATTTAGATTAACGAGGAGGAACACAACATGGTTAAAACAGACGAAGTTGAAAAAGCTTATCAAGTTGCTAAGCAACGTTACGCAGAATTAGGCGTTGACACGGACAAGGTCTTAGCAGAATTAAAGAAGGTTAAATTATCCGTTCACGCTTGGCAAGGGGACGACATTCACGGTTTCTTAAACCCCGACCAAGAATTAACTGGTGGGATCGGCGTTTCCGGGAACTATCCTGGGATTGCCCGCACCCCTGATGAATTGACGGGTGACTTACACGAAGCCCTCTCGTTAATCCCTGGGAAGCACAAGGTTCAATTACACTCAATCTACGCCGTTACCGACAAGAAGAAGGAATTGAACGAAGTTGGCCCCGAAGACTTCAAGTACTGGGTTGACTGGGCTAAACAAGAAGGGGTTGGTTTGGATATGAACCCAACCTTCTTCTCCCACCCAATGGTTAAGCACAACTTCACCTTAGCAAGTCCTGAAAAAGACGTTCGGGACTACTGGATCGAAGTTGGGAAGCAATCCCGGGCAATCGCCAACTACTTTGGTGAAGAATTAGGCCAACAATCCGTTAACAACTTCTGGATTCCAGATGGCTTCAAGGATAACCCAATCGACAAGCAAAGCCCACGGGAACGCTTAATTGCTTCCTTGGATGAAATCTTTGCTAAGAAGTACGACGAAAAGAACACCATCGAAGCCGTTGAAGGTAAATTGTTCGGGACCGGGATCGAATCCTACACGGTTGGTTCCCACTTATTCTACAACAACTACGCTATCAGCCGCGGCAAGCTCTGGACGATCGATGCCGGTCACTGGCACCCAACCGAAGACGTTTCCGACAAGTTCTCAGCGTTCTTACCATTCGGCAAGGGCTTAATGTTGCACGTTTCCCGGCCAGTTCGTTGGGACAGTGACCACGTTGTGATCTTCGACGACGCCTTGACGCGGATTACCCGTTCACTGGTTCGTGACAATCAATTGAGTCGGACTAACATTGGCCTGGACTTCTTCGACGCCACGATCAACCGGGTTGCCGCTTGGGTCATTGGGGCCCGTGCAACGCAGAAGGCTTTACTTCAAGCCATGCTTGCGCCTATCGATGATTTAAAGAAGGCCGAATTAAACTTCGACTTTACGAAACGCTTAGCCGTTACGGAAGAATTAAAGTCCTTCCCATTCGGCGCGGTTTGGGACGAATTCTGCTTACAAAACGATACGCCAGTTGGCACGGATTGGTTGAACAACATTCATGACTATGAACAAAAGGTTCAATTCCCACGCGAAAAGCACTAATTAATTGGTAATACGGTTTGTTACAACAAAACTACTAAAAGAGGTTGGCAATAATGACAAAATTTATTGATTCACAATACGTACATGATATGGCCCAAACGACCAACAATTTATACCGGCACGGCTGGGACGAACGGAACGGTGGGAACGTCAGCTTACGCTTGACGGCTGAAGAAGTTGGCGCCTTCAGCGACACCGACAAAGTTCTTCGTCAAATTCCAATCGCTTTTGACGCAAGCGAATTAGCTGGCAAGTACTACTTAGTTACCGGGACCGGCCGCTACTTCAAGAACATGGTTGAATTCCCAGAACGCGACATGGGCTTGATCCGGATCAACGATAAGGGGAACGAAGTTGACTTAATGTGGGGCTTTAACGACGGTGGCGAACCAACGAGTGAATTCCCATCCCACTTAATGAGCCATATTTCCCGCTTGAAGCAAGATCCTAACCAACGGGTCATCATGCATTGTCACCCAACGAACCTCGTTGCCATGACCTTTACGGTGCCGCTATCATCCAAGCGCTTTAGCCGGACCCTCTGGAAGATGCACCCAGAATCAATCGTAGTCTTCCCAGAAGGCGTGGGTGTTATTCCTTACATGTGCCCAGGGACTAACGAAATTGGTGAAAAGACGGCTGCTAAGATGAACGACTTCCGCGTTGTTGTTTGGCCACACCACGGGGTCTTCGCCGCTGGCGACTCCCTCGATGAAACTTACGGCTTAGTTGAAACCGTTGAAAAGTCCGCGTTGATCTACACGACCATTCGGGCCCAAGGCGGCGAAATCTTACAATCCTTAACGGACAAAGACTTCCGTGACTTAATCAAGCGCTTCGACTTAACGGCTAACGAAGCCTTCTTAACTCCGGATGCTCAAACTGAAACGGTTGAATAGTCCTCTCAGCTTTCACCGTTAGTAATTCTGCGTTATATTTTCTCATTCTTAGGCAAAATACGAGCCTTAAACGGGTGGCGACCCGTTTAGGACTCGTATTTTTTTACAGATGGGCTAGCTTAGTATTAACTAGCACAACACGTTATTCATCTGAATGATGCTAATAAAAAGACTGCTAACAAGCCCATCTTTTGGACTTATTAACAGTCTTTACCAGGTTTTTTGTTCTCATTAAACACTAGCTTAAGTTAGTTAGGCAATCACCCGCAACAAGTCCGCCGGCGTCTTGGGTGTAAAGGTTGCCTGCGAGAAATCAGTCGTCGGTAAAGCGCCCCAAGTCGCACTCGCAAAGGCCATGTTGGCGTCTAAAGCGGCCTGCATATCATAGATTGCGTCACCCACGTACATCGTTTCCGCTTTATTTAAGTGGTGGGCGTTGACCGCGTATTCGAGCGGCGCACCACTCGGTTTGTGTTCGGTCGTCTTGTCCGCCGTCACGATAATGTCAGCACTCGTGATTTCGGGGAACGCGCCTAAGTCACTTTCAATTTCAACGGCCGTCCGGGAGGTCACAATGCCGACCTCAACGCCGCGCTGGGGAAGTTGGGCTAGGAGGTCGCGGATGCCGTTAAAGTAGCGTAATTCGTCCTTGTGGGCCGCGATCGCGGTCGTGAAGTCGGCCGTAATTTCGTCCACGTGACTTAAGTTCAGTTGCTGTAAAATTTTATCGGTGGGGATGCCGACCAGTTGGCGCACCGTGGCGGCTGGGACATCAAAGCCGTAGTTCGCCGTGATTTGGTGTAAGACATTGGATGCGATGGTCGCGGAGTCGATCAAAGTGTTGTCGACGTCGAAAAGTATGGTTTTGTATGACATTGGGTGGATCCTCTCTACATAGATTTCTTCTATTTTAGCACGGATGGTCAGTTTATTTGAACGATAGTTTCGACGTTATTTTTAAATGAAAAAACCAAAATTTTTCAAAATCCTTTAGAACTTAAAATTGAGGCTGGGATTTGTAAAAAGACCCGCTAGTTGGTTATACTAAAATGTAAGGGCTGTCATTTGGTTCAACTAATCAGCCAGAAAGGGTGTTGTTTGCATGGCAGAATTTCCAGAAGGGTTTTTATGGGGCGGCGCGACCGCCGCGAACCAAATTGAAGGTGGCTACCAAGAAGACGGGCGCGGGCTCTCAATCGCCGACGCACTTCCTGGTGGGAAGCAGCGCTTCGCCATCGTGAACCAACCGGATTTTGATTGGACGATCGATGAAGACAAGTACACCTACCCGAACCACCAGGGGATTGATTTTTACCACCATTATAAAGAAGATATCGCGTTGTTCGCGGAAATGGGCTTTAAGTGTTATCGGTTCTCGATTGCCTGGTCCCGAATTTTTCCAAATGGCGATGAAACGCAACCGAACGAAGCCGGCTTGAAATTTTATGACCGCGTCATTGATGAATGTTTAGCCCATGATATTCAGCCAATCGTAACGATTTCGCATTACGAATTACCGTTAAACTTGGCGCAACGCTACGGTGGCTGGAAGAATAGCTACCTCGTTGAGTTTTACACCAACTTTGCCCGCACGGTTTTAACCCGTTATGCCGACAAGGTTAAGTATTGGATGACCTTCAATGAAATCAACAGTGCCGCGCAATTTCCAGTGATGGGCCAGGGGATGGTACCAGCGACCGGCGCCAACGACAAAAAGAACGTGTTCCAAGCTTGGCACAACCAGTTTGTTGCCAGTGCGAAGGCCGTTAAGATTGCCCACGATTTAAAGAAGGACTTGAAAGTTGGTTGCATGATCATCTACGCAACTAGTTACAGCTACGACGCGAACCCGGTTAACCAGTTGGCGAACCTCCAACATAACCAGGACTTCAACTTCTTCTGCGCCGACGTGCAAGTCCGTGGCGAATATCCGGCCTACACGAAGCGGTTGTTAGCGGAATACGGCCTGACGTTTGCCGATTTAAAGACGACCGATGGCGAGCTGGCGTTAATCAAGCAGAACCCGGTTGATTACGTTGGTTTTAGCTACTACATGTCAACCGCTGTTGAAACCACCGGCGCCACGACGGACCAGGTCGCGGGTAACTTGATGGGTGGGGTTAAGAACCCATTTTTAAAGGCCAGTGAGTGGGGTTGGCAGATTGACCCAACCGGCCTGCGAATCGCCTTAAACGAGCTGTACGACCGCTACCAGAAGCCGCTATTCGTCGTTGAAAACGGCCTCGGCGCAATTGATCAGCCCGACAAGAATCACTACGTCACCGACGATTACCGCATCGACTACTTGAAGGCCCACATCCAGGCAATGGCCGGCGCCATCGCGGACGGCGTTGACCTGATGGGGTACACGCCGTGGGGCTGCATCGACCTTGTCAGCGCCTCGACCGGTGAAATGAGTAAGCGCTACGGCTTCATTTACGTTGACTTGGACGACGCGGGCAACGGTACGCTGGCGCGCTACCCGAAGAAGTCGTTCTATTGGTACCAAGACGTGATTAAGAACAACGGCTTAGAAAAACCGAACAAGGATTCAGAACAAGCATAAGTGGACGAACGAAGGGAAGGTTGCCCAGTGGCACCTTCCCTTCTTTACGCCCAAACGCGAGCGTTCAGCTCGCAAAACAATCTGAGTGAGAGGGATGGAACGGATGTCGGTTCATCATAATAATTTTTATTCGAACGTGTTGCGGCAGCCCACGCAGGTCGAGGTGATTTTGCCGGAACCGCGGGGACTGGATGGTCAAATTCCGGCGCGCTACGTCCGGGGACCACAACCGTTACCGACGGTGTGGTTGTTGCACGGTTTAGGCGGCGACGCTTTGAGTTGGCTGCGGCGTTCGACGATCGAGTCGCTAGCGGACCAGTACCGGGTTGCGGTGGTGATGCCGCAGACGGGACGGGGCTTTTACACCGACATGGTCCACGGTTTGGATTACTGGACCTACTTAACGACCGAGTTGCCACAGCGGATGCGCTATGTGTTTCCGCTGAGTGCTGACCCGCAGGAAAACTACGTTATGGGGCAGTCGATGGGCGGTTACGGCGCGTTGCGCTGGGCGCTGACGATGCCGGAGCAATTTGCGGCGGTGGCGGCGTTGTCGCCGGTGACGGATTTAGCTCGTTTTCGACAGGAACAGGTGAAGTTGATACCGGATTTTGATTTGAATTTTAACCCGCAGCATTTAACGGCTACGGCGGCGGACGTGCGGTGGTTGTTGAAGCAGGTGCCGGCGACGAGTGCGTTGCGGGTGTTGGTGGCAACTGGAACGCGTGACTTTTTGGGTCCGATGATCAGGGAGTGGCGGCCGGAGCTGGAAAGTCAGTTGGGGGCTCGCTTTACGTATCAGGAGCAGTCGGGCTGGCATGATTGGCGGTTGTGGAATGAGCAGTTGCCGAGTGCGATGCATTGGTTGGTGAGAGGGAGATGGGCAAGAGTGTGAAAAATAGAGTGTGAGGGCCAGCGGGTTGATGTCGAGCGCTACCTAGCTAAGACCATGATGCCGGTTTTTGGCATTGTGGTCTTAGCGTAGTAGGCACAGGCATCAGCTGGCCCGAACACGTTTCGACTATAAGGCAGGAAAGCACCATGATGCCCGGGTTTGGCATCGTGTTCTTAGCGTAGCAAGCGCAGGGGGCAGCTTGGTCTCACACGTTTCGGCTATAAAGCAAAGGAGCACCATGATGCCGGTTTTGGGCATTGTGGTCTTAGCGTAGTAGGCACAGGCGTCAGCTGGCCCGAACACGCTCCATCAATAAAAACAAAAGTCAAAACGGCCGCCCACGAGCATTCTCAGGGAGCGGCCGTTCATATTATTTAAATTAACGCGTTGCAAAACGCCGGTTCCGAATCATCAACACGATAACGATCACCAGACTAAGGAGGGTCACGCCGGTATCGATTTGGAAAACCCGCAACACGCTAGCGGCGGTGTCGTCGATAATGAAACTGGAAACTAGCGGCCCGACGAAGAAGGTCAGCGCGGTGGCAAAGCTGTAGTAGCCGGTGACCTTGCCCTTTTCAGCTGGGAAGTACTGGCTGAGTAGGGTCAAGCCCAATTGCCAAATGCCGCCAGCGGCAAAGAACCCAATCGCAATCGCCGTAATCCGGGCACCTTCAGCGCTTGGCAGGACGACCATTTGGAGTAGGGCTAAGAATGAAATTAGCGTATAAACGAAAATCAATTTGATTGGTTTAACTTTTGTGACGAGTGACGACGTAATGAAGACGGAGACCAGTGATGCCATTGCGTACCACGAAATCAGAGACTTCGCGCTATTGGCACCTAACTTTAAAACGGTAGCGCCAAAGTTCGGGGCATACTGCGAGAAAATGTAGAACGTAAACGATAACGTAAAGCCGACGATGATTAGCAGGCTGCCGTCAATGAGCATGGAGGGTTGCGGTCCGGTCGTTTTTTCAACCGTTGCGGCGGCAGTTGGCTTCGTTGGCGCCGTTTTCGGTTGCCCCTGGGTTGCAAACTTAGCGAAGAAAATTAACGCGATGTCGAGAACCATGATAACGACCATCGCCATGAGTGTGACCCGTGAATTGGGTTGCGCGGCCACGATGAACGGCAGGACGAACTGGGCGAGTGACATGGCCGCCTTGACCAGCGAATTCATGCTGGCGGCGTGGGTTTCGAAGGCGTCGGTCAGGGCCGGATAGCTGGCGGTATCACCAAATGAGTTGGTCGCCCCCATGAAGAGTGCGGCAATGCAGGCGCTAATTAGGTTCGGACTAAAGAAGAGCCCCAATAGAAATAGGATTTGGGCGCCCATCCCAATCAGCATGGTCGTTTTACGGCCGAGGCGGTCGGAGAGGTAACCAGCTAATAAAATCGTTAGTAAGCGGCCAATCCCAATCATCGCGATAACGGTCGAGATTCCCTTGACGTTGGTGTGCCAGAGGGCCTGAAACTGGGTACCGTACTGCGATACGATGATGGTTGCCATGCCGAGAATCGCATAGTTGATGTAAATCCCGGCAGCCAGGGGAACGTAGCGCTTGCTTGTCAGGGTGAGGGGTTGTTTTTGCTTGATCTCCATTTGGAACACCGCCTATTCTTTAATTTCACAATCTTGGTTAATTAACCGCTTACATCAAGTGGCTTAAATAATGATTAATCAGGTTTGTCTATTGATATTGCCGATTTCATAAAATAAAATGAATGATTGAATTTATTTTCACAAACTTTGATTCACTTCAAATTTTAACACCCTGACCGGCGCTGTCTAATAGCGTCTTTACATATTATTGATAACCTGAAGCTATGAATTAAATGTTGTTAACGGAAAGCTGTTCGCTTTGTCCACGGACAAAATTGGTAAATTGAGCGATGGCGGGGTTCAGGGCACCTTGTTTCAAGGTTGCCATGTAGAGAATTCGCTGCCAGTTTGGAAACGAGAGGGGAATGATTTTGACCGGCATTCCTTGCAAAATTGACATGTTCGGCACGACCGCAATCCCGAAACCGTTGGCAACTAAACCGGCGATGGCCTGGTCCTCTTCAACGTTATAGGCGCTAATGGGCTGGCCGCCGCAATCGTTAAACAGGCGTTTGAGGATGTGGTATAAGCCGCTCCGTTCAGAGAAGGTGACTTGGGGATAGGGCAGGGTTTCAGCGAGCGAGATGCTGGAACGGTTGGCGAGCGGATGGTTGGTGGGAGTGATGCAAACCATCGTTTGTTCAGCGACCGGGAAGAAGTCGAGGTCGGCGTAGTTTTCTAACCGTGAACAGAAGGCAACGTCGTAAAGGTGGTTACGGAGCCCGTCTAAGATGTCGGGGGAGAGGCCGGTATCCGTATTGAACTGAAACTGAACGGCGGAGCTTGGTCCGGTTTGAAGGTAGCGTTGAACCATGTCGGGCAACCACTTAATTGTTAGAGTGCGGAGGGCGGCTAATCGGATCAGCGTTTTTTTCTGGTTGAAACTTTGAACGTTGGTAATACTTTTATCTAATAGTAATAACGAGGATTCCACGTCGTTGGCGAAGACCCGACCGGCGGCAGTTAAGCTGACCCGGCGGCCCTGTTTTTTGAACAGGTCGACGTTCAGTTCAGCTTCTAATGAATGGATGGCCTTCGTTAAACTTGGTTGTGTAATGTGTAACAACTTGGCGGTTTGAGTATAATTTTCCGTATGTGATAGGGCCACAAAATAACGTAAATGATCGAGATTCATAATTAAATTATCCTCCTTGGCGGTTGATCAGCACCCGTTGAAAATTGCGCGCGGCACCGGTTTCATTACTAATATAGCAGAATTCATAACTTTTAGCTATGAATATTGTCAACTAAAAGCAATTGGAACTTTCAGCTGAAAGCGGTTAGATTGAACTTATTAAATAAATTATGTGAATCACAAAGCATGCGTGTTTCAGTATCCACAAAACTTACGGAGGAATTAATCATGACACAATCACATCCAATTACTGTTAGTTCCTGGACTTTAGGCGACAAGTGCACGTTCGAAGATCGGTGCAAAGCGGCTAGTGAAGCTGGTTACGACGGCATCGGTTTACGGGCTGAAACTTACGTTGATGCATTGAACGAAGGCTTAACCGATGACGACATCCTCGCCATCTTAAAGAAGTACAACATTCGGTGTACCGAAGTTGAATATATTGTTCAGTGGTGCGAACCTGAACGCTCATATGAACAAAAATACAAGGAACAAACTTGTTTCCACATGTGCGAACTCTTCGGTGTTAAGCACATCAACACCGGCTTAATGGAAGACTATTCCATTGAATACACTGCCAAGAAGTTACAAGAATTAGCTTCACGAGCCGGCGATTTGATCATCGCCCTCGAACCAATGCCATACAGTGGTCTACCAAACTTGGATAAGACTTGGAAGATCATGCAACAAGCCAACTGCGATAACGTCTACATGTTATTAGATATGTGGCACTGGGTTCGCGCGGGTCAACCATACGACTTATTAACGAAGGAACAAGCCAAGCGCGTTATTTCAATCCAAATTGATGACGCTTACACCCGGCCATATGCTAAGTCGATCTTACGTGACGAATCCATGCACGACCGCTTAGCACCAGGTGCTGGTGACTTAGACACGGCCGGCTTCGTTAAGATGATTAAGGACGCGGGCGTTGATCCAAAGGTCATCGGGGTCGAAGTTATTTCCGATCAGTACATGGCTAAGGGCATCGATTACGTTGCGGATTACACTTACAAGCAAACGGTTTCAGTCTTAAAAGAGGCCTGGCCAGAAATTTTAACTGACAAGGTAAACGCTTAGTTTGATTTGATTAGGAGGAGCGATAAACATGGCTAACGATTGGTTAGGATTAAAAGGAAAAGTTGTTGCAATTACGGGTGCCGTTGGTGGTATGGGTACCAAGTTCAGTGAAGAATTTGCTAAACAAGGCGCAAACGTGGTTTTGATCGATTTGATCAAGGACAAGACCGAAGCTTATGCCAAGCAACTAAGTAGCGAATATGGCGTTGAAACGCTGGCTGTTCAATGCAACACGACTGATGAAGCGGAAGTTGATGCGGCTGTGAAAGCCGTCACCGACAAGTTTGGTAAGATCGATGTTTTAGTTAACACCGCCGCCATCTTACGGTTCTCACCATTAGAAGACTTACGCCTAGACGAATGGAAGACCGCCTTGAACGTTAACTTGACCGGTTACTTCTTGATGTCACAACGCTTCGGCCGCGTGATGATTCAACAAAAGCACGGGACGATGGTTCACATTTCAACGGTTGCTTCCCGTTATCCAGAAACCTACAGTGGGGCTTACAGTACCACTAAAGCCGCGGTCAACATGATGTCCAAGCAAATGGCTGCTGAATGGGGTCAATTCGGGGTTCGGAGTAACTGCGTCTTACCTTGCTTAGTTAAGACGCCGCTCTCTGAAAACTTCTACAGTGATCCAAACGTTGAAAACGGCCGTAAGCGCCTGGTTGCCAGCCGGCGTATCGGGACCTTGGACGACATTGCCAACACGGTCTTGTTCATGGCCAGTGACCGCTCCGACTACACCAATGGTGGCGAAGTCACCGTTGATGGTGGGATTAACATGATGATTTCCGACATGATTCCTAAGCCAGGTGGCCGGCGTCAATACGCGATTGATCATCATCAACCCGCAAAGAAATAACAATTAATTAAATCATTAAGCGTGCCTACGTGACTCACCGTGGACGCTAGGTCGGCGGACGACCGGGGGAAAAGTCCCGCGGAACCGCAACCGGCGGCCATCGTGAACACGTTTCGACGTGAGCGTCGATGAAAAAGAGACTGGGGCTAGCGTCTCAGCCTCTTTTTTTCAAAAAAATGAAGGAGTGTTTGAACATGGAAAAACGGATTTCAGGAACAACCGGACTATTTACTTTATTAGGATCACCAGTGGGCCATTCGGGTTCACCCGCCATGTACAACTTTAGTTTCCAGCACCAGGGCTTGGACTACGCCTACATGGCCTTCGACGTTAAGAAGGACCAGATGCCCCAAGCAATTGATGCATTGCGGCTCTTCAAAGTTCGCGGTAGCAACGTCACGATGCCGTGCAAAACGGTAGCCGCAACGTTAGTCGACGACTTGTCACCCGCTGCTAAAATCATTGGCGCGATTAACGTGATCGTTAATGACAACGGTAAGTTGACCGGCCACATTACCGACGGGATCGGTTTTGTCCGGAACTTGAAGGAACACGGCGTCGACGTGGCCGGCAAGAAGCTGGTTGTCATCGGTGCCGGTGGGGCGGCCACGGCACTCCAAGTTCAAAGCGCTTTGGACGGTGCCAAAGCCATCGCCATCTTTAACCAGGACGACGAATTTTACGCGAATGCAGAACAAACCCAAGCTAAAATCAAAGAAGCTAAGCCCGACGTGGACGTTCAAGTTTACCCGTTAGCGGACCAAGCGAAATTAAAGGCAGAAATTGAAAGTGCTGATATTTTGGTCAACGCCACGATTGTTGGGATGAAGCCGTTAGATGGTCAATCCTTAATCGATCCAAGTTTCTTACGGCCCGACCTGGTCGTTGCGGATACGGTTTACAACCCGTTGAAGACCAAGTTGATCGAAGACGCCGAAGCCATTGGGTGCGTCACCGCCCCTGGTAAAGGCATGCTGCTCTGGCAAGGGGCCGCAGCTTACACGCTCTTCACGGGGAAGGACATGCCAACTGACGAATACCAAGCTTACGAAGCTAAGCAAGCGGCTGCACAGCACTAATTTAGAGAGGAAGCTTTAACGATGGAAGCACGGATTGATGGACACACGACGATGCTCGGGCTCTTTGGCTCTCCAGTGGGCCATTCGGGCTCGCCAGCCATGTATAACTATAGTTTTGAACAGGCGGGGATCAACGACGCGTACCTCGCGTTTGACATCCAAGCGGACGAAATGCCGCGGGCGCTTGAAAAAATGCGGGTCCTAAATATGCGCGGCGCGAACATCACGATGCCGTGCAAGGAAGCCGCCGCCAAGTTAGTCGACGAACTGTCACCAGCCGCCGAATTGATTGGTGCGGTTAACACGATCGTCAATAATGATGGCGTCCTAGTCGGTCATAATACCGACGGGGCCGGCTACGTTGAAAACCTGCGGCACCACGGCGTTGAACCCAAGGGCAAACGCCTAACGGTTCTCGGTGCTGGCGGCGCGGCCACCGCCATTTCGGTTCAGATGGCCCTTGAGGGTGCGGTTGAGATCCATATTTTTAACCCGAAGGATGCTTTTTACAAGAACGCCGAACTGACCGCCCAAAAAATCATGAAAAAAGTGCCAACCTGCAAGGTTTCGGTCGGCGACATCAATGACCAGGACTCACTCAACGCCGCAATTGCGGCCAGTGACATCCTCGCCAACGCCACTAAAGCCGGCATGGCACCCAACGTGGACCAAAGTAACATTCACGATTTAAGCGTCTTTCGGAGTGACTTAGTCGTCACCGACACGGTCTACAACCCCGGTACGACGAAGATGCTCGCCGACGCGGCGGCTCACGGTAGCCAAACCATTGGCGGCAAGGGCATGCTCGTTTGGCAAGGGGCAGCCGCTTTCAAACTCTATACCGGTAAGGACATGCCGGTCGAAGACGTGACGCGGATCTTCTTTTCAGATGATGGGGGGCAGTGATCATGGCCAAAACAGTTAATCCGAACCGGAAGTTTTACCCGACGGCGTTGGCGCTCTACTTCGCCTACTTCATTCTAGGGATCGCGTCATCGATCATGGGGCAATACAAAACTGAATTCGCGACGGCCTGGGGGGCTAAAACCTTATCCAGTGGCGTCGTTGATGTCAGTATGGTCGTTTCCGTCATTGCGGCGTACGGCCTAGGTCGGTTGATTGCCTACCCGTTTGCGGGGCCGGTCTCCGATAAAGTTGGCCGCCGGGTTAGTGGCCTGATTGGGATCGTGCTGTACGCGGGCTTCTTCTTCGGCATGATTAGCGTCCACAGCATGTGGTTAGCGTACGCGGTCGGAATCGTTAACGGGATTGCTAACTCGTTTTTGGACACCTGCGTTTCACCGAGTGTCATGGAAATTTTCCCGAAGTCGGCCTCAATTGCGAACCTGTTTACGAAGTTCGCGATTACGATTGCCCAGTTCGTGCTGCCATTCATTATCGGCCTCGTTGCCAGCGCCCACCTGTCCTATAAGGTCATTTTTATTGGCTGTGGGGTATTGATGATTGTCGATGCGATTCTCGTCTTGCTTTTACCATTCCCTAAGCAGGTTAAAGCAACGCCAACCGCAACGACCGCTAGTGATACGGCTGAAGCTAAACCTAAGCACCGCTTTAGTGCGGCTGCCATTGCTTCCATCTTGATTGGCTTCACGAGTTCCGCCACCTTCATGATTTGGTTGAACACTAACCAGGAATTAGGCGCGAGCTACGGGGTCAAAAATCCAAGTAGTCTGCAATCGTTCTACGCGGTTGGAGCGGCCATTGCCGTTCTATTGACGGCCCAACTGATTCACATGGGCTTAAAGGAAACCACCATTTTGGTGCTTTACCCGTCAATTTCAATTGTGATGTTACTGCTGTGCTACTTCATTCAAACACCCGTCATGCTGTACATCGGAAGCTTTGTCATTGGCTACGCCGCTGCCGGTGGGGTCTTGCAACTCGCAACCTCAACCACGATTGGCTTCTTCCCGGATGCCAAGGGGTTGGCAACGTCACTCGTCATGATTGCCTCGAGTGTGGCTAACTACGTCGTTTTGTCAGTCGCTGCTTACATCACCAAGGTGACGGGGGCCGGTGCACCACGGATGATCATCTTAATGAACGTGGTCATCACCTTAGTCGGGGTCGCCTTGGCCTTAATCGTTAAACGCCACGGTAAGGAAAATCAAGTGGTCGCTGAAACCGAATAACAAGAATACATGGTAGTGCGGTTAATTGCCGCCAGCAGGGGCCTGTGACCGGTTGGCTGGAACATGGCGGACGTCGATTTGAGCTCCTCGGAAAAGCACCGACGATCTCAAATACGAGTCTTATTCTAAGCCGGAAGAGATTCACTCCCGGCAAAGAATAACTTCGCCATTGAGCCATGGTCACAGGCCCCTACCGGCTCGATAGTCCGTTCACTATTAGTGAACTGTACTGATTAGAACGAGTATTAGTGCGTGCTTGAGAATTAGTAGCCATCCTTAATTGCCAATTTTTTTAAGGCCCGCTGTTAATTAGCGTGGAGTTTTCTGGTGAATCTGAATTAGGCTGCCACGGTAGTAAGCAAACTAAAACGAGAAGATTTTAGGATAATTCCCAAATCTTCTCGTTTTGATGTTTAAGTTCCTGATCAGTTTGGATGCTGGCAGGGCGCTACGACGCGCCCAAGCACTACAATAGCCGCTGGCGGTCCCGATAGTGCTCCTGACAGTAGCGCTGGCTAAAGTCTTGAAAACGCCGCACCGACGGGGTCACGAAACCATTTTTACGAATAATTAAGTATAACTGGTGCTGCAACGGCTGATTTTCTAGGTGGAGCAACTGCACCTCGTCTTGATCGAGCAACGGTAAGTACGGCATTAACGCGATTCCTAAGCCGTGGCGCACAAAGCCGGCCATCGTATGGTCTTCTTCCACCTCGTAGGCCACCTTGGGTTGGAGATGGGCCCGCGCGAGAATTTTATCGATCAACGGTCGTAAGCCGCTGTTCTTAGAAAACAAGATGAACGGGTAATCGGCCAAATCCTTGACCCGGACTTTCGCCTTACGGGTGAGCGGGTGGCCGGTGGGCACCGCCGCGACGATTTCCTGTTGCACGAGCGGGACAAAGCTGAATAACGGGGCGGTTGGTTGGGTTCCGAGCCGTTCCACGTTAGAGGCTAAGACTAAGTCGTACTGCTCGTTGGCAAGCGCTTGCAAAAGCTCGCCGGAATTACCCTGACCAAGCTCAAACTGGATGGTTGCGTTTTGTGGGGCTTTTTGAAAGTTGGTAATTAGCTCGGGGACCAGTTGTTGACCGAGAGTGTACGTGAAACCCAACTTGACCCGGCCGCGGTCGGGGTCCATTAATTGCTTAACGAGGTCGTTACCTTGTGATAAATTGTTTAAAGTTGCCGTAACGTACTTTAAATAGATCGCGCCGATCGAAGTTAACTTGATATTGCGGCCGTCCGCCTCAAATAACGGTACCCCGAGCTCGGCTTCTAGCCGTTTGATAGCGTAACTGAGGGAGGGTTGCGAAATACCAAGATTTTCGGCGGCTTTAGCCATGTGCTGGGTGTGCGCGAGTTCTTTGAAAAATGCTAAATGCCGTAAGTTCATGACCATGTTGCTCCTTTATTCATAAATGAATTTAATCGTTTTAATGAATCGTCTATATTTATTATATTAAACTAATTTGCTAACATGACAAGTGAATTAAGTAACAAATTAACAAAAAAGTGTTTGGGTGACCTGAATTAACGAATAATGCGGGTACCCGTGCGGAATGCGGATTGAATGTAAATGTAATCGCTATCATTAGTAGAACTAGGAAGGGTGACAAAGATGAGTAAACGCGAAGTAACCGGCCACGCCATGGGGCGGAACGGCCAAATTGATTATCAAGTAACGGTGGCTGACAATCGCATTACGGATTTAAAGGTGTTGAACCACTCGGAAACGCCGGGTATTTTTAACCAGGTGATCGACCAGCTGAAAAACGACGTGGTTAGTCATCAGTCGTTCGACGTGGACGCCATTAGTGGGGCGACCGTGATGAGCCGGGCCATTTTGGACTCGGCGAATCAGGCCGTTACGGCCGCTGGCGTGGACATTACGCCGGCTCCCCAGCCGCAAACCGCACCAGAAACGCAACGCTTAACTACCGACGTGCTGGTAATTGGCGGCGGGGAAGCCGGCTTGGTTGCGGCGTGCCGGGCGTTGACAGAGGGCCGGCAAGTGACCCTGGTTGAAAAGAACGGCTACCTGGGTGGCGCGACCATCTTGAACGGCTCAAACGTGGTGGCGACCGGCTCCAAGCTAACCAAGCGGGTGCTCGGCGATCAGGGCGATACGCCCGCTAAACTCGCGGCCGACGTGGCGCGTGAAAGTAAAGATACCAACGTGCCCGCGCTTACCGATTTGATGGTCCACCAGATTGGGCCGGCGATGGATTTTATTAGTCAATTCGCCAACCTCCCGTATCAAAAGGCCCAAACGCAAACCCCGGAACATTCGGTAACTCGCCAAATTGAGCTACCATCGGCAAGTAGTTACGAGCTGATTCAAAAAGTCGCCGCTGCCTTTACCGCGGCGGGTGGGCAGCTCTTACTGGATACGCGGGTCGAAGCGCTGACCTTTGATGACCAGCACCAGCTCAACGGGGTCGTTGCTAAACAGCACGCAAAGACCGTTGAAATCACGGCGCAAGCGGTCGTCTTGGCGAGTGGCGGTCACGGGGCCAACCAAAAGATGCGGACGGCTGAAAGCCAGGGCATCGACTACTACGGGCCAGCGACGTCGACCGGCGACGCCTACGCGTTTAACCAGGCGTTGGACTTAAAGACCCACGACCTTGACTGGTACAAAATTTATCCGCACGGCGTGGAAGTGGCGCCCGGCACTGCCAAGCTGACGACTTACGCCTCCAAGCAGGCCACTGATATGGGCGCGCTTTACGTGAACGTTCATGGCAAGCGGATCGTTAATGAATCCGACGTCTACACAACGTTTCGGGACGCCATCTTGAAGCAGGACGGGCAGGTCGCCTACCTCGTGATGGACGCCCGTACTTGGAAGCAAGTTTACCAATTAATGGTCTTGCACGACTTCTCGGCCGAAGAAATTCAGGGCTACTTTGACCATCCGGAGCAGCGGCCAATCTTCGTTAAGGGCGACCTCCAAACGGTGGCCCGCCAAGCCGGGATTGACGGCGACCAGTTAGCCCAGACGGTCAAGCGTTACGAGGCGAGCGTTCGGGCTGGTCACGATGACGACTTCAACCGTGATCCGCAATACCTGCACGCGTTTGAGGGCGATTTATTCTACGTGATTGAACAACGCGACCGCTTCGCGACTACGCTGGGCGGCTACAGTGTTGACCCGCAGACGCTACAACTCCTAACGAACGCGGGGACGCCGGTGGCTAACTATTTCGGTGCTGGTGAAGTGATCGGCGGGGCGAACGGCCATGACTCGATGCCGAGCATGATGAATACCTGGGGGATTGCTTCGGGTTACGTGGCAGGAAAGATGGCGAGTGAGAAGGCAAGAGTGTGAAACCAAGCGGGTTGGTATTGAGCATTGCCTAGCTAACCGCAGGACCAGTCTGGCGCGAGCACGTTTTGACTATTTTTATGCAAAAACGCCACTAGAGACTGTGACTAATGTCACAGCCTCTAGTGGTGTTGCCTTATGTTAATAGCCGAAACGTACTCCCAAAGTCATCTAGATCCGCTTAACGGTTAACCGACTTTTGGCTCACTCTCTGGTTTGCAATTATAATTAAATTTTTTGTTCAATATTATCAATCGTCACAACGAGCACCGCGCGAATCCAATCGAACTTCGCGTGCATCTGTTCCCAGTAAGGGCCGGACGTGACGAATTCACCGGTCCCGTGCACGTGAAAGCCGCAGCCCGTGCCAGTTGTGCCGGCGACCTTGTAACTGCCGACGGCGATTGTGAGTTGCCGGTCGTGTTCGAAATCCGTTTCAATCGAGTGCATCCCAGCAGCGGGAATCAGCAACGTCTTTTGGTCGTTAACGAGGGCCATGTAATGACTCCAGGTATTGACGACGTGGGCGGGTTGCCCGTTGACGGTCACGATGGTAGCGGGGGTGCTATCTTTGATTACGGCTAAAAATTTTGGATCCATGCTATCCGCTTCCTTTGAACTAAAATTACGATAATATATCGTTACTTATATATTATCATAATATTGAGCTGAAAGGGGCGTTGCAATCCGTTGGTGAAAGCGGTACCGTAAACGCAAGACCTTAGTAAGGATGGTGGCGTCAATGTATCAGGCAAGTCCGCAGCGATACGCACGGATGCAGTATAACCGGGTCGGCAACAGTGGGTTGCGGTTGTCGGCGATTGGGTTAGGATTATGGAATAATTTTGGTGATTATGATGATTTTGCGACGCAAAGGGCAATGATTCGACAGGCGTTTGACCTGGGGATTACCTACTTTGATTTAGCTAATAATTACGGCCCGGAACCGGGGAGTGCCGAACGTAATTTTGGCCGGATCTTCGCCGAAGATTTGCGGCCGTACCGCGACGAACTCGTAATTGCTAGTAAGGCGGGCTACAAGATGTGGCCCGGTCCGTACGGAGATTGGGGTTCGCGTAAGAGTATTATCGCGAGTGCTGACCAGAGTTTGCAGCGCACCGGACTCGACTATTTTGATATTTTCTATAGTCACCGCCCGGATCCCAACACCGCGCCGGAAGAAACGGCCGGCGCGCTCGACCAGTTAGTTCGCAGCGGTAAGGCGCTGTACATCGGTCTTTCCAATTATAGCGGCCCGCAAACGGCGGCGATGCTGGCAATTTTTAAGCAGTTACACACCCCGGTCGTGATTCATCAACCCCGTTATAATTTATTTAATCGCCAAGTCGAGACGACCCTGTTCCCAACCCTAGCGAAAGCCCAACTGGGGGCGGTTAGTTTTAGTTCTTTATCCCAGGGGCTATTAACGGATAAATATTTAAAGGGAATTCGGGCGGATTCGCGGGCCAGTAAGGCGACGATTCCGTTTCTGAGTGCCAACCAAGTCGCCCAAACGCTGACGACGGTTGAAAAGCTGAACGCGCTGGCCCGCCAGCGGGGCCAGAGCTTAGCGCAAATGGCGCTAGCCTGGAACCTACGCCAACCAGTCGTGGCGACGGCGTTAATTGGTGCGAGCCGCCCTGAACAAATCGTGGCGAACGTGCAGGCGCTGAATCACCTTGATTTCACGGCCGCTGAACTGGCCCAAATTGAGCAAATTTTAGCGGCGCAACCGCAAATCGACTGGGATGCGCGTTAACGGCGCAAAAAAACAGGCCGCCAACGAGTGGCGACCTGCTGTACCTAATAGTTATAATCATCATAGCATAAAATAGCTACTTTTGTTGAAAATTTTAAACATAATTTGATTGTTAACGGCCCCCAACGCAGTTTCGCGCTGGGGGCCGTTATGGTTCAAAAAGGGGTGGGCGTTAAATTAATGTTCGCGACGCTTCCAACCTAGTCCTGCCAGTAGCGTCGTCAGCAGGGCCCAGCCCGCCGTGACCGTTCCCCGGGAAGTCCGTTCGTCAGTCTGAGGCAGGGTGGTTGCCACGGGCTGCTCAGCCGGCGCGTCCTTTGCCGGGGCCTGTACTAGCGCTGCCGGTGTTGGCGTCACAATTGGTTTGGTTGCTGGCTGTGGCGCTGGCTTCGCGGTTGGCCGAGGAGTCGGCGTCGTTACCACTGGATCGCTTTCTGGTTCGGGCTGCGGTTCCGGTTGGGGCTGCGGCGTGGTTGGTGGCGTTTCGGGCTCGCGGTTATCGTCCGGTTCATTACCACCACCGGGTTGTTCACCACCACCAGGTTGCTCAGCAACGTAAGTGACGACGATGGTTAAATCGGCGCTGTCAGTGGTTACATTTTGCGCCGTGGTCGTGGTTAAATCGTTAGCCGGATCGGTTGTCGCGGAGACAACGTACCCCGCAACGCTTGGATGGGGCACGGCGGCCAATTGAACCGGCCCGGTGACCAGTTGCCAGCCCGCTGCTTGCGGTTGGCCGGTTAGGTCGAGTGCCGGGGCCGCGACCGTTCCACGCTGGTAGTAGTTACTGGTTCGCTGATTATACTGATCCGTGACCCGAATAAAGGTTAGCGCCTGCTCGTAACTTGGCGCGAGCGTTTGCCCCGCGGTGTCGCGGTAGTGAATCGTTTCGACGACCGTTTGCGGCGTCACCTTGAAATTATGGGCGTAGGTGACCGTAAACTGCAAGTCGGGGCTCGTCGCGTGAACGCGCTGAGCCGTAATCTGCGTTAGGTCACCCGCCGGATCACTCGTCGCGACGACCCGGGCACCGTCAATTTGCGGTAGGCGAACGGCTTCAAAGTGAACGGCGGTCTCGGGCGTGACGAGTTGCCAGCCCGCTTGAACGGGTTGCCCGGCCGCGGTCAACGTCAACTGCTCGGCCGCCCCCGCATAAGCGTAGGTGCTGACCTGCTGATTATGCTGGTTCGTGACGGTCGCAAAGGTCACCGTTTGCCGGTGGGGCGCCGCCATTAACTGGTCCGTAACGTCGCGGAAGCTGATGGTTTCGTGAACCTGGTTCAAGTCCACGGCGTAGTCGTAAGCGTAATCCACGTTAAAGGCGCGGTCCAGCGTAGTTGGCGTCACCGGCTTAGCCGTAATTTGCGTTAAGTCGTTATCCGGATCGTCAGTCGCATGAACGGTGGCGCCCTTGATCGTTGGGTGCGCTACCGGTGCAAATTGGAGTAAGTCGTCCAATTCGAGGTCGCGCCACTGCGGATCGGTTGGTCGTCCCAGTTCATTGAGTTGCGGTGCGGCGACGGTCCCGAAAGCGGCGTACTGATGAACGTTCTGGTTGAACAGGTCAGTGACGGTCGCAAAGGTGATCGTCTGCTGGTGCGCATCAGCCAGTTGCTGGCCCGCCAGGTCGCGGTAATTGATGGTTTGCGTGAGCACCCGGGTTTCAACCTGGTAGTCGTGGGCGTAGCTAACCGTAAACGTCAGGTCGGCACTAGTTGGGGTGACCAGTTGCGCAGTGACCTGGGTTAAGTCCCCAGCAGCGTCGTCGGTCGCCACGACGTGCGTACCGGCAATAACCGGGTTAGTGACGGCCGCTAGTTCGGCTGCATCGGCCGCGCGCCACTGCTTGTCCGGACGGCCATTGGCATCCAGACTTGGTGCGGCAACGGCACCGTTAGCGACGTAGTGGGTCACCGAATGGTCGTACTGGTTCGTGACCGTGGCAAAGGTGACCGTCTGCTGGTGGTCGGCCGCAATCGGTGTCCCATCTAAGTTGCGGTAGTGAATGGTTTCAGTTACCGGCCGGGTTTGCACGTCAAAGTGGTAAGCGTAGGTGACGTTGAAGGTCTTGGCCGCCATCGTTGAGTCAGCGAGTTGAGCGGGTAACTGGGTCAAATCGTTGCCCGGTTCGTCACTCGCATAAACGTAGGCACCAGTAACGGTTGGGTGCAGTACCGGCATAAACTGAAGGAGGGCGTCCAGTTCACTACTTTGCCACTGCGCGTCAAGTGGGCGACCAAATTCGTTGAGCACGGGGGCTTCCACGCGGCCCCGGGTAGCGTATTCGCTAACCAACTGATTATACTTGTCCGTAATGGTGGCGAACGTGATCACTTGTTGGTGCGCCGGCGCGACTTGGCGGCCATCTAAACCGCGGTAATGAATCGTTTGCGTCAGGTGTTTCAACGCGGTTTCAAATTCATGGGCGTAGGTGACGGTAAACGCTAAGTCACCACTCGTGGCCGTTACGGGTTGGGCGCTTAATTGGGTTAAATCGCCCGCGGGGTCGCTCGTTGCTTGAACGACGGCGCCGTTAACGTGCGGATGAACGACGGCTTCAAACTGCGCGCCGTTGTCGGCGACTAACTGCCAACTAACGTCTTGCGGTTGGCCCGTTTCATCCAGTGCCGGTTCACCGGCCAGACCCGCGTAAACGTAGGTCAGCGCCTGGTTCGTCGCCTGGTCGGTCACGGTCGCAAACGTCAGCGTGCGCACGCTATCAGCGGCCATTGGGTTGCCGTGGCCGTCGCGGTAGTTAATCGTCATGGTTACCGGCTTGACCGTGGTCGTAAACAGGTGCTGGTAAGTGACGGTAAACGCCAGATCGGCGCTGGTGCTGGTCACTTGCTGAACCGGAATCTGCGTCAAGCTGCCACTTGGATCACTCGTTTTGAGGACGGCCCGCCCTGGTAAAAGTGGGTGGGTAACCGCACCCAGTTCAAGGGTGGCTCCGGTAAGGTAGGCTTGCCAGTCCGCCGTTACCAACTGTCCCTGCTGATCGAGCTCCGGTGCTGCCATGTCGAGCCCGTCAATCACGTAATAGCTGACGTTTTGATTATACTGGTCGGTTACGGTGGCGAAGGTCAGTCCCTGATGGTGCGCGGGAGCGACCACGTGGCCGTCTAAGTCGCGGTAGTTGACCGTTTCGCGAACGGTGTGGGTCGCAACGTTAAAATCGTGGGCGTAGGTGACGGTCACCGTGAACGGCGGCGTCTGCAAGCTGACAGTTTGCGCCGGCGTCTGCGTCAAGTCACCACTTGGATCGGTTGTCGTAATCACGTAGGCCCCGCTAATGACCGGGTGCGCCACGGCGGCGAGTTCAACCGAACCATCTAATTGGTGACTTTGCCAGTTAGCCGTCGTTGGCTGACCGTAGTCATCCAGTTCGGGTGGGGTCACGTCCATGCCGTCCGCGACGTAGTACGTTTTAACCCCGTTAAACTGGTCAGTAACGGTAATGAAGGTGACGCCTTGCCGTTGATCAGCCGCTAATTGGTCCCCCGCGAGGTCGCGGTATTGAATCGTTTCGGCGACCGTCTTAGCAGCCACGGTAAAGTCGTGTGCGTAAGTGACGGTAATCGTAGTATCCGCTGTTTGTGGATCAACGGGCTGAGCCGCTAGGGCGGTGGGGGCGTCGATTACGTTCCCCTGAGCGTCCACGACCGTTAAGACGTGCGTGCCAGCAATAACGGGGTGCGCCACTTCATCAAAGGTGAGCGCGTTGTTTAAGTCATAAGCGCGCCAGTCGTCGGCTAGCGGTTTCCCGTGATTATCCAGCGCTAAGCTGGTGGTTGCTTGGTTGATCACGTAACGAGCCGTCGTCTGATTATAAGTGTCGGTCACCAGCGCGAACGTATACGCGCTACGGTGCGGCTGCGCGGCGATACTCTTGTCCAACTGCTGATAATTGATCGTCTGGTTAACGGTGTTCAGCTGCGTTTTGAAATCATGAGCGTAAGTGACGATAAATTCTAAGTCGGCTGAATCTAATTTGATTGATTTTGCTGTGACTTGGGCTAAATCGTTCGCCGGGTCCGTCGTTTCAATCACGTGGGCGTTGTTCACCGTTGGGTTCGCCACGGCGGCGAGTATGATGGTTTCATCTACCGGGTGAGTTACCCAGGCATCATCGATTGGCTGACCATTGTTGTTCAGTTCAGGTGCGGCTGCGTCAATTGCATTAGTGACGTAGTACGTGACTTCATTGTTATATAAATCCGTTACGGTTAAGAAGGTGACGCCCTGTTCATGATCAGGACTGACAATATTTTTCTCTAAGTCGCGGTACTGAATGGTTTGCTTGACTGACTTGGTTTTGACGTCAAAATCGTGAGCGTAAGTGACGATAAATACCGAATCAGTTGAGGTTAAATTAACGGTTTGCGCCGTAACTTGCGTTAAATCGTTGGCTGAATCCGTAGTTTTAATTACGTGAGCGTTATCCACAGTTGGGTTCGCCACAGCGGCGAGCGTTATGGTTCCATCCGCTGTATGCGTTGCCCATGCTTTGTCGATTGGCTGGCCGTTGTCGTTCAGTTCAGGTACGGTCGCGCCAACTTCATTAGTGAAGTAATACGTGACCTTATTGTTATATAAATCCGTTACGGTTAGGAAGGTAACGCCTTGTTCATAATCCGGACTGACAATGTTTTTATCTAAGTCGCGGTATTGAATGGTTTGCTTAACAGACTTAGTTTTGACGTCAAAGTCGTGAGCGTAAGTGACGATAAATTCTAAGTCGGCTGAATCTAGACTAACCGATTGTGCCGTAACTTGCGTTAAATCGTTCGCCGGATCCGTCGTTTCGATAACGTGAGCGTTGTTCACCGTTGGGTTAGTGACTGCGTCTAGTGAGACGACGTCTTCCAATTGGTAAGCTGTCCAATCTTCGCCAGTCGGTTGACCATTGTCGTTCAGTTCAGGTGCGGTCGCGCCAACTTCATTAGTGAAGTAATACGTGACTTCATTGTTATATAAATTCGTCACGGTTAAGAAGGTAACGCCTTGTTCATGATCCGGACTGACGATGTTTTTATCTAAGTCGATATACTGAATCGTTTCCTTAACTGACTTCGTATTCATTTCAAAATCATGAGCGTAGGTGACGATAAAGTCTAAATCGACTGAATCCAATTTAATTGATTGTGCCGTAACTTGCGTTAAGTCGTTGGCCGGGTCTGTCGTTTCAATCACGCGGGCGTTGTTCACCGTTGGGTTAGCAATGGCTGCCAGCTCAATGGCGCTCCCATCTTGGTAAGCTGTCCAAGCTTCGCCAGTCGGTTGACCGTTGTCGTTCAGTTCAGGTGCGGTCGCGCCAATTTCATTAGTGAAGTAATACGTGACCTTATTGTTATATAAATCCGTCACGGTTAGGAAAGTGACACCTTGCTTATGATCAGGACTGATAATATTGTTATCTAAGTCGTGGTACTGAATGGTTTGCTTGACTGACTTAGTCTTGACGTCAAAATCATGAGCGTAAGTGACGACGAAATCTAGATGCTCTGTTTGTCGTGTTATTGTTTTCCCTACGATTTGCGTTAAATCACTGGCCGGATCATCAGTTGAGATGACGTGAAGGTTGGCAACTTGCGGATGTGCAATGGCCGCCAGTTCGATGGCGCTCCCATCCTGGTAGCGCTGCCATTTTTTGCCAGTTGGTTGACCGTCGTTGTTCAGCTGAGGTTCAGCTACGTTGATTCCGTTAGTGAAGTAATACGTTGCTTCGTCATTATATAAATCCGTCACGGTTAAGAAGGTAACGCCTTGTTCATGATCTGGACTGACAATGTTTTTATCTAAGTCGCGATACTGAATAGTTTGCTTAACTGACTTCGTATTCATTTCAAAATCATGAGCGTAAGTGACGATAAATTCTAAGTCGGCTGAATCTAATTTGATTGATTTTGCTGTGACTTGGGCTAAATCGTTCGCCGGGTCCGTCGTTTCAATCACGTGGGCGTTGTTCACCGTTGGGTTCGCCACGGCGGCGAGTATGATGGTTTCATCTACCGGGTGAGTTACCCAGGCATCATCGGTTGGCTGGCCGTTGTTGTTCAGTTCAGGTTCAACCGCGTCAATTGAATCAGTGACGTAGTACGTGACTTCATTGTTATATAAATCCGTTACGGTTAAGAAAGTGACACCTTGGTGATAATCAGGACTAACTTGCTTACCGTTAAGGTCGATATACTGAATGGTTTGCTTAACTGACTTCGTATTCATTTCAAAATCGTGAGCGTAGGTGACGATAAAGTCTAAATCGGTTGAATCTAATTTAATTGATTGTGCCGTAACTTGCGTTAAATCGTTGGCCGGGTCCGTCGTTTCAATCACGCGGGCGTTGTTTACCGTTGGGTTAGCAATGGCTGCCAGCTCGATGGCACTCCCATCTTGGTAATGCTGCCATTCTTGGCCGGTTGGTTGACCGTCGTTGTTCAGCTCAGGTTCAGCTACGTCGATTCCGTTAGTGAAGTAATACGTTGCTTCGTCGTTATATAAATCTGTCACGGTTAAGAAGGTAACGCCTTGTTCATGATCTGGACTGACAATGTTTTTATCTAAGTCGCGATACTGAATAGTTTGCTTAACTGACTTCGTATTCATTTCAAAATCATGAGCGTAGGTGACGATAAATTCTAAATCAGTTGAATCTCGACTAACAGATTTTGCCGTGACTTGAGCTAAATCGTTCGCCGGGTCCGTCGTTTCGATAACGTGAGCGTTGTTCACTGTTGGGTTCGCCACGGCAGCAAGCACTACGGTTCCATCCGCTGTATGCGTTGTCCATGCTTTGTCGATTGGCTGACCGTTGTCGTTTAGTTCAGGTTCAGCCACATTGATTCCATTAGCAACGTAGTATGTGATTTCGGCGTTATATAAATCCGTCACGGTTAAGAAGGTAACGCCTTGTTCATGCTCCGGACTGACGATGTTTTTATCTAAGTCGATATACTGAATCGTTTCCTTAACTGACTTCGTATTCATTTCAAAATCATGAGCGTAAGTGACGATAAATTCTAAGTCGGCTGAATCCAATTTAATTGATTGTGCCGTAACTTGCGTTAAATCGTTGGCTGGGTCCGTAGTTTCAATCACGTGGGTATTCGCTACCGTCGGGTTAATAACCGCGTCTAGTGCGACGACGTCTTCCAATTGGTAAGGATTCCAGGCTTTGTCGGCTGGCTGGCCGTTGTCGTTTAGTTCAGGTACGGTCGCGCCAACTTCATTAGTGAAGTAATACGTGACTTCATTGTTATATAAATCCGTCACGGTTAGGAAGGTAACGCCCTGCTGATGATCGGAGCTGACCTCCTGATCGGCCAAGTCACGATAATGAATCGTTTGCGTTACGGTTTTCGCCGTCGTATTAAAATCATGGGCGTAAGTGACCGTAAACGCTAAATCGGCAGTGGTTGGGGAGACTAATTGTTCAGCAATCTGTGTCGTTACCGGGATTGACTGACCAGCAGCATCCTCAACCGCAAGCACGTGGGCCCCCTGGATTTCTGGATGGACGATGGCACTAAAACTAACGGGATCGGTATAAAGGTCCCAGCTGTCTGAATCCGGTTGACCAGTCACTTCATTTAATTCGAATGGGTGCGTCGAAAAGCTGACGTAGCTAACTTGGTCCCCAGTTACCGCGTCGGTCGTGGTTCCAAACTGAGCGGTTTGCCGTTTGGACGTACTCATTGACTGGCCGTTCAAATCAACGTAGGTAACGTCTTCAATAACGGCTTGCGTTTCGGCGTCAAAACGGTGAGCCAGCTTGATTCGATAAGCTTTACCAGCGGCGTCAAAGATAATCGCGCCGTTACCGTTTGCGTCTACCGTTGCGTTTTCCAAAAGAACGTATCCCTGATCGAGGTACGCTTGAATTAACGTCGTAGCGTCGAAGGTGCTGGTCGTCCCAACCGCGCCGCGCAATTCTGGGTAGGTTTGGTAGTCCAGCTCACTGAGGACGGTCTCCGTGGTGGCATCGTAAAAGTTGACGGTTGCCTGGTACGCGTTTTGATAAATGAAACGCACCGTTTGGTTGGCCGTTAAGAACGGAATAAGTTCCGCGCCGGTGACGTCCGTCCAGGTGTGGCCGTCACTGGTCTCGACGCCAACGAAGACGTAGTCAGGAAAGTCACGAGAAAACTCATTAAGGGAGACCTCGTCATGCGCTAGTGCGTCAACTACGACGTCGGCTTCGTCTGGAATGGCGATAAAATTGCCATCCGCATCCTTTGTGCCGTAAGTGGCGGTTAGTTGCCAAGGTAATCCAAAAATGATTGTCAGATTCTGGGTTGCTTCCGTTAAAGTGGCCGTTTCCAAGTTGCTAACGATATTGGCGAGCCCGTTACCCGCTAAATAGTCACTATAACGGCCGGTACCGTCTAGTGTTAAATCAAGCTTATAGCCCTTGGAATACTGTTGTTGTAAGAGACTCTCAACGGTTGGATTAGTCAAAATCGCCACGACGTCACCAACTTCACCGGAAACGACCGTTGCCGGTGCCAAAGTGAGCTGTTCACCGTTTGGCTGAATCAGTTCGATGTTGACCACGACTTCACTCGCATTTACGGATAGGGCGTAAGGCTGAATAACGTAGCCGGCAAAACTCGTATTGGTATCCGACCAAACAGTGGACATGGTACCGTACCTAGTACTGGAGTCCGCCAACAAGTTATACCAAGTCAACGTGTTGGCATTCACGTTCCCCGCATCTGAGCTGGATGGATATAGTGACGGGTAGAGGGAGCCGGCGGTATTATCAAATCCTTGAACAGGTAAGTTATTGGCAACGAGATCCTTAATAATGAAGGACGGGGTGGTGTAGGTATAAACGCCACCTTCAGCCGCGTTTTTACCGGCTTCCAATTTGGTATTCAGTGTAATTGGCGAAAGTAAAACGTGTTGGTTACTGAGTGCAGCTTGAGAAACGTCTAAGTTAGGGTTCGTTGCTAATGGTGAAATATCCGTAATTTGGTTATACGGAAGGTCAACATTTCTAAGTGTTTCTTTGTTACTGAGTGCAGAAATGTCGTTAATCGATGTTAGTGAAATGCTAACGCGCTCTAAATTTTGTAAGGGCGCTAACGCGCGAATATCCCACAAGTTACCATTTTTCATGGCACTTCCAAAAACTTGCTGACTGACCATAATATTAGGAAAAATATAAATGGATTTTAACGCAGTGGCGTTTTGAAGCCCTTCCAATGTTTTCATAGCCATTAAAGCATAGTAATACTGGGTTGGTGCGTAGTTACTCCCGGTTGTTTGCTTGGAATCGCTTGAAGAGATTGAGGTAACGGTCGCCAGTTCCGCCTTGGTAAAGTTAGCGCGGAAATCGTTAATGGTTGCGTACTTTTTGTCAAAGCTAGTTTGCCATAAGAAAGTTTGGAACGCGTAGTCTGGCATCCATTCGTCAATGTAGAATGGATGGGAGCCGTCACTATAAACGTAATTAGGATCGGCCCCCTTCGCATCTAAAGCGATACTATTAGCGTATGACAGTCCTCTCCAGACGCCCGCGCCTTGCGTTTGGTATTTAGCGCTGTAATCGTCGACAACGCGCAAATCAGAACTGACACCGTTCGCATCGGTATGCTCAAGGGTGTATTGAAGCTGGGTACCCTTTGGAATATTAAACTTGGACTGACCAGTAATGTTATCCGTCAAGTCGTTCGGATCCTTAATAACCACCCCGGTTTGTGCACTGTCAGCGCTTGCATTTACAGCATCAGTGACCGGCTCTGCGTTAGCGGCGGCCCGCATCGTTGGCGCCACTTCGGGTGTTATGGTCTCAGCGATTGGGTCTGCAGTTTCCGTTGGCACTTCTGTTGCGGAGGCCGCTTCTGGATTGGTAGTTGCCGACGTTTTGTCCGTGATAATCGGAGCTTGTTCATCAGCAGATGCATCATTCGGCACAGTCGTTGGTTCAGTTGCTCCCGGTTGTTCCGCAGCTGCTGGTGTATCAACAAGCGGTGCATCGGTCGCGGCTTCAGTAATGGGCTTAGTTGTAGCTTCAGTTGGCTGTTCAGTCGTATCTGGTGTTTCAGTGACTGGACTTTCAACCGACTGCGGCGCGGTTTCTGTAACTTCCCCAGAATTTACAGGCGCCGTTTCCGTGGTTAAGTTGCTCGTGGACGTAGCCGGCTTGGTAGTTGCCTCACCCGGCTGTACAGCTTCTTTAACAGTTGTGTTAGCTGATGGTTGCTTAGGTGCGCTTAAAGTTGCAGTGTTGGCCGGGTCGGCAGCCGTTGAACTGGTTTGGCTGACAGTTGCGGACTCACTCGCCTGAGCGGTGATTTCCCGGTTAGGAAGGGTCAGCATAAAGCCTAGTGAACTGACCGTAATCCCCGCGACGAGCCAACCCCGACGTGTTTTATACATTTTATAACGTCTAATTTGCTCGTTACTACGCATGGTGCATCCCCCTTTATTGAACGGTGTTGATTAGAAAATAAATACTTGAATAATTACTAGCTCGTATAGTTAATATACCTTATTAATGATAAATTTCATAATTTAATGCGCCGTACATTATTTATCTATATAAATAAAATTATTAAAACGATAAAGGTTTTGTTAGCCAGCGTCAGTAATAAAGGGAATTACACGCGGTTTGAGCTAAATCGCAGCCGCTCCGATTAGGAGCAATTCTTGTCAATTAAAGTGAACGTCCGAATTACATCAGGTTAGGGCCGTTTCACGCGCGGGTGCGGTTTTAGTAAACTTTTTACGTTAAAGTGAATTTCTGGTATACTAAATGAAAACGCTTTACATATGGAGGCATCTGATTTTGAAAACAAAACAAACGGCTTTTGGGCAAATTAACGGTGAACCAGTGACCCGCTTTACGCTGATTAACGATCACCAAACGCGGGTTTCGGTGTTAAGTTATGCGGCCACTTGGCAGGAATTCGTTGTGGTGGAAGACGGGGTCGAACAACCACTCGTTTGGGGCTTGGACAGCATTGAAGATTATCAACTGGTCGGCTATTGCTTGTGTCAATCAGTCGGGCGGGTTGCCGGCCGAATTGGCGGCGCTCAGTTTGACTTGGACGGTCAAACGTACCACGTTGATATGAACGAAAAGGGGCATTCGCTACACGGCGGCGCCCACGGCTTCAACACGTTGAACTTTGACGGCCAACTCAGTACCACCGCCACAACGGCGAGCGTCACGTTGACCAAGCACGTGCCGAGTGAGCTTGACCAGTATCCGGGTAACTTAGACGTCACCATTACCTTTACGTTGGACGAAAACGACCGGGTCACCATCAGTTTTAAGGGTGATACCGACGCGGCGACGCTCTTTAACCCGACCAACCACGTTTACTGGAACACGACCGCGGACCGGACGAGTTTGGACCAACAATGGCTCCAAATCAACAGTCAGCAGCACCTTGCATTTGACGGGGAAAAGGTCCCAACCGGTGAAAAAGTCGCGGTGGCGCAAACGGCCTACGATTTCAACCAGGCCCGCCCCGTAACGCAGGCGTTAGCGGACTTGAAGCAGACTACGGGCGGCATTGAATTTGACGATGCGTATGAAGTGACGCCAAGCGCAACTGCCCCAATTGCAACGCTTGGTGATACGGCGGGGAAGCGGCAGATTAAGTTGTACTCGGACCGCAACGGCCTGGTGATCTATACGGCTAATCCGTTTGATAATGCTAAGCAGGCGGCGCACCATTACGTCGCGTTGGCAACCGAGGCCCAAACGCTCCCGGATGCGATTAACCACGCTGGTTTTGGCGACATTGCACTGCGGCCAGACGAACCCCGGACGTATACGATTGGTTACCAGTACGAACGATTAGATAAGTAAGTTAAGTGAATGAAAAGGGCGCGACCCGGAATTTGATCCGGATCGCGTCCTTTTTGGGTTGTTATTTTTCTACGATATAGCGGAAACGTGCTCACGCCAGACTGGCCCTGCGGTTAGCTACACAAGGCGCTAGATGCCTAAACCGCATCCAGCGCCTTGTTAGGCTAATCCTCAGACCAACCCGTCTGGAGTTTGCACTCTTGTAAAACGTGTTCAACCAAGCTGGCCTCTGCGCTTGCTACGCTAAGCAGCCATCGCAAGCCCCGCGATAACTGCTTAGCTCGGCACTTCTCTGCAATATAGTGGAAACGTGTTCAACCAAGCTGACCTCTGCGCTTGCTACGCTAAGCCATCATTGCCAAACCCGGGCAATAACATCTTAGCTAGGCAATGCTCAAGGTCAACCCGCTTGGTTTCACACTCTTTTGAGCCAAAATCCAAACGTCCTCGCCTGGTCCGCCTGAATCCGATACGCCGGCTCGACATCACTGCCCCAGCTATCAATACCACCAACGCCACGCACCGCACCATAAATCGTCAAAACCGTGCGCCGCGCCAACGGCAATTCCTCCATATGAGTCGCGTTTTCCAGCTCTTCCGCCGTATATGGCAAGCAACTAAAGTTGAACGGCTGGCCCGACTGTTCAACGCGCAAACTGAACGGCGTCTGGTCACGGTCCGCATTATTCTGGGTCAGATTCCGCGTCACCGTCAACCACTTCGTTTGCATGTGCATACCACAATCCTGTGGCACCAAGTACGGCGTCACCGGCAAACTATCCACGTGGAACTGCCCGTGCGTCGCTCCCGCCATTCGATCAGGGTACGTCTCACCCGACAAACCTTCGTAGTCAAAGCCAGTTGCGGTCGTCGGCATGATGAACCGGAACCCCAACGCGGGTAATTCAGGCAAGTTATCCTGACCAACGTAATGGACGGTCACCTTAATGTTGCCGTCCGCAGTCACGGTATAACTAACGTCAACGGTCGTACTTGGTACGGTACTGGTAACGTATTGGAACGTAATCGTCACCGTGGTCGCCGTTTCGTGGTCCGAAAACTGATTATTAAGGGGGGCCACCGGTAATTCGTCAAAGTGGTGGTCATCAACGCGTAATTGCACGCCTTGACAAGTCGTGAAGCGGTCGGCTGCGTACCACTGCGCGGCCTTCACGGAAAAATTATTCCCACGGTCGTTATCGGTCGTGGCCCGCCAGAAGGTTGGCATTGGAACGCGGTACAGCCACTCTTTACCGTCGATCACGAGCGATTCAAGTCCGCCCCGTTCGTAACTAAAAAGGTAGTGGAAATCGGCACCGCCCAATCCAAGACTGGCATCGCCATAAACGACCTTTAATTGATTAGTGTTGTAAGCCATAGTAGTATTTCACCTCCTGAAGTGCTGGTTTCGGTGTCCGGTCCGCAAAGAGCAGGCCGTCGCCCGAAAATTCGTAGTCTGAATGCCGATCGTCGAAATCGCCACCGTAACGTAACACGTCCTGATCGGTGACGGGGTCGTGCACGTAAAGGGCCTGGTCGATGAAGTCCCAGATAAAACCGCCTTGATACATTGGGTAACGGTCGAGGAGGTCGCTATACGACTTCATTCCGCCGAGTGAGTTCCCCATGTCGTGCATGTATTCGCAGTTTAAAAACGGCTTGTCCGGATTGCTTTCTAAGTAAGCGACAATGTTGGCCGGCTTTTCATACATCCGGGATTCAACGTCGGAAATGCGGTCACGCAAGTTTGGCGTGTGCACGACCCCCTCATAATGCACGAGGCGGGAGTCGTCGTGGCGCTTGTAGTAGGCTTGCATCGCGGCAATGTCTTCACCGGCGTAGGATTCGTTACCGAGTGACCAAAAAATAATGGCCGGATGGTTTTTGAACCATTGGTAGTTACTCCGGGCGCGGTCCACGACGGCTTCCAACCAGTGGGGGTTGTCCCCGGGGACGTTATCAGACGGTTCGATGGCGCCCGATTTTTGCCAGGTTCCGTGGGATTCCAAGTTGTTTTCGGCCATCAGGTAGATGCCGGCTTGGTCGCACAACTGGTACCACGGTAATTGGTCGGGATAGTGGCAGGTCCGGTCGGCGTTGATGTTGTGGGCCTTCATCGTCTGGATGTCGGCTTGCATGTCCGCCATGGTGATGACCCGGCCGGTGCGCGCGTTCCATTCGTGGCGGTTAACGCCGTTGATAATCAGGCGCTGATTGTTGACGTAGATGACGTGGTCGGCGCGCAGTTCCACTTTGCGGAAGCCGAATTGGTACGGAACGACTTCGAGGCGGTTGCCCTGCGAATCTAGCACGTCAATCGTTACTTGGTACAGGGTCGGTTGATCCGGAGACCATAGGTGAACTTCGTCGAACCGCAACGGTTCAAAGGTCACGGTGGTTTGTGCGGCTTGCGTTTGTTCGGCAATTTCGGTGCCGGCGTCGTCAGTAACGCATAAGTGGAGGGTGGCGCCGGTGAGTTGCGACCCACTTAACCTGGTCGTGACGTTTAAAACGCCCCCTTGAAAGTCCGCGTTAACGGTTGGTTTTAAATCCAGGTCGTCAACGTGCACCGCTGGTAGGGCGAGTAAGTTGACGTCGCGGAAAATCCCTGAGAAGCGGAACATGTCCTGGTCTTCGATGAAGGCTGCGCTACTGCGCTTGTAGACTCGAACCGCTAAAACGTTGCCGGTTGCTTGCACGTAGGGTGTTAAGTCGAATTCGGATGGGGTGAAACTATCCTCAGCGTAGCCCAAAAAATGACCGTTCAGCCAAACGTAGAGGGCTTCCTCAACGCCTTGGAATTGAACGTGGACCCGCTGATTTAAAAAGGCTGCCGGGAGGTCAAAGTGTTTAACGTACGACCCCACGGAGTTGTCCGCCGCCTGACTGAAAACGCCGACGGCTAATTTATCCTGATTGAGCGTGTAGGCGGGCCGCCGATATTGGTGGCCTTCCCACGGATAGAGGGTATTGATGTATTGAACTTGCGCGTAACCGGCGAGCTCAATGTGGCCCGGAACGGTAATCGTGTCGAAGTTGCTCAGATCGGCTTCCGGCTGGAAAAAGTCCAGCGGACGGTCGGCCGGATTGGTGGCAAAGTTAAAGTGCCACTGACCATTTAATGAATGAACGAATCGACTACGACCGCTTTGTTGTTCGGTAGCGTCGTAGTAATAATGATGATCGCTGTGGGCCGGTAATTGGTTGACCCGGAATACTTCGGGATCATCTAACCATTGGAGATTAGCTTGCATGAGCGTGGCTCCTTTCAATTGCATTGTTATAAAACGCTTACACAACGATGATAAAACATAACGGCCGATTTGTATATGATTTTAGTAAAAATTAAACTTAAATGGTTTGATTGTTGCGGGGTACTGGGAATAAAAAGGGATGTAAAGAACACGCACACCGCCACGACTGTAAAACGCTACCATCCTAGATAAAATAACTTTAGTGCGATGGTTGACAACGGTTACATTTGGGCTTATATTCAAGTTAATAAAATTTTAGTAAAACAACTTTAAACTAACTTTGAACGGAGGAGTTTCACATGCAAACGAACGACTTAAAGCAAGAATTCACGAAGGTCTTTGAACGCGAGCCAGAACGCGTTTTCTTCTCACCAGGACGGATCAACTTGATTGGTGAACATACGGATTATAACGGTGGGCACGTTTTCCCGTGTGCCATTAGTATCGGGACTTACGGGGTTTACGCAGCCCGAAAAGACCAAACGGTTCGGATGTTTTCAGCAAACATCCCGAGTCAGGGCGTCGTTAGTTTTGATGTGAACGACTTGGCCTATGAAAAAGCCGCTGGCTGGACTAACTATCCTAAAGGGATGATGAACGAATTAGCCAAGACCGGGGTTCAATTTGATCACGGGTTCGACCTTTACGTTCACGGAAACTTACCAGATGGTGCGGGGCTCTCATCTTCCGCTTCAATTGAAATGTTAACGGGGATCGTCCTTAAAACCGGCTTTAACTTAGATATTTCCCAATTGGAACTCGTTAAGTTGGGTCAAAAGTGTGAAAACAACTACATCGGTGTTAACTCCGGCATCATGGACCAATTTGCCGTTGGGATGGGGAAGCGTGACCAAGCCATCCTGCTTGATACCAACACCATGGATTACGATTACGCGCCCGTTAAGTTGGGCGACCACGTGATCGTTATCATGAACACCAACAAGCGCCGCGAACTCCAAGACTCGAAGTACAACGAACGGCGTTCCGAATGTGAAGAAGCTTTAAAACGGCTTCAAACTAAGTTAGATATTAAGTCGTTAGGCGACTTAACGAACGATCAATTTGACGAAGCGGCTTACTTAATCAACGATGAAACCTTAATTAAACGGGCCCGGCACGCGGTCTTTGAAAACCAACGCGCCATTCGGGCGACGAAGGCCTTAGCCGCTAATAACCTTGAAGAATTCGGGAGTCTCGTGACTGCGTCTCACGTGTCCTTGCACTTTGATTACGAAGTGACCGGCCTGGAACTGGATACCTTAGCGGAAACCGCTTGGAAGCAACCGGGCGTACTTGGTGCGCGGATGACCGGGGCCGGTTTCGGTGGGTGCGCCATCGCGATCGTTCAAAAAGACCAGGTTGAAAACTTTAAGACCAACGTGGGCCAAGCCTACCGCGATGCCGTTGGCTACGATGCTAGTTTCTACATCGCTGAAATTGCGGACGGTCCACAAGAATTAGCTTAATCAGATTAGTTTAGTAGAATTGATAAATCGGAGGGATTCTAAATGGCAGTGTTAGTTTTAGGGGGCGCCGGTTACATCGGCTCCCACGCAGTTGATCGGTTAGTTGCAAAGGGTTACGACGTGGCCGTCGTGGATAATTTAGTGACCGGCCACCGGGCAGCCGTCAATCCAGCGGCGCGTTTTTACGAAGGCGACGTCCGCGATACGGACTTTATGAACGGGGTGTTTGATCAGGAACAAATTGACGGGGTCATTCACTTTGCGGCCTTTTCAGTGGTTCCCGAATCAATGAAAAACCCGTTGAAGTACTTTGATAACAATACCGCCGGCATGGTGAAATTGTTGGAAGTCATGGCCAAGCACGACGTGAAACGGATCGTCTTCTCGTCGACCGCCGCAACTTACGGCGAACCTAAGCAAGTTCCCATCAAGGAAACTGACCCGCAAGTGCCAACCAACCCTTACGGTGAAAGCAAGTTAGCAATGGAAAAGATCATGCACTGGTCCGACGTTGCTTACGGGATTAAGTTTGTTGCCCTTCGTTACTTTAACGTGGCCGGTGCCAAGCCCGATGGTTCGATTGGTGAGGACCACCATCCCGAAACCCACCTAGTCCCAATCATTTTACAAGTAGCCGCTGGTGAACGCGACCAGTTACAAATCTTTGGTGACGATTACCCAACGCCGGATGGCACCAACGTCCGCGACTACGTGCACGTCGTTGATTTGGCGGATGCGCACATCTTAGCCTTAGAATACTTGAAGCAGGGGCAGGCAAGTGCGGCCTTCAACTTAGGGTCATCGACCGGCTTTTCAAATAAGCAGATGTTGGACGCGGCCCGTGAAGTCACTGGCAAGCCAATTCCAGCGGTCATGGCACCACGTCGTGCGGGTGACCCAAGCACCCTGATTGCGGCTAGTGATAAGGCCCGCAAAGTTCTCGGCTGGGAACCCCAGTACGACGACGTGAAGGAAATTATTCGGACCGCTTGGAACTGGAAACAAAGTCATCCGCACGGTTACGAAGACCAAGGAGGTCAAGCGTAATGACGACGGTAGAACAATTCGTTGAACGGGTGATTGCATCACCATCACAATATACGGAATTAGACCGAATTTACGTCCAAAACCGGGTGTTAGGTTTAGTTGGGGACGACACACCGGTTGCGGCGGCCGACGACCAATTGACTAGCCTGACCGATGCCTTGGTGGCCACGGCGATTCAAAACGGTCGTATCGAGGACAACCAGTCGGCCCGCGAAATTTTAGCGGACCAGTTGATGGACCTCGTGACGCCGTTACCATCGGTTTTAAACCAAACTTTTTGGAATAAATACCAAACTAGCCCGAAAACCGCAACCGACTATTTTTACCAACTGAGCCGCGCTAACGATTATATCAAGACGCGGGCGATTGCGAAGAACGTTGCTTTTGATACGCCGACCGATTTTGGTGATCTGGAAATCACGATCAACTTGTCCAAGCCGGAAAAGGACCCGAAGGCGATTGCGGCGGCGCGTAACCAACCGCAAAACGGTTATCCGTTGTGCCAACTTTGTATGGAAAACGAAGGGTACCGGGGGCGCTTAGGTTATCCGGCCCGGAGTAACCACCGGATTATTCGAATGACGCTCGGCGGCGAAACGTGGGGCTTCCAATATTCACCGTACGCTTACTTTAATGAACATTCGATTTTCTTGGACGAAGTGCACCGGCCAATGGTGATCAACCGGCAAACTTTCAGTAACTTGTTGGAAATCGTCAAACAGTTCCCGCACTACTTCGTTGGTAGTAACGCCGACTTACCGATTGTGGGGGGCTCAATGCTGGCCCACGAACATTATCAAGGTGGTCGCCATGAGTTTCCAATGATGAAGGCTCCGATTGCGCGTCCAGTTGATTTAGGCGTTGCGGGCGTCACTGCGGGCATTGTCAAGTGGCCGATGTCCACCATTCGCTTGACGAGTACGGATTCGACCGCCTTAGTTGACGCGGCCGTTAAGATTCACAATACTTGGAAAAATTATTCGGATGAACGGGTCGATGTCCGGGCGTATACGGATGAAACTCGCCACCACACGACCACGCCAATTGCGCGTAAAGTCGGCGACCAGTACGTCTTGGACCTCGTGTTACGGGATAACCAGACGTCGGCTGAATTTCCGGACGGGATTTTCCATCCGCATCAGGACGTTCAACACATTAAAAAAGAAAACATCGGCTTGATTGAAGTCATGGGTCGGGCAATTTTACCCGCCCGGCTTAAAACTGAGCTTCAAGAGGTTGCAAAATATCTCTTAGGCCAGCATAATCAAATGGCAGCGATGCACCAACCGTGGGCCGACGAGTTGAAGCGTCAGTACGACTTCACGGCGGACAACGTCATGGACATTGTTAACCAGGAAACTGGGAAAGTCTTTGCCCGCGTGTTAGCGGACGCCGGCGTCTTCAAGTGGGACGCAGATGGCGAAGCGGCGTTCAACCGCTTCATTACCGCGGTGCAAGCAGTGTAAGTTTAAAATGATAGGGGAGACCATGGAATGGCGACAACGTTAAAAGACATTGCGGATCAGGTCGGCGTCTCGTTAGCGACGGTGTCACGGGTACTCAACCGCGACCGGTCCTTATCGGTCGGCGACGAAACCCGCCAACGGATTTTAGACGTCGCGGCGGCGCTTAACTATACAAAGGGGAAGCGTCACAATGCGGCGCTTGCCAAAAAGAAGCTGGCGATCGTGCAGTGGTACTCCGAGTCAAAGGAACAGGATGATTTGTATTACATGGCGATTCGGATGGGCATCGAGCGGCGCGGCCAGGCCCACCAGTTCGAAGTCATTCGGATTTTCCAAAACAACATGGCGGAATTAAACCCGGACGTCGACGCAATCATTGCGATTGGGAAGTTTAGTCCGCGGCAGGTGCGGGCCATGCAGGACTTGACGAACAAACTGGTCTTTGTGGATGATGACCAATTTGCGGCGGGGTTTGACAGCGTCTTAACTGATTTTAAGTACGCAACCGCACACGTCTTAGACTATTTTGACCGGCAGGGCATTCAAGACGTTGGGTTAATTCACGGGGTTGAGCGAACGACCGATCGGACCGTTACGGTTCCTGATCAGCGGATGCTCAACTACCAAGCCGTGATGGAAGCCAAGCACCGGTATCATCCGGAATGGGTTTTTGAAGGCGACTATACGAGTCAATCGGGGTTTGTCATGATGAAGACGGCCATCGAGAAGCTGGGTGACCAGTTACCGCGAGCCTTCTTTGTCACGAACGATCCGATGGCGGCCGGGGCGCTCAAGGCCCTCCAGTCGGCCGGCATCAAGGTGCCCGAACGCGTTAAGTTATTTAGTTTTAACAATACGTCGTTGGCGACGTACGTCTATCCCGAACTTAGTGCGGTCAACGTTGAGACCGAGTTAATGGGTGAAACGGCCGTGGACTTGATTGTAAACCAGCTTGAAACCGGGCGGAAGATTCCGCAACGAATTGAGCTGGGAACCAATTTAGTGGCCCGTGATAGTACAAAATAAAATCGAAGTAAAAATAAGTCCCCCTTTCGTGCGGCGTTGCGCCGACGAAAAGGGGGACTTTTTGGTGTTGGTATTAGTTGTAATAACTCCAAGCCGAGTAAATCGTTACGTGTTGTTCGATCTTGTTAACAGCGTAGACGACGCGATGCTGGCCGTTAAGCCTTCTAGAATATTTACCGGCTGCTGGCGGCGTTAACTTTTCAAAACTTTGATTGGGTGCGAAGGGATTCGTCTTTAACTGGGTAATAATTTTTTGAAATGAATCGACTAAATTGGATTTTTTAATTTTTCTCAAATCTGATTTTGCTGAATTTTTGATTTCCACTTGATAGATCATAAGTTATCCCAATCAATGTCATCGATATTAGTTGTCCCACTTTGATCGTTTTCGCGTTCAGCGACTTTGGCTAATGTCCCAGTTTGATAGAGATAAAGGGTTTCTTGAATCGCATCCCAATCATCTTTTGGCACAATCACGGTATCTAAAGCGGCGTCTTTTTGTTGAATCGTTATCGGGCGATGTTCTTCTGCAACTTGTTTTAACAGCTGGTATAAATTTTTGCGTGCGCTAGTGGGTGTATAGGATTCTTGCATGCTGGCTTCCTCACTTTCGTTTAGCTGACATTAGTATACGTACGCTGTTAACGTACGTTAAATATAAGTGTTTAAGCTGGTCATGAGTCGTTAATCGGGACCGCTTAGTTTTTAGCACCGGGTTGCATGTATATTAGTGGGTAAGGCTGACCCTGTTCATCATGCGCCGTTCTTTTATATTCAACAAACCCCATGTGCTCGTAAAAGCCTTTAGCAAGTGGGTTCTGTTCATTAACCGCTAAATCATTGATTGAATAGTTGGCGAGACCGTATTCGAGCAACGCTTTTCCAAGACCGGTCCCCCGTTCTTGAGGGGAAATGAAGAGCATTTCAAGGTGTTGACCATTAATTCCCATAAATCCCGCGGGGGCCTGGTGGTCGGTTTCTACGATAATTAATCGTGGCACTTCTGCAAGGGCTTGTGGAACGATTTTTTTAATCTGCTGAAGCTCGTGCTCTGATAAGAAGGAATGGGTTGCTCTGACGGCGCCTTCCCACACCGCTAATAATTGTTCCAACAACGGACTGGTTCGGTTTTGAACCACTGTAATTTTCAATTTTATTCCTCCAAAAAATCTAATTTGTTCAAGTAGGCGCTACTTGGTTGGATTCGTTAGGTTAGGATTAGTATACGAATACGCGTGCTAAACGGCAACAAATAAGGGGTCTATGATATGTGATGTTAATCTGGTAACAAAAAAGCCAATTGGTACCGAACCTAAATAAAAAGCGGCTGGAGCGCGGTGGACACGACTTTAAGCCAAGCAAGCCACCACTGCGACCTTATCCTATTTGGGATAAGGCGTTTTTTGTAATCTGTCATAATGGTTATATGACAATTGATGTTGAACTGTTAAAAAAGTACCGGTTGAATTTTTAACAAATTATTGATGACTATCAAAATAAGCGGGGAAGCTACTCCTAACTTAGTAGCACCTCGCATAACCATCTTCGTCAAAGCTAACTAATTATAGTAAGCCGCGGTATTCAATGTTAAAGCTAGTCTAGCCAGTAGCGGGGATAACCATGGCTCAACTGCGAAATTATTCTTAGTCGGAAGTGGGCTGCTTCCGGCTTAGAATAAGGCTCGAATTTGAGATTGCTCAGTGGTTTGCTGAGTGAGCTCAAATCGATGCCCGCAGTGTTCCAGCCAACCGGTTATCCCCGCTGCTGGCGGCAATATCAACGCTAATTGGGACCGCTTTTTGTTGCACGCTTGCTATTCACACGGGTTTTCGAAAACTCTTCCGGTAAATCAAGTCAGCATCCAACAAAATCGAGCGGGCCTGAGGACGGTCAAAAATCAGAAGGTCTTTGAGCGTGTTGACCGCTTGCCGGGCCAGCTCGTTGGTGTCGATTCGGAAGGTCGTGAGCGGTGGGGATACATATTGGGCGATGTCGATGTCGTTGATACTGATGATGGCGGTATCGATTGGGACGGTGATCTTGTTTTCATTGAAGGCTTGCAAGACGCCAATTGCCATCGGGTCCGAAGCAATCAGAAAGGCAGCCGGAAGCGGTTGGTGGGCGAGCGAAGCGACGACTTTTTTACCGAGGTCGTAGCCGCTAGCAACCGAGAAGTCGCCGCCGATGAACATGAAGCGGGGGTCGAATTGGTCGAGTTCGCGCATGTGGCTTTCGAAGTATTTTTGCCGGGAGTCAATTTTGTGAACCTTAGCGGATTGAAGGTCCCAATAACCGCCCCCAATGAAGCCGATGGGCTGTTTCTCCGCTTGGACGAAGAGGTCGATGGCCCGTTCGGTGATGGCCTGTAAATTGGGCTGAACCGAGCTGAAGTGGTGCGGGTCGGGGTTGGAGTCCACAAAAATCCGGTGCGGTGAACGGGCTGCTAGGCGTTCCAAATCCGCCGGGCTAAACTCGCCAACCGCCATCAGGCCGTCAACCGTGTTCGGGACGGCGTCAATGTTGTGATAAAAATTTAACGTAAAGTTGGCGCGTTCGCCGTTTTTAACGATACTTTTACGTAAGTTACTAAAGTAAACGTCTTCCAGTTCCTTTTGGGGTTGCACCGCGAATAAAACGGCAATTTGATAGGCCAGTCCGTGGGTGACGTTGGGTCGTTGATAATCTAAGCTTTGCGCCGTTTTCAGAATCTTCTTGCGGGCGGTGTCTGAGATGGAAAAACTCGGGTCATTATTTAATAAACGTGAGACTGTTGCCGGTGAATAACCGGACTTCGCCGCAATTTCACGAATGGTCGTCATGGGTGCGCCTCCTAAACGTTGTTTACTAAGCCGGACGTTTAAAACTAACTAGTTACCGAATTCCTATAGCATCAATAATACGCTTACATCGCTGATAAATAAAGGTTTAATCACTAGTAAACGTTGCTAAACTTGTTTACCAATTTTTAGTAATTAATTTATTAAAGCGCTTTCATTCAGCCGAATTTGCCGTTATGATAAGAACCGTTAAGTAAGCGGAATTAATTGAGTGAAAGTGAGTGACTAGTATGGCAAATCCAATCCAAACGACTGAATTTTTACACGGGGGTGACTACAATCCCGATCAATGGTTACAGCGGCCCACCGTTATCGATGATGATTTTGAGCATTTTAAGCAGGCCCATATCAATACCGTAACGCTAGGCATCTTTGCGTGGGATAAGTTGGAACCCGAAGAGGGCCACTATGATTTTAGCTGGCTTGATAAAATTTTTGACCGGGCGGAAGCCAACGGGATGCGGGTGATCTTGTCAACGCCGAGTGGCTCGCGGCCCCGCTGGTTAGCGGAAAAGTACCCGGAAGTGTTGCGGGTCAACGAAGACGGCCAACGTAACCACTACGGTGAACGGCATAATCACTGTTACACGTCACCGGTTTACCGGGAAAAGGTCCAAGCCATCAACCGCAAGCTGGCAGAACGGTACGGTCACCGCAAGTCACTGGTGCTCTGGCACGTTTCCAATGAATATGGGGGCGCTTGTTACTGTGACCAATGCCAAGCCGCTTTTCGCGACTGGGTCAAAGCGAAGTACCAGACACTGGATCGGTTGAACCAAGCTTATTGGGGCGCGTTTTGGAGCCATGATTATACCAGTTGGGACCAGGTCGAAGCGCCATCAGCTCGCGGCGATTCCAACGTGATGGCCTTAAACCTTGACTGGCACCGCTTCGTGACCGACCGGACGATTGACTTCTTTGAAAATGAAATCAAGCCGTTCCGGGAGTTAACGCCCAACGTGCCAGTGACGGCTAACTTCATGGGTGGTAACCCGTCCGAATCGCACGTTTTCACCGACTTGGACTACCAGGAATTTGCGAAGCACGTTGACGTTGTGAGCTGGGATTCCTATCCTAACTGGGCTAACGGTTACGAGAGTACCGCTCACTTAGCCATGAAGACCGCGTTGATGAACGACGTGATGCGTAGCTTGAAGCACGCACCGTACTTGATTATGGAAAGCACGCCGTCGCAGGTCAACTGGCACCCGTATAACCGCGCTAAGCGGCCGGGAATGCACGAAATGGGTAGCCTCCAACAAGTGGCTCACGGCGCTAACTCGGTACTCTACTTCCAGTTACACCAGTCGAAGGGTGCTTCCGAAATGTTCCACGGCGCGGTCGTGACCAACCGTGGCGGCAGTCACACCCGGGCGTTTGCCGATGTGACCCGGGTCGGCCAAGACCTGACCGCCCTGCGACCGGCGTTGTCAACCGAACGGGTGGCGGCCAAAGTGGCGATCGTCTTTGACTATGACAACATGTGGGCCCTAGACGATGCCCGCGCTTACGCCAACGAGACCAAGAAGTACTGGCGGACGATTCAGGAACACTACCAATTCTTCTGGGAACACGATATTCCCGTCGAAATCGTCGGCACCGACGCCGATTTAACGGCCTATGACCTAGTTATCGACCCGATGCACTTTCTAATGACGCCCGCGTTTGCCGCGAAATTACAAGCGTACGTTGAGCAGGGCGGCCACCTCGTCGGCACTTACATTACCGGCGTGGTTGACGACAATTTCCTAGCTTACGAAGGAAACGGGCTCGCCGCCCTCGAACGCACCTATGGGTTAACCGTTTCGGAAACGGATACGCTTTACCCGCAGCAGCATAACGCGGTGAAGGTTAACGGGCAGTTGTACCAGGTCAACGACTATTGCGACGTTTTAGATGTAACGACGGCGCAACCGCTCGGTGACTATCAGAAGGATTTCTACGTGGGAACCCCCGCCATCACGAAAAATCAGTGTGGTTGGGGAACGGCATACTATCTGGGGGCCCGGACCGGCGTCGACTTTCTAGCCGACTTTTACCAACAATTGACGACGCGCTTGCAGTTGCGGCCGAGCCTGCCAATGACGAAGGCTAATGCGCACGTCTCAATCCAAGCGCGGGCGGATGCCCATCATCAGTATTACTTTGTGATTAACTTTAGTCACCAACCAACAACGGTGCACTTAACGACCGCGTTGACCAACGTTTTTAGTGGGCAAACGGTCACGGGTGACCAGCCAATCGCGGGTTACGGCGTCCAAGTCTTGATGGCAACTAATTAGAAAAATGGGGTGAAAAGTATGGAACAAAATGTTGAACAACCAGCAACCAAAAAGAAATTATCCTGGCACCAGGTCAACGAAGGGATTGCCTTCGGACTTGGGAACCTCGGGCACTCCGCGTTTTACGGCGCCCTGAGTACCTACTTTATCGTCTTTGTCACGAGTGGCATGTTTAGCGGGGTCGCTCCGCAGATTGCCAACCGGCTGATTGGGTTAATCACTGGGTTAGTCGTGGTCATTCGGTTAGCGGAAGTGGTCGTCGATCCCATTTTAGGGAATATCGTGGATAACACCCAGACCCGCTGGGGGAAGTTTACGCCCTGGCAAGTGATTGGGAGTATCGTTAGTTCGGTTCTGTTAGTCGTTATCTTTACGGGGATCTTTGGCTTAGCGAAGGTTAACTGGATTCTCTTTGCCGTGGTCTTCGTCATTCTCTTCATTACGTTGGACGTTTTCTATTCACTGACCGACGTATCTTACTGGGGCATGGTACCAGCGATTAGTGAAGACAGTCATGCCCGTGGGATTTTCACCTCGTTAGGAAGTTTCGCCGGCACGATCGGTTGGAACGGGTTGACCATGATCGTGGTTCCAATTACGACTTACTTTACCTTTTTAGCCACCGGTAAACATACTCAGGGTCCGCAAGGCTGGTTAGCATTTGCCATTATTATTGGAATTATTGCCGTTTTGTCAGCTTTCTGCGTGGCCTTCGGGACGACCGAAAAGAATAACGCTATTCGGCAAGCGGCGGCCAAACAAAAGACGTCGATCAAGGACGTGTTCATGGGCATCATCAAAAACGACCAAATTTTGTGGGTCAGCCTGGGCTACTTATTCTACTCATTAGCTTACGTTACAACTAACGGGGTTCTGTTCTACCTATTCAAGTTTGTGATTGGTAAGCCGGGTGAATTCTGGATTGCCGGGGCGGTTGCGACCGTGATTGGCTTTGTCACTTCACCGCTGTTCCCAATCTTAAACAAATTTATTCCTAGAAAAGTATTGTTTGCGATCGGCCAAATCTTCATGATTGTGTCCTACATTATCTTCATCATTGCCAACCAAAACATGACCTTGTTAACGATTGGATTGGTTCTGTTCAACATTAACTTTGCCCAATTGGTCACGGTGCTTTCAATGACCGATGCTATTGAATACGGGCAATTGAAGAACGGTAACCGGAACGAAGCGGTGGTACTGGCAGTTCGGCCAATGCTTGATAAGATTACCGGAGCCTTCTCAAACGGAATCGTTGGATCGATTGCATTAGTTGCTGGGATGACTGGGAGTGCGACCGCTGCCGATATGACGGCGCAAAACATTCACACGTTCCAACTCTTAGCCTTTTACTTACCGTTAGCTTGCGCTATCCTATCCCTAATCGTCTTTAGTCTTAAAGTTAAGATTACGGAAAAGAAGCACGCGGAAATCGTTGACGAACTTCAAACCAAGTTAGCGGCTGGCGACATTGCGGTCGCACCGGAACAAGTTCAAGCAACGAACGCGACGGCGACCGTTACCACGGCCATCCCCGCACCAGTTAGTGGTCAATTGGCAGCCCTTAAAGACGTCCCAACGGCGGACCACCAAGGGTTACCAGGAACTGGGTTTGCGATCCAGCCAAGTGACGGGCGGTTATACGCACCGTTTGACGGCACGATTCGCTTTACCTTCTCGACGAAGCACGTGGTCGGCATTGTTTCCAAGGACGGCCTCGAAGCGATTATTCACGTCGGCTTAGGAACCGTAAACTTGCGGGGGGCCGGATTTACGACCTTCTACCAAGACGGGCAAACGATTCACCAGGGTGACCTGTTGATGACCTTTGACCGCGACCTGATTCGGCAGAGCGGGTACAACGACGTTGTGATCACCTTCTTGACGCAACCAACGCGGGTCGTTGACCAAACGTTGATGGCACCGGCACAAGTCACGCACGGCGATCAAGCGATGAAAGTAACGTTTAAATAAGAAATTGAGAAACGGTTATTCAGCTGCGGCTGAGTAGGAAGTGTCTGGTGCTAGCGTGCTGGGCACTTTTTTATTAGGGGAAGTTTATTTTAGTGTGATGCATCATCCGAGCCAATTTTGTCTCAATAGGATATAATGTAATACGATGGTAAACGAACGGAGGAATATAATGAGTACGAAGGTAATTAAGAACAAAACCGTTTCAACGCGCGTAACTGCGGATATTAGTGAACGGGCCAAAAAAAACTTGGCTAAACAGGGACTGACGATTTCTGAGTATATTCGCTTGTCCTTGGTCAAGGCCGCGAACAACGAAGTCCGGTTAGTTAGCTTCTTAGACTCTACGGAAGCACTCGCAGCAAAGAGGGAGGCTGAAACAGGGCAGGTGAAAACAATTGGGACCTTAAGCGACTTTGACGATTGGATAGACAAATTAGATGAAAATTAAACAAACCGCATCATTCGAACGGCAGTTGAAAAAGTTAGCTAAGAAACATTTTCCGGTTGTGGTTTTAAAAGCTTGTGTAAAGGCAATCATTGAACGTGATGACGCTGTCTTAAAGCGGATTAAGGACCATGCATTGAACGGCAAATGGCATGGGTATCGTGAATTTCATCCTGCAAGGTACGGTCATTACGGTAAAGCGTATGATGGCTGGATTGTTATTTATCGTTTAGAACGAGATGAATTAATCTTGCTATTAGTCGCGACAGGTTCCCATGAAGTGTTGAATCAATAAGCAAATAGTCAACTACCATGGACTAAAGTCCGTGGCTTGTAAGTGCTAGATCAGACCTTCGACCTAGTAGCTACAATTTGCATAGATACAGCTTCG
>NZ_BJEA01000008.1 GCF_005405425.1 Lactiplantibacillus modestisalitolerans | reverse complement strand
TCTCGATTCAAAATCAAGAGACCCTACACATTTGATTCGTCGAAACTTTGTTCAGTTTTCAAAGGTCTAATTCGTTACGTCATTTCCTTAACGCAACTTAATTATCATAACATCTCAATCAAATCATGTCAACAACTTTTTTCAAAGTTATTAACGATTAACATGTCATGGTTGCCGTGACGACAACAGAAACAATCATATCAAGGACCTAATAATAAGTCAAGGATTAATTAAAATTAATTTTAATGGTTCCCAATTAATATGCTTATCACCGCCGTTACTCGTTGCAGCAGCGTTTACTAATTTACCAATTGAAACGCCCCTTGTCAACTATTTTCGCATAAAAAAATGATTTACACCTAAAAGCGCTCACCGGCAATCGTCTAAGCGCGTTACCAGCGAGCGTTTTTCTTCAATAATCATTACTCATTATTGGAGGCTGCGACATAAGTCATAGTCTCTTGTGCGTTGCCGCATGTTAATAGCCAAAACGCGCACCAGCTAGCCGACTTTCGGCACACGCTCGCATCCGTTCCAGCTAGTCCAGTCGGCCCTACCAACGTTTACTGCCGCAACTTATCGCAGCGTTTCGGTTATCACGAGCTAACCGCAAACATTCACAGTTGATTCGTCGCACTCAGCTTCGCGTACCAGGCCGCCGACTTTTTCAACGTCTTCGTTTGCGTATGAATGTCATTTCGAATCAGACCGTAACGGTTATGGTAGGCGTGATTCCACGACCAACAATCAATCCCGCTCCAAACAAAGTAGCCCCGACAATCAGAGCCCGCCGCCATTCCTTTGGCTAGCGCCTCCAGGTGGTCCTTCATAAACGCGATCCGGTAATCGTCCTGGACGACGCCCACGCCGTTCAGGAAGCGCTCCTCACCGGCAACGCCCATCCCGTTCTCCGAAACGAACCACGGAATGTTGTGGTAGTTCAGCCGCAGGTTATCGGCAATATCCGTTAGCGCCTGCGGGTAGATTTCCCACCCGCGGTCTACGTTCATAACCCGGCCCGGCATGGCGTACTCCTTGAAGTAAATGTCGGGTAGCCAGGGCTGCAGGCTCTTCGGGCTGACGTCCGGGCGCTGCACGCGAACTGGATGATAGTAATTAACGCCCAGGACGTCGACCGGATTGGCGGCGATAATGGCGAGTTCCGCGGCGGTCGCGTCCCAGAGGACCTCGTCTTGTTTCAAGGTCGCCACCAGCTCCGCTGGAAAATGCCCGCGAACCGCCGGATCCAAGAACAGGTTGTTAGACCACAATTCCGCAAAGCGCGCGGCAGCCTGGTCCGCGGGATCCGTCGACGCGGCGTAGGCCGGTGTTAAGTTCAGAATAATCCCAATTTGTTTGGTGGTTTCGGGATACAACTGACGAAACGCCGCAATCGCCTTCGCCGACGCGAGGTTCATATTGTATGCAACCTGAACCGCCTTGGGGCCATCCGTTAAACACGGGTAGTGCCAACCGTACAAGTACTGGCCGTCCACCACCACTTTGGGTTCGTTGAAAGTGTACCAGTCGTCGACCCGGTCACCAAAGAGCTTGAAACACTGGGTGGCAAACTTAACGAATAAGTCAACGACGTGTTTAGATTCCCAGCCACCATACTGCTGATAGAGTTCAACCGGTAAATCAAAGTGGTGCAAATTTAAATACGGCCGAATCCCGTGCGCCAGCATGGCATCGATCACCCGATTATAAAAGGCCGCCCCGTCCGGATCAACTTCGCCGGTTTCAAAATCAGCAATCAGGCGCGTCCATTGAATCGACGTGCGCAGGCCCTTAATTCCCGCTTGGGCCATTAGTTCTAGATCGTGCTCATAGTCGTTATAGAAGTTGGAAGCCGTATCCGGCCCCACGCCGGCGTCAAAGGCCGCCGGGTCGGTCGCGTACCAGTAATCAAAAACGTTTTGGTGCGGTTTATGGAAGTTGCCTTCCGTTTGCGGGCCGGACGTTGCCGCGCCCCACATAAAAGTACTCGGAAATGTCGTCATGGTTTTCGTTCCTTCCATTAGATGGCGTTACTCGCAATGATCAGTTGGTTGCGAACAGTCCGCAAAAAGCAGCGTCTTAATTTCAGCCGGTGCGAGTTGATCAACGGGGGTTGCGGTTAGTGGTTCTTCAAAGAAATTAACTGCTCGTGGCGTTTGCCCGCAACATTGAACCGCTAAGTCAGTTGCCGTCTGACCCAAATTGTACCCGCGCAACGTCCAGCCAGTTGAAGCGTTGGCGCGTTTCAAGCTCGTTACCGCAAAGGTATCCGTGTTCAGTTCAAGGTACTGCCCGTTAGTCGGCAACAGCCCAGCGTGGCGGTCGGTGGCAATGACACTAAACGGCACCTGCGCGTTGCGGGCCCGTTGGTAGCTCCGGTAGCGCTGCGTTTGACTGCCGTCAGTTAGTTCCAAACTATAATGGAACGTAAAATCACCGTGACACTGGGCTTCTGGCGTTGGGAAGTAGCCCCAGTCGCCCATTTCGCCCACACACCGCAGAAGTGTTAGCGCGATGGTGTTATCGGCCGGTAAGATTTCGTATTCGTTGAGGCCGAAGTTACCGATCGTCACCCCGTCGTGGTCGTCCGCCAGGCTAGTAAAGGCTTGCTGGTGTTGGGGATTGGTCGGATTTTGCCACGTAGCAGCCGGGCGGTTGGGCCGGACAGCCGTTTCGTAGATTGAATCGGTCGCATTAACCGTTGTGTTTAAAGCGGTCGTGAACCGCACCCGTAAGCGGTGATCGTCCATTTGATTATTCAGGTGTGATTCAAATTTAATCTGGCGACTGTACTGTCCCAGCCGAATGCGGGTCGTAATCGTCAGTGGCGCAACCGTTGGGGACCGGTGTGCGGTTCTGGCCGTGATGTCGACGACCGCTTGCGCCTCCTTTGCTAAGGTGGCATCCGCCGCGACTGGAATTTGTAATTCGTTAACCAATTCAATTTCGGTCCCCACCCCGTCCGCGTGAATCAACCGGACGTGGCTTGGAAAGTCCGTCGACAAAATAGCTTGATTATCGGCCGTTTGACGGTAAATGTACTCGTTACCCATGTCGCCGGTATCTTCAAAGACCAACATTTGATGGTAACTACGGCCCGTTTCCCGGTTGGTAATCGTTAAGCTACCGTCGGCTTCAACCACTAACTTGACCCAGGCGTTGCTAATTTCCCGCGGGTTGGCTTCAACCGGTGCAATTGGTGCGGCCGGCGTTGCCGCGGCTTGTAGTGCCAGGGTTTTCCACCCGAAGGCTGGCAAGGTCGTCACACTGAACGCCAGCGTCAGGTCAATGGATTGGTACGGCACCCGAAAACCATCCTTGGGTAGGTCGTAGTGAAAATTGACCGCTTTCGATACTAAGCGGTACGGCACCGGTTCACCCTGAGCATTAACGACTTCTAGTGGTGGTAGGGCCGCCAGTTCCTGTTCTAGTTCGGCACGTTGCTCCTGAATCGTCCCGGCATCACTGAAGTTACGCCGGGCCCAAGCAACGGTCACTTCGGTCAACCCGCCCTTCGCGTAGCCACTCGTATTCACCACGATAAACGGCCGGGCACCGGGCACAAAATTATTGGTAGTAATTTTAGCTGCCAGCGTTGCCAGTGCGTCCTGAGCCACGAACCGCGCGACCTCCTGCGACTTGGCGTACCTGGTCAGCATTTCGCGGTGAACCTCATCAACGGAGCAGCCGCAAATACTATCGTGCGGGTGATTTTGGAGCAGGAGCTTCCACGCGTAACGTAGCCGGTCGTGCGGATAATCGCCGGCCGGATAAGCCATCGTCGCCAGCGGTTCGGCCTGATTTTCCAACAGGCGTTCCGTGCGGGTATTTTCCTGCTTGAGGTACACCCGACTAGAGGCCGTGTTCGCTAGCGTGTACCAGCCGTCGGTTTCCTGACTGGTCAGCTCGCCGTGAATCGTGCTGAGGTCGGCCGGCAACGTCGCGCTAAGTGCCTGCAAATAGTCCGGAAAGTTCGACTGCACGAACTCGTAATCCGGATATAACTCGTTGGCGACCTTAATCGCCGCGGTAACGTCTTGCTGGACCGGCTCGTGGTCGACCCCGTTCATCATTAATAAATTATCGGTTGACGCAAACTTCTCAGCATCCGCCAGCTTCTGGTCCCAGAACGCCTTGGCCGCCGTGCGTTCAACCGGGATTTCGTTCCCATTGCTGTACCAGTTGGCAAAGAGCAGGCCCAGAATCTTCGTCCCATCGGGGCCTTGCCACCACATCTCGGAATACTGCGACTCGTAGTCGGCGTCGCTCACCTGATTATTGAAGCCGGTCGGGGTGACACCGCGGCCAAATGCCGCCGTTTTAAGGTTAGCGAGCGCCATCATCTGCGGTGTTTGGCCCATGTTTCCGAAGGTATCCGGGAAGTATCCCAGCGACACTTCTTGGCCGTACTGACGGGCCTCGTCGCGGCCAATCACCATGTTACGCACGTTGGATTCGGGGCTAATTAAAAAGTCATCCTGCAAAATATAGAACGGCCCAATTTGTAGCTTACCCGCCCGAATCGCAGCGGCTAGTTCGGGTTTCCGTTCGGGACGGACGGCCAAGTAGTCGTCGAGGGCGATCATTTGACCATCCAAGTGAAAACTGTCAAAGTCGGGATCGTTTTTAAAGAGGTCTAAGAGGTCGTCAATCAAGGTCACTAGGCGCATGTGATGCTGTTCAAACGGCATGTACCATTCGCGGTCCCAGTGGCTATGGGAAATAATGAAGACTTTTTTCTTGGTCATGAGTTGGCCTACCTTTCAATGTTGTAGCCGAGCGTCGTGAGTAAGAGTTCGCAGTACATCATGTTCGCCCACGAGAACCATTCGCGGGTAAACTGGCGGTCATCGTCCACGTGAAACGATTCGTGCATTAAATCGGTGCCGCCGGTCGTTTCTACTAAGGTCGTCAACGCTTTGATTTGTAGGTCGCGTTGATCAGTCGTGAGTCCCTCCATCGCAATCGCAATCGGCCAAATGTAATCAACCGGCGTATGGGGGCTTCCCTGACCCGCCGCTAATCGCCCGCTATAATAGTAGGGATTTTCCGGACTTAGGAGCGTCTGGCGGGTGCGTTGGTAGTTGGCATCCATCAAATCACAGTAACCAAGGTACGGCGCGCTCAACAGGCTTGGCACGTTCCCATCATCCATGAGCTTGGCGTGGCCGAGTCCGTCCACCTCGTACGCGTACACTTTTTCGCCGTTTGCGTTTGTGGTATAGCCGTGCGTTTCAATCCCGTCCCGCACCGTGGTCTGCAACCGCTTGGCCCGGGCCACGATGGTCGGATCATCTAAAATCTCGGTAAAAATCGTTTGTAAATAACCCAAGATCACAACCGCGAACATGTTAGCCGGAACCAGGTAGCCGTATTCACAAGCGTCGTCACTCGGGCGGAAGCCGGACCAAATCATCCCGGTATCGGCAACCGGCGTCCCGCGGCCATCCCGTACCAACGTGTCCTCCGGCCGATCGACCGTCCGAATGAAGCGGTACGGCGACGTCGCGTGGTGTTGCTCAACCTCAAAGGTCGTTAGTAGTTTTTTGACACCGGTTACAAAATTAGCATCAAACTGTGCCGTCACCCCGGCGTTACGGTATAACAAGTACGCCAATTGAACCGGGTAACACAGTGAGTCGATTTCAAACTTACGTTCCCAGATCCACGGTCCCATTTCAGTCTGATCAGATTGGTGACCGTGCCCATTGGCAGTTTCATTAAAGGCGTTGGCGTACGGATCAAGCGTCATATTGAAAAACTGCCGTTGGACCACCCGGGTAATCAGGTCGGCAATCGCCGGCTGTTCGCGAGCCAACACGAGGTACGGCCGGACTTGCGCGGTTGAATCGCGTTGCCACATGGCCGGAATATCGCCGGTCAGAATAAAGGCGTAGCCCTGTTCGTCGTCGGAAATCGTGGTCGCTAACGTGTTTAGAAAAGTCTTCTGGAAAACGCGCCCTAAACGCGGGTCGCGCGGTTGGCTGAGCGCGTCGATTTGCGCGACGAACGCCTGCACTTGTGGATCAACGTAATTGGTTGTCATTTTTTCACCTCATCGATTTGATATATCATTTGCCGTCATTATACCATGGTCCACCAGATTGTCTATATCAAATTGACCCGAATTCTTCCCTTTTTTTCTCAAAAATGATATATTTACTAGGGACTTATTGCTTCCGTCAGCAGGGGGCTGCCTAACTCGTACGCCCCACCCTAATTTTCAATACCCCACAGACAAACACTAATCGTACGCTAGCCGAGAACGTGCTACTTACTATTCGCAACTGGACTCGTGGAAGAACTAGCCACGACTAGTAAATCAACCAAAAACAAACGGACTATCTAGCCAGCAGGGGGCGCGACCATGGCTCAGTGGTGAAATTATTCTTAGTCGGAAGTGGGTTGCTTCCGGCTTAGAATAAGGCTCGAATTTGAGATTGCTCAGTGATTTTCTGAGTGAGCTCAAATCGATGCCCACCACGTTCCAGCCACCCGGTCGCGCACCCTGCTGGCGGAATAATCACCATCACCAGAAAGGATGCCTTACATGCCAAAATCTGAACCACGTTACGTGACGATCTTTAATGACCTGAAAACGCAAATTACGTCGGGCGCGCTCAAAGCCGACGACCAATTACCAACCGAACTGCAACTGGCTAAAGCCTATAACGTCAGCCGGATTACCTCTAAACGCGCCCTTACCGAATTAGAAGCCCAAAACTTCATCTACCGCCAACAAGGCAGTGGCAGCTTCGTGCAACCGCACCACGCCCTGGCACCGGATAAGCAACTGCTATTCGTCCTCCCGTTTCCGGCCGACGCCGGGCTCGGCGACTACGCGTCCGGTATCAGCCAAGCGGCCAGCGAGCACGGCTACCAAGCCGTTACGATGGATACCCGCAGTTTTACCCAATTAACACCAGCCGAATTGCGCCAGAAGTACGCGGGCTTGATCTATTTACCACAGGACTTATACCAGGAAGCCGAACTGCTTTACCAACTAAAATTAGACCAGTTTCCAATCGTCCTCCTGGATAAGGCCTTTCCAGAACTCGGTCTGCCAGTCGTGACCGCCGACAACTTGGACGGCGGGCGCCAAGCGACCGCCAGTCTAATCCAAACGGGTCACCAACGGATCCTGTTCTACGCCCACAGTGACCACGGCCGGCTGCCCAGTTCCGTTTATGAGCGTTACTTTGGCTACCTGCAAGCGTTACACCAGGCGCACCTCACGCCGGTCGCGCCGATGCGGGAGCTGCCCGCACTCAACCAACTGACGGCCACGGCCTGGCTCAGCTACCTTGACAGCCACGCCGTGACGGCGATCGTTGTCGAAAACGATCTGATTGCCATCCAGCTGATGAATGACCTGCGGGCGGTTGATGCGACCATTTGGCAACGCCTATCGATCATTGGGTTTGACAACATTCAGGCCGCCAGCCTAACGTACCCCACGCTTTCAACCGTTGCGCAGGATTTTCAGGGGATGGGTCAACGCGCGGTCAAACTACTCTTAACCGCACCCACGACCCCCACAGTCGTGCACCTGCCAATTAAGCTGATTGCGCGGGAATCGACCCACGCCGCCCCACATAAGGAGGACTAATCTCATGCTGATCGACGCCATTGATATTCGCCAGGGCACCCAAAACAGCCCGGAACGCTCCCACGGAAACTGCTTACCGTACGTCGGTGTGCCGTTCGCAATGAACTACTTTAGTGTTCAAACGAACGGTGCGGCCGGTGCCTGGTTTTTTTCGCCAACCAGCCCGCGCTTTGAAGGCATCCGCTTGACCCACCAACCGAGTCCGTGGATCGGTGATTACTGTCACCTCCTACTGCACCCGGTGACCTGGGAAACCCCCACGGCTAACTTAGACCTGACTGGCAATTACCGGCCGCGCGAAGCCCGCTTTAACGCCCACGACCTGCGGGTATTCGATGACCACTTTGACGCCCTGACCAAGCTCACCCCGACCACTTACGGGGCGAGCGTTCAAACAACTTTTTACGACGGGGCGACCGCCCACCGCGGCCTTGCCATTCAGCTACCAGATCAGGGGGAATTCACCTTGACCGACCACGGTGTCCGGCTGGCAGTTACCGACTACCACGGTGGCGAGGATCCCGATTTAACGCTGTACCTTGAACTGAACATTCCCGAGCTCGATGTGAACGCTAGCGGCTACTACGACGCCGAACGGCAATGGCACGCGGCTAGTAGTGGGCGTGGACAAAAAATGACGCTCCTACTCGCCACTAAGGCGACCCGGTTGAACTGGCAGTTGGCAACTTCCTACGTTAGTTTGGACCAGGCGCGGTTAAACTTGAGCCGGATTACGCCCAAGTCCTGGGCGGCGCTCCGAAATGAAAGCGCTGACGCGTGGAACCAGTACCTCGACCGCGTCGAGGTCCACGACCACCACCCAGCCACCGTGCAAACCTTCTACAGTTGCCTGTACCGGCTGTTCCTCTTTCCGCAGCGTTTTTACGAACTCGACGCTCACGACCAGCCCGTCCATTACGATACGACGGCTAAGCAGGTCAAACCGGGCATTTTATATACCAATAACGGTTTTTGGGATACGTCCAAAACGGTTTACAGTCTCTTTTCCATTTTGGCACCGGAACTACTGCCCCAATTTTTACGCGGCTTTTTAACTAGCTACCAAGAAACCGGCTACCTGCCGCGCTGGCTCGCACCAGACGAACGCGGGATGATGCCCGGCAACCTCGTCGACTCAATCATTGCGGAGTGTGCCGTCAAGGACCTCGCGCCCGAATTAATGCCGCAACTCCTCGTTGCCATGAAGGATAGCGATGCTAAGCCGGCTAAGGGTGACCGTTACGGCCGCCAGGGGAGTGCGGATTATGACCAACTCGGCTACGTGCCGGCCGACCGCTACCCCGAAAGTGTCAACTGGACGCAGGACTACGCTTACAGTGATTACTGTATTAGTCAGGTCGCCGCTAGTTTGCAGCAGCCCGAACTAGCCGCCAAATACCGGCGGCTTTCCAAGCGTTACCTCAACTTGGTCGACCGCGCTTCCGGCTTTTTACGCCCGAAAAATGCTAACGGTCAGTTTAAAGCCAACTTTGCGCCCGACCGCTGGGGCAGCGATTACACCGAGGGCAGCGCGTGGCAAAATAGCTTCAGCGCCTACCACGACATTCCCGGCCTGATCGCCGCGCTGGGGGGCCCCGACCGCTTCGACGCCCAACTGAGCGCCCTGTGCAACACCCGTCCCAGCTACCAAGTCGGCGGCTACGGGATGGTCATTCACGAAATGGCCGAAATGGCGGCGGTCGACTACGGCCAGCTGGCAATCTCCAATCAGCCGAGCTTCCACTTGCCGTACCTGTTCACTTATTGCGGTCATCCCGAAAAGACCCAGGTAACGGTCAAGCAGCTCCGCAAGTTGTTCAACGCCGGTTTCACCGGCTTTCCGGGCGATGAAGATAACGGTTCGATGGCCGGTTGGTTCATCTTTGCCTGTTTAGGGTTTTACCCGGTGTGTCCGGCCGATGCAACTTACGTGCGCGGCATTCCGGCGTTTGACCGAGTTATTTTACACTTACCGGACCACGATGTGACGCTCACAACCGCGAACAATCACGACCACAATAACTTCGTGACTAGTTTTGCGATCGATGGTCAGCCCCACGAAGCGCTGACACTGACCCACGCGGACTTATTGAAGAGTACCAACATCGTAACGCGGTTAGGTTTGGTGCCGAACCCGGCTTAGTCCGTAGTTATTCAAATAACACTCATCCTAATTGGTACTTATATTGCCGCCAGCAGCGGGGATAACCGGTTGGCTGGAACACTGCAGGCATCGATTTGAGCTCACTCAGAAACCCACTGAGCAATCTCAAATTCGAGCCTTATTCTAAGCCGAAAGAACCCCACTTTCGACTAAGAATAATTTCGCAGTTGAGCCATGGTTATCCCCGCTACTGGCTAGGCTAGCCTTAATATTAATTATCACGATTTACTTTAGCTCAGTTGGATTTGATGCAGATAGTTACGTGAAGTGCCTACTAAGTTAAGAGTAGCTTGCTGTTCATTTTGACAATCATAAAAAACGCTTGCCAATCGAAATGATTGACAAGCGTTTTTTGAATCAGTGCGCCGGCTGCTTATGCCGAAGCGCTTGCTGCCGGTACTCCTTTGGTGAAATATCGCAAATCACCCGGAAGTTTTTGTAGAAGTAGCCGCTATTCGTGTAACCAATCGCCAGCGCAATGTTGGTGATGCTGTCATCGGTATTCACGAGCAACTGCTTAGCTTGGTCGATTCGGTACTGGTTGAGGTACTTGGAAAAACTCGTGTGGACCTCTTTTTTAAACAATTGGCCGAGGTATACCGGGTTCAGGTGCAGGCGTTCGGCAATTTGCGTGAGCGACAGGTCCTGGGCGTACTCCTTGGCAACGATGTCGACGACCCGGTTGATGTTTTGCGAGAAAACATACTGCTGCTTAGGCTCGTAGGTCGCAATCATCGTAACGATCGCATCTTCCAACACCGCTAGCGTGGGCGCGTCGTCGACCGCCGCCAATTGTTGCTCATAGTCTTGATTACTCAACGTTTGGTGGTTACTGAGGACGTTTAAAATCAAGAAGGCGACCTGGCGCGCGTAGGACGGTGCGACGTGTTCGGCACTTAGTTTAGCAAACATCGCGTGGACTAGCGCAGTCATCTCGTCGCGGTCGTCAGCCGCCAGCGCTTGCTTAAAGGCATCGAGTGAAATTTTGGGTATTTCAGCTTGGCGGAGCCATTCCACCCGGCGCGCGCCCGAAAGAAACGGTGCCCGGTCCTCGTAGAATTGGTACAATTCCGCGAGCGTTTGGGCCTGTTCCAAACTATCCGCTAGTTTCGCCAGCTGGCTCACGCGTTGACCGACCGTTACGAAGGCCTTACCACTGATCAACTGGGTTGCCTCCAGCTGGCGCACAAACTGGTTTAGCAGCGTATGGCTGCCAACAAATACAATCATCAGTTGATTTTGACTACTATAATAGAGCTTTTGACGCTGCTCCCGGCAAGCTTGCGCAAGGGCTTCCAAATTCGTCACTTGGTTGTAGCAAACCATTGTAAATTTAGTTTGATCCGGCGCCACCCCGGCACTCGCCAATAACTGGGCCGTCTGCGCGGCGTTCAGCTCCTGCGCAACTAGGCGTTCAGTTTGCATTTCCAAATAGTAGCGCTGGGTCGCGTCAGCTTGTTGCCGCTGTTCTAGGCGCGCTTGAACCTGTTTTAACACCCGTTCAAGTTCATGCGCGTCGATCGGCTTAACGAGGTAGTCGACGGCGCCTAACCGTAAGGCCTGCTTAACATAATCAAATTCTTGATAACCAGATAAGACAATCACAATTGGCGGTTGCGGCAGCGTTTCGAGCCCCCGCATGAGGTCAATCCCCGTCATTTCGGGCATCCGCACGTCGGTAATCACCAGGTCAACCGGTGCTTGCTTGAACGCGGTCAGCGCCTGTTTGCCGTTGCGCGCGGTTTGCACGATTTCGAAACCGTACTGCCCCCAATCGACAATCTTCGCCATGCCCTTTAAAATCATGTATTCATCATCCACAATCATGACACGATGCACTTAATCCACCCTCTTTTCAAAAATCAATTCGACCGTAACGCCCCCCTGCGCATTCGTTTGAATGGTTAGTTGGGCGCGGTCCCCAAAGGTCCCCTGCAAGCGCTCGAAAACGTTGTGCAGGCCGATACTACGCTGCGTTGACTCCGATTCTACGGTCTGCGGTTGGGCCAATTGGGCACGCACCGCGTGCAACCGGACTGGTGAAATCCCGCGGCCGTTGTCGGTGACCCGCAAGTGCACGTCCGCGCCATCCAGCCACGCCGTGACGTCGACGGCGTTATCCGTGCGCGCATAATCAATGCCGTGCGCGAAATAGTTTTCGACGAGCGGCTGGAGAATAAATTTCGGAATCACGAGTTGTTTTAATTCCGGCGCGATGCGTAACCCGTAAGCAATTTGGTCCGGAAAACGCATTTGATATAAATAAATATATTTTTCGATAAAAGCAACTTCCCGTTCAAGCGTGGTCGTCGGCGACTGATCCGTATTATTACGCAGGAGCGCCGCAAACGCGTAAACCACGTCCGCCAGCTCGGTCTGATTGGCCGCAACGGCGTACATCCGAATGTATTCCAAGGTGTTATACAAAAAATGGGGCTGAATTTGCGACTGTAAGGCCCGCATGTTGGCGTCCTTCTGGGCGAGCTGCAAGTGATAAATTTGATAAATATAATGATTGATTTCATCGAGCATTTGATTCAGCCCGTTCGCTAGCACTTGCAGGTCGCCAGTTTGATGCGGCACCGGCATTCGGACGTCGAGGTTGCCGTGCCCCACTTGCCGCATAGCGGCAATCATGGCCGTAAACCGCGCCCGGTAACGGCGAAAAGTCCCCCAGAGACCGCCAATCAAGACGAGGTCGATTGCTAACGCGATGGCTGCAAAGCGTAAAATGAGTCGCTGCTTGCGCTGACGTAAGTAATCGCGGCCGGTCAACGCAATAATCTGATGGCCATTCGGCAAGCGCACGTGGCGCAACCGGTACGTCGCCCGCAACTGGTGCAGGGAGCGCTGACTGTCGACTAGCGTTTGTTGGGCGGCCGTCGTAGCCGTGTTCAGCTGCCGCTTAGAAACGGCCGGCCCCCGGTAGCGGTATAGCGGCGTCCCGTCCGCCGCCAGTACCAACACCTGCAACCCACGGGCGTTGGCGACGTGCGCTAACGCCCGCGTTAACGGTTGCGTCGCGTAAACCAGGTAGAGGTTGCCGTACGACGTTGGTTCGGTATTATTAACAAAGGTGTAGTGAAAACTAAACTGACTGCCTAAATCCGGCGGGGTCAGCGTCCGCTGACCCTTAGTTTGCTGGCGCGTACTGACGAAGGCGTGCTTCGAATCACTCATCGTAATCACCATTTTTTTAATTGCGGTGTTCCCCGCAAACACCTGCGCCGACTCGGTCGGCAAGTAGTAAAACAAATCGTCTTGCCGGTGAGCGCGACTATAAGCCAAGTACTGGCCCGCGCTCAACTGAAAGTACTGGTACAAATTATCCATCTGCCCGCTGGTACTGGTCAGTCGCTGCCCCGTATCGCGGACTTCCCGGTCGTTCGCGACCACCTGATCAGTCACCTTATCCATCCCGTTGATCAAACTGGTCGTGACGTCGCGCTCCAACGTTTTCAGCGTCATCCAGCTAATTAAAGTGACAAACGAACCAATCACAACGGTTAGTAATAGTGCGTAATAAATCATCAAATTCAATAAATTATAATTGCGACAAAACTTCACCATGTTCGTTGCGCCCCCCGATTAACGTTTCAAAACCGCCCCCTGCATAAATTTGCTAAACCGCAGTCACAAATTGCTAGCGTTTTCAAAAATTAATGTCAAGCTTAAAAAAGTGAGTTCAAGTTTATAATAAATATAATTCACAGCATTAACCAGTAAAGGCGCTCGCAGTTTTGCACGCGAGCGCCTTCCGTAACCAACGTTTGTTAATTACCGTTACTTTGCTTAATTCCCACCGGCTAGCCGGATTATACTACTATTCTTGGGGGTTGCGGTTTACGCCGGATTTTCCTCGGCTTCATCCAACATAATTGAATTTTGCGTTTCCTTATCAAAGAAGTGCGCCTTATTAATATCAAAGCCCATGTCTACGACCGAACCCGGCTGATGAAAATCACGGGCATCAACGTTAGCCACAAACTCAGTGTCACCAACCTGACTGTACAGCTGACTAGTTGCCCCGAGCAATTCGGACACGTTGACAGTCGCCTCCACCGTTTGGTCCGGCCAGGTTTTAATAAAGATTTCTTCGGTATGGATATCCTCCGGGCGAATCCCAAACACGATGTCCTTGCCGTTGTATCCCCGCTTATCAAGGACCTTCGACATCCCCTCCGGAATGTGTAGGTGCACACCCTTATGGTCATCAATCACGCCGTCCTGATAACTCACGTTGAAAAAGTTCATCGCCGGCGACCCAATGAAGCCCGCCACGAACATGTTCCGTGGTTGGTCATAAATTTCAGAAGGCGAGCCAATTTGTTGTACTTCCCCGACCGACATCACGACGACCCGGTCCGCCATCGTCATCGCTTCGGTCTGATCATGGGTCACGTAAATCGTGGTCGTTTCCAAGCGTTGGTGTAACTTCGCAATTTCCGCCCGCATGGACACCCGGAGCTTAGCATCCAAGTTTGAAAGTGGCTCGTCCATTAAGAAAATCGGCGCATCGCGGACAATCGCCCGCCCTAACGCGACCCGCTGCCGCTGCCCACCAGACAAGTCGGCGGGTTTGCGGTCCAAGAAGTCGGTCAATCCTAAAATTTTCGCTGCTTCCTGCACGCGTTTATCGATATCTTCCTGACTATATTTCCGTAACTTCAGTCCAAACGCCATGTTACCCGCCACCGTCATATGCGGATACAGGGCGTAACTTTGAAAGACCATCGCGATGTCGCGATCCTTCGGCGGCACGTCGTTCATCAACTTACCACCAATCTTCAACTCGCCCTTACTAATTTCTTCCAGCCCAGCAATCATCCGCAAAGTGGTCGATTTCCCGCAACCAGACGGACCAACGAAAACAATGAATTCCTTATCCTGAATGTGCAAATCAAAGTCGTTAACCGAGTTCTTATCCGAATTCGGGTAGCGCTTATAAATGTGATTCAAGTCAATCTTAACCATTCTAATTCCCGCCTTTCAGTCTCAGTACCAATTACTTTTTCAGTTTTCTAATTGCTTTAAGTGTAATTGAAACCGCTCCCATCCACCATGGACACCCTGCCCAAAAAGCGCCGCCCCGTTCGGCCAACTGCCCAAAAGTTAACCGACTTTTAGTAGATTTGTATTTGTTCTGGAAAAATCTAGCTTAATTATCGTCAGCAGGTTATCGTCCTAGGCCGCCCTGCAAGGGCCCCGGCATAAATAGGCAATAATACGTCTGACTGCCGCCAGCAGGGGGCCGCGACCGGTTGGCTGGAACGTGGTGGGCATCGATTTGAGCTCACTCAGAAAATCGCTGAGCAATCTCAAATTCGAGCCTTATTCTAAGCCGGAAGCACCCCACTTCCGACTAAGAATAATTTCACCACTGAGCCATGGTCGCAACCCCCTGCTGACTAGGTTAGTAGTTCGAATTGATTAAGCGGAGAACTATTTTAGCGGGGCTAGTTCATTCATCAGAGGCCGGGATAATACTAACTTTCTGGCTGGTTAAATCGCACCAGTCTTAGACCGCGCTGGGGCCACGATTAGGGGCTTGGTATTCGGTCAGTCCTCCGAAATACTTAGCAACCAATCGAAAACTAATCACTGTTAAAAAAAAGAAACATTCGCTTGTCAGAATCTATGTACTTAGTACCATGGCACCCGCCTTGGTAGCCCTCGACTTCATAGTTAAGCAAGTCAATCCCAATACGTGGGCTACCGGTCATCTCAGTGGACACTTCCACTGACCAAATACTCGACTTACGACTACTAAGGATGACCGAGCTTTAATTGAATTGAGCCCGGGAATCGCACCTTGAACGTCACGGTCGCTCCGTTCTCGTTGGGTACCACGATCATTGCCGTGATGCCAACCCAGCCCTGCGAGGGCCCCGGTAAATGCTCAGCTGTGTCGATTCACTTGGCAAGCGTCGTTGGCTTGCTTAGTGAATGGCCGGTGTTTAAGACGCGGGTTGTCGGCTTAAACCCGTGCCCACAGCGTTCCAGCGTTATGCCGGGGCCCTTGCAGGGCGGCCCAGGACGACCAGACCAATAAAGCATCCTAAAAAAATACCACCAACCTATATAAAGTCAGGTTAGTGGTATGAATAATAATTAGATTAAGGTGGCCGCCAACGCCCAATCGCCGACCGTGGCGGAGGCATTGTCCGCGAAGTGGCTGTGGACGATCAAATTGTCTGGAATTTGAACGTAGCCGTTATTGAGCTGGTCGAAGTACTCGCGGACCCGCGGCATGTCGTCGTCGCCAATCACCGAACCGCCAAAAATGATTTTTTCGGGAGTGAGGTTGACGTAAGCGTTGAACGCCATTTGAGCGGCGTAGTAATCAATGAAGTCAAAGACCTGGTTGTCGCGGTCCAAGTTTTCACCGCGAATACCCGTCCGGGCTTCAATCGTTGGGCCGGCCGCGACCCCTTCAAAGCAGTGGTTGCCGTGGAACGGGCAGCCGCCTTCGTAATGGTCGTCCGGGTGCATGATGACCGGCGCATGGCCCATTTCGAGGTGGGAATAGCCGCCAATAAAGTGGCCGGCTTGGATTGCGCCCCCACCAATACCAGTGCCGATGGTAAAGTAAACGGCAGAGTCAACGTTTTCGGCTTCCCCCGAAACGGATTCACCGTAAATCGAAGCGTTAACGTCAGTTGTAAAGTAGATTGGCACGTGTAGCGCGGCGGTTAGAATTCCAACGATGTCGGTGTTGGCCCAGCCGGGTTTCGGCGTTGCTAAAATGTGGCCGTATTCCTTAGTACCGTGCTTAATCCCAATTGGGCCAAAGGAACCGAGGCCGATTGCATCGACCGGATTTTCTTTAAAGAAGTCGATGCAGGCCGCCAACGTTTCGTCGGGCGTCGTCGTTGGAATCCGCTTCTTCGTGATCAACTCAAAGCGGTCGGACCCGACCGCTAACACAAACTTAGTCCCGCCCGCTTCAATACTACCTAATTTTTTCATCATGCTTACCATCCTCACTAGTTTCATTTTTTGTATTATTATGATCGTTAAATTGGAGATCCACCTGGACGCCCTGCGGTTCGTTGTGCCGAACCGTCATTTGAAAGGACGCCCCAAAATAGTCGGCCATCCGTGAATAAACGTTTTGCAGTCCAATCGACTGATGGCCGGCGGTATCAAATGGGACCCGCATCCGCTGGTTGATTGCGGTTAATTCATCGCTGGTCAAATCGTGCCCGTTGTTACGAAGCCGGATATAAATGCGGGCGTCTTTCCGCCAGGCTTTTACACTGATGGCGTTGTCGTTACGAGTAAAGTCGATGCCGTGGACGAAGTAGTTTTCGACTAACGGCTGCAAGCTAAACTTCGGTAACTGGACGGCCGCCACGCTAGGATCGACGTCGAACTGGTACGCGAACTGATCTGGAAAACGCACTTGGTACAAAAAGACGTACTTTTCGACGAAGCTCAGTTCCTGACTGATCGTGGTGCGCGGCGATAAATCGGTGTTGTTGCGCAGCAGGGCCGCAAAACTGTACACCACGTTGGCGAGTTGCGGTTGGTCGGCGTCGAGGGCCGCCATCCGAATATATTCCAGCGTGTTGGACATGAAGTGCGGGTTGATTTGCGCCTGTAACGCCTTGCGATCGGCTTCCTGCTGGGCAATTTGAAGCTGATAGATCGTGTAAATGTGCTGGTGAATTTCCGTCAACATCGCGTTAATGCCCGCTGCCAGCGTGTGTAGGTCGCTCGGTTTTAGGTCAACTGGGACCCGCGCATCGAGGTCGCCGTCGGACACCTGTTTTACGGTGGCGACGATCGTGTCGAGCTGGTGTTGGTAGCGCCGAAACGTTAGCCACAGCCCCACGCTTAGGCCGAGCAGGAGCCCGACGCCAAGTAGGAGCAGCGGTAGCGCCCGCCCAAGCAGGAGTGACCGCAACGTGGTCCGATTAATGGCCATCGTGAGGCGGTAATTGCTGGCAAGGCGTTTGCGCGTTACACGGTAGCCGGCCAACCGGCTTAAACGGTCGTCGTGAAGCGCTTGCATAAATTGGCGCTTTTGAGTGGCCGTGACCGCCGGGCCCCCGAAATAGAACGCATCTTCGTTAGCAAGCGACTGAACCGCAATCTGAAACGAGCGGGCCGCTGGCAGTTGGTGGAGCTGGCGGATGAGCGCCCGCTGATTAAAGCTCACGCTCACCACCCCGTCGACTTCTAAAGTATACGGGTTAACGAGCGGTGCGCGCAAGGCGTTTGGTTGGTGAACGTCCTTTTCTGAGTATAACGCACCACCGGGCCGTTGGGCAGTCGCAATAAAAACTTTTTTGTGATTGGTTAACCGGACGGTCAGCTGTTGCACTTGATCATACTTGATAAACAGTTGCCGACTTTCAGTGGGCCAAAAGAAGTACGGCGTGCCACGTAAGCTTTGATCAATGGCGTAGTTACTGTACTGCGCGATACTCGCCGTAAAGTAAGTTTGCAGGCTCGGCAGGTGCCCCTGCGTGTTAGTCGCAAACTGGTCAACAATCTGCTGATTCTGGGCTAGCGTTTGGCTAACTTGGCGTTCAGCCGTACTTTCGGCCTGCTTGATTTCGGCGGTGGTCGTCGCGACCCGGACCGTAACAAAAATCAGGGTCGCCACGATGACCAACACCGTACTAATTAACGTATAGCACTTGATCAGGTTCGCAAAGCTGGCTTGCCGGGCGCGCTCGGACCAGGGCATTTACCCGGCCCCAAGCTGCTGGTCGACCTTGGCGTACCACTGGTGGGACAAAATGTCCGCCACGACCACGTAAATGCCGGGACTCAGAAACAGGATCATCCCCGGCCATTTGAGTGAAATCAGGATGAGCACCCCGGTCATGATGATGAAGCCGAGGAGTTGCATGAAATTGTTGAAAAATTGAACGATGGCTAACTTCACCGCGTTTTTAAAGCTGACGGCGTACCGCGAGCGGGTCATTAGCGTAAAGATGGCTAAACAGAAATCGAAAATCAGGGCGGCCACGATGATGAACTGCACGAAAACTAACCAGTAGGCCCCCTTAATGGTCGTGCTTAGGTAAAGATTATAGGCGAGCACCAAACCGGCCCCTAAAAAGAGCCAGGTATGGGCGTTGATCCGCCAAAAGTCCGTCCGGAAACGGCGCCAGCCCTTTTTAAGCCCGTATTCGTGGTAGTCCCACTGACCGTCCATGTAAAGTTCGGTGACCGTACGGGCGGCCGGGCCAATTCCGAAAATCAGCAAGCCGGCACAGGCAAACAGCCAAAAATAAATCGTCATAATAAAAACGATAAAGACCCGGGTAAAAATTTTATCAGCAGCGCGTCCAATTGCCATGGTGGATTCCCCCTTAAATTAAATCAGTGCGACGATCATGGCTTCGTAGGGTCGGAGTTCGACCGTCCCGAGGCCGTCCGGATAATCCGGATAATTTGATAAGATTAAGCGCGTTGGCTGCTCTGGCAACGTTACGGTAACCGGTTCGGCACCAAAATTGGTACAAATCAACCAGCAAACGCGCCCCCAGGAACGGGTGTAGGCAAATACTGGTTCCGGCACGGCCGTCAGTTCGTTAAAGGTCCCGCGCTGTAAAACTGGGTTCGCGCGCCGTAGCGCAATCAAGCGTTGGTAGGTCGCAAAAATGGAAGTGGACGCTTGCCGGTCCGTCGCCACGTTGATGGCGGGATAGTTGGCGTTCACCGCTAACCACGGTTGCCCGCTCGTAAAGCCCGCGTTAGCCCGGCCGTCCCACTGCATCGGCGTGCGGGCGTTGTCGCGACTAAAGCGGTTCAGTTTCGTGAGGGCTGCGGTTGGCGCGTCCCCTTCCGCCAGTAACTGGCGATAAATGGTTCGCGCTTCAACGTCGTTGACCGCCGCGATGGTGCTCACCGGACAGTCCGTCATCCCGATTTCTTCCCCCTGATAAACGTAGGGCGTGCCCTTCAACCCGTGCAGGGTGATTGCCAGCATTTGCGCACTCCGTACCCGCCAAGTACCCGCCGCGCCAAAGCGCGAAACGGCCCGCGGCAAATCGTGATTGCTCCAAAACAGGCTGTTCCAGCCCCGCGTCGCCAAGGTCGTTTGGCAGGCGTACAGCGCGGCCTTCAGCCGACCAACGTTGAGCGGCCGCACCGCCCACTTAGGACCGCCGAGTTGCCGGTCGGCCCAGAGGTGGCCAAACTGAAAGATCATGCTGAGTTCTTGATGAGCGGCGTCGCTGTATTGCAGCGCATCCACGGGACTGGCGCTCCAAGCCTCCCCGACCGTCAAAACGTCGCGGTCGCCCCAGGTGGCCCGGTTCATCTCGTGGAGGTAGTCGTGCAGGTGCGGCCCGTTAACCAGTTGCTTTTGAAACGGCCGCTTGCCGAGCATGTCGACCACGTCCAGCCGAAACCCCGCCACCCCCTTGGCCAGCCAAAAATTAATCATCCGATAAACCGCGTGCCGCAAGCGCGGACTTTGCCAGTTTAAATCGACCTGCTTGGCAGAAAAGAGGTGGAGAAAATACTGCTGACTGGCGGCATCCAACTCCCAGGCGGACCCCCCGCTAAAATCAGATTGCAAATCGTTCGGCGCCTGCCCGTCGACTGGGTCGGACCACACGTAGTAGTCGCGGGTCGCCCCAGCCGGATCGGCTTTAGCGTTTACGAACCAGGGGTGCTCGTCACTAGTATGGTTAAGGATCAGGTCCATGACGACTCGAATGCCGTGGGCTTTTGCCGCCGTAATTAACGCGTCCATGTCCGCCATCGTCCCGTATTCGGGATTAATGGCTTCGTAATCCGCAACGTCGTAACCATTATCCGCGTTTGGACTACGGTAGACGGGGCTGAGCCAGATGGCACCCACGCCTAGTTCTTGTAAATAATCTAAGCGACTGATAATCCCTTGTAAGTCGCCGATGCCATCACCATCACTATCTTGAAAACTCCGCGGATAAATCTGATACACCACGGCTGATTGCCACCACGGTTGCCCCATGTGGACAGCCCCCTTTCTATGTTTCTGTAACTCTATATTTATATATTTTTATAGATTTAGTATTAAACTGCCACTACATCCCCCACTGCCGCCCTGCAAGGGCCCCGGCATAACGCTGGAACGCTGTGGGCACGGGTTTAAGCCGACAACCCGCGTCTTAAACACCGGCCATTCACTAAGCAAGCCAACAACGCTTGCCAAGTGAATCGACACAGCTGAGCATTTACCGGGACCCTCGCAGGGCTGGATTGGCATCACGGCAATGATCGTGGCACCCAACTAAGCCCTTAAGAGTTAATTTCCATTTTTAAAAGTGAACAACCTTAATGACCAGGAAATTCAGCCCGTTAAAATAAGGCGCCGCTCAATCGTCTCAAACCACTAACCTAGCCAGTAGGGGTTTGCGACCATGGCTCAGTGGTGAAATTATTCTTAGTCGGAAGTGGGTTGCTTCCGGCTTAGAATAAGGCTCGAATTTGAGATTGCTCAGTGGTTTTCTGAGTGAGCTCAAATCGATGCCCACCACGTTCCAGCCAACCGGTCGCAGGCCCCTACTGGCGGCAGTTTAACTCCCTATTGCCGGGGCCCTTGCAGGGCGGCCTAGGACGATGACCTGTTGACAGTCATTAAGCCTATTTTCTAATGTGATTCTTGAACTGGAAAATTCGGCTATGTATACAAAGAAGTCGTGTGCTGCGCACCCGACCTCTTTGTGTTGACGACACTTATTTTTGATCTGCGAGGAAGGCGTCGTACTGTTTCTGCAATTCTTTTTGAACCTTGTCGTAGCCCGCCGTCTTTAATTCTGCGTCCATCTTCTTGATGGTTGGTTCTGGATCCGCCGTCCCGGTGTTTAGAATGTCGAGGTACTTACTCATTACGTTGGATAAGTTCGTAATCTCAGTCTTCATCGAACTCATATCCGGGTTAAAGCCTAACGCTGCGGATGTCTTGGAATCCTTGATTGATTGGTCGCGCTTATCAATCATTGCATCCGTCGTCTTGTCGAGCGTGTAGAGGTTCTTGTTGTTCCCCATCATCCAAGCACCGATGAAGTAGTTTGGTTTGTAATTCTTAGTTAGCTTGATCTTACCCTTTTCCTTGTCCGTGAAGTTCCACTGTTGCCCTTCAAGCCCCCACGCAATGTTGTTTAGTAAGGTCTTGTTCGTGTTCAACAGGTTCAATACTTGCATGGCTTCCTTCTTGTGCTTAGAAGTCTTGGAAATCGTCCAGACCGCAACTTGCGCTTGTGCGGAAGACTTGTAAGGGTCAGTGATGGCCTTCGATTGCATCTGTTTGCCACCGGCGTTGTTGATCAAAGCGGTGTCGCCGTAATCGTAAGGGCCTTGCGTTTCTTGGCGTACGAACCAAGTGTTGTCTTGCAAGTTGTACTGGGTGCTAGAAGTGGCCGCATCCTTTGGAATGTACCCCTTTTGGTAGTAGCTGTGCAGGGTGTTTAAAATGCCCTTCATTTCAGCCGTATCGTAAGCATTCACAACTTTGGTGTTCTTGCCGCTGGAATCAACCGCAAATGGTAAGCCGTTCCCCAGTGGGAAGTCCATTGCCCGGGGTGACGCCTTGAAGCCCTGACCAATGGCAAAGCCGGCTACGCCTGGGTTTTCTTTGTGGAACTTCGCTAAGGCCGGTTCCATGCTAGCGTAGGAGTTCACGTCATCGATGTTAATGTTGTACTTCTTCAAGAAAGCCGAGTTAAACGTCAGCATGTTTTGCGCAAAGACGTTCGCGTTCACTGGGAAACCATAAATTTTATTGTTAACTTTGAGGCCCTTCCAGTAGGCTGGATCGACTTGTTGGTAAGCCTTCTTCGCCACGCCACTCTTGAGTTCGTCGCTCATGTCGGCGTATGCCCCTTTGAGGGCGTTATTCGTGTAGTTTTGCGCGAAAGCGAGGTCGTAGCTGTTCCCAGAAGTGACCATGACGTTGTATTTCTGCGTGTAGTCACCCCAGCCGATGAAATTCATTTTTAAATTAATATTTTTATACGTCTTATGAATTTCCGTGTTGGCTTTCTTGATCAGCGCATCGTAGTTTTTCGGCTTGTCGCCGGGCATGTACATGTTGACGGTGGTCGCTTTGCTGCTGGAACTGCTGCTACTGGATGACTTCCCGCAGCCGGCTAATGCAATCGTTCCTAGAGCGGCGAGGCTGACGACGGTTGCACCTTTGATTAATTTATTCATCGTTGTTTTCCCCCTCGGAAAAAATTTAGTCAAAACGCAAAGACCTAATTAACAGTGCTAAATTGATGACAAGTTGTTTCAAACGAGGCATCCCACCCATCTGTAAAGTAAGTTGGTGTTGAACGCAAGCAGTGGTGGTGCGGTGGGCGTTAGCCCTTGACGCCGCCGATGGTCATTCCTTTGACGAAGTACTTCTGGAAGAACGGGTAAGTTAAGGCAATTGGGAGGGTCGCGACAACGACGATCGCAAACCGCATCCCTTCGCTCGGAACGTTGGCGGCTCCGGCGACGGCCCCGTTATTAGCCATGTTCTGCGTCATGTACTGGATATTGTTTTGAATCTTGACCAACAAGTATTGAAGCGGGGTGACACTGTCCTTGTTGATGTACAGCAAGGCGTTCATCCAGTCGTTCCAGTAGCCGAGCGACGTGAACAAACTAATCGTGGCGATTCCTGGAATCGCAAGCGGAACGACGATCGTCCAGAAAATTCGAAATTCGCTGGCACCGTCAATCCGGGCCGATTCAATAATTGGCTCCGGAATTGACGTTTTAAAGAACGTCCGCATGATTAAAACGTTATACACCCCAAAACTCATTGGCAAAATCAAGGCCCAGATGTTATCTTGCAAGCCCAGCATTTGGGTCACAATCAAGTAAGTTGGGACCATCCCGGGAATGAAGAGCATCGAAATCAGGGCAAAAATCGTAAAGAAGTGGGCGTAGGCGAAGTCCTTTCTCGAAATCGCGTACGCGTAAGTGGAACTAAACAAACTGTTCATGATCGTCCCCACGACGGTCACGAAGATGGTAACGCCCAGTGAAACGAGCACTTGGTGGCCCATCTTGGACAGGTATTGATAACTCGCAAAAGTCCAATGTTTCGGCCAAAACTGGTAGCCGTAAGTTGTAATATCTGACTCCTGCGTTAATGACAGGATGATGATGAAGAAGAACGGTAAGATACAACTAAGGGCAAAAATCGCGAGAAAAATGTTGAAAAATAGGTTGGTGCCCGGCCCAAACTTACGAATTTCAACCGCAGTAATTTGTTTCTTTTTACGCAATCCCGGCACCCCCTTTTAAAATAGTGCTGATTCTGGTTGCTTGCGACGAACGACCCAGTTACTAATGAAAATCAGGAGTGCCCCGACGATCGATTGGAGTAACCCGGCCGCGGTTGACATCCCAATATCGTTGGTGGTCGTTAACGCGCGGTAAATAAAGGTATCGAACGTTTGGGTCACGTTGATCAACGTCCCCGACGACCTTGGAATCAAGTAAAACAGCCCAAAGTCACTGCGGAAGATCCCACCGATGTTTAAGATCAGCATCAGCGTTGCAACCGGTAAAATGTGTGGGAGCGTCACGTTCTTGATTTGTTGCCACTTATTGGCCCCATCAATCATCGCGGCGTCGTAGTAAGTCGGGTCAATCCCCATGGCGGTTGCGAAGTAGAGGATACTGTTGTACCCGATCCCCTTCCACACGCCCAGGAAGATGATGATAAACGGCCAGACCCACGGCGAGTTGTAAAAGTCGATCGGCGTCCCACCAAACGTTTGAATAATGTGGTTCAAGATTCCCTTATCGGAGCTTAAGAACGCGTAAACGAAGTACGCGAGAATTGCCCACGACAGGAAGTACGGGAAGAGCATCGAGGTTTGGTAGACTTTCAACAAGCGTTGGTTGCGTAACTGGCTCATCACGACCCCAAAGAAAATCGCGAAGAAGAAGTTTAGCAATAGGAACGTCAAGTTGTACCCAATCGTGTTACGTAACACAATCCAGAAGTCCGCCGACTGAAAGAAGAACTTAAAGTTCTGAAACCCAACGAAGGGACTGTGGAGCACGCTGTAAATAAATCCCTGGTCTGAATATTGAAAACTCTGGAAGGCCACAACGTTAGCCAACACTGGAATGTAGAAGAAAACGATTAAAAATAACGTCCCTGGTGCCACCATCAGTAAAAATACCCGGTTGGACCATAGTCGTTGGAAAAAGTTCTGGTCTGGCTTTTGCGAAACCGGAACTGGATCCGTATTCGTAACACCTTGTGTCATATCGTTTCTCCCTCCTTTCAATTAATTACAAGCTCATAGTAACCGCTTTCTTTCACGGCAACAATCAACGAACTAAAGGGAAAAAGATACAAATTTAAGGTCTTTAACAAAATTAGGTCTATTTTCGGCTAAAAAAGCAACAGCATTTATAAACCGCGTTATAACGGGCTTTAAGTGCTGTTGCTTAACTATTTTTATTGCTAATTTAGGGTAAATGTTTCACGTGAAACACGCCCCTACCTCGGATTGGGTATACTTTGGGTCCTGACCGGTTCGGCGGCCGACGCACCCCAAGTACTCCAGTTCGCGGTGCGCTTAGGACTGGCAGTTAACTTAGAAAGATAGGTCGCAGGCGCTCACGATTTGCTTGTAGAGCCCGTGTCCGACCACGCCGTTATTAAATTGGTCCATTGGCAGCAGCGGCGCGTGAAGTTCGGCCAGTTGTTCCTGCCCCGCCCGCCAGCGGTTGATGCGCCATTTAACCGTCGCGCACCGGGTTAGTTGGCCGCCTAAGCGAACGTCCATGACTTCGTAACCCGGGCCCCGGCGTTGCTGGTGCCACAACTCGCGCCAGATTGCCATGAGTGGTTGTAAGGCCGCCACGTAAGCGTCGATCGCGGTTAAGGCTCGTTCAGCCGTGGCGTCGTCGGCCGTCGACCAGCCCAGTTGCGCGACCGCTTGTAGGGCCCCGGACTTCGCCAGAACCGTTTGGGCGAGTTGGCGGTAAAACGTGAGCATCAACCGGTTTTCCGCTCGGACCTGCACGTTGCCGAGTTGCGTGATCAGCGGTTGGTATTGCGCGGGCAAGTCAATCGCCGCTAAGTTTTGGCGGTACCGTTGTAGCAGTAGGTCCTCGTACAGAACGATTTTACTAACGTTGTCGGCGTCCACGTTGACCGCCTTGGTAAAGTTATCGAAGCGGTCGAGTAAGCGGTAAAAGTCCGGCGCTTCACCTTGGAATAAAGCGTACTCTTGGTCGATCAGTTCCGGGGTCACCCGGTCATGGTACTGATAAGTTGCGAAGGCTTGCAGTCCGTACCAGGCGGCACTGAGCGGAACTTCCGCCCCGTCGTCGAACCACATTGTCGCGACGACTTGCGGCACACCGCACGCCTTAGCCGCCTTGAGACCGGCGTCGACCGTTGCCAGCATTTTACTTTGGTTGGGCGCTAGGGCACTCCAAGTCCAGATGCCCCCGGCAAACACGACGTTATCACTTAATTCAAAGTGCTGCGCGAAGCGGTCACGGTAAGTTTGCTGATCTTCGTGGTAATAATCCCAGTAAACCTGCCCGACTGGCGGCAGGCTGGCCTTAAAGTCGGCGTCAAAGTGCACCGCCGGGTCGTACATTTCGTGCTTTTCAGAAGCAAAGGTGAACCATAGGTCGCTCCACATATAGGCGTCGAGTCCGAGTTCGGTCGTCAGCTCGACCACCAGTTTAAGCTGTTGTAAGATCAACGTTTGCTGGTCCGTAAAGCCGTTTTGATCAAGGTAGCGCCCACGGCCAAGTTGGTAAGCCTCGTCCATCCCAATGTGAATTTTGTTAGTCGTAAACGGCGCGGTCGCCGCTTGCAGTAAGTGGGTCAAAAAAGTCCGGGTCGCCGGTGCTCCCACTAGTAACGTGTCGGTCGTATCCTTCACGGCGGTATGGGCTTCCCACTTCAACGCGTTATGCAGGTGGGCGAGCGTTTGAACCGCCGGCACCAGCGTCACGCCAAACTGGTCGCCATAACGCGCAAGTTCGTGCAGTTGCGCCTGGGTGTAGCGACCACGTTGGTGCCCAAAATACGGTTCTTCGGGAATCTCAAACAGGTCCTCCAAATATAACCACAGTTCGGTGTAGCCCATCCGCGCCAAGCGCCGAATCGTCGTTTTCAGCATCGCGACGGTCGGGACCCCGTTGCGGGCCACGTCGAGCATCGCCGCGAGCACTTGAAACTGGGGCGTTTGATGACAGTCGAAGTCGGGTTCCTGCCCCGCGCGGGCGCTTAGTAGCGCCGCGCCGCGCATTAAATCCGCCTGGCTACCATACGTGAGGGTCGTGTGCGCCCCCCTCTTTTGAATCTGGATTCCGGGTGCGCCGGCCTGACAGTCGACCGTCAGGGTGCGGGCTAAATTGCCGGGTAAACAAACGGCCGTGACCGCTTGTTGTTGGGTTGCGTTTAAACCGTGCCATTCAATCATCTTGGTTCCTCCTTGGGGCTGACCGCCCGTATTTGCCCCCGAGTATACCTGGTCAGGCGCCAAAATAAAACCGCTTTCACTCGAAAACTTGGCTGGTGCTGATAGCCCTAATTTTTAGATGCGGGTTGCCGTTGACTCGGTGGCGTGCCAAAAAATTGCTTGAACCGCTTGCTGAAATGGTACGGGTCCTGGTAGCCGACGAGCTCGGCCACTTCGCTAACGCTGTGCTGTCCCGTAGTCAGTAAATCCTGGGCCCGTTGTAACCGCAAGTGCGTTAAATACTGAATCGGACTGATTCCGCGGACGGCTTTAAAGGTGCGCGATAGGTAACTCGGACTGACGTGCAGCGTTTCAGCCAGCGCCCCGAGGGTCAGTGGTTCGGCGTAGTGCGCTTCTAGGTAGTAACTCGCAGCACTAACTAGCGCTTGGCGGTCAGCCGTTGAGCTGGCGGGTGCGCTTAGGGCGAGGTAGTCCGCGCTGACCGGGTTACTGGGCAGCGCCCGTAACAACCAGCATAACAGTTCCACCACCAACGCTTGAACCAGCGCATCGTGGCCGAACGCGTCTGGGTGGTGATTTTCGGCAATCAGCCGCTGGGCCGTGGCTAAAAAGTCGGTTTGGTAACTCCCCAAGTCAATCAGACTATCCGCAAACGGGAGGTGATCGGGTTGTTGCCCCGGTAAGGCCACGTGTCGAAAACCAACGTGCAGTTGCAGGCTTTGCGTTTGCGGCGGCTGGGTCTCCTGGTGATGAACCCCCGGATTAAAGAGCAACGCCTGGCCGGCCACGACCCGCCGCCACCGTCCCTCAACGTTGTAGTCCGAAAAGCCCGTGACCATGATCGACAGTTCTAAAAATTGATGTTGATGATACACGTAAGTGCCCGGTCGTTCGTTACGATATGCAAACGCATACAAAACTTCCGGCGTTAAATTCACTTTTGGCATCAACCCACCCCCTTCGGCAAAAAAAGCCATCCCTTTAGGCAAAAATCACCATTCCGTTTAGTCGCGGCCCGCCGCATACTGAAGTCAACTGAGGGGCGTACCGCGATTGGTATCCCCATTGTACTCGATAAGTTGAGAGGTGAACATTAATGGAGAATCCTTATCGCTGGATTTGGCAGTACGCCCGCCGGAGCCGTTGGCAAATCTGGCTAGCAAGTGGCTTGATCATCTTAAACGCCGTCAGCGTCGTCGTGGTGCCGTTAATTGGCGGGTTACTCGTTGATCAGGTCATTACGCAACGCCACTTGGAACGACTCGTTCCCCTGCTAGTCACGATGGTGGGCGTCACCCTGCTGCGCACCATCATGCGCTACGGCTACATCATGCTCTGGGAACGGGTCGGCCAAAACGCGTTGTTTGATTTACGCCACGACCTGTTTGCTAAGTTACAGTCGCTCGACTACCCCTTCTTTACCCGGGTCACCAACGGGGATTTGATGGCCCGCCTGACCGGGGATACCGACGCAATTCGCCACTTTTTATGCTGGGTCACTTATAACACGGCCGAATGCCTGCTGTGGTTTTTAACCGCGATCGTGGTGATGGCCCGCATTAGTTGGCCGCTCACCGTGGCCCTCGTTTTAGTCACCCCGCTAATTGGCTGGCTCACCACGCGGATGAGTCGGGAGGCTCACCAGGTCTTCTTCAACATCCGTCAAAGCTTCGCCCGCTTAAACGCCATGGTCGAAGAAAATATCTCGGGTAACCGGGTCGTCCGCGCCTTTGCCCGCGAGTCCTATGAAATTCATAAGTTTCAGCAATACAACCAGGATTACCGCGACCAAAACATGGCCTCCGCGGCAGTGTCACGCCGGTATTTGCCCGCGTTGGACTTTCTGGCAGCCTGCTTAGCCGTGATCGTCCTCCTGTTCGGTAGCTGGCTGGTGATTCAACGCCAGATGACGCTGGGTGACCTGGTCGCGTTTAACGGCTTTTTATGGCTGTTGAACCAGCCGATGCGGATGAGTGGGTGGTTGATCAACGATATTCAACGTTTTTCAGCGGCTACCATTAAAATTAAAAGTCTCTTGGAGGCGCAACCGACCCTGACCCCCGCCCAATCACAGTCGGCGCCGGCCATTCAAGGTGCGGTGCGCTTCGAGCACGTCGACTTTGCGTTCCCAGACGCCCCGGCGGTACCGGTCTTAATGGACATTGACTTCGCCGTTCAGCCGGGCCAAACGGTCGGGATTCTCGGCGAAACTGGCTCTGGCAAAACGACCCTGATGAACTTAATTGCCCGCTTCTACGACCCAACGCGTGGCCGCGTTTTGGTCGACGGGCGCGATGTTCGGCACTGGTCGGAGGCGGCGTTGCGTAATCAAATTACGATTGTCACCCAGGACCTCTTTCTCTTTTCTGATTCGATCAACGACAACATCAACTATGGGAACCCGGTGGCGACACCCGCCTTTATTCGCCGCATGGCCACCGTGGCGGACGCCCACGATTTCATTACGGCCCTCGCGGACGGCTATGACACCGTCGTTGGCGAGCGGGGCGTGGGCCTCTCCGGTGGACAAAAGCAACGGATTTCCCTAACGCGCGCGCTCGTTAAAAATCCGCGCATCTTAATTTTAGATGACACCACTAGTGCCCTCGATATGGAGACCGAAGCGACCATTCAACGCCGTTTACAGGCCGTGACGCGCCATAAAACCGTCTTTATCATTGCGTCGCGAATTGCCTCGCTTCGCCAAGCGGACCAAATTCTGGTTTTGCGGCACGGTCGGATCGTTGCGCGGGGCACGCACGAGCAACTAATCGCTCAAAACGGCTACTACGCCGAAACTTACCGCCGCCAATTAGGCGCACTCACCACTACGAAAGGGGGCCGGGCACATGACCACGCGGAACACGGCTAATCAGGATGAAACTTTAAAACGCCACTTTAACTGGCACGACTACGCCCGCTTAGGCCACTACTTGCGGCCGTACACGGTGCGGTTGGTGCTGGTACTCGGATCGATTCTAATCGGCAACGTTGCCGTCGTGTTAGGCCCCTTCCTAATGAAACTCGCCATCGACCAAGCAATTCCGCAGCGCAACCTCCCTCAGCTGGGTGCGCTTGGCGCCGTTTTTTTCATTAGCTTGTTAATCGCTTGGGCCTGCTTTCGTTACCGCATCTGGGCAATCACCGCAATTGGCCAAAACCTGCTGATTGACATGCGAACCGACCTGTTTACCAACTTACAGCGGCTTCCGTTCGCCTACTTCGACACCCGCCCACACGGCAAAATCCTCATCCGGGTCGTCAATTACATCAACACCCTCAGCGACCTGCTCGCCAACGGGCTGGTCAACCTGATTTCCGACGTCATTTCGGTGGGCGTCACGCTCGCCTTCATGTTCGCCATTAACTGGCGGCTGACGCTCGATAGCCTAGGGCTCATTCCACTTCTAATTATTTGGGCCTACGTCGTGCAAAAGAAACAACGAACCGCCTTCCGGGAGTTAAGCAATAAACAGTCGAACTTGAACGCCTATTTACACGAGAGCATCGCTGGCATCAAGGTGACTCAGGGCTTCGCCCAGGAGGCCGCCGCCACCGCTAACTTTGACGCCATCGCCGATGACAACCGCCAAGCTTACATGCGCGCGGTCAAAATTCAGTACGCACTCAGCCCGGGCGTCCAAAACATTTCGACCCTCACGACCGCCCTGATCTACTTTATTGGGATTCAGCAACTCGGCGTGGTGGTCAGTACCGGGACCCTAATTGCCTTCATCGGCTACGTGAATAATTTTTGGAACCCGGTGATTAACATTGGAAACTTTTACAATTCACTGATCACCGCCACCACCTACTTGGAACGAATTTTTGAAACGATGGACGAACAACCGACCGTGCGTGACGCCGATGACGCCTTCGACCTGCCCCCGGTCAAGGGCGACGTCCGCTTTCGTAACGTCTGTTTCCAATACGAGGCGGACGGGCCGCTGATTCTCGACCACGTCTCGTTTCACGCGCGTCCTGGTCAAACCATCGCCCTAGTTGGGCCGACCGGCGCTGGTAAATCCACCATCATTAACCTGCTGGCCCGTTTTTACAACGTTACCAGTGGGCAACTGACCATCGACAACGTCGATAGTCAGCGGGTCACCCTGGCCTCACTGCGTTCGCAAGTCGGCGTCATGCAGCAGGACACCTTCATTTTTTCGGGGACCATCATGGATAACATCCGTTACGGCCGCCTCGATGCCAGCGACGCCGACGTGCTCCGGGCGGCTAAGGTGGCCCGCGCCGACGACTTTATTCAGACGCTCCCCGCTGGCTACCAAACGGTCGTTCAAGAACACGGCGGGAGCTTATCCGCTGGTCAACGCCAACTGATCGCGTTTGCCCGCGTCTTATTAGCTGACCCCCGTATTTTAATTCTCGACGAAGCGACCGCCGCCATTGATACGCAAACGGAGGCCCTCCTCCAAGCGGGCTTAGCGGAACTACTCAAGGGGCGGACTAGCTTCATTGTCGCCCACCGGCTTTCGACGATTCGGCAGGCCGACCAAATTCTCGTGATCGACCACGGCCAAATTGTCGAAGCGGGCCGGCACGCCGAGTTAATGGCGCAACGGGGCGTTTACTACGAGCTTTATGATTCGCAGTACCGGTTGCTGCAGGCTACTGAGTAGTGCTGCGTACCATTGTTTATTAGGTAGTGTTCATGCTCTGCGATATAGCCGAAACGTGTTCCAGACCAACTGACGCCTGCGCCTGCTACGCTAACGTCACGATGCCAAACCCAGGCGACTTTCTGCGATATTGCCGAAACGTGTTCGGAGCGGCTGACGCCTGTGCCTACTACGCTAAGGCGCCATCGCATAAACCGCGGCGCTCCCCTGCTTTATGGCCGAAACGTGTTCGGGCCGACTGGTATCTGCGCTTGCTACGCTAACGTCACGATGCCAAACCCAGGCATCATGCCCTTAGCTAGGCAATGCTCAATACCAACCCGTCGGCCCTCACACTCTACTATTTAAAGGTCAGTTGGTATACTTTGTTACTTGAAGCCAACCATGTAAGCGCTTAGAATCGGCTTTGATGAGAACCACTGACCACTTTACAGATGGGAGGGCGCCAACGATGGTCAAGTACGCCAACATCTATCAAGACTTACGCTTAGCCATTTTACGGGGCGAGTACGCCCCCAACGATCGCCTGCCGAGCGAAAACGCCGTCGCGTTAAAATACGGCGTCAGCCGCATCACGTCCAAACGAGCACTCAACGAATTAGCGGCAGCCGACCTCGTTTACCGCGTGCGTGGGGGCGGCACCTACGTTAAACCGCACCGGAGCACGACCCAACGAAAACTGCTCCTCGTTCTGCCATTTACGGACACGACCGCCTTTGGCAACTACCGCGGCGGCATCGACCAAACACTGAAAGGCACCACCTGGCAATTACAACTGATGGCCAACGAAACGTTTCTCCAACAAGACCCGACCACCCTCGTCCACGCCGTCGCCGGGGTCATCTACTACCCGCAAAACTTAGCGACCGAGCTCCCACTCCTGATGGCGTTACACGCGCAACGCTTACCGCTGGTCGTCCTCGATAAACGGCCCGCGGCCCTGGCCGTTCCGAGCGTCATTAGCGACAACGTGGCCGGGGGCCGCCTGGCTTGCCAACACTTGCAACAGCTGGGCCACCGACGGATCGCGTTTTTGGCGGAGACCCCCTTTTGGCAAACCTTTACGGGCACCGTCAGCGACCGCTTCATGGGCTATTTCAACCAGCTCCAAGAAAATCCGACCGACCCGCACCTGGCGCTACGGTGGGCCCAGGCCTTGCAAGCCGACGTGGACGTAGTGCGCCTGCAAGCCTATTTAAAGGCCCAACAAATCACCGCGCTGATCGCGGAAAACGACGTGGTGGCGCTCCGGATCATGCGCCAATTAAAGGCCGTGGACGCAGCGGCTCTGCAATCACTAGCGATTGTGGGCTTTGACAATTTACCGGCCGCAGCCGCTGAAACGCCAGCCCTAACGACGGTCGTTCAGGACTTCAACGCGCTCGGAGCGCAGGCCGTTGAAGCGCTTCTTGATCAAATCAACAACCCCACGAAAATCTGCGCCCAACAAACGGTGGCGGGGGTCAAATTGATGGTCCGCGCGTCGACGCAGGCGGTACGCGTCCCAACACATTCCTAGGGAGGGGAAAGCAATGGATATTCAAGCCTTATTACAGTGGTACCCGCAGGCCCGCTTAACGTCCAGCCCGGTGACTGCCGAACACGTTCGCAACGTGCCGTTACCTAACGGACAGTTTTTGTGCGTCGCCGAAGCCGACCTTAGTCCGCGCGAGCGAGCGTTGCTGGCAACCATTGCCACTGCCCCCCCGTCACCGCACCCCGTCGATCAATGGTCGGCCTTTCTAACGGGCACCACGGCCAGCGCCCCGGTTACGGCGGCTAAACACTTTCAGGTCATCCACTTCCACGTTCGGTTTAGTGACCCCAGCCAGTCCAAAGCACAGTGGCGGGGCGCCCTCGCCGACCTCGTCGACGACGTCTTACACGGAGCCTTTACGAGTTCGAGCCGCGGTTACCTGTTGTTGCAACAACCGATCAGTGCCGCGGCGAGTAACGATTTAGGCGGACTGCTCGCGTTACTCGACGATGACTTTTCCGCGACGACCCACCTCCTGATCGGCGCGCACTACGACAATTTAAAACAATTAGCGCAGGGGTTTGCGTTTGAGACCCAACTTTTTACAACCATCCCTCCGCAAGCGGTGACCCGCATGACCACCGCGCTAATTCCCGAACTCGTCGCCACGCAAGCGGCCCGGCTCGCCCCCCTCGCCGACGCCTGCTTACGCGACGGCGCGACCCAACAGCTGATCCACGCCCTCTACCACACGCAGGGCAACGTTCGCCAGGCGGCTTGCGACCTTTTCGTCCACCGCAACACCCTGCTTTACCGCATCGATAAGTTCGAGCGCGCGAGTGGCTATAACTTGAAGCAAATGGACGATTTGGTTTACTGTTACCTGTTGACGTTGGCGTGTCCGGCGGAGAAAATTAGTTAAAAATTCGGGCCCCCAAGGTAGCGTTTAGCTAACCTCGAGGGCCCGATTTAATTTTGTTAATCATGTTGATGCTGTTCATCGGACGCTTTCAAGTCCTGTTGCTGCTGGGCCGTTTGTAGCCTAGCTAACGTTGCTCGCCACAACCTAAATTACTTTTGTTCAGTTTCACAAACAATCACTCAACGCATCCCCACAATCATCCGGTCGCCCCACGCTTCCAACTCCGCCAAGCTCTGTCCCAGCTCCGCGCCGGTCGCCGTCAATCGGTATTGGTAGTGAGCCTCTTCGCTGATCAAGCCGAGTTGCTGCATCTTGGCTAGTACCGTGAGTAATTTCAGCGTGCTCAGGCCGCGCACGCGCCGGCGAAGTACCATGAAGTCAACCGCTTCCGTACCTAAATTACTGAGAACGAGTGCGTACCAGCGGTCGTTCAAAAGTGCTAGGCCCACCTTCGTTCCAATGTTCAAATCGCGCATTACCATGTTCGCCGCATCCCTTCACTTTGAAATTATTCTTTCAGTGTAGGCGTCCCACCCTTAAAATGCGACTAATAAGTTTGCGGGAAAAAGGACGCGGAACCGCAAAAGCCGTGTCACGTTGTTCAGTAACCTAAACAAGGGTGTCCAATTAGTTAGCCGCAACCAAAAAGACGCCCCGCACCAACCATCACTGGTCGTTGCGGGGCATCCTTTTGCTTAGTAGTAGGCACCACTAACAAATTTAGTTAAAGACGATTGGCTTACTTTTCAACACCGGCGCCGTCCCATTCGCGTTCCAGAATGCCCTTCAATTCCTTGATGAGCGGTTCACGTGGGTTAGCAGGCGTGCATTGGTCTTCGTAAGCGAGTTCGGCTAATTCGTCAACGTGGGCATCAAAGTCCTTCTTTTCAACCCGGTTAGCCTTCAAGGAGAGGGTCACACCCATTGAGTGTGCCAATTCGATGAACTTGTTAACCAAAGCTTCTTTGAGGGCTTCGTCGTCCTTGCCAGTCAAGCCAATGGCCCGGGCAATGTCGGCGTAGTCTTTGAGCGCAGTATTGTAGTTGTACTTCGGCCACATAGCCAACTTAGTTGGGATTTCAGCGTTGTAACGAACCACTTGTGGGTAAGTAATCGCAATCGCTAACCCGTGAGGTAAGTTGAACGCCCCACCTAATTTGTGGGCTAAGGAGTGGTTGATCCCCAAGTAGGCGTTCGCGAAGGCCATCCCAGCCATCGTAGAAGCGTTGTGCATGTGCTCACGCGCCTTCTTGTCGCCGTCGTAAGACGCTTTCAAGTACTTGAAGGCTAACTTCAAGGCTTGAATTGACCATGCCCGACTGTAGTCGGAAGCCATAACTGAAACGTATGCTTCAGTGGCGTGGGTGATAACATCCAAACCAGTCCAAGCGGTCGTACGTGGTGGCACAGTTTCAACGAACTGTGGGTCCACGATCGCAATGTCTGGTTGCATTGCATAGTCGGTAACTGGGTACTTAACGTGCGTATCCGAGTCGGTAATAACCGCGTAAGGCGTTACTTCGGAACCAGTCCCAGAGGTGGTTGGAATCCCAATGTAAGTAACCTTGTTTGGTACGGGTACCTTGTAAGTCCGTTTCCGGATATCCAAGAACTTCTGCTTTGCGCCGAAGAAGGATGCGTCTGGATGTTCGTAGAAGAGCCACATCCCTTTGGCCGCGTCCATTGCGGACCCACCACCAAGGGCGATGATCGTGTCCGGCTTGAAGCCTTTCATCCGGGCAACCCCTTTGTAAACGGTGTTAGTTGAAGGGTTTGGTTCAACTTCTGAGAAGACGTCAATGTCAACGGGGTCCTTGCGGCTGTTCAAGACTGCCGTAACCCGGTCAGCATAACCAAATTCAACCATCCCAGGGTCGCATACTAGAAATACGCGCTTAAGGCCGGCCATCGTTTCAAGATAGCGGAGAGAGTTTGGTTCGAAGTAGAGCTTGGGAGGCATCTTTACCCATTGGATATTGTTCCGACGCTTCGCAACGGTTTTGATGTTGATCAGGTCCATATCTGAAACGTTATGGGAGATCGAGTTACCACCGTACGAACCAGTCCCTAGAGTAAGTGACGGAATCATGTTGTTGTAAATGTTACCTAAGCCCCCAACGGAAGTTGGTGAGTTAACTAAGATCCGGCAAGCTGGCATTTGTAAGCCAAATTCCTTCACTAATTCATCATCCGTGGTGTGAATGCCGGCCGTATGTCCTAAACCACCATAGTGGAGTAATTCATCGGCCCGCTTGAATGCGGCTTCGTGGGATGCTGACTTGTAAACGGTCAGCACTGGTGATAATTTTTCACCTGAAAGTGGGAACTTCAAGCCAACGCCGTTTAATTCGGCAATTAAGACCCGGGCTTCCTTATCAACGTCCTTTAAGCCGGCCATTTGAGCAATTTCATAGGCGGACTTCCCGGCAACCGGACCACGTACCGTGTGCCGGTTTGGATCGATAACTGCTTCGGTCAAGGCTTGCACGTCTTTTGGTTTAACAATGTAGCAACCTAAGCGTTTGAATTCGTCCATCACGTCGTTGTAGATTTCTTTATCAATGATGGCACTGTTTTCAGAAGCACAAATCATCCCGTGGTCAAAGGTCTTAGATAAGACGATGTCGTTGACCGCTTGTTTGATGTTGGCCGTCTTTTCAATGTAAGTTGGGCCGTTACCAGGACCAACCCCTAAGGCTGGCTTACCTGATGAGTAAGCGGCTTTAACCATGCTAGGACCACCGGTTGCTAAGATGGTGGCAACGTCTGGGTGGTGCATCAAGTCGTTAGTCGCTTCGATGCTTGGGTGTTCGATGAACAGTAAGGCATCGGCTGGGCCACCGGCTTCGGCAATTGCTGCTTGCATGACGCGCGCGGTTTCAGCACAAGTCTTTTGGGCTTGTGGGTGGAACCCAAAGACGATTGTGTTCCGGCCCTTCAATGAGATTAAGGTTTTGAAGACAACCGTTGAAGTTGGGTTGGTTACGGGTGTAACCCCGGCAACGATTCCGACTGGTTCGGCAATCTTCATCATTTTCTTTTCATCGTCATCTTCAATCACACCAACGGTCTTATCATGACGAATGCTGTTCCAAATATATTCACTTGCATAAATGTTCTTGATTGCCTTATCTTCAACAACCCCACGCTTCGTTTCTTCAACAGCTAACTTGGCTAATGCCATGTGCTTATCCAAAACGCCAACGGCAACTTTTTCACATAAGTCGTCGATTTGTTCTTGTGTATACGTTTTCAAAACTGCTAAAGCTTTCTTCGAGCGTTTAACTAACCCGTCGACTTCGTTTTCGACTTTGGCAGCTTGAGTTTTTTCTGTCGTTTTCATCATAACAATGGTGCCTCCATTTCGTAGCTTGTGAATTAATTTACAATCTCTATTATATGCGTGCTTGTTCAAAATGCAACAAGAAATTTAGATTTTTTGCTTATTTTTTTAAAAAAATCGCTAAACCCTTAATTATCAAGGCTAAACTGACCTAATCACTTACTTTTTAATAGTTCACCAGTGCACAAAATGGCATAAATTAAAACCGTTACAGCTTGTGCAAGTTGTAACGGTTAATAAATTTAGTAACTTAATTATCAGTAAATTTTCATCAACGCTTTCACGTTGACCGCCATTAACGCACGACGATTACTGAAATCGGGGCTTTTTTAGCCAACCGGGGACCGATTGCGCCCGCAATCTTAGAATGCGGGAACTGGGTATCGGCACCGGTTACCAGTAAGTCCGGCTTAAAGTCCGGAATAACCCGATCCAAAATTACGTCATCGACGTCGCCGCCCTCGTAGACCAACGGCTGAACGTTTTGAACGCCCTTTTGCTCAGCCAGCTGAACATACTTCGCCACGACCGCTTCGACATGGGCGCGTTTCTCGCGTAATTTTGACGGTGTGAGTGAATCAAAGATGTTGATGTCTTCGCTTTCCAAAACCGAGCAAATCCCCAGCGGTGCGTCGTAATCGTGGGCGACCGTCGTTGCGTAACGAAAAGCACGTTCGGACGACGTGTTGTCATCCTCATCGACCGTTAGCAGTACCCGCCGGTAAACTAACGGTTCGGCCATTTCTTGATTATCCATTCAGGAAGAACCCCCTCATTGATTTGACATGTGGTTGTCGTTTTAATTATAACCCTGCTACGGTGGACCGCAAGCTTCCTGAAAAAAGTTGGCCCAAACCGCACCCCGGAAATCCCGGCCGCAGTTTCGCCACTTAACTTAACGGGCCGTTGGCAAGGCGGCGAGGCTTTGCTTAAGCCAGTCAACGTAGTACTCTTCGCGGCCGAGCGCGTGTTGCAAAATCAAATAGTGGCCGTAATGAGCCTGCTTGCTGGCCGGGTCCGTAAAGACCGTTTTCAACCGCTGTTGCAAGTGATGATACTTAGTCGTGTGTAACTGCAGTTGTTCTTGCAGCATTTCGGGTAAACGCGGGTCGTGATTGGACCGAATAAAGTACAATTTCAAAATGAATTCGTCCTTGGTTGCGGTTAAATCCGGCGTCCCCGTGCTGATCCAGTCACGTAAGATCGCACTCCCCTCAGTGGTGATGTGGTAGAGCTTTTTTTCAAGCTTGGCGCCGCTAACGGTCACTTCGTGGGCAATGTAGCCCTGCGTTTCTAGTCGTTTTAACTGTGGGTAGATTTGGCTGTGCTGGGCTTGCCAAAACTCACCAATCTCGTTTTCAAAGGCCTTCGTGAGGTCGTAACCGGTGAGTGGCTGTTGATTGAGTAATCCTAAAATGATGAATTGTAACTTGTTTTTTTGCGCCATTGGAAGTTCCCCCTTGACGATTTACTAGCTTCAGTATACACTAGCTTTGTTGTTTAAAACATGTAATTAATTACATGATAGTAATAACATAAAAAGACAAAGAAGGCTTTCACATGACTAAAACGTTTAAAACCCTAGCCGACTTCCTCGGCACCCACTTTATTTACACCTACGACAACGGTTGGGAATACGAATGGTACGCTAAAAACGACCACACCGTTGACTACCGCATCCACGGCGGCATGGTTGCCGGTCGCTGGGTCAAAGACCAGGAAGCGAACATTGTAATGCTTACCGAAGGCATCTACAAGGTCGCTTGGACGGAACCAACCGGGACCGACGTGGCCCTCGACTTCTTACCGAACGAAAACAAGGTCAACGGGACGATTTTCTTCCCGAAGTGGGTTCAAGACCATCCCGAAATCACGGTGACCTTCCAAAACGAACACATCGACTTAATGGAACAGTCCCGCGAAAAATACGCCACTTACCCGAAGTTGGTCGTCCCAGAATTTGCGACAATCACGTATAAGGGCGCGGCTGGCCAAGATAACGAAGACGTCATTGCCGAAGCTCCTTATCCGGGCTTGCCCGACGCAATTCGTAACGGTCAGTACTTCGACGCTGATTATCACCGTATCAAGCACTAATGTTTCACGTGGAACAATCGACTTCAAAACCGCGTATAAACCTGATCGTACTTAATAAGCACTGACCGATTATTTGCATGCAGACCATCACTGGAACCTGATCCGCTTTGAGATCAGGTTCCTTTTGTCATTCGTCATAATAATTAGTGCGCTTATTCTATGTCGTTTTTTCTACAATCTAGCCCAAATCGGTACTCAGCCAATCAGCGTCTACGCCCACTACAACAACGCTTAGCGGTATTTCTTTGCTTCTGAACTGGGCTCCAAAAGTCAGTTGAGCCGTACCGTTTCACCGCTGAATAGTTTATAATTAACAACATATTCATTTATTTTGGCTGAAGGAAGAACCCACCATGGAAGTTAATTTAAAACATCTTAACCTAACTTATCCAGGTCAACAACCGCTATTTCAAAACTTAACCTGTACCCTTGCTGACGGTGAGTTGGTTGCGCTGGTCGGGCCCAGTGGTAGCGGTAAAACCACGCTTTTAAACGTCTTGGCCGGTATCCTGACACCCGATGCGGGTCAGGTGGTCTTCGACGGCACCGACGTGACCCGGGCGACCTTGCAGCGGCGCAATATTGGGATGGTGTTTCAGGATTACGCGCTCTATCCGCACCTCAGCGTGCTGGATAACATCGCGTTTCCACTGAAAATGGCCCACGTTAAAAAACGCTTACGCTATCAACGCGCCCGGCAGCTCGCCGAACTCGTTGCAATTACGCCGCAGTTAGCGAAATACCCGGCGCAACTTTCTGGCGGTCAGCAACAACGCGTCGCGCTAGCCCGAGCACTGATCAAGCAACCCGCCGTCCTCCTCCTAGACGAACCGTTATCGAACTTAGATGCCAATTTACGGGTGGCGCTACGAACCATGATTCGACGGATTCAGCGACAAACGCACGTTACCACGGTCTTCGTGACCCACGACCAAAATGATGCGTTACAAATTGCTGACCGTATTATCGTCTTAAACCACGGGAAAATTCAGCAAATGGCCACAACAACCGAACTGTATCAACGGCCACAAAACCAATTCGTTGCCCAGTTCATCGGTCAACCGCGCATCAACTTAATCCCGATGACGGCCGTTCGACCGTACTTCGCGGTGCAGTTAGCGCCCACCCTACTAGCGAATGCGGTTACCGTTGGTATTCGTCCCGAAGCGCTCGAATCAGCTACCACCACGGCCACCACGCTGGCCCAGTTACCGGTTCGCCTAGTCGCGCAGTGGTCGGTTGGTAAGGAGCAACTAACCACGGTTCAGTTCGCCCAAACAACGCTGATCAGTACCGCCGTGCCGGCTACCACCCAGCCATTAACGACCACCCTTGCGGTTCGCGCTAACGGCTGTTATTTTTTCGATGCTGAGGGTAACCGGTTAGAAATGGGGGTGCCCCATGCTTAATTCACGACCAACCGTTCGTTCAACGCTGAAAGCGCTACTATACATCGCGCCGCTACTTGTGATTAGCCTCGCATTCACGTTCTGGCCGTTGCTGGAAGCGTTTGCCATGGGCTTTTATCGCCATTATAATTTTTATCTCAACCAAATTGGTAGCCTTAGTTTAGCTAACTTTCAGTTTTTGTGGCACGACGCGGCCTTTCAATTGGCCCTCCGAAATACGCTCATCTTTATTATCGGCGTGGTGCCAGTTTCAATCGGCTTAGCCCTCTTACTGGCACTCAGTTTGCACCACGCGCGCCACTTTGCTAAGCTCCTGCAAACCATTTATTTCTTACCGCTAGTCACGAGTAGCGTCGCCATTGCCATTGTGTGGCGGTGGCTGTTTAGCGCCGAACATGGCGGCTTGAATGGTTGGCTAGCGATCATCAACCGAACGCCGGTTGACTGGTTGAACGACCCGCGCTACTCACTATTAGCGCTAATCATCGTCTGTATCTGGCATAGTTTGGGGCTTAACATTATTTTATTACTAGCTAGTCTTCAACAAATTGACCGCCGCTACTACCTGGCCGCCCAGCTAGACGGTGCAAATAGTTGGCAACAATTTACCAACGTAACTTGGCCGTTACTGACGCCGATGATCCTGCTCGTTAGTATTAACGCCGTTATCGTCAATTTAAAAGTTTTCGACCAGGTTTACGCGCTGTTCAACGGCTCCGCCGGTCCGGCCAACGCCGACCTGACACTGATGTATTACCTCTACCAGAAATTTTACGTTGAAGATCAGCCCACAATCGCAGCGGCGTGTGGCATCGTGCTCTTCGGTATTACGGTCGGCTTAACCCTAGGAACCCTTTGGGTGTTACGTCGTCACCATTACCCGCAACGGGGGTGGTCCCCATCTTAACCCGTTGTGCACGCTTCTTGCGGGGGGCACTCCTACTAATTAGTGCCCTAACCATGTTACTGCCCTTTATTTGGATGGTGTGGGCGAGTGTCCAAACCCCAACTTACACCGCAACGTTAACGACGCCCTTTTCGGACTGGCACTGGCAAAATTACCTAACGGCTTGGCAAGCGGCTCCCTTTGGTCGTTACTATTTAAATTCAATCATTGTCGCCCTTGCCACGACTACCGGGCAACTCGTCACGAGTATTCTGGCCGCCTTTGCGTTTACCCACCTACGCTTTTATGGGCGCCGCATTCTGTTTAACGCCCTGCTCGTCACCATGATGGTCCCGGGAGAACTACTCCTGATTCCAAACTTTAAAACGTTGAGTGCCCTCCACTGGGTCGACCACTACGCAGCGCTGATCATCCCGTGGACGGCCAGCGTCTTCATGATGTTTACCCTGCACCAAGCCTTTGCCGCCCAGCCGCGCACGACTTACTACGCCGCCAGACTCGACGGGGCTAGCGATTGGCAGTACTTATGGCGCTTATTAGTGCCAATGAATCGCACCGTCATCACGGCGGTGGGTATTCTCCAACTTATCAGCACGTGGAACGCCTTTATGTGGCCGTTGATCATGACTAATACCGATCGGCTACGGACGCTGCCGCTCGGTTTGCTAACCTTTAGTAGCGATATTGGGACCAATTATCCATTGCTCATGGCTAGCACGGTCCTGGTGATCGCGCCACTGATCATCATTTACTTATTTGTCCAAAAAAATTTAATTCTAGGAATTTCGCAGGTGAAATGGCATGAAAAAAGTCATTAGAAACGGATTATTATTAATAGTCACACTAACCGCCAGCATCACACTCGCGGGGTGCGGTCAGCAACGCACCAGCCAGTCAACGCGAGTGACGGTCACTTTTTGGCACGGTATGACCGGCCATAATAAGACCGTTCTGCAAGGGTTAGTCCAGGATTTCAACCGTTCCCAATCAACATACCGCGTCGTGGCTAACGGTCAGGGGACCTTTAGCAATTTACAACAAAAAATCATGACGGCCGCTAAATCCAAAACGCTCCCAACGATTGCCCAAACTTCCTATACCAACGTTCCCAACTACGTGAAGGGGGGGCTGATTGCCCCGTTCAACACGGACTTAAGTGCTAAAGAACTTGCGGGAATTCAACCGGCTTTTTTGAAAGCTGGTCAGTACCAAGGCAAACAGTACGCCCTGCCCTTCTCCAAGTCCGTGCGCATTATGTATTATAACCAACGGCTGTTGAAGCAGCTAAATTTAAAAGTGCCGACAACTTGGAAAGCGGTCCAACACGTTGGTCAGGTGGCACAACAGCACGGCCTAACCGGCTTAGCACTTGACCGGGCCTACCTGGGTGAACTCAACGATCTCGCGCACGCGGCCGGCCAGCCCCTGGTAACCACCAACCTAAAGGTCAACGCGGCGGCGCCCCAGACCGTTGATGCCGTTCAACCATTAGCGCACATGCTCAAGACCGGCACGGCGAAAACGGCCGGCGCAGACAATTATGGTAACGTCCGCTTTCTCAAGGGCCGGACCGTACTCTACTGCGGGTCTTCCGCCGCACTGGGCTTAATCCAAGCCAGTGCCCCCAAGAATTTTCAGTGGGGCACCACCCAGACACCTAGTTATCAGGGCCAACGCGCTAACTGCGTGGCCGGAAACGACTTAGTACGCTTTAAAACTGGTACGAAGGCGCAGCGCCAAGGTGGGGCCGCCTTCATTAAATACTTATTACAAAACCGTCAAACCATTCGCTGGGCAACGCAAACGGGTTACTTGCCCGTAACGACGGCGGCGGCCACCACCGCTAGTTACCAGCGTTACCTAAAAAAGCACCCGAAATTTAAGGCCGCGGCCAGCGAACTGAAAACGAGCTATACCGACCCAGCCTTTCTAGGCTACAGTCAATATTTAACGGCGTTGCAGACGACCGCCGACGATTTAGCCGTCAAGCACGTGGCCGCTGCGACGACCCTAAATAAATTGCAACAAACTACCGAAACGATTATCAAGACTAATCAAAATTGAGCACAAAAATGGCCGGCTAGGAAGAAATTCCTGGCCGGCCATTTTTGTGTGCCCCCACTCCAACTGACCTACACTCGTATTATAGTGCACGCCAATGACACAATTTGTCACTGATACTGTTTGAGGGCCGCTTGTAAGGCTTTTTTCATCCGCTTCTTTAACAATGGTGGCGAGACCACTTCGACGCCCGCCCCCTGACTCAATAGCCAGAGCATCGCGCCATCGACCTTTACGTAGGCCTCAATTTTATGGCTACCGTCGGGTAACGTCGCCAACACGCGGGCCTGCGGAAATTGGTCCAAAACCGTTTGCAGCGCATTGCGATAAATAAACTGAATTGGGGTCACCGATCCGGAATCCAACAAGTAGGATTGGCGGCGATGGTCCTGTAACGAGAACCGGTGCGCGTAATCCAAATGCTGACCCGCCGTGTGATCTAAGATCTTCACGATTCGGTCTAAGCGGTACAGCCAGTAGCCGGCGTGTTCCTCGCTCAGCATCGCAATATAAAAATAGTGCACCTCAAAGAAAACCGCTACCGGCTGTGCATGGTGGGTTTGCGGTTGGGGCACGTGAAAATCGCTCCCATGGTAAACAAAGGTCATCCGCTGATTAGCCGCAATCAAATCCGTAATTATATGGAGGCGTTCCAGGAGTGGTTTGGGTCGCGACAGCGCCGTATAACTCCCCCGCGCCAACGTTAACTTTTGGCGTAACTCGGCCTGCAATTCTTCGGGCAAGCCCTTCGCCAAATAAGCCAACGTATCCTTTAATTCCGCCACCGTTAAAGCCCGGCTGCCTAGCAAAACGTGGCTGGTCACGAGCGCTTTTTGATAGTCCTCCCGGGTACTCTGCCGTAATAGGCGGTAAGTGCCCGCGCACTCTTGCAGCTCACCAACCCCGTTTTCAATTAGCGCGTTGCGGACGTACGCAAGGTCGCGCTGATAGGTGCGCTTACTGATGGCGTACTTGGCTAATACTTTTTCAGTTTCAACACTTTGACCACTCATAAGTTGCACTAGTAATTCCGCAATTCGACCATTACTCTGCATACCGGTCCCACTTTCCAACGTACTTTTTATGTAAGCATTAATCACGCTTATCATACTAAAGATTCGTTGAAATGAATAGTCACGGGTCTTGTTTCACGTGAAACAATTTAATTAAAAACGCCTGCTAGCGCGAGCTAACAAGCGTTCTGAAATGCAATTTTAAGCGCGGTGCTTGCGGCTAACCTTGGTCAGGCCGAGCATTCCCAGTAGAAACGCGCCCAATACGGCTAAGTAGCCTTGATGCGTTTCGCCGGTTTGTGGCAAGGTGTCGCCAGTCGCCGTCTTACCTTGGGTAGTCTTGGTATCAGCATTAGTAGCTGCTAATGAGGTTTGACCCTTAGCATTCGTTGCCACGTTAGTCGTGGTAACACCACCATTAAGCTGTGCACCCGTAGCAGTTGTCCCTACGCCGGTCGCGGTCCCCTGACTATTAGTCCCATTGAGACTGTCGGTCGTCGTACCATCATGGTTGGTCGTCGTTGAAGCCGTCGTCTTTTGACCATCAGTAGTTGTGGTTGTCGTACCATTCTGATTCTGGGTACTATCAGTGCCGGTAGTGGTGCCATTACCAGTACCATTTGCTTTAGAACCAGTGGTTGTGGAACCATTGTTATTGTTGGTCTTAGAATCAGTTGTCGTGGAGCCATTGTCGTTATTATTATCCTTAGCATCAGTTGTTGTCGAACCACTGTTATTATTATCTTTAGCATCAGTCGTCGCGCCAGCAACCTTCGTGTATTGTGGCGTATCCAGCTGTTCAATTTCACCGGTTAGCCGGTTAATTTCAACTCGCATGGTAGCCATATCAGCTTTATAGCCCGCAACGGTTGGAACCTTCACCTTAACGGTTTGACCAGGTTTGCTAGTAAAGTTCAGCGCTACCGTTGTCCATTGGCCACCCTTTTCAATCGTTACGTTACGGGTATAGCTTTGACTGTTTTGTGAGCCGAGTTCGGATGTTTTGGTGTATTTTAAGTCCGTCAAAACGTAAAAATATTCCGTACTATCAGAAATACCGATTTCAATCGTATCAACATTTGGTGTATAACCCGCTACTTTTGGTGCGGCTATGGTGACAATTGACCATGGCTTACCAGTCACCGTTCGGCTGACCCCATCATCACCAACGGTTGCAACGTAGCCCGTTGTTGTAATGGGCTTTGCATTCGTTGTGTTGTGAATTGGAAAATATGCTAGTGAATCATCCAGCGTCCAAATATAGTTGTCATAAGAATTGCCTTCCCGCATGTTAATCCAGGTCGTAGGTTTAGACTTATATCCTTCAAGTACTGGCGTTTTAACATACGTATATGTTCCAGTATCCCAATACCCAGGATTACCATCATCGCCATTTGCAATTTTAACAGTTAAATTTTTAAACATGATACGCTGATCTTTACCATTTACAATCCCAGGGAATGTCACATTTTCTGTATGATACTTCGTTGGTCTTGGCGTATTGGGAATTGTAACATTAGGAATACGCGTATATGACAAGTCCGTTAGTTGTGTAAATATTTCATCATCACTAATCCCAAGTTCCACCGTATCAGTATTAGCTTTATAGCCAGTAATTTTTGGAGCTGGAACGGTGACAATCGTCCAGGGTTGGGCATCCACTCCAAGATACGTAAGCTTTTTTTGTCCATCTATCTCTAGTTCTAAGTTCATTTCACGCTTCTGGATTGGCGCAGTACTGGTATTATTAATCGGAAAATATAGTACTTCCCCCGATAAAGCTGTTAAATCATCATCACTAGAATACACTGAAGTCGTTGGTGTTGATTTATAACCATTAATTTTTGGTGTCGCTATCTCTGCACTACTAAGCCCAGTATCTTCAGGATTGACTTTAACAACAACATTCTTTACAGTTCTTTGTTCCTCTTTACCAGCTATATTTAATGTTAAGGTTGCGTCTTTCGTAACGGTATCCCAATCTTCATCATTTTCTTCTAAGTTAGGAGCATCCATTAAATATCCCGGATTGATTTCTCCGTTAGCATCAGTAAGGTTCGGGTCCGTTTGGTACGTCACGTTCTTAGTTGCCGCTGGTGCGCTCGCCTTTAGTACCTGCACATTCGTTGTTGGCTCTTCCGCACTAGACGCCGTCGGTTGATCAGTTTTGTCATTGTCAGCTGGATCTGCTGCCGGTGCTTGTGAACTTGGCGCCTGCGACGCTACCGGTGCTTGTGATGCCTCTGGCGCTTGTGATGTTGCCGGCGCTTGTGATGCTGGTGCCTGTGATGCTGGTGCCTGTGATGCTGGTGTCTGTGATGCTGCCGGCGTCTCAGAATCGTTTTCCGACGTTTTCACGTCCGTACCATCAGCGTTATTGGTGTCTGCTTCTGGCTGAACGTTTTGCTCATTGTCATTACTTTGAGCCGTTTTAAGATTAGCCGTTACTTGTGGCGCATTCGTTGCCGCCGAAGCTGATTGTTGTTGACTTGCAATCCCCAGTGCACTTGCTAAAGCGGTCGCCGTTACCAACGTAACCATTTGTTTTTTCATCCTGAAATCCTCCTAAAGTACTACATTTATGTAACTATTTTTCTAACTACCCTAATCTACTTTTAATTGCCGTAGCTTATCCGCCTCGGCTAGAAATTCCACTTTGCTGACCGTTTGTGCCGACCAGTGTGGTAAAGTGATCACTTGAACCGCACCAACGTTCAACTGATTAGTCGCAACCATTTCCTCGTACAATGTTTGCGCCCCCTGCCCAAACAAAAGAACATATTGCGGCTGAATCAAATCAAACTCAGTTTGTAAACTAGCCAAACTTTGTTCCCACCGAGTTGCGTTTTTAGCTAATTTAATCTCCTTTAAGACCTTCTGTGCGTCAGATTCAGGGAAATCTTTAATGATATCCGTGATATAGCACCCCTCAAACGGGGTATTCATAATCATCCGCACCGTATTATAATCGCGACTCTTAGCCGACGTATCGTGAAAATTCTCCCAGTTGGCGCCGTCAGCATTCCCCCGACTGGCCCAATTTAGACCTAATAAAATCCCCCGGTCTGACAAATGGGCTTGCCGATAATCCGCGTCTTCCAACCGTTCTGCAAGTTTTCCGAGTCCACAATCCCGCTTATGAATGACCTGGGTTGGATCCGTCACGTTCCATAACGCCCAGCTCGAAAACTTACCATACTTACCTTTCAAAGCTTGGTAAGTCGCTGAACTAATCATTCCATCGCCTCCCATTCGGTAATGATTTCATCATAGCTGGTAGCGGTGTCATAATTTGTCATTTAATAACTATTATTAAGATTATTTTTAAAAATTTTTATGCTAAAAAGGACCGCGTCAGCAACTTGCCAACGCGGTCCCAATTATCCTAAAACCGCCCCTAGTTCCATTACAATAAATACCAGTAATTCATCTTATTACTGATACTGTTGCAAGGCCGTTCTCAGTTCGGTAGCCAGTCTTTTTTTCAAGGAAAGTGGTGATAAGACTTCAACACGGGCCCCCTGACCCATTAGCCAGAGAATTGCCCCGTCCGCTTTAACATAAGCTTCAATTTTATAACTCCCATCAGGTAAGGTTGCTAATACGCGGGCCGTTGGAAACTGATCCAAAACTGGTTGCAATGCATTGCGATAAATAAATTGCATCGGCACTAGCGAACCTGAATCTAGTAGATAAGTGTGTTGCCGGTGATCCTGTAAAGAGAACCGGTGTGCAGCGTCCAAGCGCTTCCCCGGACTGTGTTTAATAAGCTTAATAATCCGATCCAAACGGTACAACCAGTAGCCGTCATATTCCGCACTTAACATTGCAACGTAAAAGTAATGCCGCTCAAAAAATATCGCCACTGGTTGGGCATGATGGGTTTGCGGTTTGCGGTTTGCGGTTTGCGGTTTGCGGTTTGCGGTCGTCTTCGGCACTACCGTCATATGTAAAGGTCACCCGTTGATTTCCCGCAATTAGCTGTGTCATTTGAGATAACCGTTTCAAGAGTGGTTGGGGTTGCGACAGCGGCACGTAGCTCCCCTTAGCTGCCCGCAAACTCCGGCGTAACTCACTTTGGTCCTTCGCTGGTAGTCCCTGTGCGAGGTAGTCTAAAGTTGCTTTCAACTCATCAACCGTTAGTGCTCGACTCCCTAATAACACATGACTCATTATCAGTGCCTTTTGATAATTGGCCTGCACATCAGTTTGCTTAAGCCAGTAACAACCGGCGTGTTCGCACAATTCGCCCGCATTATTTTCCAATAGCGCATCGCGAATAAACGCGAAATCACGCTGATAAGTGCGCTTACTGATGCCGTACTTTTCCAATACCTTTGTTACTTCAACGTGCTGCCCACTCATTAACTGCACGAGTAGTTCCGCAATTCGACTATTACTTTGCATCTGGTCCCCCTCTTACCAACGCTTGTTACGTTTAATTATTTTAACTAAATACAATCACGATTATCATACTAAAGATTCATTGAAGTGAATAGTCTCAACCCTTGATTCACGTAAAACAAAAAACGCCCATTAGCGCGAGCTAACGAACGTTCGGAAATTTTATTTTTAAGCGCGGTGCTTACGACTAACCTTGGTTAAGCCAAGCATTCCCAGTAGAAACGCGCCCAATACGGCTAAGTAGCCTTGATGCGTTTCGCCGGTTTGTGGCAAGGTGTCGCCAGTGACATACTTAGCGGCCGTTTTACTTGAAGAACTGGTGGTTGCGGCAGTCGTAGTCGCTGTTTGTGCTGCCTGCGAGGAATCTCCCGCCATTGATGTATTATTAGAACTTGTATTACTACCATTGCCTACAAGTGCATTTTGTTTACTTGAGCTCTGTTGACTAGAAGCTACACTGGAAGAACTATTAGCCTTCGTTGGCTGGGTTGAACTCGATGAGTTTTGCTTAGCCGGGGTCTTAGTTCCTGTCGAAGAAGATGATTGCGTTGGCGTCTTCGATGATGAACTAGACTGACTACTTGATTGCGAGCTAGACGAAGAACTTGAACTACTGGAGGAAGAACCAGCAACCGGAGTATAAATAACCCCACCATTTACAAGAAAAGCTTCCCCAGTTATCGGACTTACCATAGCTAAGATAGTATCATTATTTGCCTTATATCCTGTCATCGTTGGAGCTTTAATCCAGACCTGTTCTCCAACTCGTGCAGTAAACGTGACCGGAGCAGTATATCCCGATTTTACATAATTATCATTATTGTCATAAATATCATAATCTACAGCTACACTATATTGTTTTTCTGGAGCCTGACTAGTGGTTGCCGCGCTAGCTGTTACCGGGGAAGCAACTGACGTAACCGCTGTGGTTGCGCCAACCCCAACGCCCATCAAAGCAACGGCGGCTAAACTTGTGTATGCGAGCTTCTTGGAATGCTTGATTACTGAAATTCTTTTCATTAATTCTTCCTCCTAAATAATGTGCTTAATTATGTAACGTTCCCCGAATACCTTCAGCTTTGTTACTATACTAATGACATAGATTAACTATGCATTATTTCTAAGCCGAATTTCTCAACCTTAATTAGACAATTTCCGAATGCTCATTAGTGGTCTCCGGTAAAAGTGCTTAGCTCACGCTTTATAATCCCCTTCACCACCAAACAATTCAGATAAAAATCACCTATCAAGTAGCTGCTTAACTTTCGGCGAATACCCCATTGATTGGTCCGGTACCTTCAGTCAGCAATACACTTATTATAGCTGAAAGCGGTGTCACAGCTTGGCGCTTTTTGCCTTCCACATTAAATAATTTATTATTTATTATAAAAATAATATAAAAGACCGCGTCAGCAGCTTGCCAACGCGGTCCCAATTATCCTAAATATTTAGCGCGGTTAGTCCGCACTGACCTCCAATGCGACACTGCCTAATCCTTGATCAAAGTTTGCCTGCCAGTGTCCGGCCGTTAAGTGCGGTGGTAACACAAAGGTCCCCGACGAGACCCGTTGCCCCGCCGTTAACGTTCGGCCCTGCGCCGCCAATTTAGCAACTAACCAGTGCAACGAGTTTAACGGGTTACCCAAAACTTCACTCGCTTGGCCGGTTTTAACTGTCTTACCGGCATGTTCTAAACTGCACTTCGGCGTTGCCACGGCGTCAACGGTCTCAAAGACTTGGTCCGTATCCCGTTCGGTACCGTAAACGACCAGGCCCCCAACCGCGGCATCCGCCACGACTAAATTCTTTGGTAAATCAGGGAACCAGTCCGCAAAGCGGGAGTCCGGCACCTCTAAGCCCGGCGCTACGGTCGTTTTGTGCCATAAATCGGTTAAACTATCGCTAGCGGCCAAATCTTCCTTCGCCTTAAACACCAACTCGACTTCGACGAGTGGCTCCATCAATTGACCCCGCCGAACCTTTGCCGGGGCCGCCAAGAAGTGGTCAGCGACCTGCGCGCCGTAGAGCGGTGCGTCAGTATCGAACATTTGCTGCGTGGTTGCACTCGTTAACGAGACCTTGTAGCCGCCCACCGGCTGGTCCTTAAACACGGTCAGTTGGGTTTGCACCCGGTAGGCCGCATCCTCATCGCTAACAGCGGCCGTAAAGTCGGCCATCTGGAGCGGTTGGTGCGTTTGATAAGCGTCAAATAAGCGTTGTGCGAAGCCGGTTTCGGTGGTAGTAGTTGTCATTGTCATAAAGCTTACCTCCATATGTGTTGAGAATGTACTTCAAAAACTATGTGTCCGGGAGCGTTACTGCGGTTGTTTTGAAAAAATTATGTGTTCAGTTTCGATAAAAAATATGTGTAACCGCAAGCCCGGTTAGCGTATGTGTGCTTCGAGGATGCCCAGTCCCCGGTTTACCTGGTGGCTAGCTACCGTTGCCCACGTTAGTTGGTAACTAGCCACGCGAATGTCCGATTCCATCATCCTCACCACCTTTAATTTAAACTAAAAACGCCCTCTAATTAGCTCCAAAGAGTTAATTAAAGGACGTTGTGAACGGGGTACCACCTTTATTTATGCCAACCTCGCGATCAGCACCTTCATCCGTACGGCCATTTGGCGATACGGGGGTACGCTAATGGGTACCAGCCAGCGCCTTCTCCAATTACTTTCGGGACGCGACTCCAAGGTGATCCGTACCGCCTGGTCGTGACTGCCTCACACCAATCCGCAGCTCGCTGACTAACCAGTTCAGTACCGTTCCTCATCACAGTTTTTAATCTAAATTTAATTAATGGTATGAGTTTAAGCCCGGTTTTCGGGAAAGTCAACCCCTAAATTAAAAATAAATTAGAAACGCTCCCGGTTGGTAATCCGGCCATACTGGGCGCGCTGGGTATCCTTCAACGTGTAGTTCGGCGGGAATGCGTCGCGGTCCGCGGCAACGATTTGAAAGCCGACTTGCGCGTAAAACCGTAGGGCCGCTTCGTTAGCCATCACACATTTAAGCGTAATCGGCGCCGTTGCGTACTGACGAACTTCTTCGAGTAAGCGCGCCCCGACCTGCAAGTGGCGGTAGCCCGGATCCACGAAGAGCAGGTGAATAAAGTTTGCAAGTTGATAAAAGGAACAAAACCCCACGCGCTGACCATCTAGCCAGGCGACTAACACAAATTCGCCGCGACTATCGCGCTCAAAGTCCGCGAGTTGCGGGTTCGCCACCCACGGAAAGTCCTGTTGCCGGTCAGTAAGATAAATTGCTGCCAGCGCGGCCTGGTCGGCTGGCGTGGCTGGTCGAATTGCAAGTGCCGTCGTCATTGGGCACCTCCCCCTTTCACACGACTAAACGTTGTGGTCTATTATGCCGGTTTTAGGTCACCCTGACAAGCAGGAGTGCCGCTAGCGTCCGCGGGTGAGTAGCGTTATAATACTACTTAATTCTGGTCCCCAATTTAAGCGGATCAGGGCCGACTTTGAAGACTGGTGGTACTTACTTGTAAGGACCTCCCAATACCTCATAGAAAAGGACTAATTTATGAAAACCGCAATCGTTACGGATAGTGCCAGCTACTTATCAGCCGCTGACATTCAAAAATATAACATTCACGTTGTGCCAATTACTGTTATCTTTGGCCAACAGACTTACTTAGAAAACGTCGAAATTACTTCCAAAGAATTTTATGAACGGATGCGGACCGCCCCCGAATTACCAACCACCACCCAGATCACACTGGGGCAGATGCAGACCATGTACGATCAACTTGCTGAGGAAGGCTATGATTCGGTGATCAGTATCCACCTATCTTCCGGGATCACAAGCTTCATTACGAATCTAGAGAGCTACTTACCCAACGTGACCAACATTAAGGTCTACCCGTTTGATTCTAAAATCACGGCGGCCGGTGAAGCCTACATGGTTCTACTGGCCGCAAAATTGGTAGCGGCCGGTTACACGCCGGAAGCCGTCCTTGAACAGCTCGCCGAAATTCGGAAGACGACCGAAGTCTTCTTCGTCGTTGATAACTTGAGCCACTTAGTCCGCACGGGGCGCCTTTCTAACGCCTCGGGCTTGGTGGGTAACCTCCTGCGAATCAAACCGGTCCTCACCTTTGAAGATGGGAAAATCGTGGCCATCGAGAAGGAACGAACGATGCGGCGGGCGTACGCATCGATTAAGGCTAAGTTGGCGGCCGCAGTAGCGGCGGCCGACTACCCGCTACGCGTTACGATTGAAAACGGAAATAATCCGCGGCTCCAAGCCGAATGGACGGCCGATTTAACGGCCAGCTTCCCCGACTTGACGATTGACGAGGGCGAAATTGGCCCGGTCGTTGGCGTCCACGTTGGTGAGGGTGTCATGGGCCTGATTTGGGCTAAGGACTGGGAAAAGTGGCCGGTTAAGCCGCAATCAGAAAACTGAACATAATGAGTTAGCGGGCGGTCCTGAGAGGGCCGCCCGCTTTTTCTAGTATTCGTCATCCGCAGTATGCTTAATTCCAAGCAAAGTTTAGCATAATTTTAGGTCTTCGCCGGCAAAACGAGCTTTTTTCAGCCCACCAATTAAGTACGCAGGATCATACTACCGTTCAATTGTCATATTTTTGCTTATTAATAATAAAAAAATACCCCGTCGCTTTTCCACGGCGACGGGGCACGTACTTAGGGATGACGAACGCCAGTGCACACCTGCAGTTCAATCCCAGCGGGAAAGATGGGTTCGTCTAGTTCTGGCCACAGGTTTGGAAGGCTGTGGACCACCGAATTGAGGGTGGAGTTATTTCTAACCCCACTATTTATTAACTTCGCTTTTTCTTCCCCTTTCCATTTTTTTTGCGCTTATTTTTTTTACTTTTTTTCTTAGAAGTTGGCGCAACGTCCTTCGACCGCAGTTTTACGGCCTTTTTAATTAATTTTTTACGTTCATCCGGCGTGAGTGTTATCCAAATGGATTGTAATTCTGTTGCCAACGGGTCACTCGTTGGTTCGGGGGTTGCGCTCGTGGCTGCTGCCACGTTCGGGGTCGCCACGGTGGGCGCCTCATCCGGTTTCGCCGCCGTTGAAGTGGCCGCCACCGCCGTTTCGGGCGCCGCACCGATTAACCATTCAGGCGCGACGTCCAGGGCGGCGGCTAACGTGACGACTTTATCATACTTCGCCACGTACTTTTCGCTCAGCCACTGACTGATCGACGAACGTCCAATCCCGGTCTGTTTCGCCAACTGCGCGGCACTGAGGCCGGCTCGCTGCATTGCCAGCGTTAACCGTTCTGCAAAAGTTTCCATTAGCCGCCCCCTAGTGCAACGGATCCCAAGCGGGCAACCGCCGCGCCGGTTCCGTTAGCAAGTCTTGAAATTCAGGGGCCAAGAACCGCCGGTGTACCACGACTTCGTAGACGTAGGCGTTAAACCAGTCCTGGCTCATGACGAAGTAGCCCTTGTCGCCAACTTCGGCGCCCCAACTATTTTCAACCTTCCACTTGGTCGGGACGGCGTCAACCAGGTCCACGCCGGTCAAGGTCATCGCGTGGCTGACCATTCCCTCACCCGTAACGAGGCGTTGGGCCTTCGTCAGTTGGTCATCAACGTCGAAGAGCGCTGCCGTTTCGTACAAGTGCGCGTCGAGGTACCCCTGCTTACGGTCGAGTTGCTGGAGCACATCGTTCCCAAACCACAGTGTTTCGCCAGCTTGGAGCTGTTGGACGGCAACGTTAGTCAACACGTCCATATCGACGTTCAAAAATTCAATTGGGTGGGCGCCGTTAATGACGTTATCTTGGTCGGGTAAGCTGTAAAGCTGGTTAAACGGCTTGTCCGGTGAATTTGTTACGACAACGTAATCGTTTAAGTCGGTATCGAAGTAGTCCTGGTAAAACCGTTGCGGGGTCAGGCCACTTTGACGATGATACTGTTGCTGATCATCGCGGTAGCTGAGCGTGAATTCGGTCGGCGGTTCACCGAAGGAATAGGCGGTGATCCGATAAATTTCGGCGAGCATCGTTTGTTCGGCGGCGTGCAAATCAGCGGCACTCGCGTTAGCTTGGACTAATTCGCGTAACTTAAGACCGTCTCGCCGGAGCTGGCGGGATAAAATAGCCTGAAACGCACCCGTATCATTAGTGTTGGCCGTTTCGGGCATGGCGCTTGCGGGCACGACCCCGTATTTTTCAACGAGGCTGGCGGCCATGGCCCACTGACCGCCGTCTTCGCCGGGATTATCGAAAAAGAACTGGACTAACCGGTCATTAATCGGTTGACGCGCGGTTTGTTCAACGTTGCGGAAAAAGGTGTTGGCCCGTTCAATCCGATCCCAGAAAAACAGGTAGTTTTCGGATAATTCAAAGTCTTTGACGTGGTACTTAGTGGCAAACTTATGCCGGAGTGTGTTGAGTAATGAAAACTCCCAGCAGCGACCGCTATGCTTTTGGTTGCTAACTTTGCCGGTCGGCACTTCGATTGAGAACGTTCGGTCTAAATGCGCGGTGGCTTGGTAATTAAAGCTGGCGGCACGAATGCCGTTGCGTGTGATGGTCCGAGTAAGGACGGCCCGCTGGGCGGTGTTGGCGTGTTGGGCGCGCAGTGCGGCCAGGGTTTGAGGTGTTAATTCGGTTGCCATGGTGATTCCTCCTTCTATCAATTCAATTGTTATTATTTTAGGCTTATAGAGTGTGAAGTTCAAACGCAGAGTGCGAGGACCAGCGGGTTGGTATTGAGCATTGCCTAGCTAAGGCGTTATTGCCCGGGTTTGGCAATGGCGACTTAGCGTAGCAAGCGCAGATACCAGCTTGGTCGAACACGTTTCGGCTATATCGCAGAAAACCGGCGGGGTATGGCATGGCGCCAGTGGCGTAGCTAACCGCAGGACCAGTTTGACCTGAACACGTTTCGGCTATATCGCAGCAAGCCAGCAGGGTTGGTATTGAGCATTGCCTAGCTAAGGCGTTATTGCCCGGGTTTGGCAATGGCGACTTAGCGTAGCAAGCGCAGATACCAGCTTGGTCGAACACGTTTCGACTAGCTGGCAAAGAAGCGCCCGGTTTTGGCATTGTGCTCTTAGCGTAGTAAGTGCAAGCGTCAGCCGACCCGGAGCACGTTTCGGCTATATCGCAGCAAAAAGCAACCAAAAAAAGTGACCGAAGCCCCTCAAAACAGGCATTCGATCACTTCATTTCATCCCACCAATCGCAACGATTAGTAGGCCAAATTATTTACGTTATGTCGGCGCGTTTGATTCGACGTCCATAATGGGACCTTAACGACCCCAATGACCCGGCTCGCCGGGACAAAGCCCCAGTAACGGCTATCGTTTGAAACCGACCGGTGATCCCCAAGCACAAAGTAACTATTGGCAGGCACCTTAGTGGTTTTAAGGTTCCAGTTATTCCGCTCAGACAGCGAACCCACGTCCCAATTACCAGTTCCCTGCGTGCGCTCAAACTGGCTAATAAACTTTTGACTGATTGGTTTACCATTCACGTAAATGTGCCCGTCCTGAGCTTTAACGGTGTCACCAGGCATTCCAATCACGCGCTTCACGTACTTTTCGTTTTTACCGCTAGCATCCGGATCGACGTGATAGGCATTAAAAACAATCACGCTTAAATGGCGAACCTTCAACGGTTTAACGACCGCGACCCGCTCCCCGTTTTCCAGGTTAGGGTCCATCGACGGGCCGTCTACCCGAACCATCGTAAAGACAAACTGACGAATTACGGCCGCAATTGCCAGACCGATGATAATCGGTAGAACCCAGCTCAAAATACTTCTCACAATTTTCATGACACGTTTCTCCCTTAACCCACTCTAACCTGCAATTATTATAATCCAATCGGCCGTAATTGTCTGGAAATGTTTAATCGTTTGGATTAGATTTTACTAGTAAAAAGGAGCGTTGTTAGCTACCAGCCAACAACGCCCCCCTTGCAGGCGTAAGTTCCGACTTATTCCGGAACGTTCCACCTATTATTAGCTATTAAATTAGTCTTGCACCTTCGCAATTTTACCCTGTTGAATATAAACACTCAAAATCGCAATATCAGCTGGGTTGACCCCACTGATTCGTGACGCCTGCGCAATCGTCGTTGGTTGAATCTTCTTCAGCTTTTGATGGGCTTCCGTTGCCAGGCCATCAATGGCATCGTAATCAATCCGGTCAGGAATCTTTTTGGCTTCCATCTTCTTGAGGTGTTCAACCCGTTCCTCGGCCTTTTGAATGTAACCCGCGTACTTAATTTGGATTTCAACCTGTTCAATCACGTGCCGTTCCAATGGTTCTGGCGGCGCCGGAATAAACTTGGCTAAGTCGGCGTAGCGAACTTCCGGCCGCTTTAATAGGTCGGCTGCTAAAACGCCATCCTTCAAGGCGCCGGAATGGTGGGCTACCAAGAAGCTATCCACTTGTTCGTTTGGCTTGATTCGAATCTTGCCCAAACGGTCAAGTTCGTCTTGGATTGCTTGCCGTTTGGCTTCAAAGGCTGCGTAGCGTTCGTCGTCAATCAGTCCAAGTTCACGACCCTTATCAGTCAACCGTAAGTCGGCGTTATCGTGCCGTAAAATCAACCGGTATTCCGCCCGACTCGTTAACAGCCGGTAAGGTTCGCTCGTCCCCTTGGTCACTAAGTCATCAATCATCACACCAATGTACGCGTCACTACGCTTCAACGTCATTTGGTCGCGGTCAAGAGCCCGTAAACCAGCGTTGATTCCGGCGATCAAGCCTTGACCAGCCGCTTCTTCGTAGCCGGACGTTCCGTTGGTTTGGCCCGCGGTATATAGGTTTTTAACCAGCTTGGTTTCTAGCGTTGCTTTCAATTGGTAAGGTGAGACCACGTCGTATTCGATGGCGTAGCCCGGCCGCATCATTTCGGCGCTTTCCAGCCCCTTGATGGAGTGCAAAATCCGTTGTTGGACTTCTTCTGGCATCGAAGTGGAAAGCCCTTGAACGTACCATTCATCCGTGTTACGGCCTTCTGGTTCCAAGAATAATTGGTGGCGCTTCTTATCCGCAAACCGCACGATCTTGTCTTCGATCGACGGGCAGTAACGCGGACCGACCCCTTCAATCACACCGGTAAACATCGGCGCACGGTCTAAGTTCTCGCGAATGATTTTGTGGGTCGTTTCGTTGGTGTACGTTAACCAGCAAGAAAGCTGGTGCTTCAAATCAAGGTAATCCTGATCCTTAGTTTCAAAGCTGAAGTGATGCGGTTCGGGGTCACCTGGTTGTTCTTCGGTCACACTGTAATCAATCGTGTTCCCGTCAACCCGGGGTGGCGTCCCGGTCTTGAACCGTTCCAGCTTAAAGCCTAAACGTTCCAAATCACCAGACAGCTTCATGGCTGGCTGCGAGTTGTTTGGACCGGACGAGTACATCAATTCACCGATGATGATCTTACCCCGGGCAGCGGTCCCGGTCGTCAAAACGACACTCTTCGCGCTGTAACGGGCCCCAGTGTTGGTAATGACCCCTTTGCAGACGCCATCTTCCACGATTAGCCCGTCGACGATGCCCTGCCGGAGCGTCAAGTTGGGTTCGCGTTCAATCGTATGCTTCATTTCGGCACTGTAAGCGTGCTTATCCGCTTGTGCCCGTAAGGCCCGGACCGCCGGGCCCTTCCCGGTATTGAGCATCCGCATTTGAACGTAGGTTTTATCGATGTTGCGACCCATTTCGCCACCGAGGGCGTCAATTTCGCGAACCACGATCCCCTTGGCTGGGCCCCCAACTGAAGGGTTACATGGCATAAACGCAACCATGTCGAGGTTGATCGTCATCAATAACGTGCGGTTACCCATCCGCGCCGCCGCTAGCGCCGCTTCAGAACCCGCGTGACCGGCACCCACAACGATGACGTCGTAGTCCCGACCCTGATACTGCTTCACTTCTGTCATTATCTTCGTTTCCTCCTACACTACTTACCCAGACAGAACTGGCTAAATAGCTGGTCTAATAATTCGTCTTCGTAACTATCCCCGGTAATTTGACCCAGGAATTCCCAACAGCGGGTCATATCGATTTGAACGAGGTCCACTGGCATCCCAGCTGCAATCCCTGTCTGCACGTCTTGCAAGGCTTGCTTAGCTTGGTTCAATAAGCCAATGTGCCGGGCGTTGGTGACCATGATACTGTTCTGATTACTTTCAATTCCTTCATTAAAGAACATCTTCGCAATTCGCTGTTCCAATTGTTCCACGCCGGACTGTTGCAAGACGGACATACTTAAAACGTCCTTAGCATCAACCAGTTGCGCCAGTTGCGTTTGATCCAGCTTAGTTGGCAAGTCGGTCTTATTGAGGATAATAATCCGCTTGGAGTCGGCCGTCTGTGCAATTAGCTCCCGGTCTTCGTCCGTTAGCGGTTGGCTACTATCAAGGACCAACAAGACGAGGTCGGCCGCCCCAATGGCTTTACGACTGCGTTCAACCCCAATTTTTTCAACCTTGTCCTCGGTGTCCCGAATCCCGGCCGTATCAACCAATTTTAGCGGCACCCCGCGTACGTTCACGTATTCTTCGATCACGTCACGCGTCGTCCCGGCCACGTCGGTCACAATGGCCTTATCTTCGTGGAGCAAGTGGTTCAGCAAGCTTGATTTCCCAACGTTGGGCCGACCAATAATCGCGGTCGCTAGCCCTTCGCGTAAAACTTTCCCCTGCTTGGCCGTTTTCAATAACTGGTCAATGCTCTGTCCAACTTCGGTCGCCTTTTCCTTCAGCATCTTCGTCGTCATCGCTTCAACCGCGTCGTATTCTGGATAGTCGATATTCACTTCGACCTGCGCCAAGACGTCTAAAATGTCTTGCCGGAGGTGGCGAATCAGTTTCGAGAGGTCCCCGTCCAATTGATTCAGGGCAACCTTCATCGATTTATCGGTCTTAGCACGAATCAGGTCCATGACCGCTTCCGCTTGCGAGAGGTCCAAACGGCCGTTTAAAAAGGCCCGCTTGGTAAACTCGCCCGGTTCAGCCATCCGCGCCCCGTGACTCAAAATCAGTTGTAAAATTTCGTTCGTCGCGACTAACCCGCCGTGACAGTTAATTTCGACAACGTCTTCACGCGTATACGTTTTGGGTGCGCGCATGACGGACGCCATCACTTCGTCCACTTCTTGATGGGTATCCGGGTCAACAATGTGCCCGTAATTGATCGTGTGGGTGCGGACTTTACTCAAGTCCTTCCCCTTAAAAATCTGGGAAACGACGTTCATCGTCTGGTCCCCACTAATCCGAATAATTGAGATACCACCTTCACCAGGTGGCGTTGAGATTGCCGCGATCGTATCAAATTCCGTGGTCGTTGGCATTCCGATCATGTCCTTTCTTAGCTCGGCGATGGCCAGTGACTGGCCGCACGTCTTTTATCGCCTAATACCATACCAAATTTTACTTACAATTAGTTAATAATATGTCCTAAAAGCAGAAAAAAAGCGCCTAGTCCACGCCACCTTAAAGCGTGGATAAAGCACTTTGACTACTTTATCTAAAAGATAAGAATGATTAATACTTACTATAATAGCTCATTGGGCGTTTGTCAAACGCCTGTTTGCGTTTCCGGGATGAACTATTTCCGAACCGCAACCACAACGGCCCGGTGGGGGTCGCGTCCCTCTGAAAAGGTTGTGACGTGGCGGTTATTCGCCAATTCAGCGTGAATTAATTTCCGTTCAAATGACGGCATCGGGTCCAGAAAAACCTGCTTCCCAGTCGCGATGGCTTCCCGGGCGGTACTTTCGGCTAACCGCTTCAAAGTTGCTTCGCGGCGATCCCGATAGTCGTCCACGTCGAGGACCACGTTGACGTGGGAGGCCCCGTGATGATTCATATAAACTTGGGCCAAATCTTGAAGCGCGTTAATCGTCCGGCCGTGCTTACCGATCAACAGCCCCTGCTTAGCGGTATCGAAATTCAACAAGGCGTGCCGGTTACCAAAGTCCACGTCCAAGTCAGCGGTAATCCCAAGTTGCTTAACGATCTCTAGCAGGTACGCGCTTAAATCCCGAACGGCTTGTTCGTTGGCTGCTTGCCGGGCCGCGATTTCTTCGGGGGAACGCACGGGTTCGGTTCGAGCGCCAGACTTCGTTTTCGCCCCCTTATTTTCCTTAGCCGAAGCAGCCACTTGCGTTCCCTTAGTCGCCTTGTCAGCTTTAACCGTTTTCGGCATTTTCGCCACTTTGGGCGCCGCCTTAGAACGGTGCGTGGCATGCGGATGAGCCGGCGTCGTTGCGTGGGCCGACTTAGCCTGAGCCTGATGATGGTGCGCCGCCGCACTCGTTGGTTGGTCAGCGTGCGTGTGCTTAGCGGGCGCTGCTTGCGATTTCGGGGTTGGCTGGGTAGCCGCCTTCACCGTGCCAAGTGGTTGCGGGCTAGCCGTTGCCTGTGACTGCGCCGCTGTCGTTGCGACCGGCTGTGCCGAAGCCGGGGCGGAACTAGCCACTGCGGAGGCCGGCTTAGTCGTTAACTGAACCCGTGCCGGGCGCTTACCAATCCCCAGGAAGCCCTTTTTTGGTTCAGCGACGACCGTTACCGTCACTTGATCACGCGTTGTGCGCATTGCTTTTAATCCTGCCGCGATGGCGGCGTCGACGGTATTGCCTTCAAATACTGTCATATGTGTATCCTCCTCAATAAAAATACCTGCGTCCATTATAGCATTCCCGTTCGGGGAACGTGACGCCGTTTCGGTGGATTTTTGGGGGAATTGGGGGTGGTGGGTTTTTGACTGGATGGTAAATATTATTACAAATTTGCTCGTGTTGCCACTCAATCGTTTCTCGTTTGTTGTTGACCAGATTTTTATATGTATTGATTGGTATCGTCATTTCTTCGGTATGGCCGAAACGTGTTCCGGGTCGGCTGACGCCTGCGCCTACTACGACAGCGGCACAACGCAAAAACCGCTGCTCCCCCTGCTTTATAGCCGAAACGTGCGAAACCAAGCTGACCTCTGCGCTTGCTACGCTAAGCCGCCATTGCAAAGACCGCAATACCGTCGACGCTTTCCCTTCTTTATAGCCGAAACGTGCTCCGGGTCGGCTGATGCCTGCGCCTGCTACGACAGCGGCACAGCGCAAAAACCGCTGCTCCCCCTGCTTTATAGCCGAAACGTGCAAAACCAAGCTGACCTCTGCGCTTGCTACGCTAAGCCGCCATTGCAAAGACCGCAATACCGTCGGCACTTCTCCTTCTTTATAGTCGAAACGTGCTCCGGACCAACTGACGCCTGCGCCTGCTACGACAGCGGCACAACGCAAAAACCGCGTCATACCGCTGTCTAGGCAGTGCTCAGCGTCAAACCGTTGGCCCTCCGCACTCTACAAAAAAAGACCCACCACACGGCAGGTCCACTTGTATTTAACGTTTATGATTGCGCAACGCGCGCTTTCTGGCCTTTTCCAAGGCTCGCTTCCGATCCTTTTCCTTCTGCTTACGCTCCGCCCGCTCACGATTAATCTTGAATGGGTTTTGCAACAGTAAGGTTTGTCCAACTTGGAACGCGTTAGAAATTACCCAGTATAACGACAAGGCCGACGGCACGTTGATCGCCGTAATCAAAATGATTACCGGCATCAAGTACGTCATCGACGTCGTCATCCCGTTCGTTTCCGGCTGCGACTTCATCGCTAACCACGAACTTGCGAACGTAAATAACGCCGCTAAGATCGGTAACACGTAGTACGGATCCTTGCTACCTAATTGTAGCCATAAGAACGAACCGCTCTTCAGCACTTGGGTGCGCCAGATTGCTTGGTACAACGCAATCAGGATTGGCAATTGAACTAACAGCGGCAACATGCTGGCCATCGGGTGAACACCGTACTGCGCGTACAGCTTCTTCATTTCCGATTGGAGCTTTTGCTGCGTCTCCATATCCCGTGAGGAATACTTCTTTTGAATTGCCTTCATCTGCGGTTGGATTTCTTGCATCGCAACCATGTTCCGCGTCTGGAAAACCATTAACGGTAAGATGATAATCCGGATGATCACCGTAAAGATGATGATCGCCATTCCGTAGCTATGACCAAACAAGTTTGCTAACCAAATAATCGCCCGTGAGAAGTTCAGGATGATCATGCCATCCCAAAATCCAGTACTATTCTCCGTGATTGGTGTATTGCTACACCCCGTCAGAACAAGTGCGATCGTAAATACGGCCAGCATTGCCAGTATTTTTCTGTACTTTTTCAAACGAATGTCCTCACTTTAATCATTGTCCAGCAGGTGCGCTAGCTTTAGCGCATGGCTAAGATAAGCTTTGGTTTCGGCTTGCGACTTACCGGCAACGGTTGGTCGGGCAATGACGAGGAAGTCAGCATCTTGTTTAAGCTGCGGCTTTAACTCGGTGATTGATTGCCGAATCCGGCGCTTGACCCAGTTCCGTGCGACGGCGTTCCCAATCTTTTTACCGACTGAGATACCCACGCGAAAATGAGGTTGCCCCGGCTTTTCCAAAACGTAAATGACAAATTGACGATTGGCATACGAGTTGCGGGTCTCAAAAACTTGTTGGAACTCAGTTTCCTTTTTTACCCGATATGATTTTCGCATAATCCATCTCCATGTGTGCGCTCAAGCTCACCTGAGCGAATTGCTACACAACTTTACAGCCCTAAACCGGAGTCTAGGACTGTAAAGAAAAAGCCACTGATTATCAGTGGCCTATGCAGACAATACTTTTCTGCCTCGTTGACGCCGACGAGCTAACACTTTACGGCCATTGCTGGTGCTCATCCGTTTGCGGAAGCCATGTACACGTTGACGATGACGCTTCTTTGGTTGGTAAGTTCTCTTCATGGTGACACCTCCCTTTAATAATGACATGAATCAATCTGATTAAGTCGTTAGTTTAAAAACGCAGTTCATATCTAAACGCATTTCTTGACTACTATAGCATAGATTGCCCCATTTGAAAACCAGAAATGTTTTTTTCAGCCGGACTTTTTTAACGGCAAATATTTATTTTTTGCGAATATATCTGTGGATTGTTTCTGAATGCGATTTGGCGTTCCACAAATTACGCACAGGCTTTTTGACAAACTGACACCCTGTGGATTTAGTTATCCACAGGCAATAATCATCGTGTGGAAAAGTCGCGTAGGCGCTAACACAGCAAGGCCGCTTTTAAACTTATTTTTGTGGATAACTCAAAAAGGTTTGCGTTTTTTGAATTTTATCGACAGGCTGTGGATTTTTAAAAAACAGCCTGTGAATTCTTTCAACTTGCATTTGTCCACCTGTGGAAAACTAGATACGTTCATGCTAGAATAGACTTACGTTTTTTAAGAAAAGGGGTATCCACGTGCTGGAACGTAATGACTTATGGAATCTCATTAAGTTCTCAATGGAACAAGATCTGTCCAAGATCACGTTTCAAACGTTTGTCGAACCGGCCAAACCGCTCCAACTCGATAATTCGCAGATGACGATTGAAGTCCCAACCAATCTTCACCGCGACTATTGGGAGAAAAACCTTGCCACTAAATTCGCAGACATTGCGATGCAGGCAACCAACGAGCAGATTCGGCCCGTGATGATAACGGAAGAAGAACGTCAGCAACTGACCCAAAAGGCGCCAGCTGCAACCGGTAACGTTGCGGAAAAACCATCAACGACCGCAACTACCCCCACATTTATGCGGGAAACGAAACTCAACCCTAAATATACATTTGATACGTTCGTGATCGGTAAGGGTAACCAAATGGCCCACGCCGCCGCGTTAGTTGTGTCGGAAGAACCCGGCACCATGTATAATCCGTTGTTTTTCTATGGGGGCGTTGGTCTGGGTAAAACCCACCTGATGCACGCTATCGGTAACAAATTGTTAGAAACGGATCCCAACCGGAACGTAAAATACGTAACGAGTGAATCCTTCACCAATGAATTGATTAACGCAATTCAAACCAAGCAACAAGAACAGTTTCGCGAAGAGTACCGCAACGTTGATTTACTACTCGTTGACGATATTCAATTTTTTGCGAATAAAGAAGCGACCCAGGAAGAATTCTTCCATACATTTAATGCGTTGTATGAAGATGATAAGCAAATCGTTTTAACTTCCGACCGCTTGCCAAACGAAATTCCCCAGCTTCAAGACCGCTTAGTTTCGCGCTTTAAGTGGGGCCTTTCTGTTGACATCACGCCACCGGATCTCGAAACGCGGATCGCAATTTTGCGTAACAAGGCCGACCTCGAAGGTATCAAGATCCCCGACGACACGTTGAGTTACATCGCCGGTCAAATTGATTCCAACGTGCGTGAGCTGGAGGGCGCTTTGGCGCGCGTTCAAGCCTATTCGCGGCTAAATAACTCGCCCATCACCACCAGTTTAGTGGCCGACGCGTTGAAGAGTTTGCACCTCAACAGCAAGTTGTCCGAGGTGTCGATTCCAATCATTCAGGAAAAGGTTGCGAAGTATTTTCACGTGACCATGGCGGAATTAAAGGGGAAGAAACGCAACAAGCAGATTGTGACCCCGCGTCAAATCGCGATGTACTTATCACGGGAACTGACAGATAGTTCGCTCCCCCGCATTGGGAACGAATTCGGTGGTAAAGATCACACCACTGTCATTCACGCCTATGATAAAATCGAAGCAGCCCTTAAAACGGACACCGAATTACAAAAAGCGGTTGGCGACTTAAAGGGCCAGTTAAAAAAGTAGTGTGGATAAAATTGAATAAGTCTAAAAGTTTTCCACAACTTATGCACATGTGGAAAACTCCGGTAATTCAATCTTTTGAAATCTTTTCCACAATATCCACCGCTCTACTATTACTACGAACTTTAAGAACTTAATTAATTAAAGACCAGCTACCAACGAAGAGAGGATCACTTATGAAATTCACGATCAACCGATCAGCATTCATCAAAGAATTAAATAACGTGCAACGAGCCATCTCATCTAAAACGACGATTCCGATTCTAACGGGATTGAAACTAGACGTTGCCACCGACGAAATTACCTTAACCGGGAGTGACGCCGACATTTCTATCGAAACGACCATCGTCGCGGACGATGACAACAATACGTTAGTCGTTAACGAATCCGGCTCCGTTGTGTTACCCGCCCGTTTCTTCAGTGAAATCGTAAAGAAGTTACCCGAAGATACCATGACGGTTGCGGTTCAAGACGGTTTTCAAACCCAAATCACTTCCGGAGCAGCTTCGTTTACTATTAACGGTTTAGACCCGGAAAACTACCCGCACTTACCAGAAATTGATGCCACCAACACGGTGACCCTGGCCGGAGACGTCTTCAAAGAACTCATCAGTCAAACGGTTATCGCCGTTTCAACGCAAGAAAGTCGCCCGATTTTAACCGGGGTCCACTTTATCTTATCCAACGGTGAATTTTTAGCGGTCGCCACCGATTCCCACCGGTTAAGCCAACGAAAAATCCAGTTACCAGATGCCAGCAACGCCGACTACGACGTGATCATCCCCGGTAAAAGTTTGACTGAATTATCCCGGATGATTGGTGACGATAACCCGGACGTTCAAATGCGGTTATCCGAAAACCAAGTGCTCTTCGTACTGGGTAACACGTCGTTTTATTCCCGGTTACTTGAAGGCAACTATCCCGATACGTCGCGCTTGATTCCAAAGGAATCGAACACGACCGTCGAAATCGAAGCCCCCGCATTGTCCGCAGCCATCGAACGGGCTTCCTTGCTTTCACACGAAAGCCGCAATAACGTGGTTCGCTTCTCCGTGAACCCAAGTGATAAGACCATCACGATTTTTGGGAACTCACCAGATGTCGGGGAAGTCACCGAACAGCTCCAACCAGCGGAATTGACCGGCGACGAACTGGAAATTTCGTTTAACCCGGACTACATGAAAGAAGCGCTCCGCTCATTCGGCCAAGCCATGATCCGGATTTCCTTCACGATGGCGTTACGACCATTTACGTTGGTTCCAACTGAAGAAGGTGAAAACTTTATTCAGTTGATTACGCCAGTGCGGACGTTTTAAACTCGCTGAATAAATATACAAATCAACATTTAACCGCCCCCGAAAGGCTAATTTCCGGGGGCGGTTTTTTATGATTAATACGGCTGCAAACGGTGTCACCAGACGTTTTGAGGCTGCTGTAACTTTTGAAGTTTTGATAAATGTATAAAGTGCTTAGCCGCTGCGAATGCCCGCATGCTGGTTGATACGCCGTGTTCGGAATAATTGACGCTGGCGGTGGCATCCGCTAAGGCGCCAGTTCCAAAACCGGGTGCTTTGAACTTAGCTAGGGGCTACTCAGGGGAAAATTACCGAAATTCACATGCTAATTTTGGGAGTGCTTTCGCCGCTTTTGCTAATTTATTGGAATTTCAGCAAATTTACCCCTAGGCAAGTACCCTGACATTAAAATGGGTTAAATCGGCTTAAAATGGCTCTGAACGCGGTTATAAATTGAATTTTCACTTAAAAACCGGTATAATATAAGCTGTTATGAAGTGTCCGCGGACACTTTGGACGGTGCTTGAAACGCTTAGACCAGCAAGTTAGGCAGGTGACATTGTGAAACAGTCAGTAGAGATCAATACACCCTACATCACGTTAGGGCAGCTTCTGAAAGAAACGGCCATCATCGGATCGGGTGGCCAAGCGAAATGGTTTTTAAAAGAAACCACCGTACTTGTCAACGGTGAACCAGATGATCGGCGGGGTCGTAAACTTTATCCGGGCGACACGATTGAAGTTGCGGACAACGGGTCATTTTTTATTCGCTCAAATCAAGAAACGACTGATTAGATGTATTTAGAAAAATTAAGCCTGCATGATTTTCGCAATTATGCTGATCTGGACGTGCAATTTAGTCGCGGCGTCAACGTCCTGCTTGGGCAAAATGCGCAGGGAAAAACCAACTTGTTAGAAGCAATTTACGTGTTGGCCCTGACCCGCAGCCACCGAACCGCTAATGATAAGGAATTGATTCGCTGGCAGACCTCAAGCGCGACGTTACGGGGCCGGTTACATACGGCCACCGGCACGGTCCCACTCGAACTTGAGCTGGGGCGCCGGGGGAAGAAGGCCAAGGTCAACCACCTGGAGCAGGCCAAGCTGTCACAGTACGTCGGCCACTTGAACGTGATTGTGTTTGCGCCGGAAGATTTATCGATCGTGAAGGGCGCACCATCCGTTCGGCGGCGATTCATGGATATGGAGTTTGGCCAAATGAGCCCCAAGTATTTGTATAACTTGAGTCAGTACCGGACGATTTTAAAGCAGCGTAATAATTATTTGCGCCAGTTGAATCGCCAGCAAAGTAAGGACACCGTCTTTTTGGGGGTGCTCTCTGACCAGTTAGCGGCTTTTGGGGCTGAAATCATCTATAAACGCTTGCAGTTATTGAAGCAGCTAGAAAAATGGGCGCAGGGCGTCCATCAGGTGATTACGCAGGATCAGGAACAGTTGGCCTTTCACTATGTGACCCAGGTACCGGAAACGGCGCACGAATCAGTTGAGCAGCTCTACCAAGCGCTCCAAACGATGTACAGCAAGCAACAAGCCAAGGAGATTTTCCAAGGCACGACCTTGCTGGGCCCGCACCGGGACGATTTGCAATTTAGCGTTAATGGTAAAAACGTCCAAACGTACGGCTCACAGGGCCAACAGCGGACGACGGCGCTCTCCGTTAAGTTGGCGGAAATTGATCTGATGAAGGCCGAAACCGGTGAATACCCGGTTTTGTTGCTCGACGACGTGTTATCAGAACTCGATGCCGCGCGTCAGACCCACTTACTTAAGGCAATTCAGGATAAGGTGCAAACCTTCCTGACGACGCCGAGTTTGGACGGGGTCGCGCGGCAATTAATTCACGCGCCGAAAGTATTTGAAGTTAGCCAAGGCAGTTTACATGAGGAGGAATCGCATTGACCGAGAACGAAAAAGAAACCAAGCTTGAAGAAGCGCGCGAGTACGATGCTAGCCAAATTCAAGTTTTGGAAGGGCTCGAAGCTGTCCGGAAGCGTCCCGGGATGTATATTGGGACGACCAGTAGCCAAGGACTCCACCACTTGGTTTGGGAAATTGTTGATAACGGGATTGACGAAGCCCTCGCAGGTTTTGCCAACGAAATCCACGTTACCGTTGAAAAGGATAATAGTGTGACGGTCACCGATAACGGTCGGGGGATTCCAGTCGACATTCAAAAGAAGACTGGGAAACCCGCACTGGAAACGGTCTATACGATTCTGCACGCCGGTGGTAAATTCGGCGGTGGCGGTTATAAAGTTTCCGGCGGACTCCACGGGGTAGGGGCCTCGGTCGTCAACGCGCTTTCTTCCGAACTGGACGTCAAAGTTACCCGGAACGGCCACGTTTATTACATGGACTTTTCCCGTGGGAAGGTCAAGACGCCCATGAAGGTTATCGGTGAAGCGGGCGACGACCAACACGGGACGGCCGTTCACTTTACACCGGATCCCGATATTTTCCGCGAAACGACGACTTATGATATCAACGTCTTAACGACCCGGATTCGGGAACTGGCCTTCTTAAACAAGGGCTTGCGGATCACGATTCGTGATAACCGCCCCGAAGAACCGACCGAAAGCGACTTCTTGTACGAAGGCGGGATTCGGCACTACGTTGAATATCTAGATAAAAACAAGAACGTTCTCTTCCCAGAACCAATTTACGTGGAAGGCGCACAAAAAGGGATTACCGTGGAAGTGGCGTTACAGTACACCGATGATTACCACAGTAACTTGATGACCTTCACCAACAACATCCACACCTACGAAGGTGGGACCCACGAAGAAGGGTTCAAGCGCGCATTAACGCGGGTCATTAACGACTACGCTCGCAAGAATAACTTGCTAAAAGACAACGACGCCAACCTTTCTGGGGAAGACGTGCGGGAAGGCATGACCGCGGTCGTCAGTGTTAAACACCCGGACCCGCAATTTGAAGGGCAGACTAAGACTAAGTTAGGTAACTCGGATGCCCGGGTTGCGGTTGATCGGCTATTTTCCGAACACTTTAATAAGTACCTGCTTGAGAACCCGTCAATTGCTCGGAAAGTCGTTGACAAGGGGATGCTCGCCTCTAAGGCCCGGGTTGCCGCTAAGCGCGCCCGCGAAGTTACGCGTAAGAAGAGTGGGCTGGAAATTAGTAATTTACCTGGTAAGTTAGCCGATAACACCAGTAAGGACCCCGAAATCAGTGAATTATTCATCGTCGAAGGGGATTCCGCCGGTGGTTCCGCTAAGCAGGGACGCTCGCGCTTGACGCAAGCCATCCTACCAATCCGGGGGAAAATTTTAAACGTTGAAAAAGCCAGCATCGATAAAATCTTAGCGAACGAAGAAATTCGTTCACTGTTTACCGCGATGGGCACCGGTTTTGGTGGTGACTTTGATTTAAGCAAGGCCAACTACCATAAGTTGATCATTATGACCGATGCCGATGTCGACGGCGCCCACATTCGGACGCTACTCCTAACGTTGTTCTACCGCTACATGCGGCCGTTAGTTGACGCCGGGTTCGTTTACATTGCCCAACCACCGCTGTACCAAGTGCGGCAAGGTAAGTTCAAGCGCTACATCGATTCCGATGAAGAATTGACCGAAGTGCTCGGTCAATTATCACCATCACCGAAGCCCGTCGTCCAACGGTACAAGGGGCTTGGTGAAATGGACGCCGAACAGCTGTGGGAAACGACCATGGACCCAGATAAGCGCCGCTTGCTCCGGGTACGGGACGAAGACGCAGCGGATGCTGACGGGGTCTTCTCGATGTTAATGGGGGACCAAGTTAAGCCGCGGCGTGAATTTATCGAAGATAACGCTAAGTTCGTACAGGACTTAGACGTGTAAGCGCAGTTGACCTGCGTGCGACGGGTATGTACGCGTACCCGATTGGTAGAACGGAATAAGGAGGACGAAAGTTTTGGCTGATTCAGATTTATCGAATAATCGAATTACGGACGTGAACCTCACCAAAACCATGCGGACGTCGTTTCTGAGCTACGCGATGAGTGTTATCGTAGCCCGGGCACTGCCGGACGTGCGGGACGGTTTAAAGCCAGTTCACCGGCGAATCCTGTACGGGATGAGCGAACTAGGTGTGACGCCGGAAAAGCCGTATAAGAAGTCGGCCCGGATCGTCGGGGACGTCATGGGAAAGTATCACCCCCACGGGGACTCCGCCATCTACGAATCAATGGTTCGGATGGCCCAAGATTTCAGTTACCGCTACATGTTAGTGGATGGTCACGGGAACTTTGGTTCGGTCGATGGTGATAGCGCCGCCGCAATGCGGTATACCGAAGCACGGATGAGTAAGATCGCGGTTGAAATGTTACGCGACATTAACAAGGACACCGTTAATTGGCAACCCAACTACGATGACACCGAACGGGAACCAGAAGTCTTACCAGCGCGGTTCCCCAACCTGTTAGTTAACGGGGCGACCGGGATTGCCGTTGGGATGACGACGAACATTCCACCCCACAACCTGGCCGAAGTTATTTCGGCAATCCACCTCTTGATGAATAATCCGGATGCGACGACGGCGGACTTGATGGAAGTCTTGCCGGGTCCTGATTTCCCAACTGGTGGGATCGTGATGGGTAAGTCCGGGATTCGGAAAGCTTACGAAACCGGCCGCGGCAACATTATTATCCGCGCTAAAGTTGACATTAAAGAACAAAAGAACGGTAAGCAACGGATCATCGTGACCGAATTACCGTACATGGTCAACAAGGCTAAACTGATTGAACGGATTGCGTCTCTAGCCCGCGATAAGGAAATCGAAGGCATTACGGACATTAACGATGAAAGTGACCGGGAAGGGATGCGCGTCGTGATCGACGTGCGCCGGGACGCAAGCGCCTCAGTAATTTTAAACAACTTGTACAAGATGACCCTGATGCAAACCAACTTTGGGTTCAACATGTTGGCAATCGTCAAGGGTGCGCCGAAGGTTCTGAGTCTCAAGCAGATCTTAAACTATTACTTGGAACACCAAGAAGACGTCATTCGGCGGCGGACGCAGTTTGACTTGAAGAAGGCCCAAGCGCGCGCCCACATCCTGGAAGGGTTGCGGATCGCACTTGACCACATTGACGAAATCATTTCAATCATTCGTAACTCGCAAACCAGCGAAATTGCTAAAAACCAGTTAATGGACAACTACGGGTTATCTGATAAGCAGGCCCAAGCTATCTTGGACATGCGGTTAGTTCGTTTAACCGGTTTGGAACGCGAAAAGATTGAAAGTGAATATCAAGACTTACTGAAAGCCATCGCCGATTATAAGGCCATTTTGGCAAGTCGCGAACGCATTAACCAAATCATTTACGAAGAATTACTCGAAATTCAACGTAAGTTTGGCGATAAGCGTCGGACCGAATTAATGGTCGGCGAAGTGCTGAGCATCGAAGACGAAGACTTGATCGAAGAAGAAGAAGTGGCGGTCACGTTGACCCACAACGGCTACATCAAACGCCTGCCAACGACTGAATTTAAGTCGCAGCACCGTGGTGGTCGCGGGATTCAAGGGATGGACGTCCATGACGACGACTTCATTGAGCACTTGTTAACGACCTCGACCCACGACGTCCTGTTGTTCTTCACGAATGCCGGGAAAGTTTACCGGATGAAGGCTTACGAGATTCCAGAGTATGGGCGGACCGCTAAGGGGATTCCGGTCATTAACTTGCTCGGAGTCAACTCCGGCGAAAAGATTCAGGCGGTCGTAAACGTCAAGGGTGACGCCAACGACTCGGATAAGTACCTGTTCTTTACGACGGTTAAAGGGGTCGTTAAACGCACCCCCGTCCAAGAATTCGCGAATATTCGGAGCAACGGCCTCAAGGCAATTACGTTGAAGGACGATGACGAATTGATCGGCGTTAAGATTACCGATGGCAATCAAAACGTGATCATCGGAACGCACGCCGGCTACGCCGTTAGCTTCGATGAAACCAGTGTTCGGTCAATGGGCCGGACCGCAACTGGGGTTCGGGGAATTCGGTTACGTGATGACGACTTCGTGATTGGCTTTGACATCCTGAAACCTGACAGTAAGGTCTTCATCATTACTGAAAAAGGTTACGGGAAACAAACTGCCGCGGCGGAATACCCAATTAAGGGTCGGGGCGGTAAAGGGATCAAGACCGCCAACGTCACGGAAAAGAACGGCCCGCTTGCCGGGTTAACGACCGTTGACGGGACCGAAGATATCATGGTGATGACCGACCAAGGGGTCATGATTCGCTTTAATATCAGCACGGTTTCGCAAACTGGACGGGCAACCCTCGGGGTTCGGCTGATGCGTTTAACCGCTAGTGGCAAAGTAGCCACGATGGCGAAGGTTGATCCAGAAGTTGAAGCTGACGCGGATGCTGAATCAGCAACCAGTGCGGCGGATTCAGCGAGTGCGGTACTAGCAGACGGTCCGGTTGATGCCACTTCGGCGGCTGCGTCGGAAGCAACACCGGCCGATGCACCGGACGCAACGAGTGGTGAGGCCCATCCAACGGACTCAGATGAACAATAATTAACAACTAGCTTGATGAGTTGCGTTAAACCAATTTGTTAAGATTGCGGTCACCGCGGGATTTTTACCGGGTGGCCGTATTTTTTTGAATTATTTCCCGGGAAATTAACGGGAAAAATCAGTTTTTGGCGAACCTATTAGTTGTAACGGATTCCAAAATCTTTTTGTTCGTCGGCCAAGCTAAACCTTGCAACAACCTAACTTGGATGCTATACTTATAATTCGTGAGTATCTAAGTAGCCTTAGATTACTTTCCTTGCTCTTCAAGAAGAAGGGCCTGAAGTCCATAAGGAGGTGCAAATTTCATGAGTGAATCAAAGAAATATGAAATTACTTACATCGTACGTCCCGACATCGACGACGCTGCTAAAACAGCTTTAGTTGATCGTTTCGACAAAATCTTAACTGATAACGGTGCTGAAGTAATTGATTCAAAAGATTGGTCAAAGCGTCGTTTCGCATACGAAATCGGCGGTTTCAATGAAGGTACTTATCATATCGTTAACTTAACGACTACTGATGACACCCCATTAAACGAATTTGATCGTCTTTCAAAGATCAACGATGACATCTTACGTCACATGATCGTTAAACGCGAAGACTAATTAAACGAAACTAACTGAGAGAGGAGCACTTCTGCATGATTAACCGTACAGTTCTTGTTGGCCGACTAACAAGGGACCCGGAATTACGTTACACAAATGGTGGTGCCGCCGTCGCGACGTTCACCCTTGCCGTTAATCGTCAATTCACAAACCAGAATGGGGAACGTGAAGCTGATTTCATCAACTGCGTCATTTGGCGTAAGGCTGCTGAAAACTTTACGAACTTCACTCATAAGGGGTCGCTTGTTGGGATCGATGGCCGAATTCAAACCCGGAACTACGAAAACCAACAAGGGGTACGAGTTTACGTCACAGAAGTTGTCGTTGAAAACTTTGCCTTATTAGAGTCCCGGGCCGAGTCTGAACGTCATCAGGCTAATAACGGTGGTGGTAATAACAATTACGGTAACAGTAATTCGAATTACAACAATCGCAATAATAATGGCTATGGTAATCAAGGCCAAAATGCAGCTCCTCAACAATCATCAGCGGCTAACAATAATAATCCGTTCGGGAACGGCAACCCAACGTCCAATGCTGGTAGCAGTGCACCGTCAAGCAGTGCCAACAACAACCAGGCGGATCCGTTTGCCAATAACGGGGACCAAATTGATATCTCGGATGATGATTTACCATTCTAGTAGCATTGCTACCGTGATCGAGGAGGGAAATACCAATGGCACAACAAAGAAGAGGTGGCCGTCGTCGTCGTAAAGTCGACTTCATCGCCGCAAACCATATCGAATACATCGATTATAAAGATACTGACTTATTACGTCGTTTCATTTCTGAACGTGGGAAGATTTTGCCACGTCGAGTTACTGGAACTAGCGCCAAGAACCAACGTTCTTTGACGATCGCAATCAAGCGAGCACGGATCATGGGCTTATTACCATTCGTATCCGAAGAATAGTTCAGCTCTTTGAAAAGCCACAGCCATCGGCGCTGTGGCTTTTTCGTATTGTTTTGGATAGCGCTGTTTGAAATTGCTAGTCAGGCGTAGCAAGCGGTCTTAATTAAGGTCGTTAACGGGCTCAGCCCCGATACGACGGGCTTTGATAAGATGCGGGCCGCAAGTGATAGTTATGACTGAAGCCACTAGTGGTTTGTGATAAAATAGAGTTATTATTGAGAACTCTTGAGGGATTTTGAAATGAAAAAATTTTTTTCGCGCGAAAAAATTCCATTCTTCTTGCAAAATGAACAGTTACGGTTGCTTGCATTAGTCATTGCCGGGTTATCACTCGTCATGCTGGTGACGGGCTACCTCATGAACTGGATTTTTGGGACGATTATTTTAATACTGATTATCATGGCCGGCGTCTTATCGTATAATACGCTGATCGAACTCAGTTCGAGTGCCAACGAATACATTTCCGATTTATCTTACCGAATTAAACGCGGGGAGCAGGAAGCCCTGATTCAGATGCCCATCGGGGTCATGATCTTTAACGCCGATGACACGATTGAATGGGTCAATCCGTACTTGCAGCGCTATTTTGGGGATAAGGATGTTTTGGGCTACCGTCTAGAAGACGTGGACGCTGAATTGGCCGCCACGTTGACGGCGAATGCGGACACCCCGACAACGATTCGCTGGCAAGATTATCAGTTTGATTTACGCGTGCAACAAAGTACTAACACCGTCTACATGATGGACGTCACGAAGTACGCGGAACTGACGGACCAGTTCGAAGATGAAAAGTTAGTGATTGGGCAGATCTTTTTGGATAACTACGATGAGATTACCCAGTCAATGGCGGATACCGATATTTCGAACTTAAATAACTACGTCACGAACGAGTTATCTAAGTGGACCCAAATGTTTGGGATGTACTTAAAGCGGTTGGATGACGACCACTTTTTCTTACTCGGCTACGCTAGCAGCTTACGGCGGGTCGAAGAAAACAAATTCCAAATTTTGGACCGGATTCGGGAATCAACGTCGAAACAAAACTTTCCGTTAACTTTGAGCGTTGGGATTGCTTACGGTGAACGCAACATGAATAACCTTGCCGATCTAGCTCAGAGCAACATGGACCTCGCCCTTGGACGGGGTGGGGACCAAGTCGTTGTGAAGGCCGAAGACGAGCCCGCCCGCTTCTACGGCGGGAAGACCAACCCAATGGAAAAGCGGACCCGGGTTCGGGCCCGGATGATCAGTCAGACGCTCCAGGAATTAATGAACCAGTCCGACCAAATCTTTGTTCAGGGCCACCAGCAACCCGACATGGATGCGGTTGGAGCCTGTTTAGGATTACGGCGGATTGCCGAGATGAATGGTAAACAGTGTTGGGTCGTTTTGGATGAGCAGAACGTCCATTCCGACATTCAACGACTACTTGACCAGTTAAAATCAGACCCAACCATCGAAGCAGCCATTATTTCACCGGCTGAGGCGTTAGAAAAGGCGACTGACCAAAGTCTATTGATCATGGCCGACCATTCTAAGCCAAGCATTTCGATGTCGCAGGCGCTCTATGAACGGCTCGAAAACCGGGTCATGATTATCGACCATCACCGCCGGGGTGAAGAATTCCCCGAAAATCCGGTCTTGGTCTACATTGAACCGTACGCTTCCTCGACTTGTGAACTGATCACCGAAATGTTCGAGTACCAGTCCCACGACGCGGAACCAATCAATAAAATTGAAGCGACCGCCATGTTGACCGGGATTGTGATCGATACCAAGTCGTTTTCACTGCGGTCCGGCTCACGGACCTTCGACGCGGCCAGCTACTTACGGTCCGCCGGGGCGGATTCCTTACTGGTTCAGCAGTTCATGAAAGAAAACGTGGACAGCTACTTGCAACGCAACCATTTGATCGAATCGGTCGAATTTGTGAACCAGGATATGGCCCTCTGTGTCGGCGAAAACGACCAGGCGTACGATCCCGTCACGGCGGCGCAAGCGGCAGATTCGCTACTGTCAATGTCCGGGGTCGACGCGTCGTTTGTCATTACGCGTCGCGAAGACGGGCGGGTCGGTATCTCGGCGCGTTCGCTCGGTGAGATCAACGTGCAAGTTTACATGGAAAAACTGGGTGGCGGTGGTCACTTGTCGAACGCGGCAACCCAGATTGAAGGTAAGGCGGTCGATGAAGTTAAACAGGAGCTGATCGATTTACTGACGGCGACGGACGAACCGACCCCAGAATCTAATTAGGAGTGATAGTTGATGAAAGTTATTTTCTTAAGCAATGTTCGTGGTAAGGGCCAACGCGGCCAAATTAAAAACGTGCCGGATGGGTACGCACAAAACTTTTTAATTAAAAAGGGATTAGCGAAAGCTGCTACCAAGGGCGCCGTGGCGACCTTGAAGGCTGAACAAAAAAATGAAGCGGCCCGGGCAGCCGAAGAATTGGCGGAAGCGAAGCAAACCAAGCAGGCGCTCGAAGCTGACGAAACGGTTGTTGAATTAAAAGCCAAGGCCGGCACGGACGGCCGCTTATTCGGTTCAATTCCTAGCAAGCAAATTGCGACGGCCTTAGCCGACCAATATCAAGTTAAGTTAGATAAACGTAAAATCGAATTGCCAGATCCAATTCGGGTATTAGGTTACACAAACGTGCCCGTTAAGTTACACCCAGAAGTAACGGCCAAAATTCGGGTCCACGTGGTCGAAAAATAAAAAGGATGAACTTTAATGAACAATGATGTGCTAGATCAAACCCCACCTCAAAATATTGAAGCCGAACAGGCGGTTCTCGGGGCGATCTTTTTAAATGGTGACGCCTTGGTTGAAGCGATGGAGTTTGTCGAAGCGCAAGATTTTTACCGGCGCGCACATCAGATCATCTTTGCCAGCATGGTCACGCTGAATGACCGCGACGAAGCGATTGATGCGGTGACCGTTAGTGACCTTTTAACGGCCCAAAATCAGCTGGATGACGTTGGTGGGATGAGCTACATTGCCGAGTTAGCGGGGTCGGTTCCGACCGCGGCGAACGCGGGCTACTATGCCAAAATCGTGGCGCAAAAGGCGACGGTTCGGCGGTTGATCAAAACGGCGACCGAAATCACGCAAAAGGCTTACACGGAAAATGACGACGTCACGACGTTACTTGACGACGCTGAACGCGAAATCATGAACGTTTCCGAACAACGGAATCAGAGTGGTTTTAAGTCGATCAACGAAGTTTTGAACGCGTCGATTGAAGAAATTGACCGGTTGTACCAAAACGATGATGACATTACCGGGTTGCCAACCGGCTTTACCGAACTAGATAAGATGACGGCGGGCCTGCAGCCCGATAACCTGATTATTTTGGCGGCCCGGCCCGCCGTTGGGAAAACGGCCTTTGCGTTGAACATTGCCCAAAACGTAGCGACCAAGACCGATACGACCGTCGCCATTTTCAGTTTGGAAATGGGGGCTGAATCGCTGGTTAACCGGATGCTGTGTGCGGAAGGAAGTATCGACGCCGGTCATTTACGGACCGGGCAGTTAAACGAAGAAGAGTGGGAACACCTGGTGGTGGCGATGGGGAGCTTGTCCAAAGCAAGTATCTACATTGACGACACCCCCGGAATTAAGATGTCCGAAATTCGGGCCAAGAGTCGGCGGCTGGCTAAGGAACAGGGTAACCTGGGCCTGATCGTCGTTGACTACCTCCAACTGATTGAAGGGGGCAATACCGAAAGTCGGCAACAAGAAGTTTCCGAAATTTCGCGGCAAATGAAAAAGCTAGCCAAGGAATTAGGCATTCCCGTTATTGCCCTGTCCCAGCTTTCCCGGGGCGTGGAACAACGGCAAGATAAGCGCCCGGTATTATCTGATATTCGTGAATCCGGCTCAATCGAACAAGATGCCGACATCGTTGCCTTCCTGTACCGTGAAGATTATTATGATCGCGGTGATGAAGACGATGATGGTGGCGGTGGCGGCTTTAACGGCGGCGGTGGTGACTTTAATGGCGGTGATCCCCGCGATGAAGATGCCTCCGAAGACGTTGGTGAAGTTGAAGTTATTATTGAAAAAAACCGGGCCGGGGCGCGGGGAACCGTTAAACTGTTGTTCGTCAAACCGTTCAACAAGTTTTCGTCAGTTTCTTACGCGCAGGACCCGCAACAAGGTTAATCAAAATGGACGCTCAGTTTTGGCTGGGGGTCCATTTTATTTGGGACCATGATGCTTGGTGTTGAGCTGCCAGGAAGGTTACCAATTTAATTTTCAATCAGTTCGCTGTGATTACCGAAATGAGTAAGCAAGATGATACTAAATTTAGTAATCGTTCTGTGGGATGATCTTCATTAATTGAGATTTGTTAAATTACGCCGCAAAACTTCATATGAAGGTAAATCTAGCCAGTAGTGGGGGTCACCATGGCTCAACTGCGAAATTATTCTTGGCCGGAAGTGGGGTGCTTCCGGCTTAGAATAAGGCTCGAATTTGAGATTGCTCAGTGGTTTTTCTGAGTGAGCTCAAATCGATGCCCGCAGTGTTCCAGCCAACCGGTGACACCCGCTACTGGCGGCAGTCTTAGTACCACCTATTATCGAGCCGTTTTAGCTGGATTCTCACAAACGCCCTGTTATTTTTGAGAAATTTTGCTATGATGAAACTTAGAGTCTGTGAACGGGGTGGTGGTGCAATGGCACGTAAACAAGCAATCGCAACGCCCTGGCTAATTGCCGGGCAGTTTATGAATAACATTGGAATGAGCTTTATTTGGCCATTAACGACCATTTATATGCATAACGTTTTGGGAAAGTCCCTGACCGAAACCGGGGTCGTGTTACTGTTAAATTCAGTGGCGAACGTCCTGGCCAGTACGATTGGGGGCCGCATCTTTGACCGCAGTAATCCGTATTATTTATTACTGATGGGAATTGTATTGAACGGGGCGGCCAACTTCATGCTGATCTTTTGGCACGGTTGGCCGTGGTACCCGATTTTACTGGTCGTGACCGGTTTTGCGGCTGGGTGGTTGAACACCATGTTTAACGCCTTAGCAGCCAGCGTACCACGCCAAAAGGTTCGGCGAACGTTTACCTTGATGTACCTAGCGGCCAATTTAGGGGTCGTGTTCGGGACGATGTTTGTCGGCATCGTTTATAGTATGGGCATGGCGTTGTTGTTCTCAATGACGACCGGCCTCTTCGTTATTTTCCTGATTATTGCGTTGTTTGAATATAACGTGGATTCCTCTAACGTAACCGGGGTCGACCCGCGGCAGGAAAAAAACATCCGGTTACCGCGACCCAACTTCTGGATGGTTTGGACTTTCTTTATTAGTCTATTTATTATTTGGCTACTGTACGAACAATGGGTCAGCAACCTCTCCGTCTACATGACGAACTTGGGGATGCCGCTACGCAATTATAGCTTTTTATGGACGGTCAACGCCGGTTTACTGGTGGTCATTCAAAGTATTCTTAGTTTACTGGGTGACCGGATTAAAAACTTATATTATCAATTTTTCTTCGGCATGTTATTTGTCGGACTATCATTTTTATCACTCGTCAGCGCGCACGATTACCCGCACTTTATTTTTGCAATGGTCTTACTCACAATTGGGGAGGCCACCTGGTCACCGGCCATGCCAACGCTGGTCAGTCAGTTATCACCAGTCGCTGCCAAGGGCCGTTATCAAGGCTTAGTGCAAGCGTTTAGCGCGTTAGGGCGCTCCTTGGGCCCGTTATTCGGTGGGGTAATCATTGATAATTGGTCCTATAAGGCTTTGTTTTTATTAGCATTTGTGGTTTTATTAATAGTATTAGCAATTAACATGGGGGTCGTGCACGTGCATCAGCATACGGCCACCAATTATATGCAACTTGATATTCATTCGGACGATGTTTCACGTGAAACAAATAAATAAGAAGTTGGTGGCAACAGTGAAAGTGATGCGAGAATTGCACGCAAAGCGCGTCGTAATCAAGGTTGGGACGAGTTCGCTCGTCTATCCCGACGGCGCGATCAACTTACGGGCAATCGACCAGTTAGCGTTTGTAATTAGTGCGATGCGGCACCGTGGCCGTGAAGTCGTACTCGTCTCTTCGGGGGCAATTGGGGTCGGCTTAAACTACCTCGGTCTGAAAAAGCGGCCCAAAGCGATTCCTGAACAGCAGGCCATCGCAGCGGTTGGGCAAACCGAATTAGTTTCGATCTATAAGGAACGGTTCGCCGTTTACGAGCAAAAAATCGGCCAAGTTTTGTTGACCCGCGATATTTTCGTTTATCCGGAAAGTCACCAGAACGTGTTGAATACGTTCGAAGCCTTATTAGCGCAGAACGTCATTCCCATCGTTAACGAAAATGATACGGTTGCGGTTGATGAGTTGGATCATGAAACCAAATTTGGGGATAATGACCAGTTATCCGCCATCGTCGCCACCAACATCGGGGCCGACTTACTGATCATGCTTTCCGACATCGACGGCTTTTACACTGGCAACCCGAACGCCGACGCCAATGCCGAACTACTAACGCGCGTTGAACGGGTTACGGACGCAACCTACGAGCAAGCTGGTGGCAGCGGCAGCCGTTTCGGGACCGGCGGGATGGTCACCAAACTGAAGGCCGCCGAACGGATGCTGGCCGCGCACGGGCAGATGATTTTGGCGAACGGTGAAGACCCCGCCATCATTTTTAAAATTTTAGCTGGCGAGCCCGTCGGCACTTTATTTGGATAATTAAAGACACTTTAACTTAGGAGGTAGCTTCATGGAAATGACAACCGCTGATTTAGAACAGTTGGGCCAACGCGCCCAAACGGCTAGTGCCACGCTGGCCCAGTGTTCAACCACCGTTAAAAATACCGTTTTGACCGCCATGGCAGCGGCTTTACGGACGCACGCGAGTGAAATTTTAGCCGCTAACGCGCGCGATTTAGAGAATCCGCAAGTGCCGGCGAAGTTCGTTGACCGCTTAAAGCTAACGGCTGACCGGATTGACGCGATGGCGCTCGGCTTAGAACAAGTCGCGGGCTTACCCGATCCAATTGGCAACGTGGACCGGGCGTGGAAAAACGCGGCCGGCCTAATGATTGCCAAGCAACGGGTCCCGCTCGGCGTTATCGGGATGATTTTTGAAGCCCGGCCCAACGTGACGGTTGACGCGTCCGCGCTGTGCTTCAAAACCGGGAACGCGGTTATTTTACGGGGTGGTAAGGAAGCTTTGCATTCCAACCAAGCCTTAGTGCAAGTCTTGCGCGCCGTGTTAGCGGATCAGGGCTTGGACGAAAACGCGATTCAGTTGATCCAGGATACCTCCCACGAAACCGCCGCGAAGTTCATGCAGTTGACCGGCTACGTTGACGTGCTGATTCCGCGCGGCAGTGCGCGTCTGATTCAAACGGTCTTGCAAAAAGCGACCGTTCCCGTCATCGAAACGGGTGCGGGTAACTGCCACGTCTACGTCGACCAGGCGGCCCAACTTAAAATGGCTACTGAAATCGTCGTTAACGGCAAGGTCCAACGGCCATCGGTCTGCAACGCCACCGAAAAATTATTGATTCACGAAGCGGTTGCAAAGGACTACTTACCAACCATTATTCAAGCCCTGCGTGACCACGGGGTGGAAGTTCGCGGAGACGCAGCCACCCAAGCCATCGTGCCCGACGTGGTTCCCGCCACACCGGAAGACTGGGGTACGGAATATAACGACTTGATTATCGCGGTTAAAGTGGTGCAATCTGAGGATGAAGCGATTCAGCACATCAACCGCTACAATACCCAGCATTCCGAAGCGATTGTGACGGATAATTACCAAGCTGGGAAACAATTCCAGCAACGGGTCAACGCCGCTTGCGTTTACATTAACGCGTCCACCCGCTTTACGGATGGCTTCGAATTCGGTTTCGGGGCAGAAATTGGGATTTCAACCCAGAAACTGCACGCTCGCGGTCCGATGGGCTTAGCGGAGCTAACGTCGTATAAGTACGTGATCGATGGGAATGGTCAGGTACGGCAGTAAGGATACTTAATATTTGACAATGATGGAAGGGGCCCGGTGTGGGCCTCTTTTTTTGTTATATCTCGCCGAAACGTGTTCGGACCAGCTGACCTCTGCGCTTGCTACGCTAAGGCGCCATCGCACAACCCGCGACAACGCCTTAGCTAGGCAATGCTCAAGGTCAACCCGCTGGCCCTCACACTCTGCCTTTGAAACGTGTTCGGAGCGGCTGACGCCTGTGCCTACTACGCTAAGGCGCCATCGCATAAACCGCGATAACGCCTTAGCTAGGTAGTGCTCGGCATCAATCCGCCGCTCCTCACACTCTAAAAAAATCATTGACAAATGTAAACCAAAGCCTTAACCTTAAATTAATCAAAAAACCATGAAATTTTAATCTTAGGTAATTGCAGAGCAGAGTATGCGTGGCACCGTGATTTAGCGACCGTCGACAGTGCAAGGACGGCACCCCCCACGCAGAAGATGGGCTCGAAGTACCGGTCACCTTTCCGTGACCCGTTTGGGTGCGTTATTCCCCATCGAGTGGGTGCACTGCACCTAAATCGGGGTGGTAACACGGCAACGTCGTCCCCGTATGCCTGAGCGCATACGGGGACTTTTTCCGCTTGAAACGCGATTTCACCCCACGCAGTAGCTCAGCTGATGACAATGATCCGGGTTAAAATTGCTAGTTAAAAATTAGGGAGGTTGGTAACAATGACAACGCAACGATTTGGTACAAATGCTTTAATGCACGCAACGACTCACAATGGTGGACTCCCAAAAATGTGTTGCTGTTACGGCTTCGTAGGAGAAACGCATTAATTTTTAACTAGGGATGGTGTTGTTCAATGCAACTAAAAAAATGGATCGGGGGGACGGGCGTCTTGGCGCTCGGCCTAATATTAGCGGGGTGCGGCAAGCAGTCGCAAGCCCAAAGTAATGCCAACAAAACGTTAACGGTGACCGCAACCCAGTCAATGGCGACCGCCGACCCCAATAAGGCCGACGACATTGCCAGTCAGGCGGCCATCGCGCAGTTTATGGAAGGCTTGTACACGACTAATCAGAAGGGGAAGGTCGTGCCGGCGATTGCCAAAAAAGTCGTGCAGCCAACCAATGGTGGAAAGACGTACACCTTTAATTTACGGCACGACGCGAAGTGGGCCAACGGCAAGAAGGTGACGGCGGCGGACTTCGTGTACTCGCTTCGGCGGCAGGTCGATCCGCAAACGAAGTCGCAAGAAGTCGGCCACGTGGCTGAAATTCAAAATGCCAGTGCCATTACCGACGGGAAAAAAGCCGTACAAACGCTGGGGGCTAAGGCCCTGGGTAAATATAAATTGCAGCTGACACTGGAACGAAAGGTGCCCTACTTCAATTACCGGCTAGCCACGGAAATTTATCCGTTGAATAAGCAGTTTACCGAGAAGTATGGAAACCAATACGGGACCAGTGCCGCGAAGACGCTCTCAAACGGCCCTTACCAACTTAAAGGCTGGGATGGGACGAATGATACGTGGAAGTACGTGAAGAATCCGCACTACTATGCCAGCAAGGGCGTGCGCATCAAGAACGTGAAGGTGCAAACGGTGAAAACGAATTCCACCGCCCAAAACCTGTTTGAAAGTAACGCCGTGCAGGTTACCCAAATTACGGGTACTCAGGTGGCGAACGCTAAACAGGGTGCGCTTAAAGATCAATTAAAAATTACCAAGCTCAACCAGTTGTACTTTTTACTTTGGAACCAGAAGAATTCCGCTTTACAAAACACCGCCTTACGGCAAGCGGTTAGTTACGCTTTAAACCGGCAGTCGTTGGTTAAGAACGTGTTGAAGGACGGCTCCGTGGCGGCCAAGTCGCTAGTCCCAACTGGTAACGCCAAAAATCCGCAGACCGGGGCCGATTTTAATCAGGATACCGGCAACTTGTACCCGTACGACCCGCAGAAGGCCAAGCAATACTGGCAACGTGCCCAGGAAAGCTTGGGCCAGAAGAACTTGAAGATTCAACTGCTGACGAACGATAACGACGTTAACAAGTCGGTCGCTGAATTTATTCAAGCCGCGATTCAAAAGCACCTGGACGGTGTAACCGTCAGCATCAAGTCGGTGCCACTCTCGAACGAAATTTCGACTTTGAGTAAGGGCAATTTTGACCTGGCGACCCTGTCATGGTCCAGCGACTTCCAAGACCCCATCGATTTCTTGAATAAGGCCTCCATCACCAACTCGGTCGATTTCGGGAAGTTTGAAGATGCCGATTACGAAGCACTAATCAAGACGATCACGGCTGACCAGCAGTCCACGAAGGACCGCTACGCGACGATGCAGCAAGCCGCAAAAATGGTCGCTGCTAAGCAGGGGGTAACGCCGGTCTATCAAACGGCCGCCGCGCACCTGATTAGCGATAAGGTCGGTGGCGTTCACTTTACGTTGCTCCGGGATGCGTTGTACCGCTATGCTTACTGGAAGTGATGTTGGGGGTTAGGCTAATGCTCAATTTGCTGTTTTCCTGCAAGGTAGTCGAAACGTGTTCGGGCCGCCTGGTATCTGCGCTTGCTACGCTAAGTCGCCATCGCCAAGCCCAGGCGATAACGCCTTAGCTAGGCAATGCTCAATACCAACCCGTCGGCCCTCACACTCTCCAAAATAAAACTCACCGAATAAACTCACCCGAAAAAAGGCCGCTTTTTTCAGGTGAGTTTTTCTTTTGCCTGCAAACGTTGTTAAATCAAGCTGTGCACGTGAAAATTGTCATGAAAATTGACTAACGATTTACAATGAGAAAATGATGAAAACGCGTGCGGCCGTAAGCCTGGCAAGCCATTGCACTTGTTAGGTAAGGCAACCTAATTAAGGATAGTCAACCCCGGTCACCCTTTTTATAATAATGATAATTTCACTAGAACAATACTGAACAAGCATGTGGGGATGTGATGACTTTGACGATGGTAGTAGATTCACAAACGCCAAGTTACTTATTTAATACCGGCCGGGGCTTTCAGAGTCAGAATTTTTTGGGCTGTCACTGGCATTCGAACCAAACGGCGGACTTTCGCGTTTGGGCACCGCACGCGCTCGCGGTTGCGGTGGTTGGCGATTTTAACCACTGGCAACCAACGGCGCTCCGGGAACTGGGAACGACTGGGATTTGGCAGGGGCAATTAAGCAAAATATTTCCCGGGCAATTATATAAATTTCGCGTAACCGCCCCCGACGGTCAGAGCCAGTTGAAAATTGATCCGTTTGCACGGCAATTTGAAGCCAAACCGGGCGATGCGGCGGTGGTTTGTCCGCCCAGCCGGATGCACTGGCACGATAGTCTGTGGTTAGCGCGCCGCAAACGCACGCACCTGGAACGGCGGCCACTCAATATCTACGAGGTGCACCTCGGGTCGTGGCGCCGTCATCCGGACGGCAGTTACTACACGTACACGGAACTGACGGCGAGTTTGATTCCGTACGTTAAACGGCTGGGGTACACCCATATCGAACTAATGCCGGTGATGGAACACTTACTGGATCGGTCGTGGGGCTATCAACAGTTTGGCTACTTCGCACCGACCAGTCGCTTTGGGGACCGGGACGCCTTCCTACACTTCGTCGACGCGTGCCACCAGGCGAACCTCGGCGTCTTCGTTGACTGGGTGCCGGGCCACTTCATCCGTAACTACGACGCACTCTACCAGTATGACGGGACGCCAACTTTTGAATATGCGGACCGCGGTCGTGCGGACAATCATCGCTGGGGTGCGTGGAACTTCGATCTAGGCAAGGCCCAGGTCCAGAGCTTTCTCATTTCAAGTGCGCTCTTTTGGCTCGAAGAATGCCACCTTGATGGTTTACGAGTGGACGCGGTTTCGAACCTCCTCTACATCAACTACGACGCTGGTCAGGAACACCGCCTTAACCAGTACGGTGACGACCGCAACGTGGAAGGTATCGCTTTTCTGAAAAAGTTGAACGGGGTCGTGGCCGCCCGCCATCCGGACGTTGCGATGATTGCCGAAGAGTCGTCGGCCTACCCGCAGGTCACCGGCGCCTTACAGGATGGCGGTTTGGGCTTTGATTTTAAATGGAACATGGGGTGGATGCACGATACGCTCAACTTTTTCAAGCTCGATCCGTTGTACCGGGCGGACCACTTTCAATTACTGACGTTTGCGTTCGTTTATATGTACGATGAGCACTTTATCCTCCCGTTTTCGCATGATGAGGTCGTGCACGGCAAACGCTCACTCATGCACAAAATGCCCGGCGACCGGTATAACCAGTTTGCTAATTTGCGGACGCTACTGACGTACATGCTGGCCTTTCCGGGCAAGAAGCTTAATTTTATGGGTGCTGAGTGGGGTCAGTACTTGGAATGGCGCGATTGGAGCCAGTTAGAGTGGGTTGATTTAGATGACCATTTAAACCACGCGATGCAGCGCTTTACGGCGGCGCTAAATCAGCTGTATCACCAGCAGCGCCCGTTATGGGAACAAGACCAAGTTGACGCGGGCTTGCGGTTTACCCATACCGATGATCCGCAGAGCGTCACGATGAGTTTCATTCGGCAGGCGAAGCGGCCGCATGACTTCGTCGTTGCCACCTTTAATTTTGCGCCGGTGGAACACCGGCAGTACCGCATTGGCGTCCCGTATTGCGGGACGTACCACCTATTATTGAATACGGAAGCGCAGGCGTTTGGGGGCACGTGGACCCGTTTGGAGCAAACGTTTACGGCAACGGCCCAACCGTACCGCGGCCAGCCGGCTAGTTTAACCTGTACATTGCCGGCAATGGGGGCGCTACTGATTGCACCAACAAAGGTTTCAAGGGGGAGTACACATGTGTGAAAAGATGTTAGGGATTATTCTAGCCGGGGGCCAAGGGACCCGGCTCGGAAAACTCACGAAGGGGACCGCCAAGCCGGCGGTGCCGTTTGGTGGGCGTTACCGGATCATTGATTTTACGTTGAGCAACTGTGCGAATTCGGACGTTGAGACGGTCGGGGTGATTACCCAGTACCAGCCGTTGGAACTGAACGCCCACATTGGTGACGGCGCTAGCTGGGGTTTGAACGGCCTAAATGGTGGGGTGACCGTCTTACAGCCGTTTTCCTCGAGTGAGGGCAATAAGTTTTTTGAAGGGACCGCCCACGCCATTTACCAAAACATTGAATACATCGATCAGCAACACCCACAGTACTTACTGGTCCTCTCCGGTGATCACATCTACAAAATGGATTACCGGGCCATGTTACGTTACCACCAAGCTAAGCAGGCGTCGTTAACGGTGGGGGTGATTCACGTCACTGAAAAGGAGGCCCGGCGCTTTGGCATGATGAATACCGATGCGACCGAACGAATTATCGACTTTGAAGAAAAACCGCAACACCCGCAGAGCGATAAGGCCTCGATGGGGATTTACATTTTTGACTGGCCGACGTTACGGCGCTACCTAATTCAAAGCTTTGCGAGTGACAAATCGCTGGAAGACTTTGGTAAGGACGTCATCCCGTTTTACCTCTCACATAATGAAGCCGTTTACGCGTACGCGTTTCGGGGTTACTGGCGCGACGTTGGGACGATTCAGAGTCTCTGGCAAGCTAACATGGAGTTTCTGGAACCGGATAATGCGTTAAACATTGGTGATCGCAACTGGCGGATCTACTCCAAGGCGGCGGTGTTACCGCCGATGCGCTTGACCGCGACGAGTCAGGTGAACCACGCGATGGTCGTGGATAGTTGTTACGTTGCCGGGCGCGTTGACCACTCGATTTTGTCCCAGCAGGTAATCGTTGGGGCCGGTAGTCGCATTATGGACAGCATGGTGATGCCCGGCGCGACGATTGGCGAAGGGGCGCTGGTCGATCACGCCCTGATTGGTGAGGACGCGGTCGTGGGTGACGGCGCCGTTGTCCAAGGAACGCGCCAGCAGGTGGCCGTTGTCGGTTATCACGAAGTTATCGGGGGGATGCAAGTATGAGACCAGCAAGTGTGAGTGCCATCATTAATTTATTGGAACCCGCGGCGGCGTTAGCGCCCTTAACGGCGGCGCGGCCGGTGGGCATGTTGCCGTTTGGCGGCCGGTACCGACTAATTGATTTTCGGTTGTCCAGTATCGTGAATGCCGGGATTAAAAACGTCCTCGTAACGCTCCCCCGGTCGGGCCGCTCGGTTGCAGACCATCTGCGCAGCGGTCATGACTGGAACCTGAACACGATTCAGGGTGGGCTTTTCCTTTCGCCTTATAACGATTTAAAGTTGATCGCGCCGGAAAAAAAGTTGGCGCTGATCCACCACTACTACGATGATTCAATCGTCTTCTTAAAACGCAGTCATAGCGAGTACACCGTGGTGATGAGTACCCGCAACGTCGGTAATATTGATTTGAAGGCGTTACTGCGGTACCACCAGGAACGCGATAGTGCGATAACCGCCGTTTATAAACGGATCGCGCCGGACCAGCTGGTTGCGCCTAATACGGTTTTAAGCCTGACGGCGACCGGGTTAGCAACCGCCGTCGTTCCACTCAAGCAGGTTCAGTGGCAACCGACCGAAGCGGTCGCTAAGAGCATGGCGGTCTACCTACTGAGTACCGTTGACCTGATTGATTTGCTGCAGGCGGCCAATCAACGGGGCGACCTCGTTAATTTGGAACAATTGATGCGCCAAGCCGTCGCCCAAAATCAAACGAACGCCTTTGAATACACCGGCTTTCAGGCCAACATTCACGACCTGCACAGTTACTTTGCCGCGAACCTCGCGCTACTGGATGATGCCAATTTTCGGGCCCTGTTCGAAAGCTCGCGCCGAATCTACACGAAGACCCACAACGAAATTCCGACCTACTTTGCGGACGGGGCGCGGTGCCACAACTGCCTGTGCGGTCCCGGCGGCACGATTGCCGGGCAGGTGCGCCACTCCGTTTTGGCTCGCAATGTTAGCGTGGCCGCCGGGGCGGTCGTGACCAACGCCGTGATTATGGCGGGCAGTCGCGTCGGTGCTGGTAGTCAGCTGACCAACGTGATTGTCGACAAGGACGCGGTGATCGGCCCGAACCTTATTTTGAAGGGCACGCCTAAGCAACCGCTAGTTATTCAAAAGGGCCAGCAAGTCTTTCAGCAGACTGAGGTGATGAGCCGTGACTAAGCAAACGAAGGTTCTCTTTGCGACCGCGGAGGCGGCCCCGTTTTATAAGACTGGGGGTCTCGGGGACGTGAGTTTAGCGTTACCGCGGGCCTTACACGCGCAGGGGTTGACGGTCCGGGTGGTCGTGCCGTTTTATCAGCAACGGTTTCCCGCGCAGTACCAATCCCAGTTACGCGATTTAACCCATTTCACCGTTCAAGTGGGGGTCAAGCGCGCCTACTGCGGGGTCAAAACGCTCACGTTGGCCGGGATTCGGTACTATCTGATTGACAACCTCGACTACTTTGGTCGGCCCAACCTGTACGGTTACTGGGACGACGGGGAGCGCTACGCGTTTTTCCAGATGGCGATTTGTGAAATGTTGGAGCGGATTCATGACGTCCCCGATATTTTGCACCTCAACGACTGGCACACCGCCTTTATCCCGGTGCTCCTGAGTGAAAAGTATTACTGGATCGAGGCTTACCAGCGGATCCGAACGGTGTTGACGATTCATAATTTGCAGTTTCAGGGGCGCTTTGACCCGGTGATTTTGGACAGCCTGTTCCGAATTGGGATTCAGACGTTTAATGAGCAGGGAATCGCGGATGGGGGCTTGGTCAGTTTTCTGAAGGCCGGGATCAACTTCGCGGATGCGCTAACAACGGTTTCTCCGGCTTACGCCCAAGAAATTCAAACGCCAGCCTACGGTGAAGGCCTGGATGCAACCCTGCGCGCCAAACGGGGGCGGTTATGGGGAATTTTAAACGGGATTGATACCGCGAGCTATGACCCGGCCTTGGCGGTGCCCTATTCAGCAGCCACGCTGGATCGGCGGCGTCAAAATCGGGCGGCGTTGCAACGCACCGTTGGCTTGCCGGTACGGTCAGTGCCAGTGATGGCGGTCGTATCGCGCTTAACGGATCAAAAGGGAATGTCGCTATTACTGGATGCGCTCGACCCAGTTTTGAAGGCCCACGACGTGCAATTGGTGGTGCTAGGGACCGGCGCGCCGGCCTTGGAGCACGCGTTTCAAATTTATCAATTGGCCTACCCGACGAAGGTGGCGGTCAAGCTGCGGTTTGATGAGCGCTTGGCGCAACAGATTTACGGTGGTAGCGACTTGTTCTTGATGCCGTCCGCGTTTGAACCCTGCGGTTTATCACAGCTGATGGCGATGCGCTACGGCTGCTTACCGCTGGTGCACGCGGTCGGGGGCTTGCGCGACACCGTGGTGCCGTATAACCGCTACACCGGGGCCGGAACTGGCTTTAGCTTTGAAGACTTTCGCCCGGCCGTTTTGCAACGTCAACTGACGACGGCCTTGCAATTGGTGCAACGGCACCCCCGCGTTTGGCGACGACTGCAGCGGCAGGCCATGGCAACGAAAATGGATTGGCAGCGCGCGGCTGCGCGGTACGGACAGCTGTATCAAACGCTACTGCATGGTGAGGAGGAATAACGTGACAGTTACGTGTGCACAATTTAAGCGTGATTTTTTGGCGGAGATCAAAACGCTCTATGCCACGACGCTCAACGATACGTCACCGTTGGACCAATTAATTGCGCTGGGACACTTGGTGCGCCGCTACGATGGCCCCAACTGGGCCAAAACGGCGCGCGCCTACCAGACGCAACACCGCAAACAGGTGTACTATTTTTCAATTGAATTTTTGCCCGGGCGCTTATTAATGGCCAACTTATTAAACCTAAACCTGGTCACGACGGTGCGCCACGGGTTAAAGGAGCTGGGACTCGACCTGGATCAGATCCGGCAGGCGGAACCGGATCCGGCCTTAGGAAACGGCGGGCTGGGCCGGCTGGCGGCTTGCTACCTGGACGCCATGGCTAGCCTGGACATTGCGGGTAACGGAAACGGGATTCGCTACCGCTACGGCCTGTTTAAGCAGTTATTTATAAACGGTTACCAGGTTGAAATGCCCGACGACTGGCTACGCAACGGTAACGTCTGGGAAACCCGGCGCGAAAATAAGAGTTGCATCGTGCGCTTTGGTGGTCACGTTTGGCTCCAACCGCAAGCAAATGGCACGCTCAAGCCGCAGTACCGCGATACCGATGACGTGCTGGCGGTGCCGTACGACGTCGGTATCGTTGGTTACCATAACAGCGTTACGAATACTTTGCGCTTATGGTCAGCTGAATTGCCACCGAATGCGGACCACACCTACTATTCGCAGGCGCAGCGCGACCAAATCGACGACATCACGAAGGTCCTCTATCCGGACGATTCTAATTCGGCCGGCCAAGCCCTACGCTTGCGTCAGGAGTACTTTTTCACGTCGGCTGGGGTTCAAAGCATCGTTCGTCACTTTTGTGCCCACCATCACGGCATGCGGACCTTTGCTAAGCAGGTCGCGATCCACATCAACGATACCCACCCAACGCTAGTCATTCCGGAACTGATGCGCCTGCTGATGGACGAGCACCACTGCTCGTGGGACCTAGCTTGGGCGCTGACCCGTCAAGTGATGAGTTATACCAACCATACGATTTTACAAGAAGCGTTGGAAACGTGGCCGGTGGCGTTATTTCAGGGCCTACTACCCCGGATTTATCAAATCGTGGCCGAAATTGACCGCCGGTACCGCGCCCAAAAGACCCCGGTCTTCGGGGCGGCGTTAGTTGATCAGACCGCGCCCCTTGGTAACGGCCAGGTGCGGATGGCCTACTTGGCGGTGATTGGCAGTCACAGCGTGAACGGGGTGGCGCCGTTGCACACCGAGTTGCTGAAAAAAGACGTGCTCCACGGTCTCTACCAAGTTTATCCGGAGCGCTTCAATAATAAGACGAACGGCATCACGCTGCGGCGATGGGTTCAACTGGCGAATCCGCCGCTGGCCCGGACGCTCGACGCGCGGATTGGCAACTTGTGGCGCCGCAACCCGCGGTTATTGAAAACGTTACTTGCTTATCAGTATGATCAGGGATTTCTAACGGAATTAAGCCAAGTCAAGCTGGCCAATAAGCAAGCGCTGGCGGCGTTAGTGGCGCAGCGCTTGGGACTGCAAATTCGGACGGACGCCATTTACGACGTTCAGGTTAAACGGCTTCACGCCTATAAGCGCCAGCTGCTGCACGTGTTTGAGATTCTGCGTGAGTATTTTCAAATCAAGGATCAGCCCACCGCGCCGTTCGTGCCGCGGGTGCACATCTTTGGCGCTAAGGCCGCACCGAGTTACCACTACGCCAAGGCCATCATCAAACTAATCAACGCCGTCGCAAACTTAGTTAACCACGATCCGGTGGTGGGGTCGCGGTTGAAGGTCGTTTTTATCCCGAACTACGGGGTTTCATTGGCCGAAGTCATTATTCCGGCGGCCGACGTCAGCGAACAGATCTCAACCGCCTCCAAGGAGGCCTCCGGAACGAGCAACATGAAGCTGATGGCTAACGGCGCCCTAGCGCTCGCGACCTACGACGGCGCCAACGTCGATATTATTCAAGCGGCCGGTGCTAAAAACGAGTACCCGTTTGGTCTGACGGTGGCGGAAGTTTACCGCTACTATCAGCGTGGCGACTACCGCGCCCGCGATTTTTACCGCGGTAATCCCGAACTGAAGCGAATCGTGGATAGTTTGGTTGACGGTACGATTCCAGGAATTTCTACCGAGGGTCGCGAGATTTACGATTCACTGCTCCGGTATAACGACGAGTTTTTCGTGTTGGCAGATTACGCGAGTTACGTGGCGCAACAACGCCAAATTAGTCAGGACTACCAGGATCAGACCGCTTGGCAGCGGCGGGCGTTAGCCAACATCGCCGCCAGCGGGGCCTTTGGCGCGGACTTGGCGGTGGCGCGCTACGCCGACGATATTTGGCAGGTACCGCACGACCGGCTGGATTGAAAGGGGGACTGAGGATGCAGATTAAGTACGATTCATTTTCAACGGCTTATAAGCAGCCGTTTGGTGCGGTTTGCCGGAAGACCCGGCTGCGCTTCCACTTGCAAGTCGGCGCCCAGGCCCCGGTAACGGCGGTCGCCCTGTGCATCGTGCAGGATGGCCAGTGGACCCACGAGCAGGTGGTGGCGATGCACGTGACGGCGCCCAACCGCTATACGGCTAGTTTTAGTCCGACGGTCAGCGGGCTCTACTTTTACTATTTTCGGGTGGCGACGGCCATGGACACGGTTTACTACGGCTGTCGTAACGGTGGCCTGGGGGGCGTTGGCGTGCAGTACGCCGACCGTCAGCAGGTGCAAATGTACCAGCTGACGGTGCTTAAAAGTCACGACCCGTTGCCGGAATGGTACCGCCACGGGGTCGGCTACCAGATCTTTGTGGACCGCTTTTGTAACGGTAATCCGGACGGTCACGTTAACGCGCCCAAGCCGAATAGTTTTCTTTACGGCCACCTGACCGATCGACCGATGTATATTCGCAACGCTGATCACCAAGTTTTGCGCTGGGATTTCTACGGTGGCAATTTGCGGGGGATTACCGAAAAACTCCCGTATTTACAGGCGCTCGGCGTGACGATTCTCTATTTGACGCCAATCTTTAAGGCCGCCAGCAACCACCGCTACGATACCGGCGATTTCATGAAAATTGACCCGGTGCTGGGGACCTTGGCGGATTTTGACCAATTGGTCACGGCACTTCACCGCGCCGGCATGCACTTGATTTTGGACGGGGTGTTCGACCACGTGGGCGTGGATTCGCGCTACTTCAACCAGGCCGGGCACTACGATACGATCGGTGCCGCCCAGTCGCGGACGAGCCCGTACTACCCGTGGTTTACGTTCAAGAGTTATCCGAATGATTACGAGAGTTGGTGGGGCGTTCAGGACCTGCCGACCGTGGATAAAACGAACGCCAGTTACCGCCAGTTTATTTACGGTGGCACCGATTCGGTGATCGATTACTGGACGCGGCGGGGCGTGGACGGCTGGCGATTAGACGTCGCCGACGAATTACCCGACGACTTCATTGCCGGCATCCGCCAAACGCTCGACCACTACCCCGACCGGGTGTTGATCGGCGAAGTGTGGGAGGACGCCTCGCACAAGATTGCTTACGGTAAGCGCCGGCACTACTTGGAAGGGGGTGGCCTGCAGGCGGTGATGAACTACCCGTTACGGCAACTGATCATTAACGTGTTGAGCGGTAGTTTAACACCGGCTGACTGGTGGGGCCAATTGATGACGCTAAAGGAAAACTACCCCCGCAGTACGTTTCGGTTTAACTTCAACAACCTCGGTAGCCACGACACACCCCGAATTTTAACGATGTTGCAAAACGACCGTCAGCGCCTGCGATTGGCGTTTCAACTCCTACTGACGCTCCCCGGCGTGCCCTGCCTGTACTACGGCGACGAAGCCGGGATGACCGGGGGAAAGGACCCCGATAACCGGGCCTTCTTCCCGTGGTGGCACGTCGATGCGGGGCTGTTGCGGTTCGTTACGGACTGGATCCACTGGCGCCGCCAGCACCCGTGGCTAACGACGGCGGCGTTTCGGCCCTTTTACCTCGGCACGTACGGTATTGGTTATTGCTACTGGCAAGCCGACCACTGCGTCCTAATTGCCGTCAACGTCAGTGCGACCGCCCACAGCGTTACGGCCGCCGACCTACACCTCGCCGGACTACCCGCGAACGTTGCGACCAGCGTTCAGCAGCACCTCGTGGCGCAGTCCTTAACCGTTAATCAATGTAAAATTGTTGAAAACTTTACATGAAATTTACAAAAAATTGATAGTTGGCGGGGGGCGGCCGCTTGTATATTAAAAGAGTACTGCTGGACACCAACCCCGCGAAGCACGGTTTTGGTAGTACCCCGTCGATCCTTTAAAGACGTAAAGCAGGTCATGGCCGACTTAATTGGCCATGGCCTTTCTTTTGTTAGTTTTCAGAAAATACGGCCGGAAACCGCGGTCCGGCTTATCCGTTTCCGGCGCGTTATAATAGAAGTAACCGCTAGTGCCGTACCGGTCAAAACGGTACGCCTAACGGTCCCGTTTTACGGATTATTAGGAGGGATTTGTTTGTTTCAAGCAGTGGTATTTTTTGACTTGGACGGAACGCTGATGCGCGATGATAAGTCGGTGGCACCAAGCAGCGTTCAGGCAATCCAACAATTGAAAGCTAATCAGGTGTTACCGGTCATCGCGACTGGCCGGAACGTCTTTGAGGTCCGCCAGATTATGCGGGCGACCGGCATTGATTCGATCGTCAGCGCCAACGGCAGTTACGTTGCCTATCAAGGGCACTACCTCTCGGCGCACGAGATTGATAAGGACTTACTGGTCGATATGACCCACTTTGCTAATCAGCGGCACCACGCGCTCGCGTACTATAACAACGCCGGTTTTGCGTTGACCCATCAGAACGCGCTGACCGTGGATAACTTTGAGACCCTTAAGCAGACTGCCCGGGTCGAACCGGCTTTTTACCGGCACCAGCACGTTAATTTCTTGTTGACCTTTGATCCGAATGAACCAGCAGAATACCGGCAACGTTACCGCGGCCGGCTCGCCTTCGTTCGTAATAATCCACGGGCGCTCGACACGATGGTGTGGGGCGTTTCCAAGGCCGTCGGGATTCACGATATTTTGACCAAGGCGGGGTTGACCAACGTACCAACCTACGCGTTTGGGGACCAACTCAACGACTTGGAGATGTTTAAGGCGGTGCAAACGCCAATCGCGATGGGTAACGGTAATCCCCGCGTTAAACGCTTAGCGGCCTACGTGACCGCGGATAACATGCACGACGGTATTCGGCAGGGATTGCGGCACTTTGATTTGATTTAAGTTAACAATAAAAAGGAGAGTGGGCTAAAAGTCGGTTAGCTGGTGATCAGAGCTAGCTGACTTTTGGCCCACGTTTTGGTTATTAAGGTATGAGGCGACAAACCAGGGCGCTATGATAGCTGGGGATGATCTGCTAGAAAAGATGCCCGTAGTGTTCCAGCCAACCGGTTACACCCGCTGCTGGCGGCAGATCAACACCAAAAAAGAGAATGTTGTGACATTAGCCACAACATTCTCTTTTTTAATGGCATAAACTCGGACTAAAGCGTCCCGTTAAGCCATGCGCGCCTTGATATTTGCCAGCGTTAATTCCGCGGTATCCTTAAAGTTAATGTCCGCGGCCGCCAAGACCTGCGGATCACCGATGCCAATTGAGGTTTCGCCCGCACCGTTAATTGACTGGATACCAGCCGCGGCGTCCTCGACCCCAATGCACTGGGCGGGGTCCAAGTTCAACAATTCAGCACCACGCCGAAAAATTTCTGGGTCGGGCTTACCGTGCGTTAACGTCGTCGGGTCAACCGCCTTAGTGAAGACGGCACTCAGTCCCAATTTAGCCAGCACCCGCGCTGAATTTTTCGATGCTGACGCGAGGGAAAGTTGGTAGCCCGCGGTTTGGAGACTAGTTAAGAAGTCCTTGATCCCGGGTAATAGGTTCGCGGGTGTCATCTGGTCAACTAGTTCCAAGTAGTGGGTATTTTTTTCCGTGGCAAGGGCCTGCTTTTCCGCGGCACTAAAGTCGTTTTCACGGTGACCGTGCTTCAAAATCAAGTTCAACGAATCCATTCGACTAATGCCCTTGAGCGCATCGGCCAGTTGGTCATCCCACTGGACGCCGACCTTTTCGGCGACTTGGCGCCAAGCTTGGCTATGAAAAACCGACGTATCGGTGATCACGCCGTCTAAATCGAATACAAACCCTTTAATATCAGTAAACTTTGTCAAAGTAACTCCTCCTAATTTTCAGCGTAAGTCACGGTCAATGGGCGTTGCGGTTGCAACTGGTAAGGCTTGCCCATAATTTGAAGCTGGCTAGCTTGGTCGGCCGTGACGATAATTTGGTGATGATCAATCTTAAAGTGGTAGTTAACCCCCTTAAACCGGTGCTGGAACGCCAACTGCTGCCACTGATCCGGTAACTGCGGGTTAACGTGCAGCTCGTCTTCAAACGGCGTTACACCACCGAAGTTGCGGGTCGTCAAGTTAACGGTCGCACACATCACACCGAGGTGAATCCCTTCGGCGGTCGTTCCGCCCTGAATGTCGTAGTAGTCGGAAACCAGCGCCTGCGAGAAGAGCTGCCAGGCCTGGTCGTAGTTGCCGTCGAGCTGGTTTAACACGGCGTACACGATGCGCGATAACGTGGAACCGTGAGTTGTGCGAGCCAGGTAGTACTGGAGGTTGCGGTTCAAGTAGTTGGCCGGAAGGTGGTAACCGAGGCCTTCGATGATTCCTTGAACGGTTGCCACGTCGAAGTTGTAAAAGGCCATCAACGTGTCGGCCTGTTTAGCGACCTGGTAGGCGTCGGGAGTCTTGCCGACCGCCTTTAAAATCCGGTCCATCCGGGCGATGTTGCCGTACTTTTGGCGGTAGGCGCTAAAGTCGAGTGCTGGCAGCTTAAAGTAGCCCTCAAACTGGGCAATAATACCACTCCGGTTAATTTGCAGGGTGAGCTTCTGGCGAATCGTCTGCATTTTTTGCCCGAGGGCGGCGTGGAAGTCGGCGGCCTTCGCCGCACTTTGCCAGTCCGCTTCGCTGAGTTTAGCTTTCAACTGATCAATGACCGTGAATAACCAGGCGACCATGATGTTGGTGTAGGCGTTGTTGCGTAACCCGGGTTGGTCGCTGTTCGGGTAATTTTCGTGGAACTCGTCGGGCCCCATAACGCCGCTGATCGAGTAGCGGCCGGTCTTTTGATCGTAGTGGGCCTTGCTGATCCAGAAGGCCGCGATCGACAGTAACATTTCCATTCCTTGTTGACGCAGGAAGTCGACGTCGTTGGTGGCGTGCACGTAGAACCAGACGTTGTAAGCAATGTCGAGGGAAACGTGCCGCTGTAAACGACTATTATCGGGATCCCAGGTTTTGGTGATCGGGTTTAAGTGGGTAACTTGCGACTGCTCGTCACCGACTTGCGCGGATTGCCACGGGTACATCGCACCCGCGTAACCGGCGTCCTTGGCGTTTTTTCGCGCCGCTGCGAGCCGTTGGTAACGGTAGTTGAGCAGTTGTTTGGCCAACTTAGGCCGGTGCAACGTGTAGAACGGGAGAATAAACATTTCGTCCCAGAACACGTGCCCGCGGTAAGCTTCGCCGTGTAAACCGCGAGCCCCAACGGATGCATCGAGCTGGCCGCTTTCGATCGCCGCGGCGGAAACGAAACTATGGTAGAGGTTGACCCGTAATAACCGCTGGCTGGTGAGGTCACCCCCAACCTGGATGTCTGCGTTTGCCCAGGTCTTTTTCCAATAGGCGTTGCTGGCTGTGACCGTTTTGTCAAAACTGGACTGGTCTAATTCAGCCGCCACCCCGTCTAAAGGATGAGCCGTGCGAACGTTGCTGGTGGCAATCACGACGTTCTTATCGAACGTATAGGTTTTACCGGCCTGAACGGGTAATGAGACCGTCTGGCGAATACCCTGTGGCTGTTGCTGGCTCTTAACCGCTTCGTTGTCCTGCACGTCCGGACTGGTGAGCTTGGCACCAATCGTATAGTTGATTTTGGACGTCCGCGTTTGCCCGGACAGGAAGACCGCGTTCCCACGGGCTTCGATACCCAGTGTGCGGGTGTGGTGCTGATCAAATGCGCTGTAACGACTCACGTTACTATTGACAACGCTTCCATCAATGTCGGCATAAATCTGCAAACTACCGGCAAAGTTGAGCGGAGTGACTTGGTAACGAATGCTATAACGGTGCCAATCATGCATGTTAGCGAGCTTTTGTGAACGAATCCGAAGTTGGTGGCCGGAAGCTAGTTGAACGAGCTTAGTGGTTGTTAGAATCCCAGTTTTAAGGTCGAGGCTGCGGTAAACGTCCTGTAAGTCGTGACTGTTAATGGTAAACGGCGTTTGGTGGTCGACGCCAAAGGTGATGAACTGCGCGTTTGGCAGGTTAACGAGGTCCTCGTTAGTGACGGCGTGGTTCTGAATTTGGGTCGTTTCTTGATCAAAGACGCCGGCGACGTAGGTTCCGGGATAGTTGTCCTGATCGGCGTGAGCTTCGAGATAGGCCCCCCGTAAGCCAAAGTAGCCGTTCCCAACGGTCAGCATTGCTTCTTGACCGTTATTGCGAACGTCGTGGTACTGACCGTAGTAGTCCAAGTGCCACTTGAGGTAGTGGCGTTTTTCGCGGACGGCGGCAGCCAGCCCGGAACGCTGAACGGCGGCGCGGCTAACGACCGGAATGTTGAGCAGGTTAGTTAACGCTAACCCAACGTCGATGCGGTCGTAGTTGACGCCGACGATCGTGTCAGAAAACGGGTAGCTGAGCCCGTTGTCCAGAATGGCGGCGTCAAATTGTAGCCCCGCTAGCCGAACCTTGATGTTTTCGAGGTTGTCGCCAATCGACTGTTCGCGGTTGTAGGCGATGAGGTAGTGGGCGGTGGCGCGGTCGTCTTCCGCCGGGTGGTAAGTAATGTCCATGGCATCATTTTCAATTCTTAATCGAATTAACTTCAAATGAACATCCCCTTAGCTTGATTACAAAAATGAGTCATAATATAAGAAAGAAAATGTAAAAGCCTATTTCTACCGTAATCTAATTTGAAAGCGACTGCAAATATTCATCCCGTTTTGCAAGGATTTGAACGGTGAGGAAACAAAGAGTGTGAGGCCCAGCGCTTTGACCTCGAGCATTGCCTAGCTAAGGCGTTGTCGCGGTTTGTGCGATGGCGCCTTAGCGTAGCAAGCGCAGGGGTCAGCTGGGCCGAGCACGTTTCGGCCATATTGCAGAAAAGCACCGGGGTTTGGCATTGTGCCCTTAGCGTAGCAAGCGCAGATACCAGTCTGGCCGAACACGTTTCGACTATATTGCAGAGAGGAACACCGGCATTATGCGAACTGTACATGGTGCCGGTGGCGTAGCTAACCGCAGGACCAGCTAGCCCGAACACGTTTCGACTGAATCGCAGGGGAGCGCCGCGGTTTGTGCGATGGCGCCTTAGCGTAGCAGGCACAGGCGTCAGTTGGTCTGGAGCACGTTTCGGCTATACCGCAAGTGCGGTACCCAATTACTGACCATCCAGAGTAACCAAAACGAGGCTGCAACCAAAGTCACAGCCTCGTGGGTTTAAAGCCGTAAAACCGCCTCACTAGGAGTCTTCCGGGGACCACAGTTCGAGGTGGTCAGTATTAACGCGGTGCCGAATTTTGAGGGAATGGGTTTGAAACCGCAAAATCACTGGATCGTGGTAGTTGAGTTGCTGCTGAAAGGTATTCAGCGCGTCGTGCCAGTCGTGGTCAAAGGCGTCGTTACCGACGAGCGTTAGTTGGCCGCGTAAGAGGAGCGACGAGTAGTCGGCAACCTGGTAGTAGAGGAGGCTCGCCCGGTGCGTGTGGGCGAGGTTTTTAACGGTTTGGGTTTGGCGACTCGTATAAAAGAATAGGTGGTTTAACGACCGGTTGCCCGGTAATGGGCTTAAGACGACGAGCGTTGGGTAGCCGCTTGCATCGACAGTCGCCACGGTAAAGGCCGTTGCCCGTTGAAGCATGTTAAGGGCCGCTTGGCGGGTCGTATGTTGCATGGCGCGTCACTTCCTTTAAGGCTAGTTTGCCAAAAAATGTAAGGAAAGTCATTCGTTTTGCATTGCAAGTTACTATTCAAAATTATGCATAAAAAACCAGGTTCCACGGTGGATTATCACGGCGTGGAACCTGGTTAATAGTTATATGATGGGCAGTCAGGGGATCGAACCCTGGACCCACGGATTAAGAGTCCGTTGCTCTGCCAGCTGAGCTAACTGCCCATATCTCAACAGGAAATATAATATCATGATTTCGGGGGTCGCGCAATAGTATTTTGAATCTTTTTTCAAAAAAAGGGAATTTTTATTTAAATTCCGGGCGAAAGCGGTTACTAATTTGAACGGATAATTTCCCGGGAAATACAGTCAGCACGCGGATTTTCAACAAAAGAAAGCCGTCAATTTTTGTGATATACTAAGACCAGTGCCGAAAGAAACTTTTTTGGCTAATTTGAAGCGGACCGGCAATTTGGCGCCGCAACTAATCGAAGTTCCACCAAAAAAATTTAAAATTAAACCTGTTTTCCCCTAAGGAGGAAGAAATCGTTATGAAAAAAATCTTAGTCGTTGATGACGAAAAACCAATTTCTGATATTATGAAGTTCAATTTAACCAAGGAAGGTTACGAAGTTCACGTGGCTGCCGATGGTGAGGAAGCCCTCCAAAAAGTGGATGAAGTTCATCCGGACCTGATTTTGTTGGATTTGATGTTACCGAAGATGGATGGGCTGGAAGTCGCGCGGCAAGTGCGGAAAAATTATGACATGCCAATTATCATGGTGACGGCCAAGGATTCGGAACTGGATAAGGTCTTAGGGCTCGAACTCGGTGCGGACGATTACGTCACGAAGCCGTTTTCGAACCGGGAACTAGTAGCCCGGGTCAAGGCCAACCTCCGGCGACAAGGAGCGCCCGCAGCGCAACCCGCCGAAGTGGAGGAAAATTCCGACATTGAAATCGGTGATTTAGTGATCCATCCCGAAGCCTACATGGTTTCGAAGCGTGGTGACAATATCGAGTTAACGCACCGTGAATTTGAATTACTGCACTATTTAGCTCAACATATCGGTCAAGTGATGACCCGGGAACACTTACTGCAAACGGTCTGGGGCTACGATTACTTCGGTGATGTCCGGACGGTTGACGTAACGGTTCGGCGCTTGCGTGAAAAAATTGAGGATAATCCGAGTCACCCGAAGTGGCTGGTTACCCGGCGGGGAGTTGGCTACTACCTCCGCAATCCTGAAAACGAGTAGAGGTTAGTCACCGTGTTGAGATTTAAACGGAAAAACTTTTTTAAGTCGATCAATTTTAAAATCGCGCTAGTGTTCGCGTTATTACTATTGATTACGTTAGAAATCGTTGGGGCGGTGTTTGTCCGGCAACTGGAAACCAATAACGTGCGCCAATTCAAGGCGAGCGTTGAGATTCCAACTTATATTGATAACTCGTTGGCGGAACAACTGGCCTTAAACGATACGACCAAGGCTAATAATCAGATTAAGACGATTTTATCGAATTATAATACGACCAACATTGATGAAATCCGGGTCGTCGATAGTAAGGGGACGATTCGGGGCACCAACGACGTCAATGATCAGGGCGTAGTGGGTCAAAAGACCACGGACCGGAACATTAAGAACGCGATTTATAACAACCGCTCTTACACTAAAAACACCTATGATACGCAGAATAATGGCCGCTATTACGTTTCCATTGTCCCGCTGTACAGTTCCAGCTCAACTGGCAACAACAGTCAGTTAGTGGGGGTTCTGTACGTCCGAGCCAATATGAAATCCGTATATAGCAACATTAACAATATCATGGCGATTTTTGTGTTGGCGTCGTTAATTGCGATGATCTTAGGGTTAGGGATTGCGATCATTATTGCCCGGGCAATTACCCGACCAATCGAAGAAATGAAGCAGCAGACCCAACGGATCGCGCGCGGTGACTACGCTGGCCAAGTTCAGGTGTACAGTGATGACGAGTTAGGCCAACTAGCAAAGGCGATTAACAACTTATCAATTCGCGTTGAAGAATCGCAGGAGTCCACTGAAGCTGAACGCCGGCGGTTGGATAGTGTGCTTTCCCACATGAGTGACGGGGTCATTGCGACCGACCGCCGGGGTAACATCACGATTATCAACGAGACCGCCTCGAACTTTGTCGACGTTAGCGCCGAAAACGCGATTGGCAACTCGATTCTGGATATTTTGAAAATTCGCGACGACTATTCGTTGCGCGATTTGATTGAAAATCAGGACGAATTGATGCTCGACTTTTCTTCTAATGAGCGCGACCTGATTCTAAACGCCTACTTCTCACTGATTCAGCGGGAGTCTGGCTTTATTAGTGGGCTGGTCTGCGTGCTGCACGACGTTACCGAGCAGCAAAAAATTGACCGGGACCGCAAACAGTTCGTTTCCAACGTGTCCCACGAATTACGGACGCCATTGACGAGTTTGCGTAGCTATATTGAAGCGTTGAGCGACGGGGCCTGGAAAGATCCCGAAGTCGCGCCCGGCTTTTTGAAAGTGACCCAGGAAGAAACGGGCCGGATGATTCGGATGATCAACGAGCTGTTAAGCTTGTCACGGATGGATTCCGGGACGACCCGGGTCGACATGGAACTGGTGAACATGAACGAAATGTTTAACTACGTGTTGAACCGCTTCGATATGATTTTGAAAAAGGACGATAATCCAAGCAAGTACTACACGATCAAACGTGAATTTACGAAACGTGATCTCTGGGTTGAAATTGATACCGATAAGTTCACCCAGGTACTGGATAATATTATGAATAACGCGATCAAGTACTCACCCGACGGCGGGGTCGTAACCTGCCGGCTATTGGAGACTCATAACCAGGTCATTATTAGTATTAGTGACCAGGGGCTGGGGATTCCGCGGGCGGACTTGAACCACGTCTTCGACCGCTTCTTCCGGGTCGACAAGGCCCGTTCACGGGCTCAGGGCGGGACCGGTTTAGGACTCGCAATTTCGAAGGAAGTTGTCCAAATGCTCGGTGGCCGTATCTGGGTCGATAGTGTGGAAGGGCAAGGCTCGACATTTTACATTTCACTACCGTACGAACCATATGAGGAGGAGGATCTCTGGGATGACGACGCACAAAATTAGACGCATGTTACTGCCGCTAGCCCTGATGATTCTGGTGCTGATCAGTGTGGCACTCTCCGTCTATATTTGGATGAATCCGTCGCGCTACGAACGGGAAAGTAAGGTCAGTACGACCTCTTCTAATTCGACGCTGGCAACCCGTTCGGTGGATGACGTCTACTTGCCGACGCAACTGATTTATACGAATACGAAGGGCAAGCAGGCGCTGTTGATCAACAAGAACGTCAGCTTAGTCAGCCAGTTTAAGGACCAGATGCGCAAATGGCGCGCGACCAGCATTTCTAAGGTGCGGGTAACGTCGGCTAAAAGCTATACGGCCCTGCTGAACGGCGAAGAGTCGTACGTGCTTAACTTCCCGGACAGCGTCACGATCAGCATGTTTAACACGGTTTTTAAGCAAAATTTGCAAAATTTCCGCTCCTCGGAGTTTAGTCGAATCGTGATTCCGGTCAACGATACCGACCACCTGTACCTTTTAAATGATAACCATCACAGTATTTATAGCGTTCGCTTGAAGAACAAGTCGCTGAGTTCGCTGAGCGCGGTTTTACGCACGGATAAGGTCAAGGAGATTCCGGTCAAGATGACCTATACCAAAAATAATACTTACCTCGACTATACGGGTGCGGTTAAGATGCAACAGTATAGTTATTTAATGAGTAAGTTAGCGGCCAGCGAGCTGGCCAACCGGCTCTTAGACGCGGACGGCAATTCGACCGTTTCGGTCCATAATCGCAACGGTAAGCAGGAATACACGACCGGTAGCTTTAAGCGGATGACGGTTAACCCGAAGGTCGGGACGGTCTACTTTGAAGATTACAGCGACTCGGGCGAAACCCGCCAGTTATCGCTACGGAGTCAGTTGCAGAAGAGTTATACCCACTTGGCCTCGTTGGGGGTCCCAATGGATAATATTCGCTACTACGGTTTCGACGATACGAGTAACAGCGTCATTTATCGGAGTTACGTGGAAGGTTTCCCAATCTTTAACCAGACGGAAAACGGCGATGTCCGGATTCAAATGACGACCAACGGCCTGGACCGCTACTACTTCTCGCTGTACAGCCTGCAAGTGCCGGTTCCAACGACCGGTAAGCAACAGGCCGTCACCCTGCCAAGTTCGGAATCAGTTTTGAAGCAACTGGAAGCGGCGGGTTATCATAGTAGTAAGATTGGCCGAATTGAACTCGGCTACCAGTGGTCACAAAATAAATCATCGAAACTAGTTATCGACCTGACGCCGACCTACTACGTGGATTACAACGGTAGTTGGCGGACGTACACGTCGATGCTCAACGGATCGTAGGGGGTGGCCACATGAATTTTCGAAGAATTGAGTGGATTTTCCTGGTAGCCTTCGTGGTCCTCGACATTTTCTTAGCGTTTATGTACATTCAAAATAATACCCACTCCACTAAAACGGCCGGTAACACGACGACCACCATTATTCGGGAGATGCGGGCCGACGGGATCAGCTTTAAGAATCCCGCCACCAAGGAAGGAACCGGCTACTACATCGCCGGGAACAATGACAACGGCTTGAAGCAACACCTTAGTCAGCTTTCTGGACAAACGGCCCGGGTGCAGAGCACCGGTAAACTCACGAGTAGTTTGCGGACCCCGCAAACGTTGAACGAAGACGACCTCAAGGACGATTTGACCGCGTTCATGCAGCAAAACTCGAACGTGATTCACGGGGACGAGTACGTCTATGACGCGGCGCTCTCGTCGGAGGGCGACTACGTCTTCGTGCAAAAGGTCGCGGACGGCGAAATCCTGACGAGTACCGGACAGGTGCACCTGTCCGTCAATAAGAATGATCAGCTAACCGGCTACACGCAAAGTTACGTGAATAACGTGAAGACCCTGCGTGAAAAGGCGGTCACCATCAGTGAAAAAAAGGCGCTCGTCGCGCTGTATCAATATAATCAAGTTTCAAATAACTCCAAGATTGTTTGGGGACGGCTGGGCTATTCGCGGCTAGTCAAGCTGAAGAATAGCAGTGTTTACGTGCCAACTTGGATCTTTGCGGTTCGTAGTAAGAACAGTTCTAACGTGACGATGCACCGCATTAACGCCTTTACCGGTGCGTCAATGAAGAACGGCAACGACTCCAGCGAAAGTGAAACGAGTAGTATTGAAACGAACGCGGGTATGATTTGGAATTTCTAATTGAGACGAACGGCTTTCAGGCAAGTGCGCTGAAGGTCGTTTTTGATTGCGCTGTACCAATTAGTGTTGAAATTGCCATCAGCAGCGGGTGTCACCGGGTGGCGAAAACACTGTGGGCATCGATTTGAGCTCACGGGGAAACCCCAATCCCGGGGGTGCGGTTCCGCGACTTTTTTCCCCGCGGGGCGTTAGCTTTCCAACGTGGTTAAAAGCGTGTATCATATTAAGATAGTAGCGGATTTCAGAGATGGGAAGAACCGAAAAATGGGATTAAAGTTAGCAACAGATCAAATGCAAGTGAGCGTTTTGGCGTCCGGCAGTACCGGCAACGTCACTTATATCGAAACGCCTGAACATAAGGTACTGGTCGACGCGGGGTTAAGCGGCAAAAAAATCGCCAACCTCATGACGTCGATTGGTCGCGACATTAACGAAGTTGACAGCCTGTTCGTCACGCACGAACACACCGACCACTGCCACGCCGCCGGGATTTTAGCCCGGAAGTACGGCATGGACGTCTACGCCAACCAGGGGACCTGGGACGCCATGGCCCACAAGATCGGCAAGGTGCCACCAGAATTATGCCACGTCTTCGACCCCGACACGACGCTGGGACTCGGCGACCTCGATATTGAATCGTTCAGTGTCTCGCACGACGCGGCCGAACCCCAATTTTACGAACTCCACCACGCGGGTAAGTCGTTTGTGATCATCACCGATACCGGCTACGTGTCGGACCACGTGGAAGGCGTTATCCGGGATGCGGATGGTTACTTATTTGAATGTAATCACGATTTGGAAATGCTGCGGATGGGGCGTTACCCGTGGCCCCTCAAGCAACGGATTTCGGGTGATGAGGGTCACTTGTCCAACGAGGACGGCGCGAACGCGTTGATGGACGTAATCGGGCACCGGACGAAGCGGATATACTTGGGACACCGTAGTCAGGATAACAACATGAAGTCGCTAGCCCACTTAACGGTGGCCTCGATGCTCAAGGCCCACGATTTTGGCGTTGAACACGACTTTCAGTTGTACGATACCGAGCCGGAACAAGCGACTAAGTTAATCACACTTTAGGTCGATTTAATATTTCCACTAATTTTCAGTCATAGAAAAATCATATCTTTTGGTTAAAATGAACTTAAAAATCAGCATTAGTAGGGAGGGATCGCGTTTCGACGCGGCATTATGGCTAACAAATCATTAATTAAAGTGGCGGTTACCGCGCTGGTCGCAGGCTTGATCGGTGGCGGAGCCGCTTATGGCGGTATTAATTATTTCAGTAGTAATAACGTCACGACGTCTCAGACCAGCGTACCAACTGGCTCCAACAAGTCGGGCTCGACGTCCACGGCAAACGTTAAGGTGAATGTCAGTTCCCAGGCCACCAAAGTTTATAAGAACAATAAGGCGGCGGTTGTTTCGGTCATCAACTTGCAAAAGCAAAGCACGACCAGCAACTGGGGCGGGATTCTCGGTGGCGACGACGGGTCGTCGGATAGTGAGGATTCGAACTCGAGTTCCAGCTCGAACAGTAAGTTGGAAGAGTACAGTGAAGGTTCGGGGCTGATCTACAAGGTTAGCGGCAACGCTGCCTACATCGTGACGAACAACCACGTGGTTAGCGGGTCGAACGCGGTCCGGGTCATCATGAGTAACGGAACGAAGTTGGATGCCAAGTTAGTCGGGACCGATTCCGTGACCGACCTAGCTGTATTGAAAATCAATTCGGCGAAAGTAACTAAAACCGCAAGCTTTGGTGATTCCGATAACATTGAAGTTGGGGAATCGGCCCTAGCAATTGGCTCCCCACTCGGCTCGAATTACGCGACGACCTTAACGGAAGGGATCGTCTCGGCGAAGAAGCGGACGGTCGCCACGACCAACACTTCTGGTCAGCAAACCGGTTATGCTAGCGTTATCCAAACGGATGCGGCGATTAACCCGGGGAACTCTGGTGGACCGCTCTTTAACTTAGCGGGCCAAGTCATTGGGATCAACTCGATGAAGTTATCGTCGGATAGTTCCGGGACGAGCGTTGAAGGGATGGGCTTTGCCATTCCAAGTAACGAAGTTGTTAAAATCATCAACGAACTCGTTAAGAACGGTGAAGTTGTCCGGCCAGCCTTAGGAGTTGCGACTTACAACCTGTCCAACATTTCAACGAGTGACCGTAAGTCGGTCTTGAAATTACCAACGAGTGTCACTAAGGGGGTCGTCGTTATGAAGACCTATAGTGGCTCACCGGCCAAGGCCGCTGGGATTTCGAAGTACGACGTGATCACCGAATTAGGTGGTAAGAAGGTCACCAGCTTAGCAACGTTACGGACTGCGCTTTACGAGCATTCGGTCAACGATACGGTCAGTGTCAAGTATTACCATAATGGTAGTCTGAAGACGACGAACATGAAGTTAACGGAAACTACCAAAGCGTTGTCTAATCAAAGTAATTAAATCGTCAGTTTTCATTAACGTCTCTGAACGCCGATCGCGTTCAGGGGCGTTTTTTTAGGCTTTGGGCCGGACCAACTGAAAAGCCGAAGGTCCGAGTTTCAAGTGAACGCCAATTGGCCGCTAACGTGCATAAATTACGCAATAATCCGAACATCCGGGCCGCAAGTACAAACCAGCATTTTTTGCAAGTTTGGCGCCTGTGGAAAACTGTGGATAACTTCGGGGATAAAATGACGGCTTAAAAAGTGAGCGTAATTAACAGCCGGAAATTCGGCAATTCGGCTTGTTTAAAAGTTATCCACAGGTGCGACGACGGCCTGTGGATTGAATTTCAAAAAAATATTTTAAGTTGGCTAAATTCTTGATATAATGGGATTTGTAAACGAAAACAGCGAACAAATGTTGCGGTGGATAACTGTGGATAAGTTGGGAAAGACTTGACAAATCAATGACAAATAAATGTTGTGGCAAACAAACGTTCACCACAACATATAGAAATTAGAGTTATGCACCTGTGGATAACTATGTGAATAACTTGTGTAAAGGCGGTCAATTATGAACATCAAAATTATCTGTGTCGGTAAATTAAAGGAAAAATATTTTAAACAGGGGATTGCGGAATATGCAAAACGGATGAGTAAATTTGCGAAATTCCAAATTGTCGAAGTTCCCGATGAAAAGGCCCCGGAGTCGTTAAGTAACGCAGAGATGGCTAACGTCATGGAAAAGGAAGGTCAGCGAATCCTTGCCAAAATCAAGGATCGCGACTACGTCTACGCGTTAGCGATTAAGGGCAAGGAACGTTCCAGTGAAGAATTTGCGGCTGAAATTGATAAGTTAACGACATACGGCCATAGCGACATTGACTTTGTGATTGGCGGTTCCCTCGGCCTTTCACCGGAAGTGCTTAAGCGTGCCGACACCCAAATCTCATTTGGGCGCTTTACGCTGCCGCATCAGTTGATGCGGTTGGTGCTGTCGGAGCAGGTGTACCGGGCATTTATGATTAATATTGGGTCGCCGTATCATAAGTAATGGCGTCGATTAGTTTGAGTAAATGTTGTTTGGGATGCAATTGCTATGGAATTGTACTTACTAGAGTTTATTGGAGATATACTACGATTCGAAAATCTATTTATCTACAGTTATTTGATGAAAATAGTTTTTGATTTGAGAGGGAGATGGTCTAAATGAATAATCTAAGTTTAAGCATTCAAAAATTCTGTAAATCTGGATTTAAAGATAATGATGCGATGAATGAGTCATTAAAGCTATATGAAAACCTTAATAGTGGGGAAAAGAAACTTTGTGAAGAAAAAATGTATACCATATTTCGCGGAAAATTTGACCAATGTTATACTGCTGCTCAATATGATAAAGCGTTGAAATGGCTAAATAAGACTAAAGAGAACCCGCGATTTGCTAAAGAGCTTACTAATAATAAGGCCCATTTTCTGGTTGAGGCCGTTAAAACATTGTTAATGCTTTATCTTGAGAATAGGGATGAAAAGTTACTGATAGATGCAAAAGAATTATTTTTTGATATTAAGACTAGTGAATTGGAAAATGATACGCTGAAAGAAATTTTTGAAGAAGATCAAGCGATAATCAGTGATGTCAAGCACGAATTTTTATGGACTAGAACATCGTTCCTCGTCCCTATAGCGTTAAAGACTATTGAGAATGAAGTTTCAATTGATATTCCTTATAAAAATGATAAATTGCACGCTGTTGTTTCGGTTAGAAGAGAAGGATTAAATGGTAATAGCGCAAGTGTTTCTAAGTTAAAAGATCGCGACTCTGTCATTAATTCATCTAAATGGACTATATGGTTGAATAAATATCTTTCTTGTGAAGTGACTAGTGAGTATGATGATACTGCAACTGTGATGCAGTTTTACGCTTGTAATATTGTAAATAGAATCATTGATGCTTATAGAGAACAGACTGGTGAGTATTGGATTAAAAGTATCTATCCAGCAATGATTAGCGGTCACTCAATTGAATATGGGGTTGGTGATAAAACAATTCGCAAAATTCCTTTTTTTGATCACGGAAAGTATCAACTTTCTACTCAACCAATTTCGGTTAATTTAGAAAGTGAATATATTCGAAAAAAAATGCCGCTTTATAAGCTATTATTAATGGAAGCAAAATCGTATTTATTGGTTGGTGCATTAAGAGAGTGCGTAATATCTCTTAACTCAGCTTTTGAAAACTTTACTTACGTAGTTGTTTGTTCGTCTATTGTTGCGAATAGTAATGGGGAGTATGCTCAGAATTTTTATCTTAAAGTACAACAGTATCAAGATTATTTTCTCCATGACTATTTAACTGAAGATGAATACGCCGATGCCGTTAAAAAAGGTATAGTGAAAGCACATGGCATGTCTATGTACGCGATTTATAAAATATTTCATAAAATTTTTAATAATTATATACATGATTTTTCTAAAACAAAATTAAATAAATTGATATCAGTAATTCGTGCTGGTCGAAATGAGATTACACATGGCAATCCTGAATTTACTGAAGTAAATGCAAAACAAATTAAGCGACAGATTACAACTTTTGAGGAATTAATTAATTTTGTCCAAAACACGATTACTGAGGCTAATGTAGTATCAAATAAGTAAAAAATCATCCTGTATTCTAAATCGAACCCCCAATATTGAATTTTTGTTTCTAATCTTGGAGCTCATTTACTATGAGTCTTTTTATTCAATTATTATGCGTTGCACTTCAATTATAAATTAGTCGTTAAAAAAGTTCCCAACTTTCAAGTGAATTGGAATCCCATAAAAATCAATACTAGTTGACACAAAGTCATAAATGAAGCGTATGTACGGTGGTGTGAGAAGTCAGTAATTTAAATAATCGAGTATCGTTTACTTGATTACGTTCGGGAAGAATATTCATAACGGTGTAAAAGATGTTCGTAAGGATTAGTTCAATTGAAACAGTGTTAGTTTTTGAAGTACAATTTAAAGCGTATACGTAATGTAAACGCTTAATTAAATTAAAAGGGGATTAGGGGTAATGAAAAAAATAATGAGAGTTGTAAGTCTGGTAGGAATACTAGGCTTATTAGTAGTTGTATTAGTAGCATGCGGTAATAAAAATGTGACGAATAGTGATACGTCTTCAGGATATCATAACTCAATCAGTAAAGGATTGGACGCAGTTGCTGAGAACGAGATGGACAAGGCGTTAGCGTACTTCGACAATGCTTTGACGCAGAAGCCTGAGGATGCTAACGCTAAAACTTATCGAAATCAGGTACAAGCCTACGTTGATACGAATTCTCAACTTAAAGTTGGGAAAGTTCAAAAGGCAATGACAATCATTACAGATAGCATAAAAATTAAAAATGGTGCTAAGAGCCTGGATAATAAATTGGCTGATTTGCAGATGACCGTTAAGGCTGATTTAGCTGAGTATAAAAAACTGGATAAAGAAGTCACGGATCAGTTAAAAGTTACAAATGGCAACTACTCAAGTGATGTTTTGAAGCAATGTAAAAACATTAAGTGGGATAAGAAGCCCTATTTAAGTAAATTAAAGCCCAAAGTAAATAAATTGATCAATCAGTCTGCTCAGGACGGTGGTTCTAGCAGTTCAGTGGCTTCAACTAGTAGTTCGTTAGCAGATACCAAAGTAAATACAGCGGATAGGAAAGAAGCAGCTCAAATGCGCCAGAATATTGTACAATCAGAGCCTGGTAAATGGGATAGTGCTGCGTTAGAACAAGTACCTAATTCAGTCATTGTAGCTATAATTAAGAAGGCGAAAGATTCAGGTGGTGATTCTGGTACAATTGCTAACATGATTGCTCAGCAATACCCTAACATCAAGAATAGTTCATCAGACAATTCGGATGAGTCAGTTGATGCCAGCACATATACGAATAAAGATCGCGCAGATCAGATTAGAACAGTTTTAGCTAATAATCAAAATCTTTCAAAATCTGGGTTAGCTGCGATTCCTGATGATGAGATTATCAATGCGGCTGAAGAAGGCTTTATGTCAAATTCAGATATTGCTCGTACAGCAGGTACATTAGTACAGAGCCATCCAAACTTGAAGCAATAAAAATGAGGATCCTAATCAACTTAAATGAATATTAATGAAAAATATGCCATTGGGGCTTCAAAGATAATCGGTATATTTTTTTACTAGTCTATATAATTAGTCTGATTATCAAAATTACGATTATTTAAGAATAAATGACAGGTTTTAATTAATTGTTGATATTGAGTGAGAAAATGGTTGGGTATTCCACGCGAATTAAAAGTAATTATTACTTGTATATACTATACTTGAAAAGTGAAAAGACTCAATATATCAACGCTGGTGCCTGCTGATGATGCGGATAATCGAACCATAAGTGATGAAATTAACTTAAGATGCCTACTTGAAGTGTGAATGTTTTTCAATTAATAAATTATAGATACAAGATTAGTGTATTTATTTATAGTCAGTTTACAGTGAAAAGAAAACGCTTTTATACTAAATACAGTAGGGTAGATTTAAAGGCTGTAATTATATTATGATATGTGAATTACATAATACTGGAAGGAAGTTAGTAAAATGAATGAAATTGAACATGCAATCGACGAAATGAAATTGTTATTGAAAGACTTTCCAGCTGATACGAAGCCTAAGAATGATGTAGATTGGTTCACTTTAATGGCATACAATTACGTTATTAATGAAAGAGGGTACCTTAAGGATATTGATTTAATAACAGAATATAGAAATTATTTTGTGAACGGGAGTAATGATGGTGGAATTGATATGCTTTACTACAATGACAAACTATCAGTATTAGGAATTTTACAAACTAAATACTCGAATAATATTGATGTAAATAGTGCTACTGCTGAAATTCAAAAAATCTTGCGCACTGTTGAGAAGCTACAAAATCATGACTTTTCAAATTTATCTCAGATTGTTAAAGATAAGTTTCGTAGCTTGAATGATGGAATTAATGAAGATGTTACATACGAAATTACGTTGGTAACTACATCAACTTTTGATAAAGAAAGGGCCTTAAAGAATGTTGGGTCGACTAAACGGTTTAAAAATAGTGTAGATTTTAACATTGTTAACGGTTTAGATTTAAGTCAAAAGATTTATACCATTAAAAACGGTATTCAAAGGGTTGATAATGGTAAGTTGGAATTAATTAATGTGGTCAATCAATCGGGTAGAAGTATGGAATATAGTTCTAATAGTAAAAAGGGGATTTTTGTAAGTGCTAAAGCTAGTTCCATAAAAAAACTTTATGACTTATATGAAAATAGAGGATTGTTTGATCTAAATGTCCGTAAATATATTAAAAGAAATAGTATTGATAAAGGTATCATTAATACGATACAGAGGGATCCAACTGAGTTTTGGTTTTTAAACAATGGATTAACTATTGCAACCTCTGATTACCAAATAGATGGAAATGTAATTCATTTGCAAGACTTTTCTGTAGTAAATGGTGCACAAACTACTACTCTTATTGCTCGTAATTACAAAGAAACAGATTTTGCTGTGCCGGTAAAGGTAATTGCACCTGCATTTGAATTGGAAGGCGATCAACAGGATAACTTCTTTTCAGGTGTTTCTGAGGCCACAAATTCGCAAAAGCAAATTCGCCCACAGGATTTAAAAGCTAATACTCGTGAATTAAGAGCTCTACAGCATGTGCTTAAGCCATATAATATTTTCTTAAAGATTAAACAGGGAGTCAACGCAACAAATAAATATGATTTAATTAAAATTGAAGATATGGCAAAACTAATTTATTCGTTTGTTAATCAAGCACCTGGAACAGCTAGAAGTAGTGTTCGTTCACTTTTTGAATCACATTATAAAACTATTTTTTTAAATCCTAATTATGATCAAGATCCCAATAAAATAGAATTTTTACGAGATTTAGTTATGTTATATTTTAAGGTAGATGAAATTCAAGGAAACTTATTGCGAGAAGGTAAGGCAATGACTCAAGATAGTGCAGCGATTTTTGGTAATGGGAAATTCGCTATTATGGCTTTGTTAGGGGTAGCTTACCGATATGTAAATGAGGATGCTCAATCATGGCCGCAAGTAAAAGAAAAGGATTACATTTATGGATCATTTATGCAGAACGTGACTGATGATTTTGACAAGAAGTTGAAGTTTGCAATACTAAAAATTGTTCATGTTATTCAAGTGGGATATGATCGGCGAAAAAAGAGTGCACCAGGTGTAACCATAACTAATTACTTAAAAAAGGATAGTAGTTATGAGCAACTGGCACAGGAATTTTTAACAAATTTGGCATCGTCTGAAAATGATCCAGAAATGGACGCTCTTTATCCGAGTTGCTTGGTATTAAAACGCGATAGTGAAGTGAAAAGCTTTTAAACTGGGAGAAATTGCTGTATGTCACGATATAGATATATGTTAATTAAAAAGTTAGTTTGATTACGAATCTTAAAACATCCTAACGAATGAAGACTTTTAATAAGCAACACAGACTAAATTTGCAAACACTCAGATAGCGATTGTTATAGATGTTAATAGATTAAAGGAAGTTTCTGATAATCGATATTATAATCAAAATCTTAAAGTTAAATTTATTCAGACCTATTTAAATTGCATAATTTCCAAATTAGGAGGACATGATGCAAATTTTACAATTGTTGGGTGCCCTGATATTTTTACTATTTGGTTTAGCGTTAAGAAAGGGGAAACTGCTTTTTCTAATTGCAGGAAATAATAACGCCAGAAAACCGTATAATCAGCAATCAAAGCTAGCTGGGCGGTATGTTGGCATTATTATGTATGGCGCTGCAATCGCCTTACTACTGGTCTATCTTGTTCCTAACCTTCCAGATTCATTCTGGATTTTCATTACCATCTTTTTCATTTTATTTATGATTGGCATCACATATTTATTTTATAAAAATAGTAATTTAAGAAAATAAATTTAGATTGGATATGAAAAGCGTCTGAATTGCGCACGATTTGTGTACGCATTCAGACGCTTTTTCAAATAGTCCCATAATTAGTCAATTTTATTTGCATAGCGGGCATTCGTTTGGTTCAACCACACCGAAATACTCAATGCAATTACCGCGAACAACACGCCGCCCCAACCTAAACTAGTCAAACCGGCCGTCCGGAGCACACCCGAAGCCGTTGCGGAGCCCAACGAAATACCGATATTAAAGAAGATCGCGTTTAATGCCGACGCCAAGGCAATTGCCTGCGGATAATCCGACTCGGCCACGTCCAAAAAGTGAACTTGAATGGACGCACTCCCAATCAAGATAATCAACGTTAAAAGCAATAACAGACCATAGCCACTCCAGGCCCGACTCATCGCCAACGGGAACGAACACAGTAGAATAATATCTAATAAGTAAAACTTAGGCAACTGCTTTAGCCCATCGTGTTGTGCCAACGTCCCCGATAGTCGATTACTGATAATGCTAACGATACCAATAATCATTAATAACCAGTTCAACATGGTCGTATTAAAGCCTAACGTGGTTGTAATCAACGGCCGCACGTACGTATAGTACGCGTACGACGTCGCCGCCGTAAACAGAATTAGCGCTGCGCCCAAGTAAACCCGTTTGTCAGTCAGCAGTACGAGTTGGTCTTTAATCCCACTCGGCTGCTGCTTCAAGTTGCGGGGCACCAAAATACCCAGCACAATGCAAGTAACTAAACTTAATAATGAAATTAGATGAAACGCATCCTGCCAACCAAAGTGGGTACTGATTGCCGTTCCAATCGGCACCCCGATCACGGACGCAATACTGAAGCCCGCCGCAATCCAAGAAATCAAAATCGCGCGCTTATTGCGGGGTGCGATGGTACTGCAAATTGCAATACTTAGGGACTCAATGGTCCCCGCTACCACCGCCGTAATCATTCTGGCTGCAGCCATCATCGGAAAGCTAGTTGCAAAGCCCGTCAAGGTATTACCAATCAAGAAAATAATCATTAAGGCCATGAACGTATGGTAGCGGTTAAAGCGATTGGTTAAAATGGTGATTAATGGGGTACTAATGGCATAAACCGTGGCAAAAATGGTCACCAGGTAGCCGACCGTGGAAACTTTCACGTTCAGGGACCCCGAGATATCCGAGATAATTCCGACCACAATGAATTCGTTGCAGCCCAGCATAAACGACACCAGTACGAAGGCGGCCGCTTGTAAACGATACTTAGTCACGAAAAACGCCCCTTTTTTAGAATAAATGCTCACTCCTTTCACTTTAACGGTTTTGGCGGGAAATAAGAAGAGTTTCATAATTGAAAAATAATATTATATTTTAGTTTGGTTCGATTGCTTACTAAGCATTGGGGCTAAATATTTAGGATAAATATTAATTATTAAGTGAATGACAAATTATGACGGGGGTATCTGCGAAAATAAACCTTAATATTGAGTAAGGCTATTTGAATTCATTTAGGAGGAAGCTAGCATGAAAAAGGGGATTGTCATTAGTATCGTAGCAATTATGGGACTGACGTTAACGGCTTGTAGCCAACAACCTGCGGCGAACAAGACTAAAAGCACTTCGACTTCAAAGGTGACAACTAGTTCCAGTAGTCGCAAAAAAACTAGTAAGATTAAGCGAACACATAAACATGCCAAAACGGTAGCGGCTGCAGATCAGGCAACGCATGACAATCGTACGAAAGCAACGGTTGCTAGTGAATCTTCAGTGACTAGTAGTCAGAGCAGTTCGTTAACAGATTCAACTCAAACTGATGCAGACAGCAGTACAGCAACTAGTTCAACGGTAAGCTCATCAGCAAGTTCAGCGGTGAGTTCGACTAGTAGTCAACAATCGAAAATTAAGCAAATCGACTGGGAAGAAGCCGCAGAACTTATCATAAAGGGTGGTTTCGTTGATTTTAATGAAGAAGCGGCGCGGGATTTCTCGGAGGGAAGTCGTGAATTGGCTAATGGTGGTTTTGAAATGCGAACCTATCCGGGCGCAAAGGGAATTGATATTTTTAAATTGACACCACATGCGGACGGGTCCGTGGATATCACGGCTCAGTATGGAAGCTTGGATGGTGGCTTTGGCTTATTACCGGATCAAAGCATGTATGGCCCTTCCTCGGCAACTGTTCAACGTTAACAAAAGAGGATAAAAAAGTTACGCACTCGAGCACAACCTTAAAACGGAATGTTTCACGTGGAACATTCCAAGCACCGCAATCATCACAATCTCGCCGCTGTTGATGGGCTTGCGTTTTTAACTTAATTTTTTTCAACAGAGAAGACGTTTCCGCGTCTTCTTTTTGTCATTTATAAGGTTAAAGTTCAGGCGGAATATCCCGCTGTTAGTCAGGTGTTAGTGCAGTTACGAATAGCCTACGAAACGCTTAAAATCGCTAGTGAGGAGGTGGAGAAGATGGGTCACGATGCGCAAGAAATCGAGGTTGCAACGCTACATCAATTTTACCGGCGCCTAAGCGAATTAGTGGGTACCGAGGCGATGCTTAAAATTTATGAACAATATAAAGGGACGCAATTAAACGTGCCAGTACACTTGTACGACCGGGAACTAGCGGCCAAGCGGGTGCTAGCGGAATTTGACGGTCAAAATCAGTGGGAACTTTCGCGGCGTTACGGTTACTCACAAAAGTGGGTTTATAAAGTGTTACGCGAATTAAAATAAACGGGGAAAAGCCCAGCCGGATGAAAGTCGGGGGTGCTTTAACGGGGAATTAAGGCGCCATCTCCTGATGCAGGGCGTTCGGCCGGGGCTGCTAACGGGGCGAGTTAGTTTGGACACTGACTTTGCGCCGAAAAAAGGATAGTGAAAAAGATGATGAAAATTTGTTCGAGTTGCGGCCAGCCGAATGCGGCTGAAAACCGTTTCTGTGAGAACTGTGGGGCGGACTTAGCGGGAAGTCCGGCCGGTAAGCGGTGTCCGCGCTGTCAGACGGTGAACGCGGCGGATAACCGGTTTTGTGAAAACTGTGGTTATGATTTTGAAACCACTACGATTGGTCAAACGGACTCCCAAACGCCCCCGGCGACGACTTCCGAGCCGGCCGCTGAATCGGCAACGGCAACTGATGCCACTAGTTCTGCAGCCACTTGGGAAGGCGGCAGTGCTGGTGGGGACCAGTCGGCCGCAAGTGAAGCACCGGTAGCGGCTAGTCAGGTGCCGCCACGAACTGACACGACGAGTCAGACGCAACCAACGCGGCAGGCGACGTCGTCAACCGCACCCAAATCAACTGCGGATCGGCCGCAAACCAGTAAGACGGCCACCCGGCCACAGCCGGGTGGCCCGACCAAAACACCGTTACGGGCGGCGCAACATCAGCCCAAAAAGCCACAAAGTCGGCTGGTGGCCGGCCTCGTTTTAGTAATTTTGGTGCTTGCGGTGGGGGCGTTTGTCTACTATCAAAAGCAGCAAACGACAACCGTCAAACCGGCCGCCGTTCAATCTAGTCGCAAGGCTAAATCGCATTCGAAAACGGCGTCAACTAGCAGTTCCAGCAGTCGGCAGTCTAGTTCCACGAATCGGTCGACCGCGTCTAAGGTGACTTTTCACCCGGACCAGGTCCGGGCCGACATTAACAATACGATTGCGCCGCTATCCGGTGACAGCGAGGTTTACGTGACGCCGGTGAAGGGCAGCCAGCAAGTGAGCGTCAATAATGGCTCGCAACGGTCGGCCAGCACGATTAAAATTTTTATTTTGGTAACGGCCTATGCCTTGGAGAAAGAGGGCGCGTTTGACCTCAACGACGAGTACACCATTAGCGACGATGACAAGGTCGGCGGGACCGGTGTCATGCGAACGATGGCGGACGGAACGACGCTCACTTACCACGAGGTGCTGACGCACATGATTGCGGATAGCGATAACATGGCGGCTAACGTCATGATTGACGCACTAGGCGGATTTAAATTAATTAATAATAAAATTGAAAGCTTAGGCGCGACCGACACCCAGTTGAACCGGAAGATGATGGACACCGACGCGCTGGAAGACGGCGACGATAACGTGACGTCGGCTGAAGACCTCGGTCAGACATTGAAGAAGATGTACAATCATAAGCTGGTTTCGGCGGACGCTGACCGGGCCATGTTGACGATCTTAGCGCAAAACCATAACCGCACGAAACTGCCGCACGACCTCCCTGGTGATGCGACCGTCTACAACAAGACCGGTGAGTTTGCCGACTATGGTGTTCAAAACGATGCGGCGATCATGGCGAACAAACGGGGCGCGTTCGTCGTCGTAGTGCTATCCCAGGATGGTCAGCAAACTGAACAAGTCGACGCCATGAACCGGCTGGGGTTGCAGTTGTATCAGGATATTTTGAAATAGGGGTGGAATGATGAACTATTGTTCAAACTGTGGGCACGCGTTGCAACCCGGCGCGAAGTTTTGCCCGGCTTGTGGCGCCCAGTTGGCCGATCAAGCGGGGCCGCAATCGCCCGCGACCGGCGAAGAAAACGTCAACCGAGTGAAGGGCTTATACGGTAACGCGACCGCGAAGCTCAATCAATTTACCGGTGAAAGTGGGGAGGTCAAGGTCAGTTTATCGGACCTGTTTTCCGAAGTTTTTAAGCACCACACGAAGGGCGAGGCCGAGAACATCTTTATCGCCGGTACCGAAACGACCACGCCGGCGTTAAACGACGTGTCGGATGATTGGGCTAAGCCGTGGGTCTTTTCGCGGGTTCTAGCTGGTTTTTTGATTGCGTTTGCGGGCTTGCTTTACTTATTTGCTGAATTTCGAAACGAAAATGCCATTCCGGGTCTAATCATGGTGGGGGCGTTGGCCGTGCCGTTTTCCGGCTTGATTTTCTTCTTTGAATCTAACGCTTTTCAAGACGTTAGTATTTTTGAAACGGTCAAGATTTTCTTTATTGGTGGGGTTTTCTCACTGATTGTCACCCTTGTACTCTATGAATTTGTTAGCTTCAGTGAAACCTCTAAAATTACGGGTCTCCTGACCCTACAAGATGGCCTCGCCATCGGGGTGGTCGAAGAACTCGGTAAAGTGTTGATCATCTGTTACTTCGTCAACCAGTTGAAAGTGGAACACGTGCTGGACGGCCTATTGATTGGGGCCGCGGTCGGGGCCGGTTTTGCGTCGTTTGAAACGGCGGGCTATATTTATCGTGCCGGTGGTTATCTGATTGAAGTGGCCGTTGTTCGGGGCTGGTCCGCCATTGGTGGGCACCTTGTCTGGGCCGCAATTACCGGCGGCGCGCTTATGGTTGTGAAACGCAAGGCGCCGTTTAAGTTTAGCCAGCTACTGGATACGCGCTTCCTCGTGTTCTTTGCACTGGTTGTCATCATGCACGCGGTTTGGGACTGGGACGTAACGATTTTGGGGAGCTATAACTTGAAAATTATTGCCCTCATTATTGTGGCCTGGATCGTCGTGTTTGTACTGATGAACGCGGGGCTGAAAGAAATTGGACATTTGAAGCAGGATCACTCAACTGAATAAAGGTCAATTAACCGCTCCCGGCAAATGAGGAGCGGTTTTTTAGATCTGCGGTGCCCCGGCCAATTGGTGTATAATCAAGAAAATTACCCCGCTAACCGCGGGCCTAAACCAAGTAAAGGATGGGTGATCAGTGGCATGACAGTTGAGGAAATCAAACGGGCAATCGAAGCGGATCCGGATAACGCGGCGTACACGGAAAAGGGGTGGGAACCCCTGTTTCACGTGCTGCCGTCAGCGACGATTTTAGTAATCAGTCAGGCGCCCGGGCGAATCGCCCAGAGCACCAAGACGTACTTCAACGACGCGAGTGGCGACCGGCTGCGGGACTGGATGGGCGTGACCCGTGACCAGTTTTACGGGAGCGACCGGATTGCGGTAATGCCGTTAGATTTCTATTATCCGGGTAAGGGTAAGAGCGGGGACCTGCCGCCGCGCAAGGGCTTTGCGGATAAGTGGCACGAACCGTTATTGGCGTTGATGCCGAACGTGCAGTTGACGATGCTGGTTGGCCAGTACGCCATTAAGGCTTACCTGGGTCGCTCGCGGCAAAAAACGTTAACCGCGACCGTCCAAAATTACCAGGATTATTTGCCAGATTATTTTCCACTAGTGCACCCGTCACCGCTGAATTATGGCTGGCAGAAGCGCAATCCCTGGTTTCAGGAAAAGGTGGTGCCGGACTTGCAACAGCGCGTTGCAAAGGCATTGAAGTCGGACAATTAATTGTGATGGTCGTAACCGACTTAAAAATGGACCCGTCCAAGGCTGAAGCTTTGCACGGGTCCATTTTTGGTAGTGGTCAAAAGATAATTTAGACCACCCCGCTGAAAAAGCCGCCCGCTACTTGTCCGACGGCGAAGCTAGCGCTAACCACTGGCGTTGTTTCACGTGAAACACGCGTGTTGGTGACAAAGATGATTTTTTCGGGTTGGTAATCTAAGGCGATACGCAAAGTAGGGTGATTTGTTTTCTACTATAACAAAGGCCGGTCAGGGAAAAGCTTCAGCTTTTCCCTGACCGGCCCTTACTTTGGAGACTAAGGTCACAGCCTCCTGTATGTCGCTTCATATTAGTAGCTAAAACGTGCACCAAAAGTTAGCTGACTGTTGGCACACGCGTTAACCTGCCGTCAACTGATGCACCTGTGGCTTGCGGTTAAGCGGGTACGCAACCGGCTGGGTGGCGCTGTTCAGTAGTTCGGCGGTCAAGCGCACCTGTTGCAGGTCACCGGGGTTTTCGTACAATTCGATGGTGTAGGCGCGGGCGTCGAGGTCCATGTACGCGCGGTATTCCGTGTAGTCGCTTGGGCCGGCCGTCATTTGTTTGACGCCCTTGGGTAGCGTGACGCTATTTAAAATCAATTGTAACAAGTTCAACGTTGTGCGAGTATCGGTGGCGCCGGTTGCAAAGCGCTTCAAGAAAACGGTCCGGATGAAGCGAGCAACTGACGTGTAGTCTCCGGGCAGGCCAATGGCACCGGTGCCGGGACCAATCGTTTTGGGTAAAAAGCCGCCAACCGCGGGCGTCTTGGGCGTCGCATTCGAGAGGAGCGCGTAGTTACTGAGGTTTTGCAGGTGCCAGTCGAGGTCGGGGGAATTGGTCATCACGCCGACGGGGTCGGCCGTCAGCCGCAGTTCATCACTTGTCGGTTCTAGGACTGCGGTTTGGCCACTTCGGTCACTGATGATGAAGTGTAATGGTGGGACCACGTTGATCAGATTAGCAGCGTGGGCGACGAATTGGAGCTTGGGCAGCTGTTGCCGCAAATCAGCGATACTACGAGCGTTACCAAGCGCCCAGGCGATGAAGTCTTGCGGTGAGAGGCCGAACTTGTCGGGAGCTGGAGCCGCCGGGTAGTGCGCGTTATCGGGGAAGTAGAGTGCTGCGACTCCTAAACCGTGCTCGTTAACGCCGTCGCCAAACATTTCGTGGCCGAGCTTACGACCCGCGCCTAGAAACCCGTACTTAGTCGTAAACGGGGCCACGTCGGCATCAATCTTATAATGACGTGGAATGAACAGAATTTGGGCCCCAAAATCAAGGGTGTAGTCCATCGTACGGGCAAGGAAGTGTCCGCCAGCTTGGTTGGTATAACTTAAACTTGTACACATTGGCATCAGTCCTTTTGAAATGATGGGGCTAATTTAGCACAGCGGCCCGTGAAGTTCTATTACGAGGGTCTGATCGTTAACTTTCCAAGTCAAAATACGGCGGTAAGCGGTTGAATGTTTCACGTGGAACATTCTGATTTACGCCGCTAATTGGGACGTAAAAGGACTATAATGGGGGTATTCAGACCCGGTGATTAGTCGGGCTACAAGTGCGGAAATTGAACGGAGGGCGGAACATGACTGACAAGCAAGCACCGGCGCGACCAGTAGCGACCCCGCTGTCGCAACGGCATCACATGACAATTCCCTGGAAGGATTTTATTCGGAACGAGGACGTCCCGGCTAAACGGGCCAGCATTCAGGAGCGGACCTCAATTGTTGGCCGAATTGGGATTTTAATGCTTTCCTGTGGAACGGGGGCCTGGCGGGTGCGCGACGCGATGAACCACGTGGCCCGGAGTCTTAACTTAACCTGTTCGGCGGACATTGGGTTGATTTCATTACACTATACCTGTTTTAGTCAGCACCATAGTTACACGCAGGTCTTATCACTCCCCAATACCGGGGTGAATACCGATAAATTGGATAGTTTAGAGCGCTTCGTGGCGGCGTTTGACGAGCAGTATGCGAACCGCACGATTCGTGAGATTCATACGGCTATTGATACGGTGCGACAACGACCAAAGCAGTACCCACCCCTGATGCTGGGTTTGGCCTCAGCAATTGCCTGCATGGGCTTTATTTTTTTGCTGGGCGGTGGGATACCTGAAATGATCTGCTCCTTTGCGGGTGCGGGCGTTGGTAACTACGTCCGCGCGAAGATGGGTAAGCACAGTTTAACGACGATTGCCGGCATCGCAATTAGCGTGGCGGTCGCCTGCCTAGTTTACATGGCCAGTTTCGAGCTCCTGCAGTGGGGCTGGCAAATTGCGGGGCACCACGAGGCTGGCTACATTGGCGCGATGCTTTTCGTGATTCCCGGCTTCCCGTTCATCACGAGCATGCTCGACATTTCCAAACTAGACATGCGTTCCGGGTTAGAGCGGCTGGCGTACGCCATCATGATTACACTGGTCGCGACCCTGGTCGGCTGGTTAGTCGCCATCAGCTTTAACTTTAAACCGGCGGACTTCATGCCGTTGGGCTTGTCGCCGCTCGCGTTATTACTGTTGCGCTTGCCGGCCAGTTTCTGCGGGGTCTACGGTTTCTCAGTGATGTTTAACAGCTCGCAAAAAATGGCGATAACCGCGGGCGTGATTGGCGCGCTGGCGAACACGTTGCGCCTGGAACTAGTTTCGTTGACCGCGTTGCCGCCGGCTGCGGCGGCGTTTTGCGGGGCCTTGGTCGCGGGTTTGCTGGCATCGTTAGTTAACCGCTATAACGGCTATCCGCGGATTTCGTTGACGGTTCCCGCCATTGTCATCATGGTACCCGGATTATATATTTATCGCGCGATTTATAACATTGGCAGTAATCAAATTGGCGTCGGCGCGCTGTGGCTGACGAAGGCCGTGTTGATTATCATGTTCTTACCGTTGGGCCTGTTTGTGGCCCGCGCCTTGATGGATCGTGAATGGCGCCACTTTGATTAGTAAGTAAAACACCCGCTAGCGGTAACGTTAGCGGGTGTTTTGACTGTTCAGCGGGCGCGCTGGCGGTTATACTGCTGGGTAAAAAGAAAAACGGAGGCGCAACCATGCAACCCATCACAAATTTACGGGTGCTCGGTGGTCATAATCAATTCACGGGCGCGGCGGTCAAGCCCGGCTACTTTTACCGGGCGGGCCAATTAGATCAGCTAGACGCACAACAACAAACTTATTTACGCCAGAAGCTTCGGCTTCAACGCATCGTCGACTTTCGGACGGCGGACGAACGCCAGCGTTACCCCGACGTTCGGTTAGCCGGTGTGACGTACGAGGTGATCGACGTCCTAGTGGCAACGAATAATAACGGGGCTAGTTTGCAGTCAATGGTCGCGGCAAGTGGGGCGGTGCATGCGCGGATGCTTGAGCTTTACGAGCAGTTCGCGTTGGCCCCGACCGCCCAAGCCGGGTACCACCAATTTTTGACGTCGTTACTTGTGCCACAACCCGTACTATTTCACTGTTTTGCGGGCAAGGACCGGACCGGTATTGCGGCCGCATTAATCTTAAAGTGTCTGGGCGTGAGTGACGCGGACATCTTGGCAGATTACCTGGCCACCAATCAGGCCCGCCAGGCCGCTAACCAGCAAATTTTAGCCCACTTAGCCGCGCAGGTCAGTGCGGACCAACTGCGGGCGGTTCAAGCGGCCCTTGTCGTGGATCAGGACTATTTAACGCACTATTTTGAAGTGATTGAACAACACTACGGGTCATTTGAACACTACCTCGTGGCGGGCTTGCGGCTGGCGCCAACTTTTACCCGTGATTTCCAACAATTGTACCTGGAAGCCTAATTCAAGCACCGTTTGATTGGTTCAACTGAATCTGTATAATGGGACTCGAGGTGGTGAATACCGGATGGTACTACTGATAGTCCTGCTAATCCTGGTTTACATGCTGATTTCGTTGGTCATCGCCGCCATTAAAACGTTAATTGCTAAAAAACGTGGGCGCGGCGGCCATTTCTGGAAGAATTTTTGGGAAACCTTGCTGGACGTTGTGTTTGATCCGATTAGTTGGTTTTAAAATTTGAATTAGAACGGCAAACGGGACTGTGACGATGGTCACAGTCCCGTTTGGTGGGTTTGGGTAGATAGTGATAGTGATAGTGTGCACTTCTCTACAATACAGCCGAAACGTGCTCCAGACCAACTGACGCCTGCGCCTGCTACAATAACGGCCCAACGCTTCTCTGCAATATGGCTGAAACGTGTTCGGGCCGACTGGCATCTGCGCTTGCTACGCTAAGGCGCGCTTCTTTGCGATATAGTCGAAACGTGCTCCAGACCAACTGACGCTTGCGCCTGCTACAATAACGGCCCAACGCTTCTCTGCAATATGGCTGAAACGTGTTCGGGCCGACTGGTATCTGCGCTTGCTATGCTAACGGCCCAACGCTTCTCTGCGATATGGCTGAAACGTGCTCCAGACCAACTGACGCCTGCGCCTGCTACAACAACGGCCCAACGCAAAGAACGCGTCAGGCCGTTGTTTAGGCAGTGCTCAGCGTCAACCCGTTGGTCTTCCGCACTCTATGATTTCATAATCCGATCAATCATTTCATTTCCAGCCCGAAGATCCTCTCCCGCATAATGCTGCGAGCGAATCCGCATCGGGTCGCCGCCATGATAATATTCGTACATTAACTGCCGTTGACCGAAACCGGCGGTCGTTAAATCGAAGACCAAGTTCAAGAACTTAGCCCGTTCCTTAGCAGTGGCTTTGGACGTACCTAACGCCTGTTCCAAGATAGGGCCATTGTCCCCGTTAAATTCCTTGAAACCCGGAACCCCAACCATCGAACCCGCCGCTAAGTGCTGGGCTACCTTGAGCGCTTCTTCGTAGTATTCGGGTAGCGTCGACCGCACGGCTTGAAGCGCCTGCTGGTTAGGCGTATAAATTCCAAAGTCATCGAGCCGACCTTCCTCTTCCGAACGCGCAATCGTCCCCTTGATCAGCTCAAGGTTAGCGGTTAAGCGTCCCAGTTTTTCCTGGACACCGAGAAAGCCGTCCAGACCAAGGAGTTTGGCAGTCCGAATGGCGAGGGTGGTGGCAAATTCCAGTTTGGTAATGCCCCGGACCTCGTCTTGATGCGATGAATGGATGAACATGCCCGAATCCATGAAGAAACGGTTACTCATTTCGACGTCGTTGTCAACAAAGACCCGCTCCCACGGAATAAACGCTTCATCGAAAACGATGTAGGCGTCGATTTCATCGAGGGCGTTACTTAGTGGGAAGTCGTCCTCGGTGTACCCGGTGTAAACGGGGTGGTCGAGGAGCTTCCGGCAGATAATCTTAACGCCGGGCGTGTTCAGGGGTGTCGCAAAGGCCACCGCGTAACTCGTGTCGCCCTTTTCGAGGAGTAATTCAGGCGGATTAAAGATTAGTAAATCATCGGCAATCGGAGCCATCGTGTTAACCATCTTGGCGCCGGAAACGGTGATTCCTTCCATGGTGCGTTTAGTTACGTGAACGCCCGCGTAACCGGACGGAATGGCGTTAATGGCTTTTTGCCGGTCCAGCTGTGGGTTTTGGAGGGCGTGACTAATGAAAATATCCTCGGTTTTAACGTGTTCAGCGTAATGTTTAGCGTTGGCTGCAAAATTGGTATACTCGTTATGGCCTAAAAAGTGACTCCGTACGGCGAGTGCTGCCATGGCACTATTTAGGAAGTCCGGGGTCCGGCCCAGCAGCCCATTATTACTTTCGGCGATTTCTTGGTAGGCGCGGTGTTTTTGCTTTAAGTCAGCGGATGTTAACGGTACCTTGAACGCAATGTCGTAACGCTGACCATCCTCAATGTAAGTATGGACGTCCTGATGGGTGCGCTGAAGCGCGTAGTACTGGTTGTTCAGCGCGAGTGTTTTACGGAAAATCGGGACGTCGGCCACGTTGATTCGTTGACCGTTTAAGTAGACGGCGCGGCCGTCATTGAGTTGTTCGATCGTGTGCATTGTAAATTCCCCCTTGCGTGTGTTCCCCTTAACCATATCACAATGTAAGCGGTTACAAAAGGCTTTTTTTAAGCCGTTAAGCGGGTAGAAAAGTAAGCTTTAACCGCACCCCCGAATGTTAATAGCCGAAACGGGCGTCAAAAGTCAGCTGGCTCCGCTTAACCCCGTAAGTCAAACAATCCAAACCCGAGATTATTCGCTTTACGCCGTTAATGCTCATCAGCTAACCGATTTTTTTCACACGCGTACAGCTTTTTTTCATCAATTGGTATAGACGGTGGTATAATAACGCTATCTTGGGCAGGTGCAGGCGATCCCCATTCCAAACATTGCCGGTGAAGAAAGGAACGCATATGCGAATTAACGTTTTACAACACACGCCAAACGAGGGCCCCGGGATGATTGCGGACTGGGCCCAAGCGCACGGGCATGCTTTATATACGTACCATCCCTATCAATTTGGGCACCTGCCAACCGCGGCGGAAACCGATATGTTGGTTATTTTAGGTGGGCCAATGAGTCCGAATGACGATTTACCGTGGATCAAGCAAGAACGGCAGCTGATTGCGGCGTTGCTTGCAACCGATACGCCAATGTTTGGGGCCTGCTACGGTGCCCAACAAATTGTGAAGACCCTCGGCTACCCAATCACGAAAGCGCCGGTTAAGGAAGTGGGCTGGGCGCCCGTTTACCGGGAATCAACGATTATTCCGGGAATTCCCGCGCAGTTAATGGCGTTGCACTGGCACGAGGAAATGTTTGTGATTCCGGTGGGGGCAACGCGCTTATTTTCGACACCCCAGGTCGCTAACCAGGGGTTTGTGCTTAACCACCACGTTATCGGACTACAATTTCACTTTGAACCGAAGGCCGATAACGTACGTGAAATGGTCGTTAACGATTACCCGTACATTGCGGGGTCGGTGTTAAAGCAGACGGCGGCGGATATTTTGGCGACGCCGGTGCCGCCGGAAAATCGGCAAGTTATCGCGACGTTGCTCGACTACATTACGGCTGGTTCAGAAAGCTGAACGCGGCTTAACTAGCATTATTTAGCAATAAAACCGGAGCGGTGACGAATGTCACGGCTCCGGTTTGCGTTAAGAATAGGCGTTCAAAATTTGACGCACGGCGGCGAGGTAGCCTTCTTTGAGCGCGGTTGGCGCCAGAATTTTAACGTTGGTGCCTAAACTGAGCAAATATTGCACCATATAATCGAATTCTTCGGGGCCGTAACCCCCGGTCAGGTAGTCCTGCCCGGCAACTTGTTTTAGCTGCATGTGCGGGTAACGGTTCTTTAAAACCAGCTCCCGACCGAGGGGCGTCAGTTCGCAGCGAAACTGGATGTTGTGTTGTTGCTGGGCGTCCGCTTGCTGGGCTTCGGCCAGTTTGGGGCGCGGTAAGGCCGCCGGTGCGGTTGCTGGCGTTACGGCGGTCACGCGGTCACAGCGAATGATTCGCCAACGTTGGTGGGTGCGGTCAAGGCCGCTGACAAACCAAATCCCGTGGCGATATAGTAGGTCGTAAGCTTGAAAGAGTAGCGGCGCTCCTTGACCTTGCAGGTCGAGGCGTAGGACGGCTTCGTTTAGGCTCGCGGTTAATAAAGCACTTAAAAACCGCGGGCCGTCTAAGTTGGGGGTGTCGTAGTAGTGAACGACGGCCTGCATTTTAGCAACTTTTTGCTGCTCAGCGAGTGGGAGCGTTGCGAGTAATTTTTGGTAGATGGCGTGGTAGGATTTTTCAAACGGCGTTGCCGACAACCGTCGTAGCGCTTTAAGCGCGAAAAACAAGGCGTTAATTTCTTGAATATTTAAGAGGACCGGCACCCAGAGCTGCTGTTTGACGAGCCGGTAACCACCGTAGCGGCCGGGGTCCACGTAGAAGGCCAGGCCCAGCTGTTCTAAGCTGGTCACGTCGCGCAAGGCGGTGCGCTTGGAAATTTGGAATTCCTGCATCAGGTCCTGCAGGTGAAAGTGGTTGCGGTAGCTGAGAAAAATGAGCTCTTGGTTGAGGCGTTCTGAGCGGTGCACTGGTAATTCCTCCTATATTTAATTAATTGTTCAAAGGTGCCAGCGGTTGGCACCATTCAATTATAAACTTAATGATGTTGAAAAGATAACGAAAACGAGGTCATTAAGATGAAAACATTAATTATTAACGCGCATCCCAACTTTGCTAATCAGCAGGCCAATTCGGCCCAGCTTCAAAAAGCCTTTCTACAACGCTTCCGGGACCGCTTTCCGGAAGACCAGGTGGACGTGCTGAACTTAGCCGCAACGCCCTTACCACGCTTGACCGAAGACGAATTACTGGGCATGTGGCAGCGCCAAGCGGCCCACGTAACGTTGACGCCAACGCAGGCCCGCGCGCAGCAAATTAACCGGCAGTTGTTAGATCAATTCAAAGCCCATCAACGGATCGTTATCGTGACGCCGATGTTGAATTTTAACATCACGTCACAAATGAAGGATTACATGGACAACATTTTAGTAGCTCGCGAAACTTTCCGCTATACCGAAAGTGGCTCGGTTGGCCTGATGACTGATAATCGACGGGTCCTACTATTGCAATCGAGTGGTTCGATTTATACCCGGGACGACCGCTACACGCCAATGGAGTTTTCGCGGTTATACTTGGAAAAGCTCTTTAAGACCATTATGGGCTTTGACGATTTTCAAATTGTCCGTGTTCAAGGCACTCAAACCCAGGGAGTGGACCCGCAGGCGGCGCTTCAACAAGGTTTAGCAGAGCTAGGGCCCGCGTTTGAACAGTTTTATCAAGATTAATTGGTTCTGTACCAATTGGTGTTGAAATTGCCGCCAGCAGCGGGTGTAACCGGGTGGCTGGAACACTGCGGGCATCGATTTGAGCTCACTCAGAAAAATCACTGAGCAATCTCAAATTCGAGCCTTATTCTAAGCCGGAAGAACGACACTTCCAGCTAAGAATAATTTCGCAGTTGAGCCATGGTTACACCCGCTACTGGCTAGACTGGTTTTTATATTGGGTTTCACGGGTGACTCTGATAAGTCACAATTAATGCAGATCATCCTGCAGAATGGTTACTAAATATAATGTAATCTTGCTTGCTATTTCGCTAATCATAACGAACTGCTTGAAAATTCAATTGGCAACCTTCTTAGCATATCAACACCAAATATCATAGACCCATTAATTAGCGAAAGTGGCCCGTTTTTACGGTCCACCTTTTTTTTGCAGCGGAGAACTGCTTGCGGTGACTGGCCCGATGAGTTGGCGGGACCAGAGGTTAAAAGTGGCTTGAGCGGGCTTAATTACTATTGTTGACTGATTGGTAAATAATGTTCGGGCGCTTACCAGCGAAGTTTTCAGTGTCACATTTACCGGATAACCGGTATACTACAAGTAACGGCCCCGCGGGGCTTAACTGCTGTGATTGAAGAGATTTGAGGGATTCAACTGATGAAACAACTTGTAGCGGGCGTCATCGCCCACGTGGATGCTGGCAAAACAACACTGACCGAAGCCCTGCTGTATAAGGCCGGGGCGGTGCGACAACTTGGCCGGGTCGATAACGGGGACGCTTTTTTAGACCCGGATGACCTGGAAAAGCAACGCGGCATCACGATTTTTTCGCACCAAGCTAATTTAACCTATGATGATTTAGAATTGAACTTACTAGATACTCCGGGTCACGTGGACTTTGCGACTCAAACTGAACAAGTTTTGAGCGTCCTTGACTACGCGGTTTTAGTTGTCGCGGCCACCGATGGCATTCAAGGTTACACCCGAACGCTGTGGCGCTTGCTCCAACGCTACCAGGTGCCGACCTTTATCTACGTTAATAAATTAGACGCAACTGGAACGAATGGTCAAAAATTATCGGAACAGCTTCAAAGCGCACTGGCACCGGGCTGCATTGCTTTTAACGCGGTTACTGGGACCAACCAAGCTACTGATGCTAGTGGGGACTTACCCGCGGCGGCGCTTGATGATATCGCGTCGCAAGACGAAGCCGTGTTGACCGACTACCTTGAAAGTGGGGAACTGACCGACGCTACCGTGCAGGACTTGATCCAACGGCGACTAGTCTTTCCGTGTTACTTTGGCTCCGCGCTGAAATTAACGGGCGTGGACGCGCTGATGGCGGGACTAAACCGCTGGACGCAACCCACCCAGCCCGCGCACGATTTTGGCGCGCGAGTTTTTAAAATCACTCACGATGACCAGGGCGAGCGGTTGACCTGGCTACGACTGACGGGGGGTGCCCTCGAACCTAAAGCGGTCGTTTTAGACGATCAAAAAATCAACCAACTTCGCCAGTATAACGGGACTAAGTACACTATTCGTCCCCACGTTACGGCGGGCGAAATCTGCGTAATTCCCGGCTTAACGGGAACCTATCCCGGTCAAGGCTGGGGCGCAACCATCGACGCTAGTCAACCGAGCTTGCAGCCGGTCTTGACCTACGCGGTGACGCCTAAAAACGCTGACTTACACACGTGCTTAGCCGCGCTAAGACAATTAGAAGACGAAGACCCCCAGCTGCACGTGACCTGGTCGCAACAACTGCAGGAAATTCGGGTCCAAGTCATGGGCACGATTCAGCTAGAAGTGCTGACGCAACGGTTGCAGGATCGATTTGACTTGACGGTTGCGTTTAGTGCTGGCAGTATTCTTTACCAAGAAACGATTAACAAAGCGGTGGAAGGCGTCGGCCATTTTGAACCGCTGCGGCATTACGCGGAAGTCCACCTATTACTTGAACCGGCGCCGCGCGGCAGTGGGTTGCAATTCGACGCCGACTGTTCGTTAGAGGTGCTCGGTAAAAACTGGCAGCACCAGGTCCTGTCGAATTTAAAGGCCAAGACCCAGTTGGGCGTCCTCGTGGGGGCCCCGCTCACGGACGTTAAGGTGACGCTCGTTAGTGGGCGCGCCAGCATCGTCCATTCAGTTGGCGGCGACTTCAGAGAAGCGACTTGGCGGGCGTTGCGCCAAGGACTGATGATGTTACGTAAGCAGGGCGCTTGCGAGTTACTGGAGCCGTGGTACCAGTTCCGACTAGAGGTCGGTCAAGATCAAGTTGGGCGCGCCATGACGGATATTCAACGCATGCACGGTGAATTTGACGCACCGGTCCCGAGTAACAGTGTCACGACTGACGGGCAACCGCTGACGTTGATCACCGGGACGGCGCCAGTTGCGGCGATGCAGGATTATTCGCAGGCCGTCCGGGCGTACACCCATGGTCAGGGGCAACTAGAGTGCCTCGTGGCGGGCTACCGGCCGTGCCACGATACGGAAGCGGTAGTAGCGGCGCAGGACTATCAGCCGGTCGCCGACCTGGAAAACACGCCGGATTCGGTGTTCTGCGCACACGGTGCCGGTTACCCGGTGGCCTGGGATCAGGTGCCCGCGATGGCCCACGTCCCGTATTTGAGTTAGGGAGGATGACAATGCGACGCATTTATTTTTTATGTACGGGAAATTCGTGCCGGAGCCAAATGGCGGAAGGGTTCGCCAAACGCATCCTAGGCCCAGATTGGCAGGTCGCAAGTGCCGGGGTGGAGGTCCACGGGGTTAACCCGTTAGCCGTTCAGGTGATGGCCGAAGCGCAGGCCCCGATTACGGGGCAAACCTCGAAGTTGATCGACCCGGATTATTTGCGGCAGTGTGCCGTGGTCGTCACGTTGTGCGGGAATGCGCGCGACCGTTGTCCGCGCTTGCCGGCGGGCGTTCGTCAGCTCCACTGGCCGTTGCCGGACCCGGCGCAGGCGACGGGCACGTCGACCGAACGGTTAGCTGCTTTTCGCGCGGTGCGTGACGACTTGCAGCAGCGGATCGAAGCGCTGGCCATAACGTTAAACGGCGCGGACACCCTTTGAATTCTGGTGCGGTAGCGGTACCATAACTATTGGGTTAGAATTCAAAAAGGATGATTTAGGTTGAAAAAGATAGCACCAATTTTTGTGGGCCTGGGCGCAATTAGTTTTGGCGTTCCAGCGTCCCTCTTTAAGATTGCCCGTCATGAGGGCGTTGTAAACGGACCGCTGCTGTTCTGGTCATTTTTAAGTGCGGTGATTATTTTAGGTATCATTCAAATCGGCCGGCGTCAGTGGCTCAGCAAGCAGGGGACCAATTGGAAACAGATTGGACTGGTCATTGCGGCCGGGACCGCGTCGGGCTTTACCAACACCTTCTATATTCAGGCGTTGAAACTGGTACCGGTCGCGGTCGCCGCCGTGATGCTGATGCAGGCGGTCTGGTTGTCGACGTTGTTGGGCGCCATTATTCATCGTCGCCGGCCGTCACGACTGCAAGTCGTTAGCATCATTTTAGTGCTGGCCGGGACCGTCCTAGCGGCGGGGCTGTTTCCGATTGAGCAGGCCTTGTCACCGCTCGGGATTCTGTTCAGTTTTCTGGCGGCTTGCGCTTACGCCTGCACGATGCAATTTACGGCTAGCCTCGGTAATAACCTCGACCCGCTGTCCAAGACCTGGTTACTTTGCCTGGGTGCGTTTATTTTAATTGCCATCGTTTGGGCCCCGCAAACGTTACATTCACCAACGACCGTCGCAACGGTTAAGTGGGGTGTTTTGATTGCGCTGTTCTCGATGGTCTTCCCGTTAGTGGTTTACTCCATCTTTATGCCGTACTTGGATTTAGGTATCGGCCCGATTTTATCGTCGCTGGAATTGCCGGCGTCGATCGTGGTCGCGTTCGCGCTCCTAGGCGAAACGGTTAGCTGGTCGCAAATCCTGGGGGTCGCCGTGATTATTGGTGCGGTGATTTTACCAAACGTTTTGAATATGCGGAAACCGCGGCAACACGCGTAACTAAAACTCGCTTTCTAGGTGGAAGGCGAGTTTTTTAGTACCTTTTTGAAAAAGTGCGCCAAACCGCACCCATTTTATTGTATATTGACTGAACGGAAGGTATAATTTACATGGAAAATATAAATTACATCAAAGGAGGGGTTGAATGGTTAATCGCGTGCGCGCGTTACGACAAGCGCAGGGGCTAACGCAGCGAGAAGTCGCCGCGCGGGTCGGCATTACCCGGCAAACGCTAAGCTTAATTGAGAAGGGGGCGTATAATCCCTCATTGCGCTTGTGCTTGGGATTATGCGATGAATTACACAGCACCTTGGATACGGTGTTTTGGGTACCAAAGGAGGAGCGAGCATGAAAAAAGTTACGGATGAACGGTTGAAAGTACGGAATTTAAAAAATATCCGGATTGGGTTTGTAGTTGAGAACTTGTTCTTAGTAGGCGTGATTGGCTGGCAGGCGTTTCACGGTCGCGGCTTAGCCGTGTTAAGTTGGCAAAACGTTGCGGTAGTCGCCTTATTGATTGGGAGTTTGACCGTAACCATTTTAGGGTTAAACGTTAGCGAGCCCGTCGCGGATAAACCACGCTTCTCAGTCCGGAAGTTGATCTGGCAGGGTGTTTTTGCGTGGCTCGTTTGTACGTTGCTGTGGTACTTACTGATTCAAAACCAGTCCGTCGTCCGCCACGTATGGTTAGCGCTGGGACTCGGGCTAGTGATTGCGCTGGTTTGGCTAGCGATTCGTATGTATGGGAACCATTTCCGACAGGGTGATGATGACTAATCAAAGGAATGGAGGAATTGTTTCACGTGAAACAATCTTCATTAGTCGTCATCAGCGAGCTAAAGAGTTATTGAATATTAAAAAGGGGCGCTACCACGTAAAAATGGTAACGTCCCTTTTATAGTGCTAAAAAACAATTAACCGCGGGCGGGCAAGATGCCCTTAAAGGCCCGGTGGAATAAGCCCCAGCCAATTAAGCAGGTTAAAACGTCCGCCACTGGTTGGGCCCAAATAATCCCGGTTAAACCGAAAAAGTGGGCCAAAATGACAATGGCTAAGCCGAGTAAAACCGCTTGCCGGGACAACGCCATGATTAAGGCGCTGGTGCCAGCCCCAATCGATTGAAAGACGGTCGTAAAGACCAGAATAAAACCGACTAGCGGCGTCGTAATTAGCATTGCCCGTAACATCACCGTTCCCATCGAAACGATGGCTGGTTGCGTCATAAACAAACGAATTAATTGCGGCGCGAAAATAATCAAAAGCACGGCACAAATCAGGGCGTAGCCGCCCTCAATTTTAAGGTCGTAGCGCAGCGTTGCGCGTAAGCGCGCCCAGCTTTTGGCCCCGAACGTGTAGCCAATCAAAGGCTGCGCGCCAAAGGCAAACCCGACCATCACCATCATCACGACCATGTAGACCTTTTGCACGATACCCATCGCCGCGACAGCTTGCGCACCGTAAGCGGCCAGGTAACTATTTAAAATCATCATGCCGACACTCTGGGTCAAGTTAGTCAGGGATGCCGGAATCCCGACGGCTACAACGGCGCGGAAGGCAGGAGCGGACACGTGGGCCAGCTTCGGTGCTAGTGAGAGTCGCTTGGTGCTCCGCATGAACCAGACGAGGAGCCCGGTGTTAACCGCGTAGCCGAGCACGTTGGCGAAGGCCACGCCGGAAGCGCCCCAGCCGAAGACGAAGAGGAATAAGGGGTCCAAAATAATCGTCAGGACCGTTCCGCTGATCGTCGCAATCATGGACAATTTGGCGAGCCCCTCGGTCCGAATAATGTTGCCGGGAACTAGTGAAACGATAATGAACGTCGAACCCAGCACGAGGACGCGGTAAAAGTCGGCGATGTACGGCTTAGTCGCTGCGGTGGTCCCGAGTAGGCCGAGGATTGGATCCTCAAAAACTAACATCAAGGCGGTTAAAATGAGGCTCAGCGCAATTGCAATGTAAAAACAAAAGCTACTAACGCGGGCACTCAGTTTGTAATCATGCTTGCCAAGGGCCCGGGAAATGACGGCACTCCCACCGAGGCCGAAAATATCCCCAACCGCAAGCATGAAGGAAAAGAGCGGACTGCCGAGTGCAATTCCGGCCACCAGGTCGGCGTTGCCGGTCTGGGCGACAAAGAAGGTGTCCGCTAAGTTGTAGATCATACTGGCAACCATTCCAAGGACAACTGGTAGTGCGAGTTGCATGTAAGCTTTCGGAATGGGGGCCTTTTCAAATAAATCGTTAATAAAAAGTCACTCCCTATCTGAACGGTCGCTCGTCAAAGGTGACTTGCCAGAACAGAATTAATCTCAAACTATAATCATACGCCTATCAAAATTAACCAACAACCTAACATGATTATGTTAGCTTCAATACCAATCAAAAAAGACCAATTCAGTTGAATTGGTCTTGGCTTGAGATGTTTAAATTGGGCCGAACGATTTAGAGAAAATCGATTTGGTGTAAGTTAGCCGGCATTTGACCGTAATGATGGTCCTTAGTGCCAGCTTGCATGGCCTTAGCGCCATTGACAAAGTGGACACCCGTTGCCGCAATTAATCCCATTCCTAATACAGTAATAATACTCAATACCATCATTATTCACCCTTTTCTGATTACTTAACGCCTTTAGTATAGCGCCTGACGCGCAGGTGTCATTTGGGTTCTATTAGAGAATGGTTAAAACTTTCTTATTTTCACCACTTTAGCCTTAAAACGTTCGATTATTAATCAATAACCGGGTAAAACTTAATTGATAGCGCTTTTTCGGTTTAAAATCCAAAGCGCTAAATTGGCATCTGGCGTACAATAATAAGCGTTAATTAAGAAACTTTGCAAAGGGGTGTTCGCAATGGAAATTGAAACGGGCACGGTTGCGTTTGGACCGTATCAAACTTATTACCGGATTGCGGGTTCGCGACAGTCAGCTTTAACGCCGTTGTTACTGCTACACGGTGGGCCGGGGTCGACCCATAACTATTTTGAAGCGTTTGACGCGCTGGCCGCCGCGACGGGCCGGCCGGTGGTGACCTATGATCAGTTGGGGTGCGGTCAATCGTCGTTACCAACGGAGCAAACGGTCTACCAGGCGCAAACCTGGTTAGCGGAGTTGGCCAATTTAAGGACGGCGTTGCACTTAGACCGGGTGCACCTGCTCGGGCAGTCGTGGGGTGGCATGTTAGCTATTATGAGCCTGTGTGATCAGCGCCCAGCTGGGATTCAAAGCTTGATTTTAGCAAGTACGTTGTCTTCGGCTAAGTTGTGGGCGCAAGAGCAACACCGCTTAATCAAATTAATGGCGCCGGCGGATCAGCAAGCCATTGCGACGGCCGAACGCACGGGTGATTTTAGTGGTCACGCTTATCAGGCTGCCAACGACCGGTTTATGTGGCAACACGCGTCGGGACCGGTCACGGCGGCCAGCCCCGAATTTTTGCGGCGCCCGAAACGGGGTGGTCGTCAAGCTTACGAAACGGCGTGGGGGCCAAATGAATATTGCCCGACGGGAACGCTGGCAGATTACGATTATACCGCCCGGTTGGCAGAAATTAAGGTGCCAACGTTAATTACGAGTGGGACCGACGACCTATGTACGCCGCTAGTAGCGAAAACGATGCTGGACCACTTGCCCAACGCCCAGTGGCACCTGTTTGCGCATAGTCGCCACATGGCGTTTATTGATGAACCGGAGGCGTATCGGGCCTGCTTAACGGCCTGGCTTGCCGCTCACGAGCCAGCGTAATATTTCCCGGGAAATATTACGCTAGAAAAATTAGCAGTGTTAAGTGAAGGTAAGGAACTTTTGGTGACCGTTTCAATAACTAGCATTCAGAGTTGTAATTAAAAATTTCCCGCCAGTCTTAACTGCTGGCGGGAAATTTTTAGTACTAATGCCGATCAATAAATACCAATTTGGTTGCGGTTGAACGCGCCGCGTCGAAGTAGTAATCGGGATGGTCGAAATATTGAAGTTGGGCGGGATCCTGCACTTGGGTTTCCGCCATGTAACGGACCATGGCGCCCCGAGCCATTTTTGCCAGGGTGGCCTTGGTTTTTAATTTCCCGTTGACCTGACTCGCAAACACGACGTCGACCATCGGCTGGCTTGGAGCCAAGTACGGGCGAATCGCCTTAGCGTATTCTTGTGAGGCTAAGTTAATAATCGGTTCCGGCGTTGGCGTGAGCGCTTGGTATAACCGCGACCCCCAAAATGCGTATAGGTTAGGGGCCGTCGCAACGGGCAACTTAGCCTGCATTTCGAGTCGGTAGGGCACGATGCCGTCAAACGGGCGCAGAATGCCGTAAAAGCCGGATAAAATGCGCAGGTGTTGCTGAATGTAATCCAGTTCGGGTTCGGTGAAGATGTCGGCGGCCATGTACTGGTATTGAATCCCGCTAAACGCGAGAATCGCCGGGGTTAACTGGCGCGTTAAGTCGAGTTGTTGCAGCCAATCGTAGTTCGGCTTGGCGAGGCGGTCACTACATTTCCACAACGCCTTTAATTCGGGGTAACTTAACTGCCGGAGTCGGGCTAGAATTTCCGCCGTCGCCGCTAAGTAGGTTGGCTGGGTTTCAACGGCCAAGGAATCCTGATCGGCGACCATTTTCTTTGCGGGGGCAATAATGATTTTCATGAGGGGTACGTCCTTTCAGGTTGTTGATTTTAGCTTAGCATAAGTCCGGTTGGTAAAAAAATTCAAACAAAAAAATGAAACTTGATTGCGATTGCGGATTTACTGAATAGCGGTGTCAATCAGGCGTGGACGCTTAGCCCTGCTTCCACTATACTCAAGGTAATATGACTATTTTAAGGGGGGCGGCACCATGGCCGTTAAATTATCATAACCGCTGGAACAGCTCTTAAAGGCGAGCCTGCTTGGCGGGAATAAAAACCACCCGTTAGCGGGCTGGTAAATTTTGACCATTCTATACCACGATGGCGGTGGTGACCAGGTGCGTGATCGCAATTACTTGTTAGATCAGTACAACCAACACTATTTAGCTCGGGGAGAAGCACCAATGAGCGATGCCCGCAGTGTTCCAGCCAACCGGTTACACCCGCTACTGGCGGCAGTCCTGATACTAATTGATACAGAGTCACAAAAAGGCGCCGCGAAAACTCGCGGCGCCCTTTTAGTGGTTATAAGCGACTGTTATAAATTAAGAAACTGATGTAACAGGTATCGCCATTTGGTAAATCGTAACCGGTTGTTTCACGGGGACCCGCACTTTCGTGTAGGACCGTGAATTCACCTGAACCGTAGTCCTGGTCGTTTAGGTATTGGACCAACCGTTCGTCGCATTCTGCTAAGGTTTTACCCGTAACGACGCGCCGGTTCCAGCCACGATGAATGGTACCATCATTTGGATTAATCATGTCGACATCCTCCTTACTTATAAAGTCATCAATTGCGCTTGGCGCTCGGGCTGACGGTGTAAATCGTCAGCGCTAACGTCGGCAGCGATTTGGTGGGCACTGTTAAAAATGATGAAGCGTTGACCAACGGCTTGGACCTGTTGGAAATTGTGACTGGCCATAATAATGGTTTTGCCAGCGGCCCGTAAGCGTTGGAGGAGGGTCAGCATTTGTTGCTGAGCGGCAATTGTCAGGCCGTTGAGCGGTTCATCCAGTAACAGGACGTCCGGATTCAGGGCTAAGACACTTGCCAACGCGACCCGCTTTTTTTCGCCACCCGACAGCTGATAGGGCACCCGGTCACGCAAGGTGGTGCACGCGGTGAGGGCTAAGCAGTCGGTGACCCGTTGTTCAACGGCCGCGGCGCTTAACCCGAGTTGGCGCGGGCCAAACGCAACCTCTTCGGCGACCGAGGTGTTAAATAATTGGACGTCGGTATTTTGAAACACCATGCCAATTTGCTGGTGTAGGCGTTGACGGTGCTGGGCGTCCGCGAGGTAAGCGGCCGTGATCAGTTGGTCGTGAAACCAGTACTGACCGCGGTTGGGGGTTGCGAGACCGCTTAAAATTCGCAAGAGTGTGGATTTACCCGACCCGTTGGGGCCCATTAAACAAATGAATTCACCGGCGTTGATTGAAAGGTTCAAATCCACTAAACCCTTCGTATTAGGATAATCATAGCAAAGGTTTGCTAACTTAAGCAACATGGTATTAATTCCCCCATAGGATCAATAAGATTAAGGCAACGAGGTCGGGACTAAGCGATAAATAATCGCGCCAGTGGCTCCGGCGCTGGGGTGCGCGAACGTAGTGGCCGTTAAACCCGCGGGCTTCCATCGCTGCGTATAGTTCTAGTGCGTAGGCGTAACTTTTAAGGTACAGGTTACCGAAGAGCGCCCCGATTAATTGGTAGGGATGCTTGGTGGAAGCGACGGTACGTAAGTCGAGCGCCTCCAAAGTGAGTAGGAGGTACTGCCCGAGCATCCGCAAGTAAGTAATGGCAATCGCCAACGTCATGATTAAGATATCCGGGCAACGCAACGTTTTCAGTCCGACGAGAAGGTCGTTAAACGTGGTGGTTAGGCGGTAGTACTGGGCGTTGGCTAAAATTAAACTTGTTTTACAGCCAAAGAAGAGCAGTGTCGCCGGGCCGGTCAGCCAGTAACTCGGTAGCACTATGATTAGGGCGACGAGGCTGCTGATTAGCCAGCTTTTGACGAAGGTACGCAATTGCTGGGGCGGTAGCCAGAGTAATTGTCCGGCGAGAATTAACCCGAGGCACCACAGTAACGCTAAATTATTAATAATGGCGATCAATAAAACCATAATCAATAGACGAATTAAATTAATGTGGGCAGCAATCGGCCACCGGGTCGGCTGAATGACCGGGGTGGGTTGTGCTAGCTTAGTTAGTAGCTGGCGTAAATGGCGCTGGTTCCGCTGGAAAAAGGTCGCCTTAGACGCCGATTCCAGCGGTGGTTCTGGTTCCGTCAGCCAATTCGGTAGTTTATTTGGTTGTGTCGGTGCCACGTTGAAGACCTCGAATCAAGAGTAAGAAAATTATTAGGGCGGTTGCCGCGGATAAAACGTAGCCGACGCTCACGGGCAGGCCGCCAATGGCGTAGTCACTGAACAGGGCGTCAAATTGGAAGCCGTGTTGCATCCCTTGGGGGACGTGGGTTCCTAGGTGCTGTTGGACGAGCTGTTGCTTTAATTCTTGGGGACTCCATTCGCCCCAAGCGGTATTGCTGGCGAGCAAGCCCAGTGGTGAAAGAACGGCTAAGCCGGCTAGTAAGTAAACCCACGGCCGTTGATGAGTTTTAACGGGCGTCTGGTATAGGTTAGTAGGGGCGACTTTTTGCACGAACTGGAAGACAAACAAGCTGAAGAGCACTTCTACCCAGCCGGCTACCAGTAAGTGGGCCAGTAACATTGCTGGTACGGCAACGTTTAAGCCGTACGGGCAGTAAAGGGGCGTCCCGTTGGCAGTGTGGGCCAGCAGGGGTTGCAGACCCAGCTCAATGCCGGCAACTAAGGCGGCTAAGTTAATCCCCAAATAGGCCCCGACCGCTAGCCCGAGTTTGTCGTGGTGGTAGTGGTGACCAATGCGGTAACAGGCGTAGCCGACAAACGGCATGATGAAGGCCATGTTGAAGGCGTTAGCGCCGAACGCTAAGATGCCACCGTCACCAAATAGGAGCGCCTGTAACAACAGGGTAACGGTTAACGCGAGACAGGCCGCCCAGGGCCCAATGAGCACCGCGAGGAGGGTGCCCCCCACGGCGTGCGCGGTCGTCCCTCCCGGAATGGGTAAGTTAAACATCATAATTAAAAACGCCAGTGAGGCCGCGATTCCTAACATGGGGAGCGTCTCATGGCGCTTTTTAACTTGGGCTTTTACTTTTAAGACCGAAACGGTCCAAACCGGTGCCATGGCGGCGACCAGCGTCCCGCAAGTGGCGGGACTTAAATAATTATCCGGAATATGCACGGATGAGCACCTCTTTAATTTGCAATTTGATCTAAGAGGTAACTAATATCTTGAATAATAAATTTATGATTTTGAACCGCAATCACGCCGTCCGCCCGGAGTTCTTTGAGCATGCGGTTAACACTGCTCCGTGAACTGATGCCGCAGAAGCCGGCGATGTCGTCGTTGGTAATAATAAAATCAATTAAAACGCCATCGTTGACTTTGCGTCCAAATAAATCAACCAAACTATAGATAAACGCACAAATCGCACCCTTTTTACCGTTCATGACCATCCGCTGTAACCGTAAAATATTTTCCGATAATTTTTTTCGGTAATAATTTTTGACGTAATTTTGCAGTTCGGGCGTGCTGTTAACGTACTTCCAAAACGCGACCCGGTTGACCTGGTAAAACGTGGCGTATTCGGACTCGATTCGGACGTTAAACGGCTGGTCCGTCGAACGGGAAACCTCGTCACGTAAAAGTGAAATGACGTCGGGCTTAGCGATGTAGGATAAATTAAACTCGCGCCCGTCTTGTAAGATGATGCTATTTTTGATGATGCCGTCCTTCAAAACGTACGTATAGTGTTCGGATAGGCCGTGGTAGGTCAGGTACGTATGCCGTTTTTTCTTAATGGTTGGGACGTGGTGCGCTTCTAAGTAACTTAATAAATATTCAATATCAGTTAATACCATCTTTAGATTCATTTCTTTCGTGAATGATTTTGAGGTCAAAAGGAGATTATTAACGACTTTCAGCTTCAATCACGATAACTACTCTGACTAGCATACCGGTTTTCGTCAGCGTGGCAATCGCATTTAAAGTATACATTTGCTAACTATTTTTGGAAACTTAAAATGTAACGGACATGAAAGGCGAGCTCTAGTATAACAAAATATGCACGTTTTTAAATTAGTTTTATTGAGAAAGAGGATGACAAATCGTCATGGTTGCAATTGATTTACCATACGACAAACGGACGTTGACCGCTGAAATCCCGGATGAAAACTTCGCGGGTCAATTAGTCTCACAAGCAGCAACATATCATAACAAACTTTCTGAAAGCGAAACGGTTGAAAAATCGTTGGACCACCCGATTGGGTCCCAATCACTTGAAGAATTAGCGCGCGGTAAGCGCAATATCGTGATTATCAGTTCCGACCATACCCGGCCGGTACCGTCGCACATCATCACACCCATTTTATTGCGGCGTTTGCGTTCGGTCGCACCGGATGCTCGGATTCGGATTTTAGTGGCGACTGGTTTCCACCGGCCATCCACCCATGAAGAATTAGTGAATAAATATGGCGAAGACATCGTAGCCAACGAAGAAATCGTGATGCACGTCTCAACCGATGACGACGCGATGGTTAAAATTGGCCAGTTACCTTCTGGTGGTGATTGCATTATCAACAAAGTTGCGGCCGAAGCCGACCTGTTGATTTCCGAAGGGTTTATTGAATCCCACTTCTTTGCCGGTTTTTCTGGCGGCCGGAAATCGGTCTTACCGGGGGTTGCTTCATATAAGACGATTATGGCGAACCATTCGGGTGAATTTATTAATTCATCGAAGGCCCGGACCGGGAACTTAATGCATAACCCGATCCATAAGGACATGGTGTACGCCGCGCGGACGGCAAAATTGGCGTTTATCGTCAACGTTGTTCTTGATGAAGATAAAAAAATTATTGGTTCCTTTGCTGGTGATATGGAAGCGGCTCACAAGGTTGGCTGTGACTTCGTCCAAGAACTTTCCAGTGTGAAGGGCATTGACTGTGACATCGCCGTTTCCACCAACGGGGGCTACCCGCTTGATCAAAACATTTATCAAGCCGTTAAGGGTATGACCGCTGCGGAAGCGACGAACAAAGAGGGCGGCACGATTATTATGGTTGCCGGTGCTCGCGATGGTCACGGTGGCGAAGGGTTCTACCACAACTTGGCCGACGTTGACGATCCGAAGGAATTTTTGGACCAGGCGATCAATACGCCGCGGCTTAAAACGATTCCGGACCAGTGGACGGCCCAAATTTTTGCCCGCATCTTAGTTCACCATCACGTGATCTTCGTTTCAGATTTGGTTGATCCAGATTTAATTACGAACATGCACATGGAACTAGCCAAAACGTTGGACGAAGCCTTTGAAAAGGCGTACGCCCGTGAAGGTCAAGCGGCCAAAGTGACCGTTGTGCCGGACGGTTTGGGCGTTATCGTTAAGTAGGTGTGAACAATGACGACGACTGAAATTTTGCAACGGGTGGCGGCCGGCCAGTTAAGTGCGGAAGCCGCCGCGACCCAGTTAGAAAAAACGCAAACCGCGGACCTCGGATTTGCCAACGTCGATTTAAGCCGCCAGCGCCGTAACGGGTTTCCTGAAGTGATTTACGGGGCCGGCAAAACGGCCACGCAAATCGTGGGCATTATTAAAGCGATGGGCACCCAACCGCTCCCCGTTTTAACGACCCGCTTAACGCAGGAAAAGTACGCCGCGCTGCAGCCGGCCTTACCGAACGCGGTGTACCATGCCGCGGCGCGCTGCATGACGGTCGGTCCCGTACCAACGCCGAAAACGGCGGACTACATTGCGGTGGTGACGGCCGGGACTTCCGATCAACCGGTAGCGGAAGAGGCGGCCGTGACGGCCGAAGCGTTTGGCAACCGGGTTGAACGGGTCTACGACGTGGGCGTTGCCGGAATTCACCGGCTATTTGCCAAGTTAGACGTGATTCGCGGGGCGAAGGTCGTCATCGTGATCGCCGGCATGGAAGGGGCCTTAGCCAGCGTGGTGGGCGGCTTGATCGATAAGCCGTTGATTGCGGTGCCGACGAGCATTGGCTATGGAACGAACTTTCAAGGGATGACCGCGTTACTGACGATGTTGAACAGTTGTGCATCGGGCATCACGGTCGTGAACATTGATAACGGGTTTGGCGCGGCCTATTCGGCTAGTCAAATCAACCAACTGTAATTTTTAAATTAGTAGGAGCGAAAAAAACGGATGCGAACACTTTATTTAGACGCGTTTTCAGGAATTAGCGGCGACATGTTTTTAGGCGCGATGCTGGAACTCGGCGTCTCACTGGATCAATTGAAAACGGAACTCGCTAAATTGCACGTTCACGGCTACCACTTAACCAGTGAACGGTTAGCTAAGAGCAGTATTTACGGGACGAGTTTTGACGTTCAAGTGGCGGGGGACAAGGATCACGGCTTCATTGAAGCGGCCGGGTCCGCGCATCAGCATACGGCGGCGGACCACGAACCGCACCATGCACATGAACATGTGCACGCGACGACTGACCAGTCGGCCGCACACCAGCACGCCCTTGCTGCACCTGCTCATCAGCATGTAACTGACTCAGCGGGCCACCACCATCACCACGGGGAGGTACGGCACTTAGACGATATTTTAGCCCTAATTGATCACAGTGACTTAACGGCGACGGTCAAAGCCAATGCAAGCGCGATTTTTACCGAAATTGCGAAGGCGGAGGCGACCGTCCACCACATGCCGTTAAAGGCCGTTCATTTTCACGAGGTCGGCGCGCTCGATTCCATCGTGGACATCGTCGGCTGCTGTGTCGCGCTAGAACTGTTGCACGTGGACGAAGTGCTCGCATCACCACTAACTGACGGTAGCGGCTTTATTAACGTTGCTCACGGTCAGATGCCGGTCCCGGTGCCCGCCGTCATGCAAATGCGGGTCGGTAGTCAGGTGCCAATTCAACAACGGTTGGACATTCATACCGAACTGATTACGCCCACCGGGATGGGAATCGTCAAGACGCTGGTCAAAGCGTTTGGTCCGCTTCCAGAGCGCGCGACACCGTTAAAAATCGGCTACGGCTTTGGTAAGCGGGATACCGGCGGATTCAACGCGTTGCGGGCGGTTTTATTCGAAAAAAAAAACTAAGCCGGCGGGTTGTTGACCGGACTCAAGACGACGTCGTGGTGCTCGAAGCGAACTTGGATGATCAAACTGGCGAGGGGCTCGGTTACGTCATGCAACGGCTCTTAGACGCTGGCGCTTACGACGTTTTTTTCACCCCGATTCAAATGAAGAAGAACCGCCCTGCGACCCAGTTAACGGTTCTGGCCGATCCAGCGGCGCAAGAAGTGATGACCACGTTGATTCTGAGCGAAACGAGTACGATTGGGATTCGGTACCAAACTTGGCAACGAACGGTGATGAAGCGCCATTTTAAGGCGGCGCAAACGCCGTACGGTCCGGTTCAGATCAAGGTTGCAACTTACGGTAAAATCAGCAAAATGACACCGGAATATGCGGACTGTGCGCAGTTGGCGCAACGGTTGCACATTCCGTTCAAAACGGTTTATCAGGCCGCGATGAGCGCGGCTACACAGTTAGATGAGGAGGATTAAGGCACTTGTTACATGAATTGATGGCTGAATTTATGGGGACCGCCCTGATGATTATTTTTGGGGTCGGGGTGCACTGTAGTTCAGTTTTGAAGGGAACGAAGTATCGCGGCTCGGGCCACATTTTCGCGATTACAACTTGGGGATTTGGGATTAGCATTGCCCTCTTTATTTTTGGCAATGTTTGTATCAATCCCGCGATGGTCTTAGCCCAGTGTTTACTAGGCAACCTACCGTGGAGTAGTTTTATTCCGTATTCGGTGGCCGAAGTGTTAGGCGGGGTCGTTGGTTCGGTGATCGTTTGGATCATGTACGCGGACCACTTTAAGGCCTCTAGTGATGAAATTTCACCAATTACGATTCGCAACTTGTTTTGTACGGCCCCGGCCGTACGGAACTTGCCCCGTAACTTTTTCGTGGAATTTTTCGATACCTTTATTTTTATTTCAGGAATTTTAGCAATTTCTACGATTAAAACGCCGGGCATCGTCCCAATTGGGGTCGGCTTACTAGTTTGGGCGATTGGGATGGGCCTTGGGGGTCCAACCGGATTCGCCATGAACCTCGCCCGGGACATGGGGCCGCGGATTGCCCACGCGATTTTACCAATTGCCAACAAGGCGGATAGCGACTGGCAGTACGGCATCATCGTGCCAGGGATTGCACCATTCGTTGGGGCTGCGTTTGCGGCGTGGTTCATGCACGGTTTCTTTGGGATTTAGCAGTAAAAATTTATAAAAGAAGGCTACAATAATGTCAACATTAGCAACTAAAAAAGCAACTTTAACGCAATTATTGAAAGATTTAAAGACGGTCACGGTCGCCTTTTCTGGTGGGATCGATAGTACGTTAGTTTTGAAGATGGCGTTAAACGTTCTGGGCGCCGATAACGTGACGGCCGTCGTTGCCAACTCCGAACTGTTTACGGATGAAGAATTTGATAAGGCGGTTTCCTTAGCCGAAGAACTGGGTGCGACCGTTCAAACGACGACGCTCGACTACTTAAGCGACGACCACATCAAACAAAACACCCCGGACAGCTGGTACTACGCTAAAAAAATGTTCTACAACCGCTTAAATGAAATCGCCGCGGCCAACGGCAGTCACGCGGTTTTGGACGGCATGATCAAAAACGACGAGACCGACTACCGACCAGGTTTGAAAGCCCGGACCGAAGCCGGTGCCCGGAGCCTATTACAGGAAGCCGACTTCTTTAAAGTTGACGTACGGGCCTTAGCTCAGGAACTTGGCTTAACGAACTGGAACAAAGTGGCTTCCTGCTCCGTTTCGTCCCGTTTCCCATACAATACGACCTTGACCCACGAAAACATCGCGCAAGTCATGGCCGCTGAAAAGTACTTACGGAGCTTGGGCTTCCCAACGGTCCGGGTTCGGTTCCACGACGACATTGCGCGGATCGAATTACCAGAAGCGCGGATCGGCGATTTCTTGGTCTTCAATGACCGGGTTAACCGTCAATTACAATCGTTAGGCTTCCGCTACGTCACCCTTGATTTAGGTGGCTTCCGGAGTGGTCGGATGAACGACACGTTAACTAAGCAACAAGTTGAAGCGTTCGCTTAAAGTTAACCGGTAAGTAATGAATAAAAGCACTACCCCTATGAGTCCGCCGCGTGCGCGAACTGTTAAGAGGGTAGTGCTTTTTTCGGCCCTGTTTCAACCAGGGTTGTTTTGGTAAAAAAGGGGTGCTAGTTGGATTCGCAATAAACTCATTAGGAGTACCAAAAACCTAGCTCCTAAATTTTTATCATAAAACGTTGATTTAACAACAATTCTATCGACAAGACGTAGAAAATCAAACGTAAATTTCCGTACGTATTTAGTAAGTGTACTGCAGAATTATCTTTAGTAGTTGAGACCTGCTAAGGTAATACGCGGAATTTAGTATTAGGGCAAATCTAGCCAGTAGCGGGTGTAACCATGGCTCAACTGCGAAATTATTCTTAGTCGGAAGTGCAGTTCTTCCGGCTTAGAATAAGGCTCGAATTTGAGATTGCTCAGTGCTTTTCTGAGTGAGCTCAAATCGATGCCCGCAGTGTTCCAGCCACCCGGTTACACCCGCTGCTGGCGGCAATCTCAACGCCAATTTGGTTTGTTAATCAAAATTAACGACTAATTTGCCCACCACTTGGTCGGCCTGCAACTGGCTCAGGCCGGTGACGAGGTCGTCGCGCGTCAGCACTTGGCTGATCAGCGGGTCGACTTTTTGGTCGGCGACGAGTTGTAAGAGGCTACGGGTCATCCGGCCGAGGTCGGCGACTTGGGCCGGATTTTTGCTCCGGTGGGCGCCACCGAGGTCGATGCGACTAATCGTGACTGGTTGCTCGGTAGGAAAGTGCTCAGGCGCAGCCAAAATGCAGACGAGTTGGCCATTATAGGCCAGGCGCGGCAAGTCGGCTTCGGGGTGGCCAATCGAATTAACGATCAGGTCGACTCCCTGCCCGTGGGTCAGTTCGGTTAAGCGCGTGGTGACGTCTTCCTGGCGGTAATCAATTTGGGCCGCGGGGTGCAACCGGGCCACGAAGGCCTGTTTATGCGCCGAGACGGTGGTGTAAACCGTCTTGCCGGCCGCCTGAGCTAGCTGGATTGCCATACTACCAACACCACCGGCGCCCGCGTGAATCAGGACCGTTTGAACGGCGGCTAAGTTGGCCTTACGGTGGATGGCTTGGTAAGCAGTCAACCCGGCGCACAGACTGGCCGCGGCCGTTTCGAAGCTAACGGTGCTCGGAATTGGGGCGAGCGCTGCGGCGGGAAAGCTGACGTACTCGGCAAAGCAACCGTCGTTTGCCAAGTTGTCGTGACCGCAGACCCGTTGACCAGGGTGAAAGTCAGTGACGTTGGCCCCGACCGCTTCCACGATTCCGGCGACGTCCAACCCGAGAACGTGCGGGTAGTGCCACTGGGGGTGCGGTTCGGTGACTAATTTATAATCAACGGGGTTGAGTCCGACGGCTTGGGTCTTGATCAACACGTCATCACGACCCACGGCGGGCATCGGTCGTTCTTGCCACTGTAACGCCCGTAACGTGTGGGTCGTTGCCGTTGGTACCACTAAAGCTTGCATGCAAATCACTCTTTTCTATGAAATTCAGCTACTCTTATTATAGCCGACTTTGGGCAATCTACGAACATTCGCACCGTTGACGAAAACGCTAACAATCGTTAGACTAGAAGTAATTTCTAACACTAGGGGTGTCCAAAAATGGGCTGAGACGGCGCTGAGTGTGCCGATCCCTTTGAACCTGTAAGTTCAGACTTGCGTAGGGAAAGTGTCGGCGTCAAAGGGGGCGACCACTGGATCATGCACGTTGATCGGTGGTCGTTTTTTTAAACCGTGCGCCCGCGCTAAGGAGGAAAACGGAATGGCAATTAATTTATTAAGTGAACTACGGCAACGCAACCCGATCGTTTTAAACTTGGCTAATTTGGTGACCATTCAAGACGTGGCTAACGGCTTAAATGCGCTGGGAGCGTCACCAATCATGTCGGCCGAAGTTCAGGAAGCTGAACCACTCGTACAACTAGCGGGGGCGGTTTGCTTGAACCTCGGAACTTTGACGACTTCACAGGTGGCGCAGATGCACGCGGTCGGCCAGTTTGCCGCCCAGTATCAGAAACCGGTGGTCCTCGATCCGGTCGCAGTCGGGGCGGTCACTTACCGCAAGCGGGTCGCACTTGAGTTGTTAGCCGCGCTGGACGTGACCGTGATTCGCGGGAATGCCGGTGAAATTGCCGCGTTGGCGGACGTAGACTGGCAGGCACGGGGCATTGACGCGGGGACCGGGAATGGGGACTTGGTTGCCATTGCACGGGCTTGCGCACAGCGGTTTCACTGCATAGTGATTTTGTCGGGACCGACCGACGTGATCACGGATGGGACGCGGGTCGCGAAAGTCCTGAACGGTACGCCGTTATTTCAGCGCCACGTCGGTTCGGGCGACCTGTTATCGAGCATCGTTGCGGCCTTTTTAGCGGTCAGTACCGATCCGTTTGAAGCGGCCCAAACCGCGTGCCTCGTTTTTGCGGCGAGCGGTGAGTTAGTGGCGCGGCAATTGACGGCTAACCGGCCGGCGACCTTCGGCATTGATTTGATTGATAAACTCAGCTTGGTTAGTGGTCCAGAGCTAACCGCAATTCAAAAATTAGAATAGGGAGGAACTTTAAGAATGAATGAATTTCCACAAGCGTTAACGTTGGCCGGGACTGATAGTGGCGGCGGTGCCGGCGTGATGGCGGACCTGAAAACGATGCAAATGCGGCACGTCTTTGCGACGGCGGTCGTGGTGGCGGTGACCGCCCAAAATACCCGCGGGGTTCAGGACTTTATGGCGCTCCCCCCGAAATTAATTGATGAACAGTGTGCGTCGTTGGCGGATGATTTGAAGATTTTGGCGTGCAAAACGGGCATGCTAGCGGACGCCGAGCACGTCCACTGCGTTGCCGAGAATTTAAAGCGTTACGACTTTGGCCCGCTGACGGTTGACCCGGTCATGATTGCTAAGGGCGGTGCGGCCTTGTTAGCGGACGATGCGATTACGACCGTCCGTGACGAACTGGTCCCGTTAGCCACGGTGGTCACCCCGAACTTGCCGGAAGCACAACGGCTGACCGGGCTAACCATTATCGATGCTGACGGCATGGTGCGCGCCGGGCAGGCGTTGCAAGCGCTGGGTGCTCAGAACGTGATCATTAAGGGCGGCCACGGCGCCGACCCACAGATGGCGAACGACTACGTCCGTTTAGCTGATGGCACGGCCTTTTGGCTGGCGGCGCCGCGGACGGATACCGTTCGCACCCACGGCACCGGGGATACGTTGTCGGCCTGCATTACGGCGGAACTCGCGAAGGGCGTAGACGTTGCGGCAGCCATCCAAACCGCCAAGGCTTACGTTACCGGTACGATTCGCGATACCATTCAAGTGGGCCATGGCCACGGTCCGCTGAATCACTGGGCACCGCTGAGCCGGGAGGTGACCGTCCATGACGCTTGAATTTGATGCAAGCCAGTTACAAGCCTACTTTGTTTGTGGGACCCAAGATGTCGGGGACCGCGACCTCGAAGCCGTTTTGCAAGCTGCGCTGACGGCGGGCATCACGGCCTTTCAGTACCGCGATAAGGGGACGAGCCGGTTAACGGCCGCCGAACGGTTATCGTTGGGGTTGCGCTTACGCGACCGTTGTCACCAAGCCGGGGTGCCCTTCATCGTTGACGATGACGTGACGCTAGCCCTGTTACTCGAGGCGGACGGGCTCCACGTTGGGCAGAAAGATGACCGGATTGTTGACGTTTTGAACCGCGTTAACGGGCGGTTGTTTGTCGGGTTATCGTGTTCCACGCTGGCTGAAGTGCGGGCGGCCAATCAAATCGCCGGCCTGGCTTACCTAGGAAGCGGTCCAATTTTTCCGACCAGCTCGAAAGCCGATGCCGACCCCGTTGTTGGTCTGGCCGGCCTGCAACAACTCGTGGCGGCCAGTACCCGGCCCATCGTGGCAATTGGCGGAATTACTGAAGACCAACTCGCACCAATTGCCGCAACCGGGGCGGCCGGATCCGCTGTCATTTCAATGATTGCGCAGAGTCCGGATATCGCGCAAACGGTCGCGTTGATGCGCCGGGCCGCGCAATAAGTCTCGTAGTTGACTTTTAACGGTTCGCGTTTTAAGGTGATTTTAATCAAACTTTAACTGTTAGTCCCGGTTGCCGTTTGGCCGGGGCTTTTTTTGAGAAAGAGGGAATTGGAATGGCTAAACCAATGATTGGAATCGCACCCGGGACGTTGATCGTGGACAGTCAAATGTTTCCCGGCCGGCAGCGCGACTACGTTAACCGCGATTATTTACGCTCGGTAACGGAAAATGGCGGGGTGCCGCTAATTTTGCCGGTGACGACTGACCCGGAAACGATTGCCCGTTACGTCCCGGTGATTGATGGTTTACTACTGTGCGGTGGGCACGACGTTGCGCCCGCGACGTACGGTGAGGCCGCTAGTGCGAAACTAGGAGGGATCGACCCCGAGCGGGACACTTACGAACTGGCGCTGATCAAGGCGGTGCACGCCGTCCACAAACCAATCTTAGGAATTTGCCGCGGGGTCCAAATTTTGAATGTCTGCTACGGTGGGACGTTGTATCAGGACGTGAGCGCAATGCCGAGCGGTCAGGGTGTGCTGAAACATATGCAGGGGCAGCTAGCGGCTTACGGGATTCACGACGTGGCCGTAACACCGGACTCCGTGTTAGCGAGTTACTTGGGGGCGACCAAGGTGGCGGTCAATTCGTTTCACCACCAAACGTTACGGAAAATTGCACCCGGGTTTCAAACGGTTGCAACCGCCCCCGACCAGGTGGTGGAAGCAATTGAAGCAACGGCCGGTGGCTTACAACTGGGTGTCCAGTGGCACCCCGAAATGATGCAGCAAGCCGACAGTGTTCAGGCGCGCTTATTTGCGCAGTGGATTGCCGCTTGTAAATAACGGCAGTTGCGCTTAAAATACGGTAAAATTAATCGCGGGGTTGCATGCACGTGGTGGACCTCACGCCCAATGTTTCACGTGAAACATTGGTTACATAACTTGAAAAACAACGGGGGATGACAAGATGGCAACCGCTTTTCACTTTGAACCGAGCGCCGAAGCAACGCTGGCTGCGCAGTACGACGTCGTTATTATTGGCTCGGGTAGTACCGGGCTCGTGAGTGCGTTACAGGCCCATGAACTGGGGTTACACCCGGTAATTTTAGAAAAAATGACTAAGATTGGTGGGAACACGACCCGGGCCTCTTCCGGGATGAACGCCGCCGAAACGCTGGTGCAATTAAAGCACCACGTGGTGGACAGTTACACGGATTTTTACCGTGAAACGCTAGCCGGCGGTGGTGGTCAAAATGACCCGGCATTATTAGCGTACTTTACGAGTCACGGGGCGCTCGCCATTGACTGGTTGGCCGCACATGCTATCCAACTGGACGACCTGACGATTACCGGGGGGATGCGGGTACCGCGGACGCACCGCCCAAGCAGTTTGGCGCCGATTGGGGGCTTCTTAGTTACCCAATTGCTGAAGGCCGTTGCGGCCGCTAAGATTCCATTATTTACGGGCGTCACGGTGACGGATTTGCACCGGCACGATGCTCGGGTCACCGGCGCGCAGGTGCGGTTGACGGATGGGCAGACGCGGCTGATTCGAGCGCGCAGCGTGATTTTAGCGACCGGTGGCTTCGGTGCGAATCCGGAGCTGATTACGCGTTACCGGCCCGACTTAGCTGGTTACCGAACGACGAATCAACCGGGCGCAACCGGGGATGGGTTGCAATTAGCTGAACGGGCGGGCGCGCAACTCGTGGATATGGACCAGATTCAAGTTCACCCGACCGTTCAACAGGAAACCGACCACGCCTATTTAATTGGTGAGGCCGTCCGGGGCGAGGGCGCAATTTTAGTTGATCAAACCGGTAAGCGGTTCGTCAATGAATTGGATACCCGCAAAAACGTGACCGCTGCAATTGACGGGTTACCGACCCGGCACGCTACGCTGATTTTTGATCAAGCGGTACGGACGCGGGTGCCGGCGATTAACTTTTACGACCACGTGGGTTTGGTGACGACCGCGGCAAGCGTTCCGGCGTTAGCTGCGCAGTTAGATTTAGATGCGGCGAACTTAACGGCCACGGTAACCACTTGGAATCAGGCGGTAGCCGCGGAAAATGATGGTGCGTTTAACCGTCAGACGGGATTGCACGCGTTGACGACCGGACCGTTTGGGGCAATCCGGATCGCCCCGGCGGTTCACTACACCATGGGCGGTGTGAAAATTAACGCGGAAACGCAGGTGCTTGATACTAGCGGGCACGTCATCCCCGGCCTGTACGCGGCGGGGGAAGTCGTTGGCGGTTTGCATGGCAATAACCGAATTGGTGGTAACTCGATCGCCGAAACGGTCGTTTTTGGACGTCAGGCGGGCCAACAAGTTTTCCGCGATCGGCAAACGGACTAACTAACTTTAGAGCGTGTGTCAAAAGTCGGTTGACTTTTGGCACACGCTTCGGCTATTAACGTTCGAAGACACACAAGAGGCTGCGACCAAGGTCACAGTCTCATTTTATAACTGGGGGCGGTTCACGGGAATTTTTGTTAAGGCTTTCATGAAGGAGCAAGCTTTCGTATAATGAGAGTAAGTTAAGCGAGGGGGTTGGTACCGATCGTACAAGCAGTAGAAGTAGGGATGCAAATTACCACGGCGGACGCGCAAACGTACCGGATTTTGGCCGTGCTCGACCAGGGGCGGCGTTACTTGGCGCAACCACGTGAGAGTGATCAACCGGTAGCCATCGTGAGTGCAAACGAAATTGTTCAGATAACTAAACAAGCGACGGACTTGCCGGTCGTTGCGTTAGATACGGTGAACGTGGTTGGTGAACGTTACGCGGAAAATAGTGCCAAAACGCTAGCGGCATTGGAAGTGGGCGTAGTCGTCCTCCTGCAGCGCGAGCCGGATAATCAGCACGACCAAAACGCCATTTCGGTGTGGTCAACCGCGCACGCCCAAATTGGCTACGTTGCCCGCTACCAAAATCAGGCGTACGCGGAATTACTGGATCAGTCGGAATTGCTTTACGGCACCGTCACTAAGTTGGACCGCAAGCAGCAACGGGTCCAAATTCAACTGTGGCGGGTGACGGCCACCGCCACGGATGCGAGCCAATTGACGGCTCCGCTCCTAATTCGCCAGCGGTTACGGGCGATTCAACCCGGGGCCTTGGGGACGCTCCCGGAGCACAGCTTGCAAACGCCGCTGGGCACCTTGCTGGTCACCTGCAACGGCCGGCCGATCCCATACCAGTGCGTCGCGCTGTCCCCGTGGCTAATGCCGGACGACCGCCTCTTTGTCAGCAAGCGCTACGTGATTACGCCAGATTGGTCGCAGGTCAGTGCGCCGAGCCAGGTCAGTTGCCGGATCGCCTCAAGCGAGGCCCGGGTTATCAACCGGTGGCAAGATCCAGAGAGCTCGGCAATTGCGCTAACGGACGCAACGAGTTTTTACGCGGTTGGGCTAAGCACTAAGGCGCTGACGGGGCTGAACGATAACTTAGAAGCTAACGCCAGTAACGCGCAGGTCAGTTACCGAGTCGCCGCGGTGGCGGCCCACCACGGCGCCAGTTTTATGGTGAGTTGGCTACCATATGGCAATCCGTATACCCAGCCGGCGCTGCGGGTGGCGCTCCAATTTCCTAAGCCGCCGGTCGTCCCGTACTTGCCGTTACAGGCAACTCGCAAGCACGCTACCTTGACGCGTGAGGAATTGGCAACGCTACTCGTATCCGGCTTGCCAAATTATCAGGGCGGTCAGCCGTTAGCGCCGAGCATCTCGGACATTACGGTTGAAAAGTTACGGGTAACGTTGGGCGACGAAGCCTACCACGCGTTGGCGAATTATCGCCGGTACATCCACTTAGCCGCCGGAAGTACGACCGGGGTCAATGAAACGCTGTTACAAGCGCTGATTCACGCGACGGTTTACCACGAGCTGTTGGCGCTGACCTATTACGACCCAACCGTCGGAATCGTCAACCACCCGAGTTATCCGGTCCAGCTGTTTACGACCACCCCGGATCACGAGCGCGATATTGGCTTAATCGGCTGCCTGGCCTTCTATAACTACGAAACTTTTGATCTCGAACAAGTGCCGCTGAGTGCGATTAATTCGGCGGCGGTGATTGCCAATCCGGAACACCCGCGGAAGCACGCGGCCCCGGAAAATCCCGATTGGTTGCCAATCTTCTTAAAGAGTTGGAACCATCAGGATATTGACTGATTAGTAAAAAAATACCTTAAAACGCACCCACCTGCTTTGGTTAGTCCAATTCAGGTGGGTGCGTTTGTGACGAACGGTTAATGCCTAGGCAACTAACCGGCCTAAGCGCGGGCCCGTAGCCAGTTGGCGGCGGCCGTCAGCATGTCCGCGGTTTGTTGATTCATCAACGGTGGGAGTTGGTTGAAAGCGAAGTAGTCCAACTTAACGGTCTCATCGGTCGCCTCAGTTAAAACGTGTCCCCCGATCGGTTTGACCAGGTAGAGGGCCGCAATCGTCTGCGTTACGTCCCCATTGGGATAAGTCGTTTCACCACGGTCAAAGATGCCGATGTGATCGACGATTTCTACGTCGACGCCACTATCTTCCTTGTATTCGCGGACGCACGCTTGCGCGTAGGTTTCGCCATACTCGAGAAAGCCGCCCGGTAAACTCCAATTATGGGTGTCGGTCCGCAAATTGAGCAGGACCCGTTGCTGGTCATCAACTAAAATGCCGGCCGCGGTGTTTAAAATCATCGGTTTGTGTCCGACCAGTGCCCGGACTTCTTGAATATAATTTGCCATGCTTTCGACCTCGTTTCTAAAGTAATTACCCTATATTATACGCATTTTGGGGGACGGGCTAAAGGGGGCTTGCGGTCGACGAAATTTGACGAACGCGGGTTAAGCCTTGCTAGCACCCCCATAGTGGTCCTTCCGGTTAGCGGAATAATTTGCGTCTGCTTGCTTTTTTAGCTAAGATTATAGCTATGTGTTGTCAACTTTGACAACTTGTTCTTTGAATTTATGAAAAGAGAGTCAGTTATGCAAAGAAAACTTAGTATGGGCCAAATGCAGATGATTGCATTAGGTGGCACGATTGGCGTCGGCCTGTTCATGGGCTCGGGCTCAACGATCAAGTGGACCGGACCGTCCGTATTGATTGCCTACATTGTTTCGGGGGCGTTTTTATACCTGATCATGCGGGCACTTGGGGAGATGTTATACGTCGATCCCAATACCGGTTCGTTCGCCAAGTTTGCTTCCGAATACATTCACCCCGTGTTTGGTTATCTCACGGCCTGGAGTAACGTTTTCCAGTTCGTCGTTGTTGGGATGAGTGAAATGATTGCGCTGGGGGGCTACTGCCGGTTTTGGTGGCCGAACCTCCCGGACTGGATTCCCGGACTACTTGCAATCGTCTTCCTCTGTCTAGCCAACCTGGTGTCGGTTAAAATGTTTGGGACGCTTGAAACTTGGTTCTCGCTTATCAAGGTGGTTACGATTATCTTGATGATCATTGCCGGGCTCGGGCTGATTATTTTCGGAATCGGCAATAACGGGCACGCCATTGGTATTAGCAACCTGTGGACACACGGCGGCTTCTTTACCGGTGGGATTAAGGGCTTCGTCTTTGCCCTGTCAATCGTCCTGGCGTCCTACCAAGGGATTGAGTTAATCGGGGTAACGGCTGGTGAAGCGGAAAATCCGCAGACCACGCTAGTTAAGGCGATTCGTTCGACGGTTGCCCGGATTTTGATCTTTTACGTGGGTGCGATTTTTGTCATCGTCAGCATTTACCCGTGGAACCAATTGAATCAAATTGGGTCCCCGTTCGTGCAAACCTTCGCCAAGGTCGGGATTACGGCCGCCGCGTCGATCATTAACTTCGTGGTGATTACCGCGTCGTTATCCGGAACGAATTCAGGAATTTACAGTGCCAGTCGGATGACTTACACGTTGGCGGAAAATCACCAGTTACCCCGCAAGATGACGTTGTTAAACCGCCACGGGGTGCCGTTTTACGCGGTGATTGCGATTTCGGTCGGGATTTTTATCGGGATTGTTTTAAACGTGGTGTTACCAATCTTCTTTAAAGATGCCAGTCAAATTTTCGTGATGGTGTATAGTTCAAGTGTGCTACCCGGAATGGTGCCGTGGTTCGTTATTTTGGTCAGTCAGATCGAATTTCGGAAACAAAACGCGGCCAAGATGGTTAACCACCCGTTCAAGATGCCGTTGTCACCATTTTCAAACTACTTAACGCTCGCGTTTCTCGCGTTGACCCTATTATTTATGTTCATTAATCCGGAAACCCGCTACTCGATCTTGGTTGGGGTGGTTTTCCTGATTATCATGACGTTCGTTTACTTCCACAAGTACCACGGAAATACCGAGGAGAACTTGTAACCGCTAAAGAGGCTGTGATTTTTTCGCAGGCTCTTTTTTGTTTTGCCCGGCTTTGCGGTAAAATTAGGCCAATTAGACTAGAAGGAGTGGCACACATGGTTAAACAGGGACACTACGCGCGGGTCAGCCGCCAAAAAAAGCAGCGACAACTCAAGCAACGGCACCAGGCGCACGCCGACCGGACGATCGCAGTTGACGCGCTGGCCGAATTTTTACAGGTGCGTTACCACCTGACGCGCGGTAAGCAGCAACGCCCAGTGGTGCGCAAAACGATGCAACAATTTACGGCGCAATGGTTTCAGCAGGCCCAAGCAACCCCCAGTCCGTGGGACGTAACGGCGCTGACAACGCAAACCTTGCAACAATTCAATCGCCAATTGCCGTGGCAGGGCTATGCAATCATTGATGCGCAAATCGTTGATTTTCAGCAATTTTTGATGAAGGAAGTGCCAGCCGTGCCAGTGGCCCAGTCTTTAAGCTTGAAGACGACTTTAACCGCAAGCAGTTGGCAACGGCTACTCACGACACAACTGGCCGTTAACGCCTTATTAGGTTTGTTTGGGGACCAGTTGGCGCAAGTCACTACGGATCAGGTGGATCAATTACGAGTAGGGTTACGGACAACGACGGGGGCGCTTGATTGGGCCAAGGCGGCCAGCTTGTTGACACCGGTCACGGTGGTGCCGGAAAAGGCCGATGCGGCGAGTCAAACCTGGTTAGCACAATTAAATAAGCTTGCGCCTGCTGATTTTGACTAATCATTCAAAAAGGAGAAAAAACATGCAATTTACAACTTCGGATCAAGTTACGTTGGATTATACGGATGAAGGGAGCGGGCAACCAATTGTCATTTTGACTGGTTTTGGTGGCTCCAAGGAAATCTGGCGGGCCCAGATTCCGGTTCTGCTGCGGGCGGGTTACCGGGTGATTAATATTGACGCGCGCTGTCAGGGCTTGTCGCAACATACGGCCAAGGGATTACGGTTGAGCCGTCACGCGATCGACGCCCACGAGTTGATGGTGGCGCGCGACGTTCAGCAGCCGATTTTATTAGGTAATTCGATGGGCGCTTCGACCTGGTTTGCGTACCTGTCATTGTACGGTAATGCGGGAATTCGTGCGGTCATTGACGTTGACCAGACCCCTAAAATGATCAATACACCGGACTGGCCGTACGGGTTTAAAAAGGTCGAGTGGCGCGACTTTCCGGACTACTTCAAAAAGCCGTTGGGCCACTCGACCTTCAAAAAAATCGATGATGCGACTTACGCGGCGGTGAAGGCGGTTGAAAAGCAGGCCCCGTTTGACGGCGCGTTGACGTTACCGTTGTTGATTAATCACGCCTTTCAAGATTGGCGCGACGTCATCAGTGCATTATCGATGCCGTTTCTAATCATTGCGGGCGCCCGTTCACCGTACTTTAACGCGGACTTTGCAGCGGTAACGGCGAAGATGGCGGCCGCCGGGCAAAGTGTGGTCGTGCCGGACGCGGGCCACATTGTGATGGCGGAGCAGTCGGGGGCGTTTAACCGGGTGTTGATGGAGTTTTTGAAAGCGCTTTAAGTTAACCGGTTTTTGGGTTGTATTAACTATGCTGGATAGGTGATAATAAGTTTGAGTTTTAACTATTGGAGGGAATTCTGATGAGAAAAAAGTATGCGGTCGGGTTGGATATTGGGACTAGTTCGGTTGGCTGGACAGTGGTTGATTTAAACGGTCGACAAATGCGTGTTAAGGGGAAGGTTGCGATTGGTGTACGTTTATTCAAGGAAGGGGAAACTGCGGCTGACCGGCGTAGTTTTCGAACGACGCGTCGACGATTAAAACGGGTAAAGTGGCGGCTACGATTATTGCGTGAAATCTTTGACCAGCCGATTAGCAGGATTGACCCGGGCTTTTTTGCTCGACGTAAATATTCCAACATTTCGCCGCGCGATTCGCAAAATAACGGTTTGAAAAAAACACTTTTTAATGATCGAACAGATCGAGACTTTTATCAACAGTATCCAACTATTTATCATCTACGCCATGCGCTCATGACAGAAAAAAAGCAGTTTGACATTCGCGAAATTTACTTAGCAATCCATCACATTGTAAAGTATCGAGGAAATTTCTTACGTAGCGGGAGTGCGGCAGAATATCAAAGTGTCCCATTAGAAATTGGACCGAAGCTGGAAACGATTAACCAATTACTTAATGAAATTGATCCTGAGTTGAACCTGGTATTGACGTTGGACGAAGCTAGTCTGATGAAGCAGAAACAAGTGTTATTAGCAAAGGATGCTAGTGGGTCGGACCGAAAAAAGCAATTGATTGGGCTACTTTATCAAGTAAATACGTCTGATAAAAAATTAAAGAAGCGGCAAAAAAACGTTGTCACGGAATTAGGAAATGCTCTGGTTGGTTTTAAAACTAAAGTTGATACTTTAACGTTAACTGAAATTGATCCAGAATTAAAAAAAGACTGGGCGTTTGAGATGGGAACTAGTCAGGACAACTTACCAGCAATTGAAGGGGATTTATCGAATCAAGCTAGTGAGCTAATTGAAACGGTTATTGCGCTTTATAATGGGATTAATTTAGCGCGGCTTATTCCAGAAGGAATGAGTTTTTCACAAAGTATGATTGCACGCTATAATCAGCATGCAGCTGACTTAAAGCTATTGAAACAGTATATTGATACGCAAGATGATGTTCAGCGGAGACATGCGGTGCGGGCAACTTACGATCAGTATATTGCTGGTAAGGATAAAACGCAGACTGGTTTTTGGGATCGGCTAAAGAAGTTGCTTAAGCCGGACTTAAATAAAAATAAATTAGCGGATCAGATTGAGTCTGAAATCGACCTAGGAAAGTTCATGCCCAAGTTACGGACTAGTCGCAATGGCTCAATTCCTTATCAGATTCATCAAAATGAAATGGATCAGATTATTGCTAATCAACGAAAATACTACCCGTGGTTAGGAACGGAGAATCCAAACGCTAAGCGTCGTGGAAAGTTTCCGTATAAGTTAGATGAACTGGTCGGGTTTAGGGTGCCTTACTACACTGGACCACTAATTACGAGTAAGGATCAAAAGAAAACTTCTCATGCTAAATTTGCCTGGATGGTTCGTAAAGATGCGGGTGAAATTACACCATGGAACTTTGATGACAAGGTGGACCGCGAGAAATCAGCAATGCGCTTTATTAATCGCTTGACAACGACTGATACTTATTTGATTGGTGAGGACGTCCTTCCACAACAAAGCTTACTTTACCAGCGGTTTATGGTATTAAACGAGTTAAATAACGTTAAAGCTGATGGTTGCGATTTATCACCAAAATTAAAACAAAAGATTTTCGAACAGTTATTTATGAAACAAAAGACGGTAAGTATTAAAGATTTGCAACAGTATCTACGAGCGACCGGGAAGTTTGAAACCTTACCAGAAATTACGGGGTTAGCTGATTTAAAGAAGTTTAATAGTGCGCTTACAACTTATAATGACTTGATTAAAATTTTTCCGGAAGCCTTAGCTGATCAGACAAAGCGAGCTGATATTGAGGAAATTGTTTTATGGATGACAGCTTTTGAAGATACGTCAATATTAAAAACGGCGTTAGAGCGCATCGGATGGTTAACGGAAAAGCAACGACAGAAGTTGAGTAAAATTCGGTACCGTGGTTGGGGACGCTTATCACAAAAACTATTGACTGAACTAAGGGATGATAGTGGTCGTTCAATTATTCAATTGCTGTGGGAGACTAACAATAACTTTATGACCTTAGTTAACCGGCCAGAGATCAAGCAACAAATTCAAACGGCAAATGAAGCTGATATTGCCGATACGGGGTATTCTAACGTAATTGATGATTTTTACACTTCACCACAAAATAAAAAGGCGATTCGCCAAGTCATGCGGGTGTTAGAAGACATCAAAAACGCAATGGGAGGTCAGGAGCCGGAACGGATTTTTATTGAATTTGCTCGTGGTGGCGGTAAGGCCGGACAAAGAACGATGGCTCGATCACATCAGATTGAGATGATTTACGACAAGTTGGCAAAGGAGATTGTGGATGAAAATGTCCGTGATGAGCTTAAAACTAAGGTGAAAGATAAGGCAACTTTTACTGAAGAGTTAACTCTCTATTTCTTGCAAAACGGCCGGGATTTATACTCAAACCAACATTTAAATATTGATAATATCAATAAGGGCGTTTATCAAGTCGACCATATCTTACCGCAATCCTTCATTAAGGACGATTCGCTCGATAATAAAGTATTAACAACACGAGCAAATAATCAAGAGAAGGGAAATAGGTTTCCGATTGAAGCTTTTGGTGAACAATATAAGTATTATTGGGAAAAGTTAAAAGCGTTTGGATTAATTACTCAGCGAAAACTAAATCATTTGGAAATGAAGTCAAGTGATATTGATAAGTACGCGACTGGTTTTATTAATCGGCAACTTGTTGAAACACGGCAGGTCATTAAATTGACGGCGGGTTTATTGGCAAACCAATATCCAGATACGAATATTGTTTCTGTTAAAGCGGGTTTGACTCATCAGTTTAGAAAAGCGTTTGATTTCCCTAAGAATCGTGATATTAATGATTATCATCATGCTTTTGATGCTTATTTAACAGCATTGTTAGGTACTTATCTTTTAAAACGGTATCCAAAAATGGAACGATTCTTCGTCTATGGGAAATTTGCTAAAGTCAAACTTAGTTTAAGAAACTTTAATTTTATCAAACCGTTAGAAAAGCAAAAAATTATTTATGCACCTGGAACGGATGAGGTTGTTTGGCATCAGCATAATGATTTGCAGGCGCTAGCTAAAATTTATGATTTTAAGCGGATCTTAGTTACGCATGCGGTTTATGAGAGACATGGTGCTTTGTTTAATCAAACTATTTATAAAGCCGGTCAGAAAAATAGTGTTCCTAAAAAACAGCATTTAGATATGTCAATCTATGGCGGATATTCGGGTGTAAATACTAGCTATATGGCCATCGTGAAAGTTCCAAAGAAAAGTAACTTTGAGTTTCAAGTTATTAAGATTTCGGTGTTAAATCTTGAATCAATTCGACAGTTACGTGAGCAAGGCTTAACGGAGAAGCAAGCTGTTGCGGAGGTAATTAAGCCACTAGTTAAAGTTGGTAAGCGTAAAAAATCGTCGGAGAGTGACCTGGGATTTGAAGTAGTTTTACCACACGTGAAAATAAATCAAGTCTTTAGGGATTCGATTAAGGAAACTGTACACCGATTTGCACTATCGTCTGATCAATATTATTTGAATTTACAGCAATTATACTTACCGCTGAAAATTCAACGGGCTTTCGCAAATCGTCAAAAGAACGGTGATGAAAATTTGAACTTAGTATTTGATGAAACAATTGCACAAATTAATCGATACTTTACACTTTATGACATGAACCATTATCGGGAAAAATTAACGGCTGGACGTGAAAAGTTTGTGCAGTTACCACCGTTTACGTGTGTTGAAAATAAAAAGACTATCCTTGGTAAGGATAGCGTGCTGTCGGATATTTTTACTGGGATTCATGCTAATGCTGCACGGAAGGATTTAAAAATTATCGGTCTCAGTACACCGTTAGGATTACTTCAAAAGTCAAGCGGGCTCACTTTAACTGCGAATGCTGAAGTTATTTATCAATCTCCAACTGGCTTATTTGAAAGAGTCATACGGTTACGCGACTTATAGTTATTAGAAACAAAAAGGATGCCATTCTAATAAATGACATCCCATACATATGTAAGTGGTCCGAATACGGACTCAAAAGATAAAACTTTGGCATAACGCCTCGTTTGATTTTAACGCTAGAGATCATGTTAAATAGGTCAAAATCTAACACACCTAAATAGTAGCATGGACATATAAAGTTTGCAAGGAGGTCTTTAAATGGGATGGCGAAATGTATTGGTTACGCAACACGCAAAGATTTCGTATACGATGAATCGATTAGCAATTCAGACGGATCAGGATAAATTTACGGTACCAATTAGTGACATCCAGTTATTAATTATTGGTACTACTCAAGCAGTAATTACAAGCGCAGCTATTTGTGAATTAGCTGCGGCCCATGTAAAAATTATTTTTACTGATCATCAGGGAGAACCGATTAGTGAGACTAATGACTATTACCCAACCAGACGAACAGCGAGACTAGTCCGGACTCAAACGATGTGGCCAGAAAAAAGGATAGGTAATCTTTGGACTAAAAACATTGGTAGCAAGATTCAGAACCAAATTCAGGTAGTTGAGTTTGTTGGTAGTAATCCACAGCTATTAGTTGACGAACTTGATAAGTTAGAGCTTAACGATGTAACTAATCGGGAAGCCGTTGTTGCCAATAAATATTTTACAATACTGTTTGGTAAAAAATTTGTTCGACGTGATTTTTCGCCGGTGAACGCTGCATTAAATTATGGTTATTCGATTTTACTATCGCTCACTAATCGAGAAATTGTTGTGAACGGTTATTTAACTTGTTTAGGGATTCATCATGTTAGTGAAGATAATGAATTTAACTTAGGATCGGATTTAATGGAGCCCTTTCGTCCAATTGTTGACCAATGGGTCAGTCAACAAACTTTTCAGGAATTTACACCCGACGTTAAGATTGGATTGGTTTCGTTAATGAGTATTGAAATTGGATTTAACGGTCGGCGAACGTATCTAAGTAACGCGATTTCTGAACATGTTGCTAATTGTTTGCACTTTTTAAGTGGTGAGACGAACGAAGTTAAAATTGAGGTGACCATTCCAAATGAGGTATCGAGTAATGCGATTAATAGTCATGTTTGATGTACCGATGGATACGTCGGAGCAACGGCGAGCTTATCGCCATTTTAGAAAGGCCTTAATTCGTGAGGGCTTTTTGATGATGCAATACTCGGCTTACGTTCGAGTTTGCGTGAATAAGAAAGCGGCGGAGTTTACGGAAAAGCGGATTGCACCACTGGCTCCACCTGGAGGCAAGGTTCAAACGATGATGATGACTGAAAAACAGTATCAGGCGATGCATTATCTTGTTGGTGAGCCAAGCGAAGACGTATTGAATTCTGCAGAGAGGACGATTGTTATTTGAATATCACATACTATCCCTTTAAGCCGTTTGAAGTAAAGGCTAATCAATTTAACGTTTTTGATATTGGTCATAGCAAAATGTATTATGATTTTTGTCGAGGGTTTCAAGATAGTGCGGATACACTTTGTACTAGTGATGATAACTTTCATGTTAAAACAGTGACTAGTCAGTATAGTTGGTATGGGGATTTGATGCTTTCAGTAGATTTAAATAAGCTCTTTTTAAGAAAGATACAGCATCGAATTATTGATATAATGGCAGAGGAACAGAGAATTGATTTGATTGACCAAAGCAGAAAAATTATTTCACAGGTCTCGGATATTAGTTTTTTGATGGATTTACCTTTAGAAATTAGTGATTTGCCGAACATTGATCAGGTTATTAAATTTGCTGGAATTAGTTTTCCGTCAGATTTAAAGGCCCATCCAGAAATGATGTTAGAAACATTGATTCAAACTCATGTTGAGTTGGGATCAAAAAAGACTATTGTGTTAACGAACGTTAGCCACTATATCACGTTTCAACAGTTACAGAAGGTTAAGCAGGTTCTTCAAGAATTAAATGCAACTGTTATTCTTATTGAATACTCAGAATGTAGTCGTAAAGATAAATTCAATGTTCCTTGTTATTATTACGTTGATGAGGATTTGGTTGACTGGCGGTCATGATATTATGATAAATCAATGTGGAAAAGGTGGTTTTAGATAGAGGTCATTTTAAATAGGTCAAGAGCGCCGGTCGATATTGTTGTGCCTGATATGGTGTTTTAGATAGAGGTCATTTTAAATAGGTCAAGAGCAAACAGATTTAACAGTGCTCAATCAGACCCGTTTTAGATAGAGGTCATTTTAAATAGGTCAAGAGCAGTTACACCTTCCTTGTCATTTGTTTCACGGTTTTAGATAGAGGTCATTTTAAATAGGTCAAGAGCTAACGCGACGATTCGCGCGGCGAATGCGGGGTTTTAGATAGAGGTCATTTTAAATAGGTCAAGAGCAATTACGAGCCAATTAGATGCAAACTTTAAGTTTTAGATAGAGGTCATTTTAAATAGGTCAAGAGCGTTGGCCCCGCCGCACCAGAATTGTCTTTAGTTTTAGATAGAGGTCATTTTAAATAGGTCAAGAGCGGACGTGGACGAGTCAACACTAGACGAATTGTTTTAGATAGAGGTCATTTTAAATAGGTCAAGAGCATTATGTACAGAAATGTATCTTCTTCGACTGTTTTAGATAGAGGTCATTTTAAATAGGTCAAGAGCACCACCAGTGCCGAATACGAGGACGACGATGTTTTAGATAGAGGTCATTTTAAATAGGTCAAGAGCCAACGACCTTAAGCACCTTAGCCAACCCGAGTTTTAGATAGAGGTCATTTTAAATAGGTCAAGAGCAAAAAACTAGCATGAGTATGACGTAGTGAAGTTTTAGATAGAGGTCATTTTAAATAGGTCAAGAGCTCGCCGGTCATATCGTAATGACCCGCGCCGGTTTTAGATAGAGGTCATTTTAAATAGGTCAAGAGCGGTGTTTAATGTCAATATCATCAAACCCGCGTTTTAGATAGAGGTCATTTTAAATAGGTCAAGAGCTGTTTCGGCAAAAAACGAGCTGTCTGAGCTGTTTTAGATAGAGGTCATTTTAAATAGGTCAAGAGCAGATATTATTCGCAGTGGCGCCGGTGATACGTTTTAGATAGAGGTCATTTTAAATAGGTCAAGAGCCTATCGAGTCTAATGCTGGGCTGGCACGGAGTTTTAGATAGAGGTCATTTTAAATAGGTCAAGAGCAAAGGCATGACATAGCAGTGAAGGAGGGTAGTTTTAGATAGAGGTCATTTTAAATAGGTCAAGAGCCACGGACACGGCTTAGATGGTCCAGACACTGTTTTAGATAGAGGTCATTTTAAATAGGTTAAGCTATATTATCCAAAAAATAGGTCGAGCAACAATTACCAATACTGGTATTTGTTGCTCGACCTTGTTTCTTATGGTTTAGTTTAGGACGGTTTCCTTACTAAAACGAAAACGTAAGAACTTGCCAATTTCGGTAACCACCAAAACAATGATCCCACAAATGATTGGAATGCCCCAACCGTACCAGAAGTTGATGCTGGTCGTGTGGAAGACCGATTGCATGAATGGCAAGTAGATGATTCCTAATTGTAACAGGATCAAAATGCCAATGATGTAAAAGGCCATCTTGTTTTGGAAGAAGTACTTGGAAATGACCGGGTGATCGTTTCGCAAGTTGAACAGGTAGAAAATCTTACCAAAAATAATGATGTTGAGCGACATCGTACTCCCAATCACGTTTGGTAAGCCGATAGCGGTCAAGTAGTCGTAAGCAAAGATTCCGAGTCCTGAAATCAGGAGTGAAACGTAAATAATCTCAAAGGTGTCCAGTTTATTTAAGAGCCCCGCTTTAACGTTCCGCGGTCCCCGTAGCATGATGCCTGCTTCGGGCGGCTCAAAAATAAACGCAAACGGAATGGTTAATGCCGAAACCATGTTGATCCAGAGTAACTGGGTCGGGTAAAGCGGTAACTCGTGGCCCATTAAAATACTAATAATGACGACGAGGCCTTCCGCAAAACTGGTTGGCAGTAAGAACCGGATCGTTTTCCGAATGTTATCGAAGACGTGGCGACCTTCACGCACCGCCGCAACGATGTCCGCAAAGTCGTCGTCAGCTAAGACCATGTCAGCCGATTCCTTGGCAACTTCGGTTCCCTTGATCCCCATGGCAACCCCAATATCGGCTTGCTTTAAGGCGGGGGCGTCGTTGACCCCGTCACCAGTCATGGATACAACGTGGTCGTTGGCCTGTTGGGCCCGCACGATGCGGAGCTTGTTATTCGGCGTTGCCCGGGCAAAGACGTTGTAGTTATCAATTTCAGCCTTCAACTGTTCGTCATCCATTGCGTCGATTTCTGGTCCGGTAATCGCGTTGACGTGGCTTGCCAAGTTCAACTTGTTGGCAATGGCCATCGCCGTATCCGGGTGGTCCCCAGTGATCATCTTGACGTCGACGCCAGCCTGGCGAAGCTGTTGGATTGCTTGGGCCGCTTCTTCACGGGGCGGGTCAATGATTCCGACTAAGCCGGCTAGGTGTAACCCTTGAATGGCTGACGGATCAATTTCTTCAACGCTAGCATCCACAACTTGGTAGGCTAAGGCGACGACTCGTAAGCCGTCGGCGGTTAAGTCATCCATGGCCTGATCCCAGTAGCTGGTGGTGTTGGCCTGGTCCGTTAAACGTAAAACCGTTGCGGGCGAACCCTTAACCATCAATAACCGCTGGCCGTCTAAATCGGCTAATCGAGCGGAGAACCGGAACGCCGAGTCGAATGGTAGTGAGTCGACTTCCGCAACTTCCGGGTCATGGCCAGTCATCTTCCGATAAAGGGTGGTTAACGCCCCGTCGGTCGGTTCACCGGTCAGTTCCCAGCGGTTGTTTTCAAAGTGCAGTTCCGCATCGGTCGTTTGGCCGGCAATCTTGACCAACCATTCCATGTCGGGGTCACTGTGCCAATCAACGGTCTTACCCGCTAATTTCAACGCCCCGTCAAAGTTAACGCCACCGTTGTGGTCATAACCAACTCCGGTAACGTCAAACGCCTGTTGGGGGGTTACGACCTTGGTAACGGTCATTTCGTTCTTCGTTAACGTCCCGGTTTTATCGGTGTTAACGATGTCTACGGCCCCAAGGGTTTCAACGGCGGGGAGGGACTTAACGATGACGTGTTTCTTCGTCATTTGACGGGTCCCCATGGCTAGGACAACCGACGTGCTGGCTGGCAATCCTTCAGGCATTGACCCGACGACCATCGTAATGACCGCAATTAAGAGGGTTGGTAAGCTATAGGTATCCATGACGGCCCCTAAAATGAAGAGTAAGACCGCTGCGACGATAATCGCAATCGAAAGTCCTAACCCTAAGGAGTTTAAGTTCTTCATTAATGGGGTCGCCGTCTGCTTAACTTCACTGACAGATTGCTGAATGTGCCCGATTTCGGTATTTTCAGCGGTTGCGGTTACGATTCCGAGTCCCGAACCACTCGTTACCGCGGTGGACGCGTAGACCATGTTCTTCCGGTCAGCGAGCGCCAACGTGGTTGCGTCCATGGGTTCTTCTTGCTTTTCAACCGGGCTAGTTTCACCAGTTAGCACCGATTCCTGGACGTTTAAGTTGTCGGCGGAAATCAGGCGCATGTCGGCGGGCACCGCGTCACCAGCTTCCAGGTTAACGAGGTCGCCGACGACCAGGTCGCGGGCGTCAATTTCGAGTTTTTGACCGTCCCGAATGACGAAGTTTTTGGAAATCAGCATTTCGCGGATGCGTTCCAGCGCGTTGCCGGCCTGGCGTTCCTGGACGTAACCGATAATGGCGTTGGCGATAATGACCAGCCCAATAACGATCGAGTCCGAGTAGCGTTGCATGACGAAGGTCATCACGGCCGCGGCGGCCAAAATATAAATAATACTGTTATTAAACTGCTTGATGAATTGAATAAATCGGGACGTCCGCTTAGTCTCGAGTTCATTTCGCCCATCATGTTGTAGACGGGTCGCAGCTTCAGTAGCGCTCAACCCGGCTTGCGGGTCAGTGCGGTATTGCGATGCTAAAGTTGATTCATCAAGCTGCCACAAATTGGCCGTATCGACGGTATCCGGGGGCACCTGGTCTTCAGGTTTAGCGTCCTGAGTTAACGATTGTTCAGTTTTCTTGTTGATCATTCAATCCACTCCTATATAAATAAATTAGTATTAGCGATGAGGTTCAGTAAAATCACGGCGTTTGTTGCGCGTTACGACGGCCAATTTTGCCACGTCCCTTCCATTATTAGTTTCGGTAAATCTATTATATATGAAACACGTAATCTATGGATATTAAAATGTCTAACATTTCGATGACGTTTATGACGGCCAGATGTCAGACTGGTTCACCCGAGTGGTAAAAAAGGACTTGAACCGCAGTCCAAGCCCGGTGTCGCGAACTATGCGTCATCGACGGGATCCTTCATTAATAGCCACAAAACTAAGTAAATGATGATGCCTGGAAAGGCGGTTAAGGATAGAACGAGGTAGATGACCCGGATAAGGTTGGGATTCCAATCGTAATGGTCGGCGATTCCACCTAAAACGCCGGCTAATACTCGGTTGTCGCTGGAACGGTGCAGATTGATTTTCATAATAAGTAGCCCCCTTGGTTTGGTTTACCTCTAATGTACCAAGTTTAGGGGTAAAGGGCGACTGATATGAACAAAATTATTAAAAATTTAGCACTCTACACATACGAGTGCTAAATTCTTGCAACTCAATTTAAAGCTGTTAAGATGTAGTTGAAAGGTCAAGGAAGGTCAAATAAAAAGATGACCAACCGTTGACCGCAGCCAAAACGTATTTGAAAGGGGATTGTGATTATGGCTAATGCTTTAATGAATCGGAACGATGGGATGTTGGATCCGTTTGATCGGATGGTGCGCAACTTCTGGACACCGTTTGAAACGATGACGGAAACGTTGAAGACGGATATCAACGAAACGGATGATCAGTACCAAGTTAAGGTTGATGTTCCAGGGATTGATAAGAAGGACGTCAAGTTGGCTTACCGCGACAACGTCTTGGCAATTAAGGTTCAAAAGGATAGCTTTGTGGACCATGAAGACCAAAAGCAAAACGTTGTGATGAACGAACGCCATAGTGGCACCTTGCAACGGAGCTATATGTTACCAAACGTGGCGGCTGATAAGATTACCGCGACCCAAGCAGATGGCGTGTTGACGATTACGTTGCCAAAGACGGCGCCAGCTAAGAATGCCGGTCAAATTGAAATTCAATAAAACGTGGTGGTGCATTGAGCACCATGCTTAGAACAACGAGGCTGTGATTGCAATCACAGCCGTTGTTTGGTTCTATACCAATTGGTGTTGAGATTGCCGCCAGCAGCGGGTGTCACCGGTTGGCTGGAACACTGCGGGCATCGATTTGAGCTCACAGGGAAGCCCACCCCGCAATCTCAAATTCGAGTCTTATTCTAAGTTGAAAGCACCCCACTTCCAGCCAAGAATAGTTTCGCAATTGAGCCATGGTTACACCCACCACTGGCTAGATTTACCTGAATGCGAAGCTTCGCGACTTACCTTAGTCAGTCTCTTTTTAATCAAACCTAGTTTTAAAGAATACTTACTAAAACTTGCCTGCGTAGTTTAGCAATTGCAGTGAATTTATTAGAAGTTTAACGGCTAACTTTTTTGGCAGAGCAACACCGCATAGCATGGAGCCCGTCGTTAAGGGTTCCAGCTGCTGGGTATTGAAACAGTTCGTGACGGCTACCCGGTGGTTGGACACACTCGATTTTTTTGCACTCAAGACGGTTGCGCCCGTGCATAAAAATGCTTATTATTGTATGTAACCGGATACAAAACGAACTAAAAACGAGGTGATCAGATGAATGACGCATTTCCAAAGGGGTTTCTCTGGGGCGGTGCCGCAGCTAACACGGCCTTAGATTGGCAACGCCTGTTGAGCGGGACGCCCGCAATTCCAGCCGGGGTTGCGGCTGGAAAAGTCGCTGCGCCGCTGGAACAACTCACGGCGGATACGCTACCGGCAAACTGGCCGGCTGTTTTAGAATTAATCCGGACGATTGGTTATAAAACCCTCCGCGTTACCCTGGATTGGGCCGTTCTCTGTCGGGAGGGGCGGCAACCGGAAGCCCAATTGCTGGAAACGTATCGGCAAATTTTTATGCAGTGTCAACGTGACGGAATTGAACCAATCGTTGTCCTGACTACCGGGACGCTCCCGCCAACCCTCGCAACGGCTAAAGTTGACTGGACGGACCGGCAGGTGATTACGCAGTTTGCCGGCTATTGTCAAACGATGTTACTGACCTTTAAGGAATGGGTTCATTACTGGATTGCCTTTGATGACGTTAACGCAACCTTTGTGCAACCTCGGGGCCCGAAGTTAACGCGCCAGGCTCAGTTTCAAGCATTGCATCACCAACTAGTAGCGAGCGCAGAAGTTGTCCAGTTAGCCCACCGCGTGAACCCGGATAACTGGGTAGGGTGCCAGTTACGGGGACGCTTTAATTACCCAGAAAGTGGTCAGCCCGCCGACGTTTTAACGAGTCAAAAAACGCTAGCCATTAATAATTGGGTGTGTGGTGACGTTCAAGTACGTGGGAGCTACCCGTACTTTACGAAACGGTACTTGGAAATTCAGCACGTACACTTACATACGGAACGTAATGATTTAGCAACTCTTCGAGCGGGAAAAGTTGACTTTTTAGCCGTTAACTACGTACCAGCGGGTGACGCTGAGAGTGATCCGGATGGACTTCGGCTTTATTTAAATACCGTTTATGGTCGTTACGGCGTTCCGGTATTACTGACAACGACTGGCCGTTCGGATTTAACGGACGACCAACGGATTACGCAGTTGAAAGCCAATATCGAGGCGATGCACGTCGCAATTGAAGACGGTGTCGATTTAATTGGCTACGTTCCCCGGGAATACTTGAATTTGAGCCACCCGCAGGCTGGAACGTCCCAAGCGCACTGGCTGCCTACGAAGAGCGTGTACTGGTATCGCAAAGTGATTGCTTCGAACGGGGCTGACCTCGGCTTAGATAACCTCGCGATTAAGTGGGGCCTTAAATAAATTGGTTCCATGATATATGGTGTTGATTTGCTAACAAAAGATGCCAATTAGGTTTTCAAAAAAGCATTATGATTGCCAGAATAAGTGGGCAGGTTACGCTTGATTTAGTGAACGTTCAGTAGCGCCGATTTCACCAATAGAGATTTATTGAATTCAGCTGCAACCCGCGTAATAAGGTGAATTTAGCCAGTAGCGGGTGTAACCATGGCTCAACTGCGAAATTATTCTTAGTCGAAAGTTGGGTGCTTTCGGCTTAGAATAAGGCTCGAATTTGAGATTGCTCAGTGGGTTTCTGAGTGAGCTCAAATCGATGCCCGCAGTGTTCCAGCCAGCCGGTTACACCCGCTGCTGGCGGCAGGCTTAATATCAATTGGTACAGAATCAATAAATTTAACCGTGCCGACTATTTCCCGGGAAATAGTCGGCACGGTTTTTGGGGCAATTAACCTAATTATTGCCCGGGAAATAATCCCAGTCAGGCGTAAAAATATGGTAAGGTAGTAAGCACGGCCGTTGATTAACCGGCTTATTCGATTAGAAATTAGAAGGTGACAATCGTGGATGACGCAGAACGTGAACAGGGGCCGTGGCGACGTAACCTAGTCGTTTTATGGTTCTGTACGTTTGTTGCGGGGATGGCGTTTAGTGAAATTATGCCATTCCTATCATTATTTATTAACCAGTTAGGTGACTTTACGAAGGCGCAAGTTTCCTTTTATAGTGGACTTGCATTTGCGGCGGACTACGCCATCTCCGCCATTTCAGCTCCACTGTGGGGTATCTTAGCAGATAAAAAGGGTCGCAAGATCATGTTGTTACGGGCGTCACTCGGGATGGCGCTGGCCATGGGGCTCATGGGATTTGTTACCAACGTCTGGCAACTGATTGGCTTGCGCGCGTTACAGGGTGTTTTTGCCGGTTTTATTTCCAACGCACAGGCGCTAATTGCATCGCAGGCGCCCCGTAAGTACAGCGGGCACGCCCTTAGTACCTTAATTACGGGGGCGGTTAGTGGGCAATTATTCGGCCCGGTCATTGGGGGCTTTTTAGCCCACATCTTTTCCATTCGCAATACGTTCTTCATTACGGCGGGGTTATTAGTGCTAGCCTTCTTGCTGAGCCTTCTGTTTGTGAAGGAACACTTCAAGCCGGTCGAGCACCATCGCGAACCGGGACAGTCGCGTAACCCGTTGGCGGCCTTTCAAAACCCAACCTTAATTATCGTGATGCTGTGTTCAACCGCCATCGTCCAATTTGGGAACGCCTCGATTGCGCCGATTATTAGTTTGTACGTTCGCGAGTTAATGCACTATCACGGGCCAATTACGGTCGTTGCGGGGATTATCGCCGCCTTACCGGGAATCTCAAATATTTTTGCCGCTCCGCGGTTGGGGCGCTACGGTGACCGCCACGGCTCTGGTAAAGTACTTTTGTTTGGCTACATTTTTGCCGTCATTATGTACTTCCCCCAAGGAATCGTAACGAGTGTGCTTGCTCTGGGAATTTTACGGTTTGCGATTGGTATTTCTGACGGGGCGCTCTACCCAGAAATTCAAACCGTCTTAACGAAAAATACGCCGGTGCACCTGACGTCAACGATTTTCAGTTATAATCAATCGTTTCAAGCGATTGGGAATATGCTGGGGGCGCTTCTTGGGGGGCTAGTTGCGGGGTGGTTCGATTACAACGCCGTCTTTGTCATGACGGCCGTCTTGCTATTAGTTAACTTGATTCTCGTGTTATGGTTAGTTCCTGAAATTTGGCAAACGCGGCGCGTCAATGCCGATTAAATGATTTGATTCATCCAACCGACCGGGCAATTTTTGCCGGTCGGTTTTTTGCTGGAAAGTTAGTTAAGGGTCCCGAGTGAAAGGTGTATGATTGATAATGAAGTTGATTTAAAGCGCTTTCATCGGTGAGAAAACCGACTATTGTCTAGCTCAAACCCAGGGTACTCGGCCCCGACAGGAAGCGCGTTGAACGGAGATTAATTTTTAGGGAAGGATGGCCACCGAGAGTTGCCGCCCGAGGCAAGGGGGCGGTTGAACCCGGGGGCCTAATGGCAAACGTGCTTTGAAGATTTATTTACTAAACGATATAGAAACGCTCCCACTCAATTATGCTCAGCTAGCGGCGGCCTTGCAACGACGGGCCCGCTTAACGATTGCGCCAACGCTCCGCTTTTTTGCCCTCCGGACGACGCCATTGACTGCATTGGCGGTAGGCCCGGACGACGCGGTTGTTTTGGGCTTTGGTCATCGTGGGCCGCAGCCCAATTTGCGGCCCCAACTGGCCTATTTTAAGCGGTTGGGAGTTCGGGTAATTTTGGCGACCGAGTTGCGGGCGCGCCACGCGACTGACCGGTACTTTGATAAGACCCGGGACGATATGGCGATTTATCAGCTGGCGTTTGAGCAGCGCCTGCAAGTGTTGGACGTGGATAGCCGTCTGAATAGTTGGTATCAGGCGTTGCCGCCTGAGGAGCAGAGCGCGGCGCTGACCGCCGCCGAACGCGGGGAACCCGCTCAAACGCTAGCGGTAGTCCTTGCGCCGTGGCTCGTAAATTGGCTGTTTCGGCGGCTACTCCGGGCCGAATTACTGGCGGACTTTAGTTATGGGGCTTGCCAGTACCCGGAAGTCTGGGATGCGCCAACGAACGCGACCGACCGGACCCACGCCCGGCAACTGGGGATGAATACCGTACGGATTGGCGAGTTCTTTTGGGACCGGCTGGAACCGCAGGAGGGGCACTATCAATTAACTTACTTGGAAAACTTGTTAACCGGTTACCAACGGGCGGGGCTCAAAGTGATTCTTGGGATTCCGTCGCCGACACCGCCGCGATGGTTTACGCAACACTATCCGGCCGCTCGAGTCGTCAACGCGGACGGGCAGGTTGAAGCGCACGGCTCCCGTCAACACGTTTGTACGAATAACCCAATTTTTCGGCGAAAGGTTTATCAGCTAACGCACCAAATTGCCCGGGTAGCGGCGCGCTTTGAAAATGTCATCGGGATTCAAATTGATAACGAGTTTAAGTGTCACGTTGATCAGTGTTTTTGTCCGACTTGTCGCCAGTTATGGCCGGAGTGGTTGCGGGCCAAATATCAAACGATTGACCGCTTAAACGCGGCTTGGGGGACGGCGGTCTGGAGTGAACGGTACCCCGATTTTGAAGCGGTGGTCCTACCCACCAAAACGCCATTTGCGCATAACAGTGGGTTAGATAACGCGTTTCGCCAGTTTACCGCCGATACCGTCAACGACTTTTGTGCTGGAATTGCCCAAATCTTAATTGCGGAAACCACAATTCCGTTGACGCATAACTCGTCGCTCAACTTTAACCTGATGAATGATCAGCTCTTTAGTCAGTTGGACATTGTCGGCTTTGATACCTATCCCACTGCTAACCAGTATTGGAATTTTCCGATTAACTTGGACCGGTGGCGTAACCTGAAAACGCAACCCGAGATGTTGCTCCTAGAGACGGCGACATCCCACGTCGGCTACACCGGACACTACGTTGCCCCGAACCCCCGCGGGTTTCTGTTACCGGAAATCTTCTTAGGCTACGCGGCGGGACTAAAAAGCTTTTTGTTTTGGCCGTTTCGAGCCCAGCCGAACGGCATTGAACAGCCCCACAGTGCGGTCGTGACTCAAACCGGCAGTCCCGATTTAGGTTACGAAGACGTTGTTCGGGGTGGGCAACTACTGGCACAATACCGGCCCTTCTTAACACAATCACGGGTCGTCCGCGCTAAAATCGCGCTCGTGTATTCTGATAATGCTAAGCGGGCGATGCGGGTCGAATCCGGCGGGATTTACGAGTACCGCACCCAAATCACCCAAGTTTACCGGGCACTTACGCAGCGGGGGCTTGCGGTTGAGCTGGTTTCCGAAAATGCGGATCTCAACGCTTTTGATTGCGTTTTGATGCCCTTTATCCGGAACGTTAACGACTGGTTACTGGCAAAGTTGCGGGCGTTCGCTCAACGTGGCGGGCAATTGATTATCGGGCCGCTGACTGGGGATCGAACGGCGGATATGGGCTGGCTTCGCGGCACGAACGGGCTGGGCGCCCTCGGTGAGTGGCTGGGGGTGACCAACGTCGTTCAATTTCTTTCGGCGGCCGGTCCGACCCAGGTGCGCGTTCAAATTGGTAATCAAATGGATGTAATTGGCGGCCTCGTCACGCTCTTTGAGACGGCCCACCCGATGGCTGGGGTTACAACCGTCGCGCCGGTTGCGGGGACTCGTAACCTGATTTATCAACACCATAACGTTTACTATCTAGGGGGGCTCCCAGTCGATCCGGACAACAGCCCTCTCTGGGACACTTTAGTGGCGCGGGTGATTAAGCCGAGGGATGCGGACCAGCCGTTCTTAGATACGGCAAATGGGCTGTTCAAGTACCGGCGTGAAAGTCCGCGGGAAGTTCAGTTTTACCTGGCTAACCTGGCGTTAACACCGGCGACGTTCAGCTTACATCAAAGGGCCCGCGATGCGACTGGCCGGGTGATTGCGGCGGGAACTCATCAGCTGGCTAGCTACCAGTACCAACTCCTTCGGTTTGAAAAGTGACCGGTAACCGTAAGCCCCAAGTAGCCAAAATATGCCGATAAGCCGCGTCAATTAACGGTTCGTTAGGTTAGTGTTGACTGAAAATGGTCATGTCAGGACTTTAAAATTGCCTTCGACCTACTCGAGGGTACTAAACTAGGGGCATTCATTTAAGAGGAGGCCGTTTACATGGCAGTCATTCAAATTATTAGCGTCGTCTTAGTTGCAACTGGACTTTTAACTTTAGTGGGTGACCCGACCAAACAGCGGTCGCCACGGACTAAGCGCGTTTTATTGAAACGTTTTAACAAATAGGAGGGGTTACATGGCAAGTTTAACGGAAACATACGTACTGAAAAACGGCGTTGAAATTCCCAAGGTCGGTTTTGGGACCTGGCAAATTCCAAGCGGTTATGCGACTTACCAGGCGGTGACGGCCGCACTGGCGGCGGGCTACCGGCACATTGATACGGCGTTAGTTTACGGTAATGAAGGTAGCGTTGGGCAGGCGATTCGCAACTCTGGGATTCCGCGGGACCAAATTTTCGTTACGACTAAGTTACCCGCTGAAACTAAGACCTATCAAGGAACGCTGGATGACTTTCGCAATTCACTGCAAAACTTGGATCTAGATTACGTGGACCTGTACCTCGTCCACGCACCGTGGCCGTGGGCCGAAGCGGGGCGGCGGTATGATCAAGAAAATCGCCAGGTCTGGCAAGCCATGGAATCCATCTATCAAAGCGGGCGGGCCCGGGCCATCGGGGTTTCGAACTTTGCGGTTCCGGACTTAGAAAACATCCTCGCAGACGCAACCGTCAAGCCAATGGTTGATCAAATCCAGTACTACCTCGGCTTTACGGAGCCTAAAATCACGCGTTTTGCGCAGGACCACGACCTGTTAGTTGAAGCCTATTCGCCGCTTGCGACTGGGGGGATTTTAAACAATCCGGACGTTCAAGCCTTCGCGGATAAGTATGGCGTGAGCGTGCCCCAACTAGCGCTGCGCTTCGTCCTGCAAAACGGGGTATTACCGCTCCCCAAAGCGGTCAATCCTGCTCACATTCAGGCGAACACCCAGTTAGATTTTGAGATTAGCGTGGCCGACATGCAGGCGCTAAACGCGTTCCCCGATGCAGCCGGCTACTTCATGCACAACCCGACGCAGGGCTAGCGGGTTAAATGATTGACCAACGCGCCGCCTTGACGTTAAATGGGGCTGTAGCGAATTTAGAATAGGAAGCGATTCGATGACAAACATTAACGCGGCAAACGCCGGAACGTACGCGTTTGACGATCAATTTAAAGTTAACCGGTTGGGATACGGCACGATGCAGCTGACGGGCCCCGGTACCTGGGGGCCGTACGCCGATCCCGATAACGGGATTAAGGTGATTCGCCAGGCCATTGACTACGGCATCAATTTTTTTGATACGGCGGATTCCTATGGGCCATGGTTTGCGGACCGGTACCTAGCAGCCGGGTTAAAGGGCGCTGCTAACCGCGACCAGCTCTTTATTTCCGACAAGGTCGGTCAAACGCGGCAAGGGCCAAATATCTGGACGCCGCATGGAGAACCCAAGTACTTGCGACAACAAGTTGAAGTGTCGATGATGACGCTGGGGATTGACCACGAAGATTTGGTTTTCTTGCACCGCATCGACGACCACTTTTCAATCGCGGAGCAGGTCGGCGAATTGAAGCAGTTACAAGCCGAAGGGAAAATTAAGCACATTGGCTTAAGCCAAGTGACCGTGGAACAAATCAAGGAAGCCCAAAAAGTGGCTAAGATCGACGCGATTGAAAACTTGTATAACGTTTCTAACCATCATGACGACGACGTGGTGGATTACGCCCGCGCGCAAGGCATGGCCTTCTTACCGTGGTTCCCACTGGCAACTGGCAAGTTAGCTCAGCCGGGGAGTGCCCTGAGTACGATGGCGCAGAAGTACCACGTTAGTCCGGCGCAAATTGCGCTAGCTTGGTTATTGAAGCGTTCCGATAATATCATTCCAATTCCGGGGACTAGCTCGGTTGAGCACTTAGCCGATAACGTGGCTGCGGCCAACGTAACGTTATCTGATGCGGACTTCAACGGCTTAAGCCAGTTGAGTGCGCAGGGCTAAGTGGTAAAAAAATAAAAGAAGTCTATTTAGCGGCGAACCGTCCCGGTAAGGGTGGGGTTCGCCGCTATTTGCTGACTTGTATTTCCAGAATTGGCCCGTTAAAATGGGACAACGGTAGAAGAAAGAGGATTGATAAAAATGACAACCCGGATTAAAAGTACCCACCCCGCCATCTATTTGGCCGGACCATGGTTTAGCGCGGGCCAACCCGAACGACTGGCGAAGATTGAACAGTTAATGGATGAGTTAGGATTAACGTATTATAGCCCCCGCTTAGATGGAATTGACTTAACCCCGGATGCCACCGAAGCGGACCGGAACGCCGTCTTTGCGGATAACGTGGCGCATTTAAAGGCGGCCCAACTCGTGGTTGCCGTCGTGGACGGTTTCGATACCGGGACGATCTGGGAAACTGGGACCGCCTATGGGTTAGAAATTCCAGTGGCCTATTACGGTGAAACCATCGCAGACGGCACGTTTAACGTGATGTTAGCAAAATCCGGGAAAGCGGTTGTTGAAAACATGGCCGATTTACGAGCCTTTTTACAGGAGCCGACTTCGGATGCGTTTCAATATACGGGAACCATTCGTTAATTTGAACGAACGGTCAAGATGGTTATAGCGGTATGGCTATTAATATTAAAAAAGCACAAACATACTAAGACTAGTCAAGCCCGGATAGTGAAAACTTGTCGCCTTACCGGTTGGTCCTAAAGCGGCTGGAAACATACTAATATAAGTGGTGAAAGAGATAGTTTGACGAAGCTGCT
>NZ_BJEA01000007.1 GCF_005405425.1 Lactiplantibacillus modestisalitolerans | reverse complement strand
TTCGCTAATCACAACGAACTGATTGAAAATTCAATTGGCAACCTTCTTAGCAGATCAACACCAAATATCATAGACCCAAAAAGCATGCTTGAGCCAGAAATTTTCTGACTGTAAGCATGCTTTGTTTTGAGACGCTGTACTGGCTAGACAGGTTTTTATATTGAGTTCCACGGGTTGTTTGAGTAAATCTCAATTAATGAGATGGATTCCGCAGAACCGTTGCTAAATTAGCGTAATCTTGCTTATTTCGGTAGTTATAGCGAACTGAATGAAAAGTTGGTTGACAACCTTCTTAGCGAATTAACACCATAGATCATAGGGCCTGTTTTGATAGTCGGGATAACGAATTACCGAAAAATAATCAGGGCCGTTCCGGTTTAGTTGCAGCCGTTAAGATTCGGTGGGCCGCCTGACCGCTAAACTGGTTTGCTTGTAAGCGGTCAAAAATAGCCCGTACGATGTGTGTCAATTGATCGTCGGTCAAACCTTGCTCGGATAGCGTGTTTAACGTGACCTGTAAAACGTCCAGCGGTAAAATTGGCCGCTTGTCCGGATGAGCCGCGAAAAACTCGTGAACCGCTTGATCGTGTAAGGACCAGTAGGCCGGGTTCTGCACGTCGTCAAAAATGGCGAGTAGTTGCTCGAGGGCTGGCGACAGCGGAATGTTTTTGGCAATTAGGGTCGTCAGTAACCCTTCGCGCGCCGGGATTCGAACGTCTGCGGTGTAGTCTTTGAGTAACAAGAAGTGCGCCTTAAATGGTGGTCGTAACGTAAAGCGCATGGCTAAAGCAATGTGACTATCAGTAGCATCAAGAGCTGCCATAAAGATCTCCCCCTAGGACATGTTCGGTGCTTGCCGGGCGCGGTTCAGTCTTTTTTAATGCCGCTTGGTAAAGCGAACGACGGCCTCGCAACGGGCAGTTTGTGGGAACATGTCGATTGATTGAATGTAGTCAACGTGGTAGCCGCGCGTTAATTCCCCGAGGTCGCGGGCGAGCGTTGACGGATTACATGAAATATAAACGAACTTTTCGGGCGCGCTTTGTAAAATGGCGTCGATTAAGACGTGATCCAAGCCAGTTCGCGGCGGGTCCACGATGATGGCGTCCGGCTCGAAACCACTCGCCAGCCATTGCGGTAGTAAAACTTGTGCTTCACCAACTTCGTAGCGGGCGTTGGTGATGTGGTTGCGGCGCGCGTTTTCGTTGGCGTCGGCCACGGCGGCGGGGATGGTGTCCATCCCCCGGACTTCCTTAGCGACGTCGGCGAGCGATAGCCCAATCGTGCCGACCCCGGAGTAGGCGTCAACGAGGGTTTCGGCGGGGGCTAAGTCGAGAGCTTGGCGGGCTAAATCGTAAAGTTTGGCGGTCTGTTCCGGGTTCAATTGGAAAAAGGCCCGGGCGGAGAGGTCAAACGCAAGCCCATCGAGTTCCTCCGTGATGGAGGCTTTGCCGGCGAGCAAGCTGGTCTGATCACCCCAAATTAACGACGTTTTCCCAACGTTCACGTTTTGCATGACCGAAACGACCATTGGCAACTTGTCCGCAATTTTCATGAGGAGTTGGTGCTTCTTTGGGAGTTTCGGGGTGTTGGTGATCAGCACGAGCTGAACTTCGCCAGTGGCAGCGGCGGCCCGAACGACGATGGTTTTAACGATACCGGAATTGTGGGCTTCGTCGTAAATCGGTACGCCTAATTCTTCCAGCCAGGCCACTACTTGACGCATGACGGTCATCGTGACGGGCATTTGGACGGAACAAGTTGGTAAGTCGACCAAGTCGTGACTATTTTCCTTGTACAGACCGGCGGCAACGTGGCCATCAATCAGGCGTACTTGGAACTGAGCCTTATTCCGGTAACCGTACGGGTCGGCCATGCCAATGGTTGGCCGGACGTCATAGTGCCGGTAACCAGCGGGACGGTATTTATCAAGTGCTTGAATGATCACGTCGCGTTTGAAGTTCAATTGAGCGGGATAATCCAGGTGTTCAAGTTCGAAACCGCCGACTTCGCCAGCGTAAGCGTCGCGAGGATCGACCCGGTCCGGGCTCGGCTTCCGCAGGGTTCGAAGCCGGGCTTCCAAGTAGCGTGGGTGTACGGCGGTAACTTCGGCAACGACCACTTCACCGGGGAGCGCCCCCTTGACGAAGGTGATGACGTGCTTGTAGTAGCCAATCCCTTCACCGTTAATGCCAAGGCGTTTAATGGTCAGCGGGAATCGTTGCCCAAGTTCAACGTTAGCTTGAACCTTTTCAGCGGGGCGCGCACGGCGTTGGTGTGATGTCGTGGGCCGGCGGTGGTTATAATTTGATTGTTTCATTGAAACCTCGTTTTCTTTCATTAAATCAGAATTAGTTGGGATCAAGTGGTTGATCCGGATAACCCCATTATAGCATGCGCACTGTCCAGGACTAAAGGAGTGGGCTTTAATTGTCCAGGTAGCTAATAGCCGCTATAATTATTAAAACAAGCGTTAACTTTTAAAATGACAGGGGGAATGTGGCATGTCAGCCTTAATGACACTTACAAAGGTGAACTATCAGGTGGGGAGCCACCACATTTTGCACGATATTGATTGGGAGATTCAGGCGGGGGCGCACATCACGATGACCGGCCCGTCCGGGAGTGGGAAAAGTACGCTGGTCCGGATTATTGCGGCAATGATTTCCAAAACGAGTGGGGAATTGATTTTTGATGGTCAACCAATTGAAACTTACGATCCAATTATGTATCGGCGGCAGGTCTCCTATTGTTTTCAGCAGCCGACGTTGTTTGGCGAAACCGTTGCCGACAACCTGGCGTTTCCGTATCAAATTCGCAAGCAACCAGTCGATACGGCCCACGTCCAAGAAGCCTTGGAGAACGTGGGCTTAACGGCCGCAACGCTCACGCAACGAATTGGCGACCTGTCTGGCGGGGAGCGTCAACGGGTGGCTTTAATCCGCAATATTTTGTTCTTGCCAAAAATTTTACTGTTGGACGAAGTTACGGCGGGACTCGACGAAGCCAACAAAACCATCGTCCATCAATGGTTAAAACACATGAACCGCGACCATCACGTCACCACGATCATGATTACGCACGACGCCGGCGAACTAGCGGCGGCCCAACGGATGGTGACGGTTAGCGCCGGTCGATTGGAGGAAACGCGATGAACTTAGCAGTGAATAATACGTCCTTATTTTTAGCGGCGATGCTGGTTTTAGTGGCCTTAGGTATTAGCTTATGGCAGAAGTTGGGTCTGGATAAGGACATCGTGGTAGGCGTCCTGCGAGCAATCGTGCAACTCGTCATCGTCGGGTACGTGCTCAAGTACATTTTTAGAATTGATAACGTCTGGCTAACGCTGGCGATGATTGGCTTTATTATTTTTAACGCCGCCTGGAACGCGAAAAAGCGGGGGGCGGGGATTCCGCACGCCCTCCCAATTTCGTTGTTGGCGATCCTGATCAGTACCGGCGTAACGTTGGGCGTGCTCATTTTAGCGGGCGCCATCAAATTAATTCCATCGCAAGTGATTCCCATTTCGGGGATGATTGCCTCAAATTCAATGGTTGCGATTGGCCTGGCTTACCGCAGTTTAAATACGCAGTTTCGCGATCAACGGCAGGCGGTTTTGGAACGGCTGGCCCTAGGCGCAAACCTACTGGACGCCTCAATTACGATTGTTCGCGAAGCGATTCGAACTGGGATGGCCCCGACGATTGATTCAGCTAAAACGGTCGGCCTAGTCAGTTTACCCGGGATGATGTCCGGGCTGATCTTTGCCGGTGTTGATCCGGTGCGGGCGATTAAGTATCAAATTATGGTGACCTTTATGCTATTATCGGCAACTAGTCTGGGGGCCATTATTGCTTGCTACTTAGCTTATCGAAATTTTTATAATGAGCGTAAGCAATTGAAATAGATTGATCGCGCTAAAATAGCGAATTATTCGTTAATTCAGTAGCTTAATATTATAATTAAAGTTATTGAAAAAATGAAACGGCGGGGGTGTTGGCTTGAACGATACAACGGTTTGGTTTCCAGTGCCAGTGGTGGCGTACTGGGCGTGGCTGGTTCCGATTGGACTGGGCCTGATTTTTGGGTGGCGTTATCATCACGATAAGGTCCGTTTGAGTAACGGGCTGTGGTTTTCGGCCTTTTTCTATTCGTTTTTAGCGGTACTAGCGATGACAATTCTGGGAACTAATAATCATCCGCTAATTGTCATTTGTATTGCAATTTTTGTGGGCTTTTTAATGGTGATGAGCCTACTATTCATCCTCCAGGCGTTTTTGTTGCTATGGAACGCTTGGATCGTCTGGCGGCGCGAAAGTCATACCCAGGCGAACATGTTGACGCTCTTTTTGGGCTTAGCCATTCTGCTACTCCCATGGCTGAGTAACCTGGTCGGCAACTGGGTGCCCGAACCGGTCCGCTACTTGATGACGACCTTTCCCAACCTGGTTATTTTCTACGTCGCGTTTTGGTTCTATAACTATTTGACGATGCTGATTTTATACCAGTTTAACTGGCCGCGGTTACGGCAAGATTACATCATTGTGCTGGGGGCGGGCCTGCTGAATGGCGACCAAGTCTCACCGTTATTGGCATGCCGGATTGATCGCGGTTTACGGTTTTATCAAAAACAAACCACGAAGACGCACCACCCGGCCGTGATGATTTTTTCGGGCGGTCAGGGGAGCGACGAGTCCGTACCGGAAGGCCAAGCCATGCTGGATTACGCCATCGCGCACGGCTTACCCGCGACTAACGGTTGGGCGGAAAAACGCTCAACGACGACTTTTGAAAACATGCGCTTCAGTAAGCAGCTGATCGATCAAGGGCCCGTTAAGCAGCCACGGACGATTTTTGTGACGAATAACTACCACACGTTTCGGGCCGGTATCGTTGCTAAGCAAGCCGGCTTAAAGGCGGATGGTATTGGCGCAAAAACGGCCCATTTCTTCTTGCCGGACGCAATTTTACGGGAATACATCGCAATCTTCGTGCGCCATAAGTGGTGGCACGCGGTGGCCGTGGTCGGCTTGTTCCTCCTGTCACTCGGCATGCTCTGGCTGGATGTTTATCACGGTCAGTGGCCATTTTAAAAGCAACGGGCGGGTGCTAAAAGCCAGCTGACTTTTGGCGCACGTTTCGGCTAATTAATAGTCGAAGACACACAAGGGTCCGTGACTAAATGGATGTTTGACAGTTTTAGATTCATGAGACCATTAAAATAGACCTGATTCTGGTTGGAATCAGGTCTATTTTTTGTGGTTTTGGATGCTAGATAGCCGAAACGTGTTCCAGACCAATTGATGCCTGTGCCTACTACGACAGCGGCCCAACGTCAAAAGCGCGTTACGCTACTATCTAGACAGTGCTCGGTATCAACCCGTTGGTCTTCCACACTCTTGCCGAAACGTGTTCGGCCGAGCTTGGTCCTGCGGTTAGCTACGCTACCGACACCACTCATAGCCCGCGTAATGTCGGTAGCTAGGCTAATCCTCAGACCAACCCACTCGGCCTCACACTCTTAATCCGTTGCTGTCACCGTAATATCGCCATCCTGCGTAGATAACTGGTACTGATGGCGCGCGGCTGACCTGACCTGATAATGGTTTTGGTCGTCATTTTCCCAACCAAAAATATCTAGGTCGCCATCGGTCGTATCAGCAGTTACCCCGTCGTTGCGACTCGTTGATAAATCAATATCACCCTCACTGGAGGTTGCCCGCATTTGTTTCTTGAAATCTAAGTTGGTTAAGCTGATATCGCCATCGGTCGTCTTAACGGCCAACTGGCCCTTGGATTTAACGTGACTCACGTCAACGTCGCCGTCACTAGTTTCCAGTTGAAGGCCGGTAAAGCGGCTTTGCCGTAAGCTCACGTCACCGTTGGCTTTAATCGTCGAATCGGTTTTCTCAAACCGACTGCGGTTAATGGTAACGTCACTGGCTTGAACTTCAAAGCTTGGCGCGGTGACGTTTGTCAGTTGGACATCGCCGGCCTGTAGTTGAAGGGGCTGGTCCACCTTGACGTTGGTCATCGTTAAGTCCACGTCACTACTGTCGTTTGCGTCTAAGCGCATTTCTTTGACGTTGACGTCTTGAAGGGTTAAATCACCAACTTGACTGGTCGTTGCTTGAAGGCGCTCCAACGTCTTATCCTGCGGAATCGTAATGGTGACCCGGTCCCGGTTAAGGCTATTACTACTCGTGAAGAAGCCGACGTCGTTGTAGTTTCCATTTTTGCCCTTAACGGTCAGTTCACCGTCGCTTACCGCAATGGTTGGCAACTTACGCTTGGACGCCACTTGCACGCTTAGCCGGTTACCGCGCTTAATGGTTACCGACGCGTTTGACGTTAGGGTAATTGATTTGATGGTGTTGGGATGGTAAGTTTTGCTGACGGCCGTTTGTTTGCTAACGTGGAAACCGCGATCCCAGTAAACCGTTTGTAAGCCGTTGTTGGCAATGCCAAACATGGTCAAAACGACCCCTAAAACGAGTAAAAAGATACCAATTTTAACGCTTTTGCGCATGGTGACGGCCTCCTCTCTCGGCACGATTTTTCTTGACGAAGCGGTGGTAGAGCCGCTGGGTCAGAATTGAAATCCCTTGGATAATTAAACCTAAAAGCCAGATGACCAGTGGGGCAATCAATAATTCGCCACCAATGATGGCGAGCCCCACCCCAAGGTAGAAGCACGCCACCCAGATGGACTGTGAAAACACTCCGATACTGGCGGTGATTAGTGCTAAGGCGAGAAGCGTTAGTCCAATCACGAGTGCGCCCAGCGTCAGTAAAATGCTGACGACAATAATTGCTAATGAGAAGAGGGCGAATAAGACGACGAGCAACGCCGGAATCGTAATTGGCGTTGATAATAATGCCAACACAACGAGCCAGATGGTCCGGACGCTCGTTTGTGACCGCTTCTTCTTGGAAGTTTCCGCGGTCAGGTTTTCGTTTAACCGAATTGAGTAGTCGGCGAGCACCTTTCTGGCGAGCTGCTTGGGTGTACCGAGTTCCGCCACGCAGTCATCGTATTCTTGAATATTGGCATCTAACAAGTACTCACGGTAAAATTCCACGACCTCGTCACGCTCGTCGTCCGTTAACTGAACGAGCAGGGCGGTGAATTTATCTAAGTAGTTAAGCATGCGTTGACCCTCCTTTTAATAGTTGATTAATGGCGTGGTTGTACGTCTCCCATTCACCCTGGATTGCCGTTAGCTGGGTGCGGCCGTTGTCCGTGATTTGATAATAACGGCGGTTGCGCCCTTGATAGGCCTGGTCGTAGGTGGTTACCCAGCCATTTTTCTTTAGGCGGCGTAAGACGGGGTAGAGCGTGGATTCTGAAATTGCGATTGAGGCTTGGAGGCGTTGCGTGAGCGCGTAACCGTAAAAATCTTCGGTTTGAAGAAGCGCTAAGACGCACCCATCCAATAATTCGGAACTAATTTGTATGGCCATCACTATACCTCCTGTTATATTATACGTCGTATAGTATTATTCAACTAGTAGTATACGGGATGGTGGGGTCACTGTCAATCGATTTGAACAGTGAGTTGCCAAACTAACAGGTATTGGTTTGGGCGCGGGACAAATCAATTGAAAAATGAATTCTATACCAATTGGTGCTGATATGCCGCCAGCAGCGGGTGTAACCGGTTGGCTGGAACACTGCGGGCATCGATTTGAGCCTTATTCTAAGCCGGAAGAACTTCGCTTCCGACCAAGAATAATTTTGCAGTTGAGCCATGGTTACACCCGCTACTGGCTAGATTCACCTTATTATGAGGTTTTGCGGTCGAATTTAGTCAGTCTCAATTGGTGAGCCTGGCTCTGCTAAACGGTTACTAATTTAAATTAAGCGCAACCATGCCCGCTTATTCTGACAAGCATAATGACTAAATAAAAACGGAGCCGCGACAAAAGTCACAACTCCGCTTAACTAACTTTGGGTACACGTGCTATTTAGCTTTATCTGAAATGGTTGTAAAGGTCATCGCGGCTAAAAAGTCCGCAATCCGTTGATTAGGCTTGGTGAAAAAGTCACTTGGCGTACCGTCAAAAAGGATCCGGCCGTCTTCAACGAAGATGATCTTATCGGCGACGGCCCGGGCGAATTCCATGTTGTGGGTTACCACAATCATCGAATCGTTTTCCTGGGCTAGCGCCAACAGAACCCGCAAAACGCCAGCCTCTAGTTCGGGGTCTAAGGCGCTGGTGGGTTCGTCTAGTAAAATGAACTCGGGGTCCATCGCTAACGAGCGGGCAATCGCAACCCGCTGTTGTTGCCCACCGGACAGTTGCCCGGGGTAGGCGTCGGCTTTATCGGCCAAGCCGACTTTATCTAACAAGTCCATGGCCGTTTGCCGGGCTGCGTCTGGTTGCTGCTTTAACACTTGAACCGGGCCTTCCATCACGTTTTTAACCACGCTTAAGTGTGGGAAAAGGTTGTAATCTTGAAAGACCATTCCGGTTTTGCGGCGAATGCTTAAAACGTCCTTGCTAGCAAGGGGATGGCTAAAGTCAATCACCTGATCGTTGAAGTGGTATAAGCCACTTTCTGGACGTTCGAGTAAGTTCAGCGACCGTAAGAGGGTCGACTTTCCGGAACCGGATGGGCCGACGATGGCGGTCGTTTCGTGCGCGTTGAAGGTTACGTTGAGGTCGGTGAGCGCCTGATGATTGCCAAAAGTTTTATTAACGTGTTCCAGTTTAATCATTAGTTGCCTCCTAGTTTAGGGGCCGCAAGTAGCGCGACGTCCGTTTTTCCAAGTAGCCTTGTAGCCAACTGAGTAGTGAACACAGGATGGCGTAGAAGGCGGCCGCTTCGGTGTACATCACCAGTGGTTGGTAATTTTCAGCGGCGATTTGTTGGCTAACTTCGAAGATTTCAACGATCGTAATTGAAGCGGCCAGTGACGTATCCTTCATTAAGCTAATAAAGCTGTTGGATAGGGGTGGCAAGGAGACCCGGGCTGCTTGCGGTAAAATAATCCGTTTTAAAACTTGCGGTTTGGTCATTCCAATGGAGTAAGCCGCTTCCCACTGACCTTGCGGAATTGAGAGGATCGCTGCTCGAATCGTTTCGGCACAGTAGGCCCCGGTGTTTAGCGAGAAGGTCGCAATCCCGGCCGTCCACGGGTCCAACTGAATCCCGTTAGGCCAGATGCCCTGAATTTTAAGGTAGGGTAGGCCGAAGTAGACGATAAACAGTTGCACTAGGAGCGGGGTACTTCTGAACAGCCAAACGTAAAAGTAAGCGATGGCCCGCACAATGGAGAACCAGCCCCGTTTGGGCGACAGTTTAACGAGGGCGGTTAGGATTGCCAAGATCAAACCGAGCGCAAACGAAATGATGGCGATTGGAATCGTGTATTTTAAACCGGCCACCGCGATTTGGGGCGCTGAAGTAATGATAATGTGCCAAATTGAATCCATGTGAGCCTCCTGAAACAGTTAGTGATGAACCATATGTAGCCGTTGGTTGCCCAACGGTTGAACCCTATTTATCGGTAACGTTGCCGCCGAAGTACTTATTAGAAAGCTTCTTCAACGTGCCGTCAGCGCGTAGTTCTTGAATTGCCTTTGAAATTTGCTTTTGCATCTTGGTGTGCTTTTTCGTCACCATCGCACTGATCTTTTGATCGGCGATTTCGTCGTCGGCGTTGATTAATTTAACGTTACTGTTTTTATTTTGTTTGAAGTACGCGTAAAACGCTTCCCGGGAGTTAATCGTACCGGCAGCCCGGCCCTGCGAGACGAGGTCGATCGATTGTTGGAAGCCGTCGGTTGGCGTAATGGTTGCGCCTAACCGCTTAGCGTCACCAGCGTTGTTACTGGTTGTCGTTTGGGCAACTTTCTTACCTTTAATATCGGTAATTTGATTGATGCTGGAATCTTTCTTGACCGCTAACTGGGCCTTCGAATAGATGTACGGCGTTGAGAACAAGTACTTTTGCTTGCGCGCCTTTGTTTCAGCCATGTTGTTCATAACGACGTCATACTTACCAACGTTTAAGCCGGCCACTAGTGAGTCAAACTTGGTTGGAACGAACTTGGCCTTCAAGCCCATTTTCTTAGCAACTGCCTTACCAAGGTCAACTTCAAACCCGGTTAGCTTACCATCCTTACGGTAGCCGTACGGTTTGAAAGTTCCTTCCAAACCGATGGTTAACGTTCCGGACTTGTTTAAGCCCAAGTCGCTTCCCGTATTACTACTTTTCGAACTTTGGCTACCACAAGCAGTTAGCGTCACCATTAACGCTACCCCGAAAACTGCTAAGCCAATCTTTTTGATCCAAGTTTTCATCAACGAACACTCCTCAATCTTTTTTTACAGTATCCTAGTTTAACGAAAAAACCGGGTGTTAACAAAAAATAAGCACTGGCTTTCAGAAAAAGCCAATGGCTTACGGTTAGGTCGGCTAGTGTTAAGACCAGGCAGGTAGCGTCAGTTTACCGCAGGGACGGGGCTTGTGTCAATTTTAGCTGGGTGGTATCCGTGCAAACAAAAATGAGGATTTCAAAAGAGATGAAATCCTCATAGTTATTCTAATTAAATGAATTTAATTCATGAAAGTTGGACAGCGGGTTTGGGGGTGCTGCAAATGGCTGTCAACCGTTTGCCAAGGCGGGCGATTCCGGTGGTGATCGTGGCCGGGTCAAGGCTAGTAAAGTTTAACCGGAAGGCATTTTTAACTTGGCGACTGGCAAACTGGCAGTTAGCGGGAACGTAGGCTACGTGATCTTGTGGTAACACGACGTCGGTTAGGAGTTGTTGCGCGTCGATACCGGCGGGCAAGGTCACCCAGATGAAGAAGCCGCCAGCTGGCCGCGTGTAGGAAACGGTCGCTGGGAAATATTGATCCATTGCCGTAAGCATGGCGTCGCGCTTAACGCGGTAAGCCGCATTGATGGTTGCAATGTGCTGATCAATGTTATGGTGCGCGAGGTACTGATCGATTGCGGCTAACGTCACGTTCGGGGACTGCACGTCAATTGCTGACTTTAAGCCACATAACGGTGTCATTAGTTGGTCATCGGCAACGAGCCAGCCGGTCCGCAGTGCGGGCGATAGAATTTTGGAAAAGCTCGAAATGAAGATGACCCGGCCTTCGGTATCAAAGTGCTTGATGGCTGGGAGCGTTACGCCGCTGTACCGCAAGTCGCGGTAAGGGCTATCTTCCAATACAATGACGTTATATTGGTTAGCAAGTGCCACGAGGGCCTTGCGTTTGCGAATGCTCATGGTAGTGCCAGTCGGATTATGGAAATCCGGAATCGTATAGATGAGCTTAATTTCTGGGTGCGCTTGGAGTGTTTTGCGAAGCATCCGGAGGTTCATACCGTCATCTTCAACCGGCACCTCGTAGTAAGTTGGTTCGTAGGTGTCAAAAGCCGCAAGCGCCCCCATGTAAGTTGGTCCTTCCACGACCATCGCGTCGCCGTGATTCAACAGGAGTTTGGCAACCAGGTCGATGGCCTGCTGCCCACCTTGCGTTAGCATGATGTTATTAGCGGAAACCGCAACGTCCGCGTGACTAGCCATCCGTTGTGCTAGTTTTTCGCGGAGTGCCGGTAATCCTTGCGTGGAAGCGTATTGGAAAATTGATTGCCCGTCAGTTTGAATGGCATTCTGGTAGGCTTGCTGGAGGCCTTCGGCGGGAAATAGCTGGCTGTCGGGAAAACCGCCCGCAAAGGAGATGTTGGCGGGATTGGCGCTGTTCTTAAAAATTTCGTTTAAATCGGACGTATCATTAGATAACACACGCTTAGCCAATAAATTATTCATCATATTTCCTCCAGATTTGTTATTTATCAATTGTCGTTGAGTTGTTTTGATTAACTATATTTATGATAAAATGGGGGTAAGGTTTAGTAAAGCTCAACATTTTCAATTTTAAATGAATTAAATTCAACTAAAGCTTAGTGAGGAGGCGCGAACATGGCGAATTTTGCCTACGAAGTGTTTGCGACGGTTGTTGCGCAACATACGTTTTATCAGGCGGCGGCCACGCTTAACGTGACGCCCAGTGCGGTCAGCCATTCGATTAATCAGTTGGAAAAGGAGCTCGGGTTCCCCTTATTCATTCGGAACCGTTCGGGGGCGGAATTGACGACGGATGGTCGGCAGGTCTTGCCGTACGTTCAAGAAATTTTGAATACGGAAAGTAACTTAAAACAGGTGGCGGATAATATTCAGGGGCTCCATTCTGGGTCGGTGCGGATTGGCGGGTTTAGTAGTGTTTGCATCAATTGGCTACCGCGAATTATCCGGCGATTCAACCACCAATATCCTGATATTAAAATTTCGGTTGTTCAAGGTAATTTTAATGAAATAACCAATTGGGCCAAGATTGGGACGATTGATATTGGGTTTACGTCGATGCCGGTGAATGAGAATTTATTGGTGCATTCGTTGATTGACGATCCCATTTACTGTGTGACGCCGGCAAACTTTGTACCGGAAAATGGGGATTATATTACGACGGACGACGTTGCGGATAAGAATTTTATTTTGCAGCAAAGTGACTATGACCGGGATACCAAGTTGGCGTTGGACCATTACCACGTGACGAATAATTATTTAAACTTCTCAATTGATGACCAGTCGATTATCTCGATGGTGGAATCGGGCTTAGGTTTGGGAATTTTGCCGCAGTTGGCGTTGCGTAAGTTGACGGGGGATGTGAATACGTACCCGTTTGCGGAGCCATATAATCGGGAAATTGCGTTGGTGGCGAATAAGACCCAGGCGACGGCGCCGTCGACGGCGGTGATGATTCGGGCGATTAAGGCCTTTTTAACGGAGGAGTACCCGGACCGGATGAGGTGGAAGTAGCAGAGTGTGAGGCCAGACGGGTTGGTATTGAGCATTGCCTAGCTAAGGCGTTGTCGCGGGTTATGCGATGGCGCCTTAGCGTAGCAAGCGCAGATACCAGTCTGGCCGAACACGTTTCGGCCATAAGGCAGGGGAGCGTAGTAGGCGCAGGCGTCAGTCGCCCTGAACACGTTTCGGCTATAAGGCAGCCGCGGTTCGGCGACGGAGTAATGCAGCGCGCGGTTCGCCCCGCTGCTGGCAGTGATTTCGCCACCAGTTGATCCAGCCCCTAAAGAACAGCAAAAGACCCGACCAACAAAATTTGGCCGGGTCTCCTTAAAGGTATCAGTCAGTTGCTCCGAACAGGGCAGAGACTGATGCTTTAAGATTACATATGGTACTCAAAAAGCATCACCCCCTTTCATTAATTGTCCACAGCTTAACGCGCTTAGAACGGATAGTCAACTAATTAGACCACGATGATGTGGGTTGGCGTATAATGGAGTTCCTTGGCAGGGGCGCTAGGTGTACTCGAGCCTAGTCCGGAGGTCGGGGCGTCAAGCCCGGCCTCTTTTTTTTATCCGTTCGGGTAAAACGAACACTAACCGCAACCAAAGTTAAAATTGTTCATTCTTTTAGGACGGGCTGAAAAGGGCTGCAGCGGTGTTGGAAACGCAGTCATTTTAACTTGATTGGTCAGGCCTTACGAACAACTGGGGTGTTGACCGACTGCGTTTGGATAGCGCCACTATTAGGATTGGTACGGTCTAATTCTATTCCTTAACATTTTCTTTAAAAATGGCTACCACTCACGCGGTTTAAATGGTAAATTAATAAAAGGTAGTTTTTATCAATTTTTTCAATTGTTCATATTTTTTAGGGAAGAGGGATTATTCACATGGTCTTTAACTTGGTGGTTAATATTATTGGGATCGTGGTATTTATTGCCATTGCCTACTTATTCTCCAAGCAAAAGCACGCCATTCGGTGGCGTTCGGTTGGTATCATGTTAGTTTTAGAAATCATCTTAGCGTGGTTCTTAACTGGCTCACAAGTGGGGGTCAACGCGGTTAAAGCAGCTGCGGATGGCTTTACTTGGTTGGTTAACGTTTCATACGATGGGATTTCATTCGCCTTAGCTAGCTGGGTAAACGTTAAACAAATGGATTTCGTAACGAGTTCACTGTTACCGATCCTGTTGATTGTGCCATTATTTGATATTTTGACGTATATCGGCGTTTTACCTTGGATCATCAAATGGGTTGGTCGCGGTTTAGCTTACATTACCGGTCAACCAAAGTTCGAATCGTTCTTTGCGGTTGAAATGATGTTCTTGGGGAACACGGAAGCCTTGGCGGTTTCACAGTTACAATTGAAACAAATGAGTGCCCAACGAAACTTGACGATTGCGATGATGTCAATGAGTTGTGTCACGGCGTCCATTTTAGGGGCCTACATTAAAATGATGCCAGGTCAATTTATTTTGACTGCGGTTCCGATGAACGTTTTAAACGCGGCGATTATTGCGGCTATTTTGAACCCGGTTGATGTTAAGCCGGAAGACGATACGATTGCTAAAATTTCAAGTAGCGCGGCCACCGATGAAAATACGGATACGGCTGAAAGCGGCTCAGAAGATTTAGCAAACCAACAAGTTCAAGCGGCCGAAGCAAAGCCAGCCCGCGAACCATTCTTCTCTTTCCTTGGTGATTCAATTTTAGGCGCGGGGCGCTTAATCTTGATTATTGCCGCTAACGTTATCGCGTTCGTCGCGTTAGCGAAGTTAATTGATAAATTATTAGGGTTGATCAATACCAACTTATCGTTGGAAAACCTGTTTGGGATTGTCATGTTCCCATTTGCATGGTTATTAGGGTTCGACCCACACGAAGCCTTCCAGATGGCGTCATACATGGGGACGAAGTTAGTGACGAACGAATTCGTTGTCATGGGTGAAGTTTCTAGTAAGGTCAACGACTTCACGCCGCATTTCCGCGCCGTGTTGACGGTCTTCTTGACGTCCTTTGCGAACTTCTCAACAATCGGGATGATTATTGGGGCCTTCAAGGGAATCGTTAACCGTGAAAAGAACGATTTAATTTCACGGAACGTCGGCTACATGCTGATTTCAGGGATCTTGGTATCGCTGTTGTCAGCTGGGGTCGTTGGATTGTTTGTGTGGTAATTAATGTAAGAGTGCTTTCCCAAACGGGTTGAGGGTGAGCATTACCTAGCTAGCCCGCTGTTGCGATTTTTGCAATGGCGGGCTAGCGTAGTAAGCGGAGCCCTCAGTTTGGGAGAGTACGTTTCGAATAGAGTGTGAGCTCTAGACGGGTTGGTCTGAGGATTAGCCTAATAAAGCGTCCTGTGCGGGTTGTGCATGGGACGCTTTATGTAGCTAACCGCAGGACCAGTCTAGCGCGAGCACGTTTCAGCTAGCTAGCAATGGCACCGCTGTTGGCGGTAATAGCAACACTAAGCGGCGATTGCGAATAATGCAATCGCCGTTTTCGTATCTCCAAATGAAGGTAGTGGAAGTGTGTATCCAAAGTCAGCCAGCTTCGTTTAACTGCCTTTTGACCCGTTTGTTTTAACATGGCGACGAGTGAAAATAATTGCAATTAATTACGGATAGTGACGGGCACCGTAAAGTCAAGTGGTAACAGGCTTTAACGCTCATTAGTGAGTAAGCAAGAGCATTGATTTTAACCCGTATTTACGTTAAAGTTATGGGGTGACGTGAAACAATTCGGTTGTTTCACAAAGTGTAAGGTAAATGCGACCTTAATTAAGGAGCTTTTTTGATGAATCCAGAAGAATTTAAGCAGGCTTTGGCCCAGCGTGGGATCGCGTTAACGACCCAGCAGCTCGCCCAGTTTGCGACCTACTTTAAACTGTTAGTTGAAACGAATCGGCAGTTTAACCTAACAACGATTACTGCCGAACCGGAAGTGTACCTCAAGCACTTTTACGACTCGCTGACGCCCGCGTTTTACGTGCCTGCTTTGCGCGAAGCGCCGCTAACGATTTGTGACGTTGGGGCGGGGGCGGGCTTTCCGTCGATTCCGCTGAAAATTGCGTTTCCACAGTTGCGAGTGACGATTGTGGATTCATTGAACAAGCGGATCAACTTCTTGCAACGGCTGGTTGACCAGCTAGGGTTAACGGACGTGCAACTGTTTCACGACCGTGCCGAAACCTTTGCCGGGAAAAAGTCGCCGAACCGCGAAAGCTATGATTTGGTGACGGCCCGGGCCGTGGCACGCTTGTCCGTTTTAAGCGAGCTTTGCTTGCCGCTGGTAAAGGTTGGCGGTCAGATGGTCGCGTTGAAGGCCGCCAATGCGCGGACGGAGACGGCGGAAGGTGAATACGCGGTTCAGGTGTTGGGCGGTCAAATTACGGCGGACGAAAGCTTTGAATTGCCCGTGACGAGCGATCCACGGCATATTATTGTGATTGATAAGCGCCAAGCGACGCCCAAACGGTATCCGCGGAAACCGGGAACGCCGGCTAAGCAGCCGTTGACGGCCCGTCAGTCGTAGGGGGTAAGCAAATGGCATTTTCATTATTTGGGTCGAACCGTGATAAACGTAAGGAACCGGCAGCTACGCCGGAACATCAGGTTGTCCGGATTCCCGTAACTGCGATCGTGCCGAACCGCTTTCAACCACGCCAAGTTTTTGAGGCGGCTGGAATTGACGAATTAGCGGCGACAATTCAAGCACACGGGTTACTGCAACCCATCGTGTTACGTGAATACGAACCGAAAAAATACGAAATTATTGCCGGGGAGCGACGCTTTCGGGCGGTTAACGCGCTACATTGGGCCGACGTTCCGGCAATCATCGAAAAGATGGATGATGGTGAGACGGCCTCAATGGCGTTGATTGAAAACTTGCAACGGCAGGATTTGACGGTGATTGAAGAGGCCACCGCCTACCAAGAATTGATGCAGCTCAACGATCTAACGCAGGGGGCGCTTGCAAAGGAACTCGGCAAGAGTCAGTCCTTTGTCGCTAATAAGTTACGCCTATTAAAGTTAGCCCAACCGGTTCAGCAGGCCTTGCTCAATCGGCAAATCAGTGAGCGGCATGGCCGGGCGTTACTTAATCTGGAACCAAAGCAACAAGTTGGCGTTTTGAAGCAGGTTTTAGATGGCGGTTTAACCGTCAAAGAAACTGAACGGGCAGTGGCGAAGTGCCAAACGCCCGCTAAACCCAAGCGTAAGCGTCCGCGCGGCTTAACTGGGGATACCCGGATTGCCGTCAATACGATTAAAAAATCAATTAAAATGGTCAGCGATGCCGGCCTGACCGTGAAAACGCACGAAGAGCACACGGACGACGGTTACCGCATCACCATTGAAATACCAAACAAACAATCAAGGGGTGGTAAATAATCATGGGAACCGTTATTGCACTCGCTAACCAAAAGGGTGGCGTTGGTAAAACCACGACGAGCATTAATTTAGGTGCTAGTCTGGTGGAATTGGGCCAAAAAGTCCTGTTGATCGATACGGATGCACAGGGGAACGCGACGAGCGGCCTGGGAATTCAAAAATCAACGATTGAAAATGAAATTTATGATGTTCTGATCAATGATGTTCCCATTAAAGAAACCATCATTCCAACGAGTCACAAGGGTTTGGACATTGTGCCGGCGACGATTCAATTGTCTGGGGCCGAGATCGAGCTAACCCCGATGATGGCCCGTGAAACGCGTTTACGGGACGCCATTGACGACGTTAAGGCGGACTACGACTACGTTTTGATTGACTGTCCGCCGTCGCTCGGATTATTGACAATCAACGCGTTTACGGCCTGTGATTCGATCCTGATTCCCGTTCAAAGCGAGTACTACGCCTTGGAAGGGCTGAGCCAGTTACTGAATACGATCAAACTCGTCCAGAAGCATTTTAATAAGCAATTACGGATTGAGGGCGTATTATTGACGATGTACGATGCCCGGACTAATCTGGGTGCTCAGGTCAACGAAGAAGTCCGGAAGTACTTTAAGGACGCGGTTTATAAGACCATTATTCCGCGGAACGTTCGGTTATCAGAAGCTCCTAGCCACGGTTTGTCAATTGTGGATTACGACGCCCGTTCCAAGGGTGCGCAAGTATACTTAGCATTAGCAAAGGAAGTGTTGGCAGCCCATGGCAAGTAAGGATAAAGATAATAAAGCGCTGGGGCGCGGGATTGGCGCGCTTTTTGCGGATGTCGACGAGCCGGCCAGCGAAGAAGCGGTCGTGGAATTGGCGCTGGGTGATATCCGGGCCAACCCCTACCAGCCGCGGCGTGAGTTCGATCAGTCGGCGTTAAAAGATTTAGCAAGCTCGATTGAAAAGTCGGGCGTTTTTCAGCCAATTATCGTGCGGCAGCCGGATGCGGCGATTAAGAAGTATGAGATCATCGCTGGCGAACGGCGCTTCCGAGCGTCGAAGTTGGCAAAGCAAACGACGATTCCGGCAATTGTTCGCGACGTAACTGAAGAACAAATGATGGAAGTTGCCGTGTTGGAAAACCTACAACGCGAAGATTTGACACCGCTAGAAGAAGCTGAAGCGTACGAATCGTTGATGAAAAAGCTCAACTTAACGCAGGCTGAAGTGTCGAAGCGGTTGGGGAAGAGCCGCCCCTACATTGCCAACTATTTACGGCTACTGGGATTACCGACGGCCGTTAAGCAGATGATTCAAAAGGGGCAGCTGTCGATGGGCCAGGCGCGGACCTTATTGTCGTTAAAGGATAAAACTAAGCTGGCTACCTTAGCGAAGCGGGCGGTTAAGGATAACTTAACGGTTCGCCAACTCGAGCAAATCGTTGCCCGCTATAATGGCGATGCCAACCGGCCAGCGAAGAAGCGGCCGGTGAAGAAGTCGCCGTATATTCGGGCCAGTGAAGAACAGTTACAGGAAAAATTTGGTACGGCCGTGTCGATTCAAGCTAAGGCGAGTCAAAAGGGTCAGGGTAAAATTGAAATCCCGTACCTGTCAAATGACGACTTAAACCGAATTTTAGAAATTTTAAATATCAATTTAAATTAATAAATTTATGAAGGGGCGTTGCGCATGTATGATTTAGGTGATATTGTCGAAATGAAGAAAGCGCATCCGTGTGGTGTCAATCGGTGGGAAATCACCCGGATGGGCGCCGACATTAAAGTTAAATGTACGGGTTGCGGCCACGTGGTCATGATGCCGCGTCGCGAATTCAATAAAAAAATGAAGAAAGTTTTGGAAAGAAAAGCCGACCAAGCTTAATTATTATAAAGGAAGAGTGAATAACCGATATGGCACTTACAGCAGGTATCGTTGGATTACCAAACGTTGGGAAATCCACATTGTTTAACGCAATCACAAAGGCGGGCGCTGAAATGGCAAACTATCCGTTTGCCACGATCGATCCGAACGTTGGGATGGTCGAAGTTCCGGATAGCCGGTTAGACCGGATTCAAGAATTGATTCCCGCAAAGAAAGTCGTACCAACGACCTTTGAATTTACCGATATCGCCGGAATCGTTAAGGGTGCCAGCAAGGGTGAAGGCTTGGGGAACAAGTTCCTTGAAAATATTCGCCAAGTTGACGCCATCGTCCACGTCGTTCGGGCCTTTGACGACGACAACATCACCCACGTAACTGGGAAAGTTGATCCGCAGGATGATATTGAAACCATTAATTTGGAATTGAGTTTAGCTGACCTTGAAGCCGTTGATAAGCGATTAGCGAAGGTTCAACGGGCAGCTAAGGGGAGCGACAAGGAAGCCAAAGCCGAATTGGCCGTACTTCAAAAGATTAAGCCAGCGTTGGAAGCGGGCACGCCGGTGCGGGCGTTGGACTTTAACGATGACGAACAGGCCATCGTTAAGGGCTTATTCCTGTTAACCTCCAAACCAGTTCTGTACGTTGCCAACATCGCTGAAGATGATATGGCGGATCCCGAAGCGTCCAAATACTACCAAGTCGTTGCGGAATACGCCCAAAAGGAAGGCGCCCAAGCAATTGGGGTTGCGGCGGAGACCGAAGAAGAAATCGCCGAATTAGACGATGACGACAAAGCCGACTTCTTAGCCGCGGAAGGCGTTGAAGAGCCGGGCCTAAACAAACTCATTCGGGCCTCTTATAAGCTTTTGGGCCTCGAGACCTTTTTCACCGCTGGTGGTAAGGAAACCCGGGCTTGGACTTTCCGGCGTGGCACTAAGGCGCCCCAAGCAGCCGGAATTATTCATTCTGACTTTGAACGGGGCTTCATCCGGGCCGAAGTCATGTCTTTCGACGCTTTAGATGAAGCGGGTTCGGAAGCTAAAGTTAAAGAAAACGGGAAGTTGCGGCTGGAAGGTAAAGACTACGTCATGCAAGATGGTGACATCGTCGAATTCCGCTTCAACGTTTAAGGAAAGGAGCACAAGCTCGTGAGTGAAAGTGAAACGCCTAAACAACCTCGGAACGCCAAGGCGGGCGCGAAGCAAATCAAGGCTTCGGAACGTCCAATCCATGAAGCGACCGAATTAACGAAACGGAACGAAGAATTTATGCGCCAAATGCGCAAGTCGCTTAACGCAACCCAGTTATCCGGTGAGAAGAAGAAGGCTGCGTTAGATGAAATGAACGCGACGCTATTAGCTGAACAGGGTCGCGGGGTAACCGCCCGTCAACTGTACGGGACCGTCCAAGAACGGACCGAAGCAATCGTCAACCCGAAGAAGCAACCAGTTGAACGTCAAAAAGCAAACTTCTGGATTTCTTCTTTAGATAACGGTTTAATGCTGTTCATGATTTTCTGCTTAATGTACGGAATCATGGGCTTAATTGGTAAGACGTCATCGGCCAAAGATTCTGCTGGCGCAATGGGGATTACTGCGATTTTGGTTACCTCAGCCGTTGGGGGAATCGGGGTCACCAAGTTATTCCGCTACATGGCACCCGGTCAGAAGCACAAAGTGGCGATTTGGAAGAAAATTTTCTGGTCAGTCATCGCAATCGTCGTTTGGATGTTTGTCTTTACGGCAGCTGCTATGATTCAAGGCCCATTGAACCCAATTTTACCAGCAATCGTTTACTTAATGATTGCGGTAGTGGTCTTCTTTATTCGGCTATGGCTCAAACGCCGTTACAACATTACGACCAGTATGATGTAATGGTTAGGCACTTCAAGGTGGAAGCTTTGAGGTGCTTTTTTGGATGGTGTGAGAGAGCGTGCTTGCTGGATGATCGAAACGTGTTCAGGCTAGCTGGTATCTGCGCTTGCTACGCCAAGCCGCCATTGCCAAGCCCGGGCAATAACGCCTTGGAGCTTCTCTGCTAGATAGTCGAAACGTGCTCGGCCCAGCTGACCTCTGCGCTTGCTACGCTAAGTAGTCATTGCCCAACCCGCAATAACTACTTAGCTAGGCAATGCTCAAGGTCAACCCGCTGGTCCTCACACTCTTTAAATAAGAATTCCCTGAAAATCACTCAGGTTACTTGCATTTGTTGCGATGTTTTGGTACCTTTACAGATAAAATAAAATCATAAGGAGCTAACGTTCAATGTCTAATTGGGATACAAAGTTTGGAAAAAAAGGTTATACGTTTGATGATGTGCTATTAATTCCGGCAGAAAGTCATGTTTTACCGAATGAAGTCAACTTGGGTGTCAAACTTGCAGATAATCTGCAACTCAATATCCCAATTATTAGTGCGGGAATGGACACCGTTTCCGAATCAGAAATGGGCATTGCCATGGCTAACCAAGGTGGATTAGCCGTTATCCACAAAAACTTAAGCATCGAAGCCCAAGCCGAAGAAGTCAAAAAAGTTAAGGCCGTCGCCAAGGATGCCGACCATCCCCACGCCGCTGTCGACGCTAACAACCACCTGTTAGCCGTTGCCGCCGTTGGAGTTACCAGCGACACCTTTGAACGCGCTGAAGCTCTGTTTGATGCGGGGGCCGACGCCTTAGTGATTGATACGGCCCACGGTCATTCCGCTGGTGTCCTCCGGAAAGTTAAAGAAATTCGCGAACACTTCCCTAAGCAAACTTTAATTGCCGGGAACGTTGCGACCGCTGAAGGGACCCGGGCACTATTTGATGCCGGTGTCGACGTCGTTAAAGTTGGGATTGGCCCCGGCTCGATCTGTACAACCCGGGTCGTTGCCGGCGTTGGGGTACCCCAATTAACCGCGATTTACGATGCTGCTAGCGTTGCTCGTGAATACGGTAAGCCAATCATTGCCGATGGTGGGATCAAGTACTCTGGCGACATTGTTAAAGCTTTAGCTGCCGGTGGGAACGCCGTCATGCTCGGAAGCATGTTAGCCGGAACAACCGAAGCCCCTGGCGAAGTCGTCTTTGACGATGGCCGTCAATACAAGTTCTACCGTGGGATGGGTTCCGTCGGGGCCATGTCCCAAGCACACGGCTCTTCAGACCGCTACTTCCAAGGTGGCGTGAACGAAGCTAACAAGCTTGTGCCGGAAGGCGTTGAAGGACGCGTCCCATTCAAGGGGAGCGTTAACGACATTATTTTCCAAATGCTCGGCGGGTTACGCTCCGGGATGGGTTACGTTGGTGCCAAGGACATCGATGCGCTAATTGATAACGCGCAATTCGTTGAAATTTCCGGTGCCGGTTTACGTGAATCTCACCCGCACGAAATTCAAATTACGAAAAACGCCCCTAACTATTCCGTTAACGGGTAAATTCATTTCAAATCAAACGTGTTTAGGTCATTTGTCCTAAGCGCGTTTTTTTATATCAGGACTAAAAATGCTAGTATTGATATGGGGCAACGACGCGTTGCGGAGCGTTGAAACGGCGCTGCAATGAATCGTTGCGCTTAAAAGACTATCATTTTTAGCGGGGGGCGCGTACAGTGAAGGTGCCAATTGGCCAACAAATTAAACGACTACGGGAACAACGGACTTGGTCGCAGCAGCAATTAGCAACGCAATTAATGGTGACCCGTCAGACCATCTCTAAGTGGGAACGGGGGAAAAGCTATCCCGACTTAGAAAGTCTAGTCACGTTAACAACGCTGTTTGGCGTTTCGGCGGACGAGTTATTAGGATTGACTCAACCAGTCAAACCTCAGCCGCGGTTTTTGTGGTGGTTTCACCGAGGGGGACGCAAGCAAGTGTCAACTAGTAAGCAAGATAAATCGAATAAGTGGTACATGACTGGTCATGACCGGGTTACGGTTGCGACGGGGCTAATGCTCGACATCGTTAAGGATTTAGATCCAGTTAAGGACGCGCCGTTTCGGCAGTTAATTAAAAGTTATTATGATGAGCTTATGCGGAATCAGTTCGGTTCGCCGGATTACGTTTTTACGCGCTTTGGGCTAGCGGCTTCAAAGTGCCTGCGTCAAAATGGACTCGTTTTGGCGCGAGCAAATTCGGAGCGGGTTAACCAGATTATTAAGCTGGCAACGGTGCGGTATCTTTGATAAAAAGCGTAGTAGGCGCGGGCATCAGCTGGTCCGCAATGATTATTCGAATATCTAGTAAAGGCTGTGGCTTTTGCCATCGCCTTTTTTTGCGATTCGGGCCGCGCTGATGCTCAGAGTGCGGTATGATTGAATTATTGAGTCTGGAACTGAACCGGGAAAAAGGGGTTGAACCGCAGACCCCTTAAGCTTTCCCTAAAAAGAGTCGCTAGCCAGCAAGATTGGCCGACTTTTTGCTAAAATGAAACTAGAATTGTTTGCGAGGAGAAATTAATTATGAAAATTTTAGTAGTCGACGACGATAAAGAAATTGCACAATTATTAGAAATTTACATTAAAAATGAAGGTTATGAACCAGTGAGTGCCTATAATGGTCGCGAAGCGCTCACTAAATTGAATACTAATCCCGACATTGCACTGATGATTTTGGACATTATGATGCCTGAAATGGATGGGATTCAAGTCATCAAGGAAGTTCGAAAAGATTCGCAACTACCAATCTTAGTGTTGTCCGCTAAAACTGGTGACATGGATAAAATTCAGGGGTTAATTACTGGTGCTGACGATTACGTGACTAAGCCGTTCAACCCACTCGAAATTATGGCCCGGGTTAAATCGTTGCTCCGGCGGTCGGAAAATAAGGTTACGACTAACGAGCCGGATGTTTTAGATATTGGCCCGTTAACCATTAATAAGGATTCACACGAAGTGAAGACGTTAACGGGGAAGGATATTCAATTGACCGCGCTTGAATTCGGGATTTTATACCTCTTAGCCAGTCACCCCAACCGGGTCTTCTCTGCGGATGATATTTTTGAACGTGTTTGGCAGCAAGAAAGTATCGTTTCGGCCAAAACCGTGATGGTTCACGTGAGTCATTTACGGGATAAGATTGAAGAAGCCACGGACGGTGAAAAGGTTATCCAAACGGTCTGGGGCGTTGGTTACAAGATTGAAGCACACTAATTAATGGGGTCAGCTTTTTGAAATTAACAGGACGCGAAAAAAGTGAACTATTTTTTGAAGGGGTAGTAACGGTCATTTTGCTACTCCTTTTAAACTTGTCGATTGTCGTACTGATCAATAGTGCGATTGCGCATAATCCCGGCTTGCAAAGCGGGATTTTCCAAATTAAACGGTCAATTAAAATTGGACCAACCAACTACCAGCTTTGGAGCTATGAAAACTTATTCATTGCCTTAATGTTGGTTGCAGACGGCTTTGTGTTGTACTGGCGGTTGATTCGGCGCTATAAGCAAATGCAACTCCGCCACATTATTAGTGAGTTACACTACATTGCGGCCGGCCACTTTGACCACCGGATCGGTTTTAGCCTAACGGGCGATACCCAACGGGTCGTTGAAAGTGTGAACGCACTCGTTGACTCTGCCATCCATTCCATGGACGAGGAACGGGAAATTGAGCGTTCTAAGGACGCCCTAATTACGAACGTCAGTCACGATATTCGAACGCCGTTAACGTCAATTATTGGCTACCTGGGGCTCATTGAGAATAAACAGTACCAGTCTGAAGAAGACTTGTTAAAGTATTCGCACATTGCCTATTTGAAGGCGACCCAAATGAAATCACTGGTTGAGGACCTATTCGAATACACCAAGGTCCGTCAAACGGATACCCCGTTAGCGATTAGTCGGTTGAATTTAACCGCGATGATGGAACAATTGGCGGCCAGTTTTGAATTGGAGGCCAAGAAAAAGGGCATGCAAATTGAGGTCGAAAGTGGTGCTGAATCCCTGTTCATTGAAGCCGATGCCGAAAAATTAGGGCGCGTTTTTAACAATTTAATCGCGAACGCGTTCAAGTACGGAGCTGGGGCTAAGCATATTTTCTTGCAAGCTGAACAGCGTGGTAGTGAGGTTATCATCCACGTGGCTAACGACGGTCAGCGAATCCCGGCTGATTCACTCGGGCGCCTCTTCGAACGTTTTTACCGGGTCGAGGAGTCGCGCTCTAAGGCCACCGGTGGCTCCGGCTTAGGCTTAGCGATTGCTCAAAGTATCGTTCAGCACCACGGCGGATACATTTATGCCCAGAGTGATGACGAGCTAACCAGTTTCGTGATTCACTTACCTATCAAACATGGCCAGCAATTAGTAAAAACTGCGGCAAATCGTGCGAATTAACTTGTTTCTATCCACGGAATTAATTAAACTTAAATTAACATTCAGGAAAGGAATAATTGAGAAATGAGAGTTGCGGGAAAGTTAAAGAAGATTATGATTGCCCTAGTTGCGGCAGTCACGTTTAGTACGACCGGGTTAGGCTTAGCGGGGGTCGGCGATGTGACCGCCCAGGCTGCAACCGAGCCGTCAATTTCAGCCAAGGGTGCGATTGCCGTTGACGCGGGCACCGGGCAGATTTTGTACGATAAGAATAGTACCAAGCCAATGGCGATTGCTTCCATGACGAAAATGCTTAGTACATACTTAGTATTGCAGGCGGTTCATCAGGGAAAGTTGTCGTGGAATCAAAAAATTAGCGTCAGCAAAGCCGTCGCTAAGATGAGTCAAAATAAGGATTACGCGAACGTGCCATTATTATCAACCAAAACGTATTCCGTCCGTCAACTATACAACGCAACGGAAATTTATTCCGCCAACGCGGCCATTACGGCGCTGGGGGATGCAATTGCGGGGTCGCCCCATCAGTTTGTTGATTTAATGAAGAAAACGGCTAAGTCGTGGGGGATTACCGATGCGACGATTATTAACGCCTGTGGGTTAACGAACAAGGAAGTCGGCAGCGAGATTGGTTACAGTGACGTTGCGGACAGCACCGAAAACATGATGTCGGCGCAGGACGTGGCGACCGTTGCCCAGAAGTTGATTTCTGATTATCCAGAAGTATTGAAGACGTCGAGCATCGCCCACGCTTGGTTTGCCAAGGGGACGAGTTCCGAAACGAAGATGGATAACCGCAACTTCATGTTGAAGGGGCTAGTTAAGCACTATTCCGCGTTGCCCGTTGATGGGCTGAAGACCGGGACTTCCGAAAAGGCCGGGAACGCCTTTACTGGGACGGTTAAGTTCAACAATGGTAACCGGATTATTACGGTTGTGCTCCATGCGGGTCCAGCCAGTGATAACGGGGTGGAACGCTTTACCCAAACGGCGCAAATTATGTCCTACGTTTACCATAACTACACAACGACTACGGTTAATAAGGCCAGCCAAATTAAGAGCGCTAAAACCGCAGCCGTGCAGGATGGTAAGGAACTGACGTCGAAGCTCGTTTCTAATAGTAAGCAAACTAAGATTTACTTGCCAGTGGGTAGTGACGCTAGCCAGTTGAGTGGTCAAGTTAGCTTGAAGAAGGCGACCACAACGGATGGTAAGCTACAAGCACCGATTAAAACGGGTAAAACCGTTGGAACGGCTAAGTTAAGCTTAAATAAGAAAGCCATCAAAGTAGTTGACGGAACGACGGATAAGGACTTAACGGTCAACCTGACGCCGAAGACTTCGATTGAAAAAGCTAACATCTTTGTACGGATGTGGCGGGGGATTAAGAGCTGGTTCTAAGCGCTAGCTGCAAAATTGAATAGGATTGAATTTAAGGGCGATCGCGAGTTTGGCGGTCGCTTTTTTGCGAATAAATGTATAATGGAATTATCACAGCGGGATAATTGGAGGAAATGGTATGAGTAGGGAATTACGACAAGCGGCAATGTCAGATTTACCGGTAATTGTGGATATTTATAATCAAACGATTCCGGGCCATCAAGTCACGGCGGATTTGAAACCGGTTACGGTCAGTCAGCGGCGGGACTGGTTCTTAGCGCATTCACCAGAACACTATCCATTGTGGGTGATTGTTCAGGACGACCTGGTCGTAGGGTGGGTGAGTCTGTCGCCGTTTTATGGACGGGCAGCCTACGCGAAGACGGCTGAAATTTCGGTTTATTTGGATCGGACGGTTCAGGGGCAGGGCGTTGGTAGCTGGGTACTGACCCAATTACCAACGGAATTAGTAGAAGTGGGCCTAACGACGTTAGTGGCCTTCATCTTTTCAAGTAATTTACCCAGTATCAAGCTCTTTAAAAAATTTGATTACCAGCAGTGGGGCTTTTTACCAGCGGTGGCGGAATTAGCGGGCCACCCGAATGATTTAGTGATTTTAGGGCGCCACTACTCACACTAGGCCACCCGGCGGGGCGGTTCTTGTGCGCTAGTGCCGAACAATCTATTGTTAGGTGTAGGATTGAAAGAAAAAACATGTTAAAATTAAATTTGGGTGTCTAAACGAATAGATCCCCGGATCTGTTGCTTGAATTCTTTACTGGTAGGTACTGGAGGCATTCTTGGTGAAAAAGAACGAGCCAAATTGGTTAGTGGCCTTACGCGACGTAATGCCACTTGGGCTTAGCTACATTCCCATTGGGCTAGCGTGTGGGGTGTTATTACACGCAGCTGGGTTCAACCACTTACTGACGGCGTTAATTTCAGTAATGGTCTTTTCCGGTGGGGCCCAATTTTTAATTGCATCGATGCTGACAATCAACGCACCGATGACGACGATTATTTTGATGATGTTTTTCTTGGAACTACGGTATGCGCTACTCGGTTCTAGCTTATCGCGATACTTAAAGGGGCAACCCTTACCGTTCATTTTTATCTTTGCATTTTCGATGAACGACGAAAACTACGCGGTCAATTACTTAAAATTTGCGACTGATAAGCATTGGCAACCGAAGCAAGCGTTGATGGTGGAACATTATTCACTCCTATTCTGGACGGTAAGTAACATTATCGGTAGCCTGATTGGGAGTGCGTTGACCATTAATCTAACCGTGGTTGATTTTGCGCTTACGGCGTTATTTATTTATATGGCAATTATGCAAACAAAGAGCCGGCTGACGATTCTAGTTTGTGTGCTGTCCGGAATTTTGACGGTCTTTATGCTCGTCTTGATGAAGAGTACTTTAGGGTTAGTTGTTTCGACGTTGATGGCGTCGTTGACCGGGTACTTTATTGAACGGCATTTATTGGCGCACAAGCCAGACAGTCATTTACTCTACAAGGTTCATGATCCAACCAGGCAGACGGCCATGGAAGAGTCTGACAAGTAGGGCGCAGAGGGGTATTTGTTATGCAATCAGTCAATACAATGAGTAGTTTAGATCACTTTTGGTTAGTCATTTTTTGCGCGATCGTGGCGTTTATTCCGCGGTTCTTTCCGTTGTTAATTTTTACGAAGCGTAAGATTCCAGAATGGTTTAACGAGTGGATGCGGTTTGTCCCGGTTTCGCTATTCACGGCGTTGGTCGTTAAGGGCGTATTTGTTGATAGTAAGTATCAGATCATAACGTCTGGTAATTTAGGTTTGATTATTGCGTCGATTTTGGTCGGCATAGTGGCGTACCGGACGAGGTCGATGACGTTGTCGGTGGTCGTCGGCCTGGGGTCGGTGATGTTTTTCGTTTTGGTGCTGCACATATAGGAAAGAACTGGGGAACTGGTTCTTTTTTTGTAGAGTGTGAGGCCAAGCGGGTTGGTCTGAGGATTAGCCTAGCCACCGATATGATGCGGGCTTTGCATTGTATCGGTGGCGTAGCTAACCGCAGGACCATGCTTGGCCGAACACGTTTCGGCGATAAGGCAGGGGAAGCACTGTGCCTGGGTTTGGCGATGGCGACTTAGCGTAGCAAGCGCAGGGGTCAGCTGGGGCGAGCACGTTTCGGCGATAAGGCAGGCAACGCCGCCGTAACCTAGCACGCAACCAACCACCACAGTCACCAGTGTCTCAAATACATAGCACGGCTCAAGCGGGTCCACGCGTTTCGAGCTGTTCAGCAAAATAAAAGCGGTTTCCGAACCGCTAACAAAGAAGGTGACAGTGGTGACGTGGTTGTTAGTCCTGCTGCCGGGATTTTTAGCCGGGTTAGTGCAGGGATTGACTGGCTTTGGTGCGGCAATTATCATGATGATCTTTCTACCGCAGTTGTTTGCGATGGGTACGAGCGCCGGGGTGGCTGGTTTGATCATGGTGGCGAGCGTCGTTACGATGGTCTGGCGGTACCGGGCCCACATTCAGATTAAGCGCATCATTATTCCGTTTTTGATCTACGCGAGCGTGGCGGCCTGGTCCGTGCACCTCGGACAGGTATTGGATATTCAGTTGTTGCGGCACCTGCTGGGTGGCTTATTGTTAGCGTTAGCGATTTACTTTTTAGTTAATCGCCGTGCCGATAATCAGCGTTATCCGTGGTGGTTGGCGGGTGCGTTTATGATTATTTCCGGTTTTTTTAACGGCTTGTTTGGCATTGGGGGACCGTTAATGGCGTTGTACTTTTTGTCGTTAGCGGATACGACTGCCGATTACCTGGCTAATTTACAGACGTTTTTCATGATTGACGTCGTATACATTACGACCGTGCGGGTGTTAAACGGAATCATCACGGCCAATACGATCCCACTAATTTTAATTGGGATGGTTGGTGCGATTTGCGGGACCGTTTTGGCAACTCGCATTTTACCGCACGTCCCAATGGTTGCGGTTAAGCGGTTGATTTATATTTTTATCGGCTTGGCCGGAGTTTATTATTTGTTTTTTTAACGCAAAAGCGTCCTACCGCATTGGCAGGACGCTTATTTAGTTATCGGCAGTAATGGTACCGAGACCGTATTGGAACAGTAGGTCGTCGGTGTGGTTGAGGTCGTAGCGCTGAACGAGCCCAAAGATAACGAGGGCGTCCCACTCATCCTTAGCGTACAGGGTGGCGTAGCCGGTCCGCTTGAGCATCGTGTTAAGTTCGCTCAGGCCAAGGCCAAAACCGAAGCCAAGCGCAATCATCCGGGCGCGGCTTGGCCGCCGCTTACCATCAAAATATTGATAGCCGGTCGCCGGTGTTAAATTGGCTTGCCGGATAACCTGGCTTTTCGTTAACTGTTTGACTTGCAATAGCTCGGCCAAGTATTCGGCCGGGGGACGACAAGTGAAACTGGGCGCTAAAGTGGGCATGAACTGGTCGACGTTACTAGCCGTCTTGATTGCATGCAGTAATTCTTTAGTGGCGCGTTCGTTCATTTGCTAACTCCAATCATGATTAGTGGTTTAAGTTTACCAAAAATTATTGGAGTTTAAAGGTCAAATGTTTTTCACTGAAAAAGCTAGGCGTGTAAATTAATTCAACAGTGCCGTCAGTTGGTGCCTGCGCGACGATGTTTCCGGTCACCGTGCCACCCTTTGTGAGGCTTCCAGTTTCGAGGCGGTTATCATCATCGACTGCGAATTCATCAAAATCAGTCATGTTACCGCCAGCTTTGATCTTAAAATCCAGCGGGTTATAATTGATTTCTTTAGCACCCTTATTTGTTAAGGTCACATTGACTTGGTAGTATTGATTGCCAGTTTTTGGTGTTGAAAAGCCCGCGTTTTCGCTGGCACTTTTATCCACTTTGTTAACCTTTAATTCAACGCCGTTAATGACGGCGGCTTCGCCGACCGCGTGCACTTTTTGGTCGTCACTAGCGGGCTTACTGGAAGCGGTGGTTTTCTTGCTAGCTGACGAGGCTGGGCGGGTGTCTGCGTGGTCGTCGGCAGGGTTAAGCAAACTGACGAAGAGAAAGACACCGACGATGGCTAAGACCCAGATCCACCATTTTTTTAATAAACTTGTTTTCATGCTAATTCCTACTTTCTGAATGTGAGTAAGCCGGCTAACACGAGTAGCAGGCCGCTAAGGATTCCAAATAGACCAACGGTAATGAAATTGATGACACCACTGGCAATGAGTAACCAGCCAATTAAGCGGGGGTTACGCTTGACCATGATGGCAAAAATAATAGCTAGAAATGAAACGGCGATGCAGCCGAAACCAGCGGTGCTGATATCGTTGTTGTCACCAAGGGCGGAGCTGACGGCGCCTAAGAACATGGCTGCGACGCCGGCCCCCATGCCGCAGACGCCGCCGAGAATTCCGAGTACCTGTTCGGCGACCCGTGAACGGCCAGAAGTGGGACTTGCGATGTTAGTTGATTTTGACATTGTATTTCCTCCAAAAAATCGTTAATATTAAGCGTTAAGTTTTAGTACAATCCCGGAAAGGACGGATTTTAGATGTTACCAATCGTGGAGGCGATGCAACTGCTTGCGGCGGCCGACTACCAACCCCTAGGTCCACTCGTTGATCAACGTGAATTCCCCTTACTCGTCAAAAAAGAGCGCGTGGTCTACGTGGCTAAACTGGCACAGTTAGCCGAGCTGCCAGTTTTAGAGAAATTGCTTGTCAATCCCGTGGTGCGGATGCCGCGACTACGGGCGATTTTACCTGGGCAGGTCTGTGCAGTTAGCGTTGAAACGCTGATTAACGGTCAGACGCTGGCCGCTTACCTACATGCTAACGGGCCACTGCCCGCTCGGCAGGTGACCCAGCTGGCAACCGAGTTACTGGCGACCTTGCAGGCGTTAGCGCAGTTAGGCATCGTTCACCGCGATGTGAAATTGAGTAACATTATGTTGAGCGGGGGGCACGCGTATTTAATCGACGTTAACGCAGCCCGGTTCTATCAGAAGCAGGCCACTACGGATACCCGGTTGCTCGGAACCAGTGGTTTTGCCGCACCAGAAAATTACGGTTTTGCCCAAACTGACCAGCGCAGTGATCTGTACGCCTTGGGCATCGTCTTAAATTGCCTGTTAACGGGGGCGCCCCCTGGTCCGGGACCAACGCGCGTTACCGCGCTTCGACCGTGGAACGCCATCCTTAAGAAGGCGACGGCCTTGGATCCAGCGCATCGTTACCAAACGGCCACCGAAATGTTGGCAAGTTTGCCAGTTAACCGCCCCCAGCGCTTACGCTTGTTTACGGCCCAGCGCTATTGGCCTAGCTGGTTGCAAGTGCGGCGTGGGTTGGGCCGCACGTACGGGTTGTTCTGGCTACTGATTATTTTAGTGGGCTTTGAACAACGGGGACTTGCACGGCAATTAGACTTTTACTGGGGGAGCTTTGTGTTGATTGGCCTCCCAGTGGTTGCCACCAGTTGCAACCGGCTGTTGAGGCGGCGGTGGTCGCTTCAACAGTGGCAACGGCGGCGGGGTTGGTTGCGGGCACTTGAAACTTTAGTGATTTTGTTTCTGTTGGCTCGGATTTAGAGCTAATTGGCTGAGCGTAGTCCGTCCCGTGCGATATAGTCGAAACGTGCTCGGCCCAGCTGATGACTGCGCCTACTACGCTAAGTCGCCATCGCCCAGCCCGCGATAACGCCTTAGCTAGGTAGTGCTCAGCGTCAACCCGCTGTTCCTCACACTCTTAGCATATCAGCCCACATCCCCCAATGCTTATGCAGTTAGCATACACAAACCGGAAATTTTGAGTGCACCGAAAACTTGTGTTACAATACTAGTCGCTTTATTTAAAATAGGCATAATTTTTGATATACGAAAGGAATATTAGAATGCAAACAGCACAACCAAGTTTTCGGCGCTACTTGATCGGGTGGGCGCTCGTGCTCACAATGGTCGCGAGTGCAACCTGGTTAGGCGACGTTGAAGTTATTTTACCTGAAATTGGCGCGTTAACGGCTGGTACCTGGGTTTACCGCAAAGCGGACTGGATTGCCCAGCCCGCAAAACTCTTTTGGGCACCGTCGGGAACGGCGGTGATCGGTTTTCTCATTAACCGGCTCCCAATTAATTACCCCCTAAAAGTTATCCTAGGACTCTTATTAATGCTCGTCCTTTTAAAACAGCTCCGCTCGAACCTTGCGCCGTCCTTTGCGACCGGCCTGCTTCCAATCATCATCAACGCGACTCATTGGTCGTTTATTATTGCAATCTTCTTTTGGACACTAACGTTAATGGTGGGCGTTCGGTGGCAAAAAGCACGCGTAACCGCCCCCGTCCAAACGGTTGAACCGGCCGCAATTCACGGTTGGCAAATGTTGGGCTTTACGGTGCTCGCGCTTGGCTGGGTCGGCGCGGTTTGGCTAGCGGGCCAGCCCCAAATGGCTGGGATTCCGCCGGTTATCGTCGTTTTCTTTGAGGCGCTTCAAAACCCTAACTATAATCATCGCGTTGCGTGGCGGCAGTGGGTCGCCCTAGTCGGCGCTGCTAGTATCGGGGTGGTCAGTTACTTACTGCTGGGCGCCTGGCTACCAGCCGCCGTGGTGAGTTTGCCACTAGTTTATGGCTTGCTCCGCGGACTTAAGTTACAACTACCCGCGGCGTTTGCGTTTCCACTGTTGGCCCTGGTTTTACCCCAACGGATGTTTACGACCTTGCCGTTGGCAGCAGCATTAGCGGCCGGCTTCTTCCTGGGAAGCCTCGTCCTTTACCGCGAAGTGCTCCCGTTACTGTATGCGCGCTTAGTAAGTGATTGATAGGATAAAAAAATTGCTTGATTCAACCTAGTTAAACTAGGCCGGATCAAGCAATTTTTTAAAACGCATTAAACTTCTTCGGCAATGGTGTTGTCACCATACATGTATTCGCGCGTCATTGGTAAGTTCCGTGATGACGGTCCCTTAGAAACGAGGTACTGCATAACGTCGATGTTACCAGACTGGAACGAAGCGGCGCAGGCTTGTAAGTATAAGTCCCACATCCGGGTAAAGCGGGTGCCCATCTTGGTTTCGATTTCGGCCCGTTTTGCGTTGAAATTTTGGTCCCAAATTTCAGTCGTCCGTTGGTAGTGCCGACGTAACGTTTCAACGTCGTCAATTTGTAACCCACAGTCCACGATGTGTTGTAAGTTTTCGGTCATCCCAGGAACGTAGCCACCCGGGAAGATGTACTTATCAAGCCAACCGTTCGTAGCGCCACCTTGTTGACGGGTGATACCGTGTAAGAGGGCGATACCTTCTGGCTTAAGGTAGTGGTTAACCCGTTCGAAGTACATGGCTAAGTTGGCCTTACCGACGTGTTCAAACATCCCCACACTAGTAATGTAGTCGTAGGTTTCATCACCGAGTTCACGGTAGTCTTCCAGGCGAACTTCAGCAACGTCGCTTAAGCCTTCGTCTTGGATGCGTTTGGAAACGAGGTTGTATTGTTCTTGCGAGAGGGTGATCCCGACAACCTTGAGGCCGTATTCTTTAGCGGCGGTTAGCATTAGGGTTCCCCAGCCACAACCAATGTCGAGCAGAGTCTTGCCGGGTTGTGGGTTTAGTTTTTGGATGATATGGTGGACTTTATTAATTTGGGCGTCTTCCAAACTATCATCTTCATTTTTGAAGTACGCACAGGAGTACGTTAAAGTGGGATCCAACCACATTTCGTAAAAGTCGTTCCCAACATCGTAGTGACTCTGGATGTCTTCTTGACTCTTCTTTTCAGAGTGGGACTGTTTCGGCATGAACCGCTTAAACTTACTATTATTAAAGAAGCTTTCGGCGGATTCGTAAGCCGATTCAATCAATTTTTGGATGCTGCCTTCAATTTCAATGCGGCCGTCCATGTAGGCTTCACCGAGAGCAATCGATGCGTTTTTGGTGATTTCTTTCATTGGAACGGCTTCTTTGAACGTCACCGTTACTTCTGGTGTGCCTTCACCATAAGTCTCGCTACTGCCGTCCCAGTAATTGACGGTAACTGGGATGTTGAAGGAGTGACTTAAGAGGGTGCGGTAAAAAGTCTTTTCTAGCATATTACGATAAGGATCCTTTCTTCATGAAAATACAGCCCTCATTATACGCCTATGAAAATCTTTTTGTAAGCGCAAGCCCCTCGTTTTCATTCAAAAGCATGCTATAATAAACTAACTATTAAGTATTCCGGGGGGTGGCAGACGTGAAAAAATGGATGTGGATTGTGGTCACGATCATTGTGGCAATCGGTGTGGGTGGCTATTCATACACGCGCTACCGCCTGCAGGAACAAGCTTATGCGAGTGAAATGCGAGATGGGCGCCAAGCGCTGTCTGACCGGGATTACACGCAGGCCGTTACGGAATTTACCCGGGCGACCCGGACAAAGGCCCGTGCAACGGCGGCCCAACGCTACCTAACTCAAACGCAAACCTACGTGGATGCGCAGGCCGCCTTTAACAAGCGGCACTACACCACAGCTAAACAAGATTTTACGACGGTCCAACAAACTAAGCGGGCGTCGCAATTACTGGTGAGCCGGGCTCGGACGCAGTTAATGACCATTAAACAGGTTGAGCAACAGCGGCAGGCCTTTCAACGCCAGTATCAACGGGCACGGCAGTTAAACCAGGCAAACGAATTTACGGATTCGAACTGGGTCCTGACAGTGATGTTACAGGATGAAAAGTTAAAGCAACACCAGTATCAGGATATTTATCGGCACGTACGGGCCTTGCGGGAGCAAAACAACGCGTCACTGGAAGCCTTGACCGGTTCAACGCCGGTTTTGGATAGTGCGAGCCAGCGGGCGACCTTGGCGGGCCAAACTGGGACGCAGGCCGATACGTCATCAGCGGCATCTTCAACGAATAAAGCCGCCACGAGCACGAGTCAGGCTGCGGCGACGAGCCAATCGGCGGCTAAGCAAACGGCGCAGTCAGCCGCAGCGGCCACTAAGGAGACGAAGCAGCCGGCTACGGCGCAACCAACTGAGACCGAACGGCAAGCACGAATTCAGACCGCGCGGGCGACGTTAACGGCGGCTGGGCTGAACGGCTATACGTATACGGACGAACAAATTGAGGCGCTTTTACAGCGGGCGAATGATAATCACTTGTCGTTAGTCCAAGCGGCCGAACAACGGCAATTTAGCGCGGATCAAATTAAGGCGGCCCGGCAAGCGTTAACGAGTGCGGGAATCGACAATCAACAGTATAGTGATAATCAGATTGTGACCCTGTTACAGCGGGCCAGTGCCGAGAATTTAACCCTGGATCAGGTCGTTCGCGACAGCCAATAAATATAAATATATTAATATCAGTATGGAAATATACTTTACAATCATCGATAAAACTCCTACTTTGAGGTGCTTATCGGTGATTTTTTTATAAAAACTATTATAGAATGTATCTGTAAGGACGGATGACTTTCGTTCTACAGTTGTTTGCGCCGTGGGGGCGGTCAATTTATACAAGTTTGGGGCGATTTTTTAGCGCTGTTATGTCAAAATGAGTATAAATATGACTATTTTGTGTACTATTTTGGTTTGATGCTATAGAATATTAACAGATTAGGGGGTTAAGGTGCCAATCGGTTATCAAATTCATGGCAGGTCGAAGAAATTGCTTTGACAATCTAAGTAGACGATTTGGTAAACGAGTGTGGGCATCGAAATTCAGTATGATTATTAATAAACATGTAATGCGCAGTACCAACGAAAAGCAAGTTCTGCAACAGGTTATTAATGAAGGACCAATTAGTCGGAGTCAAATTTCACGGAACCTCAGCTTAAACAAGGTGACGGTTTCAGATATTTATAACCAATTATTGCGGACGCAGTTCATCAAAGAAATTGGTTGTGGCGTTAGCACCAAAAATGGTGGCCGCAAACCAGTGATGGCCGAATTAAACGTCAACTATGGTTTTGTTGCCAGCATTGACTTATCCGAAACTGCGGTTAAGTTAATGTATTCACGGCTCAATGGTAAGATTCTCCATTTCCAAAGCTTTAAGACGAATGAAATGACGTTAACTGACGTGATTGACTTAATTGAAGATCAGTTACGTAACGTTGACGATTATGGTACGGTTCACGGCTTGATGGGGGTCGCAATTGCCTTGGACGGTATCATTTATGAAAACAAGATTTTAAAGACACCAATTAAGTGCCTGGCAAACTTTGACTTGGCCAAGTACTTGCGTGATAAGTTACGGATTCCAGTGATGCTGGAAAAGAAAGCCAACTTAACGGCCGTATTTGAACGGGACTTCCACGATAACGAAATCTTCAATAACGTGGTTTCGATTGTCGTGCGTGATGAGATTCATGCCGGCATCGTTGCTGATTCCCGGCTTTATTCTGGTCATGAAGGAGAAGCCGGCGAAGTTGGGACGGCCTTGCTTGAAGATCTGCACCTGGAAAATCACATGGAATCAGTCAACGACTATGCTTCTGAAAAAGCCTTATGGGCGCGGTTAAAAGCAATCAAGCACGTTGATCGCTTGGACCTGACGACCGTTAAGCACGACTACATTAACCACGACGAAGCCGTGACGAAGGTCTTCAATGATTTCGTTTACTACCTATCGAAGGTTGTTTCGAACGTTTCAACGGCGTTTGCGCCTGACGTGGTGGTTTTAAACACAACTGTTCTTGAAATTTTACCACAATTATTGGCAGATATTCGGGAAACGACGGCTAAGATGTCTTCACCAAGTCGGCAAGTGCCAATTATTGCGACTAAGAACGTCCAATCGGCAGCCTTACTCGGTGGTGCTTCAATCATTATTCACCAAGCCCTTGGACTTGAAAGCCTCAAGATGCACTTTTCATAAAACCGAACTGTAATAGTAAACGAATGTAAGAAGTTTACACAGGTACCCGCTGGTGGTTTCGTAGGAATCACTGGCGGGTACTTTACGTTATATTTGCACAATTAAAATAGATTCTTAACTTTTATTCGCGGTATTTTTCGTTAAAATAGGGCTATGGATGATATATAGAGGGGTGGATTCTTTGGAATTTTGGGCGCGCTTTATTCGCAATGTTCGCTTGCGCCGGGCGGTCGTGTTATTGTTAATCGTCGTTTGCTTATACTTTGCAGCTAGTATGATGAGCATTATTTTACTGACGTTTATCTTCACTTTTTTAGTCACACAGCTAGTCCGGACAATTCGGCGGTGGGTTAAAATCCCACCGACTCTAATTGTATTGGCCATTTATGCGTTGGTTATTCTCGGCATGTACTTTGCGGTTTCGATTTATTTACCAAAGCTAATGAAGCAAAGTTTCTTAACGTTTGAGTCGGTGTATAAATTTTATCAGGATCCCAGCAACGATACGAACCAGTTATTAACCTGGGTGACGTCGTACTTTCAGGAGTCCGACATCATTAAGCAGCTTAAGGGCGGTATTTCAGTGCTCTTTGCGTACATTACTAACATTGGTAATATGGGCTTAACGTTCTTCCTATCGTTTATTCTGAGCTTCTTCTTTACGATTGAGGGCCGCCAGATGGGCGCGTTTTCCAAGCGCTTTTTAACGAGTACTTTCGGCTGGTTTTTTCAGGACGTCTACTTTTTTGCCCAAAAATTCGTCAATAGTTTTGGAGTTGTTTTAGAAGCGCAATTTTTGATTGCCATCGTAAACACCGCCATTACGGTTGCGTTTATGGCCGTTTTACAAATGCCGCAATTAATCAGTTTGGGGTTAATGATCTTCTTGTTAAGCCTCATTCCAGTCGCGGGCGTAATTGTCTCGACGATCCCGCTAAGCCTGATCGCCTATTCGGTCGGGGGCGTTCGCTACGTGGTTTATATGTTGATCATGATTGTAATTGTCCACGCACTGGAAGCGTACGTCCTCAACCCCAAGTTCATGTCAAGTCGCACGGAACTGCCCATTTTTTACACCTTCGTCGTGTTATTGGTCAGCGAACGGCTCTTTGGCGTCTGGGGGCTAATTGTCGGGGTACCGATTTTCAACTTCATTTTAGATATTATCGGGGTGAAACCGGTTCATGGCTTGCACCCGAAAATAAATTTGAAAAAAACGATCACTTTTCATCCGGATTCTGAAAATAAGGACTGATATTGTTTTGATTTTTCGGGGTTTCAGTGTAGAATAAGGGAAGTAAATAACTATAAGAAAGAGGTCATTAACTGCTATGGCAAAATTAGTATTGATTCGTCACGGTCAAAGTGAATGGAACTTATCTAACCAATTTACTGGTTGGGTAGACGTTGATTTAAGTGAAAAGGGTGTTGAAGAAGCTAAGGCGGCTGGTAAGAAAGTTAAAGAAGCCGGCTTACAATTCGACTATGCCTTTACTTCAGTTTTGACTCGTGCCATCAAGACTTTGCACTATGTATTGGAAGAATCCGACCAACTTTGGATTCCTGAAACCAAATCATGGCGCTTAAACGAACGTCATTACGGTGCTTTACAAGGTTTAAACAAGAAGGAAACCGCTGAAAAGTACGGTGACGACCAAGTGCACATCTGGCGTCGTTCATATGACGTTTTACCACCATTATTGAGCGCTGATGATGAAGGTTCAGCTGTTAACGATCGTCGTTACGCTGACTTAGACCCGAACATCGTCCCTGGTGGCGAAAACTTGAAGGTTACTTTGGAACGGGTTATGCCTTTCTGGGAAGACCAAATCGCTCCTAAGTTGCTTGATGGCAAGAACGTCATCATCGCAGCCCACGGTAACTCACTCCGGGCCCTTTCAAAATACATCGAACAAATTTCTGACGATGATATTATGAACCTCGAAATGGCTACTGGTGAACCAGTTGTTTACGACTTTGACGACAAGTTAAAAGTTTTAGGCAAAGAAAAGTTAGGCAAATAATTAAATAGTTATTTACTGATTTTGGAGCACTCCGCTTTTAATGAGGGGAGTGCTTTTTTGGGCGCTAAGGTCGGATCGTATCTGATGAAGTTGGCATTTGGTGACAAATGGACGCTAAACGGACGCTACTTGTGATCATGAAAGCTAAACTTTAGGTTGCATGACCGTTTTTAGAGGAGGACTTTTACAATGTATGATGAAGCTGAATTACTGGAAGCTAAACGCCAAATTGATTCCACCGTGCATAAGATTCAGGAAGTTGTTAAGACCTTTGAAGCTAAGGAGCAGCCTGAGCGTTATAAGTCCCAGCTGACTTTGGCAAAGCGCCGCTTGAAGGCGTTTGGGATTGCCACGCAGTTAATTGATGACCAACTAGCACGAAAGTAACTGTTAGTTGAAGGCCCATATAAAATGAAATAGATTAGTATCACTAGTGGTGGTTCCCGACTTGAAAGCTTTGGTTGGTATCACTAGCTAGGTGATTATAAATTAAATTAATGAATTAATGGTGGTGGTCGCTAATTGGTCACTACCAGTTAAAGCGGCGACCAAGAGGTAGGTGCTAGGAGGGTGAGTTTAAACTAAGCCCCCTTAGCCCCCAAGCCCCCCGATAAATAAGGCAGAATGAATTAAAAGAATTGGAGTTCAAATTTAATATGAGTGAAAAAGTAGCAGCTAATGAAGTCACCCAACGTGAAATGATCCGAATCATCGGCCTGTTCCGCAAGAACGGCTTTAAGGGTGAATACCTGAGTTTCCAGCACGTCGCTGACGAAGGTGCCGCGTACTTCGTGGTGATGGGCGACGAAAGTAACGGAACGCAAGGGTTGTTCAAAGCTAACTTGTTGACGGAAACGATTGAGTTCCAGTATATGTTGGATGAAGATCACGTTGTAAGTAAATAATAGCTAACTAGTAAAGAAGAGTGACATCTATTTTTAAGAGTCACTCTTTTTTTGGGAGTATAAAATATCTTGTGTAAAATTAGAACTTTTAAACGGATTACCTCGACCCCAACGTCACCAAAACAGCGTTATCAATTCATTAAATAGTTTTAGTGCTGGCTATCAATCAAAAACCATGTTGCTTCTTGCGCGGGTATGCTAAGCTAATGGTAAAAACAAAGTGAAAAGGGTGTTACAATGAACGAGCAAAAAGAAATGATGGCGATGCTTGATGCAACGCAAAATTGCCAAACGGTCCGCTATCCGCTACCAGCAACGATCGATGAATTGGGTTTAAGACGCGACCAACAACAACTAACCCAACTTTTCAAGAAGATGGATCCGGACTACTCGGCGGATATTGAAGCCATGGTTGACTACATCGTTGCTATGCAGCGACTTTGCTTTAACCGCGGGCTAAACCAAATCACGCCCGAATCAATGGCTGATTTAATGACGGTCGCTTTTCCGGCGGGACATATGGATGACGAGGAACTCAAAATGATGACTGGCCTGGCCGGCTTTATTTTGCACCTTTTAGATGATGCCCAGGTTATTCAAACGCCCAATGTTGATGAGCGCTACTTAACGGCCCTTGAAAAAACGCGTCCGGACTTAACGGCCGATATCCCCATGGAAACGGAAATGGACGAACCCAAGAACCCGCTTGCGGCAATGGCAGCCCAAGGTTTCTTTGATTGTGACCCGGTTGTACTCTTGGATGAAGATGAGACGTTGTTCTTTGCACAACCAGATATCCAGGGGATTGATCTGAATGATTTTATTGAAACAATTGCCAAAAAGCACAGTCCGCTTCAATTGCTCGCCGCTTACCGGTTGTTTCAGGGTGAAAATTACCAATTTTCACGGATTTTAACGGCGGATCAACTTGTGAATGGTCGCGAACCCAGTGAGCACGAAATACGCTTTCAGTTGAAGTTGTTCTGGCTACGCTTAAGGCGGCTTCGAACCGAAGCGGTTTTGGCAGAGATTAAGGTTTATCATCAATTCTTACGCTTCTGTCTAGATAACGGAGGGCTAACTGCTCGCCGGTACGCTAAATTATTAAAATATGGTAATCAAGAAGCGCTCGCAATCTTGCTGAGTGCGCCGGACAGTTTGGGTGACTGGAATTCACTCGATAAGGAAAGTCAGCGGATGGTGGATGGAATTTTCACTAACCCGAACTATACATTAAATCTCAAAGCTGCCCGGGCGCTCTTCAAAAAAATTCGGTACCAACCAGTTGATGAAATTCTTCATCAGCCAACGTACCCACTAGTCTTGTCTAAGCCGCTTGATCAGCATCAACTGGACTTGGAGATGCAACGTGCAATTAAGAGTTTAACGTTGATGATGACTGATGTCCCCCGAGACCTGTTCCCAGATATTGAAAATTATAAGGCCTTTACGCTAAAACTGCATAAGCGAATGGTTCAGCACTATCACCGACGTTTAAACCGCTGGACAGAGGAGAGTTTATTGGAGTGCTTGTGTGATGTTTTCCGAGAAGATCAGTGGGCTGCAACCCATCCAACCATCCTAAGATTTTTAGAAATTTATGTAGAATTCTTAGGTGACATGGGGTATGTTAAAAATGAGGATGCCTTATATAATGCGCTTTGGCATTCGATGGCAGACTATTTGACTATCAGTGAGAATGCGGTCGCAAGCAAACTCTAAGTGTGGTAGTGGTTTTAAAGGTGACCGGTTAGTCAAATTACTGGTTGCTTAAGCGAGTCACGTGCTTGCCTAAATTAAATGAATATTAACAAAAAGACACTGGCAACCCGCTTTTTTAGGCGTGCGTTTCCAGTGTCTTTTTGCATGGGATTAATCTGGGTAATCAGCTTGATAAATATAGCGGTGCAACTTCAAGTACTGGGCGCCTAACTTCTGCTCATTACGATTGTCCTTGGGATAATAATAGCGCCGGCCTTCCAAGCCCTTGGGCATGTAATTTTGCTGGGCAATCTGATAAGGAGCGGTAAATGGCGATTCCATCAGACCGCCGCCGGTAATTTCTTCAGAATGCTTGTAGTGCATGTCGCGCAAATAACTGGGCATCGGGTGCGCATTCGGATGCGCCGTATCCTGATCAAGTTTTTCCCAAATTTCATCGAAAGCGCCCGACTTAGGCGACAGGCACATCAGCATCGTGGCAAACATCAGGGGGTATTTGGCTTTCGGCATGCCAACTTTTTCAGCTTGATTGGCGGCGACCACGATTTGCGTCACCTGCTGAGGATTAGCCAAACCAATGTACGTGTAAGGAATTTCGCGTAACCGCCGAACCACGGACGGTAAGTCGTTATTTTTCAGTAATACGGCTAGGTAGTAAAGGGCGGCATCAGTATCGGAGCCCGCTAGCGAATCGGAGTAGGCGGCTAGATAGTCGTAGTGCTTGGTTGCCTTCTTATCAAAATTAAAGTGTTGCTGCTGGGCGAATTTTTTTACGTTAGCAACGCTAATCTGATTAGGATTGAGGGCGTGAATGGTTTCCAAGGTATTAAGGGCGATTCGGAGATCGCCATCAGCGGCAACCGCAATCAATTGCAGCGCCTGGTCGTCAACCTGCGCGGCGGTGAGTTGATAAATAGCCGTTACGGCTCGTTTCAACGTGGCCGTAATGGCTTGTTCGTTCAGTGATTTGAACTCAAAAATCTGACTGCGGGAGCGAATCGCGGGCACAATCGACATGATTGGATTTTCCGTTGTTGACCCGATTAGCATCAAGTGACCGTTTTCTAAGTGCGGGAGTAGGAAATCCTGCAAGGTTTTAGTCATGCGATGAATTTCATCAATCAGTAAGATGAACGACTGGTCAGGATACTGGTTAATCCGCGCCGTTAACTTGGCCTTATTGTCAATCGAAGCGTTGAACGCTTCAAATGGATAAGCGTTTTCCTTGGCAATAATGCGGGCCAGAGTGGTTTTACCAGTGCCGGGTGGCCCCCAAAATATTAACGGGATGTTGACGTGTTGGTCAATAATTTGTCTGAGTGGTTGACCGGGCTGCAAGAGCTCATGTTGACCAACCATTTGGTCTAAAGTTTGGGGCCGCATTTGATCGGCGAGTGGGGTTTTAAAAGACACGGCGAGTGCTCCTTTCAAAAGATAGTTGCTCAGGCCCGTACTGGGTGTAGTCAATTATCATACCACGCCACTTTACTGCCATAAATGATTCTGTTCGTCACTTGATGAGCTTAGTTACAGGTCATTCGTCATTCTAAACGTCTCTATAACCGTCGTTATAAATTATTTATAATGGTGATAATTATTAAAGGAGTGTGCGGGGATGAAAAAGTATTGGCAACTGATTGGAATCATGGGCCTCGTTTTGCTAATGGCTGCTTGTGGGCGGCAGGCGCGTTCGGGGTACGACAATTCGATTAATCACGGTTTAGATGCGGTTGCAGAAAATAAATTTGAGCGGGCGTTAACTTATTTTGATAACGCTTTAACACAAAATCCAGGGGATAAAAAGGCCCGGATTTACCGGAAGCAAACGCAAGCCTACGTTGATACGCAGACGCAATTGAAAAATGGTGCGGTTAATCAAGCAGTCACGACCGTCACGAAGGGGAGCGCGCTGACTGGTGGGGCGAAAAGCCTAACTAGTAAACTCAAAGCGTTGAAGAAAACCGCGCGGGCTGACCTAACGGAATATCAGCAACTGGATAAACAGGTGACGGCCCAGTTAGCGGTAACGAATGGGCCCTACGATGATGCGATCGTAAAACGGTGCCGGACAATTGATTGGCAGACGAAGCCCTACCTGAAGCGGCTCAAACCTAACGTTAAAAAGTTGTTAAAGCGGGTGGATAATCAAAGTAGTGCGGATAATCGTCAGACCGACCAGCGCACGACCAGCACCAGCCACGCGTCAAAACCAGCGCTAAGTGCAAGTGACCACAAAAAGGCGGCTCAAATTCGGGCGGCGATTGTTCAGGGGGATCCGGATAGTTGGGATCAAACTTCGGCGGCCAAGGTTCCGGACGCCGCCCTGTTAGCGGCCGAAAGGGAGTCGGCCGCTCGGGGCGGTGATCCGTCACTGATTGCTAAAATCGTTGCGACGCAGTACCCAGACCTGACAAAGCAAACGACCAGTGAACTTGACGCGGCGCAAGCGGCCCGGATTGCAGTTAACTACCAAGCCCGAATCGAGAAAAACTTGGGCGCATCGGTAACAGCCGAAGCGCCCACCGAAGATGGCGATGGGGGTTATGAGATCCGTTTTAACGAGGACGATGGTGAGCGGTGGGTCACGCTCGATCTGCGTCCGAATGGCGGGGCGTTTACACGGCTTGGACTCAGTAACCGCTCAGTCACGGAAACCAACTGGAAATAGTGATTGTACGGGTTATTGAACACTACCAGAACGATTAAAAAATGATTTATATTAACAAAAAATAGCTAGCACCAACGGACTGATAACTCACATCCGTTGGCGCTAGCTATTTAGGTTAGGGGTTATTAAAGCGGGCGTTTCTGGACAACTTTTTCAATAACCGTTATTTCAATGGACTATGTAGGAATCGTACGCAATGCCTAAGCGCTTCGCGATGTCAATCACTTCGGCGAGCGTCTGATCATCAATCTCAATCCCGTTTGCTGCACGGTCCTGGTACGCGGCGGCTTCCTTATCACCGGCCACGATGACGGGCTTGCCGGGCACGGATGGTAAATCCCGAATCGCCTGTAAGTAATTGGAGAATTTGTTAATGATGGCGTCCGAATCGCCGAAAATGGCAGGATCGATGGCCGTAAAGCTCTGACACGGCCCCACGGAGAGGTCGTCGGGGGTAATTTCGTTCGAGGTATCTCCCAGCGATAAAATCGCGGTAAAGACTTCAACGATCACGCCGAGGCCAAAGCCCTTGTGGCTTCCAGTTGCTTCGGTCACGCCTCCGAGTGGCGCTAAGCCAACGTTTGAATCCAGGTCGCGCAGGGCGTCCAAATCCTGCGTGTCGCGGTGATCGTTAACGGGCGTTTCCCCGTCCTTGGCAACCCATAGCGCTGGCAAGTCCTTGCCTAGTTTACGGTAAACTTCAATTTTACCCTGGGGCACCGTTGTCGTGGCGGCGTCAAAAATGAACGTGTTGGGTTTAGCCGGCATGGCGAAGGCAATTGGATTGGTTCCCACTAAGGCCTTCGTGGCGTGAGTCGGTAGCATTGCCGACCGTGAATTGCAGGAAGATAAGCCAATCAAGCCTTCCTCGGCCGCCATGTTGGCGTAGTAACCAGCAATGCCGTAGTGCCCAGAATGACGGGTTGTTACCATCCCGATGCCGTGTTGCTTCGCTTTTTGAATGGCCAAGCGCATACTGTAAATTCCGTTTAGCTGACCGAGACCAAAGTGGGCGTCAACTACCGCGCTAACGTCGGTTTCTTTGACAATTTCCGGCTTATTATGGACGCGGATTTTACCGTTTTGAATGAAGCTATCGTACATGCTCATTCGTTGCACTCCGTGGGATTCGATCCCGATGAGGTCGGTGTAAATTAACATGTGGGCGACTTCGCGGCTTTCTTGTTCGGTAAATCCGTATCCCTTATAAATCTGATAAACCAGTTCTTGAATTTTCTTACTATTATATCGTTGAACCATAATTTTCACCACGTTATCTAAATTGAGAGTAGCTTTGCAACGTCTGTATTATGATAATATGGTAATAATTAATCGCTGTTTTGTCAATTTGTTTTAATAATTCTCTAATTGTTTATTAATTTTAAAACGATCGACCATCCCCAGTGTAGGCCGTAAGCGGAAGCGAACGCTAAAATCCAAGTTAGCCCGTAGCAACTAATAATTGTCCAAACCGGGTGATTAACACTTAACTGGTGACCGAAGCCGCGCCAAAGGATTTGGAGCCAGAAAACGTTTGCGAGGTAGGCGCGATAGGCGTAAGTCGCCAAGAAGTGAATTGGCCCTAAAACGCGGGTGTGTTGACGAAGGTTTAATCCCGCTAGCGCGGCGATTAAACCAATCACCGCCAAGGAATAGAGCGTCATTGACGGTTGGTAGTAGCTGGCGTTAGCTAAATTGACCGGGTAACCGCAGGCCCGTAATTCAAGGTTGGTCCAAATAAACGCGCCAACGAAGCCGACCGCCACGAGTCCCCAGTAACGTCGTAGCAGTTGCGTCAATGAGTGGTATTTTTTCCACGCCAGGGCCCCGAAAATGCCATAAATCACGAAGCTAATTAAAACGCGATCCAGTAAATACCAGGCTTGCGGTTGGGGGCCTTTTACCACTAAGTCGTTGTAAAGCACTAGCCAACCCAAATAGCCAGCGGTGGTTACGAGTAAGGTGCCGTAAAAGCGCCGCGGCGTTTTGACCGCCCAGCGCGCCAGCCACCAGAAAAATGGCATGCAGATGATAAATTGTAACATCATCGTGTTATACCACAGGTGGGGCGCGGCGTTGCCGTTGATGAACTGCCAAGTAAATTGGCTGAAATTCGTGTAAGGTTGACCTTGCTGAACGTCGGGCATCAGCAGCAGGTACACCAAGGTCCACCAAAAAGCGGGGACGAATAATGCGGACAATTGCGTTCGCATGTAAGCGAATGGGCCCGCGGGTGCGTGCGAATCGTCGTGAAGAGGATTCCAAAAATGAAGGCGGGCGCGGTGTACTTGACGAGATTATAAGTGATCCCGATGCCGGTCTGGACGGACTGGCTGGGTCCGGTTTGTAGGACGAGGGCCAGTACCGTCTGCATGATGACGGCGGTGCAGGCGAAAACTTTCATGTAATCACCAACGTCGGTACGCGTGGCCGTTATTGTTTTGACATTCATTAATTATGACCACCTTGATTAGATTTAGTTAATTGGTGTGTTACCGTCAATATAGCAGTTAATGATTTTAGGGGCAACTGTGCGCCGAGTGCTAAGTTCAAGGAACAATAACCGGACGTTAGCCGGGCTAAGTGTGGCTATCAAAGGACCGCTAAACTATCTATACTAATTAATGAAAATTAAAAAGTAGAGGAGTTACGGGGAAATGAAAAAGCATTGGCGAATAGTTAACTTAATTGGGAGCTTAATCTTAGTGGTTGCGGTGCTGAGTGCGTGCAGCCAAAAGCCGAAGTCGGCTAACTCGAGTAACGCCGGGTACGATAGTTCAATCAGTCGGGGGCTGAACGCGGTTGCGGAAGATAAATTTGAGCGGGCGTTAACGTATTTTGATAACGCTTTAACGCAAAAACCGAAGGATAAAAAGGCCCAGGCTTACCGAAAGCAAACGCAAGCCTACGTGGATACCCAGCACCAACTTAAGGCGGGGGCGGTTCAAAAAGCCGTTACGACCGTCACGAAGGGCAGTCAGATTACGGGTGGCGCAACCAGTTTAACGAATAAATTGACTACTTTGAAAAAGACGGCTAAGGCCGATTTAGCAGAGTATCGGCAGCTGGATAAAGCCGTTACGGCGCAGTTAAAGGTTAATGATCAGCAGTATGATGACAAGGTGCTGGCACAGTGTCGGCGGATTGATTGGAAGAAAAAGCCGTATTTAAAGCGTCTTAAGGCGAACGTCAATCAATTATTAAAGCGGGCCGGTCAAAGTAAGTCGCATTCCAGCAGTACTAACCAGGCGAGTGCTTCGACGACTAGTTCGAGTCAGTCTGATTCGACTAAAGTTAGTGCGGCGGACCACCAACGCGCGGAGCAGCTCCGCCGTAATATATCGCAAGCGGAGCAGGGTAAGTACGTTTGGAGTGAGTTAGAAAAAGTGCCCGATCGGGTAGTATTGCAAGCTGAAAAAAAGACGTCAGCCAACGGCGGTGATATTGGGAATACGGCGCACGTCATCGCTGAGCAGTATCCGAATATTAAGGCTTATACGGGCGCGCCCTCGGATGATCCCAATGCGCCCGGCGCTAAGGCGTATTTGAACGCAGATGAGGCGAAGCAGGAATTGGGTGCGTTGGATTTTTATCATGAAAATCAAAATGAAATTCAAATTACGGGTCAAACTGAAAAAAATGATGCGTGGGAATTTAGTTTTACGAAGGGCGATATGACGGGGACCATTCTCGTTGAAAATAAGGGCATTATTTCGGCGCAGTCGGATGATGGTCAGGATTTGGGCATGAATACGTGGCGTTAGCAGCTGAATTATTGAAGAATACCAAGCGACGGTTAGGTTGCTTGGTATTTTTGTAACTAGGATTGTAACGGGAGGCGGTAGCGCCATTAAAGGCCAAATTGAAGGGATGATTAACGGGTCGCACTTGAATAATATACAGCTAGCTGTACAATTGCTGATGGAGGTGACGCGAATGGACCACGAAGCAATGGTTGCACGGGAAGTTTTAGTCTTAGCCAGAAAAATTACCTGCCGCCGGAACCGGCATTTACGCCAACTTGATTTAACGATTGAGCAAGCGGACGCGTTAATTTATTTTGGGGACCACCCCCAGCAATCGATGGCGGCCTTCAAAACCGTCCAGCAGATTACCCACCAGACGGCCCGGCTAATTATTCAACGCTTGGTTAAGCGGAAACTGTTAGTTTTAACGGCTGATCCGAACGATGGACGTTCAAAGCGGGTTGCGTTGACTGCCGCTGGTCAAAGCAAGCGCGAGCAGTTACGACAGCATGGTTGGCAAACAAGTGCGGCCCTCTTCAAGCAGTTTACCCCCGTACAACAGCAAACCTTTTTAGCATTACTAAAATTGGCAAATCAGAGTTTAGAGAGTAGTGAAGATTGATGAAAACGCGTTTATATACGCCCAACGTGAAACTGGTGTTGGTTGCCAGTTTCTTCTTTTTAATGAGTCCGATGTTGATTAATCCGGTGATTGCCGGTTTTGCGCGCAATATTGGGGCTAGCAGCGTTTTTGCTGGCATCGTGGCTGGCTTAACTAATTTGACATCGCTGGTGCTGAGACCATTGGCAGGGAACCTAACGGATCGCGTTTCTAAGTACCATTTAACGCTCGTTGGGGGTTGCTTATTATTGGCTGCTAGTCTCGGTTATAGTTTAACAACTAACCTAACGTTAATTACGGCCTTTCGAATTTTAAACGGGGTCGGTTACACGCTCTGTTCCGTTTGCATGGCAACGTGGATGGCCAGCCTTCTGCCACCCGATCGGATTGGTTCCGGCATGGGAATCTATGGCTTGGCGAATGCCTTAGGGATGGCGTGCGGACCCGCCATTAGTGTTTATTTGTATCAGCATTATAGTTACCAAAGCGTTTTTTGGCTCGCGGCGGTTTGCAGTGGCCTGTTAGTCGTGATGATTCAGTTTGTAACTGACCGCGGTGTCCCGGTTAAGCGCGCTGCCACACCGACGGGGGCGGCCCGCCACCTCCGCCTCGTCCACCCGAAAGTCTTGCCGGTTGCGGTTATTTTACTTTTATTCTCATTACCGTACTTCGCAACTCAGACCTACATTGTCACTTACGTGGCGTCCCGGCATTTTCACGTTGCTGCGGGATTATTTTTTCCAGTGTACGCCATTATTTTATTGGTACTTCGGCTAACCTTGCGCGATTTGTTTGACCGGGTACCATTCAGTAAGTTCATTTGGATTTGCTTGCTATTTAATTTAGCGGGACTCGTTGGCCTCGCCGACATGACTAACTGGTTGATGATGTTAGTGGCGGCGCTGGGCTTGGCGGCCGGGTATGGCTTGATGTTTTCGATTTGTCAGGCGAAGGCCATGATGCTAGTGTCGGAAGCCGACCACGGTTTAGCCAATAGTACTTTTTACATTGGCGTAGACCTTGGGATGTCTTTAGGCCCGATGATTGGTGGCTTAATTAGTAGTGCGTTGCCCATGGCGTGGTTCTATCCGGTTATGATGGTGATCACGTTGCCGCTGATTGTGGTGGTGTATTGGATGAATCGGCGGACATTGGCTTAGACTAAGCTTGTGATAATAATTAGGATAAGCCGCTCGGGTTTGGAAAATTTAGGTTATAAAAAATTGATTTAGTTCGCTAGTCAACCTAGTAAGAAAGCTGGACCACGTGAGAACTGTGGTGCCAGCTTATTTTTCTACGTTATTTGATTATGAACAGCAATATCATAATCAAACCGTTCTAGCTAATTTATACACCGTTGCCAAGCGCGAACTTGATGCGACTTGACCGGACACTAACGAAACGCTTCCCGGTTCATAACGTGGCAACCCCGTACATGTACCATCACATTGTGGCGGCCCTGTTTGAAACGAACCACTACGATGCGGCCGTTCGGTTGATGAAGGATTACTGGGGTAAGATGGTCGACTATGGTGCCGACACGTTTTGGGAAGCCTTTGATCCAAATGATCCCCAGGCATCACCGTATGGCAGCCTTGCCATCAATAGCTTCTGCCACGCTTGGAGTTGCACACCAGTCTATTTAATTAGAAAATATATTACGAAAACCTATCATGATTGATTAAAATATTCATAACACGTGCATTTTGGGGAGGAATTGAAATGATGAGATTTACAACGAACGCGGTAGCGGATTTTGAACGTGAACATCAGCGAATTCTGCGGCAAGGTTCACCAGAAAGTATGGTGCTGTTGAAAAATGACGGCATCTTACCGCTACAGTCCGTTCAGAAAGTTGCGTTGTATGGAAGCGGGGCCCGTGAAACCATCAAGGGTGGCACGGGGTCCGGCGACGTCAACGTGCGGCACTTCGTTACGGTCGAAGAAGGGCTTGAAAACGCAGGCCTCACGATTACGACGAAGCAATGGCTCAGCGACTACGGCAAATTGAAAAAGCAGGATACCGATGACTACTATGGTAAGTTACAGGCGCAGGCCGAAAAAGACGGCTTAAACCCCATGCTTGCCATGATGGGCAAGATGCCGCTAGAACCCGATTACGATTTGAAACTAACGTCGGATCAACCGGCTGACGTGGCCGTTTACGTACTCGCCCGTAATTCTGGTGAGGGAAGTGACCGCCACCCCGGAGCGGGCGACTTACAACTGACGACGACCGAAAAACGTGATATTTTGGCGTTGGCGGCACAGTATCAACAGTTTGTGCTCGTTTTAAACGTTGGTGGGATGGTCGATATCGCACCGGTTGCTGATGCCGTCCCGGCCGTACTATTACTCAGTCAACTGGGAATGGAAACGGGGAGCGCCTTAGCGGATGTTTTATTAGGAGAAAGTTATCCATCTGGTAAGTTAACTGCAACTTGGGCGCCCATCGATCGCTACTCGTCGACGGCTAACTTTGGCAACATGGACAGCACCGAATACAAGGAAGGCGTCTACGTTGGGTACCGCTACTTTGATAGTATGAACATTACGCCCGCCTACCCGTTTGGCTTCGGACTCGGTTATACCAATTTTAAGTTGGCGGCTCAACCAGTTGAATTGAACCACGACCAAGTTCAACTAGCCGTTGACGTGGATAACGTGGGAAAACTGGCCGGTAAGGAAGTCGTTCAAGTGTACGTTTCTAAGCCCCACGGTACTGTGGACGTGCCGTACCAAGAACTAGTGGCATACGCTAAAACGCCAGAATTAGCGGCTGGAGAACACGCCCAAGTTAAATTACAATTTGCATTAAAAGACTTGGCGGTCTACTTCACGTCAAAGGCCCAAATGATGTTACCGGCCGGTGATTACGTTATCCGGGTCGGAAATAGTTCACGCAACACCCACGTGGTTGCCAAACTACACTTGGACCAAGCAACGGTGACGGCGCAATACCAACACGTCGGTGGTGAAACGCATTTTACGGACTTTGTTCCGGCAACTCAGGCATACAGCTATGCGGCGGAAGCGACGGAGCTTGAACAAGCTCCAGTCATTGAAATTGACCCAGCAGCGATTGAAACGGTCAGCGTTCAGTATTCTAAACAGGATCAGCCGGAACTACCAGCGGGCGAACGGGTGGACTGGCCAACCTTTACCGATGGCAAGCACTCGCTGACCGACTTCGTTGCCGGTTTGTCAAACGCTGAACTGGCCCGGATTGCGGTCGGCCATTACGTTGATACGCAGGATGCCGATGACCCGAACGTTATCGGGAGTGCCGGTACAACGGTCGCGGGCTCGGCTGGCGAAACGACCCACGTTTTAGATTCGCTAGGCTTGCCAACGTTGATTATGGCGGACGGACCAGCCGGGTTACGGCTGAGTCCAAAATACACGGAAACCGCGGACGGGCAAGTGCAGTCGTTAACGTCTTCCTTTGCCGGCATGGCGGGGGCGGATGCTACGGAAGCGACGGTCAAAGCCGACCAACCAACGTTCTATCAATATTGCACGGCGATTCCGATTGGTACCGCGATTGCGCAAAGCTGGAACGTTGATTTAGCGCAAGCCTATGGTGACTTGGTCGGAGAAGAAATGGCACTCTTTAACGTCGATATTTGGTTAGCGCCAGCGCTAAATATTCAGCGTTCGCCATTAGATGGCCGGGACTTTGAGTACTATTCAGAAGATCCGCTCGTGGCGGGCTTGAACGCGGCCGCGATTACGCGTGGTGTTCAAAGCCATCCGGGCAAGGCTACGACCATCAAACACTTCGTGGCAAATAATCAGGAAACGAACCGTCAAGCGTCGAACAGTGTCATTAATGAGCGGCCGTTGCGTGAAATTTACCTGAAAGGTTTTGAAATTGCCGTTAAAACGGCGCAACCGCACACGATTATGAGTTCTTATAACTTGTTAAACGGCGTGCACGTGCCAAACCGGTTTGACATCATGACGAACGTTTTGCGTGATGAATGGGGCTTCAAGGGCTTCGCTATGACCGACTGGTTTACGACCGGTGGCGTGGATATGAGTGGCGGTCAGGCTAAGTACGCGCCAACTTCCGCGGCCGGAGAAATTGTTGCCGGTAACGACCTAACGATGCCGGGGACGCCGGCCGATACGAAGGCGATTTTGGCTGCTTGCAAGGCTGGCCGCGTTTCACGCGGGCAACTGCAGGCTAACGCGCTCCGAATTTTAAAGGTCGTTTACGCGTTGAGTCAGTACTAATAAATGTGAATTAGATAGGTCAGGCTGTGGCGAAAGTCACAGCCTTTTTTGCGCCTTTAAATACCCGTATGAGAATTTTTGCGTGCTAAATAGCAGGCGCAATAACCTGTAAAGTGTGCTGTTGAATGTGACTGTGGCAATATAAACGAATTAATTATAATTAGTAACGATATGACGGGGTTGCGTTTCAATTAATTTTTAATTAGGGGTGTGATGAAAGGGGTAAATGAAGATGAAAGAACAGATTGATGTTGCGGCGTTGCATCCGTTTTATCGCGGTATTAGTGAGTTAATTGGGGTGGAAAGTATGCTGAAAATTTTTGATCAGTATAAGGGCATGCAACTAACCATCCCAATTCACCTGTACGACCGCAACTTAGCCGCACAGCACGTGCTCAAGCAGTACGACGGGCACAATAGCTATAACTTAGCGAATAAATATGGTTACTCACAGCGCTGGGTTATCAAAGTGATTAAGAATCAGCAATAATTTTTGGAGGAATGTGCACATGGATACTTCGGATTGGTTCGATTTTAATAACCGCGTTAAGCAGGATGAAACGTTGGTTAAGGAAGTTAATGGCCAGCTAGTGGCCAAGCAGGTCAAGGGATCGTTTAATTGGATGGCCTTTCTGTTCAACTGGATTTACGTGCTGGCAACACAGCGATATAAGACGCGGGGGTTTATGAAAAAGACGTTGATAATTGCTTTGGTGATGTGGATTGCTGAAATCGTGGTCGCGATTATTCTTGGGGGAACCGTGGGGGTCCTTTTCGCTATTGTGGCCCCGATTTGGTACGGCTTGATGTTTGATACCTGGTTCGAGCACCAGCTTATCGCCAACGGTTACCACGTGGATAACCAAGTGACGTTGAATTCACAGGATTTTGAATAATTTGGGGATAAGTTGCGCGTAGACGCAATCCTCAACTAATCCAGATTAAATTAAAGGGGGACGCAGGATATGAAGCATTGTACTAATTGTGGACAAGTATTGAAGGCGGGCGCGAAGTTTTGCCCCAACTGTGGACAAGCGGTGGCAACGCCGACGAGTCAGGTGCCGACGGGCGACGCGGATGCGGGAAGCACGGCCGTAACGCGGGCCACGCTGCATAGTGATGTGACGACCAATGACGAGTCAGCGGCTAATAAGGATGTGCCGGCAGATCATCAAACCGCGCCAAGTCATCATTCAACGTCAAATGGTCCGGCGATACCAAGTAGTGGCACCACGACTAACCAATCAGTGGCGGGGAATGCTCAAAGTCAGGCCGCGGCTTCGAACCAAACGACAGTTAATGGGGCGGTTCAGCCAACTGCGACCCACGTTGCGGGGCAGCAGCCGCAGGGCCAACCGACCCCGCGCATTCCTGCGCAACCGGCTTCCAAGGGGCATAATACGCTTACGCTGCCCGTGATTTTAGTGGTTTTAGCCGTGTTAGTGGGTGGCTGGTTCGTTAAGAACCGCTTGATCGTGTCGCAAGACCAACTCGCGGCTAACGTTACGAAGGCCGTTCAAAAAGAAGACGGCGACTTGTTCTTGAAGCAATTTTCCGACGCGGAACAGGACATGGCGTACAGTGACATCGGTGCTAAGAGCGTGGTTAAAGATATCCACAACCACTCACGTGATTCGCTCAGTGAAGTTGGCCGGATCATTGTAGACGGCCAGCGGGTCGCGGGCACGAAGGCGAAGTACGACTTCAACGTTGAGAGTAAAAAAGTGTTGGGCGTATTCACCAGTTACTACTTAACGACCCGCCGTTCACCGATTGAAATTAACGATTTTACGGGTAACGACGGGGCGGCTTCGGTTAAGCTGGAGGATGCCGACAACAAGCGACTTACGAAGCAGGAACTAGCTAGCGGCTTCTTCCCGGGTAAGTATAATTTGGACGTCCGCTCGGGGGATGCCCATAGTGAGTACTGGGTTTGGCCGTCGGGGGACGGGGACCCAATTGAATTGAATTTGATACAATAACGGGTGTAACAAGCGAATAGGGGACAAAACCGCCAATCAGCGTAGAAGTTGATTGGCGGTTTTGTGTTGACTGTTGATAAGTGGATAGAACGGAGCAAATTAGGTTGCGCCTGCTAGTTGTCCACAGAAAACAAGTCACTTTTGGGAGTTTAGCGGCTTTCGGTAAGTTAAGCGTAATTATTTTAGGGAAAGTCGTGTTAACTGTGGATAAGTTATTACTGGTACGAGTTAGGTGGATAAGTGGACATTGCTGGCAACAGAATGGTTGTAAACCTGGGCGCAACTAAAAGTAGCAAGGTCCGCAACCACCGGTATCTCGGGAAGGCTTGTGTTTTGCCATCGTTGTTGGTAGTTTTAAAGCATCCAAAGAAAGGTATGGTTATTGATGGGGAATAATTCATTGCCACAGCAGTTACAGAAGTTTCGAACGGAACATCAGTTATCACAGGCCGAACTGGCCGCTAAGCTCTACGTTTCACGCCAGGCACTCTCCAAATGGGAGGGCGGGTTATCGGAACCTAGCTTAGATAAGGTGATTTTGCTGACTCAATTACTGGGGATTACGCTTGATCAGCTACTTTTGGGGGTGGCTGACCAGCAAGAAGTGATTTTAAAGTTGCAACAAGTCTGCAAGCGGTTCGACCAGCCCGTGCTGACGGGGATTGATTTAGCTATTCATCGTAATGACCGGATTGCACTCCTGGGAAGTAACGGCGCCGGTAAATCAACGTTAGTAAAGATTATTTCCGGGGAAATAATTGCCGATACGGGGGCGGTTCACGCGAACTTTTCCCACCGTGATGATTTGGACGTGATGGCTCAAGAAAACGTCTTGATTCCAACCTTAAAAGTCGTTGAGCAAGTTCGCTTAGCCGCCGCTATGAAGCGGGTTGACCTTTCAAAAAGGTGGGAAGCACTTCTCAAACGGTTTCGGCTATTTGATTGCCGGCAGGCGTACGTTGCCAGTTTGTCGGGCGGACAAAAACGGCGTTTAGCGCTATTATTGAGCGTTTTACGGCCGTCAAAGCTCTTGATTTTAGATGAACCCACGGTGGGCATGGACTTGGAATCAATCGACTTATTTTGGCGCTTGCTCGAGCAAATGCACGGGGCGACCCTGGTGGTTACCCACGATTTTAATCAAATTGATAAGTTCTTTACGCGGGTGCTCCTTTTGCGGGACGGGCAAATTGCGCGCGATGCTCTGGTGAAGACGATTCATGCTAACAATCAAACGATTGAGCAGTGGTACCGACAGGATCAATTAGAAGGGGTGGCAGTAAAATGATTACGTGGATTCAACTAAAACAAGTTTTACGCAATAAACGGTTCTTCTTTTTCACGATTATCTTTCCAGCAGCTTGGTACGTATTACCGAGTGTGGTCAATCCGAACTTGATGGACCCACTGATTGCGTTTTTGATTGCCAGTTTGATGGGGATTATTGGGAATTCAATCGTGACGTTTAGTAAACGGATTTCGGCCGGCCGCCAGTTTTACCTTGCACAGGCGCGGTTATCACACTATTCAATCTGGCGCTACATGTTGAGCCAGCTGATTATTCAAGCTTGCTTAAATTTACTAATTATTATGGCAATTACGGTATTGGGAATTGCGCTTCAGACGCTCCCAATTAATTTGAGTTACTGGTGTGCGCTACTATGGCTATCCGCCTTGGGGTTATATTTCAGCGTAATTGGCTTCTGGTTTGGGATTAGTTTCAGTCCAACCACGGTGGACGTGGGCTCGACCCCGTTGATGTTCTTGTTTGGATTAATGATCGTGCCATTTTCGTTGTTTTCAGCGGGGGCGTTTACGGTGGGTATTACGAAGATTCAGGAACTGCTACCACCTTATTATTTTTATCAGTTCTTTCATCAATGGCTAACGAATCAGGCGACGGATGGGATCCTGTGGAAATTCAGCTTAGCCGTGCTGGTAACGTTAGTCCCGTTTTTGGTCGGGGTGCGGTTACGGCTGTTTGGTAAACGGGGCATGGCCAAAACTAGTTAAAGGGTGCGATTAAAAGAGAGTGTTCCAAAAGCCGGCTGACTTTTGGCTATTAACATGAGGCAACCCACAAGAGACTGTGACTTAGGTCACAGCCTTTTTTTTGCGCTCAATGGCGTCCGGTATCTGACTGCGCCCAGCGGTCTTGCCAGCGCTTACGGGGCAACTAAGCACGTGGTGCGCGATTTGATGGAAGTATTGCGGATGGAATCCGCCCAAGAAGGTAGCAATATTCGAACCGCGACGATTTATCCAGCGGCAATTCGCACCGAGTTACTGAGCACGATTACGGATCCCGAAGCAGCGCAAGCTATGCAATCGACTTATGAACATTATCAAATTAGTCCAAGTCGGGTGGCGAACGTGGTCGCGTTCGCGATTGATCAACCAGAAGATACGAATGTAAGTGAATTTACGGTGGGACCAACGAACCAGCCATGGTAATTTACTGATAATTAGGATTGGAGTGGGGCAATGAAGAAGTTGGGCATACTTTTAGTTGGGTTAGGCTTCCTACTGGTTGCGTTTGTGGTGGCCTTACTGACGATGCGGCAACCTGAACCCAAGGAACCGGCCAATTCGCGAACGGTCACGTCAATTAGCCGTAAGCGAAAAGCGTCTGGGCGCATTTTAGTCGTGTACATGTCGCGGACGGGCCACACCAAGCAAGTGGCTGAAGAACTGCACCGCCACGTCGGCGGGGACTTATACCAGCTTAAAACACAGAAAACGTATCCCCAAAGCTATCAAAAAATGCTGGACGTAGCGCAGTCGGAGCAAGATGCCGACGCACGTCCCCGGTTAAAGGGCCAGTTGCCAAAATTAGCACGCTACCAGACGATTTTTCTGGGATATCCCATTTGGTGGGATAAGAACCCGATGGCGATTAATACCTTTTTGGAACATTACCCGGACTTTAAAGGGAAAACGATTTATCCGTTCACGACTAGTGGCAGTAGCGGTTTAGGATTGAGCATACCAGTAATTCGCCAAAATGCGCGTAACGCTAAGATTGGTAAGGGCTTGGCGGTGACGGACGCGGAGATGAAGCGGATGCCGCGGATGGTTGCGACGTGGTTGGAAGAAAATTATAAATAATAGTGAACGAGAGGGTGTCAGGAATTTGATTTGAATTCTTGATGCCTTTTTGAATTGGATAGGAATAGAAGATGTAGTGATTGGATAGGATTTACACCTTGATGTTTATCAGTTAGATACATACAAGGATATACATACTGCTTTATATCCTTATAAGATATGAATGCTATATTTTTTGTTTGAGATTTAGTGTCAATCGCCATAAATTTCATTGATTACACCGGAAATAAGCGTCATGTATGTTTGAAAATGAAAAATGTGGGTTAAGGGTAATGAATTTTGAGACACTGTATTATATTTGGGATATAATTTAATTATTAGATAGCGCTTTCGTAGCTTCTGATATAAATAGTTTGTTGAGTTCGTATAATGATTAAACTGGAAATTAGGCATAGTTATTTTAATTAATTAGTGCAGTATACAAAGCACATGAAATGAGTGTTTGGGGTGGGGATAAATGGAACGTAAAATTACAGTACCATATGAAAATCAGGTGCAGCATATGGTAAAGGGAATCAATGAATCTCAATCCATGGAGTTAAATAAAAATGATTATATTTTTATTTTATTAATTGCTGGTCTTCAGGTGGCCCGACAATATATTAATAAATCTAAAATCCTTAATCGAGCACGAGATACGGATCAAGAAGCTGCAAAAAAAATTAAACATAATGAAAAGATAGAAAAAACGATTAATGGAGGCGACCCATTAACTCATAAAAGTGTAACGATGTGGGGAAATAATTCTTTTTTAGAAAATATATCTGTCAATAAGCAACTTCCTTTATGGGTACTAGGTCCGACTTCATATGACGCTATCAGACGATCGTCAGCATATTGGGAGAAAACAGGGGTTAGTGGAATGAACCATCGATATACGACATTGGCACATGATCCATTAATAGGGCTTGTTGTTGGGCCAATCAACCTTCTTAGTAATACAATCACCTACAATACATCGTTGAAGATGGGGACGTCGTATACTTCGCCATTCAATACTCATAACCCCGCTACTGGTTACGAAATTAGTCGGCCAAGTAGTTTTTCGCAGGCTGTTTATAATTCTATTGCAGTAATTAAGAAAGATAAGACAATATTAGCTGCAGCAATTATTAAACATTTGCTGCATCTAGCATCGGATATAAATACAAAGCAAGGGCTTACGATTCCTGGAATGTCGATGTTGCCTAGTATTGGATCGGTGAACAGCCGGGATATTGATAAGTGGCTGATATCTAATCATTTTGATTTTGTTTGGTTTGCAGATTTATTTGCCCAATATGGTTTGGCAGAGTTGATTAATGTGATTTCAAGTATTTTGTATAAATTTTTAATTTATCGTGATACTGATAAAGATATTGAATTTATTGATGCAAAATGTAAAAAGGTTATTGCGATTGCAAATGCTGTCTCTGCTTCAGAAGATTTAATTGTTGCAGCTATTAAGGCAAGTACAGGTCATGTTGTTTCGGCACTTAGAGAACTAGATTGGGGTGGCTTAGTTGCAGCAATTAAGCGTATGTTTGCTTCTGATGAGTTTATGTTAGAAGTGAAAGGTATTAGCGAATCGTGGGACGCTATACAATTTAATTTTAAGTACAGCACCGAAGATGTTGAACAGATGTTTCAAAATAAAATTAAAAGTATTAACAATAAGTATGAACAGATTCTTTTATCGATGCAAAAGGAATATCGGCGTTACGGAGAATTAGAAGCATTAGCAACAAATTTTGATCAAGTCGGAGATGAGCTATTTTCTTACAGCATTCAATTTGCTCAATTAAATAATGTTCATAATAGCTTAAAAAATAAAAAAGATATAGACAACTTTTTTAACAATTAAAAGTGAGGTAATGTAAATATGTTTAATAGTGGTGCAAAAAAAGAAGCAATTGCCAGAATGAATAGAAAAAATGAGCAGTTTAAGAAAACTTCAACGCAGGCAGTACATGCATCTACCAGCCTTTTTAAGACACGTGAGATTTTGAAAGAACGTATTGAAGAAATGTGGGTTCGAATAAATGCGTTTAGAAATAAACCTGAAAAGTTGAAATTAACTCTAAAGCAAGTGAAAGTTACATATGAGCGATATGACGGACTGGTGCAGGAGGCGCGAGTGGCTAACGAGCAAAAAAATGTTAAAGCAGGTACAACAGCTGGAGCTACCGTTGTTGCAGGTGCGGGGGTGGCTGCTTTGGGACCTAGCGCTGCTATGGCTATTGCAACGACGTTTGGGACTGCTTCTACTGGAACAGCTATTTCTGCACTAAGTGGTGCTGCAGCCACTAATGCTGCCTTGGCGTGGCTAGGCGGTGGTGCGGCAGCTGCAGGTGGCGGTGGTATGGCCGCCGGAAGCGGTTTCTTGGCCTTAGCGGGTCCTGTTGGTTGGACGCTGGCGGGAATTGGCCTTGGTGCTGGCGGATTAATAGCTAATGGTAAAAATAAAAAAATTGCACATCAGGCTAATGAAGCTACAGAAAAGATACAAGCCCAAATAAAAATCCTGCAAGGAACAATTAATGAAATAAAAATGTTAGAAAAAAATACTAGTACAGCAAGTAATGAATTAGTAGAAATGAACAACAATATTAGTGATTATGATACGGATTATAATCAGTTAAGTTCTGATCAGCAATTTAAGTTAGGGGCAGCTGTAAATGACGTGCTGTCTTTTGCTAAATTGTTAAATAAAACGGTTGGTAAATAAGAAATAACAGTAGATAATGGTGAAATGCAATGTTCACTTTTAAATAGTCAGGTTGAAATCTTTATTTTTAAAATAGGACATCATAGTTTTCCTTTCTCTAACCTATACATGCAATCGGTTGAGGCAAGGGATACATGATGTTTTTTTACTAAGTGTCTAGAATAATTAAGTTTAACAAGATAGATGCCGAACTCCCCAACTCGCGCTATAATACTACAGTAACAATTTGTTCCTCATGGACGTGAGGGTGATCCAGTTATAGTTGCTTTGATTGCGAAGCAATGCTTGTGTTCCCTATGGATGTAGGGGTGATTAGACTACTAATTTAGTAGTCTTTAAAAATTAATAATGTTATAGTTGCTTTAAAGGATTTAAGATGCTATGCTTATTTCAAGTTAAGAAGGAAGTTAATTGAATTAGAATGTTATCAAAATTGTCAAAAGGAGGGATATCGATTTGACGTCGACAATGCAAACCACAGCACTAGTAAACGCGTTGTGGGCTAAAAAAACTTCGGGGGAAGAAGGGAAATTTTGGCTACCGTTAATTGTTCATTTGACAGATACGGCTAACGTCATTAATTGGTTATACACCGGTTGGGTCGGTGAGGGTGTTAAATTACGACTTGAAGAGTCACTATCACCAGCAGGGGCTCAGAAGCTTATCAAGTTTATCGGCTTTGTACATGATATTGGAAAGGCAACCCCCGCTTTTCAGGCGAAGCGGTCGCGGAACCACGATGATGACCTGGATAGTACACTAATGGCGCAATTAACAGTGGCCGGCTTCAAAGAGCTAAAAGCTCCGGTTTTTATGAGCGAGTCACCGCATCCGATTGCTGGTGAAACTATTCTAGATTGGCATGAGGTCCCAGATTCAGTGGCGTCAATTATCGGCGCCCATCACGGGCGTACGATTGATGCGTCGCCAGAAACCAGCCAGGCGCCGTTTCAGGAGAATTATTATCAGTCTACCAAATGCGCCGAAGTCCAGCGCCCTTGGAAAATTGTGCAAGAAGCACTTTTTAACCAAGCGCTCGAGGTGGCTGGTTATCAAAGCGTTGCCGAAATTCCGACCATAACGCAACCCCAAGCCGTTATTCTGGAAGGGCTGCTCATCATGGCTGATTGGTTGGCGTCCACAGAATATTTAGACAGTGCTAAGCGCAAACCGTTATTTCCACTTGTCCGGTTAGGTGAACCGGCTGAACTTGATACGGATGCCCGCTTACAAAGTGCCATCTTGAACTGGAAAACGACGGATAGCTGGCATCCCGCACAAGTCGCGCTAGATGAAGACCCATACCATGCGCGTTGGGGATTCCACGCGCGTGAATTTCAGCAAAGCATGACGACTAGTATTGGCCAAGCTACTGATCCCGGCCTGATTATCATTGAAGCCGGGATGGGTAGCGGTAAAACGGAAGTTGCCTTAGTTGCTGCTGAACAACTGGCTCACGCCACTGGTCGAAATGGCGTCTTCATGGGTTTGCCGACACAAGCAACCACGGATGCAATGTTTACCCGCTTTAATCAGTGGCTTTCAAAAATTGCCGTTGATGAGCGGTTACGGCTTCAAGAAGATGAATTGCACGGCAAAAAAGTTTATAACCCATTATATCAGGAATTGGTCCAGTCCAGTAACGTAAATGCGTTTGACGAGGAAGATAATCCGCGTGATCATGACTGGGTGGATGGCGGTTCAGTTGCTTTAAACAGCTGGTTTACCGGTAAAAAATCCGTTTTAACCCCTTTTTCGGTCGGGACAATTGATAATTTACTGCTGATGGGGCTGAAGCAAAAACATCTCTTTCTGCGACACTTCGGGTTTAGCGGTAAGGTCGTCATTATTGATGAGGTCCATGCTTATGATACCTATATGACTTCTTATCTGGAAGAAGCGTTAATTTGGTTGGGAGCTTACCACGTTCCCGTCGTCATTTTATCGGCAACGCTCCCCAAGGAAAAACGTAATGAACTGATTAAGAAGTACTTAAGGGGAAAGTACGGCTATGATTATCGGGATCAGTTAGTTGCGCCAGCAAACTGGCAGGAAGTTACGGCCTATCCGCTTTTGAGTTTAGTGGACGGATGTGAACTTAAGCAGGTGACTGATAATACGGGAAACGGTGGTCAACTTACACAAACGGTGGCAGTTCAACGTTTTAGTGGTGATGATCAGGCCCTAGTTCAAAATGTACTAGACAGGATAAAATTGGGTGGCGTTGCCGGAATTATCGTCAATACCGTGAAACGGGCTCAGGGCCTCGCAGAGCTTGTCGCGCAAGTCAGTGATATTCAATTAATGGTATTACATTCTGCCTTTTTGGCGCCTGATCGGGTTGTTCAGGAAGCTGAACTGCAACGACTGATTGGAAAACACGGTCAACGCCCAGAACGACTCATCGTTATTGGTACGCAGGTACTGGAACAGTCACTAGATGTTGACTTTGACATTATGTATACCGATATTGCACCAATCGACTTAGTGCTACAACGGGTTGGCCGTTTACACCGCCATGTGCTTAAGCGACCGGTAGGACTTGAACAACCACAACTTGTCTTGTTAGGCGTTAACGGGGCGGGAGATTATGGTGATGCGAATGAGGCGGTCTATGGTAACTACCTGCTACGTAAAACGGATTATTTCTTACCAGACACGCTCACGTTGCCAACGGCGATTTCACCATTAGTTCAGAAAGTTTACGATCAACGCACCGATCAACAGGTGCCGGGGATTAAAGCGCCGTATCGCGAGTTTAAACGCCGGCAAAATGAGCAGGAAGATCGAGCGGAGGCGTTTCAAATTCAAGCGCCGCAAACTGGCCGTTACGCAACCTTGCACGGCTGGCTAAAACGCGCCCATCAAAGTGCCGAAGCTGATAGTATTCGCGCTAATGCGGCTGTCCGCGATATTCAAGAAAGCCTGGAAGTGGTCCTGTTACGTCAATCAAATACGGGTGTTATTCAATTACTTGATGGACGCCCAGTAGCCGCGGTGCGTGCAATGGAGGTTGCGCAACAAGTAATCCGCATTCCAGCGGCGATTACGCGGTATCCTAAAAATGCGATTGATCGCGCAATCAAAGCACTCGAACGCCAAACCGCGCAAACTTTCCCAGATTGGGCTGGTAAACCGTGGCTTCGGGGGAGTTTGGCGTTAGTGCTGGACGAATCAAATACGGTAACGTTACTTGGCTGGCAATTAAGCTATTCAACGACCCGTGGACTTAGTTATCAAAAGGAGGAGTGATTGCATGGAGAAACCAACGTTTAACTTAACGACCGATCCGTGGATTAAGGTTACTGAGTGTCATACGAACGCGCCTAGAACGGTTTCGTTAATTGAATTATTTGAACACGCTCAAGATTATCGCCAGTTAGCCGGCGATATGCGAACTCAGGATCTTGCGGTCATGCGTGTTTTACTAGCTATTCTAACCACGGTCTATTCGCGCTATGACGGCAATGGTCAGCCGTACCGGGGAATTGACAAAGACCCGGTCCACCAGCGAAAACTTGACGTTGATCCGGAGGCTTATGAAGACGCGTTGTTGAAGACCTGGGAACAAGTTTTTAAGATGGGCCACTTTTCAGCTAACGTGGTGCAGTACTTGCACCAGTTTGCTGATCGGTTTGACCTTTTTGGTGCCCATCCGTTTTATCAAGTCACCACTGAAGATTATGATGCCGTCGTTGCCGAAAACAAACGCGTCGCGCTCGGTAAGGGGACCGTCGCGATTAAGCAACTGAATCGGCGGGTTTCGGAAAGTAATAACACCCCCGCAATTTTTGCTTCTCGAGCCGACATGGAAAAGAATCAACTAACTTTGGCTGAATTAGCACGTTGGCTTATTACTTACCAAAACTTTGCTGGTACGACGGATAAAACGAAAGTTGAAACGGCGGATAAATTTTCGTCTTCAATGGGCTGGCTATATAAGTTGAATTCGGTTTACGCTGACGGGCAAACGGTGTTTGAAACGTTGATGCTGAATTTAGTACTGATTAATGAAAAGCATAAGTATGCGCCACAACATCCCGTTTGGGAATGTGATGATATGCAAGCGTACGTTGATCGCCGCGAGATGCAACGGCGCCCGGATAACGTGGCTGATTTATATACTAATTGGGCACGGCTACTACACATTGAATGGGATGAGCAACAGCAGCCAACGATTTTTAGCGCTGCGTTACCTGGATTTGAGTCCGATAACGTGTTTATTGAGCCAATGACCATTTGGCGCCGTGACAAGAAAACCGAAGATGACATACCGGCGACCCGCAGTTCATTTACAATGTCACGAGCGATGTGGCGAAACTTTGGAAGCTATGTTGGAATTACGCCAACCGCGGGCGACGATTTGCGGCAACCGGGCCTAGTTTGGTGGCTCAATTTGCTGAAAAGTCGCAAAATCTTAGCAGCTTCCCGGCGATTATCACTAGCATCCGTCACTTTTGTAGGCGGTGGAGCGCCCGCCAATTTACCAATGATTGAGTATCATGATGATATTCAAATTATGGCCGGTGTAATTTTCGATGCGCATACGGACGATTATTGGCCAGTCTATATTGACAAAGTCATAACGATGACCCAGAAGATTGGAACCGATTTTTATAGTTTTGCAATGTCCGTTGGAACTCTGCGTAGAATGGATCCAAAGCCGTTTGCGGCCAAACTTAGTGATCAGTTTTATGGTCGGTTAAACGAGCCCTTTAAAGATTGGTTAGTCAGCCTGACAGCAACCGCGGATCGGGATCAAAGTGTGCTTGATTGGAAATTAACAGCCCGACAGATTGCTTTGGCAGCCGCTAAGGATGTCATGAATCACAGCTCGCCACGAGATATTAGTGGCGTTGTGGGCGAATATGGACTAGAAAATATTTTTACATTAATGAGCATGTTCCAAGGGAAAGTTAAGCGGGATTTAAAGTTACAAGAGGAGGGGATCAAGCAAGATGAAAGCTGAAATTGCAAGTAGTACGAAGCAAATTATTTTGAAATTGTACAATGGTGGCCATATTAATAAGGGCGTTTTAGCGGGCGTTCGAACTGCCAGTGCCATGACCAGTCCACGAGCCCAAGTCGTTTGGCCAGTGATGATGGCTAGTATGCCATCCAGGATGCTAAGCCATTCCGGGCAACCGACCAAGGAAGAAACGGCGATTTATGCTGCGGTCCGGCTGTACGCGTTGCACCAGCAGAGTACCGAACGTTGCGTTTATGGACCAAGCCCACGCTACAAGGGCCAGTTAGCGGACGCTGACCAGGCGTTACCCGCGGGTAAGCCGTTGTTTGATGTGTTAGCTGGAATGCGGCTGGATCCTGCTTATCAAGTCGCTTTAGACCGGCGAGTCCAGTCAATTTTAACCTTGACGAATATTGCGGCCATCATTGATGCCGTTAGTCATCTCATTGGTATGTTGAAGTCACGGGTGGGGGATGCACGGGTGGATTATGCCCAGTTAGCCCAGGACTTTTATCAAATTCAACTTGGCTATACCCAAGCTAACCGGGTGCGGTTGCGCTGGGGTCAACAGTATTTTTACGTTAATAAGAATAAACAATCAAAAGGGGAGAACAACTAATGACTAATTTATATGTAGATATCAACGTTTTACAAACCGTGCCATCTTCAAATTTAAACCGCGATGATGCGGGGGCGCCTAAGACGGCACTTTACGGCGGCGTTAGCCGGGCCCGGGTTTCTTCACAAAGTTGGAAGCGGGCCGTTCGGAAAGTTTTTGATGAACAGCATACGCTGATTGGGAAACGAACTAAGAAAGTTCCTCAATTACTAGTAGCAAAAATCAGCGAGCTGGCACCAACTTTATCTGCAGATGAAGTGTTGACCAAAGTTCAAGCGTTGTTCAAGGCGACCAAAATTAAGATGAGTGAAGTCAAGGATAAAGAAAATCCGGATGCCCCCGTACGGTATGAAACCGGAGCCCTCCTGATGGTTAGTCCGGGCCAAATTGAAAAACTAGCTCAATACGCCGTTGATCACGATACTTTAGCGGATAAAGAGGCCGTAAAGGACATTAAGGCCATCATGAAGGGGGCTAACTCAATTGACTTAGCATTATTTGGTCGAATGGTGGCGGACAATCCCGAACTAAACGTGGACGCGTCTACGCAAGTGGCCCACGCACTCTCGACTCACGAAGTGGTGCCAGAATTTGACTATTACACGGCAATGGACGATGAAAAGGAAAAGGACCAAAATGGCGCCGCGATGTTAGGGACGATTGAATATAACTCGTCAACGTTGTACCGCTACGCTAACGTTAACTTACGCGAACTTGCCCACAATTTAGATGCTGAGGATGCGGTTAAGGGAACGGTTGAGTTCATCAAGGCCTTCTTATTATCGATGCCGAGTGGGAAGCAAAACACGTTTGCGAATAAAACGTTGCCGAGTTATATCATGGTCACCCTTCGTCCAGATACCCCGGTTAACCTGGTGTCCGCATTTGAAGAGCCGGTTACGTCCCGGCAAGGGTTCGTTAAGCCGTCTGAACAGCGTTTGGAAGCGGCTTATCAAGCGATTGCTGATCAAGAATTAGTTGAGCAACCACTGTTAAACGTTGTACTGAGTCAACGCGAAACGACAATCGGTCAACAAGCAAAGACGCTCCCAGAACTATTAGCGACAATCACCGAAGCGTTAACAAAGGCGGTGCAGGATGAAAACACTAACGTTTAACTTAACCGCGCCCTTACAATCGTATGGGAACGAGGCCACCTTTGAACGGCGGACGACGACTACTTATCCGTCGAAAAGTGCCATTATCGGCCTACTAGCCGCGGCCCTAGGCTATCGGCGCCGAGATGAACGCATTCAGACATTAAACGCCCTTCAATTTGCGGTGCGAATTGACCAAGCCGGGGTGTCGTTAACTGACTATCACGTCGTGGAGTGGAAAACCGCTACGCGAAAAGTGACTTACCGCGATTATTTACAAGATGCGCGCTTTGTTGTGGCACTTGGTAGCGAGGACGAGCAGCTGCTTGAGCGGCTCCAGAACGCGTTAACGCACCCGCGGTTCCAATTATTTTTAGGTCGGCGGGCAAATACGCCAGCCGGGCCGTTACAAGCTTTGATCCATGATGGTCAGCCGGTTGATGTTTTGACCCATTTAAAATGGCAGGCGGCGGCTTGGTATCAACGACGTCAACGTACAACGATTGCGCTCACCATTATGGCTGATGCGGATCTATTAGCAGGCCAAGCCAGCACGATGGTTAAGGACCGGATGGTTTCATTTGACCAGCGTCATCGCCAATATGGTTTTCGGGCGATGAGTACCACTACGGTTGAGCTGTCCAATCCGGCCCACACGGTCGATTACTTTAGTGGAATTTAATAGGAGGGGGGACGGAAATGTATTTATCAAGAGTTGAAGTTGACACTCAAAATCGCCATAAAACGCAAACTCTTACCCACCTTGGTGCTTATCATAATTGGGTAGAGCAGAGTTTTCCGAAGGAAGTTGCGACGGGGGAACGCCAACGGCACTTATGGCGAATTGATCAGTTAGGCGCTAAACGCTACTTACTCGTTTTAAGTCCCGAAAAACCTGATTTAAAAGCGTTAGAAACTTATGGTGTACCGGGAACGGCCGCAACGAAATCATATGATGAGTTTATTGACCAGTTACAGCAGGGGCAAATATTGCGATTTCGGTTAACCGCTAACCCGACGCATACGATTTATGATCACCCAGATCAGCGGCAGGGGCGCATTGTACCGCACATCACGGTTGCGCAACAGAGCAAGTGGTTAGTTGATCGCGCGGAAAGGGCCGGCTTTGAATTGCTGGAGCAACCGGCTAGCGTTTTTGAGAAAAATGAGTTAAGAAAGGCGTTTAGCGTAATTGAACGCGAATGGCCAATTTTACGTAAGAAAAAGAGTCGGGCGTTGCGATTAAGTCGAGTGACGTTTGAAGGTCAATTACGTATTACTGATTTGGACGTGTTTAAGACCATTTTAACCAATGGGATTGGTCGGGAAAAAGCCTACGGTATGGGTTTAATGACCGTTTTACCAGAAAACTAAAATTATGGTTCAAAAGCAGATTGGCGCTCAGAAACCGAAGTGGGCTGAGCTGGGACGGATGCGGGACCGGATTACGTTTATTTATATAGAACATGCCAAGATTAATCGGCAGGACAGTGCGATTCAAGTGGTTGATCAACGGGGAATTGTTTACGTACCATCGGCCATGCTAGCGGTTTTAATGCTTGGCCCTGGTGTTGATGTGACCCACCGGGCGATGGAATTGATTGGGCAATCGGGCCTAGGCGTGATTTGGGTGGGCGAACAAGGTGTCCGGCAGTATGCTTATGGCCGGCCGCTTAGTCATTCGTCCAGACTGTTGGAAGCCCAAGCCGCACTAGTTTCTAACCAGAAGAAACGAATTAGCGTGGCCCGCCAAATGTACCAGATGCGCTTTCCTGGCGAAGATGTTTCGCGATATTCCATGCAAGAGTTGCGTGGTAAAGAGGGCGCCCGGGTCCGCCGCGTTTATCAGCAGTTAGCGCGTGAGACCGGGGTGCCCTGGAGTCGGCGGATGTATAATCCGGATGATTTTGAAGCTAGTGATCAAATCAATCGGGCTTTAACGGCAGCGCATCAAGCCTTATATGGTCTGAGTCACGCGGTGATTTGCGCACTAGGTGTTTCACCTGGGCTGGGTTTTGTTCACACTGGACACGATTTATCGTTTGTTTACGATTTTGCAGATTTATATAAAGCCAGTGTCTCGATTCCAGTCGCGTTTGAGGTTACTAAGAATGCTCCGAATGATCCTGATATTACCAGTCAAACACGGTTGGCGATGCGTGATAAATTTGTGGAAACAAAGCTACTTGCCAAAATGGTTGCCGATTTAAAAACACTTTTGGGAGCGCCTGAAGACGTCCCTGAAGCGACCGTTATGCAGTTGTGGGATGATCAAATGGGCTTACAGAAATTTGGTGTTCAGTACCGCGAACGCGAGGAACAACCACAATGATCGTCATTACACTAACTAAAGTGCCGCCCGCGCTTCGGGGTGATTTAACGAAATGGTGTCAAGAAATTCAAACGGGCGTCTACGTTGGTCACCTGAACGCCCGGATTCGCGATTACTTGTGGGAGCGAATTATCACTAGCATTGGCCGCGGCGAAGCCACCATGGTATACAGTGCCAAAGGGGAGTTGGGCTATGAATTTCGAACGACGCGCCGCGATTATCAGGTCACGGATTACGATGGCATCCCACTGATGACTCACCTTAAGGTAGCACCGGGGACGCCCCAACCCGGCTTTAGTAACGCAGCTAAGTTCCGGCGGGCAAAAATTATGGCTAACCGCAATCTAAATAAGCAAGTGCCACCGACTGAAAGTCCGGTCGTCACGTTAGATTTGGAGACGACGGGATTAAACCTTCTTAAGGACCAAATTATTGCGATTGGGGCGGTCAAACGCACGCTAACGGGTGAGATAGCAACGTTCGAACGGTTCATCAAACCGGCGCGGGTGGTACCACAGTCCATAACCGATTTAACTGGGATTACAACTGAACAGTTAAGAGAACGGGGCCTGGACTTGAAAGTAGCGTTAGAACAGCTCCAGACCTTTGTTGGTGACTACCCAATTGTAGGATATCATTTCGGGTTTGATGAGAATTTCTTGAGACAGGCGTGCCAGCAAAATGGGTTAGCCAGCTTAACAAATAAGATGGTGGATTTACAGCCAATTGTTCAACGCGTCGAACTTTTTCTGGATAATTACCGGTTAGCAACAGTTTTGAAAAAGTATGGAATTAAGAATCAACGGCCACATAATGCGTTGGCGGATGCGCAGGCAACGTGGCAGTTGGCGGACCACCTTATAAAAAACGGTGATTTCCGAATTTAAGAACGTTGATTTACCGGGATTTCTTTAGTGTATTCCCCGCGTATGCGGGGGTGATCCTGTCTCGAACTCGACTACAACACTCACACTTTCGTATTCCCCGCGTATGCGGGGGTGATCCTCGAACTGACCGTCTAGGTCTTTCAGCATTGCCGTATTCCCCGCGTATGCGGGGGTGATCCTTGTCATCGACCGGCCTAGCCACTGGTCTGCAAGTATTCCCCGCGTATGCGGGGGTGATCCCGTGTTATATTGCGTTGTATAGTGTGATGGTTGGTATTCCCCGCGTATGCGGGGGTGATCCTAAACGCCGCTGGGCAACTGCTGAATGGTGGCAGTATTCCCCGCGTATGCGGGGGTGATCCCGGAATTAAGGGAGTAATTTCGGGCGTTGTAAAGTATTCCCCGCGTATGCGGGGGTGATCCCCGGGGTCATTTTGTACGGCCAGCCTGCACTGGGTATTCCCCGCGTATGCGGGGGTGATCCTGGGTAAAAGGACAATAAGGGCCGTAAAGTCTTGTATTCCCCGCGTATGCGGGGGTGATCCCAACTGTCGTGAGCAAGCGACTAAGAAAGGCGCGTATTCCCCGCGTATGCGGGGGTGATCCTCGCTTGCAAGTCCTTGTAGTTGTTCGCGTCTTGTATTCCCCGCGTATGCGGGGGTGATCCCGTTAATCATGCCATCGCTGTCCCCGCTTGGAAGTATTCCCCGCGTATGCGGGGGTGATCCTGATGGAAAAAGTTGAAAAAAATTGCGCAAAGGTATTCCCCGCGTGTGCGGGAGTGATCCTCAAAAAATTCAGTATCTTCTAGGACACAAAACAGTATTCCCCGCGCATGCGGGGGATGAGCCTTCAACCGTGATGTCGAGGCTGTCAGTCATGGAGTATTCCCCACATATGCGGGGTTCGTCCAAAAATGGCGTCTACGCTTCACCCTTCTTCAAAAGTATTCCCCGTATATGCAGGGACGATTTATTTATTCTAGTTAATCGTAAGGAGAAAAAATGGTAAAGAAAACCAGTGAGAAGGTTCAAGATTTACTTGATAGTACACTCACAGCCTATAGTATTGGTAAGAAATCTGGTGTTTCGCAGCCGTTAATTACAAGGCTTCGAACTGGCAGTAGAAAAGTTGGTGGAATAAAGTTAGAAACAGCGGAAAAATTGGTTGAATATTGGGAGAAGCATAAAGCAGATGCTTTCTTCAATATACGTAAGGACAATTTTAATTAGTACCAATGTTGATTCAATAAGGCGTAGATCCGGATGTAATGCTCACGATACAGTTAATATTTTTATTGTGTATATAGAGTTAATCGGATTCGGATTATGATGCTTTCCATATATGCGGGAGTAATCCTGAAGGAGAATTATGTTTAAAGAAAAAATCAAAATCATAGGTTTACGCACACTAATAGGTTTGATGTTGATTTGGCTTGGCTATGAGCTTATTCATCTGTTCAAGTTGATTTATAGATTATTAAGTATATTTAATTAAGGGGGAGATACTATGGTTGATAAAGGAACGCACACAGAACAGATGGCTCGGGCCCGAGCTAAATGGGATGCTAAAAATCCAGAAAAGCGCGCGCATATTCAAGCGCGATCAGCTGCGCGTGGTTTTATCCGCAAGCGGGCAACGCTACCGGATTTAGATGAACTAACGGCACTGATTGATGCCCGGCGGAAAGAACTGAAGTAATTAGAAAGTTCGTGAGCATACCGCTTCACGTCACTTTCATAGTCGTGATATGGGACAGTTGCCACATGCCTAGAAGCCACACCTTGATTCAGCCAACGAATTGTTTAGGTGGGAGTTCTTGAAATTGATTCAGATCTGAAGTCTATTTCCAAATACTCATAAATTGGCTTCAGGGCTGACCCATGCTCAGACAGCGATGAATTTACCGGTATTAAACGTGGTGCTTCTATTTTTTGTTCATGCTTATTGTAAATCTGGAAGTTGTGGCGAAAGAATTAAACGCGATTAGCACACCGGTAGTATTCCCCGCGTATGCGGGGGTGATCCCGATTACATTAGAATTGTTCAACAGCTTAAGGCGTGTTCCCCGCCCATGCGGGGGTGGTGTACCGGCCAAATTAAATTTTACCGGTACACACTAATGGTAGGGGGAGTAAGGGATTTGGAATTTATTGAGTTTCTAATGCAATTGCTTGAAATTTTGTCGAGCCTTGTCATATTGCTCGTGGCCGGCACGATTGCAGTAATCGGCATTATGTTTATTTTTAGCTTGCTATTTTTGTAAGAACCGGGGGCCCCGCGGACGCAGGGGAAAGTTCAAAAGCGTTGGTGTGAAATTGCATCAGCGCTTTTGTTGTGCACTGCACAAAGTAATTGGCGGGTTGAGAGCGTTACCGGCGTGGCTAGCTACAGGGCTGATTGATCATTGCTAAAATTGATTTTTTTATGAACTAAAAATGAATTAATTATGAACAAATTCGCGCCAACCGCGCCCGAAACCCCTTACAGGGCCTGATATGCAACGGTGATGCACAGAGCCTGCAACTTAATTAAAATTATTGCACAAATTTACGCAACCGCTTGCATTAAAATGAAAACGGTTTTACAATGGTTCCTGTAAACAAAATTAGTTCGTTGCTGGGAGGCTTTATTGTGAAAAATAATCAGTCTAAAAAGAAATCAGGATTGCCAATCCTTTCGTCCAATAAAATTTGGATGATGAGCCTCGGCTTCCTGGGTGTGCAAATGGCATTTACGTTGCAAAGTTCCCAAATGAGTCGGATTTTCCAAACGTTGGGGGCCGACCCGAACAACCTCGGGTGGTTCTTCATCTTACCACCATTGGCCGGCTTGATCGTGCAACCAATCGTGGGTAGCTTATCCGACCGGACCTGGGCACCGAAATTAGGTGGGCGGCGGTTACCGTACCTGATTTTAGGGACGATTGTCGCGGTTATCGTGATGATTCTGTTACCGAACTCCGGGTCGTTTGGCTTTGGGTACGCGTCAATGGCCGCATTGATTTTTGGGGCCGTGACGGTCGCGTTTCTGGATTTATCGTCGAACGTTGCCATGCAACCGTTCAAGATGATGGTCGGTGACATGGTTAATGATGATCAAAAGAGTTATGCATACGGGATTCAAAGTTTCTTACTGAATACCGGTGCCGTGATTGCAGCTATTTTTCCATTCTTATTAACGCTTCTTGGGGTGGCTAACACCGCTAAGAAGGGTGTCGTACCAAACTCCGTGATCTGGTCATTTTACATTGGTGCCGCCATTCTAGTGGTTTCAACCATTATTACGATTAGCCGGGTTCGGGAGTATGATCCCGTGACCTATGCCAAATATCATGGCATCGATGAAAGCGATAACAAAACTGGTGGGAACTGGTTCGCCTTATTAAAGAAAGCGCCTAAAGTATTTTGGATGGTTACGTTAGTCCAATTCTTCTGCTGGATGGCCTTCCAATACTTGTGGACTTACTCGACGGGGGCGATTGCGGACAACGTTTGGAACACAACCGATGCTAGTTCGACTGGCTACCAAGCCGCTGGGAACTGGTACGGGATCTTATCCGCGGTGCAATCCGTTGCGGCCGTTGTTTGGTCATACGTGTTAGCTAAGGTTCCTAACAAATTCCACAAAATGGGTTACTCAATTAGTTTATTACTCGGAGCCGCGGGCTTCTTATCAATCTTCTTTATCCATTCACAAGCTGCCTTAGTCGTTTCCTTCGTCCTCGTTGGGATGGCCTGGGCCGCAATGAACACTTACCCATTAACGATGGTGACTAACGCCTTATCTGGTGAACACATGGGGACTTACTTAGGGCTGTTTAACGGTTCAATCTGCTTACCACAAATCGTAGCGTCCTTACTCAGTTTCGCATTGTTCCCATTACTTGGCGGTTCTCAAGCAACCATGTTATTATTTGCCGGAATCGTGATGGCAATTGGGGCCTTCTCCGTTGGCGCAATCAAAGAAACTTACAAAGCATAGGAGTGTGTTGAATTCATGAAACGTATTTTTGACATTACACCGTGGCACGTTGTCACGACTGAATTTAAGCCGGAAAACAAGCGGTTACAGGAATCCATGACGAGTCTCGGGAACGGCTACATGGGTATGCGGGGCTTCTTCGAAGAAGATTACTCCGGTGATAGTTTGCCAGGGATTTATCTGGGTGGAGTTTGGTATCCCGACAAGACCCGGGTTGGCTGGTGGAAAAACGGCTACCCAGAATATTTTGGTAAGGTGATCAACGCCGTTAATTTCATTAAGATTAACGTGCAACTCAACGGCAAATCGCTGGACCTTGCGAAGACGCGCTTCACGGACTTTAAGTTGGACTTAGACATGCAACGCGGGGTGCTGACCCGCTCGTTCGTAGTGACTGAAGATGATTTGCGGGTCGCCGTCACGTTTGAACGGTTCTTGAGTGCGGCGCAAAAGGAATTATCCGTACAAAAGGTTACGTTTAAAAACCTCGCAGACGCCCCCGTCAAAATTGCGTTAGCGTCGGCCTTAGATGCCAACGTCAAGAATGAAGACGCCAACTATGACGAGAAGTTCTGGGAAGTCCACCAAGTCAGTGCGGACAGTCTGATTGCGGAAACGATGCCCAATAATTTTGGTACGCCGCGCTTCACTTCCGGTATGCAGGTCAGCTACGTGACCGACTTAACCGCGGGCACGGTTGACCAGCAAGCGGCGGCCACCACCGCCCATTTCGAACGGGATTTGGCAGCCGGCGCAACGGCGACCTTCGAAAAACGGGTCGTTGTGGTGACGTCACGCGACTATGACGGTGACGCCGCCTTAATTACGGCGATGGCGCGGTTAACCAACCAAACTGCCAGTCAGAGCTACGCTGATTTGTTAGCGGCTCACACGCAAGTTTGGGCGGACCGTTGGCGGCAGTCGGACATCCGGATCGAGGGCGATACCGCTGCGCAACAAGGAATGCGGTTCAATTTATTTGAATTATTCAGTACCTACTACGGTGATGATCCGCGCTTGAACATTGGGCCGAAGGGCTTTACCGGTGAAAAATACGGTGGTGCGACCTACTGGGATACCGAAGCCTTCGCGGTGCCGGTCTACCTCGGAATCACCAAGCCGGAAGTCACGCGTAACCTATTGATGTACCGTTACAAGCAACTGGACGGCGCCTACGTTAACGCCCAGCAACAAGGCTTGAAGGGTGCGCTCTTCCCGATGGTGACCTTCAACGGGATCGAATGCCATAACGAATGGGAAATTACCTTTGAAGAAATTCACCGTAATGGCGATATTGCCTTTGCCATCTACAATTACACCCGGTATACTGGCGATAAGTCTTATGTTTTACACGAAGGTAGCAAGGTGCTAACTGAAATTTCACGTTTCTGGGCGGACCGGGTCCACTTCAGTAAGCGCAACGGGCAGTACATGATTCACGGGGTCACTGGGCCGGACGAATACGAAAACAACGTTGATAACAACTTTAATACCAACTATTTAGCCCGCTGGTCATTGGCCTACACCTTGGAAGTGCTCAAGGAAGTCTCGCCAGAACAAGCGCAACAACTTGGCGTTAGTGACGCTGAAAAGGCTCACTGGCAAGATATTATCGGCCGGATGTACCTACCTTATGACAAGGACTTGGATATTTTTGTTCAACACGACGGTTACTTGGATAAGGATTTGGAACCGGTTGCGGCCATTCCCGCGGACCAATTACCAATCAATCAACACTGGTCATGGGATCACATTCTGCGGTCACCATACATCAAGCAGGGCGACGTTCTTCAAATCATGTACGACTTCATCGACCGCTTTACGCCGGAACAGTTGAAGCACAACTTTGATTTCTATGAACCAATGACGGTGCACGAATCCAGTCTGTCGGCTGCGATTCACGCGGTCCTAGCCGCCGACTTGAAGTACGAGGACAAAGCGGTTGAATTTTACAACCGGACGGCCCGCTTAGACTTGGATAACTACAACAACGATACGGATGACGGCTTACACATTACCTCGATGACCGGGGGCTGGATTGCCATGGTTCAAGGCTTTGCCGGTATGCGGGTCAAGGACGACACGTTAAGCTACAAGCCGTTCTTACCCAAGCAGTGGACGAAGTATTCCTTCCGCCAAGTATTCCGTGGACGGGTGATTGAAGTTACGGTTGACGCTCAGGGTACGCATCTGGAATTGATCGACGGTGCGCCACTCGACGTTGTGGTTAACGGTCAAACGCAAACGTTAGCACGGACTAAATAAACGGGGAGTGCAGTTATGACGAACTTTAATGCAATTAAGGGTTTCATTTTTGATTTAGACGGGGTAATCGCCGATACGTCGGTGTACCATGCGCAGGCTTGGCACCAGTTAGCCGACGAACTGGGCGTGACTTGGACGGCTGAGTTAGCCGATAACTTGAAGGGGGTCAGCCGGATGGATTCGTTGGAATTGATCTTGAAGGCCGGCAACCTGACTGACGCTTATACGCCAGCTGAAAAGGAAGCCTACGCGACCAAGAAGAACACCAACTACTTGGCCCTGTTGAAAAACATGGACGCAAGCGCAATCTTACCAGGTATCCAGGCGTTTTTAGACGACCTCGTCGCCCACAATTACCAGTTGGCGTTGGCCTCCGCCTCAAAGAACTCGCCGCTCGTGCTCGAACAGCTTGGGCTAGCCGGTTACTTTTCGGAGCGGGTCGACCCAACCAAGTTAAAACGCGGGAAGCCCGATCCAGAAATCTTTACCCGCGGTGCCGAACTGCTCAACTTGCCGCCAGCGGCCTGCATCGGCGTCGAAGATGCTAAGGCTGGCGTGGAAGCCATCAATGCAGCCGGTGAGCTCTCAATTGGCATCGGTGATCCGACTATTTTGGGGGCGGCTGCGATTAACTTTAACGATACGAGTGAATTGACGTTAGCAAACATTGAACAAGCCCTAAATTAAGGGGGTGGCGTCGTGATTACGACAACGAAATTTGGTGATTATCAAGGCGAGCCGGTCACGTGCTATACGCTTGAAAATGCGCGGGGCACGCGGCTGAAAGTGCTTAGTTACGCGGCGACCTGGGTCGATTTGCAAGTGCTGGTCAACGGGGCGTACCAGTCGCTGGTGACGCACTTTGACACGCTAGCCGAGTACGTTGCCACGCCGTACATGGTCGGCAAGACCGTTGGCCGGGTCGCCGGGCGGATCCGTAACGCCGCCTTCGACTTGAACGGGCAGCATTATCAGTTGACGCCCAACAACGGGTCCCACCTGTTGCACGGGGGTGAACACGGTCTCCAAACGCACAACTTTAAGGGCCAGTACGAGCCGAACGGTGATTCCCTGACATTGACGACCACGCTGTTGGCTGCCGAAGATGGGTTCCCTGGTGATTTGCGCGTTACGGTGACGTACACTTTAACCGCCACGGATGAAGTTCAAATTAGTTACACCGGGTTGTCAACGGCGACGACGCTGTTTAACCCGACCTGTCACGTGTACTTTAATTTGGCTGGTCCGCAGGCGTTGGTCAATCAGCAACGGTTGCAAATCAACTCGCACAAACTTGTGCGGACGGACCGTGAAAAGCTTCCGACCGGCGTTTTCTACGTACCGTCGCCGGCTTACGATTTTCAGCAACCGGTGGCGTTACAAACGAAGTTGACGACGTTACTGCATGAAGTGGGCAAAACGGAATACGATGACTGTTACGTTTTAGATACGCCGGGCATGCCGGCGGGGCGGTTGGCGTCGAGCCAGCATACGCTGGCGTTTTCCACCGATCGTAACGGGCTAATAATCTTTACCGCCAATCCGCAACCCGAGTTGCCGCATCAGCTAGGCGAATACCACGCGCTAGCCGTTGAATTGCAGACCTTACCGGATGCGATTCATCATAGCGGTTTTGGCGACATTGTCTTGCCCGCAAATCAGCCGCGGACGTTCACGAATCACTACCAATATTTACGTCACCAAACCTGCTAACAAGTGAGGGAAAACCTAACCAGAAAAAATAACGTGTGGCAATCCGCTAACATTACGTTCGTAATGTGCGGACTGCCCGCGTTATTTTAGTTCTATACCAAATTGCGTTGAGATTGCCGTTAGTAATGGGCGTAACCGATTGACGCCAACACTCGGGCATTGATTTGGAGACCATTCCGCAGTTTTAAATTTGAGCTTTATTCTAAGCCGAAAGAACCCCATCTTATTAAGTTTAATTTACTGTTGGGTCCCACGATCACGGTCTGCCTGCCAGTCCAGCCCTTCAGGTTCCCCCGGTAAATGCTCAGCGGTGTCGTTACACTTAGCAAGCGTCGTTTGCTTGGTTAGTGTAAGACCGGTGTTTGAGACGCGGGCTGTCGGCTCAAACCCGTGTCCACCGCGTTCCAGCATTAAGCCGGGGGTCCTGAAGGGCGGCATTGGACGCACCGAGCCTTGATCCTTAGTAGTTAAAGTACTACAGAATCCGGTAGCCCAAGAGCTAAAATATGCAAAAAAGTGCATGATTTTTTGCAAGCGCTTGTCAAAGGCTGGTGAACGCTCTATATTAAAGATATATAAATGAATTTATGAGGGGATAGTATGGCAACAATTAAAGACGTAGCGGCGCGGGCCGGTGTGTCACCGTCGACTGCTTCGCGGGCGTTACGGGGAAGTACGGTGATCAGTAAGCCAACGCGTGAACGGGTCGCCAAAGCCGCGCAGGCGTTGAACTATGCACCGGACTTTAACGCTCAGAATTTAGCTAAGAATGCTAGTAGCACTATCGGGGTCGTATTGCCGGTCGACCACCACGAAATTTTTTCCAACCCGTTTTTCTTGGAGATGATTCGCGGTATCAACGAGATTTGCATTAGCCACGGCTCGATGACGACTCTGGCAACCGGCATTTCCAGTGAAGAATTAGTCCATAACATTGACGTGATGATTACGCAGGGCCACATCCGCACGTTTATTTTACTTTATTCGGAAAAAGATGACCCGGTCGTGAAGCGCTTAGCCGCGGCGCATGTGCAGTACGTGGTGATTGGGAAACCAGCGCAGGATAGTAACCAGATTTCTTACGTTAACAACGACAACGTGCAGGCCGGAACCGACGCGACCCAGTACTTATTGGATCGCGGTCACCGGCAGATTTGTTTCCTATATTCTGACTTATCAAAGATGGTGCAAAGTGACCGGATGCTCGGGTACCAGCGGGCGATGATGCAGGACCAGTTACCGGATATCTTATTGCAGGAACGCTTTGAGGATCACGCCAGCAGTGTGCAGGCGTTGACGGCGTTTTTTGCGGCCCATCCCACGGTGACCGGCTTTGTTGCGGTTGACGACATGTTGGCCATGAAGTTGCAGCAAGTGTTGCATAATAATCCAGTTTGGAAGCAGCGTCAGTGCTCGCTGATTGCGTTTAATAATTCGATTTTCTCCGACTTAGCACACCCAATGTTAACGTCGGTCGCCGTTTTTCCACAACGGTTGGGCGAAGAAGCGGCGAAAATTGCGCTGGCAACGCACCCGACGGACGAGTTACCGACGGCGGTGATCGTGCCGCACCAAATCGTGGCGCGGCACTCGGTTCGGGCCGTCAGCGCCAACTAAAAATCAGGCTAAGGGGGTTTAACCGCACCCTTAGCCTGATTTTTTTATTGTAGTGATTTAATGTAGAAGCGATCCATTGCCGAATGAACGGCCACCGCCAATGGTTGGTCGAGGCGGGTAAAACCGCTCCGATCGTAAACGTGCAGGGCGGCGGCTAGCCGGTGACTGGACTCCAAGTAAAGCTGCTGATACCCGGTCTGACGGGCAAAAGCCGTAACCTGGTCAATTAATTGGTAGCTCAATCCGTGACCGCGAGCATCCGGCCGTAAGTAAAGTTTTTGCAATTCGGCGACGTGCTGGCCGGTACCGTATTCGCCACAGCCGGCACCACCAACGACGGTTCCCTGAGAGTCAACGACGACCCAGTAGGCGCGGTCGGGGCGCGCAGCGTAAAAGGCTGACAGGTGGGCTAGATTTGCGTCGAAGTAGGCGGTGCCCGGAATATCAAGTTTAGCGGCTTTGAGGGCCTGTTGAATGATGGTTTGCATGGCCGCGTCGTCGGCCGCGGTGATGGGACGAATTTGCATGGGCGAAGCCTCCTTAAAAAATTAGGTTTAGCTTAGCACATTGATAACTGTTTCGGTTGCTTCAGGCTTGCGAGCACCGCCAACGGCAGAATCATTGACAATCCAGCGCAAAAGGGTAAGATGTAACTATTCAATCAATTAATTGAATTGAGAACGATTAAAGAACGGGAGGCAGCGACATGAATCAAACTGCGGATGCGTACAAGGCGAGCCTGTATGCGGAACTTGCGAAGGTGGGGAAGAGTCTTTCCAGTGACCGCCGGTTAGAATTAATGGACTTACTCGTGCAAAGCCCCAAGACGGTTGAAACGCTAGCCCGTCAATCCGGAATGAGCATTGCCAATACGTCGCGGCACTTACAAACGTTACGCGAGGCGAACTTAGTGAGCCGGGCCAAACGTGGTAACTTCGTTATTTATGAGTTGGCCTCCGACCAAGTTGCGCAACTATTTTACCTTTTAAGGGACGTCGGTGAGAGCCAGCTGGCGACCATGCGTCAAATTCAACGCGATTTTGATGCAACTGAAAATGTTCAAACGCTTGATTTGGCAGCTGCTATGAAGCTGGTTACCCGGGATGACGTTCAGTTATTGGACGTCCGTCCCGTGGAGGAATACCAAGCGGGGCACATTGCCGGGGCGGTCAACATTCCAATTGAACATTTACAAGATCGGTTGGCTGAACTGCAACCAAGCCAAGACATCATTGTTTACTGCCGGGGACACCTCTGTGCGTTGACCAATCAGGCCACCCGGTTACTAAATGAGCACGGGCGCCACGCTTATAGCTTGAATGAGAGTTATTATGACTGGCGCCAGTTTGCAGCTAAGCAAACTGAAACTACTCGTTAAAACGAACTAAACAAATGATCAGGACGACTAACTGACAGAGCGAATTGTCAGCTAGTCGTCCTTTTTGTAGTGTTAAGGCGGGTCTGACACCGGTCAGCGCGCATGCCTTCAGTCTTAGTCGTCGTCGGATGGCCCCCAATCAGAAAGTCCCACGAAACTTTAGAATTGACTTCTAGTAATTATCTGCTAATATTTAACTATTCAATCAATCAGTTGAATAGGACTGAAAACGGAGGTTAGAAAATGACAAAACAGTATGACGTTGTCGTGATTGGTGCGGGTCCCGGTGGGTTGACCGCCGCCCTGTACGCTTCACGGGCCAACTTAAAGGTCGCGATTTTAGACCGGGGAATTTATGGTGGTCAGATGAACAACACGGCCGAAATTGAAAATTACCCGGGGTTTGAGGGAATTATGGGGCCAGACCTCGCAGAAAAAATGTATCGAAGCGCAACCCAATTCGGCGCGGAATATCAATACGGAAACGTCGTCGGCGTTGAAGTGGATGCGCAGGGCTTAAAGCACATCGTGACTGATAATGACGAATTCGTCACGGCCGCCGTGATTATCGCCACTGGTTCCCAACCGCGTAAACTCGGTATTCCTGGCGAGGAAGCCTATAGTGGTCGGGGCGTTTCGTACTGTGCCGTTTGCGACGGCGCGTTTTACCGCCAAAAGCAGGTAACCGTCGTTGGGGGTGGCAATTCTGCTATCGAAGAAGGCCTTTACTTGGCGAACGTGACGGATGGCGTCCAAGTGGTGCATCGCCGCGACCAACTTCGCGCCGAACAGTTACTTCAAGAACGCGCTTTTGATAACGAGCGGATGCGTTTTACTTGGCACAGTCAGGTTACGGCGATCGTTGGTGATGAGCGCAAGGTGACGGGCGTACAAGTTTACGATCGCCAAACCGACCAAACACGGACCGTTCCCACTGACGGCGTCTTTATTTATGTCGGCGCGGAGCCGATGACGGCGATGTTCAAGAACTTGAACATTACGGATGATGCGGGCTGGATTTTAACGGACGAGCAAATGCAAACGACGATTCCTGGTATTTACGCGATTGGGGACGTCCGCCAAAAGCAACTTCGCCAAATCACAACGGCGGTCGGTGATGGCGGTATTGCGGGTCAGGCGGTTTTCAATTACGTTGCACAACTTAAACACGCGGGGGTAGTAATCAATGGTTAAAGCATTAACAGATCAAACGTTTGAACGCGCGACGGCGCACGGCGTTACACTAACGGATTTTTGGGCGGAATGGTGTGGTCCCTGCCGGATGCAAAGTCCGGTCATCGAGGATTTGGACCGCGACCTAGCTGGTAAGGTCGCGATTAGCAAGGTGGACGTTGATCACAACGCAGCCACCGCAGCAAAATTTGACATTATGTCGATCCCAACGCTGCTCATTAAGAAGGACGGCCGGGTGGTTGAAAAACTTGTCGGTCTCCGGACGAAGCACCAACTGAAGGCCGTTTTAGCAAAGTACACAACATTGGAGGAAACTAACTAATGGAAATTAAATACTGGTCAGACATTGCGTGCCCGTTTTGTTACATTGGATCAACCCGCATGAAACGCGCCCTTAAAGAATTAGGGTTGGCGGCAACGACGCCGTTAGAATTCAAGGCTTTCCAACTGGACCCAACGTTACCGACGACCACTAAAGCGGACATGGTGACTAATTTTTCAACTGGTCACGGCATGTCGCGCGACCAAGCGCGGGCCCAAATGAACCAAATCGCGGCCATGGGAGCTGAAGACGGTTTGAAGGTGGACTTGATTAACGCCGTCCCGACAAATACGCTGGATGCTCACCGGGTCATTAAGTTTGCGGCGACTAAGCACGATGCCGACTTAACGGAGCGGGTCATTAACGCGTTGTACCAAGTTTACTTTAGTCAGGGTGAATCCATTGCGGATCACGCCGTTTTGACAGCCGCAGCGGTCAAGAGTGGTTTGGACGCAACTGAAGTTCAGGCGGTACTTGCAAGTAACCAGTTTGAGCAGGCGGTGCGTACGGATGAAGCCGAAGCGCAACAATTGGGAATTCACGGTGCGCCGTTCTTCGTCATTAATAATCATTACGGGATTTCAGGTGCCCAACCATATGACACGATGGTGGACGCGTTGAAACAAATTCAAGCAAAGGAGGTTGAAGCTTAATGACTAAGCAAGATGAAAAGCAGCAGCAGACTCAACCTAATTTTGAAACGTTTGGAAACGATGACGCAAGCGCGGTTTGCGGCCCGGAAGGTTGCAACATTGAACAACACCGCCAGGCAGCCGATAAGTAGGTTGTGACTGGGTGCGGTTGAGCGGATTTTATCCAGGGGGGTGGTACTGTGAGTCAACGTTCAGACCCAATTGGCGTCTTCGATTCGGGCGTTGGTGGCCTTAGTACTTTACGGGTGCTTGCCCAGCAATTACCGAATGAAGATTTCGTCTTCTTTGGTGATTCGGCCAACGCGCCGTACGGCAATAAGAGCCAGGTTGAGGTGCAGCGGTTATCGGAGCGGGTCGTGCAACAATTGCAAGCCGTTCACGTGAAGACCATCGTCATTGCCTGTAACACTGCCACCAGTGCGGCTAAGCCCCAGCTGATGGCAGCTCATCCCGAGCTAGACTTGCTCGGAATCGAACCGGCTTTGAAAGCGGCGGTGGATGCGGGCCATAAACGAATTTTGGTACTGGGGACAGCCTTAACGCTAAGCCTCCCCAAGTTGAAGGCGCAGGTGGCCCGTTTTCAGGGGCAAGCAACGATTTATCCCCAGGCATGCCCGGGACTTGCCGAATTAATTGAGCACCAGGCCGATGCGGAGCAAGTCCAGGCGCTACTTCATCAGTTGCTACAACCCTATGCCAATCAGACGATTGATGCCGTTGTGCTGGGGTGCACCCACTACCCGTTCGTGGCAGATGAAATTCAGGCCGAATTGGCGCAATTGCCGACAGTTTATACGGGTGATGCGGGGGTGGCGGCCAATTTACAACGGCATCTCCAGCGCCGTCAGCTTTTGAACGTGACCCCGCACGTCCAGCAGATTCAATTAATGAGTAGCCGTAAAACGCCGGCAGAATTAGCGTTGTATCGTCAGCTATTAGGTTTAGAAGGTTAAATTTGAAAGGGCGAGTGTGTCAAAAGCTAGCTAACTTTTGAGCACGTTTCGGCTATTAACATGAGGCTGTGACTTCGGTCGCAGCTTTTTTGCGTTGTATTGAGTTATCCACAGTGGAAAACAGCCGGTTAAAGAACGCGCATAACCGCACCCCGAATGACGCGTTAAACGGGACTGTGGCAATCCTGATGAAGCCGCTATAATTAAGCCGTTGTTAAGGAACACGACTAATTTGGGGAGGTGTCTGGATGGCAAAAGAAGTTGACGTGGCGGCGTTACAAACCTTTTATCGGGGTGTGAGTGATCTAATCGGTGTCGATGGGATGTTAAAAATTTATGATCAGTACCGCGGGATGCAACTGACGTTACCGATTCACATGTATGACCGGGAATTGGCAGCCCAGCAAGTTATCCACCGGTATAACGGTCACAATAGTTATCAACTGGCCAATTATTACGGTTATTCACAGCGGTGGATTAACCAAGTGATTCGAGCAGAACGCGCGGATCAGGATTAAAAAAGGAGGGCTTTATAATGGATTTTTCAGATTGGTTCAATTTTAGTCAGCGGGTCAAACAGGATCACGTTCTGGTCAAGGTCACGAATGGTCAGGCGGACCGGAAGACGGTTCGGGGATCGATCAACTGGTTGGCGTTAATTTTCACGTTCTTTTACGCACTATTTAGTCAAAAGTACCGGACACCGGGGTTTATCCAAAAAGCGGCGGTACCGTTTGTGGCCCTGATTGGGGTTAATATGATTGCAGAGATGCTGGTTGGTAGCGGGTTACAAGTAGTGATCAACCTTGCGGGGGCAGTTTGGTACGGCCTCATGTTTGACACGTGGTTTGAAAATCAATTACTGGCAAACGGGTATCAAATTGAAACCCCGCAGCCTAATTCGCCCGTTGCCCATTAGGCGCTAACCGGTGTGAACCATGCGGTTATCAAAACTAACATTAAAAACCACGCGGACGCTGGTGATTAACACCGCCGGCCCGCGTGGTCTTTTTGTTGACGAATAGTGGGGCCGGCGGGGCGCGGTTTTCATGAAGTTTTCTTTTTATGTAAAAAGCGCTATTTTTACCAAGATTGTTAATTATTTATCTTATTAACTAGTGCTAAGAATTCTGAGCAAAAATTAATTTTATTTTTGAGTTAAAGCTACTATCGTTGGTACTACAATGAATTAAAGTATTTAACCGTTGTAAAAGGATTGATTTTAAACCGGTTTTTCCTGAAATAGTCTTACATTTTGTGCACGGATGAACTACAATATAGTTGTAAAAAGTAATCGCTTACATTAACGATTTTATGTTCATTTACAAATAGGTTTCATGTTGGAAATTACAGGGAGGTAATATCGTGAGTAGTCGAGAGAATGCAAATGTTTTATGGTTTGATGAATTACACCGAGAAGACGTCAACCTGGTCGGCGGCAAATCGTCATCACTAGGGGAAATGACCTCTTCGATGGACGTACCAGTTCCGTACGGGTTTGCCACCACCGCACGCGCATATCGGTACTTTATGCAGGAAACGGGATTAAATGATCAAGTCAACGCTTTGCTGGAAGGTATTAAGGACTACGAAAATTCAGATGAATTACACGCGGCCTGTGAAAAGATCCGCAACTTAATCGTTGACGCGAAAATGCCAGCTGATTTAGCGCAAGATATCGAAAAAGCTTACGCGGACTTAGCTGATAAAATGGGTCAGAAGAACCCGTTCGTTGCCATTCGGTCTTCAGCAACTGCCGAAGATTTGCCAAACGCTTCGTTTGCGGGGCAACAAGAATCCTATTTGAACATTAAGGGTGCCGACGACGTGGTTGACCGCGTTCAACAGTGTTACTCATCGCTCTTTACGGACCGGGCCACCTACTACCGTCACAAGCAACACTTCCCATATGAAAAGGTTGCGCTATCGGCAGCGGTTCAAATGATGGTCTTCTCGAAGGCTTCCGGGATTATGTTCTCCGTCAACGTCGCTAATGGTGACGATTCGAAGATCGTGATTGATGGAATCTTTGGTCTAGGTGAATACATTGTTTTAGGAAAGGTAACGCCGGACCACTTCGTTATCGACAAGGACAGCTTGAAGATTGTTGAAAAGAACGTTATTAAGCAACCTATCCAGTTGAAGCGGCTTGCTGACGGTGGGACTGAAGAACAACCGGTGCCAGCTGAACAACAGGGCAAGCAAGTGCTGACCGACGAACAAGTTATTGAATTGGCCGGTTACGCGAAGAAGATCGAGCAGCACTACGGTTGCTACATGGATATGGAATACGCTTTGGATACGAATACCAACCGGCTATGGATTGTTCAAGCCCGTCCGGAAACCGTTTGGTCACAACGGAATAAAGATAAGCAAAACGCAGGCACGGACGACGACGTTGTTACTGAAAGTGATGCGGAAGTCGCAGTCCGGGGGTTACCAGCTAGTCCCGGCTTAGCAAGCGGGGTTGTTCACGTGATCGATAGTCCAAAGGACATCGATAAGTTCAAACAAGGTGAAGTCTTAGTTACCTTGATGACTTCGCCTGACTGGGTACCGGCAATGAAGAAAGCCGCCGCAATCGTAACGAATAACGGTGGGATGACTTGCCACGCGGCTATCGTTTCCCGGGAAATGCAGATTCCATGCATTGTTGGGACGAAGAGTAAGAACTTAGCAGCGACGGATGCGTTTAAGACTGGTGATGTCGTAACGGTTGATGCGAAGAACGGGGTTGTCTACCGCGGTAAGGTTGCTAGCCTACTTAAGAAGGACGAACCGGCAGCGCAAGCGACTGGTCAAGTGGTTGCGGCTGAGACCTTTGCGCCAACGGCGACCCGGGTCATGATGAACTTGGGCGATCCTGAATTAGCTCAAAAGTACTCAACGTTGCCAGCTGACGGGATCGGTCTCATGCGCGAAGAGTTCTTATGGACCACTTACATTCACGAACACCCACTCTACTTAATCGAACAGGGCCACCCAGAAAAAGTGGTCAACATGTTAGCGGATGGGATTTCGAAGGTTGCTCGGGCAATGGCACCACGGCCAGTTGTTCTGCGGCTTTCCGACTTCAAGTCCAGTGAATACCGTAAGTTAAAGGGCGGCGACAAGTACGAGCCACACGAACCATCCGACTTACTCGGCTGGCGGGGTGCTTCCCGGTACTACGATCCGAAGTACATCGACGCCTTTAAGCTTGAATTAGCCGCCGTTAAGAAGGTTCGCAACGAATTTGGGTTAACCAACCTGAACATCATGATTCCGTTTGTTCGGACGGTGGCGGAAGCCCAAAAGGTAACCGACATTATTCGCGGCGAAGGTTTAGTTCGGAGTGCCGACTTCAAGATTTACATGATGGCTGAAATTCCAGCTAACATTATCTTGGCGGATCAATTTAACCAGTTCGTTGATGGCTACTCAATTGGCTCCAACGACCTTGCAATGTTGATTCTTGGTTGCGACCGCAACAACGATACGGTTGCTCCATTGTTTGACGAGCGGAACTTAGCAGTTAAGCGCGCCATTCGCCACTTGATTAAGGCGGCGCACAAGGATGGCAAGACCGTCTCCATCTGTGGTCAAGCGCCATCTGAATACCCAGAATTCACCAACTTCCTTATTCAAAGCGGTATCGATTACGTTTCGGTCAACCCTGACATGGTCAAGGAAACGAAGCGGAACGTGGCCCACTTTGAACAACGGATTATGTTGGACAAAGCGACGGGGCGCGGGCTCCAGGATCCAACCAACTATGATTGGGAATAATTGAATAAGCGCACGTTAAGTGCGAATCAGGAGAATCAGCCGGTTGCGGTTGGTTCTCCTTTTTCAATGCCATCAGTACGGAAATGCAAACGTTTACTTTTTTACTAAAGTGGGCGAGTTAATGATTGTTTATTCGGTAAGTGTTGGGTAGACTAGAGTTAAGGGATAAACTTTTGAATTTAGAGGTAAATATTTATGGCAAGTATTAGTAGTATCGCTAAATTAGCGGGCGTCTCGAAGGCGACGGTTTCCCGAATTCTCAATGATGATCAGAGTTTTTCGGTATCGGCAACCACTAAGAAACGCGTGCTCGAAGTAGCGGAAAAATTGAATTATAAGTTAACCAGTCCGTCCGGGAAGGGCAACGTCAATAATTTGCACATTGCGATTGTGAACTGCCTGCGGGCGGAAGATGAACTGGGTGACCCGTATTTTCGGATGATTAAAAATGGTATTGAGGAACGAGTCAAGGACTGGGGGATGCACGTCGTTAGTGAGGTGCGGCCCAATGATAAGGATCGTAACTGGCAGCGCTTCGCGGCCCTGGGGGCGGTAATTGTGCTGGGAACGGTGGCGCCGGACGTGCTCGACGAGATTTATGCGTACAATCAAAACATTGTCGTAGTTAACGACGCCCGCCACTTTCCGAAGTGTGACGTGATTCAAAACGACTTTGGCCCGCAGACGGAACGTGTGTTGGACATGATGAAGGCCAAGGGGCACCGCAAGATTGCCTTTATTGGCGGCCGGATGGCGTTGATGGATAAAAATGGGTTGAACGAGGATAGTTTAGTGGATGTACGGGAGACGGCCTATTTGGACTGGATGAAGCGCAACGGGTTGGCGGACGAGATTTCTGACCATACGACTGGTTGGACGTCGGAAGACGCGCTGGTTGTGATGCAGGAGCTGTTGAAAAAAGAACGCCCAACCGCTGTCCTGGTCGGAAGTGATCCGCAGGCGGTTGGGGTTTACCGCGCAATCCAGGAGGCGGGACTGACGATTCCAAACGACATCGCAGTCGCGAGCTTTGATGATATCAACATGGTCAGTTTTCTGTACCCGGCATTGACGACGGTCCGGCCGGCTGCCAAGGAAATTGGCCGGCAGGCGGTTAACTTGTTGCGCGAACGGGTCTTTGGCGGCCGAACGGCGAGTGTCGGCGTAACGGTGAACTCGGAATTAATTGTTCGCGAGAGCTTGTAAGTAGTAACCTGGGTTGAAATGATAGCGGTTACTAAATTGATGATAGTGGACAACAGAAAGAAGGTGCCTTAAACGGGCACCTTCTTTTCGTTACGTTAATTGGTAAACATAATGAAACGGATTGGCGTAATCAATAATAAGCTTAGCTTTATAGCCGAAACTACTAGCGGATGAACGCACGGCTTTTATGAACTTAATTCAAAAAAGCGCTTGCATCTTAAAAAGAAACCGGTTACAATAACAATCGTTAAGTAAACAAGTAAACGATTACATCGAGTTTAAGTAAACGGCCGACTTGGATGGATCGTGATTAGCTGGGAGAGGACAATATGGCACAGAAAGTTTTAGCGGGTACGCCGGGAGCAACCCAAAGTACCACGCAAAAAGTAATTTCGCGGGTATCATACGCGTTTGGGGCGTTTGGGAACGACATGTTCTACGGAGCGCTGTCAACGTACTTTATCATGTTCGTAACGACCCACCTCTTTAACGGGGGCAATCAGGCCCATAATAACCGGATGATTTTATACATCACAACGATTATTGCCGTCCTGCGGGTGGTTGAGTTAATTATTGATCCGTTCATTGGAAATTGGATTGACCGAACGAAAACGCGTTTTGGTCAGTTTAAACCGTGGGTCGTTGTTGGTGGGACAGTAACGTCGATTGCGTTATTACTACTTTTCACCGACCTAGGGGGTATTAACCGGACGCATCCGGCCCTTTACTTAGTTGTTTTTGCCATTTTATACATTACGATGGATATTTTTTATTCCTTTAAGGACGTTGCGTTTTGGTCAATGATTCCAGCCTTGTCGTTTAGTTCCGCTGAACGGGAACGGACGGCGTCGTCTGCCCGGGTTGGTTCAACCTTAGGTGGGGGCCTCGTTGGGGTGATTGTGATGCCACTGGTCCTATTCTTCTCACTGAATAAAGCCGGTGGGACTGGTGATGAGCGCGGTTGGTTTGCCTTTGGGCTGATGGTAGCAATCGTTGGGATTGTGACGGCGATCATCGTTGGTCTGGGGACCCATGAAGTTCAATCTGATTTACGGAAGAACAAAGAAAATACGGTTGGGTTTAAAAAAATCTTTAAGACGCTAGCCCAAAATGACCAGTTGATGTGGATTGCTTTGACCTATGGGATTTACGCCATCGGGATCAACATTTTAAACTCGTTAGTTTTGTACTACTTTACCTTTATTTTAGGCAAGTCAACGCTGTTCTCCGTTTTCCAAACGGTCAACATTATTATTAGTCTAGTTTCCGTTTCAATCTTTCCCAAGTTGGTTGATAAGTTTAACCGCAAGCGCGTTTTCGCAAGTTGTATTGCGATTATGCTTGCTGGGATCGCCTTGTTTGCGGTTGCCGGCAAGAATTTCTGGTTGGTCTTAACGGCGGCTGAAATGTTCCAAGTTCCGCAAGCGGTGGTGTTCTTGGTCGTACTGATGATTATTACGGACTCCGTGGAATACGGACAATGGAAGTTGGGACACCGGGACGAATCCTTGACGCTTTCGATTCGGCCCCTGCTGGATAAGTTAGGTGGCGCGATTTCGAACGGGGTCGTTGGACAAGTTGCCGTAATTGCTGGGATGACGTCTGGTGCAACGGCGGCTTCGATTACCGCCGCTGGTCAGGCCAAGTTCAAGGTCATGATGTTCGCGGTTCCGGCCGTTTTACTGATCATTGCAATGTTCATTTTCTGGAAGAAGTCTACGTTGACGGAGGCTAAGCACGCTGAAATCGTGGAATCCCTTGAAAAAACGTGGGGTAAAACGCTCACCCCTGAAGAAGCGGTCGCTACGGATACTACGGTCGCTGTCAGCTCACCAATTAACGGGACGGTGGTTGATTTAGCTAGTGTTTCAGACGCAACCTTTGCGAGCGGGCAAGTTGGTCAAGGGTTTGCGATTAAGCCGACGGACGGCAAGGTGCTGGCGCCGTTTGATGCCCAGATTAGCCGGGTTTTTGAAACGCGTCACGCGATTGGGATGGTCACCGCGGACGGGGTCGCACTGCTGATCCACGTTGGTTTTGATACCGTTTCGATGAACGGAACTGGTTTCGTGAGCTACGTCACGGAAGGCCAGGCGGTCAAGCAGGGAACTGAGTTGATCGAATTCTGGGATCCAGCCATTCAAAAGGCGGGCTTAGACGATACGGTGGCGGTGGTCGTCACGAACAGCGCGAAGTTTAAGGACTTTAAACTAAACGTACGGCCGGGCGAGACCGTTACGGCGAACGATGTCACGATTGCAACGTTAACAAAATAAAAGGAGCCGATATAATGACGACGAATTTAATTGAGTTTGATGAAGCGCAACGCACGTTCCATTTACACAACGATGAAATTTCCTACGTTTTAGGAATTGAGGAGGGTGGCTTCTTAGCGCACCTCTACTACGGTAAACGGATTCGGCAGTACCACGGCCAGTTGAAGAATCCGCGGCGCGACCGCGGATTTTCCGATAACTTACCGGGGGCAACGGAGCGGGACTATTCACTCGACTTTCTCCTCCAAGAATATAGTAGTGCTGGTGACGGTGATTTCCGGACGCCCGCAACGATTATTCGCCAAGCGGACGGCACCCGCTCAGCCTTCTTCACTTATGATCACCATTCGATTGAATGGGGAAAACCGCGGTTAGCAGGGCTACCAGCGGCTTACGTGGAAAAAGACGCGGAGGCGCAAACCCTGAAGGTCAGTTTGACCGATGCGCCTAGCAAATTGGAATTAATTTTGAAGTATACGATTTACCGGGACCGCAACGTGGTGGCGCGGTCGGTGGAATTGGTTAATCATGGTGATCAAGCGGTCAACATTGAAAAAATTGCGTCGATGCAATTAGATTTGCCGGCGGAACCCAAGGAAGTTTTGTCCTTCCCGGGGGCGCACGCAAACGAACGGCACTTAGAACGTGAGCCAATCGGCTTTGGCGTGAAGTCGTTTGGCAGTCGCCGCGGAACGACCAGTCACCAAATGAATAATTTCATCGCCGTCTGTGATCCAGAGACCACGGAATTTCAGGGGCGCGTTTACGGGATTAGTTTAGTTTACTCCGGGAACCATCAAGAACTATTAGAAAAAGATCAGTTCGGAGCCGTGCGGGTTTTAGCCGGAATTAACGATGATCAGTTTGATTGGGAACTGGATCCAAGCGACCATTTCCAGACACCAGAAGTCTTGTTAACGTATTCGGATGCTGGTTTAAATGGCATGAGTAAGACGTTACACAGCTTGTTACGCGATCGGGTCGCGCGGGGCAAGTTCAAGCACCAACCCCGGCCAATTTTGGTCAACAACTGGGAGGCCACGTTCTGGGACTTTAACGAAGAAAAGTTGCGGCCAATCGTGGATGAAGCGAAGAACCTCGGTTTAGAAATGTTTGTGCTGGACGATGGTTGGTTTGGTCACCGTGATCGGGACGATTCGTCGCTGGGTGACTGGTACATTGATCAGAAGAAGTTCCCGGCAGGCTTGGACCACTTCTCACAGTACGTGCATGACCAGGGTTTGCAGTTTGGTCTGTGGGTGGAACCGGAAATGATTTCAATTGATTCCGACCTCTATCGTAACCATCCCGACTACATGTTGAAGGTGCCGGGGCGGCAACCAAGCGTTTCGCGGCAACAGTACGTGCTCGACTTGGGCCGGCCAGAAGTTCGCGAGAACGTACATCAACAGTTACGGGCCGTTTTAGACAAGTGTCAGATCGAATACATTAAGTGGGATATGAATCGTCACATTACCGACGTTTATTCGGCGGCCTTGCCAGCTGAACGTCAGGGGGAAGTCTTACACCGCTACGTACTGGGTCTTTACCAGCTGTTGGAAGAATTAACGACGGAGTACCCAGACATTTTATGGGAAGGCTGTTCCGGTGGTGGCGGACGCTTCGATACTGGGTTGTTGTACTACATGCCACAGTCGTGGGTGAGTGATAATACCGATGCGATTGCTCGTTTACAAATTCAATACGGGACTTCGGTGGCTTACCCGATGTCATCGATGGAAGCCCACGTTTCGGTTAGCCCGAACCAGCAGACTGGTCGGAAAACGTCGTTTGAGACCCGTGGTCACGTGGCAATGAGCGGCGTCCTGGGCTATGAGCTTGATTTAACGCAGATGACGGATGCTGAAAAGGCAGCGGTTAAGAACCAGGTTGCGTTTTACAAGCAGATTCGCCAAACGGTCCAGTACGGCACCTTTATCCGCTTAGTACGGACGGCTAACCGGTACGCGTGGTTATTCGTTAACGAGGCGCAAACGGATGTGGTGGTCTTCTCATTCAAAATCTTGTCAGAAGCGCAGCCGGAATTTAAGTTGTTGAAGCTGGCGGGCTTGGATCCGGACCGCGTTTATCAAAACGTTGAGACCGGGGCCGTTATCGGTGGTGACGAACTAGTTAACACCGGCTTCTACGAAGATTTAGTGGCTAAGGACTTTAGTTCTCACGTTTATCATTTTAAGGCGGTTGGGGAATAAGAGATTGTATGCAAAAAGTGTCATCGCGGTATTTGCGATGACACTTTTTTGCCGTTAAGTTTTTTAGCCGAAGCCACGAATACTTTATAGGATAGTTTCTACTGATTTTTCGCTATTCAAATTACGGCTCATATGACATGTGTACTTTTCTTCTTTTTCTTAAAAATAAATATAGTAGGGTACCGATTATTGCTAATCCACTAATAGCGTAAGTAATAACCAGATAAAATGGCATTGACTGTGTTATTTTTACATGACTAGTGCCCTTACGTAAAAATAAACTAAGCCTACCTTGGCTGGATGCTTTTGCTTTAACTTCGCTGTTATTAACTTGGACGTTATATGGAATTGATTTGTAAAACCAAAATGGCAAGTCGTACGTTCCATTATTGTTGATATGAATTGTCATACTCATCGTATTTTTATGCGCTTGTTGGTTCTTTATTGGATTAAAAGGAATTACTTTTTGCTTTTTATTTGTTTTAATTTCATCGATTTTAAAATTACTTTTCCTAACTGAATGTGCATAATTAGCGTCATTCATTTCTTTTGAGGACCACATGCCCTTTGGATCGGGTAATTTATATTTTTCCTGTTCTTTTGGAAGGTAGTCTACGTATGTCCTGAATGAATAAAACTTTTCATAATCATAAGACTTATTATTTAATTTGGAAGTATATCGATGATATTCTAAATCGGTTTCTTGCCACAAAGGCTGCTCTGACAAGTTTCTGTAATAATTTGTAGCGGTGTTTAGAGCAGGTATGAAAGCGAGTAAACAGATAATCCACTTTAATGTATTATTACCCGGAAATTGCTCTAAAATAAGAATAAATACGCATAATAGCATTCCAAAAATCCAAAATCTTTCTGGAAATTGCATAAAGTCAAATAGTTTAACGTAGCCTAAATCAGTGCCAAAGAGGATAGTAATCAGAGCAATTGTTTTAAGTGAAGACCATTCTTTGTGTTTCAGAAATGTAACTAGCACGTAAAAAGCAGCTAAGCATGTAAATGCAGTCCAGCCAAAGTATGCTGTTCCAGAATTAGCTTTAAAAAGCGGCAAAAAAGTTTCAAATATTGATTTAGGAGATCTACCAAAAGAAGAAACTGATAGTGATTCTTTACCAAACACTAATGTAATAATTAACGTTGGCAAACCAATAATGATGCTGGTAATTCCAGAAATGATATATTCTATAAAATTGTATTTTTTATTTATTAAATCTAAAATGGCAGTACAAATAACCATTAGTATGCCGAAGAATGCTGAAATAATATGTGATAGAAAAAAGAGACCAATGATTATACCAATCGTTACAGAGGCGTTTCTACGTTGCCGAAGATTATTACCGCGAATGTTTAATAATCCCCAGAATAGCCAGGGTACAATGGAGAGGGCTATCCCTAACCCAAAGCTACCATCCTGAAGTAGAACGAATACTTCTAACGAATAAGTCATTACGATTGAAGCTAAAAAAGCGTCTATTTCCTTAAATTTAAGACTTTTAAAAACAAAATAATTTGATAAGCTACTTACGATAAGAATTAGTAAAATAATCGCATAAACTTGCATGATGGGACTAAGCCAAGAGGTAATTGCTACTAATACTCTTAAAACTAATGACGGGTACATTCCGTTTATAATTTGCCCAGCACCACCAAATGTGTAGATGTTTCCTAGGGTTCCTAATAGACTTCCGGAAAGAATTGATTGGCGCATTTCGTAAATTCGCATTAAATGAAACCAAGTATCGAGTTTATATGAAAGTGTTCCAGTATGTATTAAAGGAAACAGCAAGATTATTGGCATGAGTATCAGTAGTGAAATAAATGATATATTGAGTAGATTTTTATAATGTTTTTTCATTTCTATTTTCTTCCTTAACATAGTGTGATTTACTTTTGAACTTATTAAGTAATAGCCTTATAGCCAGTAACCAGAATACCATTCCTGATTAATAGCAACAACATGTTATATTTCAGTAGCTCGTTGTTTTAATTGATACTTATCAAAGTCATTCATAAATATCTGATAAAAAAGCTGGAAAAATAAAACATTTCCAGCTTTTTCTGTAATTATTAAATTGAAATAATATTGAGGTCATCTAATGCAACCCAAATAGTTGGGGCATTAGTATTTTTGATTGAACTTACTTTTGCATATTTCATTCCAAGGAGTGCATGGGTCCCCAAGGATTCTAATTGCATGATTTGTTCAATTTTAAACATCCCAGTTGGTTGTTGCTGATTTTGTGTGGGATCATAATTACCCATAAACGAAACGTCATGACGATTACGAAAATCTTTGTTCTGCTTCCACATTGAAGCACCAGGTTTAATTGTACTGGTTTCTGGTAACTTTAATTCAGTAGGCGCGAAGTAATGGTAAGTCAAATCTGTATTAAACAAGCCTTCTACGACTCGTTTAGTAGCTTGACCATCCATCCATTGGCAGTAAGTATCGACAAAACGTTGATATTTTTCATTTGGATGCCAGTCGCCATTAAAAATGTTTGCTAAAGCAGTGACTACTTCAGCGTTGGTTTTGACAATATCTCCTGGAACTTGACTCTGGAAGTCAAAGTAAAAGCCACGAATTTCGTTAGCATAATCGTCCAAATCGTAGGTAAAGAAAATCATCGGTCGCTTAAGGACAGCATAATCAAACATAACGGAAGAGTAATCGGTAATTAGAACGTCACTGATTAGATATAATTCGTTAATATCGCCATAATCACTGACGTTCAGTACGTTATCGTAACCTGATAAATCGAGTGAATTAGCAATCATGTAATGGGTTCGAATTAAAAAGACAGTATCATTACCAAATTTCTGTTGAAGTAAATCTAAATCTAAATGAAGTTTAGCAGTGAACTCGCTATCCTTAACATACTCATTATCACGCCAAGTGGGTGCGTATAGTACAACGTGACGATAATTTTCGATTTCAAGGTTAGACTTAATACGCTGGACTAATTCAGGCGTATAGTTTACAAGAATATCGTTCCGTGGGTAACCAGTTAGCATCATTTGGTTAGCATTTTTACGGAATGCGCGAACCATGATATCGGCGGAATATTGATTAGGTGCCAGTAAATAATCCCAGCGTCGGGAATCTTTAACGATTTGGCGATGATATTTAACGACGTTATTACCTGGCATGGTCACTAAATTCACATCCGTCCCAATGGTTTTTAGCGGTGTTCCGTGCCAAGTTTGTAGTAGTGTGGTGCCCTGTGGGACTTTCCAACGGAATGGCCGCCGAACGTTTGTGATCCAATATTTGGCCTGAGCTTGTTTGAAAATACCCCGATACCCAAACCGGGTAATATACGGAATATGATGCTCTTTAAAGAAGGCTACATTATCTTTATTTACATTCCAATAAAGCTTGTACTTTGGATAGTGTGCTTTGATGTACTCGTAAATAGCTTTCGGGTTATCGGAATATTGATGACCAAAGAAACTTTCAAACATAATAATATTGCGTTTAGGTAGTTTACGGCCAAGATAATTAAGAAAGCGAGACTGAAAGTCGCGAATCATAAACAAATGCCAGAACTTTTTCCAAATAACCCCTTTATCAGGAATCTGATCCAGGTCGGCAGCTTTGGTACTTAAAATCTGTTCGATAGTTGTTGCACTTGCGTCACCATGTTGAGTAGCGTAATCATTAAACTTAGCATTAAACGTATCAATTTTAGCTGCATATTTTGTGTTTAAATCAGCATAATTTTGTAAACAGCTAATTAGGTTATCGGTCGTAGTACAAATCGGACCAGGCATTTCACGCTCATAATCTAGATATACGCCTCGATTTTTTGGATCAAGATACCAATCTTTATCATAAGCATAGAAAATCATCGGTCGTTGTAATAGGGCGTAATCAAACATGACAGAAGAATAGTCAGTAATTAAGACGTCACTAACTAAATATAGGTCGTTGATGTCAGGATAATCACTCATATCGTAAACGAACGATCCGTAAGCGCTAAAACTATTCGTGTTAGCAACTAAATAATGAAGTCGGATTAATAGAACGTATTCGTCAGACAGCGTTGCTCGTAGCCGTTCAATATCTAATTGAAAGTCAAAGGCACCAGTACCACGGTAAGTAGGTGCATACAGAATGACTTTCTTATCGATTGGAATGTTGAGCCGTTTTTTTAATTGGGTCTGATACTTGGTGTCCTGGCGATACCTAATAAGAGCGTCGTTCCGCGGAAAGTTTGTTGGCAATAATTTTTGATGATAATCAAAAGCGCTACTTGCGGTTTCAGCCATGTACTTTGAAGGCACAATCATGTAATCCCAGCGTCGAATTCGCCGGGCAAAATTATTTTGAATTCGAGCAGATGCCGTTCTGAAATAAGGTTCATCAAACCCCATGTATTTTAAGAATGTTCCATGAAGCGTTTCAACTTCGATTTGACCACGGCGTTTTAAATATTGGTTAGGCAAGTTTGTATTTTGAATAAGATACTTAGAAGTTGCCAAATAATACCAGTATTTTAAAGTGTTTTTACGAACAGCAATACCGTTTCCAGTAATTGGCGTCTGATCGTTAGTAAATGTCCAAATTGCTTTCACTTCAGGGTGTTGTTTATCAAGATACTCATACATGGACTTTTCGTTACTATCGAATTTTGATGCCCAATAAGCATCAAACATCATGGTTTTACGTAATGGTAACCAGCGCATTAACGGATACATTACGGAATAACTAATAGCTCGTCGACCTTTTGAACGGTTAAAGAAACCTGAAAAAGGCTGCGTGATTCGTAATTCAGGATAGTTATTGGAATTTACTTTCCAATAGATATTCGCGTTTCCAGTACTAATTGCTAAGGAAGAAAGTTTGGTTGAAAGCTGATTTTCGGGCGTAAACGCCGCTGCGGCTTCACCAACAAAAATTTCTGCATCGCTTTTTTCTGGCTGGAAAACGTAAAATTTAAATTGATAAGTTCCAGATAGAATTTGTAATTGCTGTGCGTTTAGCAGTGGAATCTTGACAAGTAATGATTGATTATCAAGTTGTGTGAGTCCTAATTTAGCAAACGTAAACGAATAACGATGCTCTTTGTTCGTACTGATAAGTTCCAATTTTGACTTATCTAAAGGCGTTGATAACCAGTTCATTAAATTAGTGTTTTCGGACGTAAGCTGAATTCGCAAATTACCATCGGTGACGGAAGATTCAGGTAAAGCTAATTTGACTGCTGGATAGTCCTTAGTAATCCAATAAGTTGAAACGCCGGTAGAACTAACTACTAGGCGTGAATTGCCGGCCGTTAATGTGTTAACAATATTAGTTTCACCGCGCTGATAATCAATGGAACTATTGGTTGCAGCATCCAAAATGACAACTTTCATGAAGTGGCCAAATAGGTTCTGTGGAAAACCATTCAAAACGCGATCTAAATGGTTCAGTGGCTCAGGTGATAGGTTGAGTTCACTGCTAGTTAATGTCTGAATTGGGAAGCGGATATTTTGGCTAGCTGTATCTAAAACACCAGCAATACTACCTAATTGGTTAATTTGGATGATTGCTTTCTCACTGGATGACATATTAGTGTCGAAAATCAGATTGTTTTGTTCAAGTCTAGGATTAGCTAGGAAAAGTTCAGCTTGATCTGTTTCTTCGGCCAGGTCGTTTACGTTAAAAGTTAAGTTCCAAGAGGGATCGTAGTTTGTTTTTAAAATATAATCTTGACCTTCAAGATGGCTAATTTTCTGTTTGGAAGCCTTTTTGGGTGCTCCTAAGTAACTAGTTACTTGATACGTATGAGCTAAATCATCGGTAATTTGGATGTTCCAATCGCCTGAACCAAGTTGCGCTAGAGCTTCTGCTACGTTAAAGCTAAACGTATAGCGAGCGTTGGTCCAGCTAGAGCGAGATTTCAGTAACCGCTTATAAGTGGGCGTGGTTACCCGGTGAAAAGTAATTGGTATCTGTTTTTGATTAGCCAGATTAATAAGGGTGGCCGTTAAAGTTTCATCCTTATTAGCGCTTGATCCGATTTTTTTCTTTAACGGAACGGTACTGATTCTAAACATGCCACTTCCTGTGACCGTTTCCGTGTCCTGATGGAATTTTAGGCCCGTCAATTTTTGACGAACTGGTAAGACGTTATCTTTGAAGTATAGTTTTTTCAATACTGAATGTGGAACACCTGGAGCAGAAAAGGTATAGTGACCATGTTGGCGCTTAAACTGGCCAAAATTCTTTTGATAGGAATACTTTTTCAGCAATTCAAAATTTCCCTGCATGATGGCCCAATACTGAACTTGCGTTTTTAGAGGAAGCGATTTTAGATATTTTTCTTCTAAAAGATGCCACTTAGGGTCAGTTAGGAACTGGAATGTTAATTCCTGTAATTTATAGATATAGTCTTCATTAGCATCCGCGATATTTTCAATATAAATTGGAATATCAAGTTTTAAAATTTTGACGCGGAGTGCCTCCATTAAGGCTGAATTATCACTGTAACCAGCATCAAGTAGATATTGATGAATCGTATTGAGAGCGTTTAAACGACTGTGATAATTATTAAGTGCATCACGGCTTTGTGTAATCGAGTTTCCAGATTCACGCCAACGCCATTTATAAACGACACTGGTAGTGACAGTTGTTTTACGTGAAGCCAAGTGGACGGCAGTAGTAAATGGAATATCTTCGTAAATGATGTTGTTAATGAAGTTTAATTGATTGTCCCGTAAAAAGGATAGCCGATAAACTTTATTCCACACCGTTGTGTCATAAAGAAACTCAGGATGTGCATCTAAAGTAGTGTTTGTATAGTTACCAGTAATGGCAAATTTGTGTAAATATGATCCTCGATCGCGCAATGAATCAAAACGACGAACAAAGCCCATTACAACGTCGGAGTTGTTTGATTGTGCTAAGTAAACGAGCTTACTGTATGCATTTACGGTTACTAAGTCATCACCATCAACGAAGGCTAAATATCGTCCCAGCGCCATCTTAATTCCGGAATTACGGGCTGCGCTGATCCCTTCGTTGTCTGGTTTGTGAAGAACGCGCATGTAGTCATAGTGAGCAACGTAATCATCTAGAATTGTTACTGTATGGTCAGTAGAATGATCATCAATGATTAGTACGTCAAGTTGTTCTTTAGGAAAGTTAGTCCCGACGATTGAGTCTAGGCACTCGGCAATTTCGTTTTGAATGTTATAGCAAGTGACAACGATCGTCAGTAATTTATTAGTCATAATTGTCTTAAACACCTACCTGGTAGTTTTAAATTTCGCTATTGAAGTCTTTACAAAAATTCACTTAATAAACAATTGATACTGATAATTGGATTTAGAATACTTTCATTATACTTAGGGTTATGAAATCGTTCAAAGCAAATGAGTATAGTTTAAGTTTAGGTACGAATATTATTTTGCTGTAGAAGTATTAAAGTAATTCTTTTGTATTAAATTTAGTAAGCGAACTACGCAAATATATGATAAAGCATTGTTAGTAAAATATCAGTAGTCGTAATCAATATAAGGCTTTAAAGATTTAAGCTATTTGAGAGTTAGAACGGTTTAAATAATACGAAAGCTCCAATTATTCAGTGTCACTGAGTAATTGGAACCTCAATAGCAATGTTGGCTAGTCTCAAAGCCATATACTCGTAATTGAATGACTATTTGGTACTAAGCGTTTCAATTAACTTAACGACTTGCTGACTAGCTGTACCATGCTCCCAATCTGTAAATTTAGCTCTGAAAGAGGCCATTTTAGCCGAGTACTCAGGATAATGTCCGTTTATTAAAAATTGGTTAAGTTTTTCCATGAAGTCAGTTTCAGAAGTTACGATTGGTCCCGGAACTTCATTATAGTCAAAGTAAAATCCACGAATATCACCTTGGTAATGATTAAGATCATAGGGATAAAACAGCATGGGTCGATTTAAAATAGCAAAATCGAACATTACGGATGAGTAATCAGTAATTAGTAGATCACTAATTAAGTATAAATCGTTAATATCTTCATCAACGCATAAGTGGACGTTGTGTTCAAAACCGCTAATATCAATCGATTCGGCTACAAGATAGTGGGGACGAATAATCAGTGTATCATTAGAACCTAGTTGATTAATGATTTTTTGAAGACTAAAAGGAAGTGACATTTTGTACATTCCTTTGCGGATAAAGAAATCATCACGCCAAGTTGGCGCATATAAAATGACACGGCCGGTCGTTCGGCCAATAATCTTTTTTTTCAACCGATTAATTTCGGAAAGATTATTACGGTCGTGGACGAGCCGATCATTACGAGGATAACCGTAGTCTAAAAAATGGTTCTTAAAGTCAAAGGCGTGTTTAAAGATGGTCTTTGAGAATTGATTAGGTGCAATTAAATAATCCCATCGATGACTATCAGTAGTAAAATTTTTGTAATAATTATGAGTATTAGTTCCCGGCATGGAAACGTTTGGAATATCTAATCCTAAACGCTTAAGTGGTGTACCATGCCAGGTCTGAATAAAAGTAGTACCCTTATTTTTTTTTAACCAGTAGGGCATGCGGGCGTTAAGGACCCAATATTCAGCGACGGGCGCGACCCGTAACCAGTCAAGTGAAAAGCGCGCAATAAAGTTGAATTCTGGATACTTTTCTTTAGCTTCTTTGAGAAAGCGGCGCTTAACGCCCCAAATTAGCTGCCATTCCGGGTGGGCTTTTTTAAGTGCTAAATAAATATAAAGTGGATTATCCATGGGAACCTTGCCGCTAAAGGCCTCAAATAGAACTAAGTGCTTTTTTACGGGACGCAGCGTTGCGATAATGTTAAATAGTTTGCGATAACCCAAACTAACTAGCTCTTTCAGTGTCATTATTAAACCTCATAACATTTTATAGTCGGTAGTGGATAGCACAATAGAGACTGTTATCCCACAAGACCACTGATGGTTACTGGTAGACTGCTCGTTGTAAACCAGTAATACAATGGTACCGTTGTATACAAACGTGACTAATTATAGCATGAAATTGAAAATCGTTAGGATTAGGGTGATTTTTTAGATTAATACTTGCTGATTTATAAAAAACAATGAATATTTTTAACTGTTGGTATACCTGCGTGCGTCAAACTCGATGGTTTGAGGATAATTAGTTGAGTTATTGTAAGTGCTTAAATTTAGAATTGACGTTAACTAAAATTGTGGTAAAATTCAGTGGTATTGAATAACACCGTAATCTAGGAGATATTATGAAAAAAGTAATTACCTATGGAACATTTGATTTATTACACAAAGGCCACATCCGTCTACTAAAGCGTGCCAAAGCTTTGGGTGACCATTTAACGGTTTGTGTATCAACTGATGAATTTAATGCGATTAAGGGTAAGAAGGCTTATACCTGCTATGAAGATCGTAAGTACATTTTAGAAGCAATCCGGTACGTTGATGAGGTAATTCCAGAAAAAAATTGGGATCAGAAGATTAGTGATGTTGTTGATAACAATATCGATATTTTTGTTATGGGTGATGATTGGAAAGGTAAATTTGATTTCCTTAAAGATTATTGCGAAGTCGTATACTTACCACGAACAGAAGGAATTTCAACGACTAAGATTAAGCATGATCTGGGTATGAATTAGTTTTGATAGATATAAGGGCATTGTTAGTAGGGAATACTATTCCGATTAGCAACGTCCTTTTGTAATTATTATACTTAATTTAAAATGCTAGCTACAGCTGTTCTTACTATGGGTAGGTAACTTTGTCAGTGATTCATCGCTATTTTTCGGAAATGGAAGCAAAAATTAGAATGAAATTTAGGAAGTGGTTGCCGCTGGTCGCCCTTCCTTTTTTGTACTATTAATGGTTATACCGGAACAAGTTTGTTTCTGATATAATTAATTTTATATAAAGTGTGGACCGCTCAGGCAGCGGTCCCACTGGTATACTGTGCAAACTGGATGATTTGAGTGTTAGCAAACTTAATTTTTAAAAAGCGAGTGCTAAGCATTAGATTGATACAGTTAAATGTACAGTACGCGTTACATAATTATCGATACAGCGGGTGGTTCCCGCAGTCAACTTTAAATGAGGGATAGCAATGACAACCAATCGGGGACGGATCGGCTTTGAAATTGGGAGCATCCTATTAATTATATTATTTGCCGTAATTAGCTTACGACCAGTAGTCAATGAGCGTCAGACGGTCCAGTTAGATAAAGGACGGCTAAACTATACGGGTCGGGTAGAAAAACACAAGTTTGCGGGCCAGGGAACCCTTAAACTTGATAATCAGGATCAGTATCAGGGCGCCTTTGAAGCCGGCCGGTTCAATGGCCAGGGGACGTTTACTTCGCATGCCGGTTGGCAGTTAAAGGCTAAATTTGTTGACGGTGAACCGCAGGGGAAGGTAACCCTGCGGGACGGCAAGCAAACGTACTTTGGGAGTACGTTGACGAATGAGGAGTAGCTATGCGAATTAAATGGTTTAGTTTAGTCCGCATTACTGGGCTAGTGTTAGTGTTGACGTACCACTTCTTTCAAAAGAAATTTACGGGTGGCTTCATTGGCGTGGACATTTTCTTTACGTTTTCGGGGTTTTTAATTACCGCGTTAATGATTGACGAATTTGCGCGCTCCAATCAATTTAAGTTACGGGCATTTTACCGCCGGCGGTTTTATCGGATTGTGCCCCCGCTCTTTTTAGCGGTCCTGCTCGTTATTCCACTGACCTTTTTAGTGAGTGCCGACTTGCGGACGGACATTGGGCGCCAAATTGCGGCGGCGTTGGGGTTTACAACCAACTACTTCGAAATTGCCACTGGCGGGAGCTATGAGAACAAGTTTATTCCGCATTTGTTTGTCCACACTTGGTCGCTTGCGGTTGAAATGCACTTTTACCTAGTGTGGGGGGCCCTTGCGTGGCTACTTGCTAAGATTAGCCGGCGCTTTCAGCCCAACCAAGCGTTCAACCGCTTTCGGTTAATGCTCGGTGGTCTGGCGGCAGTGTTTGCGCTGGGTAGTTTTCTCGCGATGTTCATTGGTGCGGGCGACTTACAAGAGTTTTCGCCCGTTTACTTTAATAGTTTGACGCATAGTTTTCCGTTCTTTGTGGGGAGTATCCTGGGCGTTTGCAGCGGCATTCGCCATCAGCTACCGAAATTTGCCTGGCTGACTAAACACGGGAAGCCGATTCTGGCCATCAGTTTGATGAGCGTGGCGTTGATTGGTTTAGTTAGTTTAGGGTATTTTATGAAATTTGACCACCTACTAACTTATCGTGGTGGGTTGTTATTGGCGACCAGTTTAGCCGGCGCTATGATCTACGGGGCGCGTTGGCTACACGAACGCACGCCCAACACTCCCGAGCCCTTCTGGATGGGGTTTTTAGCTGATGTCAGTTACAGTGTTTACCTATTCCACTGGCCACTGTACGTGATTTTCTCGCGGTTAATGGCTAACTGGGCGGCCGCGTTACTGACCACCATCTTATCGATTGCGCTCTCGGCTTTGTCGTACTACGTGTTGGAGCCCGTAATTGCGGGGAAAGCGGCCCATGTTTTCAATTACGAGTGGCGTTGGCAGCAGTTGCGATTGCCAGTGGTAACGGTTGGAGTTGTCCTAGCTAGTTTGACTGGTTATTCGGCAATCACGGCGCCGAAGTTGTCGAGCTTGGAACAAAACCTGTGGATTAGTGGCATTTATCAAGATGTGGATAAAGTTGCGACAACGCGTGACGTTGTCTTGGCTGCCACTAGGAAAAAGGAACAAAAGGCGCAAGCGGCTAAAAATCAACGACCTAAGGGAGTTTCGGTGATTGGTGATAGTGTGACGTTAGGGACCCGAGAATACTTGGGGGACCATGTGGCAAATAGTAGCGTTGATGCGGAAGGTAATCGGACCATGAACCTTGCCTACGACGTTATGAAGACGCAACAAGACCAGGGAATTCTACGAGAAACGGTGGTCATCAGTGTTGGGACCAACGCGTTAGCGGATTATGAAAAGCAACTCATGAAAATCGTGAACGACCTCGAACCAGGGCACCGGTTGATTTTGATGACGCCGTATAATGCTAAGGCGGCACCGGACTGGAACTCATCAAAATTAGCAGTGCTTGAACGGAAGCTCCCTGCTAAATATCCATTTATAACCATTGCGGATTGGGAACGGGCGGCGGCTAAGCACCCGGCAATCTTTGCTGGGACTGACGGGGTGCATTTTAGTGGCCGTAAAGCGGGTGACGAATTATATGCACAGGTGATTAACGATGCCGTTAAGGCGGCAGCGAAGACGCCAACTAAACAGAAGTGAAATAGAAGTCGTTGAGCACTGCGCTCAGCGACTTCGTTGCATTTATTGGAGCGTTTTGAATGTTAGTTACTTAATTTTACTTATTAAGAATTGCATGAGGGTGCTATGATAATAATTGTGAGTATTAACCAATGAATAGTTGCGGTCATGGCTAATTAATTGGATTAGCAACAAACGTAACTAACTTAATCAAGCGGGGAGGAACTAGTATGGCAACCGTATTATTGGCGCTAGCTTTAATGTCTGGCGCCTATGAGATGCTTTTCTTCATGATTGCGTTTCGCGAATATTTAACGTGGCGGATCGGGGTGATTTGGACCCTGCTCTTCATTTTATGCGCAATACTGGACGAATGGTCAATTGCCTATCTGCCGCACTTACCACTCGCCATCTTCACCATCATTCCCATGGTGGTGGTCACGACCGTGATGAGTAGCCGAATGCTATATACGAAGTGGATTTTAATGATGCCGATTGCAATTTTTTTAAACGCGTTTAAACGGTTGTTAGGCGGTATTATGGGGGTGTTAACCCGGTACTTAATGCAATCGGATGCGCCGATGCTGTTACGGCAAGCGGTGGGCCTCCAAAGTAACGCCGATATTAATCTATTTTTAGCAGTATTGCTAACTTTACCAGCGGTGATTTTACTGAGTATGTGGGCGCACCACTGGTTAGTACGGGTTTCAGCTGCTGATTTTTTGCAACGAGCGCGGGTTGAACCGAGCGACTATTTATTAGTGCTGTTATTATTTGCAATTTACACGATTGTTTACGCCTTTATCATGGAGCAATCGGTTGTCTATCAAAGTTTCATGGCCATTATTTCCAGCGTCACCTTCGGAATTGTCGGTATTTATTTAATCAATAACAAAAATAGCCATTTAAATGATGATCAATTACTCAAGCAAATGTCAGTTTATAACGAATTACTACGGCAACGAAATCAAGAATTACACCTGTTCAAACACGACTATCAAAACGTGTTGCTCAGCTTAGCCGCCCTCCTAAAAGAAAAGGACTATGCGGAGTTAGAGCGCTACTTTAACGAAGAGGTCTTACCGGGCGGCCAAGCGTTAGGCGCTAACACGGAATTAGACGTTTTGCGCCACCTTGAATCCCCAGTCGTTAGTGGGATGATTTACGCGAAGCACCACTTAGCAGCGGGGCGGGGCGTGCAGCTATCCGTCTCAATTATTGAAACGATTAATTTACCGGATGTTTCGCAAGTTCGGTTGGTCCGGATTCTTGGTAATTTACTGGACAATGCCATTGACGCCGCGGAACGTGCGGACAAGCAAGTTGCTTTAACAATTGAAAAGCAGGCGCCGCAAGCCATTATCTTTAAAGTCCAAAACCAAATTCCGCCGAAGGATACCGTTGATTTAAACGTGATTAAGAAGGGACGCTTTACGACGAAACGGGGCCATCTGGGCTACGGATTAAGCAGCATTGAACAATTAGTAACGTCCAATATGCGGGTGGATTATGAGCTTCAGGAGGGCCAATTTATTGCGATTCTTCGGCTTCAAATGGATGCTAATACGAAAGGAGACTAATTTTGCAGCAATCACCAGTTACAACAGCAACAAACAATTCAATGTTGACCCGGGTGCTAGCACTTTTGCTGGGACTCGTGATTAACGCCCTCGGGAATGGGTTGACGGTCGCAACGAATATGGGGACCAGCCCCTGGACCGCCTCGGAAGTTAACCTTGCCCAGCTTTTTCACACCAGCGTTGGTTGGCCGATGTTTATCGTGGGAACAATCACTGCCGTTGTCAATCAACTGTTAATTCGGCATTGGGACCTGTGGCGCTTCGTTGGCGAGCTTGTCTTCATTTCGAGTTTCAGTTACTGTGTGAACGCGTTTCTGGCCTTTTTTACTTGGTTAGGGGTACCCCAATTACCGTTAATTCCTAAGGTGATGGTCTGTCTCCTTGGAGTGGTCACGTTTTGTTGTGCTATTTCATTGTATCAGCGGGCAAACCTCGTGATGCATCCCAATGATGATACGACCAACATTTTGCGTTTCTTATACTTTGATGGCCGGGTAGTGCGCGCACAAATTATTAACTTTTTAGTTCCCATCGCAATTATTGCGGTGACGTTTTTATTAACCCAGCAACTGTACTCGTTTAACGTTGGCACTGTCGTTTGTGTTCTGTTTAATGGACCGTTGATTGGTTTTGCTGATCGGCATATTTGGACGGGGTTGCGGCATAATTTTCGGGTGTCTACCGGTATTAAAAAACTATGAATAGATTAAATTCATAGTTTTTTTATAATTAACAATATTAGATTAAGAAGTGTGCCTGTATCCACTTTTCGACGATTATAATTAAAATCAATAAGTTTAGAAATAGTGTAACTGTTAATAAAACACCGTTACGTGGGATTGATGCTATCGAAACTTTAATCTGACTATTTTTATCTGAGGCTTTAATTTGTAGTTGTCCGTTTATGAGTTGATAATTAACAGGGTGATTGTTAAGCGAAATATTATAATTAATATGATGATATCCTACTAAAGGTAGTAATGTTTTGGTATTATGTTTTACTGTCGTTTTGAAGATTACATGCTGGTCATCTACTTTTAGGGTTTTAATATTTTGTTCCGCTGTACCATCGTAAGTCACATTTGAACGATTTATTGCGGTTGCAGTTCTAAAACTATCAAAATTTTGGGCGTTTAATTTATAATGTTTTTGCATACTATTCTTTACAAGATGATAGTCTAGTGCAGGAATTGCATTTACATTTTCATTATAATTAGAAGTATGGAGTTGGCGCAAATCCATTTTATGAGCCTGAGACTTTGTCTTTTCACCTTTTGTAAGCTGTTCTTGAGCTATTGAAACATCGTGATCAATTTTTTGGTGAAGTTTAGTAATACTAGTTACACCAATGAAAATGATGAAAATAATAAGTGCATTAATAGCTGTTTTTGAAATCTTGGGACTTTGGTTGAGAAATAAGCAGGTACCTATTACGATTAGCAAGGAGACAATTGTTAATAAGCGCATTGTAAACTGTATTAAATTGATTGGAGTGTTGGCTACTAGTAACCAGGGAAACCAATTTTGACTGATGATAAGAATCGACAACGCTCCTATAATCCATTTTTTCCAAGTGCCGTCTGCATTATTAACAAGACGAAATACTAAAAACATCATGATTACAGTAATTGCAATTCCCATATGAGCTCCTGTTGCGGATTCGGAGATGTCATTTGAAAGCATCTTTTGAAATCCGTAAAGCGGATCTAGGCTTGCGAGCATGGGAGTTGGGGAAAGCATTTTATTGTGAGCTGTCCAAATAATAATATTATAAAGAGAGTAGGCACTCAGTAAAACTGCTACTAACCCACTGTAAATAATTTGTCGAAATTCGAACCATGTAAAGTGATGCTGGATTAATCTAATAAGTTCAAATACTATAATAAGAATGGTATACATGACTAAAGATAACACGTGAGAATTAGCTACAAGGCTCATACCGAGAGCTAGGTATAAAAAACCTTGATTGGAATGTTGCCAGATTTTAATTAGTCCAAGCATGACTAATGGTAAAAATGTATAGCCAAATGCTTCACCTAGCGCAATACGGCTATACATCAAGGTAAAGTGGTAGGTGTTGAACTGATACATAATAACACTAAACCAAATAATCCATTTCTGACGAGTAAGTTGTTTGGCTAATAAATAGGTATTAAAAATAGTTAATAAATTCATAATGACGAAACCTACAGCTAAACTGAGCATTGGATTACCCAGAACGAGTCTTGGAAGTACATAAATGAGGAGTGTTAACCAAGGGTACATCGCATTCATTGCGATTCCGTGATTGTGAAATCCAATAAGATTGATAAGGCTCGGGTAGTGGCCAACCTTTAGAGCTTGATAAATGGATTCCATCCGTGCTAAATGGATGTCACCATCGTGATTGATATTAAAAAATTGATTAGTAAAAGCTGGATAAGTTGATAAAATGGCTAAGATAATCATTAAAATAACAATTAATCCCTTATGTACTAGCTGTTGTGACTGTTGCTTCGAGTGCATGAAAAAATTCCTCCTGAAGTCTTGGATTCGCTATATATAACAATGAAAACAAACAGCTATTATTATACGCTAAAGAAAACATGCATACAGACTTAGTTTGAGAATAAGTATAGAAATCAAAAAAGCCACCGGTGATGAGTCCCGGCAGCCCAATGTAAGATTGTTAATTAATGACGTGACAACAAATAATATAAATATCTTACATTACTTATCATAACAACCGAATATAAAAATTGTTTATAAAAGTAATTGTAAATTATGTCACATAACGAACTGACTACTAATGAAACCCCGTCGGAACCTTTTGGTAAGCCCGGCCGTGGGTAGCGTTAATTGTCGCTTGATAAAGCGGGTTGAGCGCTTGCGGCGCGTCGTTAATGTGCTTCATTCCATAGAATTGGAGATTGCGGTTAAGGTCAGCTGCAACCTGGTGATAGTTACCCGTTTTTAGTAATTCCTGTGAGTTTTTGACGAGCAGGCCATTTAGTTCTACGTCGGCTTGAATTTGTGGATCTTGATAGGCCGTCTTGAGGGCGGTCAGTAACTGGTTTGCTTGTTCTGATAATTGCATGTCAAAAGTCCCCCTTATGACTTAAGTATAAGCGTCGTTAAAAGTCGCCGCAACCGCTACCAGTCAACCCGCGATTGCGTGTAATAAGTGGTAGCGCGTATAATTAGCCTAAAGTTAATTGTACGGAGGTGGACTCATGTCCAACTATTCAATATCAAAGACGCTGTCAATTAGTAATCACCGCGTACTGGCAACCGATTTAAACGAGCACGAAACGGTATTTGGTGGTGAAATTCTTGCCACGATTGATAATAACGCGTCAATTGCGGCGTCCCGGATTGCGCGGATTGAGACGGTCACTGCATCGCTGGACCGCGTGACCTTTATCGCGCCGTTTCGATTGCAAGATTCAATGTGTACGGAATCGGTCGTAACCGGTGTCGGGCGGCGGTCAATCGAGGTGTTCACTAAAATTATCGGGGAGCATTTAAAAACTGGGGAGCGGTTCTTAGGACTGACTTGTTTTGCGACCTTTGTGGTGACTGATCACGAACACGCCCTGCCCGCATTGGTGGCGGACACGCCGGAGTATCAGTATCTAGCGGCTGGTTATCCACAGCGCCAAGCGGAGCGCAAGGCCCAACGAGCGCAGCAGGCCGACTTGAACGCTCATTTAAGTTTAGAATTACCATGGTCATAAGTTAATCCTCAGGGAAAAAGGGGTTCAACCGCCTTCCTGTGGATAAAAAAGCACGCCGTCTAAGTTATCCCCTGTGGATAACTCGGACGGCGTGTTGTTTAAGTTATGAATGCCGGCCAGGTAACCAGCGCTTACCCCAACCAAGCAGGGTCGTGAACGCGAGCATTAATAGCCCGAGGAGGGTCGTTGCGTGTTCGGCGGACTGATTGGTGTTGGTCTGTGGCAACTGGTGACTAGTCGTCGCTGGTGTTGAACTGGACTTTGGTGCGCGTAGTGGGGTCGGTGTACCCGTTACGGTGGCACTGATCGGTGTTGCCGGTGCCTCAGTCGAACCAGTTAGGCTCGATGAGCTAGTTGCACTAGTTGCACCCGTTGTGCTGGCCGTTGCACTAGCACTGATTTGCTGACCGCCAGCGCTGACCGTCGCGTGACCAGTAACGCTAGCTGCGCCGGACGTGCTGGTCCTACTAAGTGTTACGGAAGTTGATGCTGGTGCGGGCGTAGCCGTTGAACCAGTCAGTGTATGTGTCCCGGCTAAGGGAGCTGGTAACGTACTGGAAGCAGTTGGCGTTACCACGGGTTCGGTCGCGGCCGAGCCGGTCGGAATCGAACTGCCTGCGGCGTCACTTGGCGTATCCGCCTGCGTCGCGCCGGTGCTCGTTGGTATCGGTAGGTAGCTAAACGTTACGGTTTGCGGTTGCGCCGTATATTGACCCGTTAAAACGGGGGTTGTTTCGGGAACCAGCGTATAACCCGCAATCGTTGGTGCGACCGCCTGATAATCCGTTGCGGTCGTGCCACTTAGCTCCGTTGCGGGATGCACCGCAATCGTTGTTCCGGCGAGCACGTAGTTAACGGTGACCTTGCCAGTAGTTGGAAGCGGTGCGTAGCGAACCGTAACCGTACTGTCGGGTGTATTGGCCGTCACGCCCGTTACGGGTTCGGTACTCGTTAATGAGGCCGAATAACCGCTGATGGTTGGCGCCGTTAAGCTTGCAAAGCTAGTACCGTTGACCGGAACCCAAGCGCCATAAGTGATAGCGCCTGTGACGAGGTCGCGTTCGGCATCGCGGGTGAACGCGACAGTTTCAACTTGCGAAGGCGCCACCGTGGTACCATTAGTTGTTTCGTATTGAATGGTGGCCGTAACGTTGCGGGTAAGTTGGACGCCGCTCGGTAAATCGGTAGACGTTGGCGTGAGCGTTTCAAGCTGGTGCATCAAATGAATGGTGTACGTTTCGGGGGTCGTCAAGTCCGTAAAGACTTGGTCGGCCGTTGGAAAATCGTTTGAAACGAGCAAGTAACCCTTAGCCACGTAGCCCGCAATAATTGACGTTGGCGAGTAAGTCGTCGTTCCAGCATACGTTCCAGAGAGGTGATCCGTCCGTAAAGTTGTTTGGGTAATATCATCGTAATAGACAACGTTCCGTTCCAAACTAATTGGATTATACACGTCGGTAATTGTTAATGGCGTACTCCCATAAGTCCCAATGGCTGGTGCACTGCCGACCGTTGATTGGTCGTAAGTGTAGCCAGTGATTGTCAGCGGATAAGCGGAATAAGCGTCGCCAACGTAGCCGGTTAACGTCTTTGAAGGCGCAATCTGGTTACCGGATTCATCAAGATAGTTGATGGTCACGGTGTTGGTCGCCCGCCGATCAAAACTCAGCGTTAGATTCTGGGGATCTTGTAAATAAGTCCCAGTTAACGCACTACTCTCGGATGGGTTGAAGACGTACGCATCCGAAGGCGACTTAATGTCGTTCGTAAAATCGAAGGCTTCATTAACACTTGTGCCCGTCATGGCCGTTTTAGGTGCGATTGCTAACCCGCTTGCTGCGTCAACGTAATTTAAGTAAACGACCGGCGCTTTTGCCCAAGTTGCGGGTTGGTAAACCCGCACGTCGTAGCGGAACGTGGTCCCGTTGACGTAGTTGATGTTCAGAAAGTCCGCGGGATTGCCCGTATACGGGTACATACCGTGAAAGCCGTACTCGAACCAGTCGGGGTCGGTTGATGATGGGTAAGCGGTTGGAATTTCATAGACGCCAGGATAGATCATTGTCAATGGTGAATCAGTGGGCGCGGTTGCGTTAGCGGTTGCCCCGTTGAGGGTCGTAGCGTATTTATTTGAAATGGTATTACCCTGAACATCAACGATTGGCGTTGCGAAGAATTGGCCCGGTTGTCCAATGATAAAGTTCGTTGGTGCCACGTTTAAGTTGACTCGTTGCCCAATTGCGACAATGTAAGTTGGCTTGGTGAAGTTTTTCAGCGGGCCGAAGTTAGTTAACGAGTTGTCGTCAAAGTTATAACTATTCGCGTGCCCGGTAGCATCGATTGCCGTTAACCACGGCCCTAATTGGGCGAGTTGCGTATTCGTCATCCCGTAAGGATTGGTTTGGTATTCTGTATCACCACCGACACTGCTGGAACCAACTAATTGTAGTTCCGTAATGGTCGTTGGACTAATTTGGGTCAACGGACTTAAATCAAGACTACCAAGGTAACGATCCATAATCGACAAATTACTGAAACGGTCGGGAATTAGGGGCGTAAAATCAATTGATTTAGCCGCAGATTGAATGACCAAACTAATGGTCTTGGTCGTTGGTAAGCATTGCAGGTACTGCATCCCATCCAACGTCCCGGTTAATTGTAACGGCGTGTTATCCGTCCCAATGGCGAGTGGTAGACTGCCTGAGTAATTGCGGATATCGCCCAGCGTAACTGGCGTGGTGATTCCTAATCCGGTTTGAACCGCACTTTCAATGCCACTATCGCCAAAGGTGACGACCGTACTGTTAGGTAGCGCACTAATTGGTGTCGTGGTTGTCCCGGTCGTTGCACCGCTGGTCGCCGTGGAGCCGGCACTAGTGGCACTACCGGCAGCGGAGCTAGCCGTTGAAGTTGAACCCGTGCTGCTCGTTGTCGTAGCGGCACTACTACTCGTAGCAGTACTTCCAGTTGAAGTTGGGTTCGTAATCGTAATGGTGCTTGACGTGGTCACGCTACTCGTTGTCGAAGTAGCCGCTGCGGAACTCGTTGGTGCGGTGCTGGCAGTTGAAGTCGTCGCCGTTGTGGCACTACTGGTTGGTGCCATGCTGGCAGTTGAAGTAGTTGTACTCGTTGGAGCCGTACTTCCCGTCGAGGTGGTGCTAGTACTCGTGGTTGCTGGTACCGCGGTCGAACTCGTCGTTGCCGTCGTGGCGGCACTGGTCGCACCTGAGAGCGCCGCACTCGTCATCGTCGTACTAGTACCGCTGGTCGGCGCAGTCACCGTCTGCGTGACGGTACTGGTCGTGCTTGCGTGGGCCGGCTGGCTGTACAAAGTTGTTCCGAGGCCAGCGCTGCCCGCCAGAATAATTAACGTTGCGGCCCAGCTCCGAATGCCGGGCTTTTTTAAATAATGTTGTGAAATGGTCTGAATTTGTTGTAGTTTCTCTAAACGCATCTAAATCCGCTTCCTCTCATAGCGCAAAGGAACCGTCCTTCTACTACGTCTTGGGTATAGCGCATTCGACAACTGACCACCAACTTTCCTGCTTATACACGCAATGGGAAAAGGCTTTCATAAGCGCGGGTGCGTTGGGAAATTTAACTAAAATAATAGTAGTGGGTCGCCGGCCGTGGCAGTTCTGAATGGAGAAGCGGATACGTTAACCGCAAGCCCATGCGACCAGTGGACTTGACGACTATGCTAGAATGACGGTAAGTCAATTGAAATGGGAGGAATTAACATGGCAAAAATGACAATTAGTGACGCGTTAATGCAACAGCTACGGCAAAAGCAGTTACTGGGTAAGGAGTTTGTGCTGGTAACGGATGATGGTGGCGGCAAGTACTCCTTACACGGGGGCGCCTGCTCAATTGGGACGAAGTTTACGTTAATCTTTTTGGCGCATCCGGATGCTGATTACCCCGTTCAAGTTGAAAATAATCAGGGCTTGCACCTGTGGACTTCGGCGTATGATCTGATGTTCTTTAATGATGGAATTCAGATGGATTATCGGCAGGGGCGCATCGCGATTAAAGATAACGCCCACATGCTTGATAATGCCGTCCAAATTGCGGACGGGGCGGAAGTTTTGGCAGCCTTTAAGCGCGGGACGACTGCGGACGGTGCCACGTGCTAGCGCCAATGCGAGCGGTGGTTTTTGACCAGTTCGGTGCACCGGACGTTTTGCACGTCGCAACCATTGACCGCCCCGAACCGGCGGCTGACGAAGTCCTGGTCAAAGTGAAAGCGGTCGCAGTCAACCACGTGGACACCTTCATTCGTAGCGGGGGCTTTCGAACGAACCTCGCCACGCCGCACGTTGCTGGCCGTGATTTGGTTGGAACGGTGGTTGCGGTTGGTGAGCACGTTCAAAGCTGGCAAGTTGGGGACGCCGTGTGGGCCAACTCATTAGGCTATGACGGCCGGATGGGCGCGACCGCGGAATACGTCGTGGTTCCCGCTGAGCGGGCTTACCCGCTACCAGCGGGAATTGACCCAATTCAATTAGTGGCTTCGGTGCATTCTGCGGCGACCGCTACCATCGTTTTACAATCAGTAATGCAAGCGCAAGCGGGCCAACGGCTGTTAATCGAAGGGGCGGCCGGCAACGTCGGCCGCAAACTGATTCAATTGGGACACCAACGCGGCTTGACTGTGGTCACCACGTCGGCACCGCGAGATTTTGAGCGCTGCCAAGCATTGGGAAGTACGCAGACGGTCAATTACGCGGCTGGTTTTGAAAGTCACTTTCAGTTGGCTGACCAGCGCTTTGACCACATTATTGATACGTCAGGGAAGGTTGCTTTAGCGACCAACCTGGGCTTATTAAAGCAAGGGGGTCAGGTGACGCTGATTACGGCGCCGAAGACGAACCAGTTTACGTTCCCGGTACGCCAGTTTTACACCCGGCAACAGCGAATCAGTGGTTTTGTGATTAGCCACGCAACGCAAGACCAACTCGCAACGGCGGCGCAGTGGTTGAACCACGCCTTTGCGGCTGGTTTATTACTTGACGACCAGGTCAGTGTCCAGCCGTTTGAGGCGGCTGCGGCCTGTCACGCCCAACTTGAACAGGGCCAAGATCACGGCCAGCGGTTGGTGCTGGTGCCATCAAAGTAAAGATAATTAAGCAGATGTGGAGAGTGTGCCAAAAGTCGGTTAGCTGGTAATCGGAGCCAGCTAACCGACTTTTGGTGCACGTTTCGACTATTAACAGGCGCTGTACCAATTGGTGTTGAAATTGCCGCCAGCAGCGGGTGTAACCGGTTGGCTGGAACACTGCGGGCATCGATTTGAGCTCACGGGGAAAGTCCGCCCCGCAATCTCAAATTCGAGCCTTATTCTAAGCCGCAAGAACCCCACTTCCGGCCAAGAATAATTTCGCAGTTGAGCCATGGTTACACCCGCTACTGGCTAGACTGGTTTTTATACTAAGTTCCACGGGTTACTTTTCTGCATCTTGTCAATAGGAATCTTGTTAAATCAACATTTTAATAAATATCAATTAATGAAGACGATTCCGCGGAACGATTACTAAATTAAATTTAACGTAATCTTGCTTATTTTGATAGTTACGACAAACTGATTGAAAATTGAATTGGTAGCCTTCTTAGCAGATCAACACCATATATCACAGAACTATAAAATATAAATCAACACTGGTTGATACAGAGCCTATTAACATTCGGAAACGCACAAGCGGTTGTGACATAAGTCATAGCCGCTTGTTTGCTTTTGTACGGAATTCATTGCTAACTAGGGTCTAATGGTTGACGGTGTTAAGCATTATTGTTAAAATAATAGCACTTATACATAAGGTTAAGATGATTAATTAATAACGTACAGGTCGAATAATAGTGGAGGTGACAATGATGCGGCAATGGTTGAAGGTAGTCAGCGTGGGACTGAGCATCGTATTAGGCGGATATTTGATGGGCGGAACGGTGCCAGCCGTGATGGCCGCAACCGAGCCAGCAACGGTCACGTCATCATCGGCGGTGAAGGCCAGCAGTGACCTTAACCAGGTTTCTGAAGCAACGGACTTAGCAACGAGCACTAGTTCGGCGGCAAGTCATTCTTCGGCGGAGCCATCGGCAGAGACAAGCTCAAGTAGCAGTCAGGAGAGTAGTAAGGCTACGGAGACTAGTTCGAGTACTAAGCCGGCGCGGACACGGATGAGTCGGGCGTTGGCGGCGACTGAGAGCAGTGTCACCACTGCAGATACAGAAATTAAAGCGACGGATACTTCTGGTACTTTAGGGACAGTTCATTGGACATATGAAAACCGGACGTTAACGTTGAGTGGCGGTTCTTTTGAAAACTCATTAAATTATTATCAGAATGATAAAGGTGGACAGTCACCATGGCTTGCTTTACCAACGATTCAAAAAATTGTCATTAATGGACAAATTACTGCTCCAGCGGGATCTAGCTACGCCTTTTTGTTTGCAGATTTACGGTCGGTATCAACAATTACCAATTCTAATTATATTAATTTTTCAGGTATTGTTAGTGTTCAAAATATGTTTTGGATGGATGCAGCTTTGACTTCATTAGACTTTGCTCAGGCAGATATGAGCTCTGTTCGAGATTCTAGTGGGATGTTCAATAATTGTAATCATTTGGGCAATTTGGACGTTAGTAACTGGGATATGAGTAGTGCGACTGTTTTGTTTTTCATGTTTATGAATTGTAATGATTTAACATATCTAGATCTATCAAATTGGCAGGTGCCAGTTGATGCTAATATTAAGTCGATGCTTGCTGGTACGACCGATCTCAGCCACCTTAAGTTGGGTGCTAATTCCAGAATTGCCAGTACCGGGATTCCTTCAGTTCCGAACGACGGCACCTACAACGGCTATTGGTATACTCCCGGCAAGGCGGACCAATACAGCTCCACTGACCTGATGGCTAAGTACGACGGCGCTACCATGGCCGGCGATTACTACTGGTCGAAGGGCGCGCAGGTGCTCGTCAAGTACGTTGATCAGGCCAATAATGAGATTGCGGATCAGCAAGTCATGACGGGAACGGATGGAACCAGCTACACCACCAGTGCAGCCACGGTACCGCATTTCACGCTGATTAAGACGCCGGATAACGCCAAGGGGACCTACGTAGCTAATCAGGTTATTACGGTTACCTACGTGTATGCGGGGGCCCTGGAATTAGATGCCACTTTACAGGGACTCGATTTTGGCTCCAACCCAATTTCGGCCTTTAACCAGACTTATCCATTACAAACCAAGACTGGTAAGTTGGAAGTAACCAATTATGGCAGTGGAAGCTGGCAACTATCCGCCCAACTGTCGACCCCGTTCACGGGGGAAAAGTCCGGGCAACCGCTCCGGTCAAATTTACAGTATCAGTCGGCGACCGGGACTCAGACTGTGATTACGCAGGCTTCAACGCCAATTATTACGAAAACAACTGATCCGAAAGCCACTGTCGACGTGGCGGCAAACTGGGGCGATGGCACCGGGGAAGGACTGTACCTAGAAGTACCTGGTGGAAGCGCCATGGCCGATAACTATCAAGCGACGTTGACTTGGACGGTCGAACTGACGCCAACCAATTAAACTGACCAGTTCAGCTTAACTAGAAAAGGCGTCTCCGCGCGTTTTTTACGAGAAAACGAATCGAATAATAATTTATTTTATAAAAAAGCGAGTGCAGGTAATTGCATCATAAGATATGATTGTGTATGTTTATAGTGCAAGAGGTTAACTAACCTGATTAATCACTTCCCAGTAGGAAATGATTTCAGGTTACTGCTGACCAGATAAACTTATCCCATCAGAATAATGGGATAGGTGATAATTGATCGTGAATTTCAGCTGAGCACGGTTGGTTAAGACGGTTAGCGAACGGCTTGACAACAATGTGAACGACATAAAAAGAAAAGGGGAACTCACCATGAAAAAAACACTTTTAGGATTAATGCTTTCGGTATCATTGCTTGCAGGTGCGGCGATTAATGCAAGCGCTGCCGACGACCCACAAACTTCTAACGGCCACGTCGCTTTTACGGGTGGGGATATCAACATTGATAATGGTAATACCGCGATTGAAAGTGCAGACCTGGAGTTTGATAGTCACCAAATCAGTAAGAGCGATGCTGGTGTTTACAACAATACGAATGGCAAAGCCAAGGTTGCGGTTCAAGACTTACGGGGAAACCCAACTGGCTGGAGTTTGAGTGTGGCTCAGGGACAACAGTTCCACACGGGCGACGGCCAGGAACTTGAAAATGCAGTCATTACGTTACAAAGTGATTTTCTTGGTGATGAATCATCTTCAATTGGTGATTTAGCACCAACGGTTACCGACGAGTTGGCATTAACACCGGGGACGAAGGGGAGCGATGGTACCGTGCAAAACGGACCGTCCCAAGTCTTAATGAGTGCAGACAACGGTAAGGGGAACGGGACTTCGACGGCTAGCATCATCGGTAGTCGCCTAAACGTTCCAACTAAATCAGCCCGGGTTGCCACGGACTATTCAACAACTTTAACTTGGGAATTAGCAGCAACGCCAGCTAACGAATAAATTTTGAGGAGGACATCGGCATGATCAAACAATGGATTCGAACGGGATTGGTTCTATTAATTAGCCTTTTGGGGTTGCTGGTCACGACGCAGGCGTCGGCCAACACGGTCGGCTTCACGGTCGCACCGCAGCTACCTAAGAATCAAGTTGATCAGTCGGTGCCCTACTTTGATTTAAAGCTCGACCCGAAGCAGGAACAAACCGTGGGCGTCGTGGTAAAAAACACGAGTGGGCACGCCATCACCGTTCACGTTTCGCAGGTGCGGGCCACTACCAACATTAATGGCGCCGTTGAATACAAGCCCCTTGAAGAAAATAAGAGTATTAACTTACCGGCGGACTTTGCCGATTTGGTAACGACGAAGCAACCGACGCTTAAGCTTAAAAAGGGCGAAAACCGCCTGGTCAATTTTAAGATTAAGATGCCCGCTAAGCAGTACCCGGGGGTCGTTGTCGGGGGCCTGACCTTTTTGAAAAAAACCGATCAGACGCAAACCAAACAGGAAGCGGCCGTTAAAAACCAGTACTCGTACACGGTGGCAACCGTCCTCCACGGTAGTCACGACTTAAAGAAGAACCACCTCACGCTGGGAACCGTTAAGGGCAGCCAGCAAAACGGCTATAATGAAATCACGTTAGCGCTTCAAAACCGCACCGCGGCCTTTCTTAATAAGGTACAAACAAACGTGAAGATTTATCACCGGGGTGGTCACAAGGTCCTGTATCAAGAGAAAAAGCAAAACGGGCAGATGGCGCCGAATTCGGTTTACCAGCTCCCACTTAAAGTGGGTAACGAAGCCTTAAAGCCGGGTAAGTACACGGCGAAACTAACCGTAGACTCCAAGAAGCAGCACTGGGAATTCACGAAAAACTTCGTCATTACGGGTAAGCAAGCGCAAAAGTTGAATCAAAACGCGGTCATTGATCATCAGGTCAACTGGTGGCTCTGGATCGGGATTGGCTTGCTAATCTTACTCCTCCTATTACTCTTAGCGTGGTACATTTACCGCAAGCAACGGAAAATCAAAGCGCTAGAACGTGAACTAGAAGAACAGAAACAACAATAGCCTTAATTAGGAATTTGAATCGGTTGCGGTTCAAATTCCTTTTTTTAATTGGCTGATGACAAAAAATGACGAAATTTGAGTAAAATGAGTTGCAAATTTCGCAAATTATGACAAAATATTTAAACATAACCGTTTTTATTTAGGGGGAAATGCAGTATGCTTAGTTCACTCACTTTTTTACAGGGTGACTAGTTAACGCCCTTGATGGCAACCGGCGTAGCTCATGGTAACGGAATGATGGAGGAAGACATTGAAAACGATGGTAAATATTTGGATCATTAATCTTATTCGAATTAATGGTGAAATCGAAACGCACGCTGTTCGCGAAAAGGCGCACGCCGAAGCCGTTTTTCAGCAATGCGCGCAAACGTTATTCGGCGCGGACTACGAACAATTAATCGCGGAACGTAAATTAGGGCGCGACTTTGATCATAACGCGCTGTACCTCAGTAATAACGGGGCGGCTATTAGTTTAAAGGCCGTCCCAGTTGAATAAGTTGCACCGCACGTAATCGGGTTGGACCGATTATTTTTTTTGCACTTATCGTTGACAAGTGTAAACGATGGCGGTAAGATGTATTTGTTGATTACAGATGTAAACGAAACGAATAAGGCTGGAGGAATTTGAGATGGTTAAAATTATTGTGTTAATTATTGGGTTAGCAATCATTGGGTTAATTGCGTGGTGGTTCTTTGGTAAACATAACGTTGAAGCGGTCAGCGCGGACAGCGTTGGTGCCGAACAACAAATCAACATCGAAGTTAATGGGGGCTACTCACCAGAAAACGTCGTCTTGAAAAAGGGCGTCCCGGCGGTTTTAAACTTTACCCGTAAGGACGCATCGAGCTGTTTGGATCGCGTTGTGTTTAGCGATTTTGGGATTAATCAGGCGTTACCGAAGGATCAAAAGCAAGCGATTCGCATTGATACCAGCAAGGCTGGCGAATACCAATGGGCTTGCGGCATGGATATGTTTCACGGCAAATTAACGATTAAGTAGGAGGAACTTTAATTATGACAAACCAGCAAGTAAACATTGACGTAAACGGTGGCTATTCACCAGCTGAAGTAACTTTGAAACGGGGGGTTCCGGCCGAATTAACCTTTAACCGGACGAACGCGGCCGGTTGCTTGGACGTGGTGCAATCCGATGAATTAGCGTTTAAGCGCGCTTTACCACTGAACCAGCCCCAAACGATCTCAATTCCAACTGATCAAGCGGGGACGTTTACCTATAGTTGTGGCATGGACATGTTCCACGGAAAGGTCGTGATCAAATGAGTATTAGCAAGCGGTTTTGGATTTCATTAATCCTATCCTTGCCGATGTTGGCAAACATGCTGCTAATGCCATTCGGCTGGATGTTGCCAGGGGGCGCCTGGACGCAGTTAGTTTTAACCACGATTATTATGGTGATCTCCGCGGGACCGTTCGTTCAAAGTGCCTGGGCTTCCTTTAAAAAGCACCATTCTAATATGGATACGCTGGTCGCCGTTGGGACGGCCACGGCCTACCTGTATAGTATTTACGCGATGGTGACCAACCAAGCGGTCTTCTTCGAAAGTGCGGCTTTCGTAACGACCTTCGTTTTGTTAGGCCAGGTTTTCGAAGAACGGATGCGTAACAACGCCTCCAACGCGGTTGAAAAATTAGTCAACTTGCAAGCCAAGCACGCAGAAGTTTATCGTGACGGGCAGTACGTCCAGTTGCCGATCGACGAAGTGGTCGCGGGCGATTTAGTCCGGGTAAAGCCTGGTCAAAAAATCCCGGTCGACGGGGTGATCGTGGAAGGACATTCCACGGTCGATGAATCCATGGTGACCGGGGAAAGTATGCCGGTGGCAAAAAAGACCAGTGACGCGGTGATTGGCGCAACCATTAACAGTGACGGCACCTTCGTATTCAAGGCCAGCAAAGTCGGTGGCGACACCATGTTGGCCCAAATTGTGGAACTAGTGAAGAAGGCGCAAAACAGTCACGCTCCAATCCAAAAACTGACGGATAAGGTCTCCGACATCTTTGTGCCGGTCGTGATGATGTTGGCGATTGCCACCTTCTTAGTTTGGTACGTTTTCCTGAGTGCCAGTTTAGCACAAGCCCTGATTTTCGCGGTAGCGGTCGTTGTGATTGCTTGTCCGTGTGCCCTTGGGTTAGCGACTCCTACCGCTTTAATGGTTGGAACGGGCCGGGGTGCCAAGATGGGTATTTTAATTAAGAACGGTGAAGTCCTAGAAGCCGTTAATGACGTTAAAACGGTCGTCTTTGATAAAACCGGGACGATCACGGTCGGTCAACCGCGGGTAACGGACGTGGTTGGGAACCAATCCCGGGTCTTAGCGGTTGCCGCTGGCCTAGAAGAATCTTCCGAACACCCCTTGGCGACCGCCATTTTAAAGCGGGCGCAGGCGGACCAAATTGAAGCGGGCCCCGTAACGGATTTCCACGCCATTGAAGGTAAGGGAGTCGAAGCAACGGTGGCTGGGCAACACGCCCTCGTTGGGAACCAAAAATTGGCCGCCGACTTAACGGTTAGTCCAGCGTTACAACAACAAGCCGCCGACCTCCAAGCGGCCGCTAAAACGGTGGTTTACGTGGGGGTTGATCAAGAAGTTATCGGATTAATTGCCATTCAAGACGAACCGAAAGCGACTTCCAAGCAAGCGATTGCCGACTTAAAGGCCCGCGGTTTAAAGACCGTCATGTTAACCGGTGATAACGAGCGGGTCGCCCAAGCGATTGCGAATCAAGTTGGCATCGACGAAGTCATTGCCGACGTGCTACCTGGCGATAAGGCCGATCACGTTCAAGCGTTGCAGGCTGATGGTAAGGTTGCGTTTGTTGGTGATGGGATCAACGACGCACCGGCCTTGACGGTTGCAGACGTGGGAATCGCGATGGGTTCTGGGACCGACGTTGCGATTGATGCTGGGGGAATCGTGCTCGTTAAGAACGACCTCCGCGACGTGGATCGTGCCTTAGCGTTGAGTCGCAAGACGTTTAACCGGATTAAGTTGAACTTGTTCTGGGCCTTCATCTATAACGTCCTGGGAATTCCGGTAGCGGCCGGGGTCTTCTTCTCAATTGGGTTGAGCCTCAGCCCAGAATTAGCCGGGCTAGCCATGGCGTTCAGTTCCTTGTCGGTTGTGACGAGTTCCGTCTTGTTGAATAAGGCTAAAATTACGAGCCGGCCGAAGTTGGCATAAAGCGGACTGGTAGTAATTATAAATTGAAGCTGGGTTACGCATTACGCGCAAACCCAGCTTTTTACTGTTCTGTAATGTTCAATTCTTGCCATGCAATGAAAAAAGTACGGTCAATTTTACAGACAATTAGTAACAAATTTACAGGACAAAAACCGGCATCCCTTGTTAGCGTAAGGATTTAACCGGAAACCGGTTACCCGGCGCACCCCTTGAATCACTTTGTGTGCTGTGTCACAATGTGAACTGTAAGCGGTTTACATACTAAATAAACGTTGAAATGAGGGATTTATGATGAAAATTAAAGCTGCTGTCGTTGATAAAGTTAACGATCCGTTTGTGATTAAAGATGATATTGAATTAGCTGATATGGGCCCAACCGATTTGCAAGTTAAAATGGTTGCGACTGGGATTTGCCACTCCGACGAAGCGATTCGCAAAGGGGATGCCTCACTCGGTTACCCCGTTATTCTGGGTCACGAAGGCTCCGGAATCGTTGAAAAAGTCGGTGCGGAAGTAACTAATTTTAAGGTGGGCGACCACATCGTCATGTCCTTTTATGCGGACGGCACTTGTGACAACTGTTTGAAGGGAATGCCAACTAAGTGCCGGAACTACGCGGATTACAACTTGAGTGGCACCCGGCCAGATGGTTCGGACCACTTCACTGAAAATGGCAACCACGTCAGTGACATGTTCGACCAATCTTCCTTCACAACCCACACGGTCGTTGACCAACGGAACGCCGTTAAAGTGCCGAAGGATTTGGATTTGCGGCGCTTAGGACCGCTTGGTTGTGGCTACGTTACGGGGAGTGGGACGGTGTTAAATACGCTTCAACCGCGCCCAGGCCAAACGATTGCCGTCTTTGGGACTGGTGCGGTTGGTTTAGCTGCGATGATGGCTGGGAAGATTTCTGGCTGTACTGAAGTCATTGCCGTGGATATCGTGGATTCCCGGCTGGAATTAGCGAAGGAATTAGGCGCGACCCACACCATTAACAGTAAGACCGAAGATCCGGTCGCAGCCATCAAGAAATTGACGAACGGCTATGGTGTCGACTTTACCGTTGATACGACCGGGGTCGAACCAGTCATGGTTTCTGCGATCCACGCGTTGGCTCAAGGTGGGACGGCTGCGTTGATTGCGGTTACGGCTAAAAATATTACGATCAGTTCGTGGAACGACCTGTGTGTGGATGACAAGAAGGTCATCGGGGTCAACATGGGGGATTCAATTCCACAAGTGGACGTTCCGCGGTTAATCGACTTTTATCAACACGGGATGTTCCCATTTGAAAAGACCGAAAAGTTCTACAAGTTTGATGAAATTAATCAAGCGAATGCGGACTCGGTTAGTGGGAAGACCATCAAGCCAGTTTTGATCATTGATGAAGATTACCAACCAAATAACTAATTTGAATGAGGTAAGTCCCCAAGGCGGGTCCGGCGTGCTGGATCAGGCTTTGGGGACTTTTTGTGGATTGTGAGCTGGCATGATTATGATTTAGGAGCCTGAAATTAATACGGGAACGTGCTAGCCGTAGGAATCGAAGAGATTGGATTGGAAATTATGCTGTAAGCGTAGTGCTCAACGGTATGTTGACTTGATAGGGCGCTGTTCGTGATGAGCTATTCATTAGGGGGTTAGGAAGCATCAGAATCCGCAATGGCTAAATATTAGCGTCTGTAACATAGTCGCGTAATTAATTAGGTTAGTACCAATTAAAAATAGGATCGTCGTATCTAGCCAGCAGGGGGCTGCGACTATGGCTCAGTGGTGAAATTATTCTTGGTCGGAAGTGGGCTGCTTCCGACTTAGAATAAGGCTCGAATTTGAGATTGCGGGTGGTTTTCCCGTGAGCTCAAATCGATGCCCACCACGTTCCAGCCGGCCGGTCGCTGCCCCCTGCTGGCGGAAGTTTTATGAGAACAATTATCATCAAAGCGGCAATTAACGTAATGAAATGTTGATTTGTCAACATGAATGCGCTTAATTTAATTAATTAAAAAAATATCACATGGAAAAATTATAAGATTGTTACCGAAACTAAAGGAAGTTATTGGCCGATTCCTCTAATCTTAAAATTGGATATTAGACTACCGGTAAAACGGTAAGTAAAGGAATGAGGGGAACCGCGATGGCAAAAAATAATGATAAAATTACATTAATGGCGCTTGTCATGATGATCTTTACCACCGTCTTTGGTTTTGCGAACGGAACAATTGCATTTTATTTAATGGGCTATTCATCCATTTTATTCTATTTAATTGCAGCAATTCTATTCTTTATTCCGTTTGCGCTAATGATGGCGGAGTATGGGGCGGCCATTAAGTCGGATAGTAGTGGGATGTACAAGTGGTTAGAGGTCAGTGTGAACGCGAAGTTTGCGTTTGTTGGGACCTTTATGTGGTTTGCGTCCTATATTATTTGGTTGGTTTCGACGTCCGCGAAGGTTTGGATTCCGTTTACGACCACTTTCTTTGGGAGTGATCAAACGCAAAAGTTTGCGATGATGGGGCTGAACGCGACGCAGGTCATTGGGATTTTATCCTGTTTATGGATGGTCTTAGTCACCTTTGTTTCCATTAAAGGGATGAAGGGGATTGTCCGGGTCACCAGTTTAGGGGGCTTAGCGGTCACGAGTTTAACCGCCATTTTGTTAGTTGTTTCTGGAGTGATCTTGGCGTTAAATCACGGGGAGTTTGCCCAACCGCTAACCCACTTAATGACGTCACCGAACCCAAGTTATCAACACCCCGTCGGCTTACTGGGGTTTGCGGTTTTTGCCATTTTTGCTTACGGGGGCTTGGAAGTCCTTGGCGGGATGGTCGATAAGACCAAGAACCCGGAAAAGAACTTTCCCCGCGGGATTATTATTTCCGCAATTGTGATTACGATTGGCTACGGCTTGGGAATCTTTTGCTGGGGGATCAGTACGAACTGGCAAGCCGTTTTATCGAACCCCGCCACTAACATGGGGAACATTAGTTATGTCATGATGCGCAACCTGGGGCTTGTTTTAGGGCAAGCACTCGGCCTGGGTGCCGCGGCTAGCAATACGCTTGGACTGTGGTTTGCGCGCTACACCGGGCTGGGCATGTTCTTAGCCTATACCGGGGCGTTCTTTACGCTGACGTATTCACCATTGAAGACTTTGATTCTGGGGACGCCTAAGGAACTCTGGCCGAAGAAGTTTACGAAATTAAACAAAAACGGCATGCCGAGTTACGCGATGGGCGTTCAGTGTGCAATCGTTATCGTGATTATTTTGGTGGCGTCGTTTGCAACCACCGACCCGTCAGCGTTTTATAACATTTTGACGTTGATGGCCAACGTTTCGATGACCTTACCGTACTTGTTCTTGCTGTACGCCTTTCCGAAGTTTAAGGAAAATACGCAGATTGCCAAACCGTTTGAGGTTTACAAGTCACTTGGCTGGACGAAGTTGATCAGCTGGGTTGTGTTCATCGTCGTGTTAGGCGCCAACGTCTTCACCTTGATTCAACCAATTTTGGAAACTGGCAAAGTGTCCAGCACGATTTGGATGCTAGTGGGTCCGTTACTCTTTGGGGTTGCCGGAATCATCTGGTACCAAGTACGTGAGCGGCACGTTCAATAAAATAAAGTGAGAAAACCATGAGTGTGGTTGCGAAAAAATCGCGTTAACCGCACCCATGGTTTTTTGCGTCTCCGCGGTTATTTTCCCGGAAACGGGTGGTTTGTCCGGTCGCAAATGGCGGGAACGTGCTAAACTTAACCTGGTTCAGTAAAATTCCTGATAATGCGTGAATATTACTCATTTTAAAATAAATTAAAAATTTTTAATATTTAGATTGTTCAAATAATTAATATCAGGTAATCTGGATATCAGACGACTAAGGAGGGGATATTCAATGAAACGATTGATCCCATATTTTAAACGGTATCGGCGCGACGTCTGGTTAGCTTTGCTATCCGTGATTGTGCTCGTTTTTGCAACGTTGTGGCAACCCCGCTTGCTACAAGTGATTATGAACGCAATCATTAAAAATGACCAAACGACGGTACTCTATCAGGGGATGCTGCTGCTCGGGTTAGCCGTGCTAGGTATTATTGGCGGGGTCGTGAATACGATTTATTCTGCCAAGGTCGCGCTGGGAGTCGCTACCGACTTGCGGGCCGACCTGTACGCGAAGGTTCAAACGCTGGCGTTTGCCGACGTTGAGAAATTTTCGGCGTCCAACCTGGTCGTCCGAATGACTAACGACATTAACCAAGTTCAACAAATTGTGATGGCCAGTTTTCAACAAATTACGCGGATTCCGCTCCTGTTCATCGGGGCGTTTATTTTAGCGGTCGTGACCATGCCCGAACAGTGGTGGGTCATCATCGTAATGATGCTCTTGATCGTGGCGGCGGCAGTCTTTGCGATGCGCCGAATGACGGTTTACTTCGGTCAGACCCAGCAAGATATTGAAAACGTCAACACGGTGGCCCGTGAAAACCTAATGGGGATTCGGGTCGTTAAATCGTTCGTTCAAGAGCCAAACGAAATTCGTAAATTCTCCGAAAAATCGGACGAATTGACGGCGGTGACCGCTAAAATTGGTTACTGGTTTGCGATCTTAATGCCAATTTTCTTCCTGACGGCTAACTTAGCCGTGGGGGTCGCGGTTTATTTAGTTGGGCAAAGTATTACGACCCATCCGGGCTACTTGGCTGCGATTACGAGTTTTATTTCGTACTTAATGCAAATTTTATACGCCGTGATTAACGGGGGCTTTTTGATGACCTTTGCCGCGCGGGCCTTTATTTCGATTGGCCGGATTGACGAAGTGCTCGCCACCGAACCAAGTATGCAGTACGTTCCGGACGGTACCGACCACGTGAGCGGCGAGATTAGCTTTGAACACGTGACCTTCACGTATCCGGGTGACGACCGCCCCACCTTACGCGACGTGAGCTTTACGGTGCCCGCCGGTTCAATGCTCGGCATCGTTGGGGCGACGGGGTCTGGTAAGACGACCCTTGCCCAGTTGATCGCCCGCTTGTATGATCCCGACGCCGGCCAAATTAAAATTGGCGGGGTCGACGTTCGCGACTTGCCCGAAAAGACGTTACGGGCGACCGTGGCCTACGTCCTACAACGCTCGACGTTGTTTTCGGGGACGATTGCCGGTAACTTGCGGCAAGTTAAGCCGGATGCCCAGGTGCGCCAAATGCAGTGGGCGGCCAACGTGGCGCAGTCGGCTGAGTTTATCGAGCGCTTACCACAAACTTACGATGCGCCGGTTGAAGAACGCTCACAAAACTTTTCGGGTGGTCAAAAGCAACGGTTGGCGATTACCCGTGGGGTGATTGCGAATCCAGAAATTTTGATTTTGGATGACGCGACTTCGGCATTGGATGCCCGTTCCGAAAAACTAGTTCAAGAAGCGCTGGATCGCGAGCTCAAACGGACGACGACCATCGTGATTGCTGAAAAAATTGCATCGATCATTCGTGCCGACCAAATTCTAGTGCTGGATAACGGTCGCATCGCTGGTCAGGGGACGCACCAAACCCTTCTGCAATCCAGTGCTATTTATCAGGCCATTTACCAAACACAAAAAGCACGTGAGGAGGGGCTCAAATGAGCGATTTAAAAATTGCCGGTAAGTACTACTGGCACTACTTGAAGCGTTACTGGCGGGGATTTGCCATTAGCGTTATCTTAATTGCCTTTTCAACGTGGTGCATCGTCATTGCCCCGACCTACTTGGGGCGGGCGGTTGAAGAATTGACCCAGTATTTACAACAATGGACCAATCCCGCGACCCGCGGGCAGGCCAGCCTGGGCAGTTTTAACCATACGTTGGTCATTTACGTCCTGTTGTACGCCGGGGACGCGGCTTCGATTTTTATCTCTAGTTTGATTTTAGCGCGGGTGACCGCCTATTCAACGGGGACGATGCGGGTCGGCCTGTTCCGGAAAATGCAACGGATGCGGGTACAATACTTTGATACCCACAGTGACGGGGATATTTTGGCGCGCTTCACGTCAGATTTAGACAATATTTTTAACGCGATGAATCAGGCCTTGCTTGAAATTTTACTCGCCGTCGCCCAGTTTGTGGGCCTACTGATCGTGATGTTTAATCAAAACGTTACGATGGCCTGGGTCACAATGGCATCAACCCCGGTTGCGCTGATTGTCGCGGCGCTCGTCATGCGTAAAGCTGGCGTAGCCGTCAACCGCCAACAAGACGACATTGGCCGCCTGAACGGGTACATCAACGAACAGATTACCGGGCAAAAGATTTTGATTACTAACGGCTTGCAACAGGATTCGCTGAAAGGGTTCCACGCCTATAACGCGAAGGTCCGGCAATCGGCTTTGAGCGGTCAAATTTGGTCTGGGATTTTGAACCCCCTGATGCAGGGAATGTCGCTGCTCAACACCGCCATCGTGATCTTCTTTGGCTCGTGGCTCGCGTTAAATGGCCAAATGAGTACTGGCGCGGCGTTAGCGCTCGTGGTCGTGTTCGTCAACTACGCGCAACAGTATTACCAACCAATCATGTCCTTGACGAGTTTGTACAGCATGATTCAGCTAGCCATCACCGGTGCGCGCCGGGTCGATGAGGTCCGCCGGCAACCCGACGAGGTCAACCCCACCGATGGGCTTGCGCTTCAGGGGATTGATTCCGGCCTGAAAATTGATAACGTCCGCTTTAGTTACGTCCCGGACAAGGAAATTTTGCACGGCATCACCATCGACGTGCACCCCGGCGAAATGGTCGCCCTCGTTGGTCCTACCGGTTCGGGGAAAACCACCGTAATGAACTTACTCAACCGCTTTTACGATGTCGATAGCGGTCGGATTACGTTTGACGGGACTGACATTCGGCGCTTTGATTTGCAGGCGCTCCGCAAAAACGTCGGCATTGTGCTCCAGGAGCCGCAACTCTTTACGGGGACAATCGCTGACAATATTCGTTATGGTGACCCAACCGCCAGAATGGAACGGGTGATTGCGGCCGCCAAGCAGGCTAACATTCACGACTTTATCGTCAGTCTGCCAGCGGGTTACGAGACCGAAGTTTCCGACGAACAGAGCATCTTCTCAGCGGGACAAAAGCAATTGATGTCGATTGCCCGGACAATTTTAACGAATCCGCGCCTGTTGATTTTAGACGAAGCGACGTCCAACGTTGATACGGTTACGGAAGCGAATATTCAAGCGGCGATGGACAACGTTATTCAGGGGCGGACTAGCTTTGTGATTGCACATCGCTTGAAGACCATCCTGAATGCGGATAAGATTGTGGTATTGAAAGATGGCGCGATTATTGAACAGGGTAATCACGCCCAATTATTGAACGAAAATGGCTTTTATGCGGAACTATACCGCAACCAAATGGTATTTGACTAATAACGAAGTGGGGAAAGAAGAGCATGGCAGGGCAGGAAAAACGAGTACGGGTAACGATTCCCGCGTCGGCGTTTGTACGCGCAGGGATTCAACCAGATGAACAGGTCCAGGTTCGAGTTCGGAATGGTGAGTTGGTATTGGCTAAGCCGGGGCAAACGCCACCGGCTCAACGCCAACTCTACCTCGTTATTTGGCCATTGATCATTGCGTTACTAGCTGGGCTTGCCAGCTACGGATATTGGTGGCGGCAGGGCGTGGCGCCGGTGGGCTTGACCGGTAGCCAATCGATTGCCAGTCTGTCAATTGTGACCGGTTTGTTGACCGGGGCAATTTTATTTATCGGTTTTTTCTTGAAGACGCGCCAGGACCCCGATAAGCGCTTTTCAAAGCATATTTATTGGCGGAACTTTCCGGTGATTACGATCGCGTTCGTTTTAATTTTAGCGTTCGCGCTCGTGGGGGCTTTCTGGGTCCTAGAACTACTCTTTCCGAAGGTGGTTTTTGACCGGGTCACGTCGTTTTTGCTAGTTGCGTTGTTTACCTACTTTGCCGACGCCTTCATGATTGGAGCGGCACTCACGATTAGTGGCCGGATGCTTTCGACGGTGTTAACGGTCGTCATCGTGAGTGGCTGCGTCATCTCAATGGCTGCTAACGGCCAACGTCGCTGGTGGCAACATAACCTGAGCTTTCTTGGGACGGAAAGTGCCCGCAACGCTTGGCAGTTTAACCTGACCCTAATCTTTTCGGCGTTGCTAATGGTCGTGCTGATTGATTACATCTTCGTTTCCCTGAGTCAAATCTATACGCGGACGTGGCGGACTTCTAGTTTGAGAGGGCTGTTAACGCTGCTCGCGATTGACCTGGGAGCCGTTGGGGCGTTCCCGAATAATAATCAATTTCATTTACTCCACGATTTGGTCGCTGGCGCTTTGGTGACAATTTTAATCGTGTTAATTATTGGAATTCGCTGGCTACTTCCCGGTGTGACGAAGGACTTTGTCTGGCTATCCTACGGCGTTGGCGCGGTTTTACTGGTGTTGAACTTCGGCTTTCGCTGGTTTAACTTTCCGTCGCTGACGGCCTTTGAAATTCAGGCCTTTGCGATTTCGTTTGGTTGGATCTTAATGCTGTTTTCGCGGTTACAAGCACTGATGAATCAGGAGCCGATTCCGCTGACTGTGCAGTTAGAGTTAGAATGATAAGTATCACAAAACAAGGCTGTGACGCGTGTCACAGCCTTATTTTTACATTTAAATGAAACGTTTTGGACCGACTGGTATCTGCGCCTGCTACGCTAAGACACCATCGCCAAACCCAGGCGATAACGCCTTAGCTAGGCAGTGCTCAATACCTGCGAGGTAGTCGAAACGTGTTCGGGCCGACTGGTATCTGCGCTTGCTACGCTAAGGACACAATGCCAAAACCGGGCGCTTTTCTGCGATACAGTCGAAACGTGCTCGGACTAGCATGGTCCTGCGGTTAGCTACGCCACCGGCACCATGCACAGTTCGCATACTACCGGTGGCTAGGCTAATCCTCAGACCAAAGCGCTAGTCCTCACACTCTTTGCATTCTATTTCGCCGTTATCTGCATTCGACCGTGTTCCTTAGAATAGTATAGGTTTTGGTCGACCCGCTTGTAAAAATCCGTCGCGGTCTTATCCGCACTCGAAAGGGACGAGACCCCCACTGAAATTGAAATCTGCAAACGCTGCTCGTTAAACGGAACCTCAAGGTGGTTAACGGCACTAAAGATTTGGGTCACGATTGGCATCGTATCGTGCAAATCGTAGTTAGGGAAAACAATGTTGAATTCCTCACCACCGGTCCGAAATAATTTAGCACCGGGGTCGTTGACGTCCAACACCGCTTGGGCAATACTGACGACGTGTTTTAAAATTTCGTCGCCCGCTAAGTGGCCGTAAGTATCGTTGAAACGTTTAAAATGGTCGATATCAAACATCATCATTGAAAGCTTCAAGCTGTTTTTGCTGCTCGTTTGAAAACGATAATTGATTTCAGTCGTATACGCGGCATAGTTTCCCGTACTCGTGAGGGCGTCACGGTTCGCAAAGGCAACTAACTGATTTTCCAACTGGGTGTTATTTGCGAGCATGCTAGCGTAAATGTAAAGCAGAACCTCAAAAATGGCGAGATAGCCCAGTTCTTGCCAGTAAGTGGGCCAGTCGAGGGTGAACTTGAGCTTCATTAGTAGCCATAAAACACTCCCAAAGCCAACGCAAGTAACGTGGTAGACGAGTGCCCGAAACTGCCACGGATGGTCCGCTAAATTTTCGCGAAGCCAGCCAAGTGTCAGGAAGAATCCTAACAGGGTCAGGCCGTGGAGCCATGATTGCCAGGACCCGTACGACCCGTTGAAAAGCATGAAAGCAACGTCGATTAGAATTAAGTAATAGTACTTCACGTGAATGTTTAGGAAGTAGCCGCAGAACGTAACGGCAATTAACTGAAAGTTCATGAAAATCCAAGATTCGGGAGAGCCGGCAATTAACGCCTGCATACTGAAGGCAAAGACAATCATATAAATGAAGCCGTACCAAGTATTAACGGTCGTATCTTTAATTTTAAGGTGGTGCGTTCGAATCGCGGTCAAAATCCAGTTGATTGAGACCCAAAAAAGCGTTAAAACGCCAAGGACAAAAAATACACTGGTAATAAATGGTGGAATTTTCCACTCGGACCAGGTCATGGTTGAACCACCTTTCGCGATGAAATAACGTTTACCACTGATCAACTGATCAGGCCGGTAAACGTTATTTCCAGTATAGTCGATTAAATTTCGAATAGCGATAGGTAATTCATTAGTTTTAGCTTAAATTCACTAAATAATGACCTTAATTGTTCAATTTAGGTAGGCAAATTAGTTTTTCCGGGTCGCGGCCGGACTAGTCCCCGTTGGTCGGGGCGGGCGTGAATCAGGCCAACGGTTACGAGCCAGGCGTGGACCGTGACCGGGCCAACAAATTGAAAGCCGGCTTGCTTAAGGGTGGCTGCGAGTTGATCACCGACCGTACTGGTTCGTGGCAGGTCCGCGTAACGGCTAACAATCAGGCGGTGTTGCTGGTAACCGATTTGCTGCCAGAGGTACTGGTCGAAAGTTTGGTGCCGTTGAATCGCAAGCACGAGTTGGGCGTTGTGGCGGACGGCTTGGATTTTACGGTGGTTGCGGATGATGGTGGGGTCGTTTTGGAGTGAAGTAACGTCTAAGTCAATGATCCGTTCAAGTTGCCAGTTAGCGAATGCGCGCCGAAACGCGGCGCGCTTATTCAGGACACTACGCCAGTTGAGCCCGGCCGCAAAGCCACTTAAACTGAGCATTTCGAAGAGTTGGGCGTCGTCATGGGAAGGAACGCCCCATTCAAATTCAAAGTAGTGCCGGTAGGCGGGATTGTCTGGGTAGTAGCGGTTGTACAGCGGATCATCAGGAAACCAGGTAGTAATCAAGATAACACGTCCTTTCTTAGGGGGTTACTAATAACTACGGGAACGCGGTGCGTTGATTTTTTTAATTGACTAAATTTTTGAACCATGCTATTGTAACTGTAACTTATGTGAAGGAGGGTTGCTGGATGTCGGTCATCGGCTAGGTTATTGACAATTACTGAAGTGAGCTACGGCTCGCGCTAGTTTTGTGTACCCCAATACCTAGTTGAATATGATTGACATCCGCGACCCGCCAACTCGGCGACGCGGTCATTTGACGGCGTCTTTTTTTGCGCTTTTTTGGTCAATCACTAGGTGGGGGGTGCGCCTGAGAGGAATTTATAAAATAATGACAATTAATTTAAATAATTATGGTTTAACCCCAACTTTAAAGGCCACTGCCGACCAACAACCCACGATGACGCTTGCCCGGGTCACGGCCCAGCACCGCGAATTTTACCAAGTCATCACGGCCACTGGTGAATTGACGGCAATGGTTAGTGGGCACCAACGCCATCAGGCCAGCGGTAACGTGGATTTTCCAACGGTTGGTGACTGGGTCCTACTGACGGCGACGGATAGTGATCAGGCCCAAATTCAGACGATTTTACCGCGTCAGAGCGTGCTTGTCCGCGGTGCGGCTGTCGGTGATGGTCAGGGCCAATTGATTGCGGCCAACTTGAACACCGTGTTTATTTGTATGTCGCTGAACGCCAACTTTAATGTAAGGCGAATTGAACGCTACCTCACGATGGTCTGGGAAAGTGGTGCGCAGCCGGTCGTGGTGCTAACCAAGGCGGACGTCACGAACAATTTAGCTGAACAGTTAGCTGAATTGGAACCCGTTACGATTGGGGTGCCAGTCATCAGCTGTTCAGCTGAAATGGGTACCGGCTTATCGGAATTAACGCCGTACTTAAAGGCGGGCCAGTCGGTCGCGTTTATTGGGTCGTCGGGAGTCGGTAAATCGACCTTAATTAACCGGTTAATGGGTGCCGAAGTGATGACGACGAAGACGATTCGCAGTGCGGATGCCCATGGACGCCACGCGACGACGCACCGACAGTTGTTGCGGTTACCGGCGGGGGCGGTCGTGATCGATACCCCGGGGATGCGTGAATTGCAACTGGTTGCGGGTGATTTGGACCGCAGTTTTGTGGATATTGCGACGTTGGCGGCGAAGTGCCATTTCCGGGATTGTCAGCATGAGACGGAACCGGGCTGTGCGGTGCGGAAGGCCGTGGAAGCGGGCGAGCTATCGCCGGAGCGTTTGGCGAGTTATCGCAAGTTGCAGCGAGAGATGCAGTACCAGGGAATGGATGCGCGTCAGTTGGAGCAGGCAAAGGTGGCGCGGATGTTTGGGAGTCGTAGGGAGATGAAGAAATTTTTGAAGAGTGCGAGGCCAGGCGGGTTGGTCTGAGGATTAGCCTAGCCACCGGTGGTATGCGAACTTTGCATAGTGCCGGTGACGTAGCTAACCGCAGGACCAGCCTGGCCGAACACGTTTCGGCCATAAGGCAGAGAAGTGTTTATCGCCTGGGCTTGGCGATGGCGCCTTAGCGTAGCAAGCGCAGAGGTCAGCTGGGTTGAGCACGTTTCGGCTATATAGCAGGGGGCGAGTTTGTGCATGGTGCCGGTGACGTAGCTAACCGCAGGACCAGCCTAGCCGAACACGTTTCGACTGTAAGGCAGAGTGTGGAGGACCAACGGGTTGATGCTGAGCACTACCTAGCTAAGGACATGGTGCCGGTTTGGGGCACTGTGGCTTTAGCGTAGTAGGCGCAGGCGTCAGTTGGCCTGGAACACGTTTCGGCCACACAGCAGAAAACGAGCGCCCCCAGCAACCACAATGGTCGCTGGGGGCGCTTATTCGGTTCTGTGATATGCGGGTTTAATCTGCTAACAAAGAGATCAGTTGATTTGTTAAAAATTCAGCATGTTAACCAGAATATGTGGGTAAGAAAGTTGTACTTAATTTAATAGACGTTCAGCAGAATCAGTTTCACCCGCTGCTGGCGGCATATATATCAACATCGATTGGTACAGAAACGCTTACTCATGACTGTGATGTCGTTGGCTTCTGCTTGGTTAACGCCTTCGCCACGACTAGGGCGACTAGCAGTAAACTGAGGCAGACTAAAAAGCCAGCGGTGATGCCGTAAAAGCCGGCTTGTTGCGTCCAGTGCTGGTTGACGTTGGCGACGACCGCCACGATCAGCGCCGTCCCGAACGAGGCCGCCACTTGCCGAATCGTGTTGAAGGTTGCCACGCCGTCGGGCACAATGTCGTATGGTAAGAGCCCCAAGGCGTGCGTTTGCAGGGGGATTAACATGGTGACTAAGCCGAACTGGCGGACGGTTTGGAAAATTGCGAGGACCACCGGTGTGCTGTTGGTCCCAATCAGCGCTTGCAGGAGCGTGCCCAGGCAGTCAATCGTCAGACCGGTATACACGAGCCAGCGAACGTCGAGGCGGTCGTATAAGCGGCCACTTAGCCGTGAAAGGGTCCCCGTTAGGAGTGCGCCGGGCAAAACGACTAGCCCGGAAACGAGCGCGCTGCGGTGCTGAATCGTTTGAATTAATAATGGCAGTAAAATGGTATTGCCGTACATGGTGGCCGTGATCAGCGTGTTAATGGTGGTCGCTACGACGAACTGTTTGTGGCGGAAGACGTGTAGGTTGATCAACGGATCGGTGTGGTTGCGTTGGGAACCAATAAAAATAATGGTAAAAATTAGGCCAACCGCAATCAGCCCGGCGACCCGCCACGACCAGAAGTGGGCGGCGGAAATGCTAGATAATCCCATTAGTAGCGACCATAAGCCGATGCTGATGATGATCAGGCCCCGCAAGTCAAAGCTGGGGAGTTCGTTATGGGCGATGTTTGGTAATATGAACCAGGCAGCCAGTAGCGTGAGCGCAATCAATGGAATAATGATAATGAAAAGGTAGCGCCACGAAAGGTAGTCCAAAATAATTCCTGAAATCGTTGGCCCAATAATGGGAGAAAAGTTAAAGGCTAAGCCGATAATTCCCATAATGGCGCCCTTCTTTTCCGGTTGGGCGTAGCGGATGGCGAGAACGTTAACGAGCGGCATCATCATCCCAGCGCCGATGGCTTGAATCATCCGGGCGATGATGACCACGATAAAGTAGGTTCCAGTCGCGCCGAGGGTCGTCCCAAGTAAGAAAATGGTCGTTGCGATCAGAAATAGGTGGCGAAACGAAAAGCGTTTGATCAGGAAGGCACTGACCGGAATCATCAGTGCGTTGACCAGCATGTAACCGTTGGTGACCCACTGGACCTGTGCTTCGGTAACGTTAAAAACGGTCATTAATTGTGGGAGGGCGGTGTTCATCAGGGTGGAACAGAGAATCCCGAAGAACGTTCCGAACACCATTACAATTAAGGACCGGGTGATGCGTGGATTTGTCATGGTTACAAGCCTCCAATTGATAATACTAGTTTAGTTTGACATAATCGTTAGCTTTGTCAACTATTAGCAGAGTAACCGTTGATTAATTAAGTCACTTATCAAAAAAATGGCCGTCAACCGCTCCCGGAAGCGGATTTTAGACGTCAGCGGGCGACAATTCCGGCGGCTAGTTACTATAATAAGAATTAGCCAAGATGTTTAAACAACCCTGCCGTTTGAGTGCCAAGCTTGAACGTTGCAAGCTGTCACCAGTAACACCCGAAGCGCTAGCCCGTAGTGGCTGGCGCTTTTTTAGCACTTTTTAGTAAATAGTAAAAATTACTATTTACATTTACACTTTGAATTGGTATGCTTTAAAACGTAATAATTACTATTTAATTCTTTTGGAGGGTTTACCGTGTCAAAAAAATGGGTTCGATCAATCGCCAGCTTGGTGGCAATCGTCAGCATCAGTTTCCTGATGGGGTGTCAGAAACAGCAATCAGCGGGAAATGACAAACTACAAGTGGTTTCGACAACTAACTTTTATGGGGAGGTTGCCAAGGCCGTTGGTGGAGAGCACGTTCAAGTTAAGTCCGTCATTACGCAACCCAGCGTGGATCCGCACGACTACGAGCCAACCACGGCGATTGCTAAGCAAGTTGGTCAAGCTGACGTTGTGGTGGCGAACGGCCTCGGTTATGATCATTGGATGAATAAGTTAGTTAAGTCAACGAATCAAGCGACCTTTGTACGGGTTGGAGAAGACGTTCTCGGCAAAAAGACCGGTGCTAACGCCCACCTTTGGTACCGGCCCAAGACGATGCAGCAGACGGCGACCTACTTAGCGAAGACCTTCGCTAAGCAACAACCGGAAAACGCAGCTACGTTTAAAGCGAACGCAAAACGCTACGTAGCGAAATTGAAGCCGGTCACGCAAGAATTAACCGCCATTAAGCAACGAGTTGCCAAGCTGCCAACGAAGCAAGTGTACGTGAGTGAGCCCGTCTTTGACTATTCGCTGACGGCAGTTGGGCTGACCGTTGCCAACGCGAACTTTGAGCGGGCGGTTGAAAAGGGGACTGACCCGGCGCCTAAGGTAATTCAACAAATGCAAACTGGCATAGCGAATCATAAAGTCGCGTTGTTCGTTCAAAATAAGCAGGTCAGCGATCCAATCGTTAAAACGATGGTTAAGCGGGCGCAGCAAGCGAACGTCCCAGTTTTGGATGTGACCGAAACCATGCCGGCTAAAACTAGTTACCAAAGTTGGATGTTACAGCAATACAAACAATTAAATCAATTGCTTGCGTCAACGGCGGCCAAGTAAGTGCCGCAACGTCCCTGGTTACTCACCTCATTCTGGTGAATTGCCGGGGGCGTTTTGCGTAGGTTAATTTAAATGAGCATTAAAATTGTCAACCGGCGCAAACTTCGCTAAAATTCTAATTCCAATTAAGCTTAGTTGGTCAATTATTGCGGCACTTAAACGAACGTCATCAGTAAAAGTAAAGCTTTTGTAAAGGTGTTTAACTGCAGAAAACGCCGTCGTTATCGCATTTTTGATGTAACACACTATGAAATGTCAGCCTTGAAATTAACAAATGTATATATTTTTACAAAAAAAGTATTGATTTTGGGGCTGGGATGGGCTAATATTTTTGGTGAGGAAAACGCTTTCCGAAAAAGTAAGGAGGTTGATGATGAAAATGGCGCGACAAATGCCTAAAGATTTTTTCTGGGGAAACTCAGTCTCCAGCATGCAAACTGAAGGTGCTTGGAACGAAGACGGCAAGGGACGTTCGGTTTACGACGTTCGTCCGGCGACCGCTAATACTTCGGATTGGCACGATGCCATCGACGAGTACCACCGCTACGAAGAAGATCTCGACATTATGCAGGCGTTGCATATGAATATGTACCGCATTCAAATTTCGTGGTCGCGGGTCGTTCCCGATGGCGATGGTGATTTTAATCCGAAGGGAATCGCGTTTTATGACCGCTTGGTCGACGCGATGTTAGCCCGGGGCATTACCCCGATGATCTGCCTGTACCATTTCGACATGCCGTTAGCGTTAGCTGAAAATGAAAACGGGTTCATGTCGCGACACACGGTAGATGCGTTTGTCCGTTTTGGGGAAAAGATGATTGACCACTTCGCTGATCGTGTGAAGTATTGGATCGTGTTTAACGAGCACAACCTGTACTTTACCGATGAGGTCTTCAACATTTCTGGTTACACGCATGGTGACAAGAGTATTAATGACTTGTACCGGATTTTTCACCACACGATGTTGGCGCACGCCCGCTTGGATAATTATGTGCACAGTCACTATACCGACGTTCAAATCGGTGGAATGTTGGCTTACACACCAGTTTATCCAGAAACGGCGAAACCAATTGACGTGATGTTGGCGCGCAAGAGTGATGAGTTCTTAAACAATAACTTGAACGAAGCCTACGTCCACGGTCATTATTCACCAGAAGTCATGCACTACGTTGAACAGAACGGAATTGACTTTGATTTACAGGCCGGTGATTTAGAAACAATCGCCAAAATGAAAGCGGATTTTTTAGCCTTTAGTTATTATCGTTCGACGGTGATCAACGGGGACAAGGTTCCTGCGGATGCCGTTCCGAACCGCTATCTCAATTATTCGTTTGAGACTAACCGCTTCCTGCCTGCCAGCGCCTGGGATTGGACAATTGATCCACTCGGCTTCCGTAATTTGATCACGAAACTTTATGATCAGTACCAAGTTCCCGTTTTCCCGATTGAAAATGGGATTGGTTTAAAGGAACACTGGGATGGCGAACATCCAATTCAAGATGACGCCCGCATCAGTTACCACCGTGAACACATCCAAGCAATGAAGGATGCAATGTTTATCGATGGCGCTAAGGTCTTAGGTTACCTTGGTTGGGGACTGATTGATATTCCAAGTTCACACGCGGATATGGAAAAACGTTACGGTGTCGTTTACGTTAACCGTAGCAACCATGATCTGAAGGATCTAAAACGGGTTCCCAAGAAGTCTTATTATTGGCTGCAAGGGGTATTAGCAAAAAATGGAGATGAATTGTAATGGAAAATAGCAATAGCGGAAATGCTTTTAGTAATTTCATTAACAACAAAATTTTGCCACCAATTATGAAGTTCGTTAACACGAAGCCGGTTAAAGCCCTACAAGATGGGATGGTTTACGCGTTACCATTTATCATTATTGGGTCGGTATTCTTAATCTTATCGAACATTCCGATTGCGTCGGTTGCCGATGCCATGAAAGCATCCGGTTGGTCGGCATTCTTCAACCAAGCTTACACGGTGACGTTCGGGGTCCTATCACTCTGGGCAGCCGTTGGGATTGCGTACGTTTACGTTCGGAATGAAGGTTATGAGGCGCTCCCAGCCGGGTTAACGTCAATGGCCGTCTTCCTCTTACTTCAAACTTTGAACATTGCCAATCCATTGGTTGCCGCAATGGGCAAAGCTGGTTCTGGGATCACCAACGCCGCTGGTCAAGTGGTCATGTCTGGTTCTCAAGTTTCAGCGAACATTGATAAGTTACCGTCCGCCCTTCAAAGTTTTGTTCAGGCGCCAGTAACTGGGGTTATTAACATTACCTGGTTAGGTGGTCAAGGGATGATCGCCGCCATCATCGTTGGGATTTTAGTTGGTTGGTCATACTCCGCAATGATTCGCAAAGGTTGGAAGATTACGTTACCAGAACAAGTTCCAGCTAGTGTTGCGAACCAATTTACGGCGATGATTCCAGCCGGTGTGATCTTAATCGTCGCAATGTTAATTTACGCGGCCTTTGCTTCATTTGGTAGCACTGACATGTTGCAATTTATTTACAAAGTTCTTCAAACGCCACTGCAAGGGTTATCCGATTCACTTGGTGGGGCGCTCGTAATCGCGTTCTTAGTACCATTCTTCTGGTTCTTTGGGGTCCATGGTGGTTTAATCATGGGTGCCATCACCAGTGGGTTATTAATTCCAAACACGTTCGACAACGCCAACCTTTATAAAGCCGGCAAATTGACGGTTGAACAAGGCGCGCACATTGTTACGAACGAATTTTACAACAACTTCATTAACTTGACTGGTTCTGGGATTACCATTGGGTTGGTTATCTTTACCTTATTTGCTGCGAAGTCGGTTCAATTTAAGACGATTGGGAAAGTTGAATTTATCCCAGCATTGTTCAACATTAACGAACCATTCCTGTTCGGGTTACCAATTGTTATGAACCCATTCTTAGCAATTCCATTCTTCTTGACGCCAGTTATCGTTGCCTTATCAACTTACTTGGTTATTCGCTTCGGGATTGTGCCACCACTGAACGGGTTTGCCGCGCCGTGGACGACACCAGCGATTATTTCCGGCTTCCTGATTGGTGGTTGGAAGATGGCCATTTGGCAAACCATTACCTTGGTTATGTCAACGGCGATCTACTTCCCATTCGCTAAGAAGTACGATGCCATCTTAACGAAGCAAGAAGACGAAAAGGCTGCTGCTGAAGCCGCTGCTGGCAACGCTGCAACTGACAAGATGTAAGCAGGAGGTTAATTGATTATGGCTGAAAAAATTATTATGCTGGCTTGTTCAGCAGGGATGTCCACGTCATTACTCGTGTCAAAAATGCAAAAGGCTGCTGAAGCGGACGGTTTAGATTATAAAATCTTTGCCACGTCTTCAGCGGATATCGACCATCAACTCGCGGCGGACCCGCATCCGGACGTTTTGATGCTCGGACCCCAGGTGCGTTACATGGCCAATGACGTTAAAAAGAAGACCGACAAAGTTGGGATTCCGATGGACATCATTAACATGTCGGATTACGGCATGATGAACGGCGAAAAGGTTTTACAAGCAGCCAGAGCGTTGCTTAACGATAAATAAATTCATTACAAGCTTTAAATAACTGATCATATTTGGTCAGGGCAGGTGATTAGACGATGAATCGCTCGGACGCGACGCGCGGTTAACTTTAGCATCGTTAATACGATCATCTGGATGACCAAACTAAACACTGACTAACCCTAGATAGTTGGTTTTAACACTCCGTCTGCAGACGGGGTGTTTTTTTAGTTTGGATACCTGGAGGATGACGGTATAGCAATATTAATGGCTCTATACCAATTGGTGTTGAGGTTGCCGCCAGCAGCGGGTGTAACCGGGTGGCTGGAACACTGCGGGCATCGATTTGAGCTCACTCAGCAAATCACTGAGCAATCTCAAATTCGAGCCTTATTCTAAGTCGGAAGCAACCCACTTCCGACTAAGAATAATTTCGCAGTTGAGCCATGGTTACACCCGCTACTGGCTAGACTGACTTTTATACTGAGATTCACGGGATGCTTTAATAAGGCTAAATTAATGAAGCTGATTCCGCAAAATGGTTACTAAACTTAACTTAATCTTGCTTGCTATTTTGCTAGTCACAACGAATTGATTGAAAATTCAATTGGCAGCCTTCATAGCAAATCAACGCCAAATATCATAGACCCGCATTAATTAGTGCGGCGTCTTAATTCATACAAACCAACGCCATTGATGACCGTTTTAAATTATTTAAACTTTTTTGAACTTTCCCCTTGACCTGAAACCCGTTCGAGCCGTTACCATGAAGTCAGTTAAGGAAGTTCAACGTGAACAACGTTGAAAGGTCGTTACTGCTAGCGCTAACGGACAATTATAGGAGGTTTTGATCATGGGACTATTTTCATTTGGTAAAAAGGTTAAGTTATACGCACCAGTAGATGGGCAATTGGCTGAACACGACACGGGTTTCACGATTGTACCGGAACGCCACCACGTTTACAGTCCGGTGAGCGGCAAGATTAGTGCGTTGGCACCGGAGCAACGTGCCATTCACTTGACGAGTGGTAAACTGCAGATTACGTTACATTTAGGCGAAACGGATGCGGAACCCGCATTCTACGTACACGAAGGCGATGAAGTGACGCCCGAAACGCCACTGGCCTTTGTGGACCAACCCGAAATTGAAAAGACCCGGGTAAAGGTGGCTGTGGATAACGCGGCAACCCACGCTAAAAAGATTGACTTATCCACCAGTGGACAAGTTAGTCATGACCAAGAAGTGGCGACGGTCACGGCCCGGTAAACATTTATAAAGGATGAATTAATGAAAAACGTCGTTCGGAATGAACGGCGTTTTTTTTTACGGCCGGCAAGTTTTGATTAATTAGAATTAACTAAGGATTGTGAATTAACCTTCAAACTAGGTTGACAATTAACCTAGTTATTATAAAGTTAAAGTGTCGAAGACAAAGTTAGTTAGCATGCTAACACGGGTAATTGGCGTCTAAAAAGCTGGTGGGGGCCGGCTTTTTAGTGACCAACTTATCGTTTATTAATGAGCAAGTGCTAGCGGCGCGCGCCAGCACTTAATTATGATGACTTTGGAGGAAATGATGATGGCTGAATTTAAATCAGTTTCATTTTGGGTGGCGAAGACCATCGTGGCGTTCGGAATGGCGACCGTCATGAGTATCGTCACACCCGTACTATTGGGGGCACCATTAGTTTTCCACAGTACGGTCTTTTTGATTGTGACCACCGGGTTAGTGGCGTTGTTTTCCACAACCTGCTTACCAATTCCGCGTTTTTGTCGCTGGGTGAATCACTTATTCACCGTTCGTTCGTCGGCCTTGTTTCAGGATATTTTATTTACCATTATTTTAACCGCGATTATGGCAACGGCGGCGCAATTGTTATCGGGACAGGTTCAGTTGATGTTTTGGGTGGCGACGGCCCGGATTTTCCCGTGGCTGGTGATCGTGGCCTATTTCAGCGTGATGTTATTTAAGCGCGTTGCGAAGCGGGTAGTGGCCCGCATGAGTTACCGTCAGCGTCCGGTTGGTTAACGAAAATATTATAAAGCCGATTGGAACACTAAGTGAACCGATTACAAGTTCACCGCGTAGTTGACGACTACTCAAAATCTCCGTAGAATACCTTTTAATAATTAAATTAATGCGCACTTACGCACTGATTAATGCGGCGGTCTCTTTGTTGAAATCCGCCGCTTTTTTCATGCGGTGGTGGGCTTGAAAGGGTGGTACGGATGATGGATAAAACGGCACAAACGCGAGCCGTCAAAACGAGTGGGGACGCAGAATCGACCGGTACGGCCCAGCTACCCGCGCACTTGCGACCAATTCCGCGGGAGCGGCGACACATGACGAACTGGGATTTATTTGCGACCTGGGTGGGGGCTAACGCGAATAACGGGACTTGGTACATCGGCGGCGTCATCGCGGCCTGTGGGCTGTTGACCGCCTCTAAGACGCTCCTAATTGTTGGGGTTTGCGCCTACGTGCTTTTGGCGTTAGCCAGTTACATGGGTTACCGGACCGGGTTACCAGCGATGGTGTTGACGCGGGCGTCGTTCGGCGTTCGGGGCAGCCGGCTACCATCGCTGATCAACTTGATTCAATTTATCGGTTGGGCGGCCGTTAACACCTTCATTGCGGCAACGTCGATCAGTTACCTGTTAAGTGGCCTGTTAGGTTGGCCACGTTACGGGCAACCCGGCGGCCAGCGTGGTTTGGTATTGGGAATCTTAATTATGAGCGTGCTGCACCTCGTCAGCATTTCCCTCGGTGAACGCTCGATTCGCTGGATTGAGCGGCTGGGGATTGGCTTGGTGATTATTTTCGTGATTTGGGAAAGTATTGCCGTTTTCCGGTTAGTATCGTGGCAGGCGCTGCTGGCCTGGCAACCGCCGACTCAACTTAAAATGTCATCCGGGATGGCGGCCGATACGTTAGCGGCATTTAACCTGGCCTGGGTGACGGCCGCGGCGGACTTTAGCCGCTTTACGGCCAAAAAATCGGCGGCTACCACCGCCTCCTTTTTAGGGGCCAACGTCGGCCTATTCTGGTTTGCGCTCATTGGACTGGTAGCCACGATTGGAACGGCGGTGACGCTGAATCAGTTTGATCCGAATAACTCGGATCCCAGCACGATTGCGGCGAAGCTCGGCCTCGGGGTGCTGGCGTTACTCGTGATTGTTTTGACGAGTACCACCGCCAACGCCGTGAACTTGATGTCGGCCGGTGCGGCGCTCACTAACTTGTGGCACCGCTGTTCATTACGGGTCAGCCTCTGGCTCGTAACGTTGGTGGCCACGGTCGTCACGTTCTTACCATTGTACTTTGCCAGCTTTTTGACCGTTTTTGAAGGCTTCCTCGACATGATTGGCATGCTACTGGGCCCGGAAATTGCTATTTTTCTCGTTGATTATTTCTGGCTAAATCGGCGCCACTACCAACTCGCCGCGTTCAATCAGGTCGGGGGCCGGTATTGGTACCAGCACGGCATCAACTGGATCGCCGTCGGTACGTGGGGGCTCGGGGTGGCCAGTTACCTGGCCCTCAAACAGTGGCCGCTAGTGGCCGACACGGTTGGCGCGACCCCGCTAACGATGGGGCTGACGGCCCTGTTGTATGCTGGGGGCCAGGGATGGTATCTCCGACATCAACGGGTAAAAGTGCCCGCAACCGCAAGTGCCGTTAGTGATAGCGGTCGAGACTAGCCCGCAGGCTCGCTTGGATTTTAGCCACTAAGCTGGCGGGCGCAACGACTTTCACGAGCGGTCCTTGACTTAAAAGCCACATTTGAGCGCCGGTATCGATGGTTTCAGCTTCAATCAGCACGTGACCGTCGGGGTAGCGTTTTAACACCTTGGCCGTTGGAAAGCGGTCCAAGGCCGCTTCAATAATCCCAAAGAATTCAAACTGTAAGGCCACCTGGTCGCCCGGTTGCATGTATTGCAAATAGTGGCGCAGGTGGCCTTCTTCGACGCGTTGGGCGCGGTTCCGGGTAATTTTTTCCGGGGAACGGTGGTAGTCGCTGATGCGGTCGATGCGATAGTAGCGCACCGCCTGATAGCGCGGCGTGTAGGCCACTAAGTAGAAGTAATACTCTGAAAAAATAACCGCTTGGGGGAGAATCGTGCGGTCCTCAACGACGTGGTGGCGATTATGGTAGTTGATGGTAATCGCCATTTGCCGCGGAATGAGCTGGCTCAGTTCCCAAATTCGTTGGAGTAGCGGCTGACCGTGGTGAACTGGTTGGTAGTAGAGGCGCTCGTTACTAATAATCGGCTGAATGTCGCGCTGGTCGCGTTGTGGCACCAACCGCAACAGCCCGTTAATCGTGGTCGCCATCTCCGCTTGCGTGAGTGCCCGACTCGCCAGTAAAATCTTGACGATCGTTAAGATTAGCGGCTTAGAAATGCTGTCGGCGTGCGCCACCAGTTGGTAGCCGCCAAGTTTACGCCGGTAGCGTAACTGGTAGGGCAGGTGTTGATCGGCAATGAACGTTTTTAATTGATGAAAATCGCGCTGGATGGCGCGCGGATCGACACCAAACTGGTCAGCCAGCTGTTGCTTGACGAGTAGGTGATCGGATAAGAGTTGTTGAAAAAGGTAAAGTTGTCGGTAAGCGGCGTTCATGGGAATCCCTCCAAGGATGACACTTGTCTAGCACAAGTGCCGGTTAAACCGGTTGCGGTTCGGGCGAACTTTTTACAAGTAAAAGAACTAACTAGACAAGATACGTCTACCTTCGAGGGTAAGCTAAAGCCAACAATAAAGCAAGGGGTCACAACCGCCCCCTGCAGAAATGGGGACTTTAATCATGATAAAACCAACGGTCGACGAAGCAGCGCTCAATCCATTTTATGCGGATCTCAGTGAGCTGATTGGGACGGATGCGATGCTGACATTATTTGAAAACTATCGGGGGATGCAACTGACGATTCCGACCCACTTGTACGAACGCACCCGGGCAGCCAAACGCGTCCGCGAGCGCTATGACGGGCAAAACACCCGTCAATTAGCCCGCCAGTACGGCTATTCGCAGCGGTGGGTGGTGAAGACGTTGCGGGAAAACTAAGTGCTAAGCGGTGAACCTGAGAAGACCACGGTTCCGTGGTGTGAGTCATGCTATCAGTGGCTGACCTAACGGATATTTACTGGTCTGATTCAGGCGAGCCATCAAAAAGGACCTGCTCCGGTTTGGAAGCGGGTCCTTTTTGGTGGCTTTGATGAATGGTGGAAATGCACGCTAAACTAGGGGGGTGCCTGCGCTTGCTTGGCTAAGGCGCCATCGCCAAACCCAGGCGCTTATCTGCAATATAGTCGAAACGTGCTCGGGCTAGCATGGTCCTGCGGTTAGCTACGCCATCGGCACAACGCAAAAACCGCGT
>NZ_BJEA01000006.1 GCF_005405425.1 Lactiplantibacillus modestisalitolerans | reverse complement strand
GCAATATAGTCGAAACGTGCTCGGGCTAGCATGGTCCTGCGGTTAGCTACGCCATCGGCACAACGCAAAAACCGCGTTATACCGGTGGCTAAGCTAATCCTCAGACCAACCCGCTGGGCCTCACACTCTGCCGAAACGTGTTCGGCCAGACTGGTATCTGCGCTTGCTACGCTAAGTCGCCATCGCCAAACCCAGGCGCTTATCTTCAATATAGTCGAAACGTGTTCGGGCTAGCATGGTCCTGCGGTTAGCTACGCCATCGGCACAACGCAAAAACCGCGTCATACCGGTGGCTAGGCTAATCCTCAGACCAACCCGCTAGCCCTCACACTCTTAAATATTCGCATGCCCCGCCTTCAACGTTTCCTGGAAAGGCGCGTGCAACGCCGCCTGATATTCGGCGTTCAACTGATTGAGTTGCTGATGAAAGATCGTTAAAAGCGCGTTCATCTTTTGCTGATACGCGCGGTCGATATCGTAACCGCTCGTTGTTGGGGTGGCCTGATTGAGATAATCCTTTAAATCAGCGTCCGTCCCCAACTTTTCGTAGAGATCCACGTTATCAATCAACCGAATAATGCGGTTATACTTGCCAGTGAAAGTCCGGCGGATGACCTGAATCCGGTTTCGAAACAGTTCATTTGCTTGGTTAATAATTTCATCACTATCCGGGTAGGGGGCGGTGGTCAAATGCTGTAATAGTTTTGGTAGCAATTCATCCAACGCTCGGTCAATCACCGGATCAATGACGCGGTCACGAATCTCGGTGGTCGACCGGTGATTGGTCGTCGGGTTAAACGCGTCCCCCGATAAAATGTTGGGATTGGTCGTGGTGAGGTCGATGTACTCCCACAAAAGGACGTTAAATTCTGAATTGTTGAGCCCGTTAGTTTTCAGGATCGCCCGGGCGTATTCGGATAAGCTACCGTGGAGTAAAAAATCCGGCGTCGTTGCCAGCACGTTTGCTAGGCGCTGTAACCGCTCGGCCCGCGGGAGCGTTCGTCCCTTTTCCCAATCGTTAATGGTGCTTTTACCAGCGACTCCGACCGCACTAGCCAGTTCGGCCATGCTTAAATGGGCGGTTTGCCGTAATTGATGAATTCGTTGACCCGTTGCTTGTTTATTAATTTGCATCCCCCAACACCTCCGGTTAGTCATGTTTATTTTATCACACGGGTCGCAAAGATTTCATCTGATTAACCATTAATTGAGTAACTGAAATGGGCATGAAAAAAGCAACCCGCAGACGCAAGCCCGCAGAGTTGCTTAAAGTTGAAGTGATCAGAGGTACTTATATAAAACCGCCATCAGGGCGGGGCCATCGTTAACTGGGTAGCCGTCTAGCAGGATGTTGTAGTGCGCGTCCTCCTGTTGATGGATGTGCCCCAAAATGGCGAGTTTCTCGCGGTGGTTGTGGATAATTAAGATAAACCGCGGGGCGTCGCGCAAGATGGTGATTTCCGCGTTGAGTAGGTGGCCGAGTTCCGCCACTAAATTTTCATTAACGGCTTTCAGGCCATTGAAACCGGTTTGGCCGACGGCGTGCAAACAGTTCTCAAGCCCCATTAACTGATTGGCCTCGTCGTAGCCGAGTGGTAATTGTGCCATATGAATTCCTCCCCCAAGAAATTAACAATATAACAATGTTTATATTTAGGATAACGAGGCCGGGGGCGTTTGGCGACCTTTTACACGTGGAAACGGGGTTTGATAAACTGACTTAACGACGTTCAGCGTAAAATTCACCACCGAACGCTCGCTTCAAGGTATACTAACATTGAGGTGACGAGATGGAACGGAGAATTGCGATTTTAGCAGATATTCACGGTAACGTTACGGCGTTACGAGCGGTTTTGGCGGATGCCCAGCGCGTTCAGCCAACCGACTACTGGTTTTTAGGGGATCTCTTTTTACCCGGACCAGGCACGGCCGATTTATACCAACAATTGGCTGACTTGCAACCCGACGTTTGGCTACAAGGTAACTGGGAGCAGGGGATTGCGGCGGTCGCGCAGGGTTACGGTGGCCTGAGTGGCGGTTCCGAAGTTTACTTTGCGCGTTTGACGGCCTACTTGTTGACCCAGTTGAGTCCAGCGGATTTTGCGGATTTGATCAAGCGACCAATCGCAACCAGTCGGATGGTCAACGGATTGGATATCGGGTTATCGCATAACCAACCGGAGCGCTCGACCGGTCACGACCTCTATCCGGTCGCGCCGACGGCTAATTTTGACCATTTAGTTGGCAAGCACGATGTCGCGATTTACGGCCACACCCACCAACAATTGATGCGGGTGGCTGATCAGGGGCAGTTAATTATTAATCCGGGCGCGGTCGGCCAGCCATATAGTCCGTCGGCCAAGTTGCGCGCGGATCAGCGTGCCCAGTATGCGCTTTTAACGATCAACGATGCCGGTCAACTGGCCGTCGATTTTAAAAAGGTGGCTTATGACCGCCAAGCTGAAGTTGACCTGGCGGCGCGTCGCCAGTTGCCGTACTTGGAACAGTACCGGGAGCTACGTCGAACGGGGTTGACGGTGACCCATGACCAGCCATTATTGGAGCGGATTAACGCTCGGTACGGTTACGCGGCCGAGGTTCAGGCGTTCTTTCACCGCCGGCACTAATTGGTAATCGGGGTTTGACGGGTGCGCTTTCAACCCGATATAATGAAGCTACGATTGAATTTTGAGGAGGAATTGCAACATGCACTTTGAACCGTCCGAATGGTTCGGCTTTAAAAAACGGGTCAAGCACAATATGATTTTTACGAAAACGGTCAACGGGCAAACCATTACGAAACGCGTCTACGCGCGCTTTAATTGGTGGGCCCTGCTGTTTAACTGGTTTTATGCGCTCTTTAGTCCGCGGTGCCAGACGCCGTTTTTTGCGCTCAAGGCGGCGGTTCCCTTTTTAGCGATGGTGCTGATCAACATGATCACGCAGACCTTCTTTAATCAGGACGTTTACATGGTCGTCGGCCTAATTACGGCGATTTGGTACGGGTTCATGTTTGAAACCTGGTTCCGCAATCAGCTGGTGGCTAACGGCTTTAAACCCCAAACAACTGAATGAAAAAACGTAACCGCACCCGGCGATTCTTGGCAAGTAGTGAGAATCGGCGGGTGTTTTTTGAGTTCGTTACGGTAGAGCCAATGACGTTGGTTTAAACGACTTATGCAAGAACTAAACATAAATAACACCTTTTCTTTACATCCATCCATACGAAGACTTTACATTAGTTAACTAAACTAATTGAGTAGTTCGAAACGGTAACTATAAATAATATCTTTGGAGTGATAAGTGTAATGAAACCGCGTGTTTTAACGACCTTAATGGTTTGTTCAACGATTTTGACAACCACGGTCACCCCCGCAGTGGCGGCAGTTACGACGCAACCGGGTGCGCCGACGACGACCCAACCGGTCCAACCAGCACCAGCAGCAACGGATGTTAATCCAGCCGCGAGTGCGTTTATGGACTTACAATTGCAAAACGGGCAATTGGTAGACGTGAAGGGCCACACCCAGTGGCAAAAGGTGGGCCAACCGACCACTGTTCAAGATCAGGAGCAGGATGGTGCCGTGCTCGGCTTAGACGGTCGGTCTGCGTTTTATACGACTTTTTTCCGATGCGCAGTTTGACCGCTTGCAACACGGAATGGCGATTGAAGCCTACTTTAAGTACGACCCAAGTGCCAACGTGACTGGCGAAACGGAAGTCTTCTCCAGCCAACAAGGCGGCGGTCTCGGCTTAGGGGTCCAAAATGGCAAGGTGACTTTCTTTGCTCATGATGGTCACGGCTATAAGCAACCCAGTGCCGAACTGCCAGTTGGCAAGTGGGTCCACGCCGTGGGAGTTATCGATAAGAACAAAACGGCGAGCCTCTACATAAACGGGAAGCTAGCGCAAAGTTTACAAATGCCGGGGGATTTAAAACTAGCCCAGGGCACCAAGGACTTTGTGCTCGGTGGCGACGCGGCTCCTGGAACGCACGTTCAGTCGCAAATGAAGGGGAGCATCAAGTCGGCGCGGTTATACGACCACGTTTTGACTGGTGACCAAATTGCGCAATTGAGCAACGCGGCGCAGGCAGGCTTCCACCAAGCACCAGCTAAGGACCAAACGGTTTCAACGATGTTAGTGGGTCCTAAAACGATTACGAACGACGCAACGTACGGCTTAAACGTGCACGCCCGTCAATTGAAGGTTGGCGATCAGGGCACGCTGACCATGGACGTTGTCTTTGATCCGGGCAAGTTGTACTACGTCGACTACGACCGGACGCTTAAGGGGAACCAAACTAAGGTCGAACAGGTAGCCAACGGCCGCTTGCGGATCACAACGACGGCCGCTTTATCACCGGCAGAATTCCGGAAGTACGCGCAAACGCGGTTAGCCCACATTAACTTGCACACGAAGAAAAATGTCGCTGGGAACACGAGCATTAAATTCGAGCAGGTCACTAAGGATACCCACGTCCAATTGGGAGAAGCGTTAAACCTGACCATTCAACCGCAATTCGCCTTTGACTTGAACGGCGATGGAATCGTTGGGGCGGGGGACGTTGCGTTAGCAGCTGGTTCACAGAAGGCCGCCATCGCTAAAAACGCTGAAATTAAGCCGTATAAGCACGTGATTGTCTTAACAACTGACGGTGGTGGGAACTCGTGGGATCCAAACGGGATGTACTACGCTAAGGGTGCCGGGACGCCAATGTGGACGACTAATCCTGATATTCTTAAGAAGCGGCGTAACACGTACACGATGGATCTATTTAATAACAAGTTTGCCATGAGTACGTCCGCGCAATCAGTTAACCCGGCAATTTCGGCCCAAAACTACATTTCAATGTTACACGGCCGGCCATGGGGCACTTTACCAATCGAATACCAAGGAACTAATGGCTCGATGGGTCAAGAATACTTTGCGGACTTTGGCAAGCAACGTCAATTGTACCCATCCGTCTTCAAATTATTACAAAAGCACAACCCAACTCAAAAGGCAGCGGCTTTCTCCGAATGGGGTCAAATCGTGAACGCCATCGTTGAACCGGATGCAGCCGTTAAGACGAAGCAATCGGCTTCATTGAAGTCCTTTGACGACGTTGCCGACTACATTGGTCGTGACGACTTTAAACGGACGTCAATGGTCTACATGCAAAGTGATTTCATGGATGGGCAAGGCCATAGTTATGGTTTCTATAACGATAACTACTGGAACCAATACTATCGCTACGACGGCCTGTTCAAAAAAGTGATGGACAAGTTGGAAGCTACTGGTCATATCCACGATACGTTGGTCATTGCTAACGCCGACCACGGTGGTGCTGGTCATAATCATGGGCCAAACGACGCGCCGGACCGTGACATCTTCATTGCCATGGGTGGTGAAACGATTGATAGCGGTCGCCGGTTAAAGGGTGGCTCAAACGCAGACATCACGGCCTTAGTTTTAAATGCGTTACAAGTTCCGCGGGCACCACACATGTTCAACAGCAACGTGTTTGATCCATCAGCATTCTTGAAGCAAACGGACTTAACTAAGAAGAACCGTGACGTTGAAACGATTCAGTTAACACGCTCTAAGTCGGCGGCGCAATTAGCGTTGACCAATTTGAAGAAGCGTCAAGTTAATACGGCTGATATGCGGATTGACTTAGGTGGTCGCCAAGTCAAGTCAATTAAGACGGCGGCGGGCGTTTCCGTGGTTCGGCAAACGGTTGAAAACGGCGCCTTGAAGTTGACGGTCAGCTTTGACAAGCAACCAACTGGTGAATTTGCTACTTTGCAATTCACGGATGGTAAGGGCGACGTTGCCGTTAAGGAAGCCATGGCCGCTACGACGGACGGAACGGAAGTCTTGGTCGACTTGACGAACCAAAATGGGAAGGTCACGGATCAGGATGGTCAAAAGCCGGAACCGGGAGTTAAACCGGGTGACGGTCAAAAACCAGGCGACGGTCAAAAACCAGGCGACGGTCAAAAACCAGGTGAAGGTCAAAAACCAGATGATGGTCAACAACCGGGCGAAGGCCAACAACCAGGCGACGGTCAAAAGCCAAATGACGGTCAAAAGCCAGGCGAAGGCCAACAACCAGACGATGGTCAAAAACCAGGCGACGGCCAAAAACCAGGTAAAGGTGGCAGCCAAGAAACTGGAGTTAAACCGGGTGACGATCAAAAGTCAACACAGACGAATGGTGGTAATGGCGGTCAAGGTGCTTCAACGACGACTTCCACAACAACCCCAGCTGGATCAAATGCAACTGGCAATAATGACTCGACAACATCAACTGCACGCGATGGTCGAGGTCATCAAACCAAGCAGACTGGCTGGTTACCACAAACCGGTGAACAAGTGCAACAATGGTTAGCAGCTGTTGGTGGTTTACTGCTTGCGGTTACGAGCGGCATCATCTTCTGGCGGCGCAAGAAGCGGGTTTAACGCGAATACTTTACTAAGTAAAGCTTAAATTAATAGTTTTGAAAGGACTCCCGAGTGCGGTTGGGGGTCCTTTTTTGATAGAATTAAGTGTTAAGAAACATTATTTTTATAAGCGACAGTTAGGGCAAGTAAAGGTCAGGTGAAGGACGCGTGAGTTATTTAGAATTAAAGGACATTCATAAAGCGTACTACTTGGGAAAAGAAGCGTTCCCAGTACTGAACGGGATTGATTTAACGTTCGAGCGCGGTGAATTGGTTGCAATTTTAGGTGAATCGGGGGGCGGTAAATCAACCCTGATGAACATAATTGGTGGATTGGACCGGCAGTTTGAAGGTCAGGTACTCTTACAAGGAAAGCCGTTAGATCACCATCAGGAAAAACAAATGGACCGCTACCGGCGGGAGACGATTGGCTATATTTACCAGTCGTATAATTTAATTAACCACCTCTCCGTGTTGGACAACGTGTTGATTTCGTTAGATATGACGCAGTTGAACCGGTCCGAACGCGACCAACGGGCACGGGACTTGCTAGAACAAGTGGGCCTAACGGATCAAATTAAGAAGTACCCGAACCAATTATCAGGGGGCCAAAAGCAACGGGTCGCGATTGCGCGGGCGTTAGCTAGTGATCCACAAATCATTATTGCCGATGAACCGACCGGAGCGTTGGATTCACAAAACACCGCCGAAGTGTTGGCGATTTTGAACCAAATTGCGTCGGAAGGTCGGCTAGTGATTTGCGTGACCCATTCGCAGGCGGTGGCGGATGCGGGAACCCGGATCGTCCACTTGGCGGATGGCAAAATTACGGCGGATGAACGGCGCAAAGACGCGTACCCAGTGGATGACGACCGGGCTCAAATTGCCGCACGGAAACTGCCATGGCACGTCCCCTTAACGACTGCGTTTAAGCACTTACGGTATACTTGGACCTGGAATCTAATTATCATCATCGGGACCGCCATCGGGTTGTTTGCGGTGATGCTCTTTACCGGACTGGGGAACGGTCTCAAGGGTTACATTAATCAGGAAATTAATAACGTGGTCAATCCGCGAATCGTCACGGTGTCGCGTTACCAGAAACCAAGTCGTAGCCAAGCTAGTGGTGGTCAGGCAGGTGGCAGCCAGGCTGCGGGCGGCCAAGGTGGTGGTGCTAGCAGTATGGCGAGCGCCGCAACGAGTTTGAAGAGTACAACCTTTACGACTAAACAATTGAACAAACTGAAAGCCATTAGCAAGGTTCAAAGTGCTCAACCAATCATTAGTGCGTCTGGAGCGACGGTTAAGATTGGTGATCAGGACCTAACACTTTCGTCATTAACGACTTGGACGGCTGCGGACCGTAAGTCTTCGATTAAGGTCGGCCATCAGGCTGGTAAGAATGAAATCGTGTTAGATAAACAAACGGTTGCCAAGAAGTGGTCGTCCAAGAACTGGAAACAGTTAGTTGGGAAGACCGTTACGGTATCCTACCAAACGATGAATAAGACTGGGAAAACCGTTACCGTTAAGCGTCAGTTGAAAGTGGCGGGGATTACGGCCGGCCAAACTGGGAGCGGTGCTAACGCGGTGACCTACCAGACGATGCGGTCGATGCGGCGGGCCCAAAACGTCGATGCTAACCCAACCTCGGTTGCGGTTAAGGTTGCTTCCCGCCATGATAACCAAAGTGTCACTAAGAAGATTAATCAGATTAAAATTGACGGGAAACGCCAATTCACGGCAATTAGTATTGCTACCATTTTGGATACGGTCAATACGTACGTCAACCTCGCCACGACGATTTTAGCGGCAATTGCAGGGATTTCATTGCTGGTTTCGGCCCTAATGATCATCGTTACGATGTTCATGTCAGTCAGTGCCCGCAAGAAGGAAATTGGAATCTTACGCGCGTTGGGTGAAAGTCGTGGTGATATTCGGCGGTTATTTACGAGTGAATCCTTAATTATTGGGGTAATCAGTGCGGCGTTGGCGACCGGTTTAGCCTATGGTATTGGGGCGGTCCTTAACCAGGCGTTGTATAAGATTGCTGGTTACAACCTAGTTGCCATTCAGATGGGTAACGTGGTGTCAACGTTCATTATTGCGTTGATTATTGCGTTGCTGGCCGCTATTTTGCCGGCATGGCGGGCGGCGCGCTTGAATCCAATAGATGCGTTGGCGGCGGATTAGGTAAGAGTGTGGAAGACCAACGGGTTGACGCTGAGCACTGCCTAGCCACCGGCATGACGCGGTTTTTGCGTTGTGCCGGTGGCGTAGCAGGCGCAGGCGTCAGTTGGTCTGGAGCACGTTTCGGCTATATCGCAGAGATGCGAACTGTGCATGGTGCCGGTGGCGTAGCTAACCGCAGGACCATGCTAGCCCGAACACGTTTCGGCTATATCGCAGGGAATCGCCTGGGTTTGGCGATGGCGACTTAGCGTAGCAAGCGCAGATGCCAGTCTGGCCGAGCACGTTTCGGCTATATTGCAGTGGAGCGTCGGTTTTTGCGTTGTGCCGGTGGCGTAGCAGGCGTCAGTTGGTCTGGAGCACGTTTCGGCTATATCGCAGGGAATCGCCTGGGTTTGGCGATGGCGACTTAGCGTAGCAAGCGCAGATACCACTCTGGCCGAGCACGTTTCAACTAATTACTATTCAAAGCCCAAAAGAGCTGTGACTTTGGTCGCAGTTCTTTTTTGAGTTTTACATATAACACATTTGACATATAATATATGTAAAGTAATTTAATTGGAGGGTTAGGGATGAATTATGGGGTGTTAGGGTTAACGTTTCTTAGTGTTAACTTAGATTTTTTTGTGATGTTGCTCTTTTTATTGAATCGGTACCGACTACGTCAAGTATTATTAGGGTACGTTCTGGGTACGAGTTTGTTACTGATTTTAAGTTACTTGATTGGTCAAACATTAGCATTGTGGTTACCAGAATGGGCGCTGGGGGTACTTGGTGTATTACCCATTTGGTTGGCATTACGGTCCGATGACGATGACCAGGCCAAGCAGTCTCAACGTGCACCGGTGTTGGCGGTCCTGCTGACTTATTTAAGCGTTTGTACCGGCTGCAACCTTGCCATTTTTTTACCGGTCTTAGTCGGGGCGACATTACCGGCCTTTTTGACTGCGTTAGCTCTAATTGTGGTTTTATCCGGAGTATCCGTATTAGTGATTAACTGGGTTGCCCAGCTACCGCGCGTCACGAGCTTACTGGCCACTTACGGGGAGCGGTTGATGCGTTTTTGTTACGTCTTGATTGGGTTATACGTTTTCTGGGATAGTGGTTTGGTTGCGCATGTTTGGCAATTTTTGAATTGAAAGGGTGAAAACGATGCAAGTATCGGATGCACAATTAATGGAAGCGGCAAAAATTTACAAAGTGTTGAGTAATCCCAAGCGAATTAAATTGTTACTTTATTTGGAAAAGCACCCGGCAGACGTTTCGAGTATTTGCCAAGCACTTAACTTGGCTCAGCCGGTCGTTTCACACCAACTCGCTCTGCTGTATCAGTATCAATTAGTGACGCGAACTAAACGTGGCAAGCATGTGGATTACTGTTTAGATGATCCGCACATCGTGGAACTAATTGAGGCGATGATTGGACACGTGGCACACGAAATAAAGCATCAACCGCACCCGCAGAAATAAATGAAAGCCGCCAAATCAATGCGATTTGGTGGCTTTTTTGACTAAATTATTATTGCAAAACGGGTGTACCGTGGCGATGGTGGAGGTGCTTTAAATCATCGCGTTGGCTAGCGGTCAGCGGAATGGTCTTGAGGGGCTGAAAGTGTTCTGAGAGTTCGGAGCTCGGATCAGCTTGATAAATGTCAACTTGACCGTCACTGCGGTCAATCCGGTAAACAAGGCGCTGCTTAGCGGTTTCAACGAAGATTGAAGTACCGGAAAACGGTCGCCACGTGACTTCATCTTGTGGTAATAGTTGCCAGTGTGTCAGGACGTCATAAATTTCGTTTGGGGTCATTCCAAGCGCACTCCTTTCATTCCTTAACTGCACCTACATTATAGGAGGTTTAGGAATCAAAATCAATTAAAGTTACTTGCCCCTAAAAATATTTCAACTAACCGCAATCCCTTGGGGCCCAGGGGATATGTAACTAGTGACCGTGATTTGGAAGCCGCTTTCAAAATGGCTTGTAATTAAAGTGAGAAAACGCAACCGACCGTGAAGTTTGAAGTAGGAAAGTTGCGGGAGTTGTGAAAAGGGAACGTACGGGGGAGCTGATTTGGGAATCAAAAGACCGCAATCCGGTTAAAAAGAAGCGGATTGCGGTCTTTTGATAATGTTTTAGCGAATAACTAATACGGAGATTGGGGCGTATTTTGCCATGTAAGCAGCTTGACTCCCAAAGTGCTTGGCAATCCCTTTCTTCGCTAATGAACCAATGATCAGGAGGTCGGGTTGGACGTGGGGGATGATTTCTTTAACAATCGTCTCGCCGGGTTCACCCTCGGCAATCATGGTCCGAACCTTTTCAACACCAGCTGATTGGGCTTGTTGTTGATACTTTAATAAGTGTTGTTCCAAATCGTGCCGTTCACCGTGAACGTAATCCTTACTGAGCGCTTGAAAGACGTTCATATCATCACTTTCCAAAATTGACGTAATGATCAATTCAGCGTTATCCTGCTTAGCTTGATGGATGGCATAATCAAAGGCCAATAAGGCGTCGGCAGAATCATCAACACCAACTAAAATGCGTTTAAACTTCGTACTCATTAGTTTTCACCATCCTTTGCGGCTGCGGCTTGTTTTTCCAAGAAGCGTTGGTTACCACGCCGTAAATCAATAATCGTCCAAGCTAATAATGCGAGGATTGCCGCAATTAGGACGTAGGCTAAGACGGTTGAGAAGGTCTGCTCACTAGCCGTGATGCCGTCGCCAAAGAATTGGGCAATTGAGTCTGGTAAGCCGAGTAAGTTCAAGAACGTTAAACCAATGACGGATAACCAGCCTAAAATCGAAACCCAAGTTGAGTTCTTAAACCGCTTCCCCATTTCAGCTTTACTATCAGTCATCATCAGTAATGGCAACATTGAGAACGGTAACGCGAAGGCTAGAAAGACTTGTGAGTTATTCATCAGATTATTCAGCGCCGTGTGCTCATCAATGGCACTCTTACCGCTGGTTAACATGACACAGATTAAAACTGGGATAACGGAAATTAACCGAGTAACTAAGCGCCGTAACCAGAGGGGCATCCGCATGTGAACGAAGCCTTCCATGATGACTTGCCCGGTTAAGGTCCCCGTGATGGTCGAATTTTGACCGGAAGCTAGCAAGGCAATCGCGAATAAGGCGGAGAGGGCACCGGACTTAGCGACCCCAATTAAAATGCCGTTACTTAACATTGACGTGTTTGAAAGGGCTTCGTATAAACCAAAGAACGAAGGATCCTTAACGGCGCCACTCTTGAAGACGGCAACCCCCATGATCAACAGTAATGAGTTAACGATGAAGGCGAATGATAATTGAATGTTCGAGTCCCAAGCAGCAAACTTAACCGTCCGGGCCACGTCACTCTCGTCGTTATGGTTGATTTTCCGAGTTTGGGAAATTGCAGAGTGTAAGTAGAGGTTATGGGGCATAACCGTTGCCCCGATAATCCCAAGGGCCCCAGAAAGTGGGGTCATACCATTAACACTGCGTCCCGTTGAGAAGGTAGCGGCCGTTGGGACTAATCCCTTGATAACGCCACCCCAGTCGGGATCGGATAAAGCTACTTGATAAACGAAAACAAAGAGAATGACTAAAATTAAGCACACCACGATAGCTTCGATTTTCCGGAAACCAATTTTAGTTAGTAATAACAGTACCAAAACGTCGAAGACCGTAATGAACACCGCGATGACCAGGGGAATGTTGAATAATAGATATAACGCAATCGCGGCCCCAATAACTTCGGCAATATCAGTTGCCATGATGGCTAATTCAGTTAGAATCCAGAGCACAATTCCGAGCGATTTACTGGTTCGAGCACGAATGGCTTGCGCCAAGTCCATCTGACTCACGATACCAAGTTTGGCTGCCATGTATTGTAGTAACATCGCAATCAAACTTGAAATCAAGATGACAGACATCAACATGTATTGGTAGTTTTGCCCACCAGTAATTGACGTTGACCAGTTACCGGGATCCATGTATCCGACGGCAACTAACGCACCAGGCCCAGAATAAGCGAACAGAGTTTTCCAAAAACTCATGTTCTTCGGCACTTCGATTGTCCCGTTGATTTCTTCCAAGGATGGCCCGTTCGCATACTCAATCAGTTTATGCTTCCGGTTGGGTGTTTCATTGTTTTGACTCACTTAAAACTCCACCTTTCAATGTGATAAAACTTATGAGCAGTTGTTATTGTACAATAAATAATATAAAATTGAAATACTTTTTAGGGTTACCTACAAAAAAATAATCTAGGGTGGTAATTTATGCGGAAGAGTATTAGCAATTATTTGAAAACGATTTATGAGGCGAGTTATGCAAAATCTGGGACCAATAACAAACAGATTGCGACCATGCTGGGCGTGCTTCCAGGGTCAGTTACCGAAGCCGTTAATCACTTGGAAAAAGCCGGTTTAGTTGTTCACCAAACTTACCATCAAATTGCATTAACGAAGGCGGGTTACCAAATTGTTTGTGACTTAATGTTTCGCTACCGCTTATGTGAAGTTTGGCTGACCCAAAAGATAAAGTTACCGTTACCATCCGTTCCGAAGCAGGCTTGGTTAATGGCTGCAATTAATGATCAAGAACTGTTACGGCGGCTTAATCAACAATTAGCTCAACCGGCGATTAGTCCCTTTGGCGGTCAGTTAGAATTGCCCGCGTTTGAAAAGCGGGACCAGCGGGTGGTTCAGTCGCTTGATACGGTTGGGGTGAACGAAACAATTATTATTGATAGTTATTTAGAATCGCCAAGCACCGTTAAATATTGGCAACATACGAGTTTGCAACTGGGCGAACAATTAACGTTGGTGGAATCGGCTGACGCACTTCCAGTCCTGACACTCGTTGATGATCAGGATAATGAATATTTAATTAACGCGGCGGTTGCACGCTACATCTATGCCAAACCAGTTAGCGTTCAATCATTAGTGACGACATCCAATTAGTAAGGGCGCTTCAGACTGAAGCGCTACGTGAGTGCTACATCGATGTAGCGCATCGTTAAACACGGAACAACTTCTCGAAATAGTGGCAATCTAGCCCCAAAACTGCGTATAATTGTTAATAGCAGTTAACTAAGAAAAGGTGTGATTGACCATGACGAGTAAAAAAACCAATCCGGACCAAACAAGCGAGGCGGATTATACGGCCGAAGAGATGTTAGAACCTATCGCAGAATTGGGAAATGACTTGGTTTCCAAGCGTAAACAAACGCGTAACCAAGCTGTTCGGTACGTGCTGTGGGGCTTGATCAGCGTGGTCGTCAACTTCCTGACGTTTTACGTGATGAACGGGGTTCTGCACGTTGAGTATCAAGTTGCCAACGCGACGGCTTGGGTACTGAGTGTGCAGGTGGCGTTCTGGGTAGATCGGTTACTGGTTTTTAACCACCATTCGCCGCACCCATTTCGTGAAATGGGTAAGTTCTATGCAACGCGAATCATGACCTACCTGATTGAAACTCTGGTACTCTGGTTAGGAATTTCACTCGTTGGTTTACCAGCGGTGGCCACTAAGTTGTTAGGACAGGCGTGTGCGCTGATTGGGAATTTCTTCTTATCGAAATTATTTGTATTTCGAAGTAAGGTGTAGGGTTTAATAAAAACTATTTTTCAAATGGATTAATAATTATATCGAAGGGCTTTCAATGCTGAATTTTTTTGGCACTGAAAGCCCTTTTTGAGTAGGAAAATTAGCAATGGGCTTTCTTTGTCAGAAAATAGTAATGGAATTATAATTTTAAATAGTTAACTAGGTCATTTATTTTGCTGGTTATGTTTTTTACGAAAAGAGGAACGGTGTAAAGATGAAATGTAAACGGAATGTTAAACGGGGGCATCAATTAGAAACTCTGGTGGGTGTATTAGTGCTTACGATGGGTGCTAAAGCTGTTCGAGCACAAGCTGATACGGTGTCGGACACAGCAGCCGCACAAAGTTCAGAGATACAAGCGGGCGACGCGTCCAAGAATACAACAACGCAAAAAGTAACATTAAAGTCAAAAGTAGAGCCTGCTAAAGAACCAGTAGCGGGCGAAACTGAAACACCAGCTAAGAATAAAAAAGTAGTAACGCCAGCTCCTAAAGTAGTGACTGATGTAGTCCCCAAAGGAGAGGTAACTAATCAGCCGCAACAAAATAAATCGGAACAGAATGCAACTCCTGAGCAACCACAACTGGATAAGAATCGTGTGGAAGAACCAAGTCAGACTGCTGATAAAGACGTGAAAGCTGTTAATCAGTCGAAGTCTGAAAATACTGTCTCGGATACGGAAAATCAAACACAGGGGGATATTCCTGATAAAGTAAATACTAGTACGAATAACCAAATAGTTACTGATACTCCGAACATTAGGCCAGCACAAGTTTCCAATGTAAATAAAGTAAACATTCAACGGACCCCAGTTGCAGAAAGTACAATACCCGTGACTGAATATCATGATCAAGGAGTTTCTGGAAATGGGAATGCTGAATTAGAAGCGTCAAAATGGGATATTGATATGCATGGGACGCTAACGATTCACGCTGGATTATTAAAATCAAATAATTGGCTCTATGATGATAAAAATAACCGTGACTATATTAAAAGGGTCTTTGTTGAGAAAGGAACGGTGTTGGCGAAAGGTTATGGGTCGGAGTATTTTCGTAAAATGCCGAATCTTGAAAGTGCCGATCTGCATAATTTAGATGTTAGTCAAGCAACGAGTTTTGCGTACTTATTTCGGGAAGATGAAAAATTAAGGACTGTGGATGTTAGCGGCTGGAATACGTCAAACGTTATTGATATCCACCAGGCCTTTATTGATTGTACGGTTTTAAATGATTTAGATCTGTCTAGTTGGGATGTTTCCAACGTAAAGTATATGTGGCAAACGTTTTATGGTGATCGGGCCCTAGACAATTTGAATATTACGGGATGGGATACAAGTAACGTTGTCAACATGGAAGGTATGTTTGCAAGAACCGGACTTAAAACGCTGAATTTAAATACTTGGAATACTGAAAAAGTTTTTACAATGCGTCAAATGTTTATGGAAACTCGTGATTTAACAGATTTGCAGATTGGTGAGTGGCAAACGCCTAACTTAACTGATGTTGGGGAGATGTTTGTGGCTTCAAGAAGTATCAAGACGTTAAATATTAAAAATCTTGATTTGACTAAAGTGACCGATTATCCATGGACTTTTGATGAATTAGACTCAATTCATACGCTGGTTCTTGGGCCTAAAGTGGCCCTTTTGAATCAACATTCTAATGCTATAAATGTCAATGGAATGCGGTTTGGCTTCTATTCAATGGGTTCGGGGGAACGTAGTTGGAAGAATATAGAAACTAAGCAAATTTATACAACTGATCAAATGTGTGCACTATATTCCGGAAAAAATCCGGAAGCGCCATTTGCAACGTATGAGGCAATTCCCGCAATTGTAAATACGACAATTCATGGCAAGAAGATTGCAAAGACAACGGGAGAACCACCAGTTCTAAATCCGAGTGATTATCAAGTAACTTTTGAAGGCAGTGAGGGATATTATCGCCCAGTTGCAGAGAAATATGAATATAAATTTGTACCAGGTGATTTGCAGTGGCAAGAACTGGAAAATAGTTATACCGTCCGGTTAACGGCTCAAGGAATTGCCAACCTTAAGAAGTTAGATTCTGTAGAGCGAACTTGGCGCTATAATTATGATTTGGCGGACGTGCAGACAGTTACCATCAGTTTAAAAGGAACTGCACACCAGCAATACACAACTCAACCCGGTTCAATTCAACCAACTGGTTTTCAGGTGATACTAAGTAATGGTAAGACATATCAGTTAAGAGCGGGGGATTTAGTCTTAAAGGACGCGACGGTGTTGGTTCCACAGGCTCATCAAACCTATGATGTAGTGCTCAGTGACGTTGCAATGAAGAATATCCAGGCCATGGACTCCGAATACTCTACCTGGATTTATGATCAAAGCCTAGGAAAATTAATAATTGATCCTGTTTTAGTGAACGTTTCGTTAGTTAATAACACATCTGACGTTCAACATCTTTATAATGCGCAAAAATGGGGATTAGATGTTAATGAATACGGGATTAGTGCTGATATTTCTACAGGCGCTAGTCAGTATCAACTTGTACCAACTGATCTAGAATTCATTAAACAAGAAGCTCCGGTTAATGCTGGGACTTATCAAGTCAGATTAACTTCAGATGGCTTTGATAATTTACAAAAAGCAGCGGGCGTTAATTATCAGCTGAGTTATGACCAATCGTTAGGCCAATTTGTCATTGAAAAGGCGGATGCACAGATTAAATTGCAACTCGTTTCTGGAAAAAGGGGTAGCGTTGAATATACAGGACAAAATGTCGTAATTCCTGTTGGTGATTATCAGGTTGAGCTTTTAGGAACGTATGACACAAGTACAGTGCAAACAGGACGTTTGGCAGGCGATAATGAGTTAACATACGTGCTAAAACGGGGAGACTTGCAATTTATTGGTGATGTGCCAACTAATGTAGGTGTTTATCAATTAACATTATCTAGCGAAGGTATTCGTAATATAAAAAGCTTGGATTTAATTAATTATAATTGGATTGTCGTACCGGAAGCGATTAAAGCTACACTGATTGTAACGCCAGCTGAAAAAACTATTCATCTGTATAATCGCCGCGTGGATCAGACAGAATATACAGGCCAGATAATTCAACCAGATGTAGACGATTACCAAGTACAATTAAGTCAAGGAACGTATAACCTAGTAAATGGCGATTTAGAAGTTGTTTCAGTAACTGCTCAGAATGTTGGTACGTATCAGGTGCGACTAACTCAAACAGCATTGAACAAAATTAGAGCAATCAATCATAATTACCACTGGAGCGACGTTACTACCGATGCAACACTCCAAGTTATCCCTCAAAAACTAACAGTTGATTTAAAAGGGCAAGCAACACATGTATATACTGGTGAACCGATGTCGTTATCTTCAGTGGATAATTATTACGTTATCGATTCAATAGGCCAACGTCATGCGTTAATGGCTGGCGATTTGGCTTTTGTTGGGAAAGCGCCGCTTGATGTTGGTCAATATCAAGTTCAACTAACTGCTGCTGGTCAGGAACGATTATTGAAACTTGTGTCCACTAATTATCAGTGGACCTTTGACCAACTTACTGCTATATATAAGATTACACAAGCTACGGGACAGTTTGACTTATTAGGAAGTGCTACCCAAACGTATACTGGACAGCCGATATTATTAGACACTGAAGCATACCGGGTTGTATTTAGTGATGGTAGTGAGTACCAAGTGCAAAAAGGTGATATCGCATTTGAAGCGTCGGTGCCGGTCAAGGCGGGCCAGTATGTTGTAAAGCTCACTACCACAGGTCTAGCACATGTTCAAGCAGTCGCGTCGCCTGATTATACGTGGACATCAGGTGCTAATACGGCGACGTTTACGGTTAATAAAGCAAATGCAAATATCCAATTAACTGGGTATACAACTGTGCCGTTCACGGGCCAACCAGTAGAACTTCAATATCAGAATTATCATGTTGGTTTAGATAACGGATTTACTTATCAACTGCAAGCGGGAGACTTGGAACTGAGTGACTCTACCGCGCGAAACGCTGGAGAGTATCGGGTTCAAATAACACAAAATGGTTATGCACATATTCAAGCGCTAGATAATAAAAACTATGAGTGGAATCTATCCATGAGTGATGCATCGTTATCCATTACCCCGGCTTCCGCCACTATTGATCTTAGCGGTATTGAACATAAACTATATAATGGGCAGAGCTTGATACCGAATTGGCAAAATTACTACGTTAAGCTCAGCAACGGAACTAGTTATCAATTACAAACGGGTGACTTGCAGCTAACCGAGCCAGCACTTGATCAAGGAACCTATCAAGTTGTGCTTTCCCAGAAAGGAAAAAAGCATATTGAGACTTTAGATGCGCCTAATTACGACTGGAAAATTGGGCAAAGCAATGCATCCTTTGTAGTCGATCCGATACGAGTCACGTTAAACTTAGTTGGTGAAAGTAGTCAGAAATATACAGAAAATCTGGCTCGGATAGATACACAACAGTATCATATTTTAACTACTACTGGGCAAATATTAAATTTAGATGCAAATGATTTGGTGTTTAACGGCTCAAATCCGACAAATGTGGGACAATACGAAGTAACGTTAACCGATTCTGGGAAAATGAGGCTAAGAGCTTTACAACCAGCTAATTATGTATGGAAGTTGGGGCTGGTGAACGCGCCATATAGAATTACTCCGGCTGCAGGACAATATTACTTAAAAGGTATTGGACAGCAAAGTTATACTGGTCAGCCAATCAGCCTAAATATGTCGGACTATCAAGTTAATTTTAGTGATGGTCAGACACAGCGTTTGCGGGCGGATGATTTAATCGTCGTTGGTAACCCAATTCAAGTCGGACACTATTCTGTTCAGTTATCTGAATCTGGGCGAAATCGAATTTTAGCTTTAGCTTCAACGAACTATTCCTGGTCGGAGTTACTCCCAATTGCTGAAATTAACGTAGTAAAGCAAGTATCAAATATTAAGCTGATAGGGCAACAAACTGTTACTTATACGGGTAAAAAGGTTGTTCCAAATATCGGACAATATCAGGTTATATTAAGCAATGGGTTAGCGTATCAGTTACAGGCAGGAGATTTGGAGGTAGCAAATGGTGTTGCCAAAGGCGTTGGTCAGTATGATGTAAAAATAACGCAGGCTGGTTATGAGCATATTAAAGCGCTAGATTTACACAATTATGATTGGCAACAACCAACAAAGACAGCATATTTAGCAATAACACGTGCTATTGCAAAGATTCAGCTGAAGGGGCATGCGACTCAGACGTATAATGGTCGAGCACAAGAATTAAAAGCAAGTAATTATCGGGTTGAACTGAGTAATGGGCAGAGTTACTGGTTACAGCCGGCAGACATTGAAATTACTGATGGACCAGCGATTGATGCTGGGGAGTATAAAATTAATCTTACAGCAGTTGGGTTGTCAAATATTGAACAATTAGATTCTAAAAATTATCAATGGCAGACATTATCAAGCTTAGCAGGTTTAACGGTTCAAAAACAATTCGTTATTATTAGCTTAAGTGGACAACAAGTTGTGGTTAAGGGAGCTTTAAGTGATTTAGATGTTACAAATTATAAGATTCGACTAAGTAATGGTGAAACTTACTTATTGAAAGCTGACGATGTTGATTTCTATGGTAAACGACCAAACTTAGTTGGGACATATAAAGTGCAATTAACGCCGACGGGCTTACAACGCATTCAGAATTTGGATTTGAGAAATACGCAGTGGCAATATGATGGTAGTCAGGGAAGCTATGTGATTAAAGCTAGAACGGAGCCAGCGGAACCCACAGAACCAACGGAACCGACCGAACCGACGGAACCGACAGAGCCGACAGAGCCGACGGAACCGACGGAACCGACGGAACCGACAGAGCCGACGGAGCCCACAGAGCCGACGGAACCGACAGAGCCGACAGAGCCGACAGAGCCGACGGAACC
>NZ_BJEA01000005.1 GCF_005405425.1 Lactiplantibacillus modestisalitolerans | reverse complement strand
ACGGAACCGACAGAGCCGACAGAGCCGACAGAGCCGACGGAACCGACGGAACCGACCGAACCGACAGAGCCGACGGAACCGACGGAACCGACCGAACCGACAGAGCCGACCGAACCGACAGGACCCACAGAACCAACGGATTCTGCTACACCAAATATTTCGATAGATTCAATGAACTCGCAGTTGCTGTTTAAGTCTGACGTAAGAGATGTCGATCAAATGAAGTGGCCGCAAAATACAATTTTAAGATCAAAAGCAGAATCATCATTAATTCAAAAGTGGGTTACAGGATCTAATAAATCACTTGTAAAAAGTCCACGGAATTCAGCGTTAAATAAAATGGAACCGCTTATTTTGAAGCAAGGTGACAAAGTGACGCAATTGCCACAGACGTCAGAAAAGCATTCGACGAGTCTAAGTGTATTGGGCTGGGTACTAGTGAGTGTATTGGGGTGGCTTGGTTTTAGAGATAAACGTAAATTATAATTTTAGAGCTTATGTGTAACAATTCACAAAATGGTGCTGAATAAAATTTTGGTAACAGTAACTTTTAATTGATAACATGAAGGACTAATTGAACGGTTTAACCTTTCAGTAATGTTCATTAAATGCGGTGGTGCCGGCTTTTTAGCAAAGTCGGCGCCGCCGTTTTGTTTAGTTTAAAGATGTAAGCGAATTAGATTACAGGAAGATTGCAACGAGGATAAGAATTGATAACGTTTGTGAAATAAAGCGCTTTCAAGGTGTTAAAATGCGGGGAAATGAGGGATAATATAAGTGAACATTTGTAAGTTATCTACCGTAACCAAACGCAAACATTTAAGGAGCACTATGAAAACAATTAAACGTCTATTAGGGGCGTGCGCACTCGTCGTTGCCGTGGTCTGGGGATTAAATCATCAGGCGGTTTACCTTCCCAAAATGATGGCCGTGATCGACAACGGGCAAACAAACTTAATGACGGCGCTGGCTGGTGATTCATCTAACCAGTCACAGTCCAACGAACAAACGACCGCTACCGATGTTAGCGCCAGTGGCTCAAGTGCCACGGCGACTGCAAAGCAGGATCAACAAGCTAAAGCGACCGCGGTTGAAAGTATCGTCCAAAGCGCAACCCTAAAAAAAACGTATTACTATCAATTTGACGACCAGCTACCCGCAAAAGCGAAGCGGGCCTTCCAAACAGCAATCCAAACGTATAATCAGACTGGAATCGTAAACTTAGTCGCGGGTCAAGCGCCAAGTGATGGCAATTCACTGACCTTTTCAATTTACCATAAGAAAATGCCCGCGGGGACCACGCAGATTGAGCTAGGTCATGGTGGTCCGGAAATTACGAAAGAAGTTAGTGTCAGTCAGACGCGTTATTGGAACCAAGCTAACGCGAGTCTGAACAGTGCTTATAGTATGTCTTACAGCGCCGCCGTGGCAGTCCATGAAGTGGGCCACGCATTAGGTTTAGATCACAGTGACGACGTAACTTCGGTGATGTACCCAGTTAGTCAGGGTCGGAGTCAGTTATCCGGTGCTGACATTGCCGGTTTAAAGTCAATTTACCAATCGTAATAATAATTAACTTAATCATCACTGCTTTTTTCAAACAGAAATTAACCATTTTGAACAACTTGACCTATACTAGAGGTGTACCAAATTAGAAAGGAAGTTGTTTTAGTATGGCTGAAGCTGTGGAAATGAACAGTACATTGGACGAAAAGATGTCAGACGTATTTGATTGGAGCGATTCCAAGTTACCTGTTCGCGATGCAATTTGGAATCATTTCATGGACGCTGATAACCATGACACTGACAAGACCGCTGATGAAGTAGCGCCTTATATGAGTATGGATGAAGCTAAGCTCAAGAGCGAAGTTGAAAAACTCTTAAAGGCTTAACTAAACAACTTAAGCATCGCTGGGATCCAGCCGTTAACGCGGCTGGATCTTTTTTTGAGAATGCACCAAAGGTCGGTTAGCTGGTGCATGTTTTGGCTATTAATATTCGGAGATACACAAGAGACCGTGACTAATGTCATAGTTTCTTTTAATTATGCGTCGATTTGAACAGTTACTAAGCTAGATTAGGACTGAATATGAAAAAGTTTATGCTTTGTAAATGCTGTTACTATCGTGTTTATGCACTAGCTGGTTTTAATTATTAAAAATAAAGGGTTGACTTATCATTAAATTTTAATTAACCTAGGAAACATCAACAACTCAAAACAAACTCTTTTGAAAGCGAGGCTGACCACGATGAAAATTCAATTTAACCTAACCAAAACAGTGGCAGTCTTTGCCGTTCAAAACTTAGTCTTATTATTATGCATGAAGGACCCGGTTACTTCCGTTTGAGTTAACGCTCAACAGTTAAGTGAACTGAGCCCTTCTTTCCCATTGCGGTGATGAGGCTTGGTTCACACGAAACGGCCTCATTCACTTAGTGGATGGGGTCGTTTTTTTGGACTAAAAGTCTGAATTGAGTTAATTCACAAGGAAAGTGGGAATCATTATGTTGAAGAAGTGGGAACAACGTTCAATGAAAGTCGCAGCACTCGGGGTGACCGCCCTCGCATTAGCTGGTTGTAGCAGTGCTAAATCTAGTTCAAATCAGGGTAATAATCCTGGCAAAACGATTAAAATCGGGGTCAACATGGAACTTTCCGGTTCGGCCGCTGGTTACGGTGAACAACAAAAACAAGGGATTCAATTAGCCGTTAAGAAAATTAATAAAAATGGTGGGATTCAGGTTGGCAAAACCAAGAAAAAAGTCCAACTCGTGATTCGGGATAACAAGACGACCAACAACACCGCGGCGTCGGTTGCCGCCCAGTTGGTCAACAACGATAAGGTGGTGGCGGTTGTGGGCCCCGCAACGACTAACGCCGGGACCGCTGCCATTCCCAACATGACCAAGGCGAGCGTACCAACCGTCAGTCCGTCCGCAACCGATCCGGATTTCACCCTCCAAAAGGGTGGGGCGGTTCAAAAGTACGTTTTCCGAGCGTGCTATCAAAATGATTTTCAAGGTTCGTCGGCCGCTAAGTTTGTGACTAAGAATTTGAAAGCCAAGCGGGTTGCCATTTTGACCGACAATTCCAGCGATTACGGGACCGGCTTGACCAAGGCCTTCAAGAAGAGTTACACGGGGAAGCTCGTTAGCAGCCAAACCTTCCAAGAGGGTGACAAGGATTTCAATGCTATCTTGACGTCGCTTAAGCATAAGCAAATTGACGCGATTTACGCGCCCGGCTATTATTCTGAAATTGGGTTGATCGTAAAACAAGCCCGCCAAGCTGGTATTCAGGCTCCCATCGTTGGGAGTGATGGGATGGCTGACGCCAAACTCGCCCAAATCGCGGGCAAGCAGAACGCCAATCAAGTCTATTACACGACGCCGTTTTCAACCAAGGCCGCGGCTAGCAATCCAGTCGCATCGAAATTTATGAGTGCTTATCAGGATAAATACGGTTCAACCGCCCCGACCTTCTCCGCGTTGGCGTACGATTCGGTCTACATGATTAAAAAGGCAATTGAAAACGAGGGTTCTGCTAACTCAGTTAAAATCGCTAACGGCCTTGCTAAGTTGAAGAACTTCAAGGGAACGACCGGGACAATCACGATTGACAAGAAACATAATGCTGAAAAAACGATTGCGATTGAACAGTTGACGAACGGTCAAGTTACGAAGACGTACGACGTTGACCAATAAACGGTTAGGAGGTGACGTGCATGCAAACGTTTGGACAGCAGTTGGTAAACGGACTCTCACTGGGGAGTATCTACGCCTTACTAGCGTTGGGCTACACCATGGTTTACGGCATTATTAAATTAATTAATTTCGCACACGGAGATATTTACATGCTAGGGGCGTTTTGGGGCTATTACAGTTTACGGGCCTTCCACTTTAACTTCTTAATGGCACTCTGTTCGGCGATGGTTGTTTGCGCGGTCCTCGGAGTGGTGATTGAATACTTCGCCTACCGGCCGTTACGCCATTCGCCGCGGATTACCGCGCTGATTACCGCCATTGGAGTCTCGTTCTTACTTGAAAACGGGATGTCGGCCCTGGTGGGAGCCAACGCCCGGAGTTTTCCCCAGGCGCTACCGGTGGTGACTTACCACTGGTTAGGTATTCGGGTCTCCAACATTCAGTTGTTAATATTGATTACCGCCTGCCTGTTAATGGCACTGCTAGAATTAATTATTAAACGGACCAAGATGGGGAAGGCGATGCGGGCCGTTTCCGTGGACCCGGAAGCCGCCCAATTGGTTGGCATCAACTTAAACCATACGATTTCGTTTACGTTTGCACTGGGATCCGCAATGGCCGGAGCCGCGGGCGTCTTGATTGGGTTGTACTATAACTCAATTGACCCGTTGATGGGAATGACGCCCGGAATCAAAGCCTTCGTTGCCGCCGTCATTGGCGGCATCGGGTCGGTTCCCGGGGCCTCGTTAGGCGGTTTCATCATTGGAATTTTGGAGACCGGTGTTCAGGCGGTCGGTTTATCGGCGTATAAGGACGCAGTCGTTTACTTCGTGTTGATCGTCATCTTGTTGGTCATGCCAGCCGGAATCTTTGGTCACAACCGGCGTGAAAAAGTGTAGGTGAGTATTGTGAAAGTAACGTTGAAAAGTAATTTAGCTTGGGTCGGCGTGATGTTATTTGGCTTTATCATCATTGACGCGCTCGAATTTGCCGGGCTGATTAATACCTTTATTGAAAACATGTTAGTAACGATCGGAATTAACGTCATTTTAGCGGTGGGTTTAAATTTGATTATTGGCTTTGCTGGCCAATTTTCACTCGGTCACGCCGGCTTTATGGCCATTGGTGCTTACGCGACCGGGATTATGACCCAAACGATGAGTACGCCGCTGGGCTTCTACATATCAATGGTGGTCGGAATGGTGATTGCCGTGATCGCGGCCGTGATCGTTGGGGTGCCAACGCTCCGGCTGCGTGGCGACTACCTCGCGATTGCGACGATGGGGGCTGCCGAAATTATTCGGATCGTTATCAACAACCTTAAAATTACGAACGGAGCCGCCGGACTCTTCAACATTCCAGCGCTAGCTTCGTGGGTCACCGTTTACGTGCTCATGTGCTTAACGACGATCGTGACCGTTAACTTTATTCATAGTCGCGGGGGACGTGCGGTGATGGCGGTTCGTGAAGACGAGTTGGCTGCTGGTGCGATGGGCATCAACACGACGCGCTGGAAGTTAGCAGCCTTCGTGTTTGGCGCGGCCACGGCCGCCATCGGTGGTTCGCTGCACGCCGCGTACATTCAGACGATTGCGCCTGGCGACTTTAACATCATGGCGTCGATTGCGATTTTGATCATCGTCGTCCTTGGCGGGGTTGGCAGCATTACCGGGACCTTCGTTGCCGCGGTGGTACTCGGTGCGCTCGACACCATTTTGCAAAACTTTGGCACGGTACGGATGATTATTTATTCGCTCGCACTAATCTTAATTATGATTTTTAAACCAGCCGGTCTATTGGGAACGTGGGAATTTTCGTTCCGGCGCTGGTTGACGAAGGGGGCGGTGACGCATGACTAGTCGACTACTTGATGCTCAGGAATTAGTGAAAAGTTTTGGTGGTCTAACCGCGGTCGCGAACGTTTCGGTCCACTTCGACCGGAACGAATTAGTTGGCCTGATTGGGCCTAACGGTGCCGGTAAAACGACGCTCTTTAACTTGCTGACTGGCGAAACACCGCTGACTTCTGGCAGTATTAGCCTCTACACCGACCAGGGCGTGCAAACCCTGAACGGAAAAAAGCCGGCGCAAATTGCACAAGCGGGAATTTCGCGGACCTTTCAAAACATTCGGTTATTTAAAGATCTTAGCGTCCTCGACAACGTTAAGATTGCGATGACCAACCATTACCAGGAAGGCTTTTTGACCAGTGTGTTTCGGCTGCCAAAATTTTACCAGACCGAAGCAGCGATGGCGCAAGCGGCACACGAGCTACTTAAGATTTTTGATTTAACCGCGGTCGCCGACCAACCGGCGCGCAACTTACCGTACGGGACGCAACGTCGTTTGGAAATTGTCCGGGCCCTTGCGACCAAACCGAGCTTGTTGTTTTTGGACGAACCGGCTGCCGGCATGAACCCGGAGGAAACTGCCGATTTGACCCAGTTAATTCGGCAAATTCAGCGCGATTTTCACATTACGGTCGTCTTGATTGAACACGATATGTCGCTGGTAATGAACGTTGTTGAACGGCTTTACGTGTTGGAGCACGGTGGGTTATTAGCAAGTGGTACGCCGGATGAGATTCAACGGGATCCGGCCGTGATCAAAGCCTATTTAGGGGGTGCTTAACGTGTTAACAGTTAAAGATCTAGCCGTTAATTACGGTGCGATTCAAGCGGTGAAGGGTGTCAGCTTTGAGGTTCACCGGGGTGAAATTGTGACCCTAATTGGTGCCAATGGTGCTGGTAAGTCAACGCTACTTAAAACGATTTCGGGATTGATGCGTCCTAAAGCCGGTCAGATCACCTACTTAGAGCGTCCGCTTGACCGCCTCTCTGCCCCTCAGATTGTGCGGGCTGGAATTTCGCAGGTCCCGGAAGGGCGCCACATTTTTCCGGGACTTTCCGTCCAAGAGAATCTTCAGATGGGGGCGTTTGGACAGCGTGACCGGGCCGTTTTTAACGAAACGCTCCAAACGGTCTACGATTACTTTCCAATTTTGAAAAAGCGGCGCACCCAGGATGCCGCGACCCTTTCCGGTGGCGAACAACAAATGCTCGCGATGGGCCGGGCGTTAATGGCTCATCCCCAGTTAATGTTGCTCGACGAACCATCAATGGGGCTCGCACCAATTTTTATCCAAGAAATTTTTACAATTATCCAAGCAATTAATCAAGCCGGAACGACTGTCTTATTGATCGAGCAAAACGCCCGTCAGGCCTTAAAAATCGCCGACCGGGGTTATGTTTTAGCAAGTGGGCAGGTCAAATTAAGTGGTAGTGGGGCGGCCTTACTCGCCAACCCGGACGTTCAACGGGCTTATTTAGGGGGCTAAGCATGAGTGTTGCAGATTACATGACCCGCCAGCTGGTCGTCGCCCATCCAAAGACGACGGTCAGCGTGGCGGTCGAACTAATGAAACAAAATCAGATTCACCGCTTACCAGTCATGGCGAATAACCGCATGGTCGGTTTGATCACCCACGGGATTATTCAGCGGGCCTTACCGTCGCAGGCGACCAGCTTGTCGGTTTACGAAACGACCTACCTATTGACTAAGACGACGGTTGACCAAATTATGGAGACTCAGGTTCAGACGGTGACGGCCAACGCCCAGTTAGAGACGGCAATTGCCAAACTGCGTCGCTATGATATCGGCGTTTTGCCGGTAGTTGATGGGGAGGCAGTCGTCGGGATTATTACGACTAACGACATCTTAGACGCCTTCCTCAATATTGCCGGTTACGGGCAACCGGGGAGCGTCACGCGGGTGGTCGTTCATCACGACCACGTGGGCGTGATCTTTAAGCTCGGACAGGTGCTCACTGCTCACGATTTAAGCATCCAAACGTTAATGGTTGTCAACCGCCCCGACGCTAAAGTGATTGAACTACACGTCAACAGTGAGCAGGTTGCGCCGGTCAACCAGGTTTTGCGAGCGGCGGGCTTTGAATTAGAGCCGGTGACTGGGGAACGTTAGTCAGTGTAAATTGATCAGGTTGTGAAGCTGTGCATATGCAAACAACTTGCAAAAGCTATGCGGTGGTGTGAATGCGCTGCATAGCTTTTTTGCGACGATTGTTCGGCCGAAAACACGTGAAAATTAATTAATATATCAAGTGATAAACTAGTTGTTTGAATGAGCAGTTACCGGGTTAATTGAGCGGTTGACTATAAGTAATCGTAATAAGCGGTAATTTTTTAAGACGGGATTTTACCATATAATAGGAAGAAACTTTTCCAATTGAATTCAGTATTATGATTCGTAATAACTTATACGTGCAACGGGCAGGTTGGACTAGATGGTAACGTTTGTAAGTAAACCAACGTTACCCAGCTGTGAATATAATAATCTTAATAAGTGGATGAGGGCCGATTTGTTCGGTTAATGACCAAAAAAGACTGTTTTTTAAAGTATAATTATCAATAAATATAAATTTAAAAGTATTAATATGCAGATCCGTAAAGCTGACTACTTCCGTTTAGTGAAATATACCAATTATCGATTGCCTACAATTTAATTGTCAAACCATTTTTGTTAACAATATGTTTTATGACGATAGCCCTATTATAGCGGCGTTTAAGTAGCGGCCTTGTTAATAATGATTATAAAGCCTAGCTTTTATTAAAACTAAAACGGAATTGTGAAATTATAATTGGTCTATATTCTTTAATATTTTGGCTAAATCACGACTAGACAGCACCGTATAAAAAATAATTTAAAAAATATTTTCCGCCCCAAATGGTTGATACCATTGACTTTCTGCACCCAACCCGGAAACAGGTCAAAGGTTAAAGGGTTGTAATTAATTTAAAACGTGTTAAATTATAAGCATAGTTAATGTAGCTAATCGTTAGAGATTAATAAATAAGGGGATGTACTTATTATGAAAAAGATGGTAGGGAGTTTATTAATGACGAGTGCGTTACTTTTGGGGGCAATGGCTCCAATCGCGGCCAGTGCTGCGGATACACCGGTAGAAGGCGAAAATAGGGATGGGAATACGACGGCCACGGCTAGTTTTACGGCGCCAACCACGCCAACCACGCCAGTTGACCCAACGGATCCGAATAAACCTGTTGAACCGAAACCGGGCGGAGATAATAACGGTGCTAATCCTGATGGTGGGTCTGGGTTGTCACTAATCTGGGCACCGGCGAACCTGAACTTCGGGTCGCATACACTGAGTGTTACGAGTGATGAGCAATACGATGCCACTGAGGGTAATGATGCTGGTGCCACTGCAACGAGTCTCATGCCTAAAGCAGATGGTACAGCTAGCGCCTTTACTGGGACTCAGGTTTCCGATACTCGCGGGACTAATGCCGGCTGGAAGCTGAACGTTTCAAGTAGTGCATTAAAACTCGAGGATAAATCGGCAACGATTGAAGGCGCTTCAATCACTTTACCAGCTGGGACGTTGCGGTCTTCCGGTGATGCGGGTGTTAACACCACAGCTAACGCTGACAACGGGGCAGTTGGGCTTGGTGGACAAATCCAAACCAATGGGACTGCAGTAACGGTTCTTTCAGCAGCTGAAGGTAAGGGTGCCGGGATTACGGTTCAACAAATGAATCCAGCGGACGTGTTTTTAAATGTCAATGCGAACACGGTACAAAGTGGGACCTATACTGGGACCTTAAATTGGACCTTAACAGATTCAGTACAATAAGCTTGACCGGAGATGCTTAAGGCATCTCCTTTACATAATAATAACGGAACTGAAGGGAGTCGGTACGCATGCGGTTGAACGGATGGTTAGCGCGGGGCGTCGCGTTTGCGATGACGCTGATGACTGGAATGGGGCTGATGGTAACGGCCAGAGCGGCACAAGCTAAAAACACGCCGAGCAATGAGATTGGGTTTAGCGTCTCCGCGCAATTACCTAAAAACCAGGCGAATAAAAAGAATAGCTTTTTCGATTTAAACATGGCCAAAGGGCAGCAACAAACGCTTAAAACGGTAATCAATAATACGACGGACCGCGATATCAAAGTCCGGATGGGGATTAATACCGCTTATACAAACAATAATGGGGTTATTGAATATATGACGGCGGCGAAGGTGTTTGATCCGTCATTGAAGGTGCGCGTCGGTGAAATTACGACCATCGTTGGCCCGAAAACCGTTACCGTTCCCGCAAATGGTTCCAAAACCGTCAGCGCGCAAGTTAAAATGCCGGCTAAGCAGTTTAACGGGACCCTCCTAGGAGGCTGGTTCTTTAAGCGGGTCAGTGATAAGGCGACCGGCTCCGTTAAGGGCACTACGAATTTGAAAAACGAGTACGCCTACGTTATCGGACTCAAGTACCGTTCGGGTCAGGAACAACAACCAACCATGAAATTGGGGAAGGTTGAAGCTGGGATGATCAACTATCACCGGGGAATTTTAGCTGAATTACGAAACCCCGCGGCGGTCGTCATCTCGAACTTAAAGATGAATACGACGATCACTAGTAAAAATAGTGGCAAGGTCGTTAAGAAAGCAACGAAACAAGCGGTCCAAATGGCGCCCAATACCCTGTACGACTACCCGGTATTAACGGGCAATCAAAAGCTTCAAGCTGGTAAGTACCACTTACACATGGTAGTTAAGAATCAAGCTCACCGGTGGGTTTTCGACCGCGACTTTATGATCACCCAGCAGTCCGCACAAAAGTATAATAAAGCGTCAGTTGATGATAACGGCATTAGTATCTGGTGGTTAGTTGCCCTGGGTGCTTTGGGAATGCTGATCTTAATCTTAATTATCATTGGGATTATTCTCTTAATTAAGAAGCAGCGTCAACGTGACGAAGACGAGCAATAAAATTTGAGTTAGGTGACAGTACAAGGGGGCAACGGCAATGAAAAAATTGCTATGGGGGCTCGTTTTAGGACTGTTGTTGATGCTAAATTTGGGGAGTTCCGTCCAAGCAACAACGGTTCAATCGGTTGAAACCCGCGTGCGATTTTATACGACGAGTCGAGTTGAACAGCAACGAATAAATCAGAATAATGATGCCCACGTGATCCCAAGCGGGTTCGTAGCGTACCAGTTACCAGCTAAAGCAGCTCAGCCTGAAAGCGTGCTTGGCTGGCTACGCCAAAGTCACGTGGAAACGCTCCCGCAAACGGGGGAGCGGTTAGCGCTCATTCAAACGTTAGTGGGGGGCCTGCTACTAATCATTGCGGCCCTACTTGCCGGGTTACGGCAGCTATTAAAGAGCGAGGTGAACGGTCATGCGGAGACATAAGCGATTATGGACAAAACTAGCAGTCGCACTGGGAAGTGCGTGCTTGGCGGTTGGTTTTGGCTGGATGACTGGGAGAGCGGCGGAAGTTAATACTAATAGTGTGAACATTCGAGATTCCATTACTCAATGGAAAGTTGGAAACGCTGTAGGTAATTCATATGGTTCTAATGGTGTTAATTATCCAACGATAGAGTCTGTAGAGGCTAACAATACTATTGATGGACATATTACAAATTTAACAACGGCTATAAAAATTAAAATGTCTGGTAGCGTTTCAACTACGAACGGCACAAACATGAGTAAAGTGTACTTTGATGTTTTTACAGATCCGACGAATGGAAGTTTTTCTGGAATGTCTTTGAGATCGTCTGAACCAACTCAATCAGATAATCTACTTTACATCTGGCCTTTTGGAGTATATCCAAAAAGTTCTGTTGATACTAATAAAACACAAACCATTACAGTTGATCTGTCAAAAAAACTTGTCTACCCCATATATGTTGGAATTCGCATTTTTATAAATGGTACTGATTATACTTATCGCTTTGGTGTAATTAATACACCTGATTTGTCAACTACGGTAGTTCAGCCCACTTCCACGGATAAAACCATCAAAGGAACCGGAGAAGCCGGCAACGTTGTTACTGTTACCATTGGTGATAGTATTACCAAGACGGCGACGGTTGGCAGTGATGGCAACTACGAGATTGACTTTGGTAAAGCGATTGGAAACGCAAATCAGTCTGTCGTTGTTAAGCAAAGCGAATCGCCAGATGCCCAAGTCTACACTGGCGGCCAAGGCATTGCCACCACCACCATTAAAGCACCGCCACTGACAATCAGCCCCACAACGGCCAACATTACGTATAACGCAGCCGACCTGAAAGCGTTGGCTGGCAAAACCCAACAAGAGGTTGTGGACTGGTTAGTGAACAAGGCTCAAATTACGGCGAAGAATACGGATGATGCCAGTGATCAGCTGACGTTTATGTCCGACACGAGCGACGTATTAAAGGCGCTTCAAGCGGGTGAAAATACTGGTTCAGCTACCATTAAAGTGTATGCGAAAAACGTCACTAACGACGAAACTAGCCGCGCGACAGTGACGGCGACCTATGATGGTGAGCTCGCCTTTAGCGTGGTTGCGCCAACCATTACCTTTGGCACGAACGAGTTACCAACTACCACCGCCAAAGAATTTGCAGTGACTAACCAGCCAGTCCTGAAAATTAAGGATACCCGGGCAACCGGGAGTAAATGGGCGCTAATGGCGCGAACCGATGGATTAAAGGACGGTACGACGAGTCTGAACGGTCAACTATTGTATCGTGATGCTCAGGGCAACCAAGTTCCACTAACCGCAAGCAACACGAAGTTAACGGGCGGTCAGAAGGTCGCCGGTCAGACGGAAACCCCTGTTGATCTGGACAGCTCCGCTACCGGTGATAAAGCGGGGATTTTCTTGCAAGTGCAGGCCGGTAATAAAATCGGTGCTTATAGCGGCACAATTAACTGGACTTTAACGGATGCGCCTTAACCGGCGTTATTAGGGTGGTGCGCCTAAATAAGGGGGCACCACTCTTTTTGGCGTGAGCTAAGCAAATGGGGTTAGCGGTTGAGTGATTTTACCTCCTGATAACAATTAATTACGAGTAAAAGCCACGCTTCTGCGGGGTGGCTAGGATTCTAATTAAAATTTAATTAAATAAAACTAACCCGCCAATTCGTTGGTACTAATCGTTTTTGAGCCTGAAATGTGCAGAATCACCAAAATTAGCCCCCTTGAACAAATCGGTTAACGTGGTAAATTATAGTTGCAACAAAATAAAATAGGCGGTGAGTAGTGATGAGAAGAATGTTGATGGGCGTTTTAGTGGGAAGCATCTTCACGTTGGGGACGCTAACACCAGCAATGGCGGTTACGACGGATCAATCCCTTGGTGAAACTAAGGTAACGGTCGGCGTTGAAGCTGGTACGCCAACAATTGTCGATCCGAATAATCCGGATAAATTGATGACGGGCGTTACGGCCAATGGTGCTAAGGATAGTAACAAAGAGGGGCTAGCACTCGTTTACGTAACCCCCACGTTGCCATTTGGGCAAATTAAGCTGAATGCTACGGGCCAATTGACTCAAGCAGCTAAGGCGATTACCAATGACCCGAAGCTGTACGCGGCTGGGGCTGACAGTAACAAAATGGTGGTCGAAGTGGGAGACTTAACGGGGAACCTTGCGGGCTGGCACTTATCAGTAGCCGGGACGGCTTTGACGGATACGAGTGCGCAGACGGCGAAAAAAATTGAGGGCGCCTACATTCAATTTAATAATCCGGCGGTGCAGTCCACGACGGATGCGGATTTGAACGCGGCAAAAGCTGATACCAGCACGGCTGACGCAACCAATGGCGCCCACGCGAAGGCAACCAAGGTTGATTTAGCTGATAGTTCGACTGGGGGCCCGATTATCCTAAGCGCGGCTAAGGAAAAGGGCTACGGGATGACGACGATGCAATACGCGCCTGAAGATATTAAATTAACCGTTCCGCGGAATGCTCGTTCGGGAACTTACCAAACAACTTTAAATTGGACTTTAACGGCGGGACCCGAACCTGAAGAAACGCCACAAGCTTAGCAAGCATCCACGCCCAGTGATGGGCGCGGCTACATAGAAAATTAAATCATGAATCGAGGATGTATAATGCTGAAAACAGATTGGTTAAAGGCGGGGATGGGTCTGCTTGCAGTACTCGGATTATTGTTGGTTGGCGGTTATCAGGGGCAAGCCGCCAGTCAGAATGCGGCCACTTCTGGCCGGGTCAGTTTTAGCGTGGCGCCGCAACTGCCTGCTAATCAGCGGGATGGGAACCGGTCATTCTTTGACTTGACGATGCGGATGGGGACGACGCAGCGCCTCAGTGCGACCATTTATAATCATTCGGACCGCGATATCCGGGTGACAACGGCGATTCATACGGCGAGTACGAACCAAAATGGCACCATTGAATACGTCCAAGCGCCGACAACGTACGACCCATCGTTAAAATACCGCTTAGACGCAACCACCAAGTTAACGGGTCCGGCGACGGTGACGGTTCCGGCAAACGGGAACAAGGTGGTCAGTGCGATTGTTCGCCTGCCAGCGGGGGCCTTCCACGGCGTCATGTTGGGGGGCTGGTATTTTCAGTTAGTCGACCAAAAGGCCACTGGCACGGTCGCCGGCGCAACCAATGTTAAGAATCAGTACTCGTACGTGATTGCAATGCGCTACACGGTTGGGCAGGTTCCCACACCACGGTTGGAACTGGCCGACGTCAAGCCGGGCTTGTTAAACGCGCACCACGGCATTTTCCCGCGGGTGCGTAACGTTCAACCGGCCATGCTAATGGGCTTGGACGTCCAAACGAAGGTTACGCGTAAAAGCGATGGGCAGAGTATGCGCGCCGACCGCAAAACCGGGGTTCAGTTTGCACCTAACTCGGCGTTTCGCTATCCCTTGTTAGCAGGTAGCACGCCCTTAGCGGCGGGTGAGTACCATTTACATATGATCGTTAAAAATCGGGCCCACCGGTGGGTCTTTGACCGGGACTTTACGGTTAGCGCGCGGGATGCGCACCACTATAACCAGCAGTCAGTTGACCCGTTGCCGAAAAGTCCGTGGTACTTGTTGCTGGTAGGGGCTGCTGGTATGTTCGTAATCATGCTAATCGTTTGGTGGTTGGTCGCGTGGCGGCGGAAGCACCGGGCAGCGACGGAGGACCAGACAAATGATTAGGCGAATGGCGATTCGTTGGGCTAAGAGCTGGGAGAATTATTACCGGCTTTTATTGATGTTTATTGCCGTGTTAGGCTGTTTGTGGCTGATCATGCCAGGGGTGCAAGCGGAGACGGATGCGGGGATGCAGTCGATTTTGGGAGACGGTAACCGGCTAGAAAAGTTAACAAATACCGGCAAATTTAAGATTGGCGTCAAGAATTACCCCTATTTAAAAGATGTATTGGCCGACCACACCCAGAATGGCTGGGTAACCAAGGATACGACTAAAATTCAAATTGTATTTAGTGGTGCAATGGCCTTAGCAGCTAATTATCCTGACGGCCCCTATTTTGATCTGACACACAATGTTCGGGTTGAAATGGGTGGGCCCAATATTAGTAAAGTGAGTACCGATGTCACTTATCCGTTTACTTACCCAGTGTTTGTGATGCGGCCAGTGCCAACCGTTAACCGATTACGACCGACGCTAACTTTTCCGCCCGTTGTCGAAATGAACGTTGATGGCAACGATTTGCTAAAGGCGACACCGGATAATCCACTGTATTTGAAACTTGTTTTTTCAGCTTGGAAAATTAATCCGAATTTTGGGGTGTTACACCCCTTGGCGAATATGTACTTATATAGTACTAATGAGTATGCACTTGCCCAGTTTCCCGTCAAGCAATTTAAGGGGGACTTGCACCCTAAAATTGACACGAACGTGACGGTTGAATCGGACAGAATTGAAGGAACGGCTGATTCAGGTAGTGTGGTTAGCTTACTGACGCCTTTTGGGAGTAGTGTCCAAGTTAAAGATGGTCACTTTAGTCTTCCGATTCCGCCTGGATCCCTAGTTAACGTGCCGATTGTTCGGGTTAAAGAGACGCTGGACGGGGATGAAGGAATTGGCAAAGCGTACGTGAGTAACCCGTTTTCAATTCAAGCGAAAAAATTAGTATTATTAACCCCCGGCGATGTCGCTGACTTGACTAAAAAAGTCGATAATAAGAGTAATCCGGCCCGGGTCTTTGCGGATAAAATCAAAAAGCTGGCCGACGTTAAGTTTCTCAGGAACGGCCAAGAATTAGCAACGCCGTTGGACCACCTAGTTGTTGAAAGCGAGGATCGGGAAGGGACGCCGGATAAAAAGAATTATGCAGAATCGATTTTGGCACCGTTACTTAATAAAAGCCAGGCTAGTATGACGCTAAAGCTACGCGCTCAAAACAGTAGTGATACGATTATTGCACCATCATATATGGAAGCTTCCGAGCTTTTTCCGGCGGGTAGGCCGGTTGAACCTTATCAACTAACCGTTGCCCTCATGCCCGAACTAAAAGATCCAGCAGCGGTCATTAATTCTGCCATCCACATCCCCGCCGCGCATGGCTTGAAGCGGTTAACGCCCAAGCCGGTGATTAGTTTAAAGGATCAAGCCTTTGGTAAATTAACCATTCTTGCGCAGGGCCAGCTTAGTACGAGTGATCAGCAGCATCACATTAACCTGATTTATCACGATGGACGGGGGGGCCAGGTTTCATTGGCAACCAAGCAACCAATTGCAACTATTGACACACAAACGTCAACCGAGCTGACGGCGGGTTGGTACCAAGCCGCCACGCCAGGGACGCTAAATGACAAGGGCATCTTCGTTGACGTTCCGGCTAATGTTAGACGGGGAACCTACACGGGAACCCTCAAATGGTTCTTTGAGGCCGTTCCGTAAAAGTATTGGCCACAGTCAAAGTAAGCTATTAGCGTAAGCCGACCACCCGAATAATCTGGGTGGTCGGCTTTTTAGATAACTCTGATGCGCTACCAAAAAGGTTCCGTACTAATTGGTGTTGATATGCCGCCAGTAGCGAGTATCACCGGTTAGCCAGAACACTGCGGGCATCGCAGCGTTAATCAGTATAAAACTAAAACTCCCACCAAGCGCACGCTCGGTGGGAGTCAAAGGTTAGGAACCGTTACTTAGTGGTTGCATCCATGATCTTAGTAGCTGGTGCAACGTTGCTAGAAGTTAGCTTGTACTTCATTAAGCCAACCGCTGGCATGTTTGTAATGATGACGATCATCGTCGTTTGCTTACCCGCTGCCTTGATGGCATCCAGATCAACCTTTGCGACCACGTCGCCGTGGTTAACCGTTTGGCCAGCTTCAACTTGTACGTCAAACGGGGCGCCCTTCAATTCAACGGTATCAATCCCCATGTGGAGGAGTACTTCCAAACCAGCCGCGGTCTTAAAACCGATAGCGTGTTTGGTTGGGAAGACGTTTAAGACCGTCCCATCAACTGGTGCGGTAATTGTGCCATCACTAGGTTCAATGGCAAAGCCATCTCCCAGCATCTTCTGTGCGAAGGTTGGGTCGTTAACGTTTTCCAGGTCAACGTACTGGCCGTTCGCAACGCTGTAGAAGTCGCTCGTGACACCACTCGGTAAGCCACTAGTGACTTCCGTTGCGGCCGGGGCTTCGTTAGCCGAGCTGGAAGTAATTGGGGCGTTATTTGCCTTTAACTTCGAAAGGGCGTCAGCGACGAACTGAACTTCGGTCCCGATGATAATTTGTAAGTTGTGGTCATCGATCCGGTTAATGCCGGCCGCGCCACTACGCTTAATTGCGTTTTCGTTGATTGCGTTTGTGTCTTTTAATTGTAACCGTAAGCGGGTCGTGCAGTTATCGATAACCGTTAAGTTATCAGTACCGCCGAGGGCCGCGTAGATTTTCTTAGCTTGAACGGTGTACTTGTCGTCATCGCCGTCGTTATCGGCTAAGGCTAAGTCATCCGCTTCATCTTCCGCCGTGACGGGTTCGCGACCTGGCGTCATTAAGTGGAACTTCTTGATAGCAAAGTCGAAACCGAAGTAGTAGATGACCGCCATGACGAGACCTTGGACGATCAGCATCAACGGCTGGTTGGCAATTGGGTTCTTCAAACTCATGATGAAGTCAACGAGTCCAGCACTGAAAGCGAAGCCGGCCGTCCAGTGCATGAAGGCCGCAAATGCTAGTGATAAACCGGTGAAGACGGCGTGTAACACGTAGAGTGGCCATGCCACGAACATGAATGAGAATTCTAGTGGTCCCGTAACCCCGGTGAAAAACGCGGCAAACGCCCCCGCCATCATTAGCGAAGCCGTTTCAGCTTTGCGTTCTGGAATGGCGTTGCGGTAAATCGCGTAGGCCCCGGCGGGTAACCCGAACATCATCACTGGGAAGAAGCCGGCTTGGTACATCCCGGTAATCCCCTTGGTCCCCTTGCTAGCAAGGAAGCGGCCAATATCGTTGATGCCGGCCACGTCGAACCAGAAAACGGAGTTCAAAGCTTGATGTAACCCGGTTGGGATTAACAACCGGTTGAAGAAACCGTAGAGTCCGGCACCAACCGCACCCAGGCCAACGATAAATTTCCCGAAGGCAACGAGGGCGCTGTAAATTGGTGGCCAAACGAGCATTAATAGGACGCTGACTAGTAACATCGTCAACGCGGCCAAAATTGGCACTAACCGCTTACCGCTAAAGAACGAAAGCGCCATCGGTAACTTGGTTTCGTGGAACCGGTTATACAGCGCGGCGGCGATTAAACCGGAAATAATCCCGATCAGGACGTTTCCGATTTGGGCGAACGCCGGGTTGACCGCCGTTAACTTGATGTTTAACAGGGTGGCAACCGATTCGGGCTTTAAAACGTTGGTTGGCAGCTCAAATGCAACCAACCCGGCCAGGGCGGCGGCCCCGTCCTTGTCTTTGGACATCCCCAAAGCTAACCCAACGGCAAACAATAGTGGTAATTGACCCAGAACCGCATTCCCACCCGCTTGCAGGAAGTGGGCGACAATGTCGCTACTGTAGGAATTCCACCAGTTCCCGATCCCGACGAGCAGGGCGGCCGCTGGTAGAACGGCGACGGGCAGTTGTAATGAACGGCCCATCCGTTGTAAATAATTCTTCATGTGACAATCCCCTTGGAATTAAATGAATTGATAAGTGCTTGTTGCAACCCCAATCTTACAGTCAAGAAAGCGCTTTTTCAACCGTACAAAATTGGTATAGTCCATTGGTTGATTTTCATAAACGCTAGTTTTTGCTTAACTGGAGCGTGGCGGGGCTCATAGCGCCTAGCTTTGATTCTAACATGAAATGAAAACATTATGAAAACGGGGGCTGAAATTACGTTGAAAAAAATATTGGTCAGGACCAACTTACTCGTTTTCGACCGTCGACGGGACCGCCGACTTAATAAAGTGAAGGCGGTTTTATCCGGGAGCGGTTAAGGAATTTTTAAAAGAATGTGAACTTTAGCACAAATCCGTGTATAATATAGGTCAGTAAGTGATAGAAGGGAAGTTGGTCAAAATGACAACTGAAGCGCAATTCAGTAACAACGACTTTCAAGACGTCGTGCTTCACCGCCAGTCGGTCCGTAAGTTTGATCCGACCGTTAAAATTGAACTCGCCGAACTCCAAGCGATGATTGACGAGGCAACGAGTGCGCCGTCCGCCTGCAATCTCCAGTCATGGCACTTTGTCGTGGCCGCCAGTGATGCCGGCAAAGCCAAGGCCAAGCAATTACTGATGCCGTTTAATTATCCGCAAGTTGAGACGTGCTCGGTAATGATCTTCATTTTAGGCGATACCGAATCGCACTTAGTTTACCGCGACGTTTGGAACAAAGCTTGTGAAGATGGACGCATATCTGCTGAGAAGCGCGATCAGATCTTCAAGACCTTCCTGCCGCTCTACGAAAATGCCAGTCCGGCCTTCTTAAAGATGGACGCGACGATTGATAGTAGCATGGCGGCGATGCAACTCTTACTCGTGGCGCGGGCCCACGGTTACGATGCTAATCCGATCGCCGGTTATGCGGCGGATAAAGTCGCCGTAACGTTCGATTTAGACCCGCAACGCTACGTGCCCGTAATGGCCGTAGCGATTGGTAAGGCGGCTGCTGAGCCGATTACCACGACCCGCTATGCGGGGACGGAAGTGACTGAGTTTATTTAGAACGCCTAACCTTTTCCCGGGAAATTATTTCTCGGGTTTTATTTTGTTAAAATGACTGGTTCTGTACCAATTGGTGTTAATATGCCGCCAGCAGCGGGTGTAACCGGTTGGCTGGAACACTGCGGGCATCGATTTGAGCTCACTCAGAAACTCACTGAGCAATCTCAAATTCGAGCCTTATTCTAAGTCGGAAGCACCCCACTTCCGACTTAGAATAATTTCGCAGTTGAGCCGTGGTTACACCCGCTACTGGCTAGATCCACCTTATTATGAAGTTTTTGCGGCCGAATTTAGTCAGCCTCAATTAGTGAAACCGATTCAGCTAAACGTTTACTAATCAAATTAAGCGCAACCATTCCCTGCTTATTCTGGCAAGCATAATGATTTTCTTGAAAACTCAACTGACATTTTTTAGCGGATCAACACCATATATCATAGATCCAAATGACTTAAACCGAATAAAAAGGTCCGCCCATTACCGCTGAACGGTTAGTGGGCGGACCTTTTGTCTGATGTGAAGGGGGCGGTGCTTACGAACTGGGCGCATGATGACTAGAATGGCCCCGCCAACAAGCCCTGTTCATGAAACCAGCTGACCGCGAGCGTCGGCCATTGCTGAGCGCGTTGTTCCAGTGACTGGTGATGGTGCGGCACCTGCGTCAGTTGATTAGCCAACGCCAGGCCGTGCTCACCCTGACTAAAGAGGTGGTAATCAACCGGTACCGCGTGCGCGAGTAAGGCCTGCGCGTACATCAAAGAATTGCGCGGGGGAACGGTTTGATCGCCCTGAGTTTGCCAGATAAAGGTCGGCTTGCTTGCGTCCGTTACTAGTTTTTGGGCTGCCCAGAGGCGCCGGTCGGGCGTGATTTGGTCGCGCCGGGTAGCGGTTTGCGGGTAGCCCGCGTTTAAGTCAATTACCGGGTAAGCTAAAACGGTGGCGGCGATGTGGCCGTGATAGTGGTTTAAGCCGTATTGGGCGCACAGCCGCGGATCGTTAGCGACGCCGTTATAAGTTGCGACGAGGTGGCCACCGGCAGAAAAGCCGGTTAAAATAATGCGTTCAGTATCCGCGTGGTGGTCGGCGGCCGTCCGGGTAATCCAGTCAACGGTCGCCGCGACTTGTTTGAGTGCCCGCGGGTATGTAGGGGTGTGGCGGTCAGCGAGCTGGTAGTTGAGCAAAACCGTATGGAATCCTTCAGCCGCAAAGCGGTTCGCAATCGGTTGGGCTTCGCGGCCCGAAAGAAAGGCGAAGCCGCCGCCAGCACAAATAATCATGACCGGGTAGTTGACGATCGTCTGGTAATCCGGAATTTGATCCAACCAGTTAGCCGTAATGTGAAACGACTGATCGTCAATGGTGAGCGTTTGGTGTTCTACTTGCATGTCAAAACCTCCAATTAATCAAATTGGTTACGCTTTCATTATAAAACGAAACTGGACGTGAACAACGCCGGATAGTTAAAAAAACTGAATTGATTGAAAAGGGGTGCGTTTTCAAAACGGCTGTTTTATCATAATGGTAACGATTACAAAAAATTACGCAGGAGGCGCAAGCATGACAACCATTCGGGATATTGCGCGGCTGTCGGGCTATTCGGTCTCGACGGTCTCACGGGTATTGAACCAGCAAAATTATGTTGCTCCAGCCACGCGGGCGGCCATTCAGCGGGTGATCAGGCAACTCGATTACGCGCCCAACGCGGTGGCCCGGACCCTTTCAAGTGGTCGAACGTGGAACGTCGGCGTCGTGCTTCCCCACGCTGACCACCCGTACTTTACACAATTACTGCACGGCATCGTCCGGGCGGCGTTTGCGGCTAATTACCACATCGTTTTACTACCCTCCAAGTGGGAAGCTGAATTAGAATTACAGTACCTGGAAGCGCTCCGCCAACACGCTTACGATGCCCTGATTTTTACGTCGCACGGCTTGCCGTTGAGTCGACTAGCCGCGTACCACCCCGCTGGCCGGATCGTTATTTGTCAAAATCCGGGAACTAGTCCGTTACCGGCGGCCTACGCAGAACGGACGGCCACCTACGTTGCGGCCTTGCAGCGGCTACGCGCGCACGGCCATCGACGGGTCGGAATTTTAACGAGCCGGCCATTAGCGGTCAGTGCCACGACTCAGGCCATGGTTGGTGCTTACGAGCAAGTTTTCCACGTGGGGTTGCCTCCAGAACGATTACGGACCGGCGTTATCACGGCGGCCGATGGTGAGCAAGCGGCCCGGGCGTTGATGGCGCAAGCCCAGCCGGTGAGCGCGATTTTGTCCAACGGTGACGACATTGCGGTGGGCGCCCGCCGCGCCTACTTGGCAGCCGGACAACCCGTTCCAGAACTTATCGGGCAGGAACACCAGCTATCGGGTGAAGTCCTCGGGTTACCAACGATTGACCACCATTTTGAAACGGTCGGCGCGCGGGCGTTTGGGCTCGCGATTAGTAGGGCCCCGCAAAACGTCGCGATTCCGTCAGAATTAATCGTACCTTAGTCTAAAAACGTATTCATTTAATATTAAAAGTGTTATCATTGTAAGCGATAACATTAGGGAGGGCTTGAAATGCAACCATTGGGATTAATTGATATTGGTGGGACGACCATCAAATTTGCGATTTGGCGGGACCAACAGCTCACGGATCGCACGAAAATTAAAACGCCGGCAAACTTAGCGGACTTTTACACGCAGCTGACGGCGGAAGTGGCGCGGATGAAACAAGTGGCGCCACTAGCCGGAATTGCAATTAGCTCACCAGGGGCCGTGAATAAAAAGACCGGCGTGATCGAAGGCGCAAGTGCCTTACCGTACATCCACAACTTTGAGATTCAACCGGAATTGCAACGCCGGTTTCAGCTTCCAGTCAGCATGGAAAATGATGCGAACTGTGCGGCCTTAGCTGAACTTTCCGCGGGCGCGGGTAAGGGCGTCGCGAGTCTGTGTTTCCTGATTATTGGGACCGGTGTCGGGGGCTCGGTAATCGTTAACCACGAAGTTTGGCACGGGGCCCACTTATTTGGCGGTGAATTTGGTTTTACGCTGAGTAATGATCAGGCGACGGTAAGTGATATGGGGACGGCCGTCGCGTTGGCCAAGCGCTATAACGCTGCCCATCCGGACCAAACCCCAATCGACGGCAAGGCGGTGTTTGAGCGCGCTGAAAGTGGCGATGCGGATGCCCAAGCGGAAGTTCAAGTAATGGTGCACGCACTGGCCAAGATGATTTATAACCTCCAGTATAGTTTTGATCCCGAATTGATCGTACTGGGCGGGGCGGTTTCAAATAATGCGCAACTCATTCCCGCTATTAATGAAGAAATTGCCCGGATTCGGAAAATGGTGCGGATTGCTTCCATTAAGCCGGAAGTGGTGGCTTGTCACTTTACGGACGCGGCTAACTTGCGCGGAGCGGTCGTTGACTTCGGCCAAACTTATCCGGAATATTTGCAAGTAAATTGAGTGCTCGAAGGTATTAGGCATAATTCCAGCAAAAAGCCCGACCATCTCGTTGGCCGGGCTTTTTGCGGTTTTCTAATATGTGGTGCTGAACTATTAAACATCACGGCGTCGCGGTTTTTGCCATCGTTTGCCCCACGGTTGCGGTGTATTCACGTTGTCCTAACGTGTTCGGATGTAAGTTATCATCGTCAAACCAGTTATCGTTACCATCACTAACGTATAACCAGTCAATTAAATGGACGTTGGAATACTGCTTTGCGGCGTTTTCAATGAGTTGATTATTTGCATCCTGCCACTTCTTACCCGGAACGCGAGTGTTGACCCAATAAATCTCGTGTTGACTTCCGATTTGGTCAATAATGCCGTTAATAGTCGCCTGGTCGGTTGGTCCGTTCGTTCCCAGGTTGACCAGGACGTTTTTTTGAATGGCGTTGTTGGCTTTCAGTTGCCGGATGATTGCCGGCGCGGCTGAGACTTGCCGACCGACCTTAGCGTGGGCGTCAAAACTGCCGAAAACTTGCTTAAGATCACTGGTGGTCCGGACCATGATTGAGTCGCCGATGCCGGTAACCTTTAAGCGTTGGAGCGTTTTAATCTCTTGTTTTGAGAGTTGGTATTTTTCCCCGAGGTCGGTCGCCGCCACGGCGTGGGTTGCGCCGGTTGTTTTGGGACTGCCCGTAATGGCGTGGCGAATGTTAGCCACCTGCGTTTTAAGCGTCGGCGTTGGAATTACTAGCGCGCCACCAATGAAGACGACCGCGAAAATTCCAACGAGCCAGTAGGCAATGGTTTGTTTTTTCATCTGAAGGGTCCCCCTTAATGCATTAAGCGTAGCTTAGCGGTTCCGTGCTGTCAATCACTAATGAATCCGGTTACAGCTTGATTAGAACCAACTTATTATTGAAAACGGGTTGGAAACCGCGCCCGGTCTTGTTAGACTAAGGGAAAACAAGAGGGGGGAGCACATGCAAAAGAAGACGCTTGGATTAATTTTAGCCAGTGCCGGGCCGTTTCTGTGGGGGAGTTCGGGAACGGTCGCCCAGCACCTGTTTGAGTCAACGTCGATTTCGACGCTGTGGTTGGTATCAATTCGGATGCTCGTGTCGGGCGCGTTACTACTGTTGTACGGCATCGCTCGGCACTTACCCGTCTTGGCGGTCTTCCACCGCCCGCAAACGACCATTAAACTGATTGCGTTTAGTTTATTTGGCATGGCCGGGGTTCAGTTAACGTACTTCATGGCGATTAGTACCGGGAATGCGGCGACGGCTGCCATCCTGCAATTTTTGTCGCCGGTTATGATCATTGTGTACTTGGCCGTAACGACGCTGACGTGGCCGAGCAAAATTGATGTGATTTCGGTCTTTTCGGCCATCATTGGGACGGTACTGATTGTGACCCAGGGGCGCCTAGATTCACTCGCCTTGCCGGTAGCCGCCATTGTTTGGGGATTGCTAGCAGCGGTCGGAGCGACCGTCTATACGTTGATGCCCGCCGGTCTGCTCAAAGAATTCGGGGCAACCACCATTGTCGGTTGGTCAATGTTGATTGGCGGGGTGTTAGTCTTTGTTGGCAGCCGGGCTTGGCGAGCGACACCTCAGCTGTCGTTAGGGGCGTGGGGCCAAGTCGCGTTCGTCGTCATTTTTGGGACGATGCTAGCCTACCTGTTCTTCCTACAAAGTCTGGAGTATATTCTGCCAACCACCGCGAGCGTACTGGGGGCCATTGAACCGTTATCGGCAACGATTTTGAGTGCGCTGTTTCTGGGCGTTAGCTTTAACCTTGTCGGGATTCTCGGGGCCGTGATGATTGTGGGCGTGACCGGGTTACAGTTCTACGCAACGAAGCGCGCGGGCTTTGGGCCGGCTGATCAAAAATAGGTTCTGTGCCAAATTAGTGTTGATTGGCCGCCAGCTGGCTTTTGGCGCACGTTTCGGTGGTTAATATGAAGCGACAAAGAAAAGGTTGTGACTGAGGTCACAGCCTTTTCTTTGTTTTTAACTGCGATGCACTTTATCCAAGAAAGTGTAAATAATCTTAAGAAAAGCTACGTTCAAAGCGTACGGAAATGGGTCTGAAAGTGCTAATTTAGAACCGCGCTACGTGGTTAACTTAATTTATGAAAGAATCTTTAAAAAGCGTTGACAGTTTTCAAAACTGGTGGTTTAATAAGAGACATTCTCACATATTTCTAATCATATTCTTATTAATTAAACGGGAGGAATACATATGGCAGAAACGACCGCCAGTAATGGCACACATAAAATGACCACCATGGACTACGTCTATAAGGTTTCCGCGGGGGTCTCAAACGCAATTTTAGTTTGTTTAGGGATTGGCTTACTCTTACAATCGTTAGCGAATTTTTTACACTGGTCGGCGTTGTACCAAGTTGGCGCCATTGCGCAAGTATTATTAGGACCCGCGTTCGGTGTCGCCATCGCCACGATGCTCAATAGTAATACGCTGGTGACCTTTTCCGCAATGATTTCTTCAACGATTGGGGCCAACGCGGTCTTCTTTTCCCAATCGGCAACGAATGGGGTGACGGCGACTGGGCACACCTTAGCCCAAGCGGCGCAGAGTTCGATCTTTACGACCGGACAACCCATTTCGGCGGTAGCTGCGGGTTTGATCGCGGTACTGGTCGGTAATTACTTAACTGGGAAAACGCCGTTGGATATGATGTTAGTACCATTAGCGGCCACCTTTGTTGGTTCGGTCGTGGGGTTGGGCTTAGCGGCCGTGACGACCCCCGCGTTGGTTTGGTTGAGCCACTTTATCGCCACGTCGATGAAGGTCAACCCGTTGATTGGTTCCATGGCCGTTTCATTAGCGTGGGCGTTGTTCTTGATGACGCCGGCCTCGTCAGCGGCGTTGGCCGTGGCGGTAATGCTGGATCCGGTTTCGTCAGGAGCCGCGTTGATCGGGACGACTGCCCAGTTTGTTGGTTTTACCGTTATGTCCTTCCGGCAAAATAATTTAGGCGCTAACATTGCGCAGGGAATTATCACGCCAAAGGTGCAGTTCCCGAATTTGTTGGTGAATCCGCGGCTTGCGATTCCGCCAATGGTGGCTGCGATCGTGGCGGCGCCAATTGCAACGATCGTGTTTAACTTTTCCACGAGTTACAAGTTGGCCGGTCTCGGTTTAAACTCGCTGATCGCCCCAATTTCATTAGCGTCAACTAATATGGGTGCGTTTCTCGTTTATTTGGGAACCGGGGTGGTTCTTCCCGCCGTTATCTCGTTTGGATTGTACCACGTGCTCGTGGCGGCCAAGTGGGTCGAATCGCGGCAATTACAATTGGAAATCGTTTAATATTTGGAGCTGGCTGGCGGCAATCCGTCCGTCAGCTTTTTTGATTATTAGGTTTATTTTAAATTACCTTAATATTTTGCTGAAAAGCGCTTATACTGGAGGCGAAGCAATCGTTTCATGAAAGCGGGGCAATCTGATGAATAATGAAGCACGGGGGCTGATTCGGGAATTAGCCGATAATCTGACTCGCTCCCATACCAAGGGGTCCCACGACGTTTGCGATGTCTTGTTGAAGGTCGATCGCCAGTTACGCGATCAAGCGACCCTGGACGTGGCGTTGATTCGGCGGTTAACCAATTACATTGCATACGCCGTTTTTGCGGATAAAATTCGCTTAAGCGCAACCCAACGGCTATTGCTCAGTCAGCTGATGGCGTTAGGCCGGCGTGCCGATGGCCAGCAGCTGATGGGGAGCAATTACGGCGATAAATCGCAGTTTGGGGAGTGAGACTGATGCGCTTACGACCATTTTTAAAAACAGTCATGACGGCAACGACGCTCATGACGTTGATGGTGGACGGCTACCAAGCCGTGCGCCGTTGGACTAACTTTTTACATTAATAAGATGGCGGGCGTGTCAAAAGTCGGTTAGCTGAGCTAGCTGACTTTTGGTGCACGTTTTGTTATTATCGTCTGGACACATTAAGGAAGGCGTGACTTTGGTCACGGCTTCCTTTTCTTTGGACCTTGCAGAGTGGCTACCGCGTTATTATTCTTTTTATGAATAATAGCATGCTGGAATTCGAATTGAACCAGTCCGACTTGCCGCCGTATGATGGTCTTGTAAATTTTAAAGGAGATGACAGTTATGGCAGAACAGCCATGGGATTTGCGGCGCGTACTCGCTGAGATCAAGGATGATCCAAAGCAGTACCACGAAACCGACGTTGAAGTCGATCCCGAAGCGGAGCTAGCTGGTGTTTACCGGTACGTTGGTGCTGGGGGAACCGTTGAACGGCCAACCCAAGAAGGTCCCGCGATGATGTTTAATAACGTGAAGGGCTTTCCGGATACCCGGGTCTTGATCGGCCTAATGGCTAGTCGGCGGCGGGTTGGTAAAATGTTCCACCACGATTATCAAACGTTGGGACAATATTTAAACGAGGCGGTGTCCAATCCAGTCGCGCCGGTTACGGTTGCTGAACAGGATGCGCCGGCCCACGAGGTTGTCTATAAGGCAACTGATGAAGGCTTTGATATTCGTAAGCTGGTGGCAGCCCCGACTAACACACCAGTTGACGCTGGCCCGTACATTACGGTGGGGGTCGTGTTTGGTTCTAGCATGGATAAGTCCAAGAGCGATGTGACGATTCACCGGATGGTCTTAGAAGACAAGGATAAGTTAGGCATTTACATTATGCCCGGTGGCCGGCACATTGGTGCGTTCGCGGAAGAATACGAACAGGCTAATAAGCCAATGCCGATTACGATCAACATTGGTTTGGATCCGGCCGTCACCATTGGGGCGACCTTTGAACCACCGACCACCCCGTTTGGTTATAACGAACTCGGCGTTGCCGGCGCAATTCGGCACCAGGCCGTTCAATTAGTTGACGGCGTAACGGTTGATGAAAAGGCGATTGCCCGCTCTGAATACACGTTGGAAGGCTACATCATGCCTAACGAACGGATTCAAGAAGACATTAATACCCATACGGGCAAAGCAATGCCTGAATTTCCGGGATACGATGGCGATGCTAACCCAGCCTTGCAAGTGATCAAAGTGACGGCGGTGACGCACCGGAAGAACGCCATTATGCAAAGTGTAATCGGCCCGTCCGAAGAACACGTCAGCATGGCGGGGATCCCGACCGAAGCCAGTATCTTACAGTTGGTCAATCGGGCCATTCCGGGCAAGGTGACCAACGTTTATAATCCGCCGGCTGGTGGTGGTAAGTTAATGACCATCATGCAAATTCATAAGGAAAATGAAGCTGACGAAGGGATTCAACGCCAGGCCGCCTTACTAGCTTTTTCCGCCTTTAAAGAATTGAAAACCGTAATCTTGGTGGACGAAGACGTAGATATTTTTGATATGAACGATGTGATTTGGACGATAAATACCCGCTTCCAGGCGGATCAAGATTTGATGGTGCTATCTGGAATGCGCAACCATCCGTTAGATCCGTCCGAACGGCCCCAATACGATCCGAAGTCGATTCGGTTCCGTGGGATGAGTTCGAAACTTGTCATTGACGGTACCGTTCCGTTTGATATGAAAGACCAATTTGAACGCGCCCAGTTTAAGGACGTGCCGGATTGGCAAAAATACTTGAAATAGTCAGCTGTCGTCCGCTTCAATCGGAATACCGCCAGACCGACTTTAAGCGAGTTGCTGGGTTGGCTTAAAATCACATTTGTGGATGAAAATTTAAGTACATTGATAATAACTATTAAGATAGTTAGCGTGCTGAGTCGAAATTATGATTTATATAATTCCGGCTCAATTTTTTTATTAAATTGAAGCCGATGAGTCGCTTTAACTTAGCGGTTACTGCATAATAGAACTAATTCGAGCTAACGCTGGAATAAGTTGGCTTATAATTAAATATAAGTCGCGTCCAAAACGCATAACTGAACGCGTATTGGGCGCGGTAAATGGGGGCGCTGGCACCATGAAAATTGATAAAATGGAGATCAAAGCAATGCAACGGCACGTTCGCCGGATTCGAACCTGGCAAATGCGCGTAATGTTCACGGGCTTAGTCGCGGACGTTGGTTTACTAGGCCTGATGGTCGTGAAGTGGGCGGACCTGTCGTTACTATGGGTTAACCAGATTAACAATCAATTTGTTTTTCCGGGCATCTTACTTTGGGCGGCATTGCTCAGTGTCAGCTGGCAAGCGTGGTTAGCGTGGACCCGAAGTCGGGTTCAGCCGAGTCTTAAAAGTTTGGCTGCCGGCCTCCTGATTCTGCGGCGGACGCTGTACTTCGCTGCGATTTCCAGCTTAGCTGCGGCGTATACGGCCGGTTACGGGTTAGATAATCAGTTGATTGTAGATTTGCTGGGCTTTTTAGTCATTGATTTTGGTGCGTATTGCGTTCAACAGGTATTAAGGCGTAAAGTGACGCTGGCGATTAGCGGGAAGCTTCATCCGTGAATTGAGTAAAGAAATAGTCGTAAAAATAGACCTGAGCGTTTTTGCTCAGGTCTATTTGGGTGCCCGCACCATTAAGAAGTCAATTAAGTCCGTTAGTAGTTGGTTGCCGCTACGTTGGGGATAAATGAATTCCAACTGGCTAATAAACGGCGTTGCTAACGAGCGCATCACGAAGTTAGCGTTCATGAATGGTAGCGCCGATTGCTTGAATAGTAGCGTCACGTTGTTTTGATCCAAGATTCCCAGCAGCGTTTCGATGTGGGTGCTTTCAAAGAAAATCTGGGGCGTTAAACCCTGCCGGTTAAAAAGGGTCTGAAGGGGTTCGTAAACGCCAGAACCTGCAGGGAGGGTGGCGATTTTTTGATCGGCCAGCGCTTGAATCGTAATCGTGGGCTGTTTTGCCAGCGGGTGGTCTGCCGGTAAGATGACTTGTAATTCATCCGCCAATAAGGGCTGTTTTTGAAAGACGGTCGGTTGTAGTGCCATCGTCTGGGTATTACGCACGATGGCCGCCTGGAGGTCGCCGGCTAGTAATTGCTGGACGATGTCAGCACCTTCCGCCTCACGGAGCGTGAGGTCAACCTGCGGGTGGCTGTTTGCAAAGGTCGCGATTTTTTTAGCCAGGTTGTACTGACCCGAAACGGGAATGGCCCCAATGGTTAGGTGCGACATGGTGGTTGGTCGGCTAGGGGCTAGGTCGTGCATCATCGTCTCGTAGTCCCGTAACAGTTGTTGGGCGTGATGGTAAAAAACTTCCCCGGCCGGCGTAATTTTTAACCGGCGCTTATTATGAGTATCCAGGAGTTTGACATTTAGTTCGTTTTCCAACGCTTGCATGCGTTTAGAGAGTTCCGACTGGGAGAGGTGGAGGGCCACCGCCGCATTGGAAATGTGTCGAAAATCATAAACCATGATAAAGGATTGGAGGTCGTTAATCGTCATGCTTAGCACCACTTTTCTGAAGTAAAGGTTCAATTTACATGGTACCACACGGACTAGCGGGGGCGCGGTTGAGAGTTCTTTTTAGTTAATAAAAAAACGCTAAGAAGCGGGCCTTTTTGGCCGGAAAAACTTGATTGTCAGGCACAGATAGGCCACAATAATCGTGGTTCAAGAAAGACACCAAAATTATACCGGATGAGGAGTTGAGTTTGTGATGATGATGACAGGAGTTTTAGTTTTAGTCGTTTTGATGGTTGGACTTTTATTAAGTGGGTTGTTCTTCAGATACATGCAAACCGATGCCGGCGTAACGTTTAGTTCGCTCAAACTATCTGATTTGCGAATGGAAGCCGTCAACGTCTTATTGTTGGTGCTAATTTTGATGTTTGCGTTAGTATTAATGCATTAATTATCCAGCATTAGTTTAGCTATTATTGGCGCGGAAGACCGGGTGCAGACTGGCACTGGTTTTCCGCGCTGTTTGTTTGACCAAATCACTTGCATTTTAATTAATTAATGGCGGAAATCCAGTGACTTTAGTCATTGGATGGATAGCCACGCTTTTGATTGTATTTCTGGTCGTTGATGTATTTCTCCACCACGCTTTTACTCATATTTCCTAGTGATCCTATGTAATAACTTGGCGACCATAAGTGACCACCCCAATACTGGTCTTTTCTTATTTCAGGATGGGCTTTCAAAAACAAGAAAGCACTTCTTCCTTTGAGTGCCTTGATCACGTCAACCGCTGACTTTCTTGGTGGAAATGAGATCAACAAATGCACGTGGTCTGGCATTACTGCCATTTTTTCTATAGTGATATCATTAGTTTGTGCAATGTCAGCTAGTAGCGCTTTCATCTCTGACGATAATTCTTCATTTACAAACGTTTGGTTACGATATTTCGTACACCAGATAAGATGAAAATGTAAGTTGTAGACATATCTTTTTGTGTATATTGCATCATTTATTTTGTTAGTCATTGTCTTTTACTGTTATCTCCTTTGTACCAAAGTATATCAATTCTAATTATAGATACATTGTAATATAATGTAAACATAGTGAAGAGGTGAAATAAT
>NZ_BJEA01000004.1 GCF_005405425.1 Lactiplantibacillus modestisalitolerans | reverse complement strand
TTTGCTCTCGATTCAAAATCAAGAGACCCTACACATTTGATTCGTCGAAACTTTGTTCAGTTTTCAAAGGTCTAATTCGTTAAGTTGATTACCTCAACGCAACTATTACATGTTAGCATCTCAAGTCTTAGCTGTCAACAACTTTTTTCAACAAGTTGAATAACTATGCAAGCTCTAAATGCAACTGCCGCCTCAGCGGCAAACAACGGGCAATTCAATCATAACTGCTCCATCGCAACAAGCAATATATTATCATCATCTCACGAACGTGTCAACAATTAATTACAACTGATTGAATATTTATTCAATATTGGGATTAACGCTAATCAATGGTGAGAACCGCGTAACGACCGGGCTTTACGTCCCCCGCTCGCAGCGACAAGATATATCTTATCAAGAATTAGTATACAGGTCAAGCATTAATTTGATTTATTTTCTAAATCACTAAAAACCGGCATTTTTCCAACGTGCACCCGTGTAAATAGGTCGTGAAGCGCACTAGATGGCACAAAAAACAGGCCAAATTGTTCAAATCGCTTGCGAATGTCCGGATTCAATTCTAAATGGTTAAAAACAAAAACGGATACTTTTTCACCATTTAATTCCGCAATCGTCGAATCGTACAGCCGTAACTGATCCACATCAATGCCCACTTTATGACGTAACTGCCAAAGAACGGAAGCTAATGGCGATTGCTCTGCCATAACTGGCAAGTTGTAAAATTCATACGAACCAGCACTTGTTCGCTTGACTAAAAAGGTCAGCCCCGCCGACGTACTATTTATAATCGTTCCTGCCACGTGTTTCTGCATTTTATCGTTCCTCCGCATCTAATCGATTCAATGAGTCCTTGATCCAGGTATCCATATTCGCTGCAATCGGCGCAAACCCAGCATGAACGTGCCGGTTGGTCCAAAAATGCTTGTGTCGAAAAGTTTTGTAGATTTCTAAATCACTACTCGTTGGCCGGGGCGCGTGCGCAATACAGCGTAAGGACAAACTAATCTTGCCAGTATACTCATCAATGTCCAAAATGATCACTTCGACTTGTTGTCCAATCTTTAAGTAATCGCTAATCCGCTTAACGTACCCTTCGTGGCACTCAGAAATATGAATCAAGCCCTGATGCTGTTCATCAAGCGTCACAAACGCACCATAGGGTTGAATTCCCGTAATGCGGCCCGTGACCCGCATTCCAATTCGATACTTACTCATACAACCCATCCCTTCTATTTCTACTATCACTACTTTGATCCGCTTAAAACTTATCCAAAACAGTATAGCATAATTTAATAACCCGCTAAAAGTGGCGCCGACTTTTACTACTCATACCATTGATTAGAATCAGCGCACATAAAAGGACCTGGTTTCCCAGGTCCTGATAACTCATTGTTAAATTAATCTGTAATTGTAATCGTTGTAATGACAACGTCTTTAGCCGGCTTATCTTGCGCACCAGTTGGCGTTGCTGCAATCTGGTCAACAATGTCCATGCCCGTCACAACGGCACCAAAAACCGTGTGCCGGAAATCTAACCACGGCGTCCCGCCATTGCCGTACGCCGTTACAATTTCTTCTGGATAGCCGGCTTGACGCATCTGTTCATCCATGCCCGCGTCTAATTGTGGCTTTTGAACAATGAAGAACTGGCTACCATTCGTATTAGGGCCCGCATTAGCCATTGACAACGCACCCCGTAAGTTAAAGACTTCTGGTGAAAATTCGTCTTCAAACGGCTTGCCCCATAGGCTTTCACCGCCCATGCCCGTTCCAGTAGGATCGCCACCCTGAATCATAAAGTCAGGAATAACCCGGTGGAAAATGATTCCATCATAATAGCCTTTCTTAGCTAGGCCGACAAAGTTCTCGACACTTTTTGGTGCTTGCTTTGGAAACAATTGAACTTCAATGTTACCAAAGTTCGTTTGAATAGTTGCCTTCGGTCCCTCGACCTGCGTTAAATCTAATTGTGGATAGGCCACAAAATCACCCGTTTTCTTCATAGAATAACTCGATAATACAAGAGAATCGGCTTAAAAGCTAGTAATTTGTTAGGTTTTCGTAGTGATTCAGTGCCACTCATGGTATTTGTTCAGATTATCTGTTATTCTCTATATCAGAACAATTTTACATTACTATTTGGAGGTCATTATGAGCTTTCTTATTGATTTTGTGTTACACATCGATGAACACTTAGTCACCATAGTCAATAGCTTCGGCATTTGGACGTACCTGATCCTCTTTGCCATTATCTTTATCGAAACCGGCGCTGTCATCCTACCGTTTTTACCTGGGGACTCACTGCTATTTGCGGCCGCGGCACTCGCGGCGAATCCGGACTACGGTCTACATATTTGGTCGTTCGTGATTTTATTCTTAGTAGCTGCACTCGCGGGGGATTCACTCAACTTTATGATTGGCCACTCACTAGGTGAGCGACTCACTCAGACATCCTGGTTTGGTAAACTGATCAATCAAAAACAACTTGCAAAGTCTGAAAAATTCTTCAAGAAACACGGCGGCATCACCGTGACGATTGCACGCTTCATGCCAATCATCCGGACCTTTGTTCCGTTCGTCGCCGCAAGTAGTCGCATGCATTATCAGCAATTCATCCGCTATAACGTTATTGGTTGTATCCTCTGGGTCATCCTTTGTTGCGGTGGCGGCTACTTCTTTGGTAACATTCCGTTCGTTAAGCAACACTTTTCAATGGTCGTTATCGGAATCATTTTAGTTTCCCTCATCCCGGCGGTTGTTTCCGCACTAAAAGCACGCTTCGGCAAAACTGCTGAAAGCGACCTCTAAATCAAAAATGTCCGTCCAATTTTAAATTGGCGGACATTTTTTCTTTTGCTTTAACGCTTTTTTAGGACTTCAGTTGCTTTAACGCCTGCTTACCAAGCATCAAATGAACCCAAAACGCACCCTCAATCAGGATAAACGCTAACCCGAAGCACTGCGCAAAAAATGATTCGGGTAAAACAATGATAATCCGATCTAGCAGTGGGTCAAATAGCCAATCCGAATTACTAAATAACAATTCATGGAACCACACGAAAAATTGATCAAAGTTAATGGCCATAATGACCGTCACCAACGGCGGCACCCACAGAGCGGTCTGCATAGGTAGTACAAACCGCCAGAGCTGCTGGCGCCGTTTTAACTGGCGATAAAAGAAAAAGACGATGACGCTAGTCACGATGAAAACGACGTCCGCCAGCATGAATAAGCTTTTTACATCTGCAAAGTGGCGCAACGCCCCCGCCGAATCCGTAAAGTCGTTCATGACCAACCGCGGCACCCACGGAAAGTTTAAGTAAGCCAGCAGTTGATAGTAATTCGTCATTAGTTGGCCTAACGACAAATTCACCGTGGCCGCTAGCCGTTGGCCGATTGCGTTCAACCAATACAACCAGCTCGCGTTAATCGTTACAATGACCGTTCCGCTGATCAGCCACAAGTATAACGCCGTCCACTGGCCCGCGTTTTTTAGTTTATTTAACCACACCATTTTCTAAGTCCCATTCATCGAGCGAGTTGATAACGTTAGTCGGCTGAACGGCTTGCTTAGCCACTAGTTCTGGCGTTGAAACCCCCGTATAAACCAATAACGAATCCATTTCAAAGTTAATTGCCGCGGAGATGTCGGTCATATAGTTGTCCCCAACCATCACACAATCCTGCTTATCAAGGCCAATTTTCTCAACCGCCTTTTTCATGATAATGGTTTCCGGTTTACCAACGTACGTGGCTCGCTGCTGAGTCGCCCGTTCAACCATCGCGATGACCGATCCGGCACCCGGAACTAACCCACGTTCATTAGGTAGGTTTGTATCCGCGTTAGTCCCAATAAAACGGGCGCCCCGCTTAATCGCCAACGTCGCCAATTCAAATTTATGGTAGGTGACGTCGTAATCTAAGCCAACCACCACAAAACGAGGAGTCGTTTCGTTAAAGTGAAAACCCTTGGCTAGTAGCGCGCCCTTTAAGCCTAACTCACCAATGACGTACATTGACTTTTCACCGTCACCCGCTAATTCATCGACATAGTCCGCCGTTGCTAGCGCAGCCGTATAAACGTTTTCCGGCTTAACGTGAATATCATGATTGTCCGCCAAATTAGCCGCAACGTCTTCCGGGGACTTCGTCGTATTGTTCGTCACTAACAAGAAGTCACTAGCACTCGCCTGTAACCGTTCAATAAACCGCTTAGCCGCCGGAATCCGCTCACGTCCCCGGTAAACCGTCCCGTCCAAATCAATTAAATAACCCTTATACTGACCCAAATCAAATCCCTCTCTTTATTTCTGTCGAATTGTAAAGTGCCGCTTGCCGTTCGACTGTTTTGTCGTCCGCGCCTTACGACTTGGCTTAGTTGCCGGTTTAGCCTTCTCCGTAAACGGTGCCGGCTTCTTCTTAGTCGTAAAGCTATGCTGCTTACGGCGCTGTTTATTCTTACTGCTCGTCCGGTTACTCCGCGAGCGCGACTGATTATTCCGGTTGCGCTTACCGCGCCGTTCTTCCCGGTGATGGTTAGTGCGCTTGGGCTTAATTACCCGCTCATTTTTCAAAATAAAGTAGGCACAGCCAAAATTACAATATTCATATAAGTAATCTTGAACCGTTCCAATCGTCTGCGCCCGTTGCACATCCTTCATATCATCCCGGAAAAAGCCCTTTAACCGCAACTGCTCAAAGCCCCAGTCGCCGACAATGTAATCGTACTTATTCAAAATTGGGCTAAAGCGTTCAACGAATTTATCCAAATCAAACGCTTGCCGGTAATCCAGAACGATTTCGAACGGATGCTTATTAACTTCAACGTGGGTCCGGTCAACCCGAAAGCCGTGGTACAAGTTGCGCCGCCGTTCAGCCTGCTGTTCAGCTAACGCGTCAATATGTTCACGATCCACAGTCTGACCCTCCTTTCTCTATTGTGCTGGCCATTGCGACTTTAAGTAGTCGCCAACAACCGTTCTTAAAAATGCTTTAAATAAGATTTCCGTTTGACCACTAATGTTTAGCGTTGGGAAAAACGGAATAAACAGATGGTGATCTAGTAACGCAATCGTATACAGCTGCTGAAAATCAACCAACTGACCTTGAACTAATAACTGGTGGCGTTCTGGTTGCCAAGTCAGGCCTTGATACTGAATATAGCCAAAGACTTTACCCCGGAACCCCATGCCTTGAATCTGATATTTATTTAAAAACGGCCGAACTAATTCCATTTCATAAATGAGCCGCCACAGGTCTCGTCCACTCAGCGTCACACGAATGACGTGCATCGCGTGCGGTAACATCGTATGCAGTTCATTCTCGCTGACCGGCCCCGCCGGTAAATCACGCAAAAAGAGGCCGCCGTTTAGCATCCCCAAGTCGGTCCCCGCATAACTCGTAATTGCTCGCAATCCTAACGCCGTCAATTCGCTTTGATGGTGCCAACGTGGTCGCAACTGTTGCGGCACCTCCGCTAAAATTCGCCGCTGTAAGAGCTGCTCACCAGTCCGTTGCCAACCCACAATCTGTTTCTGATCCGTTGCTAAACTTGGCAACGTACTCGTTGCCACCGTAGTCGCCCGGGCGGTAACCACCCGGTGTTCCTTTAATTGTAGCTGGATTTCACCGACATACTGACCATACTTTCCCGCGGCCGCGACGAGCACCCCGTGATCCGTTTCACCATTAACTAACAGGTGGTGGGTATGGCTCCCAATGATCACGTCAATGGATGGGAAATGCTTTGCCAGCCACCGATCAGTTGGTAACCCGAGGTGGGACATCACAACTAACACATCGTACTGCTCTGCGTAGTGCGCTAACAACCGGGGTAAGGCCGTTTTAACACTTGCTGGCGTCCAGCCATTCAACGGATACGTCGCGGTAAAGGGCGCGGTAAACGCAAGCAGTAACACCCGGGTCCCCTGCGGCGTGGTGATCAGCTTACCAGTTTGAGCCCAACGCGGCACCGCATTGGTTTGGGTATCGCAAAGGTTCCCCAGCACCACGTCAAAATTAGCGTTTTGATAAAGCTGATTTAACGCCTGGTGCGATAACCCCAAGCCCTCATTATTGCCAATTGTCACCGCATCATAATAAATTTGATTAAGCATCTCAACGTTGGCGCGTCCCAGCGTCGCTTCAGACAACGGGTGCGCTCGATCGACTGCGTCACCAAGATCAACCGTCAGGACCGTCGCGCCTTGGCGTTGTTGCGCCGCCCGCTGTGCTAACAGGTAGCGTTTAATTCGCGGCCAGTTTTCGAAATGCGAGTGAATATCATTCGTGTGTAAAATCGTTAGCGTTTCTACGTTTGCTTCAACCATCCCGTTGCCCCTATTCTTAATCTTTGTTAATCCTAAAGCATTCCGCGAAGCCGGTCAAGCACCGCTCAGTGCCGTTTGGCAAAGTCAGTCGCCTTGCCTTCGACCATCTGTTCAATTTCAGCCAGTGAAAACGGCGTGCCAAACGGTAGCGGGTGGTCCAAATACGCGACTTCCGGCATATCCACCCCGACATTAATGTTTTCCTTCACGTTAACCGCGTAATGATGAATGTGGCCGTGCAAGTTAATAATCTGCTTAACGATGCCCATCATCATCGGGTAATGGGTCAAATAGTATTGGCGATGATCATACTTGATCAACACGCCCACGTCATGGAATTCAAACTTGGGCTGACCGTTCAGTTGCGGATCATGCGCAGCTAAATACTTGAAAAACGCCCGCGAATCGTGATTACCCTTAATAAAAATAATTTTACCGTTCAGTTGACTTAAAATCGCGCAGACGCGTTCATACGATAACTTGGCTGGGCGTGTAAAGTAGAGCGCCACGTCACCTAGGTGGTAAACCGTATCGCGGTCAGTCACCCGCGCGTTCCAATGGTCAATAATCGTTTGATTCATCGTTTCAACGTCTGGAAACGGCCGGGGCGCAAAGTCGTGGCTCCCCAGTAGGTCGGCATGGTAAAAATGCGTATCAGAAGTGAAATATTGCATGGTTTAACCTCATTTAATCCTGAATTCAAGTTAACTAATATTGTACTCTTTCGCCGCTCAAAAGACACACTTCACGTTCATTCAGTTGCTCGCGGTTCACCCGTTTCCTCAAGGTCGGGGCGTCGTTGAGCCTTGAACTGAACACTAAAAAAACGGTTAGCTGGTTGCACGCACCAGCTAACCGTTTTTAGTCATCCACTCCTCAACCACCGACCACGAACAAATTATGCGGCAGTTGCGGTTCTAGTTATTTTCATCGACTTCTTCCAACGTTTTAATTCGATCGCGGGCCACCTTAATGCCGTACATGACGGCCACCCAGATAACCGAAGCAATTAACGCAACCAAGGTCTCCATCTTCAAGCACAGCACCACGGCAACGAACGCCAAAAAGGCCAAAATCAAGTAATCCGAAAACGGGTATAGGGGCAATTTAAACTTAACGTTAGGCCGCGCCCCCACCTGCTTGCGGTACTTCATGTGGGCCAACACGATGGCACCCCAGATGAAGATGAAACAAGTCGTTGACACACTCGCAATCAGTGAAAAGACTTTGCCAGGCATCAACAAGTTCAAAATAACGGCTAATCCAATAACCAGCGTTGAGAACCAGAGCGCATTTCTCGGCACTTGGCGCGACGACAAATGGCCCATCTTCTGAGCAAAGCGCCCCTTGCCGCCGTACGTCAGTGAAAACAGCATCCGTCCCGTACTAAACAGCGCACTATTACAGCTAGAAGCCGCCGCCGTTAATACGACGAAGTTAATGATTGCCGCCGCGGAACGAATTCCCAAGTTCGTAAAGACCTGCACGAACGGGCTGTGGGCCGCTGAAAAGTAGCGCCACGGATACATGCACATCAAGAAGAACAGCGAACCCACGTAAAATAAGATGATCCGCACCGGAATATCATTAATGGCCTTCGGAATCACCGTTTTCGGGTTGGCCGTTTCAGAAGCCGTCATCCCGACCATTTCAATCCCAATAAAACTGAACAGGACCATTTGAAACGATAAGATTAACCCTTTAAGACCGTGGGGCATAAAGCCGCCGTAGTTCACCAAGTTGTGCACCCCGGCGTGACCGACCGGCGTTTTAACACTGAACAACACCATGCCGATTCCGACTGCAATCAACGCAATGATCGCCGCAATCTTAATAATCGCAAACCAAAATTCCGTTTCACCAAACGCTGACACGTTAATAGAGTTCAGGGCTAACAACAAAATCAAGATAACTAGCCCCGGTAACCATTGCGGCAACTTCGGCCACCAGAATTGCATGTACTCACCAGCCGCCGTGATCTCAGCCATGGCAATCGTTATCCAACAAACCCAGTATGTCCAGCCGGCAACAAACCCCGTCCGGTCACCCAAGTATTTCTTGATAAAATCAATATACGAATGTGTATTTAAATCTGACAGTAATAATTCACCGAGCGCCCGCATCAAAAGGAAACAGACGAGCCCGGTCAGTAAATAGGCCAAAATAATCGAAGGCCCTGCGAGGTGAATGGACTGACCGGCCCCCAAAAACAGACCAGTCCCGATGGTTCCACCAATCGCAATCAACTGAACGTGCCGACTTTTTAGGCCCCGCGATAATTGCGGTTGTTCAGTTTTGATATTTTCTTTAGTCATAACAGCACTCCCCTTGCGATTCATTATACCGGCGCATACGGATGCGTTCAAAAGGGTGCGCTTTGTGTTTTGTCACCATTGGTATAGTCCATTGATAAAGGGGAACCTAAAAGTCTAGCTAGACCGGGGTTCACGGATACGCCCCCACCGCGGCTTACGTTCAGTTCAGTGGATGTTCACCCAACCAACCGGTTTAACATGAATCTGATGAAGCTAACTCAAATTTAGATGAACAAGTTTCATTTTAACGTGGCGATAGGTACCGCTGCCATTAACCCGATTACGCTGACTCGTCACCCGGAGAATGACAACTTGACGAATTCGCTACTTCGTTATACTATGTACCAGTACTTAGTAATATAAAGTACCGAACAAACTTTGTTGAGAGGTGGCAGCACATGCAAGGCATGACCGAACTACTTAAAGGCGTCTTAGAGGGCGCGGTTTTACAGCTGATTCACGACCGGGGTGAAACTTACGGTTACGAAATCACCCAAACGCTAAATCAACTTGGCTTTGAAGATATCGTTGAGGGAACCGTTTATACGTTGCTCCTACGGCTAGAGCGCAAGGGGCTCGTTAACGTGGAAAAGCGCAAATCGCAACTGGGGCCCGCCCGTAAATTTTATCGGCTGACTGCGACCGGCGAGACGGCCCGCTCAGCATTTTGGCAAAAATGGGCCTTCTTAGTCACCCAGCTCGCAAACCTAAAACCAACTAACGAACCCGACGTTACCAATAAGGAGGCATAAATTGATGAACTTATTCGATCAACTGACCGGCCATGATATGACCCGGCAACAACGCGCTTTTCAAACTAAAATTGATCAGTTACCCGCAGATTATCAACAAACTTGGCAGCAAATTAACGCCCAGATTTGGCAATTCAGTGACTTTTCCGGCCGTAACCTGTACCCAATTCTTGAGGGGCTCGTTGATCTATTTACCGAAAGCGCCGCTGAAGGGCTAACCGTGACGGCCGTCACCGGTTCTGATCTAACTGCCTTTTTAACGGAAGTCGCCCACGTCACCGGTGCTAGTAATTACCGTGACCGGCTGCGCCAACAACTCAATCAATCAATTGCCAAGCAATTAGGAAAGTGAGGTCTATCATGGGACTAACCAAAGCATTCCAAGAAAAGCGCACTTGGCGCCAACTTCAAAAACGCGCAGGGGCCCTGCCCCGCGACTACCGCATCGTCTATCAAGCCATTCAACGATACTTGTTAAAAATCGCCCCAACCGCAGTCACAACTGATATGACAACGCTAGCCGACCTCCTAGCACTATTCGAAGCCGGTGCGCAACGGGGTCAAAGTGTCCTGCAAATTACGGGGCAGGACGTGGCCAAATTTGCCGATGGGCTAATTACGAGCGATGCGGACCTTGCTTTCGAGCAACGGGCCAATGCGCAGGTCGCCCAGGCCATTCAGCACCATTTCAGTTCCCGTTCCAAATCTTGATGACCATCAAAAACGGCAACTTAACCGAAGAACTCAGTTTGAGCTCACCGGTCAAGTTGCCGTTTTAATTAATGTTTCCGTTAATGCTCCGGATGACCGACGCGTTCGACATCGCGTGCAATCATCAATTCTTCATCCGTCGGAATGAGAACGAACCGGATTTTGGCATCCGCCGTACTTAAATCCCGTTCAACCCCGCTCACGCGGTTCTTATGTGGATCAAGCTGAACCCCAAAGTAACTGAGCTTATCAGCAATCCGCTGACGCATCCGGGCATCACGTTCACCAATACCAGCCGTAATCACGATGGCATCCGCGCCCTGCATTTCGGCCAGGTAAGCTCCCACGTACTTAACAATCCGATTGACAAAAATATCAATGGCGAGCTGTGCTTGCGGATCATCGTCGCAGCGCTGTTCAAGTTCTTCCATGTCCGCCGAACCCGCGATTCCCAATAAACCTGAACGGGTGTTCAGAATCTTCAGCATCTCATCAGGGTCCGTTAAGTGCAGCTTCTTCATCAGATATACCAGTAACGACGGATCCACGTCCCCCGAACGGGTTGCCATGGTGATTCCTGAAACTGGCGTAAAGCCCATCGAGGTATCTAAACTTTGACCGTTTTGAATCGCGGTAATCGAACTGCCCGCCCCAAGGTGCAACGTAATTAAACGTAACTCCGATAACGGCTTACCTAAAAGTTTGGCAGCCCGCATGGCCACGTACCGGTGACTCGTACCGTGGGCGCCAAACTTGCGAGCCCCGTACTGCTCATAATAAGCGTACGGTAACGAATACAAGTAGTTCACTGGTGGCATGGTTGCGTGAAACGACGTATCAAAGACTGCCACCGCCGGAACGTTGGGTAAAACCTTCTTAAACGCCCGAATACCAACCGCATTAGCCGGATTATGCAACGGGGCGTATTCCGCCAAATCCTCAATTTGTTGCAGGACGTGATCCGTAATCAGGACCGAGTCATGAAAAATTTCGCCCCCCGCAACAACCCGGTGACCAACGCCCGTAATTTCATCATACCGTTCAATAATGTGAAGCTTAATTAATTCATCTAAAATAATGTTAACCGCAGTCAGGTGATCCGGCACCGTTTCAGTCTCCCGATACTTATGATCAAGACCGTAACGAATGTGGACCGGTGACTCGTTAAAACCAATTCTCTCAATTGCCCCGCTCGCAATCACTTGCTCCTGCGGCATTTTAAATAATTTAAACTTTAACGTGGAACTACCCGCGTTAATTGCAATTGTTTTCCCCATTATGCCAAGCTCCTAACGACTAATATTCTGGCTAACCCACGCATCAATCTGGGCGGTAAAGGCTTCAAAGGCCTGCGTGTCTTCAAACGACGGAAATTCACCTAACAGGACTTTTCCGGCCTGACGCGCTTTAGCACCCCGTTTTTGCAGGACAACGATTGATTTCTGCGACTTTGCATCTAAAAATAGGTTAGCGGGCAAGTTTAAGAGTCCTTGAAGATAAGCTGCCGAACTCATCCATTTCAAGAGCCCCTGCGCCTCTTGGGATTTAAAAATCGTGGTTGGGACTAAGAAAACACCCCACCCGCCAGGCTGCAAGTGGTGCATTGCCTGTTCCATCATCAGATGGTGCACGTAGGAATGGCCGTTGGTCGCCCGCGTTTGAAACTGGGTCACCCGTTCGTCCAACGGATAGTAGCCAACCGGCAAATCGCCAATGGCAATCGTCGTTTTGGGCATCAACAACGGATCAATTGCATCTTGATGAAACAGCTCAACCGCGGACCGCTGTAAATCCATGCTCATCGCGGCAATCGCCAGTTGATTATCATCGTTATCAACGCCGTAACCCTTGAGCGCTTGCTTGCGGGTTGGTTGCAACTGATTGATGACGGTTGTCAGTAAATTACCCGTTCCAACCGCCACGTCTAAAATCGAGAGCGGTTGATCAGGGCCAACCAGCTTAGCAACTAAATACGCCGTTAACAACCCAATCGAGTCCGGCGTCATTTGATGGTTCGGGTCGACGCGGTCGTTATGGATGGCCTTCAGGAGCGCTAACTGCAACGCCCGCCGAATTGTTTCAGCATCCGTCTGTTGCACGTTCACCTGCTGATACAGCTTCTGTAAGCTTGCAACCGCTGCTTGATCCGGCTGACCATTTTCGACGTGGACCGCTTGACTAAGGAGGTTATCCCCAGTTTCAATCAACGCATCGACGTAGGAAACGGATAATTGTTTCATTAGTATGGTTACTGATTGATCTAAGACGTGAAAGAACGCCTCAGTTTCTGTTTGTGCCAGAATGCTCACCCCTTCGAAATTTCTTGAATCCTGCTATATCTTACCGATTTTAGCAAGTAAGTTCAAGTTTCGACCCGCCGCGCCAATGCGCGCACGCGGTTTAGGATGCTAATACTGGTGAAGGTACGCGTTACGATCCGGGGCACTTGCACCGTAGTCCAGCTAGGATGACTCGGCTTGCTGACTAGCCGTGGTTGGTGGCGGTGGCGTCGTCTGTTGGGCACCTGATGGCGGCATCGTTCCTGCTTCTAGACCATTCGCTGCCGGTTGTGATTGGTTCGCCGGCCGGTGCGGACGACTCGGCTTTTTAGGGGCCGGTGGTTGGTAAGCCGGGTACGGATTATCGTACGACTTTAAAATCAACTGGTATAATTCTTGACGTTCTTGAAACCGTTGGTAGCGGGTCGTCTCAAACGCCCCGGCAATCAGCAAAAAGCTAACCACGGAGATGAGCAGACTCCCCCTGCGCCGGCGCATTATGTGCCCTCCTTGGTCCGGGGAAGCAGTAGCCGGGCTTTAAAATTCTGACCATCGTGTGTTGACATACCGATGCTACCATCTGATTTGGCACTAAAGCCATAAATATGATCAATTAACACCACTGCAGCACGACTACCACTGACCAGACTCAAATTGCCGTTATAATCCACCAACCAATATTTCTCTTTTGTCAACGTGTTCGTCAATCGAATATGCGGGTCAAGATCCTTTGTAGCCTCGTCTCCCCGTTGCTTCTCGTAACTATACGTAAAATGGTGATCCGGATTTTCAATTTCTCGTAACGCTAAGTACCACTCAACTGCAGGAATGGTTTGTCGCTCATTTCGCTTCATGAGCCACTGGCCTTCGTGGAGCAAGCTCAAAACTACCAGGCTCACCAACAAGGCTAAGAGCACCTCAATAATCGTAAATCCCGGGCGCCTAACCATCGGCTTGACCAGTCAGCATTCGTAAGCGATGCTGTTCATACTGGGTGCGTTTTTGGACAATTTTTCGAACAGTTCGTCGTTCACTACGGACCATTAATATTTCAAGGCCCTCCACACCGAATAACCCGGTGCACAATAAACTCAGCGCAACTAAGCTTTCCATTAGCACAAACCCGTGATGACGCTGACTTTTACACATAGCGGTAAGCCCCCCATCCCATCAAAACAGTCAAATGGTGCCATTCATTAACGGACTGCTTTTTTATATTTAGTCGAAACGGCCGACTATGTCCATTTCGCCCCAATTTAACAATCGTTGGTGGTTGCTGCTTTATCTTGGGCTTTAAATTAGCTGGCCAGTATAACGTTTCCGTAGCGGGGGTTCGGTGATCATTCGCCCGAAAGATGACCCGGGTGGGCGTAAACTCGACCTCCTGTGACTGCCCCATCGCCGCAATTAATACCCGGCGCTCCCACATTGCTCGAAATTGGTGCCAAAATTGAGCTTCGGACATAGCCGGTGCGGGGGAAATGCGTATATTAGTAATCAAAAGCACCGTACTGATTAAGCCCAGCGCAACGATTGTTTCAACCAGGGTCACCATCCCGCTATGCCGACGCATTGGCTACGTTCTGTTGCGCCGCACCATCCGGCCACTTAATTACGAGCCTGTTTTTTTGCGCCGCCTTCTGCTGATCAGCCGTCAAGTAGCCGGCGTTTACCAGGTTCGCGATTTTTTCCTGATCGTCGCCACCCTTTAACGTTTCCCCCTTATCCAACTCGTACAATTCGGCCTGGCCCTTAATCACCCGGGCGAGCGCTTCGTCGGATTTATGGTTTGCCACCTGTCGATTATTCGATAAGTTGGGCATGACAATCAGCATTAGGACCGAAATGATTAGCAACACGACGACCATCTCAATCAGTGTCTCTAAAACTCATATAATCGATGAATAAAATTGCCGTAATCCCTTTTGTATCGAGGATTACGGCAATTTTGATTTAGCGGGCGCTTGTTTGGGCTAGATCCTTGTATAACTCACGACGGGCGGTAAAAATGCTTACTCGTTTGCCATCAATTTCTCTGCCGGTTATATCTCTTGCCGAGGCATGGCGGCAAAACTCTTCAGCAAGCTCTTTTATGCTATCGGTCAATTCTTTTTTTAAACCGTTAAAATCGGCTTCATAATCATCATCAGGCGATACCCCGGCGAGCCAGCTTGATAGTACCGCTTTGGCAACTATTCCCGCTTTGTCGGCCTCACCAGCTAAAGCCTGTGAATTCGTGTTTCGGACTTTTGCGACATTGGCGATAAAAGTACGATACTTAACCACAGCATAGCGGGCTACTTTGGCAGCTTCGCAAACCATCTTTTGACCTTCTTCGTCAAAAGCAACGGCTGGGTCTAAGGTGATGTCGTCGCGATACTCAGCAACCGGCCTTCTTGACATGACGTTACCGTCACTGACTAGTGCCATGGTCGTTAACTGCACGGTCTTGCCTTTAAGCACACCTAACTCATAAATCTTTTGCAGATTTTGAATTACCCCCGGGCTCGGTACTTCGGTATCGGCCTTGCCTATCAGGGCTTCATCTAGGCTTAGTATGAGCGGCCGGTTGAGTGTCTCTTTAGTCTGTATCTTCGGTACCATAGCATTGAACCGCTTGCTATACCGCCAGAAGGTCATCGGCTCGATAAGGGCATTTAGACTGCCAAACATTGGGATGCTAGCACTAAAGATGGTTGGCTTGCCATCGTTGCCCCACTCGATGTGTAAGATACGGGTACCAGTCGTGTACAGTGCGGCTAAGTTATCCGGAACCTCACGCTTGCGACGTTGCTTGATATACGCGCTTGCCGTGTCATAAGACCAAACGGGTGTTTCCTCCCCCGCGTCGCCCAATACAAGGTTCAGCATCAAGGTTTCAAACAGGTTTTCGCCCTCGATGAAGGTTGGCTTTATCTGGTACAACCAACCCATGTTAGCCGCAAATTTTTCGTCCATTGTAATTTTGGTCTTGTCGGTCGTGCCAGAATAGCCTTGGTAAGTAATAATCCAGCGAATCAGGCTAGGCAGCGGTAACTCGTCCTTGTGTTCCTTTGAACGCGGGGAGAAAAGATCCACACTGTTCCCTGATTCACTGATGGTGCGGTCAATCTGGCGCACGGCAACCTTTCCGGAACCCGACTCAATCCGCTTTTTAGCTGGCACCAGCTTGTCATACTCGGCGGCGGTTACTTGATAGAACGGGCGTTCGCCGAAGAAATCGAAGCGGTCGATGTTAGCTGATAAGTAATCATTAACGGCTTCCGGAAACACTTTACCTTCATAGATATCGCGCCAATCTTCATAGCTCATGCGATGGGTATCTAAAGCAGTATGCAGGATTGCCAGCAGTAGCCGTAGCATCGCAAAATCTTGCGTTGCCATATCGCCCGCCAGCCTGTATCTGGCCGCGTTAGCAAACAAACCTTCAAGTGATACTGTCTCCTGCTTCATCGTCTTTACGTCAAAAGCTTCAAGCCACGGTTCCGTCACTAAATTAAAACTTCTTTTCATTTTTATCTCCCCCATTAGACCAACTTGCGGCCCAAATCATCTAAAAATTCGACACTGTCTTTAGCAATCGCTTGATACTCTGGTACAAACATTTCTGGTTGTAGGTCTTCCTCATGGTTAGTCGGGTAAAATTCGCCGTCGTCTTCATGGTCGTAATCGCGTAAAGCGTCAGCCACGCCGCTAATCAACTCTGCCTTGGTCATCTTAGTATCTGGTAAAAGGTTGATGCCAATGCGAACCGATTCGTCGTCAATGTTTGGTACATCAACCGTGATAATCACTTGGTCGTAGCCCATGTTTTCGGTGTCAAAATCAATGGTCTGGCCTAAGGCTTTGAAGCTGTGGGTTAAGGTTAAAATAATTTCATCAGTAGTCATGTTGTTTTCCTCCTCGATTTTAACTAGATCATCTAAAACTTGTCCGGCAGTCTTGCCAGTTGCTAGGCTCAACGCCCAAAGCACTTTTGAGTTGATTGAAAATGCGTCTTTATCGTTTGCTCGCTGTAAGGTGGTTGCCTGTACACCGCTAACCACGCTTACCCGGTTGCGATTCAAATTCATTTTGCTTAAGTATGTGTCTAATAATTTTTCCATCTTTTATTTCCTCCCGCTTTCTTTCTACACTTATAATATACCACGATTGACTATATATATCAACACAATTTGTACACAAATTTAAAAATGTTTTGTCTATAAATAAAAAAGACGCCCGATAAAGGGCGTCACCCCCACATACGTGGGGAAAATTATAAATTTCCCAATTTTTAACACAACAGTAATTGGGTCACCCCGGCATACGCCGGGAATACGCTTTTATCGTACCGTACTATGATATCGGTTTCAACCATCAATAAAAATTTTTATACAAAAAAATAACCCACACCAGCCGCTAAGCCAGTGTGGGTAAAAAATTACTTGATTCTGATTTTGTCGCCCGGGTGAATCACGGTATCAATCGTCGCCCCGTTTAGCTTGGTGAGATTAGCGATGGTTGTGTGGTAGCGTTGAGCGATTACCCACCATGAATCACCCGACTTGACCTTGTAGTACACCTTAGCGACACTACTTTTTACATAGGCCAGAGTATTCGACTTCGGACCGGTTGCCATGTAAGCATAGCCACCCGATCGTGGTTGACGTGCCCACCGATATCCGCCCTGAATAATGGCTTGGTCAGTCTTAATTGTTGAGCCTGCCGGTAACACTGCAATCACGCTAGCGCCTGTAGAAGCACCTGTATGAAGCTTGACAGCCGTCTTAAGTGTGTAAGTCTTAGTTTCCTTGACCCACTTAGGTCCCGCCGGCTTAGACTTTGAGACGGGCTTACTTGATTTAGTTGCCTTAGCATACTTATCCCAGGCGGACTTGTCACCGTAAAACACATCAAAGTCAAGGTTGCCATTCCAGCCCGGTAACCGTCCAGTACTAGTATATTGGAACATTACCGCTGTCTTCCAGTTCTTCAAGCTACCATATAAGTCTCGTGGTTGATAGCCATTCACAACGTTGTAGTTGTTATACTGAGCAATCCATAACCCATAGTTGGCCTTGACCACGGATGACCAATCCAATGAGTTCTCACAGCTAACCCCCGTATAAAGCACTGATCGGACACCAGTCTGTTGATAAACGTAATCTAACCATTGCTTCGCTAAGCCGACGCCTGTTTGGTTTTGAATGGTTGAACCTGTCGTGTTTTCAAAATCAAGAACCAGCATTGCTTTACCGATATATGGCTTAACAACCGTTAAGAAATAATCAGCCTGCTGCTTAATATCCGAGTCGTTTCGAATAAAGTGGTACACGCCTAGCTTCTTGCCTGCTGACAAAGTCTGCTTTACGTGTCCATTAAATTCTGGGTTAGTATAATCAATACCCTCGGTTGCTTTCACCAACACAAAGTCGCCTGTAACTTTTCCCACATTCATACCAGCCTGATAACTGGCTACATCAAATCCATTTAAGCTCATTATTTTGCACCTCCATTAAACATGGTGGCAAGCGATTTAGCTAACTCATTGCCACCTACACTAACCGCGCCAGCAATCACACCATCAACTAAACCAGCTACCCACTTAATATCGCCATTCGCTACACCAATAAAGACGCCAATAACCGCCCCAATACCAATTGCCAGCATTGGCAGGTACCGATTGTTAACCTTCGTTTGCTTGATAGCCCATACTACCACAAACGTCACAACTGCGATTGCCGCAATCGTGGTACCGTTAATAAATTGGATTAATTCCATCATTATTTATCACGCTTTCTATAATAGTCAATTATTTCTTGCTTCTTATTATTTTCCCTTTTTAAAGCCTCATTTTCCTTTTTTAACTTGGTTTCAGAATCGCTGCTAGCAGCCTTGTTACTGTTCCAAATCGTTAAGATCGCAACGAAAATTGAACCCGCTGTGGTAATTAAGGCCACGATAACAGCATCGCTCACCCCTAATCATCCCCAATTACAATTTCAAAAATGGTTGATCCTAAAACAAACATGGCATACATACTTTCAAAACTTACATAACGTTGCATTTCAAAATCATGAACACCAAACGCTATCATGAAAAATAACCAGACAAACGTAAGTAATCCAGTCATTAATGGCTTGTAATAATGTGTACGCAAGTTCCACAAAGAATACACCAGAGCAAGCGTTCCAACCACCGCCAGCATAAAAATCATAGGTGGATCATCAAGCACATCAAGCAGCGTTGGCTTTGGTGGCTCAAATGCAAATGTGTTGCGCTTAATAATAAAGTAAATTCCTAAGCCATATGTTTCCATCGCTTTCCAAAACCAGAATCTATTTTTGGCTAAATGTTCAAACATCACATCACACTTCCATTCATGATGTCGGAAATTCTTTATTGAGAATAGTTTTTACTGCAGCTTTTACATCTTCATAACCGACTGATCCGATAGGCTTATCTGTGAAATCGGACTGGTCGAGAGTTGAATTTACTGTAATGTAACTGCCGGTATTGCTTAAATTTGAGTACGCAGTTACTCGAACCGGCGCATCGTTTTGAACGAAAAATTGATAGTTGGTATATGTCAAGTGGGGCAAAAAATCAGGAAGCTTAGCAGTAGCCAACGTAAATAGTTCTCGCTTTGAAAGGTCGTCAAGCGTAGATCCTTCAGCTAAATCTTCTGGATAAACGGTAATATTTGCCGTTACGGTCAATCGGTTTTCTACTTCACCACGGATACCTGCAATTACAGAAGTCGTATTACCTGCTCCATCGATACTATAAGAAATGCTAGTGTTTAATAAGTCCATTTTTATTCCCCTTTTCCATATGCTTTATCAAACTGATCAAATACCAATGCGTATACTAAAGCTGTTTGCCCTTCCAGCTCGTATGGATAGTCCTCAAGTGCATGATATAAAGCTTTCATTCGTGCAGAATATGAACTAATTTCAATACTTACTGGTTCATTCACTAATTGATCAAACTCTTTTTGAGCTTCATCCATGGTGTAGTCATCTTTCAGAATTAGCGTCTTTTTGTCTTCCTTATAAACAAAATCCCCATCTTTATCCGTTTTAAAGAAATTCTTTTGGGTTGCTAATTGATCAGCATTAAATTGCTTGTTAAGCTTCTCAAGGCGATCAATTAACCATGTCCGCCCAAGCGAAGCTCGACCTTTAAGCTTGAACTCCCCTAAAGTATTTCCAATAGTTACCAGTTGTCCATTTGTAAACGTTACTTCTTCTTTTCTTGCTGTCATAATTGACTATACCTCTTTCATTTGTTTGACTTCAGTTTCTAATTCAGTTATACGATCCCGATAGTTACGAATCAAGGGGATAAGAGCTAGTGCGACCCGGTCATACTGAATACCATGGACATCCCCTTTGTCATCATACGCAACAAGCTCATTCAGACCAGCCTCATCCAGATCATCGGCAATCATTCCGAAATAAGTTTCTGGATTTTTAGCAGTAGGATCGAGAGTCTTGTTTAATACCTCTTCTTTGTCTTTCCAGTGTGCAACTGGAACTTCTAGAAGTTTGTCGCCCATTCCAGTTTCAAATGATCGAACAATGTCGGTTTTGTATTTAGCAGCGGAAGTCGACTCAACTAATTCCCCATCGGGGGACATATATGCGTTTGCACCTTTAGATGTTGTATGAGGAGATTTTAGATAGATATGATTACCCATCACAGTGATGTTAGAACCGTTCGTACCGGTCCCTATATAACCGTTATCGCCAACTCTTATAAATGGAGAAAAGCTAGTGTAGCCATCACTATATTTTTGACCCCCAGATATAAATACACCCCGTTCGGCACCACCAATCTTGGTTGGTTTCCACGAGCCATCGGTTGCATGACCTCCAGAAATACCTGCAAACCTTTCTTCCCCAATTGGTAAGGAAGAGAAAGAAACATCATTAGCTCCGTTAGTAACCACAAAATAGTCACGTCCCCAGAAAGTTGCACCGCCCCAAGATGCCCCTGCCACAGCGTTACTGATACGAACGTATGGGGTAGTTTGACGGTCTAAAAATGTCGGTTTGACCATTTGGATTTCCCCACCAGATATGAGTATACGGTTATCATTGTCAGCGACTGACATATACTTGCTGTTAACATTAATATCAATCGCATTATCAGACGAATGGATACGTCCTTTCTGGAACTCAACGTTACCAGTATCTAGACCAATCGTTAAATTAGTGCCTCTAATCGTACCAGCTGTTATATTGTCAGCGTTTAAATTGATTATATTGACGTCGGTACCATTAAGTGTACCAACTTTAATTTTTGTTGCATCGATGTAATCTATCATCGAATCCTTGATAACTGCATTATCAATTGTCGTTTGGCCAGTGATGTGGACGGACTTACCAGTGATAAGCACCGTCCCGCCGCCATCAGCAGACAAGCTCAAAGCTGCCGCTATTTTACCGTCGACCATGACGCGCGCATCAATCCTGTCTTGCAGTTGGGTGATTTGACTATAACCAACCGTATCAGGATGATATGGTCCAATCGTCGATGAAGCGACCAGCATCGGATTGGAAAGCCCGACGTGTCCAGAACCATTAATTTCAAAACTTACGCGCACATATTTCGCTTTTGCATCAGGAAGCACATTCTCAGTAGCAACTGTTTCAAGCTTTGCACCCATATACCTTTCATACTTGGTCGATGATCGATTGTAATTTTCATCTAGAAATTCAACCGCTACAATTGCTTTGGGCACCGTTGACTTATCCGTAACAAGCTGTCCAGAGCAACTGTAAGGAATGCCTTGAACGCATGGAACTGGTTTGGATGTTATCCGTGTCCAAGTACCTTCGGCTGCTGTTGAGTTAAAAACAACGTGATTTGAAAGCTTATCGTACCATACAGCGTTAGAGTAGTAGGCCGCATTTACAGGTACGCTTGGGATCATCCATCCTTCAGCTTTGTTTGCAAATTCAGAATTATAAACTAAATTAGGCTGACCAAGTCCACCAACAACGCTAGTGATTTGATTCGACAGTTGTGTTACTTGACTTTGGTTGGCTTTATCAGCCACTGTCAACTGAATTCCATTTACAGTTTGATTGATTGCACTCATCTCAGTGCTGGTTGCCATAGAGGCAGTATCCAATTGTAGCGAAAGGCCGGCAAAGACGAACGTCATTGACACGCCATCTGGAACTGCACCAGAATTCAATGTGAGCACATCATTACCTTTAGCCAGGAAACGCAAAACATAGCGCTTGTCGTTACTCCCAGGGCTAAGTGTCACGGAACTTCCAGCAACGCTCAATCCAATACCTTCATAAGGGTATGCCGCATTGCTTGTGGGCGTATAGTTTGGTGAGGTATGAACAATACTCAATACATATTGATTTCCTGCCTTGGTTGGAAGCGTGGTAGTCATTTTTTCAACGCTACTGACGCCTTTGTATGCACAAGTGTTGACACCATTTGCATAAGAGATTTTTGCCGCAGATTGCATAACATCGTTTAGCGTCCAATTAGTCATATCATCGGAGATCAGCGTAGAAGCCCACGGCATTGCTTGGTTGAATTGAAGTTGTTGTATAGTCGAATTGAATCCCTCGGCACCACTCTTCAACGACGAAATTGTCTCACTCTGTTTGTCTTGCTTATCCGTTAGCGACTGGATCCCATCGGTCGCGACCTTGAACTTGGTCGTAAGATCTCCTAAATCTCCTTGTGTCTTTGCAACCTTTGCACTCCATTCCTCCAAGTCTTGCCTAACGGTACTCATTTCGGTCGATGTCACTTGCGAAACAGCATCTAATTGAACTGACAGATTCGCAAAAACAAACGTATTAGACACGCTATCTGCAACATTACCGAACTGAAGATAAAGCGTATCGTTTCCTGACGCCACAAATCGAAAGATGTACCGTTTATTGTTAGCACCTGGCTCAAGCGTTACAAAATGGTCTTGATCAGTTCCAAAGTCAATACCTGCCCCCCAGCCAAACCCCGTATCAGTGGCAAAATTTGGACCAGTGAAATCAATTGATACAACATAGCTATTTCCTGCAACAGTCGGTAATGTGGCACTAATACTTTCGATGCCGCCAACACCAAGATAGCTCATCGTATTCGTACCGTTTGAAAACACATTATTTTTGATCGCTTCTTGAGCCGCCGAATTCTTAACCCAGTTATTGATATTTTGCAAGCTTTCGGTAATCAAATTTGGTCGATCATCGGTATTAAGCCGTTGTGTGACCGACGAAAGTTGAGTTTCCAAGCCAGTAGCAGTTGCCGTAATCTGGTTCTGCGCCCATGTCTGCGTGGCGTAGCCAGATAGGCTATTGGTCAAGTCTGACTGCGTCAGTTTTAGTTTTAGCTCACCCTGTGCCGCCTTGAGGTCGATGCCTTGCTGTTCGACGGTATCAGACAGAGTGTCAACAGTTGAGCTGTCAGCTTTGAGTGCCAACCCGTCAGCCGTCTGTTCAGCCAATGATTGAGCCTTTGTGACTCGACCAGACACAGCATCCACGGATTCCGACGTAGCCAAGGTTTTGATTGTGCCAGAATTGTCATCGACAATCTGTTTAAAGCTCGTGTAGTTATCACTCACACCATTAGCAGTGTCCAGTGCTGACTTAGCTTGGTCTAAGGCTGTTGATGCATCATTAGCCGCTGTATCCGCTTGCGATTGCACTGTGACAAAACTGTTAGCCGTAGAAGTTGCTAAGTCTTTCGCCGCCGTGGCCGCATCATTGGCTGCATTGGCAGTCGTAGTTGCAAGGCCAGACGCTTCAACAGCTTGATTAGCATTTTTGACTGCGGTGTTGGCATTTTCGACCGCGGTATCAGCCGCCTGCTTAGCAACACTAACTTTTGCGTCTATCTCACCTGGGTTCAACGTAAGCTGTTCCCAACGCCCGTTTGCCCATTGCTTGATAGTCCACTTGTCAGGATCGCTATTGCTTTGATCGAACCATAGATCACCATCATTTGCACTTGCAGGTTCTTTTGCACCATAGTAGTTTGAACTCTTGCCATTAGCGCTAATAGCTACATTGTCAACGCTTTCTTGAATACGCTGAACCTTGCTATCCAAACTGCTTTGAATATTTGTGTACTGATCAACGATATTCAAATCACCACAAGTAGCCGTATATCCGATACGCTTACCTTTCGCATCGAACTGCTCTTCTAGCTTGATAATGCGAATCTTGCGTTTGAAATTTAACGCTTCATCAATCGCTAGAATCCAGTCTCCGACTTTAGGAGATTCATAATTCGGGTAACCAGCATTTTCTAGGTCATAGATGTTCATAGTCATTGACACGGTATAGGTCGCATCTACCTTGGCTTTTAACGCGGCAATTAAATTACTAGCCACTTTATACCGTTCGTCAACGATTGGGTCCATTTCGAGGTCCCCAAACTTCTTGGCGAGTTCACTGCGGTATTCAACTTCTAACCGGCCTTGGCTTGGGTCTTCGGAATTGTTGAAAGCACCATACCCGCGCGCGTAAGTTACGAAGTCCGAAATTTTCATCTCTTCGGCGAGGTCGCTTAAGTTGATACCCTTGCGAACAAAGCTAGTCAGGTCGCTACCGATTTGCGGGGCGATGTGAACTTTCTCGTTGTGCACTTCAAACTCTTGGTTAGCCTGTGACATGATGTCGTTAAACAGGTCAAGCTTGTTCTTGTAACCCCAGTTTTCCTTTTCAAACGCTGGTACTTCGACGTCATAAGTGTACGTATAACCGGAATCTTGGAAGATTTGACCAAGGTAGAACCGGTACTCATGACTACCGGTGTACTGAGCGTGCAAGGCTGACTTGGCGAAGTCCCAGAAGAACTGCTGCACGGCGTCGAACTGAATCGTGTTGGTTTCGTCGTTCAATTGCTTGTAAGTAACAACGTATTTTTCATCGTCAAAATTCAGCCACCAGCCATAATCCAAGCCAGTTAGTACCTCGTCACCGGTAAAGATTTCACCGCTTAGTGACAGCCCACCATTAACGCTGGTCGTACGGGTAATTGTGGCCTGCCCGAAGTGGGCAGCACCCGCTGTGTCATAAAATTTAATCAAATAATTTCACCTCCTTACATATATAGGTCGCATAAATTCTTGATTTGAATCGTGGCGTCAATCGAGCAAGCAACTTTGTTGGCCGCGCCGGGTTTTAACACAAAGTAGCCCGCGTTGGTCTTGTCGTTGATGTTTTGATTCCCACGCAGGTTATCCATCCCGCTTAGCGTGTACACGTCGCCCACAACCACCGGTGAATTAACTTCCAACAGTTGGCCGTCAACCTTAAGTGTGAACCCGGTATCAGACGCCGCCTTAGCCGTTACGACAAAATAAAAGGGCTGTTCGAGTTGCGAACACGCCACCGTCCCGTTATATGTGATTGCTTGCCCGCTGGTCAGCGTTTGTGAACGGGGCTTGCTCTCGCCATACGGAAGCTTGACTGTTTCAAATTTGAGCTCCCACGAGCTTAGAAGCCCAGCCCCAGTCTTGCCTTTAAAATCGGGAACATTGCTATCTGACCGGTAAACTAAAAACCGCTTGTAGGTCGCCGTACCTGTCGGTAACCGCACGGCCCCAGCTTTATCGCCGGGCCGCTCATACCCGTATATGTCCCCATCGCCAATCATTTGGGTTATATAGTAAGGATCTATGCCCGATAAAAGCCCATTAATCCGTTCCTGAATTCGTTGGTCGTCAGTAATGCTGTCGGCTTGGTAGATTCCGGTAATCTTAACGGTTTTTTTGGCATGACGGCCGCCATAGTCAAGCGACCCATTACGGCCTGCGAGCTCTTTGCTGGTCCGCTCAATGCTTGGGGAAGACTCTTCAAAGGACAGCGTCGTAAACCCCAAATCACTTAGTTTAGTTGACTTAGTATCATCAACGTTCGTCACCAAAACGTCCAAAATTATCCCCTCCTAGCTTTTAAAAAATCTGTTCATGGTGTCGCGCCGGCCTTCTTGACTCTTGACCGACGTGTAAATTTTGTCGCCGACCAACTCGTTATGCACGATGAAGGTTGGCTCAACTCGTTCTTCTGAACTGATGGATTGGGCCATATCGCCTGCCGTGTAGCTGGCCGCCTGCATAGATAAATCGCCAGCGTGCATATCAGACACAACACCCGACACACTACCAGCCAACCTGTCCGCCATGGTAGACACATTTTTTTGGACAGATTCAAACTGGGTCTGTAACCCCTTGTTCAAACCATCCATAATCGCATTACCGGCTGGAATCAATAGCTTAGCATCGTAGCTGATTGGCCCTTTATGTGACCGAATCCAGCCTGCAATACCGCTGACAAAGCTCTTGACGCTGTTAAAAGCACTGACCATCCCTTGACGGAAGCTGTCAATGATTCTTGAGCCGGCATTAAAGAGGCTGAACCAACTTAAACTGCTGAACGTGTTCTTGATGCCAGAAACGACATTAGAAACGAGCGACGTAAAGCCACTCCAAGCACTACGGGCTGAACTAACCATGCCACGAGCCGCCGAACCAATCACCGACTTCATCGAATTCCAAGCGCTGGAAGTGGTAGAACGTAAACTGTTCCAAATTCCACTGGCGGCAGATCTAAGATTTGACCAAGCGCTTCTGGCGGTGCTAGCCGCTGATTCGGCCGGGTTCATGATAAAACTCTTGATTGAATTCCATGCACTGCGTGTGAAGCTCTTGATACCATTCCAAATGCCCGACATAAACGACTTCAAGCCGTTCCACAGGCTTTTAGCGGCACTAACGGTTGAAGAAATCGCATTCTTAATCGCTGATTTAATCGCATTCCAAGCGGTTGCGGCCGCAGACTTAATCCCGTTCCACAATCCCGACATGAAAGACTTAAAGCCATTCCATACGCTTTTGCCGGTTGAAACTAAAGAATTCCAAACGCTGGTAAGAGTGCCTTTAACGTTGTTCCAAGCTGAAACCGCAGTTTTCTTGACTGCTGTCCAAATGCCCGACATAAACGACTTAAAACCGTTCCATAAGCTTTTGGCGTTATTGATGATGTCGTTCCAAATCATGACCGCGTCAGATTTTAGCTGGTTCCAATCGAGCGTAAACGCATCTAAAATCAGTAGCACCGGCCCCATAACGGCATCTTTGAGTAGTCCCCAAATTGATTTGGCCATGGTAATAATGCCGTTCCATGCGGTTGACAATCCCGAACTAATGTTTGTCCAAATATTGTTAATTCCCGTTTGAATCCCAGCCCATAGTCCAGTAAAGAACTCGCCTAATCCATTCCAGATTGAGCTAGCGGTTGTAACGATATTTTGCCAGAGTTGCGATAGCATCGCGGTGATTGACTGCCATGCCGACTGAATTCCAGTAGTGATGCCGGCCCACAAGCCGGTAAAGAAACTGGTCAAGCTGTCCCAAACGGTTTTAACCGTGTTGACAATCGGCGCGAAAATTGGGGCCACTGCAGACCAAGCAGACTGGATCCCGGTAACGATTCCTGACCATAAAGTGGAAAAGAAGCTAGTCAAGCTTCCCCATAAATTTTTAACGGTGCCGACTGGGTCGGTCATCGCGGTTACAAAGTTGGCGATGGAGGTAATCCCATCAGCTAGCGCCTTGACTACTAAGCCAATAGCGCCACCAATTAATTGGAACAGCCCCTGCACCGGTTGCAGTTGCATGAACCCGGATAGCACTTTAACGACGCCGCCAACGATAGCGCTTAGAACCGTAACGACGGTCTTAATTACCGCCCAAACTGCCTTAACGACGGCGACAATTGCTGTCCAAGTTGCGGCGGCGGCCTTAGTTTGCATAAAGCCCTTGACCACAGACGCCACGGTAGTAATCAAACTTTTAACAACACTGATAACGGTGGTGATAACGTTCTTTGCAGTTGTAAACACGCCTTGCCAGTCCACCGACTGTAACGCGGTGCCGAGGGTGTCGCCAATCATCTTAGCTAAGCTATCAATGGCGCTCTTAGAACTACCAGAGCCGCCGGTGATGGTTGACCACAAATTTTTAATGAACCCGACTGCTGCATCAACCGCTGGACCAAACACGCTACTAAAGGCCTTGGCGATTGATGATACTGCATTTCTGAACGTCTCCGACTGGTTGTAAGCCTTGACCAGAATCGCTACGAAGCCTGCTACTGCCGCTAGTCCGATTGTCCACGGGTTAACTAGTGCTTTTGCAAACGTCGGTAAAAGGTTCCCCATACGCTCAAAGAACAGGGACAACCCGTTAGCAACGGTTAAGAAACTGCCAAGCCCGGTCATAGCCGCACCGATAACTGGAGTTAAACCGACGAAACTACGAACGGCCTTGGCCCCGGCGCTTTGTGAAGCTCCGGCCCATTCAAGAGTTTTGTTGATCATATCGACAATGCCGGAATTAACACCGGAAGTGGCCTCCATGGCTTTATTGCGCAATGATTCCCAGTTACCGCCGACTTGCTCAATCTTAGAGCCGAGGTTCTGTTGCATTTCGTCGGCTTGGTCTTGCAGGAACTTGGTTGCAGCCTTAGTTGAGCCACTAGCCTTGTCTTGCGCCTTAGCATAAGCATCCCAGCTAGTGGTGGTACTCCCGCTCTTGTCCTCAACCGACGCTAACAACGGAAGCATGGCTTGCATACCTGCGGTGTTAAACATTGTCTTGAGGGCGGCGGCCTTTTGACTAGAACTCATCCCATCGGTTGCCTTAGCGACCTCACGCAGAATTGTTGGAAATGGCTTCATCTTGCCGCTACTATCGGTAAACGACAATCCGAGGGAATTCATCTCCTCACGGGCCTTTTTAGATGGCGCCTGCATTTGCAGAATCGCATGGTTTAAGTCTTGTGAAGCTCGTTCAGCAGTGAATCCTTTGTTAGTCATCAACCCGATTGCTTCGGACATATCAGCCATGCCAAAACCAGCGTTGGATGCAGTTCCGCCAATCGTGGCGATAGCCTGTTGCATATCGCTAATCGAGGCATTCGACATGTTAGCAGTCGAAGTCAAGATTGCCGCCGCTTGTTGTGGTGACTTAAGCGACTTGCCCCAGACGTTCATCGCCTGTTGGACTACGGACGCAGTATTTTGTAGATCATCACCGGTCGCCGTGGCCGCTTGCGCAATTGCTGGGAATTCCTTAGTGATTGTTTTAATCGACGCCCCGTCTTGGGCCATGGCAACCATTGCGTCCGCGGCGTCCTGCGCGCTCAATGGTAACTCTGCCCCCATACGGTTAGCCATATCAGACAGCTTGCCAATATCTTTAGAAGTGCCTCCAGCGATAACCGCGGCTTTGTTAAGCGACTGTTGAAAACTGCCGTAGCTCTTCATCGCAGAAACACCCATGGCCGTCATAGCAGCACCGGCTACCGTAGTAGTCTTGCCAATACTTGACATAGCTTGGTGAACCCGTTGCGACATGCCAGAGGTTGCCTTTGTGGCGGTTCCAGTAGCTCCTTTTATCTTTTCCATCGCCGCTTGATATGGCGAAATGTTCGCGTCAAACGTCGCCACTACTTGTGCCATTAGCTGTCACCCCCAAATGCTGCTCTAACCTTTTCTAGAATCTTAAGTTTCTTGTGATCCGCACGCGCTCTCCCATGCCGTTTTCCCTTGATAATGGCGTCGCTTTGCTTGTCGATAAGTCGATAGGCTTTCTTCACTACGCCGGCCGGTTTCTTGGCATTTTGAAAGTTCGCTGTATTGACGGCTTGCTCCAAGAGAAAACGCCGGTCGTCAAGTTGCTTTAGCCGTGCCCCATCAAGAATCGCCATCGCCTCCCACTTATACAAAGAAAAGGGCATGTCAGGATTATCCGACATGCCCAGCCTTGCGAAATCTATTAAGAGAGACTCTTCTTCAGTGCGTCCAACGTATCTCTCACCGCTTGCTGCTGAATCTCTTCGGCCTGGTTCTTCGCCTTGCCCGTAACGGCGTACTTGCTTGTCAAGTTCAGCCACTGTTTCGCGGCGCGACGGAAAAAAGCCGAGGTATGCAACTCTTCCTCCAACTGCTTGGTTAAATCATCGAATGCTTTTTCGTCGGCATAATCGTTCAAGAAGTCGGTGATGTCTTCATCGCTGTATTTAGCCGGAACCAGCACCCGTAAGGCGTTATATACTGCCATCGGGTCTTCGTTCACGAACTGCAACCAAAGTTGACTGGCGCCGTCTTCTTGCGTGTCGTTGGTGCTTAATTGCTTGTTTGCGCGGAAGAATGCCCCAAAATCGAACTTCAAATCTAAATCTTTGCCCTTAATCTTTAAACTAATCATCGCTTATCCTCCTATATCGTCTCAGCTCGGCCGGTTGGCTTACCTCGTCTCTGTTTGCTTACTTCTTACAAGCTAGGCTTGGCTTCCTGGCGTAGCGTCAGTGTCGCCCTCTACATCGTCAGTGAATTCACCGGTAGTTTCGCCGGGGCGTTCAAAGGCGTAAAGCTGGTTGAGCGCTGCAACTTGATCATCGGTCAGTGGGAAAGTACCGTCCGTCCCGTCAGCGTTCTTGTCAGTTAACTTACCGATAATGTTTAAGGTCCCGTCAACTTCGACGAAACCGTCTTCATCGGAAACATCAACCGAATCAACAATCCCATAACCGAACATCGCCGGATAAGCCTTGTGGTCGCCCTCGTCAACGGCCACCCGTTTGTCCACGACAACACGCCATACTTTAACCTGCACACCGTCGTGTTTGCCGTCGATGAAAATCTTCATCGTATCGTCGCCCGGTACTTGGTACAGGGTAATTTCAACCGAGTCTTCGTTGGTCGAGGCCGCTAAAACCCGCCCCATCTTCGTTTGTTCGTCGAGGGAATCACCTTCAATGCTTAAATCGCCGGCGGTTTGGTGTGCCGGTAGAATGGCCTTAGACCCAACTGGTTCTTTTACCGATTGGATAAAGTACCAAACGTCCTTGCCACGGAATGGCGTGGACTTAACCATGCTGATACCGTTGTTTACTGGTGTTTCTGCCATTGTTTTTGCCTCCTAAATCGTAATCGTAATTAAAAGCATGGCCCGTTTAATCTCACGACCCATGCTGTCATCAATCATTGTTTGCGTAGTCAAGCTGTCCCACTTAAGCACCTTGCCTAGTGACCACTTGACCTTTTGCACGTACTGCTCGAAATCGAACGGCGGGGTGTCGCCCTCGGCATAAACGTCAATCTGTTGTTCCACTTGGTTTAGCGTGTCAGTCTTGCTCGATACATCTAAATCGGTGTGGACGCTGACATGCACCAAGGGTAATTGGCTGTCGGCCTGTGGTTGCTTGAAAACAACACGGATTCCGTCCGCTGGCAGTTGTGCATAAACTTGCTCGTACCATTCTGCTAGCGTCAACTAAACTTCCCCGCTTTCTTCAAGGCCTGCTTGACTGAATTGTAGAACCAAGGGGTGGACGCCGCTACGCTCGGACGGATAAACGGCTTGGCGGACATCTTGTAGGTGCCAAATTCGTTATAGGAGCTGTATTCAGCCTCTGAACGAATCTCGCCGACAACTCGGTCTTGGTTAGACTCAAGAACCTTAGTGTTGATGTTGTTCTGCATGAACCCCGTGTCCACCCGTGCCAGCCCTTTAGACTTCTGTTGCGCCTTGGCTAGCGTCGACTTCATAGCGTCCTCGGTGTACTTCTGCGCTTCCCTACTTGCAACACCCAATTCGCTGTATAAGTCACCGAGCCCGTCCCAGCGAATGCTTGTACCACTCATTTAGCCACCTCCTGACACGATTAGCACGGTTGACTTGCGGTTGCTGACAGTTTGCCCCACGGTGTAGGCTACCTCACTGTCGACTGGTCGAACCTTGTCGGGCTTGGCAACCTGTCCCTTAAGGTGAACCTCAAAGGACGGCTTTCCTACTAAACCGTAAACTGACAACTTCTGCACGTCGGTAATCGGCACCATTAAGCAAGGTATAATGACCTTTGTTTCCTTGGTGCCCCCGTGCAACTCGTCTTGTGACTGCTCAACGTAAACTAGCTCAATGCGTTCGTTATATCTCATTAGATAAACACCGTCCCCGGGCGGCGCCGTGAGCTTGACTTGCGGTAAGGGTCAAGGGCGTTGGCATAGTTTGACAAGTCGATACTTTCCCAAGTGCTCGAAACGTTGCCCTCGGACCCGCTCTCTTTGCCCTCATCGCCAATTCGGTTGTACATCTTCACCACAATGTCCTTGATCACCCACCCAACAGCGGGCGGGCTTTCGGTTTGAGCGTTGCCGTCTTGGTTGATATATGCAAGTACCCGTTGCTGGGCGTCCTCGATGAGGTCAACCAGTAAAGCGTCCTGCTTATCATCGGTTACGCCAATGCGGAGCTTAAGGCTAGCCAGCACTGCATTTTCCGCCATTAAATCACCCCACTAACTCAAGCAAATCAGCTTTCAGTGCGCTTGACGGGTAGCTGATACCTTGCGCATCTAGATACGACTTGATTTCAGCCACCGTACTACTACTGGTTGGTTTCTGCGGCTCAGTAGCGGAAGCCGCCGCTATTCCCCCGTGCCAGCAGCTCCCACGGTACCCACAACAACCTTGGTGTCGTCGTATAGGTAAGCCGTGTAGTGTTCGTCCGCCGTCATGCGCGTTGTCTTGTGGATGATGTCGCGGTCTGATTCAACCTGTACCGCACGTTTCATCACGAGCTTGAGCGCTGGGCTGGTTTCGTTTACCTTAACGAAGATCATGTCCGTGTCAGCTAATTTCTTGGAGCGCACAATCTGCGCACCTAACACATCAAGGTAAGTGCCACTCACAAGTTGGTTGGCGCCGACTTCAGAACCAATCTTCTTTTCGATTGCGTCCATGCGGATTTGTGCCGCTACCTTTGGACTGACCAGAACAACCACCGTGCCGTCGTCTTCATCGTTGAAGACATCTAAGCCGGCTTGAATGCCGGCCACGTCAGCAGTCACGGTTGCGGTTTGCGTACCAGTTTTAAGCGCGGTTAAGGCGTCGTCATCAACCTTGTTCGCAAGGGATAACCCCAGTTGCTTGGTCGATTCGCCGATTGGGTCACCATAGCCACTAAGCACTGCTTCGTCAGTGATTTCGGTACCCTTAGCGGCTTTCTTAATAGTGGCGTCTTTCATGCTAGTACCCAGCTTGTCCAGCGGAATGGCTGCACCTTCCGCAATGTCGGCCGCGTCACCAATGTAGGTGTACGCTGGGAACTTCAAAGTGCTACCCGGTTGGCCTTGTAAAGTGGTGTCCACTTGTGCCAGTGGTGCAAAGCGCAAGGCTTTCTTAAGTTCGTAAGAGATGATAGGCGCGAGGACTTCTGGGTCTACCAAGTCCGCAAGTTTTGTCATTTCGTCTGCCATTTTAAATTCCTCCTGTTAGATGATTAAATTCGTCCGGATCCTTTGCCCGCAGTCCTGCTTTCTCTGCTAGGGTCATGCGATCAAATTGTTCTTGTGTTACTTTGCCGGAGCCCAAGGCAGAAGCCCCATTAGTCGGTGGCGTGCTTTGTAGCGATTCGTTAACCCGCCGGTTTACTTCATCACCGATAACTGACTTAAGCGACGCAACCACTGCACTAATTGCCTTGGCGTCGCCTAACTTCACGAGCGGTTCGGTCAAGCCCTTTGGCAAGTCGTTATCAATCAACAATGCCGTGGTACTGGAGCTTAGTTCTCGTGCGTTCAGTTCTGCCTCACGGTCATCCAGTGCCTTAATCCGTGCGTCTTCTTCCGCCTTGGCTTTTTCGGTTGCCGACATCTTAGCCAGCTTGGCGCCCTCGTTTTTGGCGTCTTCTAGCTTTTGTTTGGTATCAGCCTCCCACTTAGCCTTAGCGGTTTCAACAGCCTTAGCCGCCCGTTTGTCAGCCTCTGAATCGAGCTGTGATTGTGTGAACGTCGTTTCAGTTGCTTGGCTTTCGGTTTGTTCGCCATTGTCGGTAGTTGTTTGGTTGTTTTCTGTTACTTCTGCCATTGGTATTTCCTCCTGATTTTGCCCAACACAAAAAGACATGTACCCGACCCCAGCCACGCCTTAGCACAGCCACGGTCACACGTCTTTTTCCATCACGCTATTTTAAAGTAAGTAGTTTAGTGACTTGCTTGGGTCAAACAATTATTCGTTAGATTCAGCCGCAAAGCCGGCGATACTTGCCGTGCAAAAAGTAGCCTTGCGGGTCTTGCCGGTCGACTTGCCGTCATACGTGAACTCAATCATAGACGGGCCGACATTTAACTTTGTAGCGTTCTCAAATAGTAGCGTCTTGTCGTTTTTCAGAAACACAATTAAATTACTCATGATCTAATCCTCCTAATCAACCGCTGCCCAAGTACATAAGCAGTTAGGATGAAACGGAATCACCCCGTCTGCCTGCTTAAGCGTGCGAATTTCGCCCTCGTGACTGGCACAGGCACGACAGGCGCCACTGTTGGCCACCCAGACAACGTGCTTGTAACCCTCATCACTGATTTTCTGCAGAGTGACTGCATTCATAACCCGTGAACTCTCTGTCCGCAGGATTCGCCGTGACTGGTAATCGGCCACTTTGAACTTCTTACGCAGTTTGCTAGTTTGCGTCACGGGGTTGTCATGCGTTAGCAGTGCCCGTTTCATCTCCGCTGTCAAATCAGCCCGCAGCTGGTCCTGATTCGCCCAAATTCGGTCGGACCACTTGGCTCCGTCCATGAGCTTGTCAACGATATCACCATAATTGCCACCGCCAGACCCACCACCGTACATATTTTGCACGTTTTTAGCCGTTCTGACGACAATCTCGGATAACTTACCGCCCACATGGTCAACGAGCTTAAACGCGAGAATAGACGCATACACGTAACCGGCATACTGGAGCAAGTCGTCGTTGGTGCTGGCCGGCTTGGTTTTAACCCCCGCTTGCCGTGCGTCCTGATCCACTTGCTGTTTCAGTTGTTGGTTCGCCAGTTGCGAATCGCTGGCATGGTCGTAATCGCCGTTGCCCTCGACGAACGCGTACCAGAACGAAAGAAACAGGGCTAGTGTCGCTGCTACTTCCTTACTAATCCGGCCGTCATGCTTAGTTTGCCGGTCTATCTGGTCCGCTTGCTCCTTGGCTCGTTGCTGGTTCGTCTTCGCCATCGTCTTCACCGCCAATCATGCTGTAATCGCCGGCCCCGCCCAACTCTTCACGTTGTTCATTAAGTAACTCGGTGATTTGCTTAGGGTCGGTGACGTTCGGCAGGAACTGGTATAAGTATTCTTGTGGTAAAGTTGCCCCTGCCTGACCAATCGCCGTAATTTGGCTAATGTCGTCCGTTGGCAGGTTGTCGCGGAACGTAAATCGCATGCCCTGCGGGTTAGTCTTCCAACCACTAGACGCCAAACGTTCAAGGTCGGCCACGATTTGGTAACGTGCATACAAACCTTTCTCAAACATGCGCCGCTTGGTGCTGGCTAACTCAACCGTCCCAAGTACCTTATACTGCATAGCGACCCCAGACGCGTTGCTGGCGAAGTTCTCGTCCGTTAAGTCCGGCGTGTGGCTGAACTTGTGGATGTCGCTTGCTAAACGTTTCTTATATGCCTCGGCGCCCACCACGTCGTACTCCTTGTGGATGTACTTCGCATCGGTACTGGTCTGCGAGCCGTTGACTGTGAACCCTGACTTAAGCAGCATCATGTTGGCATCCTTCATCTCTTTGAGCAATTCCAGCTTGTCCTTGGCTAGCTTCTTCATGGCATCTTCATCGTCGGTATCAACGCCGTTAAAGATTGATGAGCCCTCAAACAGTGTGTCAATATCACCTTGAACTACCAACATGGCATCGTTTAGGTCGGTCATGTAGTTGGCCGTGTCTGACTGGGCGCTGTCGTATAGATCAATTAGCGGAATAACGTTTTCGAAATCTCCCAAACGGAAATTCGAATTGTCGAACTCGACGACTGGAAAAACGTGCATGGCCTCAACTTCCGCCTGCACCATGTTGCCGCGAATATCGGTCGGTTGGTACTTGATATGCTGGCTTTTTGTCCATGTCTCCGGAACATACTTAACCGATAACTGGTCATCGTCGCTGACGACTTCGATTTTGTGATACCGCACGGCCATAATCGGTGCTGGGTCAACTTCCATTGAATAGATTACGAACGTGTCGAGCGGATCTAACCGCACAAGGTGTTCTAGGTTATCCTTGCCACGGTACACATACTCATAAGCGCGGCCATAGCGGGTCATGTCTAGGAATAGGTCGTAGTTCTCGGCGTCCACATCGTTTGCACGGTTGAACTCATCCACTTTGGCATCGTCTGCTGGCAGTTTGACGCTGATTGGGTTCCCAACCGAGTAACTGGTCTGGAAATCAGCGATATACTTGCCAAACGAATGCGTGGCGCGATAATCGGCCTTGCCCTGCTCGATTCTTCGGCTGTCTTGCTCCAGAATGCTTTGGTTGAACCCTTGATAGTAACGGTCCAAGCGCTTAAGCCGTGGTCGTTGGTTCTCGTAGTGGTGCACGATGTATTTCATCACCGCGGCCGGCGTCAGGTTGTCCAAATCGTCTTGGTAAACTAAATTCGCTTTTTCGTTATCTTTAACTCGCATGTTCCACCTCCTATAATCCTAAATTCTTCACGGCTTGCACCCGCTCTTGATAACTCATATACCGCCCGCCACGAATAAACATAAATGGTTCCATGGCGTAACGGAGCGCGTCAATCGCATGGTTAGCGGCGTCTTTTGGCGTGTTTAGCCAATTGCCCTCTTTGTCCTTGTCGTAAACGTAGGTGTTGAACTCTTCAAGCAAGCCCTTAACCCGTGGGTGCACCACATAGCGGTATGACTGCATGAACTGCACACCTTGAATCACGCTGTCCTTGCCCTTGCCCGCTGGGTGTAGGCTTGGCACGCCCCAGACACGCGACAATTCTGTAATCAACCGTTGTTCGGCGCTGTCGGCATATACCGGCAAGCCATAGCCCTTGTGGTTACCGAGCTCATCGGCAATCTGCTGGGTGAGTAAGTGCTGCTTGTAAAACTCATCATAGATATAGACAACACGGTTCTTCTGGTCAATCGCCATGAACTCACCTGCGGTTGGATCATGCTTGAACCCGAAGTCCAGCCCAACCGACTTAGGCAGGCCAGCGATTAAATCCAAACTGAATTCTTTCTGTTCGAAAAGCCCCTCAAACACCAGCCCCTCTGCAATACCCCAATCACCTTTAACGGCCACTCGTGCACGATTAGGGTTGGTTCGGAGCATGTCCTCCAAGCTAACCACGTAATCGCGGTTTAAGTGGTCGTTGTCCTTGTAGGTAGTAGTCAGCCCAACAGAGTTACGCTTTTTACTTTTGTCGTCAAAAAAAACACGCTTGAGCCAGTGAGTGTCACTCCACGGGTTAAACGTGATGATTGTCTGATAATAACCGTCTTCGTCTGGCAGGATGCCCCGCAACGATTCCTCAACGGTTTCAAACGCTGATTCAGATTTGAGCTCGTAGGCTTCTTCGTACCAAGCACGGCATAAAACACCATGGATTGGCTGAATTGACGTGATTTTCAGTGCGTCGTCCATGCCACGGAAGTAAACCTTTTGGCCGGTCGGCTTGTACGTGATTTCCAAGGGATTAGTGGTGTACTTGAACAGCTCGCCAACCCCCATGTCATAAGCAACCTTGCGAATGGTCGAAAAGGTTGAATCACGCTGGGTCGTCGCATACTGACGCACCACCAGCCAGTTAACATACGGGTACACCAGCATGTCAGTAATCACTTTGATTGCCGTTGCATACGACTTGCCCGACCCACGGGAGCCCTTGTAAGCCAAGTAGCGCTTGTGTGAGTTAAACATCGGGTAGTAGGCAGGCGACACAAGCCGCCCTAGATTTAAGTCAACTGTCGCCATTTAGATCACCGCCCTTTGGGAAAGTAACATTCACTTGAACACCCTCGCCGTCGCTTTCTTTGATAACTTGCGCGTTAGCCTCGGCAATATCTGCTTCAGCCTCAGCTTTACGAATCTGAGCATCATTCATTGACCGGTCTAGAATATCCTTGGCAGCACTAAAGCGTACCATCTCGCTACGTGCATCTAACAGCTCACGCATTGTCATAATGGCCTCACTGGTTAGGTCACGCAGCATAAAACGATTATATTCATCCTGTGCTTGTCTAAATATTTCTTTCTGTTTCCATGCTGAAATGGTTGTTCTTGATATGCCGACATTGTTGGCAACTTCTCCTTGATTCATTTCGCCTGAAAACAGCAACATAATGGCCTTTTGCTGCTTTTTAGGTAACGAATAAAAAGTCGTCAATTGTCGGATTTTGTCGGATTTCATTACATACCACCACACCTCCGTTAATTGGAATTAGATTGATAATCCTATTATTTTTCGAGTAAACGAATCCGAATTGCCAGTACCTGTGCATAGGTTTCCATAGCTCTTGCTTGAATACCAATGAGTTGCCGTTGTTCATCAGGAATATCTAAGTTACTGGCAGCCGGCCAAGCTTTAGCAATCTTGTCCGTCAGTTCATCGTATTCAGTGTTTAACTTTTTCAACAATACTTTGTTCATAATAATTACCACCTTTTTATTTTTATCCAAACTAAAAGCGCCATGCTGTTTAGCACGACGCTTCATCCATTTATCTAAGCGGGCATCCATCTCTGCTTCTTGTGGCGTGACGTAGCCATATTTTGTGTTAATCATCTTTGCCATGAGTTGCCTCACTGCTTGAACAGAATGGATATTGTGCCCCGAATAGTTCTAGATTAACTTTTTTCCAATCATTCTCAATAGCCTCGATATCTTCCGTATTCATTGTAGTTCCTCCTCATATGTATCAAAAAACTCCCGCCAATAAGCGAGAGCAGTTTGAAGGATTACTGAGAATACCTGAGGGAGCCAAAGCCCCCTTTCAGTATCTATATACAATACCACAGCGCGCATGTTCCTGCATGCTATCTGGTGGCCGTTTGATTGCGCTGTATGTACTCAACGGATAGACCTTATCGTACTCATCACTATTTCGAAAGGAGGTCATTCTTATGGACGTTCTGCAACTCATTTAGGCTCATGCGTCTATCCGTCAAAGTGCTTGGCAAGGATTTGCACCCTGCATGACGTGTGGTCACATCAGTGTCACCTGAAGCCCGTTACGCGCGTCTGACTATGCGTCTACCTATTCCGCCACAAGCACATAATGATAGGCCTTTACAAGCCAGGGGTGGCTTACCTATCAATCGATACTACTAATATAATCCCCTTTTCCGTGCATTTTCCGGAATCAACTCGGAAACTTGTCGGAATTTACCCGGAATTTACTCGGAGTTTTTTCAATCCTCGTCATAATGCTCAACAACTTCTGGTTCGTACTTCTTAACTAATAAATTTTCGACTTTATCCGGATAAACTTCAGCGAACGTTAATTGTGCCTGCTTAAGGTACTTATTGAACGTTTTATCCGAAATGTTTAACGTTATCATGCACTTAGTCTTCGAGTAGTTCTTGATGTAAAACAGCATCAGCAACTCTGAATATATCTCCGTTTTTTCATCGATAACGATACCCTTAATCACGTTAACTACTAACTTCGCCATGAATTCGGCATTCCATTTATTAACGTGTTTCGCCTCAATAGGATTTCTATAACTGGTACTTTTAGGCATACCGTCCATAGCTGGGCTTTGCAGGTTAAAATTAACCTTACGTGCTCTTAGAAGCCATTTACGATAACCTTTTAAAACTCGTTCTGCTTTAATAGCCGTCCGGTCTTCATCCACACCTTTAAAAATGCTCTCCATCACTGCCACCCCTTGTTTTAACTGTGATATAATCAAACTGTTGAGGTTCAATCGGGGCGGTGCTAGTGATGGCAGCGCTTTTTATTCTGGAATTTTAAGCACTGAATATAATTTGAACTTGCTATTTACCGCTATCCCCCTACTGTCAGAAACTTTAATTGGCGCAAACTGATCATTCCAGCCATCATTGCCGATTTTATACATTTTATATAACTTATTCGCAGCTTCTTCACTCAGGTCTATGGTTAAAAAACAATCACGAATCCTACTCAAGTCAAATCGCCAAAAAGTAAACTGGTATTCGTATTTCATAAAATTGCCTCCTGTGTCAGCGACATTGCGTCTTCTAATAAAGAATCACTCGTATGCCCTAGTGGCTTAGTTCCCAGTACCACATACCCATCTCGTTGCTGGTAGTCAGTGATGTAGATCACGTAAACCGTCAGGCTACGGCCAGTTAACTTACCATCGGTCCACTCGCGCAACAGCAATCGGTCACCGACGCGAAAGTGACGGTCATTCTTACGGATTTCAAAGTTTTTGACACCAGCTAATTGAGCATCCATGTACTTTGGCGCAATCTTTAATTCGTGTATTTTAGAAGATTCCATCTTTAACCTGACTTTCTTCGGGCGCGTATTCCTTTTGAAGCTGAAACAAGATTAGTTCTACTGTTCCCCATTCCAAATGTCCTCGAACCCGACTATGCTTTTCTAAACTGGGACCATACCAAGTGTCTGCCCCTTTATCGCTTTGTTCCTGTAACAATTTATGTGCCTGTGCAAATGTCATAATTAATGCCTCCATTTTTTATATAAAAGATGTAAAACTGAAAATTCGACTAACAAAAAATCCAATGTAATCCATTTTCCGCACTTTTACGTGTGAACGTGTAAAACTCCTCATACCGATTAATAGTTTTAGTTTGATCAGGCGTCAGTTTATTCATTTCACTAAACAGCGTTCGAATACATCTCGATCCAAGTTCACCATCACAATCCGAGTGAAGCAAGAATTCTCCGACTGCATCCGCCTCAATCGAATCATCACGGTCTCGTTGCAACCACCAACTAAACGGATCGCTTGAATCTTTAACATAGTAGTGAAATCCTAATGGTAGAGCTAATTGCGCCCGAAAGCTTTTAAAAGCCCCATAGCCAATTTGAAAGGTATCAGCCTCGGCATCCTCTTGTTCTGCTTCGTACTGATCCGTCATTTTTTGAAACTCGTCACAATCAGCTGCGAATTTCTCCGGATTATCACGATAAGTGAAATCATCTTTATCTGGATAGTTCCATTCTTCTTCTGGATTTGGTAACTGTGTTGCTTTGCTTGAAACAATAACTAAACTCATACTTAATCCTCCTCGAACAGCTGAACCGCCTACTCATCCTCCACTGTGTACCCGTCGAGCCACGCACGGGCCATTAAGCCCTGATATTTTGCATATCTTTGCTGATTAAACTCATAAGTTCCGGGCGTAAGCGCCATCCAGTCTCGCACTTTCTCTGGACGTCGTTCGGAGCAAAGTGCGTCACCTATTGAAACACCATTGTTTTTGCACTTTGCAATCCATCCCGCCACTTCCTTAGGAATCACCGGCAACTCGGCGTACGTTCGCTTAACTTCATCTGGTAAGTCATTAAAATCAACTTCTTTAAATTTTGGATCCATGATATTTTCCTCGTTTCATTTCGTTTTAGTCTTAGTATTAAAAATTAGTCATCAACTTCAAACCAACCTTTTGCGGCTAGTACTCGATAATTAGCATTGCTGTTTTCGCGATTTAACTGGTCTCGGCGCCGCATAGCATTGCCTAATCGGGTATAGGTCTTATAATCCGCATTGCTAATATAACGGCCGCTCGTCTCGAAACACTTGTAAACTTTATCTGGCACTAGTTCTGCCATGTGGGTCATCCTCCGTTCTGTTTAATCCCTTAGTCACGATATCTAGGGCCTCTTGTGCCGACCGCGCGACCCCGTATATCACTGAATCGCCTGCAACATCTCGGGCAAAATTATCTTGTACCTCTCGCCGCTTGCCTTGCTTCGTTTTAACTTCGATGAAGAAGGCCTTACCGTCGCTTTTACGATAGCCGAATACATCCGGGAACCCAGCCTGTGGGCCGGCCCTAAAATATCCTCCATCCTCTTTCTTAACTGCCCCAACGTTCATGCGCCAGACGTGATGCCCAGCCATTTTGAGCGCCGCAATAATGTCACGCTGAATCAGCTGTTCCGGACCCGGCCCGCGTCGCTTAGTATGCTTGCCAGCTCTCCGGGCTTTAGTGTGTCGGTATGCTGGAGCAACCCCCTTGGGGTACTTAACTTTATTCACGTTATCAACTTCCTTGTCTTAGTCGTTCTCAGTTCGCCTGCTCGATAGGCTCGCTCGCGCCTACGCACCCACGATGTCGAGTGACCTAACCGTTGGGCAGTGGCGCGAATGTCAAGCACCTTTTCGTGTGCGCGCCTATCAGCCATCAATCTAATCTCTTTAAACTCACGCGGGCTAGCCTCAACCCACTGCTTATGCCCACCAGTAATCGCCCAGATAGCCTGCATCTCATCATCGCTAGCCGTCAGCACGCTACCACCGTGCCGGTTCTCTACCTCTCTCACCGCCTTCAAAAGCTGGGTATGGTCAATCAAATTCACACCTTCTTAGGCTGTTACTGCTTCGCGCTCAATCATCGGCAAAACGTCCAGTTTCTTGAGTAGCTCATAAATGAATTTGTGGCCCCTCTGGGTCCATTTGGTCTGCATCTTGACATCTGGTCGCCCATCTCGATGCTCGATTGGAATCGGCACCGTATGCGTATATCCGTGACGTTGATACTTGCTGTACAGATACCAGCTACCTGACTGGTTGAATTGAACGCCCGCATCATGCAGCAACTGATTAAATCGCACTGCTGACATACCGTAATTCTTAGCAATCGAAGTAGTCGTAATCAGTCCCGTATTAGCCAAAATTCGGTCATAATAGTCAGCCTTGGGTTGTAACTGCTTAACCTTTTGCTCGGCGAGTTGCCGCCCGGCTCGCTCGTCTTTCAGTTGTGTAGCCAATTTGATAATCGTGTCTGGATCCGTGAGCACTTCTTCAATTTTGGCATCGGTCATGTAGGCACCGTGCTTTCGAATCGTTGGCAGAACCTGCTCATACACCCAATCTTGGAACGGTTCAGCCGTTGGTAACTTGCTCTGGCTAGCCAGCTGATATACTCCGGGTTCAGCAATAACCGTCATTGTCTGAACCCCAGAGGGGGTACCGATTCGTTCCTCCCTCCTGTATTTGCTTTTTACATGATCTCGAATCGCTTTTCGTGTGTTCGTATATCCGATTGCTAATGCCGAATCTTTACCAACGAAATAGGGTTCGTTGTTGATAATTACCGTTCTAACTAAGCTGCCGTTAAAATCAAAACTACTAACTTCATTCATGTTTAAACGCCTCCAATTCGTTCTCGTAGTGTGTGTGCGTAAAACCGGTGCAGTTCGGGCATGGCGCCACCGCCATGACGCCCGCCATAATTTCTGTATGAATGATTTTGGTACCGTTACATAGGTTACACATTCCGAACACCCTCCATATCGTCGAAACTTAGCTGATGGGCTGGGTTTTTGGTCATCAACCGGTCGACGGTCTTTTTGTCATACATCGTTTCTAATTCACGTTTCGTGTTGTTGGTCGTGATGATGGTAGCGTGGCGCGCTTGGTTGGTTTCAAAGTTGCAACGCGCGTTGGCTACCTGATACATCAACGTCTGCAAGTCCTTGTGTACTGGCTTGTAGAATCCTTGTTCGTTTGGTTTTCCACCCTCGGTACCGAAGTCGTCCAGTATCAGCACATCAACGGCTTTCATATCCTTGGTAATGTACATCAAGCGTTCACGTACGTCTGGCGCCTCGTACTTGTCGTTAACCAGCCGGAGCAGTTCGGCGGTTGATACAAACATGCACGTCTGCCCCTGCCGCATAAGCTGGGCCATGATGGCTAATGCTAGTGAAGTCTTACCGGTGCCCCGCTCGCCGCTTAGTACGACATTAAAAGGCTGTTTGGCAAGCTCCCGAGCTATCTTAAACGCCCGATTACCAAGCTCTCGTGCCCGTGATTGGTCCCTTTGCTTGGTTACGTCCCAATCGTCAAACCGAAATCGCAGTGGCACCTCACCGCTCCACACGCTCATGTGGTAGTAGTGGCGCCGGTGTTTGGCCTGCACCGTCCGCTCCGCTTTCTCTAGTGTCAGCTGATCCAATTCTTCCTTGGTTGGCAGCTTGTCGGCGTCAATGCCCTTGGCGTGAATCACCTTAGAAAGCATGGCGGGATTGAACAGCGCCTGTACCGTCTTCATATCGTCGCTCAATCAAACCACCCACCTTGTCTTGGCTGCTGTGGTGTGTTGTTGAGGTACCCTTCAAACTTCGACGCCCTAAACAGCGTATCTGGGCGCAGGTACTTCATCATGTTTTTATCGTGCAACCATTCAAAACACTGGTTATCAATAACCCGCTTAAAATCATCAATGGTGAAGTCTCCATCTTTGTGCCGAGACACAACCAACCGCCGATTAGAATCCGTATGCCTGAAATGTTTCCCAGATTTTTCGTTAAGGTAATCAATTACTGACTGCCAATCGAACTGTGTGGCTTCAGCCACACTATGGTTTGTAGTAGTCTCTGAAGTACTCTCTGGTAATCTATTGGTATTGGTTGACCCATTGTGGGCCGACCCATCGTCCAATTTTGGGTCACTCGTTGGCTCACTTTGGGTCAATGGTTGACCCATACCCAACTTGCCATAATTTATGCGGTACCACTTCGTTTTATCGAATCCAGCCTTGTTGTAATTTCCGGAAATCAAATATTCGTCTTGCTCCAAACTTAAAATTGCACGCTTTAGTGTGTTCATACTCCAAAACGGAAATTGTTTGTGCCAACTTGTATAGCTGTTGTAGATCCATTTATGGCCGTCACGTTCGTTATTTGACCGGATCAGCCAATAATGAAATTGCTGTAAAACAATAGCTTCATTCAAGCCGATTTTATTTGCTAAAGACGGCAATACTTGTAAAGGTGGCTCGCTGATTAGTAGGTTTCCCATGTTGTCTCACGCTCCTAACAAATCGTCGGCACTAACTACGCTGTCCAATCGCTTGGTGGCTCGGCAATACTCGCAGTGTTCGCAACGTTCTGGCTCGATATTGCCAGCGATTACCTGCTGAATGCGTTCCTGCCCGCCTAGCACCTCGCTCATAGCGTTCTTAAGCCGATACTCGGGTAAGTCGATTACTTGCTTGTCGGGCGGCGTCTGCTTGCTTACAGCCACGATATACGGCTTGCACTCCACGCCGAACCGCTGCTTAATCAATTCTTGATATACCGCCATTTGTAGTTGATAGTTATACGCATACACGAACGGCTCGCGCTCTCTAGTGTCTGGGTTCCAGTAACCCTTGTAGATGTCGATTGTCGTCTTCAAGTCGGCGAAGTAGCCGCGTTCAAGGTTCAAGCAATCAATCTTGCCCTTCCACAGGTAGCCGCCAATCTTGCCGGTCACAATCACTTCTTTGTCGCCTTGATAAAGTTGGTTAAAACTTTCGTCCGATTTAAGCGCCTTGATCATCTCGTCCGCTACTTTAAAACTGGCTTTGAGGTGGCCCTTGGTTGGGCCACGGCTTGAAAGTGCCTCGGGATGTTCCGCCTTGAATTGCTCGTGCGCTGCTTTGCTCTCAAAGTAGCTGTGTAGCCAGTTACCAACCAGTAAGGCGGTTGGGTCCCGTACTGGCTGCCACTTGCCGGTAAGCTCAGCCAACGCCTCCGCCTCGCAAGCTAGAAACTTCTTAAACCAGGTCGGCGACATATACTTCTTATCTGTCCAGCGGTCGTAATAATTATTAGGCGTTAAGTTTGTTAAGGTTGTCGAAAATACTTTCTTGGTTGGCTTGGTCGTCGTCTGCTGTTGCTGTGGTAGGTTCTTGATCATCAGTTTTAGCCTCCTTTGCTGGCTCTGTTGGCTTGGCTGGTTCCGCTTTAGGTTCCGGCTTTGTTTCTGGCTCGGGCGCTGGTTTAGGCTCCACTTGCGTCTGGGTTGGCTTATTCTCCGCCAAATCTGCCGTTAGTGAGCGTTTAGCGGGCGTAACGTCCTTTCTACTGTCGTTATCGTATTCGGCGCTGGTGGTGTCGTTTACGGCTTGCACGAAGAGGTCGTTATCCGAGCTAGAGTTAATATAGAACTTCGCCGCACGGTTGATCACAGTTCGCTTGGCCATTTCTTCGGGAAATTCGTTCTGCACTTTCTTGTTCCGCGAATGCCCCCAGCTGGTATCAATGTCTTTCTTGGTCATCACTGTGTAAGTCCGGTCACCGTCGTTGTTTTCAACCCATGCAAAGGCGCCAACGATTGGCTTGTCGAGGTTCTCAAAGCTTGGTTCGAACTCCTTTACTACCAGCCGGCCGTTCTCACCGCCGATTTTGAAGGTATCGTCCTTGTGGATAATCTGGGCGTCAATATCCTTTACGTTCGATAGTCGCTTAACTACGCTGATTGATCCGAAGTAGCTACGCTGCATTACCAGTTGATTCCCATACGGGATAAAGTAGCATTGGTTCTTGGCTGGGCTAAGCCCTTGAATCGCCATGTTCATCAAGGCTTTGATAACTGAACCTTGGTCACACTTGTCAAGCAGGCTTTTTCCTTTTGTTGAATCGCTTAAGGTAAGGTAGGCACTGTTGAGTGCGTTACCCACCGAGTAATCCGGCGGAAGGGAAAGCCCCTCGTTCTGCTTCATATCTACGATATTTTGGTTTACTGTCGCTACTAATTCGTTACTCATGCCGTCCCTCCTAAACTCGGTAGTACCCGAGGCGTTCCATCAACGTTTCTTGGTCTACCAATTTGAGTAGCTCGTCCCACAAGCAGGCCTTGCCGAACGTCTGCACCATTTCAGCCCATGCTGGCGAATCTTCCTTGTCCATCGGCTCGTAGTTGGGCGCGCCTTGGAAAAGAATTGCTGTGCCGTCAATCATCAATTCATAATCGCAAGTGTAGTCGTTGAATTCGGCCTGCATGTCCTTTAACCACTGTTTAGAATCGTTGTAGCTTAGATACTCATCAAACAAATCTGCTTTGTCGTACGAACTCTCGGGCTCTAAGAAGTTTGCCTCATCTTCAACTTCATCTTGTGGCGCATAACCGCGTGTCCAGTAGGTGTACCAAATTTCTTCTGGCTCATCGGGGCCTGCCATCTTCAAGGCATCCTCGGCCTGATTAAGTGCATCAAGTTGTTTTACTAAATCCATTTTGTAATCCTCCTGATTAAATATTTAATTTGTTGTCTAACTCCTAACTTCGGAGTAGAATAGTAATCGAAAATAAAATTCATATCGGTTTTAGCTGTGTAAGTACTGCCAATACTTGAACAGCTTTTTTTGTACCCAAATTTACGAACGCCGGTTCTTTTTATCATGCGATACCTCCTCATCATCGCCAAATAGTTCACGACGCTTAATCCAACCAAATGTCACTAGCCAAGTTATGGTGGCCGATAAGATCGGGTATGCGATGGCATCTGGAATTACAATCATCTAGCTTACCTCCTTCTGCTTTGCCTGTATCATGTAGATACGCTTAATCCCGTCTTTAAAACCCGGTAGCGTGAACGCTTGTTCACTTAACACGTCAATATGGTTCTCAAATTCAACATCGCTGTGCTGTGATCCATCTAAAAACTGATGGTCAACTGCTGTGATATGTCCTAGTGTGCGTCGCATCTTTACACCCCCTTTAACCGCCGGTACTGTCGTTTACCTCATCGATAACCTGTTGAAGATGGTTCATCGGTATGCCGGCATACTCGGCTTGCTCTATCAGTGCGGTAATCTCGGCGCTTATCTCTTCGATATATTCGCGCGGGTACCGCTCAATCACTTGGTTCTGTTCGGGCGTCCGGAACCTTGGTTCGGTCGTGATGGCCGTTTCAAACTCCGGTTCCAGCTTCTCTCGTTCGCCTTGCTCGGTTCGCTGTTTAACCAACGCCGAGAACACATCGTCCTTACGCTTGCGGTCACGTTGGAACGAAATCGTTCCATAACTCTCACTAGCTGCCGTGTAACTCAATCGAAGATCGTTAATCACGTTAGCTAACGTCCAACGCGTTTGCGGGTCTGCTTTCTTTAACCCAGTCACGATTCTTGATATGGTACTTTCTGAGTAGAAGGTTTTTTTAGCAACCTCACTTTGGCTGTACCCATCCTTGCGCTTAAGAACCAGCGCCAACTCTTCACTAAATCTGTTACGCATTTCGTATCCCCCTGAATGTCGCAAGAATAAAATCGATTCTTGCAAGAGATGTTCTATACAATATAGTTAACAATAAGTTTACTTATTAGATGATAATCGGCTAAAAGTCTACAAAAAGTAAACTATTAATGTAAAAAAATATCATCAGGTTTCGAATCTAACGCTGAAGCAATCTTAATTGCAAGTGAATAGCTAACACCATTTTTACCACCACGTTTGCCGCTTTCAATCATTGAATAGTAGCCTCTTGTGATTCCGATTTTTCGAGCTAATTTAGCTTGGGTTATTCCTTTTGATTCGCGAATTCTTTTCAAATCAGTTGCCATGCTGTTCCACTTCCTTTCTTTACTTTATGTTAACATTATAACAACGAATTTACTTTTTGTAAACATTAAAATCTACATTTTGTGAACTTTTTTTATTTTCATTGTGTTTACATTCTGTAAACATTACAATCAAAACTATAAACGAGGTGTGAATTTATGTCTTTAGGAACACGAATACGTGAATTACGAAAAAAACGCAAAATTAATCAGGAACAGCTCGGGAAAATTCTAAGCGTCTCTAAAGCATCTATATCAGGCTATGAGAACGGCACTCGGGAACCTGATACGAAATCTTTAATGAAATTAGCTCAATATTTTGGAGTGACTGTGGATTATCTTTTGGGCGTCGACGCAACTCCTGAATGGGCTACTGCTAAGGATACGCATGACTTACATGAGTTTTTAGACGCCAACGAAGGATCAATGACTTATGATGGCGAGCACTTAACAGAAGACGAAAAACAACAATTGCGCGTGGCGACAGCGACCATTTTCTGGAAGCGCCATCAGCATAAATAAGGGGTTGGTTTGGTGAAAATTGATAATGTGGTTAAAATGATTGTTCAGCGCTACGGGACTGCCGACCCGTTTATAATCGCTGATAAGCTAAATGTGCAGGTTGAATGGTCAACGCTTGGTCCACACCCGCTTGGTAAAACAATCTATGACGGACATAGTCCAATCGTCTTACTAAATAGCCGAATCAAGCATAAACCGATTCGCAACTTTACGATGGGCCACGAATTGGGCCACGTCATCTTGCAAGAAGATTTGGTTGGATACTACACAACTAACCGGCATGGGCACTCAAAACTGGAAACAGAAGCGGATAAATTTTCGGTAGCATTAATGGGGCTACTTTTTATAGAAGACAACAACCGGGTGCCGGGGTCATATCAAGAACTAGCATATCAATACGGGGTGCCGCTAAAGGGGTAAATTTTGGAGGAGATTAAATGAGTACTTTTATAACACTTTTAATTTTGGCTAGCCTTCTGGCGGCCGCTTACTTTTTCGTTCGCTGGCTACTGGGAAAACTTCGTCACACCGGTACGAAGCGCTATCTGCGCAGTATGTGGCTGTCGCTTTTGGCGATGGTCGTACTAACTATGGTTCTTGGGACAGCCTTCCCTGCTGAAAAAACCACGAGCGAAGCCGACACCGCCAAAACTAACACTAGCAAGCGGGCTAGCAGCAAAAAATCAAGTAGCAAAAAGCGAACTGCATCGTCCTATAAAAGCAAAACTAAAGCCAAGAATTCAGCAGACACTAAGCAGTCGAAGGTTAAACACACCGAGAAAAAAGCCAGCAGCAAAGAATCGAAGAAAAAATCTGAATCCCAAAAAAAGACCTACGATTTTAGCAAGATCAAGCTTGGCATGACTAAATCTGAAATCGTTAAAATCATCGGCAAGCCTGATAGCGATATATCCGGTAACTTATCATACGGTGATGATTACTTGGCACTAAACGACGACGGCAAACTATTTAGCGGGTCGCCAGATTCAATCCAGAAACAAATCGACGCCAAAAACAAGGCTAAAAAAGAATCGTCCAGCAATAAGGCCGACCAGCTAAAATCATTCGCTAAGGCTTTTGGTCAAAAAGACGTGCAGACCTTGCAAAAGTATGTCGGTTCGGCTTACTCATCAACTGAAACTCCAGACGGCATGGCTTACGGCTGGAAGACCGACTACGGCATGCTGTACCGGCTAGATGATAGCAGTACGGGTATTACTCACGTATATAAAGACGGTTTGGGTGACAAAGGCACCGAACTTTACGCGGGCCAAACTATCAAAACTAAACCTAAGTACTACTACCATACGGTTTACTAAGGAGGTAACTAAAATGGGAATGTTCTCAAAAAAGAAAGAAATGTTTATCACGACAGAGCGCACGCCGGCGGGTTATGAATCGCTTGGCCTTGTCACGGGCATCGGCGCAGACTCTAGCAAAAAAAGACTTTGCCACTGCTAAAGAAGCTATACAAAAAGCTGCTACCGAGTTAGGAGCGACAGCGATTGCAAACTTTAAATTGTCTACCACCTCAAGCTATGTTGGTTCGGACAAATTAATCGCCTATGGCGAGGCAATCAAACCGAAATAGCACGGCAAACCCGGCAACGGGTTTTCTTTTACAGCTTAACCGAACAGACGTTCACAGGAGGGAAAATATGGAGAAACGAGTTGGAATCTATGTACGGGTGTCCACCGAGTGGCAAGCCGATGAAGGCTACTCAATCGGTGAGCAAACCGACAAACTAAAGAAATTTTGCGAAATCAAGGAGTGGAACGTGTATAAGGTCTACACCGACGGCGGGTTCTCGGGATCTAACCTAAAACGCCCCGGTGTGGAGATGCTGATACACGACATCAAGGCACACGAAATCGACACGGTACTGGTTTATAAACTCGACCGGCTGTCACGGTCACAAAAAGACACCCTGTATCTTATCGAAGACGTCTTCAACGCTAACAGCGTGGCCTTCATCAGCTTAAACGAGAATTTTGACACCTCCACCCCATTTGGTAAAGCGATGATAGGTATCTTATCTGTCTTTGCACAACTGGAACGCGAGCAAATCACCGAACGTATGCAAATGGGCCGGATTGGGCGCGCCAAGGCCGGCTACTACAACGGTGGTGGCAGTCCTATTTTTGGCTACGATTACGTGGACGGTATGCTTAAAATCAACCCGCTTCAGAGTCAAGTCGTGAAAGAAATGTTTGAAGACTACAAGGCGGGTGTGTCCCTTAACGGCCTGACAAGAAAGCTTAACTTGGAAGGCCACATCGGCAAAGAGACCGCGTGGAGTTACAGAACCGTTAGATACGTTTTGGATAATTCAACTTACACCGGCAAAGTTAGCTATAAAGGGGTTGATTATGATGGACTACAAACGCCTATCATCTCGCAAGAACTTTTTGACACGGTGCAAAAAGAACTAAAGCGGCGTCAAACGGTAGCGGCTGCCAAATTTAACAACCCACGGCCGTTTAGATCTAAGTACATGCTTAGCGGCCTTTTACGCTGTGGAAAGTGCGGAAACGTTTTTGAAACTCGAAAAAGTATGGTCAAAGACAATTCACGTCTTAGCAGTCGCGTAAGGTATGCTTGTCGGTCAAGGCATCCTAGCCACTCTACTCCGGACGCGCAGCATGTAGTCAAACCTTGCACATCATCGACTTATTCGGCTATAGAACTGGAGGACAAGGTGTTGGCACGCATCGGTCAGCTTGCTAAGCACCCAGAACGTGTACGTAAGCTGTTTGAAGGCAACTCACATAAGATTAACCCGCAACCGCTAAAAGACCGCCAAAAACAAATCGACGGCCAAATTGAGCGGTTTATGAACTTGTACGGCATTGGCGGTATCTCGATGGATGCTCTGAACTCACGAATCCAGAAGCTGAATGACGAGAAAGAAAAATTAGCCCAAAAACTCCGCTCGGTTAATCGAGATGTGAGCGCGCCCGTGACTGCGATGCAAAAAGCCCTCGATAAAGCACCCGCCGTCATCGCCAGCGCCGACTATCAAGAACAAACTAAGTTGGTCCGCACCTTGATAAAAAAGATAGTGCTCAACGATAATCGTATGCTCATAGAATGGAATTTGAAATGGTAGCTTTTTGCTGGAATTCTTGCGAGTTTTAGAGATGACCATTTCGATCAGCGTAAACCCTTTATGCATCGTCGTTGTCGTTGGCTTTAAAACGCGTTTCATTAACGTTGTCATTTTAATAACTCCCCCATTGTTTGATACATCGGTAGTAACATGTTTAAATACAAGCCGATAACGCTCCCGGCAATAATGACGAAAAGTGTTGGCTGAATCCAGCCAATCATCCGATTTAGTTCATTAATCAAGCGCTCGTATTGAATGGCAGCCAGATAAAGCAGCGCTTGGCCTAGTTCCGGCTGCGCGTCCGCCTTTTGGATTAAAACCGCCAGCTCCGCGGGTAATAGTGGATCACTTTGGACAATGTCGCGCAAGGCAACGCCCGCTAATAACTGCTGCTCAACGAACTGACCCTGCTGATGCAGTAACGCTTGCGGCTTAAACTGGCGGCTCACCTCACAGATTCCCCGTAGTCCGAGGCCACTGCTTAAGAGCATCCCCGTGTTAAACGTTAAATAGTAGTGACAATACAACCGGGCTAAGCGGCCAATGACTGGTAGCCGAACCAGCCATAAAAAGCGGCGGCGGACTGGTAAGCGATAAAGGTAGTAGCTTAGGGCCCCGCCGGCCACCACTGCTAACCCACCAAGCCCCAACAGTCCTAGCTGCAGGGCTGCGGTATTTGGACTGGGTGCAGCTGGCGTCGGTTCCATCTGCCCAAAATTAGGTAAAATGGCAACCTTGATCACGGCCATGATCAATCCTAAAATCACAATTAAGATCAGCGGGTATTGTAGTAACCGCCGGACCTGCTTCACTTGCTTGACGCGCGTTCGCATCAGTTGACTAGCCTTAATTAACGTCGCCATGAGTTGGCCGTGGGTTTCAGCAATCAATAGTTGATAATATAAATCTACGGCAACGTACGGTTGCAGGGCGTCCGCCAAGCCTTCCCCGGCAGCCAACTGCTGACAAGCCGGCTTTAAACACTGAAAGGCCGTCCCCCGAACGTCAATCACAAATTGCAACGCGTCTCGTAACGAAAACCCGTTCTTCAATAAATCGGCTAACGTCTCAAACAGCGTTGCCTGGGCCTCAACTTTCAATCGTTTAGGCTTCCTTAAGCTTCGTCGCCGTGGCAGGCGTAAAACGCCCAGCTGCCAATTGTTCATCGATCAATCGCCCCCATTGCGGTGTCATCAACCGCGCCGCATTCGAATGAAGTGGCTGCGGCATTTCCAATACGTCAAATAGCGTCCCCATCCGCCCGTCCGTCAACGGCACTAAGCGTTGGTAACTCGCAGCCGTCAACGCTTCCTGAAGCGTCTCCACTGGGACCCCGAGTTGCGCCAACCGGGCTGCAATGCCGTAAACTCCGCGGGCGTGAATCGTACTCAACACCAAGTGCCCGCTCAGTGCCGCCTGAACCGCAATTTGGGCGGTTTGCGCGTCCCGAATTTCACCAATCATAAACACGTCCGGATGGTGGCGCAGTCCCACCTTTAATAACGCCGGGTAAGTCATCTCGGCGAGCGGATTAACTTGCAACTGTAAAAATTCTGGTTCATATATTTCAACTGGATCTTCAATCGTCATCACCAGTTGCTGACCGCTCAATTGGCGAACGAGGTCGTACATCGTCGACGTCTTCCCCGAGCCCATCGGCCCCGCAAATAGGATCAAGCCGCTCCGGTTTAAGCACGCCGCTAATTGTTGGCGTTGCGCCGGCACCACGTAGTTTAGGCCGCTCACTTTAGCTTCGTAGAGCAACCGAATGACCAGCGATTCCCGGTCTAAAAAGTCGCCAACCGCCGAAATCCGCAAGTTGAGCGTTTGCGGCCCAATGGTGACGGTCATTGCACCTAGCTGGGGCCGGCGGTGATCACTAATTGCCATGTTACTGTTGTACTTAATGTGGTTGATCAACTGTTGCGCATTGACGGCCGTTAGCGTTTCAACCGCGCGTAATTGACCACCCGCCTGCCAACAAATTTGATAGCCTTCCGAACTCGGGAGCCAATACACGTCGCTTGCGCGTGCGTCCATGGCCGCTTCTAAAATGGTGTTTAACTGTGCTTCAATCGTCATTGAAATCCCCCTTTCACCTATTACTTGCGCTGAAAGGGCAGTTTTCCGTTAATTTAGGCAAAAAAAATGAGACCGTGACAGTAGTCATAGTCTCTTGGGTGTTGCCTCATGTTAATCGCCGAAACGTGCCCCAAAAATCAGCCGGCTCCGCTCACCAGCTAACCGCCTTTTGGCACCCGCTTGTTTTAATTTGGCAAGTTTCCTTAAAATTTAGTCCGTTGTGACTTGGTCAGCCGCGGCAATTTCAGCATAGGTTGGAATGGACGGTTGGGCCCCCAACTTTTGAACTGCCAAGGACGACGCCCGGTTCGATAACCGCACCGCTTCAGCTAAATTACTAAAGTCCGGCTTTAAAACTGAACTTAACGCGCCGATAAACGTATCTCCCGCCGCCGTCGTGTCCACCGCGCGCACCCGGTACGCCGGGACAAAACCATGTTCTTGACCGCGCATCCAAAACGCACCCTTGCTCCCAACGGTAATGATAACGTTGGCAACACCGAGCGCCTGCAACTTATGAGCACCTTCAACCATGCTGGCCTCATCGGTGACGTGCACCCCGGTCAGCGTTTCCGTCTCCGTTTCATTCGGGACGATTAAGTCGGTCACCGCTAACAATTCAGCTGGAACTGCCGTTGTAGCGGGCGCCGGGTTCAAAATTGTCCGGCAGTTGGCTGCGTGCGCAAGTTCAAACCCATGAATAGTGGCAGCGAGCGGTGTTTCGAACTGTGCCACTAAGAAATCACTCGCCGCAATGACTTGCTTCGCCGCGTCCACGTCAGCGGGCGTGACCTGTTGATTGGTTCCCCCATCAATTAAAATCCGGTTTTCACTGCTCTGATCCAGTAAAATAAACGCAGTACCGGTATTGGCCGCGTTACTATGTTGAACGTATTGATCATCAACGCCACTGTCCGTTAGCTGGCGCACCATGAAGTTCCCTTCACGATCCTGGCCGACCTTCCCAATAAACGTCGTTTCAGCACCAGCCCGGGAAGCGGCAATCGCTTGATTGGCGCCCTTGCCGCCACCAGCGACACTCTTCCCCGCTAGCGGTAACGTCTCACCCGGTTTGGGAAACCGTTTAAAGCGTAAAATCGTATCAACATTTAAACTTCCTAATACGGTTACTTTATTCATAAGTTTTCGTCCCTTCAGTCTTTCCACTGGTTCAATTTTAGCAAATCCCCCCGGGGGCTGCACCCGTTTTAGCCCAATAATTTCCTAAGAATTCATTTTTTTAATAAAAGCCCGCTTAACCGCTAGCCTAAAAAAAAGCCCGCCGACCGCAATGCGATCAACGGACCCGTTTAGGTCAACTTAGTCTTCGTCTGGATAGTTAGCCGCTTCGTAAACTTCTGAAACGTCGTCGTTATCTTCTAATTCGTCGATTAAGTGTTGTAATTTATCCACTTTATCAGCGGGCACGTCGGTCAAGTTTTCTGGAATCATGGTCAATTCGGCCGTTTCCAACTTGTAACCGTTAGCTTCCAAGGCATCCCGAACCGCAGCCAATTGCTTTGGATCCGTATAAATTTCGAATGCTTCGTCGCTAGATTGAAGATCGTCACCACCAGCATCCAACACGTCCATTAACATCGTGTCTTCGTCGGTATCGAGGTCTTCCCGTTTGATAACGATGTAACCCTTACGGTCAAACATGTAACTAACGGCACCGGTTGCGGCTAACGAGCCCCCAGAGTGGGTGAACGCTGAACGAACCGCAGCGGCCGTCCGGTTTTTGTTATCGGTCAATGCGTGAACCAGAACGGCAATCCCACCAGGACCGTAGCCTTCGTAGGTCACTTCTTCGTAGTTTTCCGCACCGGAGCCACTACCTTTATCAACCGCCCGTTTAATATTGTCTTTAGGCATGTTGGCAGCTTTGGCCTTATCCATTACTAACCGCAATTGAGCGTTAGAATCTGGATCAGGACCCCCGGCTTTAACAGCCATGTAAAGTTCACGGGAAATCTTTTGGAAAATCTTCCCACGTTTAGCATCTTGGGCGTTTTTACGTCCCTGAATGTTATGCCATTTTGAATGTCCTGACATGTGTGACTCCTTCTTTCTTTTTATATAGTCGATTGATGATAAAACATACGCTAAGTATAATAGCAAAAAAAACGAGTAATTTCAAGGCTTAGGCCCGAGGATCCGAAAAGATGGTAACCGGTTCCCTGCCAGTCCTAGGGCCGTAAGTAAGCGTAGCCCTGTTCCTGAAGTTCAATGATCCGAACGACCCCCGCGGGCACCACTTGAACCGTTGCTGGTAATTGTTGCGCCGTCAAGTGATGGCTGGCTAACGCGTTGGCACACGCGTCCACCTCAACCTGCGGTAACTGCGTTAATAACGGTTGCCACGCACCAGTTATCAAACTAGTAATCGCCGGACCATTAACGACCACCACGACGGTACTGGTCGGGCGCGCTTTCAGGAAATTTTTAACGTTACCGATGGCTAAAGCAACTTTAGCAACTTCGTCAACGTGCACAACGATTTGGCTCATGCCGGCGTCCCTTCTAACCATTTAATTTCGAGTCCGCGCAGATAATGATAACTTTCCAGCATATTCCGACAAGTGGCGTCGGTTGCATCCGGCACCTCGTAAATCATCGAGGCACCCGGATTCAGTAACGGCAAGACCCGGTTCCAATCAACCCGACCGCGACCAAGCGGCAAGCTATCATGCTGTTGTCCCATTGAATCCACTAAATGATAATGCTGAATGAGTGGCCGCAGCCGTTTCAGTGTCAGCGCGGTTAAGTCCATATCGCCGTGCAGTCCAATGAAGACGTGGCTAACATCACAGACGAGTGGCCACTGGTGCTGAATAATTTGTTCGTCCAGTTGCGGATCCCCGTACATGAAGCTAGGGGTGATCCCGTTTTCAATCATGACCCGACCATGGCCGGCCGCAATCAACTGATCCAACCGGTTAAACACGGTCTCCCTAGCGGCGGCTAAGGACGGATACTCACTAATCAACTGCTGCGTCTCCTGACCACCATAGCCCCCGTGAACCAAAAGTTTGGCGCCCGTCTCATAAGCCAAGTCAATCAACTGGTCTGTTGAGCGTTGTAAAAATTGATACGCTTCCGGTTGCCGCACCGGGTCCAAAAGCTGATCTAGATGCCGCCCTTGATACTGCATTGGGTGGTGAATAATCACGTTGGGCGTCACGGAGCGCTGAACAAAGGTCACCGCCTGCTTAAACTTCTTAAACGCTTCCCCCTCTAGATCCGTGGCCTGCGTATAAAATTCAAAAAATTCGGGCCGGTACCGCAGGCGATCAAGTAACTGTTCGGTCGCTGCCCCGGCTTTTAATCCCAAGCGAACCTTCCCCGGACGATCTGGTAACTCTAATTTTGCCATGCTTGCCATCCTTTCAAACGGTTCGAACGAAAAAGGTTCAGAACCAGTGTTCTGAACCTAGTATACCGCGAAACGATTTTGCTCGCAGTAGCAATTCAATTAACCTAAGCGAATTAATCTTCGACCTTAGTTGAGTCACGACGGACGATCCCGTATGGTAACGTAACGGTCTTTTCGTCCAATTCCTTATCATTCATTAACTTCGTCAGCATCCGCATCGCAACCGCACCAATATCATACAGTGGTTGCGTAATCGACGTAATGGCTGGGCGGGTAATCTGGGTAATAATCGTGTTATTGCTGGTAATCACTTCCAAATCATCCGGTACCTTTACGCCCGATTCAACGCTAGCGTTAATGATACCAGCAGCCATTTCATCGTCACCAACGAAAACGGCGGTTGCGCCACTATCCGCAATCACCGGTTGTAACTTCGTACCGGCATCGTAGGAATAACCTGCTTCGTAAACCAAACTATCATCGTATGGTAATTTAGCTTTATTCAGGGCGCGCTTATAACCGGTTAGCCGGTATTCGGCGTTAATTGATTGGGATAAAGAACCTAAAGCTAACGCAATCTTAGTGTGACCGCGGTTAATCAAGTTCGTAACCGCCTCTTCAACGGCCGCTGCGTAATCGATATTAACACTCGGTGTATCACCTTGTGGATCAACCGTCCCAGCTAACACGACCGGCGCCTTCGCCCGCTTAAATTCTGCCCGTAGTTTATCATCAATGTGGTTCCCCATGAAAATAACCCCATCGACTTGCTTAGCCATCAACGTGTTCAACACGTTCACTTCTTGTTCACCAGCATCATCACTATTAGTTAGGATAATGTTGTACTTGTACATCATCGCAATGTCGTCAATTCCGCGGGCCAACGAAGCGAAGTAAATGTTGGTCACGTCTGGAATAATCACCCCAACCGTTGTTGAGCGCTTACTTGCTAAGCCCCGCGCAACTGCGTTTGGCCGGTAATCCAACCGTTCAATAACGGCTAAAACCTTTTTACGGGTGGCCGGCTTAACGTTTGGGTTCCCGTTGACAACCCGTGAAACCGTCGCCATTGAAACTGCCGCTTCCCGCGCGACATCATAAATCGTAACTGTCTGTTTTTCCATGTAAAATAGCCCTTTCTTACCTGATATCATATGTTTTCATTCGTTTTCATGCAACATCACCCAATATAGCAAAATTACGGTCCCGTTGCAACTTAAGAAAGCATTTGAAATCGCTTTCATGAAAATAATAACCTACTTGTTTTCAAAAAGCAAGATTTAACAACGCTTCAGCCGATTTTTTCATTTTTCGGATTCACAGCTTTTTTTAAGAAAGAGCGCTATACTGGTATATATAACCAATTAAGGAGTGATTCAAGTGGCAGATGCTACGAAACTAGAACAAGTCCGTCAGTGGACCGCGGAACACCAGCTGGACGTAACTTACGTCAGCAATTTTCACACGATTTCATATTTAACGGGGTTTGAAAGCAACCCCTACGAGCGGACCCTCGCCCTCTTCATTTTCGCCGATGCCGATCCGTTCCTCTTTGCACCCGCACTCGAAGTCGAAGCCATTAAAGACATGGGCTGGCCGTACCAAGTATTCGGCTACATGGACCACGAAGATCCCTACGCCCTGATTGCCGAACACGTTCGTGCTAGTTGCGCCCACCCAACAAAGTGGGCCTTAGAAGAAGGTAACCTGACTCTTGACCGCTTCCAAGCACTCAAGGCCCAATTTCCTGAGGCCCAGTTCACGCAGGACCTCTCACCCTACATCCAACAATTACGGCTCGTTAAAACGCCGGACGAATTAAAGAAGTTAGACATTGCTGGGCAGTGGGCGGATTTCGCATTTGAACAAGGATTTGCTGCCGTTAAGGCTGGGCGGACCGAACAACAAATTGCGGCCGAATTACAATACGCTTTAATGAAAAAGGGCATTATGGAAATGAGCTTTGGAACACTCGTTCAAGCCGGCGAACACGCTGCTAATCCCCACGGCGCCACTAACGAAACTAAGGTTAAACCAAACGAATTAGTGCTGTTTGACCTCGGTGTCATGTACGAAGGCTACGCTTCCGACGCTTCCCGGACGATTGCTTATGGTCAGCCAACCGCTAAGCAAAAAGAAATTTACGACGTTTGTCTGGAAGCCCAGTTAACGACCCAGGCGGCCGTTAAGCCAGGAATGGCGGCCGAAGACGTTGATAAAATTGCCCGTGACATTATCACTAAAGCGGGCTATGGCGAATACTTTATTCACCGTTTAGGCCACGGGATCGGTCAAACTGACCACGAATTTCCATCAATGATGGCCGGCAATAAGATGCCATTAGTTGAAGGTATGTGCTTCTCCATCGAACCCGGCATCTACATCCCAGGCGTTGCCGGTGTGCGCATTGAAGACTGCGGGGTTGTTACCAAGGACGGCTTCAAGCCATTCACCCACACCCCTAAGGAACTTAAAATCTTAGACTAACCTCTAAAAAGACAGCAACGCTCCCGACCGAAAATTCAGTCGGGAGCGTTTTTGTTAACCTTTTTGGCTGATTGAAACGTGTTCGGACCAGCTGACCTCTGCGCCTGCTACACTAAGGCGTCATCGCATAATCCGCGCCAACGCCTTAGCTAGGCATTACCCAAGGTCAAACCGCTGGTCCTCACACTCTACGGCAAATCATTCCCCGCCGCAAAGTACGTATCGTACCACTCTTGGCGCGTCAACTGCACGTCCGCGCCTGTCATACTTTCCTTTAAGTGCTGCGGGTTCATCGATCCTAAAATCACTTGCATATTAGCCGGGTGCCGCAAAATCCATGCCGTCGCAATCGCATTCTTGGTCACACCATACTTGTCCGCCAGCGCCTGCAATTGCTTATTCAATTCCGGGAACTTCGGGTTGTCAATGAAGGTTCCCGCAAACATCCCGTACTGGTACGGCGACCAAGCTTGAATCGTCATCCCATGCAGCCGTGAATACTCAATGATTTCACCATCGCGATTTACACTCGCCGCATCCTGCATATTAGTATGCAGGCCAAACTGGATTGGCCCCGTATGCATGACCCCAAACTGCAACTGGTTAATCATTAACTTTTGACCAAGTGCTGCTTGCAACATCGCAACCTGCATCGGGTTAAAGTTCGACACCCCAAAGTGACGCACTTTCCCGGCCGTCTGTAATTCATCAAAAGCCGCCGCCACGTCGTCTAGTTCCATCAATGGATCCGGCCGGTGCAGCAAAAAGCTATCCAGGTAATCCACCTGCATTCGTTGTAAAATACCGTCCACCGTTTTAATCAGGTGTGCCTTGGAAAAATCGTAGCGCTGACCAAAGACCAGCTCACCCTTACTCCGCTTTGGATCCAGGACGATGCCGCCCTTAGATTGAATCCAAAAATCATCCCGGTGTAAACCAGACCGTTTTAACGCTTGCCCAAAAACGGTCTCTGATTGGCCATTACCATAAATGTCCGCACTATCGATAAAATCAACCCCGTGCTCATGAACCGTGTTTAAAACGCCGGCAGCCTGATCAGGATTGAGCCGAACCATCCGCATGATTCCCAGTGCAACCGCCGAAACCGACTGACTGGTTGCGCCTAATTGAATTGTCTTCATTTAGTTTTCACCCTCGTTTAAACTTTTTTCGTTACAAGTCTACGGTACTCGTCTTTACGGTCACAGACAACTAAAGCTCCCCGTTTGGATGGTTTTCAAGTAAACAAAAGAACTTTCGGATCCACGATCCGAAAGTTCTTTGATTACTTGAATTATGCTTCAGAATCAGTCGTTGCTGAATCAGCGGCTGAATCCGCTGCACTCGTTGCCGAATCGGCTTCACTAGCAGCACTCGTTGCATCGCTAAACGCAGCACTACCATCAATGACGATATCGCCTTCATCATCATCCGCATCCTGTTCATCTTCGACCTGGGCGAGTTCCGTGCGAAGACTATCCGTTGCCCGGTCCAAACTGGACGTAAAGGTTTCGTCACCGGCGCCCTTAGTTGCTTGGTACTGCTCCGCAAAGTCCGCAACTTTCCGCTTAGCTTCTTCAAATTCTTCGCTAGCAACGTCCCGAAAATCCGCGGTTGCATCGTTCGCGTAGAACGCGTAATCGATGGCCCGATCTTTGAAAGCGGCTAATCCGGCCTGCGCCTTAGCGGCTAATTCCGCTTTTTTTTCGTCAGATAACTTGGTGGCAACGGCAGCAATGGCACTTGCCCCAACGGCTAATCCAAATAAGAATCCCTTTTTTGACATCGTTAAGACTCCTCACTATTTTTTTTTGACCGACGGTTCCGATAGACATCGAAGGCGGCTTTACCAACCTTACCGGCGCTCGTAAACTTACTACGCTTCTGGTTATTATGACCAACCTTCGCAGTTAACTCCCGGGTCGCCGCGTTCAGATCCGAAACGCTTTGACCTAAGTCACCCATCGCTTGGAATGCCGGGTCAATTGACGCGACCTTGCCATTAACATCTTTTAATAATTCATTGGCGTTTGCCATAATTTTTTCCGTTTGGTGTGATAAGGCATCGACATCATCCGTGATGGTGTTTAAACTTCGGTTGACTTCCCCCATCGTTTTCGTAATCCGCATCAGGAAAATCCCGATGAAGCAGACTAACAGTAAAAACGCAATGGCGGCAATGATCCCCGCAACGTGTGTAATCATCCGTAATTTCCTCCTTCAACTGCCTCTATATTAGAACTAGCATAGCATTGTCTTAATTAAATCGCAATTATAAAAGTGCTTACAACTTAGACTAACCGCGAATTCACACCAATTGTCATTGGACTTGTGGGGCGCGCTTCTGCTACACTAATTAACAGACTATTAGACGAAGGTGAACACATGACTTTTCCAACGATGTTAGCCGTCGATACCCCAACCAAGCAAGTGTCCGTATGGATGAAACTGGTGCAAAAAATCGATTGGCAACAAATTATCATCGACATTGGTGGTAAGATTATTGAAATTATTCTCTTTATTTTGTTGTTCTGGATCATTGACCGCGTCGGTAAGCGCCTGATCCACCATATTTTTATCACGAACGCCCGAACGAGCGATACGGCCAGTAACCGGATCTCAACGATCTACACGTTGACGCTTAACATTTACCATTACGTCATCATGTTTTTTGGCATTTACGCCGTTCTCTCCGTACTTGGCGTCCCGGTTGGAACCCTGATTGCCAGTGCCGGAATCTTCAGTGTGGCCCTCGGTCTTGGTGCCCAAGGCTTTGTGAGTGACATCGTTACTGGTTTCTTCATCTTATTGGAAGACCAGATTGACGTCGGCGACTACGTTCAAATCGAAACCGTTGAGGGAACCGTCTCCGCAATTGGCTTGCGAACGACCCAAATTACAAGCCCGGACGGCACGTTAAACTTCGTCCCCAACCGCAAAATCATGATCATTAGTAATCAGTCCCGCAACGACATGCGGGTCCTGATTGACTTGTACGTGACCACCGCCACGCCCATTCAACAATTAACTGAAGCGGTCAAGGACGTCAACCGCAAGCTCGTACCTCAGTATCCCGATATTATTGGTGAACCCGACATTCAGGGGGTCACCACGCAAACCGACGGGACGCTCGTTTTTCGGGTTCAGTTTTACGTTAAAAACGGAATGCAATTTGCCATTCAACGCGACTTTCTCGCCGCTTACTTGGCAGCTGCTAAAGCAGCTAACATTCAGTTACCCTCGACCCGCTTAAATTTAACACCTAATCATTAACAAAAAATAAGAGTGTGCCAAAAGTCGGTTAGCTGGTGAGCATTAACGACGTAAGGCGAATAATCCTGGGCTTGGATTGTTTGACTTACGGGGTTAAGCGGAGCCAGCTGACTTTTGGCGCACGTTTCGGCTATTAACATGAGTCAATACACAATGAGGCTGTGACATAAGTCACAGCCTCATTTTTACGTTGATTTAAGCTTAAGCTTGCCGTAACGCATTGCGATGCGTCAAAAAGCCGGTCATCGCGTCAACCCCGCGCATAATTGCGTCGGTATGCGGAACCATTTTTTCTGAGTGCAACGAGTACGGACTATCGACTCCCAACCAGAACATCGTTCCGGGAATCTGATGGATCAGATAACCAAAATCTTCACCGGTCATCGCCGGTTGCGTTTCAATGAAGTTGACCCCGTCGGCACGTTGCATGTAATCAATAAAGTCCGCCGTGATCGCATCGTTGTTCTCAACCGGGTAGTACCCGCCCTGGTTCAGCTTCAAATCAATATCACAATCGTAAGCCAGCGCAATCCCTTCCGTAATGGTCCGGACCCGCCGTTGAATCAGCAAGTTCATGTCCTGCGTCAACGCCCGAATCGTCCCATCAATTTGGGCCTCACCAGCAATCACGTTACCAATGGTCCCTGCCGTGAAGTGGCCCAACGTGACCACGCCACTTTGAATGGGATCCACGTTACGAGCAACGATCGTTTGCAACTGTTGAACTAGCGCCGAACCGGCAACCACCATGTCATGAGCCTGATGGGGATAAGCGGCGTGACCGCTCTTCCCGGTTAAGTGGGCGTGAATTTCACAAGTTCCCGCAAACAAAGTCCCCATGCGGCAACCAATGGCACCGGTTGGTAAATTCGGATTGTCATGAAAGGCAAAGATTTCGTCCGGCCGCCAATCCCCGTCGAGTGCGCCACTTTGGAACAAGCGCATCCCACCGGAGGCATTTTCTTCGGCCGGTTGAAAGATGAAAATCATATCCGTCGTTGGCTGATTTTCAGCAAAATAACTCAGAATCCCCAGTGCCACCGACATATGAATATCATGACCGCAAGCGTGCATCTTACCAGGATGCTTCGACGCAAACGGCAACCCGGTTTGCTCAGTCACCGGCAGGCCGTCAATATCGGTCCGGTAGCCGATGCGGTAATCGTGCTGCTGACCGCTAACCTTGACTAAAATCGCCGTCGGGACACTCGCAACCCGCTTAACCGTTAACCAGTCCTGGGGCATGGCCGCAATCAGCTTTAACAAGTAGGCTTGCGTTTCGTGTTCTTCTAACCCGAGTTCCGGAATTTGATGTAAATGTTGATAAATTGGAATTAATTCGGCTTCCCGTAACGCCATCTTTATCCCTCCGTTATTAGAGATTCCGTAACTCGTTCATTAATTCAGTCTTACTCTTAGTTTGATCATCAATGTCTTTTAACTTCCGTGCTGGTAGGCCACCGACAACGGTGTTCGGTGCAACGTCCTTTGTAACAACCGCACCGGCCGCCACAACGGCGCCCTTACCAACGTGCACGCCTTCTAAGACTACGGCATTGGCACCAATCAAGACGTCATCATCAATCCGAACGGGTTGGGCCGAAGGTGGTTCAACCACGCCGGCTAAGACCGTTCCGGCACCAATGTGGCAATTCTTACCAACGAGGGCCCGGCCACCAAGGACCACGCCCATATCGATCATGGTTCCTTCACCAATTTCAGCTCCGATATTAATGACCGCCCCCATCATGATGACCGCGTTGTCACCAATTAAGACTTGGTCACGAATCGTAACCCCGGGTTCGATGCGCGCGTTATATTGCTTCAAATCAGCTAACGGCACCGCTGAATTACGGGCGCTATTTTCTAGTTGATAATCGTCAATGTGGGCCGCATTCGCTTTCAAGAATGGTTCTACGTCAGCCCAATCACCGAATAACACACCAGCTTGGCCACTGAAAAACGTCTTAATTGTTGCGGGGACGTCTAACTGGTCCAGTTGGCCTTTCACGTACACCTTAACGGGTGTTTTCTTTTTCGCACTACCAATGTAGTTAATAATCGACTGTGCATCTAATTTTGCCATCGAAGGGCCTCCATTACATTTATTTAGCTTTTTCGCTAGTGGAAAAATCCTTTTCAATCATATCATACTGTTTCCCAATTTCATGGGTCAAGAAATTAAAACTCTTCATAAATTCACGCCGGGTCACAATCCCTTGAAAAACGTGATCCGCGGTCACCACCGGGACGAACGGGTGGTCAATCATTAAGTGCAGGGTCGCTTCTAAGTGATCAATGTCTGGGACCGTCTTAACGTCGGTCTCCATCACATCACTGACCCGCTTGTGCATCAAAATGTCCACGTTTAATTGATCAAACCCCAGCATTTGTTCCGTAATTAGCGGTAATGAAATCAAACCTTCAAAGTGCCCGGCCCGGTCCAGTACTGGAATTTTAGAATACTTAATTTTCGTTAGGACGAGAAATGCATGGTACAAATTATTATCAGCTTGGACGTTAGCAACGAGGTCGGCCGGAATCAAGTAATGGTCGGCATTACGTGCCAGCATGTCCGCAACTGGTTGAATCAACATTCATAAACCCTCCCTTAACAACTATTCGGTAAACCTGACTAATCCTATTTTACCCGAAAATCGTCTTAAGTTGAGGTTGGGGTCCCATATTTAATCAATTTTTTTACCGTGCAAAGTGGAACTTCAACTCGGGAACCGCCTGCATCTGGCGGTCATAGTACTGCACGTCTAGTGCGTCCGTACTCGTCGTGACAATGGCATAGGTCCCACCAATCCGGGTAAACTCACCCCGTGGGTAGCTAATACTCCCAGGATTTAATACTAAAATGCCATCGTGACGCTCAACCCCCAGTTGGTGCGTATGACCAAAGAAGGCCAGCTGCGCACCGGCCGCTTTAGCACTCGCCAGTAAGTGCGTCAAACCAAGGTTGACCCCGACCAAGTGGCCGTGCGTCATGTAGACGGTCTCCCCCGCCACTTGGGCCTGAAGCGCATTGACAAACTGCGGGTCAAAGTCCATGTTGCCCCGAACAACGTTCATCTGATCAAAAACCGCGTCGTCCCGTGATAATTCAGAATCACCACAGTGGAAGAACGCATCGACCTGACCTTGATACGCCGTCAATAAATTCACTAAAATATCACGATCACCGTGACTATCGCTAACTACTAAACATCGCATCTAATTCGACCACCATTCATCAAATTTTGTCATCAATTTACGCAACGCCGCGCCGCGATGACTAATCGCATTTTTCTGTGCCGCAGTCAGTTCCGCTAGTGACCGGTCATACTTGGCCGTCCAAAACAACGGATCGTAACCAAAACCGTTATGACCACGCGGCGCAATTAGGATTCGACCAGCGAGTTCCCCGTTAACGACCAGCTTCTGGCCGTTGGGCTTTAAAGCCACTAAGGTCGTATGGAAGGTCGCCGTTCGCTTTTCTAACGGTACGCCGCCCAAATTAGCTAATAACTTTGCATTGTTCGCCGCATCATCGTGGTCACCAGCATAGCGGGCTGAAAAAACGCCCGGATCGCCGTGTAACGCGTCCACCATCAAGCCCGAATCATCCGCAATTGCGGGCAGCCCAGTCGCCGCTACGACCGCGGTCACCTTTTTAGTCGCGTTTTCTTCAAACGTGATCCCGTTCTCGCGAATCGCTGGCACGGCTGGAAAATCGGCTAGCGTTTTAATGGCAATGTCATCCTTGGCGAGCATCGCTTCAAATTCCCGCGCCTTATTGGCATTATTGGTGGCAATAATTAATGTCTGTGGTTTAGTCATTTCATTCACTCCCTAAATCAACGTGCTGGGACTTAAAATCGGGCAGTTCAAGCCAGTCCTTTGCGATTGTTTCAAACTGCTTGGCCGAGCCAGTCGTATAATATTCATCCGGGTAACGCTTGGTTGCACTGGTGTTAGCAATATCTAAGTAATCCAGCATGGCCGAAACATCGTTAACCGTTTCAGCTCCCGAATCAATCAGCGTCACCCCACTCCCCATCACGTTTTGAATTAACGGCCGCAACAACGGGTAATGCGTACAGCCCATCACCAACGTATCAATACCCGACTGTTTAAAGCTTTGGAGGGTTTCCGCAACCACCCGTTTAGCAACCGTTGAATGATACTCATTGGATTCGACCAATGGGACAAATTTCGGGCAAGCCTTCGATAGCACCTGTTCATTAGGATCCTGCGTTAAGATGGCGTCGCGGTACGCATTACTGCGAATCGTCCCCTCAGTCGCAATCACCCCAATGTGGTGCTGCTTGGAAGCCTTGATCGCCGCACGCGAACCCGGCGCAATTACCCCAATCACCGGAATTGGCAAGTTGGCTCGTAAATCTGGCAACGCGGCCGCCGTGGCGGTATTGCACGCAATCACCAATAATTTGATGTGCTTTTTTAATAAGAAGTTCGCCAACTGCCAAGAAAAGGTCCGCACCTGTTCACTCGGCCGCGGACCGTACGGTAGCCGGGCCTGATCACCAATGAAATAGATGGTTTCGCGGGGCAACTGCTTCCGGGCCTGCTTAACGACTGTTAAGCCCCCCACACCCGAATCCATAAAACCAATTGCATGTTCATTTGACATTCTCAAAATCTCCGTTCGCTGAATTCTGAAACTTCATTATGTTCTTTTTTGGAGCCGATTTCAAGCCAGACCAATTTGTAAGGTTTTCTTTTGATAAAGCGAAAAAATCCCGCAGATTCCTTGAAACAAGGTATAATAACTATTATGAAGTGGTCGAATGACTACGATTTATTGTATGGAAAGGACCCTATCATGACGAACGCCTTTTATTCACAATTTGCGGGTAACGCCGTAAAGTCTTCCGTTTTAAGCGTGGAAGTTTTACGCGACGCCCTGATTCCCAACCTACTGGGCGACGAAAGCAGTGGGATTCTGTATTGGGCGGGTAAGGATTTGGCCCGTCAATTTCCAGTCGGGTCGACGGAGGACCTAGTCACGTTCTTTGAACAAGCTGGCTGGGGGCACCTGGTTTTAATTAAGGCCACGGAGGACCTGGTCACCTACGAACTCACTGGCGAACCGGTCGCGCGGCGGAGCGCGGCCATTAAGAAACCCGACTTCATGTTAGAAACCGGCTTTCTCGCTGAACAAGCCGTTCAGCGAACTAGTTGCATCAGTGAAGCCAAAATCACCTTCCAAAATCGGATGCGTTTGCGCATCGTGGTCACGATTGATCACCAGCAGCCCATCAGCAACTACGATCCGGCAACCCCGATTGAAATTATTAAACCGCGGGTCGAAGAAGAACCCTCGGCACCAGCAGATGACGCCAACTAACAATCATTGGCGTTGTCGGTTAGCAACGCGTCCTAGCGCGTTTGTAAGCATACTAAAAGCGGACTCCCATTTTGGGCGAGTCCGCTTTCTTGTTTAAATTCACTACTGTTTAGAGGTACTGATCTAAAGTTTGCTTAATTTGTTCTTTAGAATGGTAACCTACCAGGGTATCAACCACTTCACCATCTTTTTTAACTAATAAAGTTGGGATACTCATAATGCCGAAATTGCTAGCCGTTTCAGGGTTGGCGTCTACATCCATTTTATTGAAAGTAACCTTGTCACCCATTTCGCCATCCAATTGTTCAACAACTGGCGATTGCATCCGACAAGGACCACACCAAGTTGCCCAGAAGTCAGTTAACGTTACGCCCTTAGCCGTATCGGCTTCAAAAGTTTTATCAGTAGTTGCTGCGACCATTTAAATCGGCCTCCCTAAATCTTATTTTGTTACTATTTGTAAGTATAGCGGCTTTGTTTCCGGAACACAAATAATTCGTTCACAATTCAATTTTATTTTGCCTACTTAAACTGAACTTCAGTCGCCCCGTTGCCACCGTGGTTTGGCGCTGCAAAATGGAACGATTTTACCTGCCGATTGGTTTTCAGGTAATCCGTGATGCCTTGCCGTAACGCACCGGTCCCCTTACCATGCACAATTGTAACCGACGGATAACCCGCTAGTAGGGCCGCATCAATGTAGCGATCCACTTGCGTCATCGCGTCCTCGTAGCGCACGCCCCGTAAGTCTAAGTTAGGTGAAACGTGACTCGCGTGCGCACTTTGAACCGTCGCGCGGGCGCGCTTCGGCTCAGCTTCCGGCTTAACCTTTTCAAGGTCGGCTTCCTCAATTTTCATTTTTAGAATTCCCAGCTGAACTTCCCACTGATGGTTACCCATATTTTGAACCAGAACGCCCCGCTGGCCATACGACTTGACGAGAACGTCATCGCCCTCATGGAAGTCGTGTTGCGCTTTCGCCCGACGTAGGACCCGGTTCTTTTTGAGCTTTGGTTGTTGTTCAAGGGCGTTTAAGGCTCCCTTGGCATCGATCAGCTCGTTTTCTTTAATGGTTGCGTGACCACTCATTAACTGTTTCTTACGCAGGTCACTAATAATGGCGTCGGCCTTGGTTTTGCTGTTCGCCACAATTTCATTGGCTTGCGTTTTAGCAGCTTCAACCAGTTGATCCTTACGTTGCTGATAAGCGTTAAACTCGCTCTTTAATTCGCGGTGTAATTTTTCAGAATCAGCGACCTGTTGCTTTAACTGAATTTGCGCGTCTTCAACCTGCTTACGCTTGGCAACTAGGTCGGCAATCATCGCGTTTAAGTCCTGACTATCCGAATCAGTCAATGAACGTGCCTGATCAACCACCGACTGTGGAATCCCCAGTCGCTGCGCAATGTCCAACGCGTTACTTCGACCCGGAATTCCCACTAATAACCGGTACGTCGGTTTTAGCGTTTGCTCGTCAAATTCCATGCTGGCGTTGATCGTATCCGGCCGGTTAAACCCGTACGCCTTGAGTTCCGGGTAGTGGGTCGTTGCAACGACCTGCGTCCCGTGGGCCCCAATGGCGTCCAACAGGGCAATCGCGAGCGCGGCCCCTTCCTGTGGATCGGTCCCGGCACCCAGTTCATCGACCAGCACTAAACTATGTTGATCAATCTGGTCTAGGAAACTTTCAATATTTTCCATGTGCGACGAGAAGGTACTCAGGTTCTGCTCAATCGATTGCTCATCACCAATGTCGGCAAAAATTTCATTATAAATCCCGATTCGACTACCCTCGTCGGCGGGAATGAACAGGCCGGATTGGCCCATCAGCTGCAAAAGGCCCAGCGTTTTCAACGTAATCGTTTTCCCACCGGTGTTAGGACCGGTAATCACCATGGCTTGGTAATCGGTTCCCAAACTAATGTCGTTGGCCACGACCTTGTGCGCATCAATCAACGGGTGGCGCGCTTGCCGCAAGTAAACTTCATTGGCCGCCGAGACTTGGGGTTCGGTGGCGCGCATCGCGTGCGCATAGCGCGCCTTAGCGTTAATGAAGTCAAAGTGGCCTAACATGGTCGCGTTTTGCGTAATTTCATCCCGGTAAGGCGCAATTAGGTTTGACAATTCTTCAAGAATTCGTTGCTCTTCCTGCTTTTCGGCAACTTGATTTTGGCGCAAACGGTCATTCAAAGTCATGACGGCCTGGGGTTCAATAAATAACGTTTGACCACTGGCACTTTGATCATGAACGATCCCGCCGAAACGCGAGCGGTTCTCCGCTTTGACTGGAATAACGTAGCGGTCGTTCCGAATGGTAATAATCGGGTCACTCAAATATTTCGAGTCGCGACCACGCGTATAAGTTTCCATTTTACTGCGAATTTCAGCCTCGGTTTTCCGAACGTTACCGCGGATTCGATTCAATTCAGGCGACGCGTCATCCGTGATGTGCCCGTCACCTTCAATGGCCGTTGCCAGTCGTTTAGTCACGGCTGGGAGCGTCACCAGTTCCTGGACTTCATCAAACAGGTGGCGAATGCCGTTTTCTGGCGCATCCTCAGCCAGATCATCAAAGAAGCGGACGATGGCGCGGGTCGTTTTGAGTACCCGACCAACCTGGCCAAGCTCGCTCCCATTAAGGGTCGCACCGATCGCCAAGCGCTTCATGTGCGGCGTAATATCCGCTAAACGGGCAATTGGAATGCCGCCCTTTAACCGGTAGACTTCCGCACCATCGTTCGTTTCGTCCAGTGCTAACTGCACCGCCGCCACGTCCGCGGTCGGCTGCAGTTCGGTCAGCTCTTGCTGACCAGCGGCTGAAGCCAGGTAAGGTTCCAATTGTCGCTTAACTTGTTGGTATTCTAAGGTTTTTAATACTTTGGAATTCACTAATATCCCTCCGAAGTGTGGCCGAACCACTCAACTGCAAAAAAAAGACGATGCGTTACTGTTCGGCATCATCCGGTTGCATCTTCAATAATTCGGCTTGCTTATCAACCTGATCCGAAATTGCGTTAAACGCAAGTAGGATTGCAATTTCACGGTCAGATAAAGTTGGTGCTAACTGTTTTAATTGTTCAATTTGTTCGTTCATCATCCGTGTCACCGTTTGCATGTGACGATCGGACGCCGTTCCGATGATCGTGTAAGTCTGACCATCGATTTCCGCTTTAAAGCGCCGTTTGCTTGCAGCCATCCAAATCCAGCTCCCTTTCAATAACACTTAATATTCTAGCATGCTCATTACGTTTATGCGACTGTTAGACCTATTCTTACCAAAAGCGGTGTAAAAAACGGGAACCTCAGGGTCACGCCCCAAAGTTCCCGTTCACCTGACGCTACTGATTAACGATCGGCACTACTGCATCCCACCGTCGTCGGCTAAGAACGTATTCAATACTTGTTCGACCATGTCCCACTCTTCGTCGGATTCAATCAGTTGTAATTCACCATTATCGCCATCTTCTGGATCAAAGATGTAGGCCTGAATATCAACTTCATCATCGGCAGCCGCATCGGCTGGATAGAGTAGGATGTAGGAATGACCGAAATCTTTAGAATCAAAGGTAAATAAAATATTAAATAACGTTTCGTTACCGTCGTCATCGACTAACGTAATTACGTCGTTTTCATTGGTGTTTTGGTTTTGGCTCATGTTAGTTCCTCGCTATTCTTGTGTGAGTTTGCCGTGGCGATCAAGGTAGTTTTGCAAGATCAAACTTGCCGCTAGCTTATCGATCACCTGCTTGCGCTTCTTGCGCGACGTATTGGCCTCTTCGACTAGCATCCGTTCGGCTTCGACCGTGGTCAACCGTTCGTCTTCAAAGTCGACCGGCATGTTAAACCGTTCCGTTAATAAGTCCCCGTAGTGTTGGGACGCTTCGGCCCGCGGTCCGAGGGTATTGTTCATGTTTTTGGGCAAGCCCAATACAAACCCCTGCGTTCCGTGTTCTTTAACGAGTTCGGCAACCCGTTCAATGCCAAATTCTTCCGCATCTTCATTGATGCGGATAATTTCAACACCCTGAGCAGTCCAGCCAAAAATATCACTTACGGCTACACCAACAGTTCTCGAACCAACATCTAACCCCATTAACTTCATGCATTAACATCCTTATCTGCTTTCAAGTATGACTTGACAAGCTCTTCGATAATCTCATCGCGTTGATGCTTACGAATCAAATTCCGAGCATCGTTCAAGCGCGGGATATACGCTGGATCACCAGATAGCAAATAACCCACAATCTGGTTAATCGGGTTATAGCCCTTTTCTTGTAACGCTTCATAAACCGTCGTTAACGTGTCGTGAACATCCTTAACGTTGTCATTATCGAAGTCAAAATACATTGTTTTGTCTAATGAACTCATATAAAGCACCTCCCGCTAGTTTCCGCTTCTAATCTATTTTACTAAATGCCCCTATGAAGTACAATCAATCCATTCTGATGTAACACATTCGTAATAAAACGAGCATGATTAAGTTTGCCGTTTTAACTAATCGTTCCAGCCATTTAAAATATGGCTCTATACCAATTGGTGTTGAGGTTGCCGCCAGCAGTGGGTGTAATCGGGTGGCTGGAACACTGCGGGCATCGATTTGAGCTCACTCAGAAAAACCACTGAGCAATCTCAAATTCGAGCCTTATTCTAAGCCGGAAGAACAACACTTCCAGCTAAGAATAATTTCGCAGTTGAGCCATGGTTACACCCGCTGCTGGCTAGACTGGCTTTTATATTGAGTCTCACGGGTTACGCTAGTAAGTCTTAATTAATGAAGTTGATTCCGCAAAACGGTTATTAAATTTAACGTAATCTTGCTTGCTATTTTGCTAGTCACAACGAATTGATTGAAAATTCAATTGGCAGCTTTCATAGCAAATCAACACCAAATATCATAGACCCTAAAATATCCGTTAACCGCAAACCGCAAAAACCGGGCCTGGCTCATCTAGCCAGTCCCGGTTCAAAATTGCAATTATTGTTCGTTTAACCAGTCGTAAGCCGCTTTCAACGCTGCTGGTAGTCCCGCTGGCTTCTTACCACCAGCTTGGGCTAAGGTTGGGCGACCGCCACCGCCACCACCAACGAGTGGGGCAATTGCTTTGATCAAGTCCCCGGCTTTAATTCCCGCCTTGGCCTTGTCGTCACTCACCGCAACTAGTAAGTTGACCTTTTCGCCGATCACCGTCCCTAAAACAAGCACGTCAGAGTACTGCTTAGCTTTCCAAGTGTCCCCAAGTTGACGGAGTTGATCCATCCCAGAAACATCGACTTGCTGGGCAATTAGCGTCGTGTCATTAACCGTATCAACTTGTTCAAAAATGGCGCCGGCCTGTTGCTTAGCTAACCGGCTTTCCAATTTGGCACTTTGTTGTTGGGCCGCCTTTAGGTCGGCTTGTAATTGGTTGACCCGTTCACTAACGTCGCTTAACTTCGGGGCCTTAACCTGCGCAGCAACCCGTTTTAATTGCTGTTCTTCGCTTGCCAAAAGCTGGAAAGCTTCCTTCGAAGTAACGGCTTCAATCCGCCGAACTCCGGCACCAACGCCGGCTTCGGAAGTAATCTTAAAGAGTCCCAGTTCGCTACTATTCTTGACGTGGGTCCCACCATCAAATTCAATTGAGTAGTCCCCAATTGAAACGACCCGAACGACCTTACCGTATTTCTGGGTAAAGACGGCAATTGCGCCCATTTTATGCCCAGTTTCCTGATCAGTATGGATCGCCGTTACCGGTAGCGCCGCCCAAATCTTATCATTAACGATCTGTTCTACGCGCGCCAACTCTTCGGCAGTCACCTGACCAAAGTGGGTAAAGTCAAACCGCAAGTAGTCTGGCTCTACGAGTGACCCCGCCTGTTGCGTGTGTTCGCCAAGAACGTCGCGCAAGGCTTGGTCTAACAAGTGGGTCGCGGTATGGTTCTTTTCAACCTTGGCGTGGAACGCTAAGTCAACGTTCAACGTGTAGGTTTGGTCCTGGTGCATCGGCTTTAAGACGTTGACCGTGTGTAAATGCTGCTTATTCGGCGCATTTTGGACGTCAGTCACTTCAGCTACGGTTTGACCATCCGCATCTAAGATTACCCCCCGGTCGGCAACTTGACCGCCCATTTCAGCGTAAAACGGGGTCTTACTGAAGATCATTTCGGCAACCCCGTGATCAACGTGGTCGACCAATTGTTCATCAACAATGATGTCATTTAGCACCCCGTGAACGTCCGTTAATTCGTCGTAACCGACGTATTCACTTGGCGTCTTGATGTCCATTAACAAGCTCCGTTGAACGCCCATTGACTTGGCGCCACTCCGGGCGTTGCGGGCCCGTTCCCGTTGGGCCTTCATTTCGGTTTCAAAACCGGCTTCGTCAACTTGTAGGTCTTCGTCGCCCGCATATTCCTTCGTCAGTTCAAACGGGAAGCCGTACGTATCGTAGAGTTTGAACGCGTCGGCACCGGAGAGCATCTTTTCGTTTGCTTGTTTCGTTTCCGCGATTAAATCGTTCAGTAACCGCAACCCGTCGTTCAGCGTTTCATTGAAGCGGCTCTCTTCGGAAGCAACGATTTTTTCGATGTAATCGGCATTCTTCAGTACGGCTGGGTAATGCGACTGCATAATTTCACCCACGATTGGGACTAATTGGTCTAAAAACGCACCCTTAAGGCCCAACTTTTGGCCGTGTAGAATGGCCCGGCGGATCAAACGCCGGATAACGTAGCCGCGGCCTTCGTTTGAAGGCAACGCGCCGTCTGAAATCGCAAACGTAATGGCCCGTGCGTGGTCAGCAATCACCTTAAACGACACGTCGTCTTGCGCGTTATCGCCGTAATGCTTGCCCGCGCTGAGTTCCTCGGTTTTACGAATAATCGGTAAAAAGAGGTCAGTTTCAAAGTTAGTGGGTGCGTTTTGAAAAATTGAAACGACCCGTTCTAAGCCCATCCCCGTATCAATGTTTTTACGGGGGAGCGGTTCGTACGTATCTTCAGGCGTGTGGTTGAATTGGGAGAAAACAATGTTCCAGACTTCCAGGTAACGTTCGTTTTCACCACCCGGATAATTTTCAGGATCGTCGTCCGCCAAATTATTGAAGGACTCGCCGCGATCGTAGAAAATTTCGGAGTCCGGACCAGAAGGCCCCTGACCAATATCCCAGAAGTTATCTTCAACTTTAATAATGTGGCTGGGGTCCACGCCGGCTTCTTCCCAGAACTTAGCCGCGTCGGTATCCTTCGGGTAAACCGTCATGTACAGCTTATCCGGTTCCCAGCCGAACCACTTCGGTGACGTTAATAATTCCCACGCCCACGTAATGGCTTCTTTTTTGAAGTAATCACCAACGGAAAAGTTTCCAAGCATTTCAAATAACGTATGGTGCCGGGCAGTCCGGCCAACGTTTTCAATATCGTTGGTCCGGATACTCTTTTGCGAGCTAGTCATCCGCGGGTTATCCGGAACGACTGACCCGTCAAAATACTTTTTCATCGTGGCAACGCCGGAGTTGATCCATAGTAAGGTCGGATCATCAACCGGTACTAAAGAGGCGCTCGGTACAATCGTATGGCCCTTTTCGTGGAAAAAGTCCAAGTACATTTGCCGAATTTCACTGCTACTTAACTGCTTCATTAACTTTTGGCACCCTCTCTATCCATCTATCTTGATTTTAGGCAAAAAAACACCGTTGCGAGCAAAGACGCTGTTAACGCGGTACCACTTTGCTTGCAACGATGTTGTTCGTTTACCTCTTAAGCTCATTAACGCTGAGACACGGACTAGTTTGCTAGTCAATTAATTCCAGGTAGCACCACCAATCGACCGCGCTTTTTTCAGCAACCAAAGCGTTTCTAAACTGACGTCGACTTGCGGCATGTCCTGACTCTGCTAAAGTATAGAAAACTTAGCGCAACTTGTCAACTGCTAGCTAACGCTAACCCTTGCGATCCTTACGGGCTTTCCGCGCCGCCGCACGTTGTTCGATTCGGCGGTCCATCCGGGCCTTATCACTAATCTTCTTACGGATTCGCCGCTTATACCCCGGCTTAATCTTCTTCTTTGACTTTTTAACGTAACCAATCAAGGTTGGGTCCAGTTTTTCTTGTTTCGGCCCCCGTTTGGCCCGACGGTTACGGTCGTAAGTATCAACGACTTCCCCATTTTTAATCGTTTTAGGCTTAAATTTAATGCCCATCGCTTCAACGGCGCTGACCTTATCCTCTTCACCCGGGCTATAAAGCGTAATGGCGGTACCCGACATGCCATTGCGGCCCGTCCGGCCGACCCGGTGAATGAAGAATTCTAAGTCGTTCGGAATGTCATCGTTAATAACGTGCGACACCCCTTGAATATCAATACCACGGGCCGCCAAATCGGTCGCCACAACGAATTGATACTTCAATTGTTGTACTTCACGCATGACGCGTTTGCGTTCCCGCGGTTGAATATCTCCATGAATCATAGCGACCGTTAAACCTTGTTGCCGTAAGTAACGGGTTAACTCCTGGACCCGTTCCTTCGTATTCGCAAAGATTAGGACCAGGTACGGCTCACCAATCGTTAACAATTGATAAATTAGGCCGTTGCGGTCGTGACTTTTGGTTGAAATCAACCAGTTATCAATGGTCGGGCTAATGACCGATTCCACCGGAATTTCTTCCATGACCGGGTTATTCATGTACTTCTTCAAAAATGGCGTTAATTTTTGGGGCATCGTCGCTGAGAAGACCAGCATTTGTAAATTAGCTGGCATTCGGCCCGCAATTTGGTCAACCACGTTTAAGAAACCGAGGTCCAGCGTCATGTCGGCCTCATCGACGACCAACTGGTTTGCCAAGTGCACGTCGAGGGCCTGTGAGCGCATTAAATCTAAGATGCGCCCAGGCGTCCCAATGATCAATTGTGGTTGGTGTCGGTGTAACTTTTCGATTTGTTCCTGCTTATCAGTCCCGCCGACGTACAACCCAATGTGAAACGCCTTCGGGCTATGACTAATCAATTGCTTGGCAGCGTCATGAATCTGGTAAGCCAATTCCCGGCTAGGAGTCGTAATAACGGCTTGGACCCGGCGCTCGTCAGCGTTTAATTGGTTGATCATTGGCAACAAGAAGGTATGGGTCTTCCCACTCCCAGTAGCCGATTGACCAATCACACTCCGTCCGGCCGCAATCACCGGAATTAACTTCTCTTGTACCGCCGTGGGCTTCCGGAAATGAATTTCATCCAGTGCCTGCATCAAAAACGGTTGCAATTTAAACTCTTCAAAACTTGCGGTCATTGTTAAACCTCTTTCTTATCCTGGCTGGCAACTTGATCAAGCTCCCGCACAACGGCTTCGATTTCCTGTTGATTTTGCGCCTTAGCACCACTGGCTAACGGGTGGCCCCCGCCACCGTGATGCTTAGCAACACCGTTAATTGACGGACCCTTCGAACGAAGCCGAATGCGAAAGTCGCCTTCCTTTTGCTGAACAAAGATTGCCCAGCATTCAACGGTATCAATCCGACCGGGTAACGGGACGACGCCAGCCGTGCTGGCATCACCAATTGCAAACGAATCCATCAAGTCATTCGTCAAAATGACGTAGGCCGCACCGGAATCAAGTTGGGTTAAATGTTCGTAAACGTAGGCTGACAACCGGGCCACCGGCATGGTAATGGTATCTTCAATTCGGTTAACGGCGGTGGCGTCGGCTCCGGCCTCCATTAAGGCCGCTGCCGCCCGCATCGTGCTTGGCTTAGTCGCATCGTACAAGAAGCGCCCGGTATCCCCAACGATGCCGGCATACAACAACCGCGCCGCGTTGGGCGTCATCGTTAGGTCCGCACCACAAGTTGCATACCACTGGTAAATCATTTCACTGGTACTTGAGGCGTCCACGTCGACCCACTGCGGATCGCCAAAGGAATCGTCGTTAGGATGGTGGTCAATTTTAACCAGGGTCTTCCCCGCTTGATAAAATTCACCATCGATTCGCGGCTGGTTGGCCGTATCTAAAACGAGGACTAACGCGTCTTGGTAGTCGGCCTCGGTAACTTCGTCCATTTGGCCGAGCCAATCAAACCCGTGGTACTGCTTGCCGGGTGCGAGGACCCGTTTATCCGGAAAATTGGTTTTAATTAAGTCGGCCATTCCCAGCTGACTCCCGATTGCATCGGGATCGGGCCGTTGATGGCGGTGAATGATAATTGTTTTTGCTTGTTTAATTAACGTTAAAATTTCTGTTTGGACGGTCATAATGATCCTTCTTATTCCAAGATTTACTAGTGACCCACTTCGGTCACAGTATTCCAGTATACCGAACAATTGGCCGCGCGCCAAATGAATTCGTCGTAAAAGCGCGTTCAAGAAGGTTGGTTCGGATACAGTGGTAAACTAATGTTTTCAAAAGTTAACGGCGCTAAGCCGGTAAACGTGATGCCCAGTAACCGAATCCCACTATCAAAATGGGCATCGACCACCTCATCAAAAATCTGGGTGGCATACCGGTTAATCACTACCGCATCATTCGGTAAAAACTCGCTAAAGGTCCGGCGCTTAGTAATCGTCACGAAATCACCGTACCGCAATTTCAGTACCAACGTTTTACCGTGACGTTGATGTTTCTGCATGGCAGCGGTAACGAGCTTTGCAATTTCTTGCAGGTGTTCGTTCACTTCCGTTTGAGTCGTTAAAAACGGGCCAAACGTCCGCTCCTTACCAATTGATTTCCGCTCACGTAAATACTCGACCGGCCGATCATCGCTCCCACGGACCCGGCGATAAAGGACGTACCCCAGCTTTCCGAACTGCTGAATCAAATCTAGCTCGGACTGCTTAAAAAGGTCGCGCCCCGTTTGAATACCCAAATCGTGCATTTTCGGGACCGTTTTTTTACCAACGCCACGAAACTTCTCAATCGGTTCCCGCCACAAAAATTCGTGGGCGTCCTCGGGTAACACAATGGTAACGCCGGCTGGTTTCCGATAGTCCGAAGCCAACTTAGCAATAAACTTATTGTAGGAAATCCCGGTCGAACAAGTGAGTTGCGTTTGCTGGTAAATTTCTTGTTGGAGTTGGTGCGCAAGCTGGACCGCGCTTCGTAGCCCCTTTTTATTAGTCGTGACGTCTAGGTACGCCTCATCAAACGCAATTGGTTGAATTTTATCCGTATATTCATGAAAAATCTGATGAATTTGTTCTGAAACCGCCCGGTATAGCGGGAAATTGGGCGTCTTAAAGACGGCTTTCGGACAGAGTTCCAGTGCTTTTTGCGCAGGCATAGCCGAGTGAACTCCGTACTGCCGCGCAACGTAGTTCGCCGTCGTCACGACGCCCCGACCGCCGGTTTTGCGCGGATCATGCGCGACAACCAGTGGCTGCGTTTGGTAGGCCGGCTGCTCGCGTTCTTCAATTGACGCGTAGAAAGCATCCATATCAACGTGAATGATTTTACGACTCGTATCAACTTTAATGGGTGCTTCCACAATTGCTTGGGCCACCGGAACCCCCTCCTTTCGAATAGGTTCATTATACACGAACAAACGTTTGCTTGTCGCGCCAAACGCCCTTAGAAAAGGTAAATAAAAACGCAAGCCCCTACGGACTCGCGTCTAACTTGATTGCTTTATTTTGCTTCGGAATCAGCATCTTCAGTAGCACTAGTTGCTTCACTGTCAGCTGCTGAATCAGTCGCACTGGCTTCGCTAGTTGCTTCAGAAGTTGCTGGTTCAGCTGGCTTAGCCGCTGCGGCACCTTCCTTAGGCGTTACCCGCGCAACCGCACTCAAATCAAAAACCAAGTAAATCCCGTCACAGTCTAACGTTACGGTCTTGTCGGCTTCGTTGACTTCATCAACGACCCCGTGCAAACGACCAATCGTTGTGACCTTGTCACCACGTGAAATTTGCTTAAGCATTTGTTGATGCTTTTGTTGTTGTTTTTTTTGTGGACGGATCATGAAGAAGTACAAGAACGCGAACATGACCACGATGAAAATAATTGATGTCATTTGACCCATTAGTGAATCGCTCCTAATCTATTCAATGTTTGACTAACTTTAACTTTAACAAATAACGGCTAAAATTACTAGTATCCCTAGAAGTTTTTCGGGTTTTCCTGGTTAAAGCCGTACATTTCAAAGAAATCTTGCCGAAATTCTAGTAAGTTATCATCCTTAATAGCTTGCCGCACTTGTTTCATTAAGTGCAATAGGAAGTACAAATTGTGGTAACTCGTTAGTCGTAAGCCGAACGTTTCATCCGCCTTAATCAGGTGACGCACGTAGGCCCGGGTGAAGTTACGACAAGTGTAGCAATCGCAATTATCATCAATTGGTGAAAAGTCGTGGGCGTAAGCCGCATTCTTAACAACTAACCGGCCGTGCGACGTCATGCAAGTCCCGTTACGCGCAATTCGGGTCGGTAGGACGCAGTCAAACATGTCGACTCCCCGAATGGCACCGTCAATTAACGCATCGGCTGAACCAACACCCATCAGGTAACGCGGCTTGTTAACCGGTAATAGTGGCGTCGTAAAGTCTAAAACGTGATTCATTTCAGCCTTAGATTCACCGACGGATAGGCCCCCGATGGAATATCCTGGAAAGTCCATGCTGACCAGGTCCTTGGCGCTTTGCTCCCGTAAATCTTTAAAGCCGGCCCCCTGCACGATTCCGAAAAGGCCTTGGTAATCGGGGTGTTGGTGCACTTTTAAACCGCGTTCGGCCCAGCGGCTTGTCCGGGCAACGGACTTGCGGACGTAATCGTAACTTTCAAAAAACGGTGGGCACTCGTCCAGGCTCATCATGATGTCCGGGCCGAGGTCGTTTTCGATTTGAATGGCTTTTTCGGGTGACAAGAACATTTTTGACCCGTTGAGGTGGTTCTTAAAGTGAACCCCTTCTTCGGTAATGTCGCGGTTTTTGGCTAATGAAAAGACTTGGAAACCGCCAGAATCGGTCAAGATTCCCTTTTTCCAATTCATAAATTGGTGCAAACCGCCCCCCTCTTTAACGATTTGTTCACCAGGACGCAGCCAAAGATGATAGGTATTCGATAAAATGACGTTGGCTCCCATGGCATCCAGTTCTTCCGGGGCGAGCGACTTAACACTCGCTTGCGTGCCAACGGGCATGAACATTGGGGTCGGGAACGTCCCGTGGGGGGTAATTAACTCACCCAAGCGGGCGCCCGTGTGTTTTTCAGTTTTAATTAATCGGTATTTAATTGCCGGTTCCATAAATTGTTTCCTCCGTTAAGTAGCTTGCTAAACTTTGACTATCATAGCACGAAACGCGCTGGTCAACCAACCACCGCCATTCCGAGCAGCCTAAAAATGGGAACTTCAGGCGTCCCTGAAATCCCCATTAACGACAGTGTTCAGCTTAATGAATAAACATGGCGTCACCGAAACTAAAGAAACGGTAACGTTCATCAATCGCGTGCTGGTAAGCCTTCAAAATCAAATCACGACCCGTAAAGGCCGCTACTAGCATCACGAGCGTCGATTTAGGTAAGTGGAAGTTGGTAATAAACGCGTTGACCACTTTCCAGTCGTAACCAGGCTTAATAAAAATGTCGGTCCAACCAGAATCCGCCTTAATTTCACCATTAAACTTCGTCCCAATCGTCTCTAACGTCCGAATTGAGGTCGTTCCCGTGGCAATGATGCGGCCACCGTTTCGACGAACTTCGTTCAACGTCTTGGCCGCCTCTTCGTCTAGTCGGTAGAATTCACTGTGCATCTTATGGTCCTCAATATTATCCTCTTCAACTGGTCGGAACGTTCCTAATCCTACGTGTAACGTGATGTACACCAGTTTAACGCCCTTATCCTGGACCTTTTGTAACAGTTCCTTCGTCCAATGAAGTCCAGCCGTTGGCGCCGCCGCGGACCCGTTTTCCTTTGCGTAAACCGTTTGGTAACGGTCCGGATCATCTAGCTTTTCCTTAATGTATGGTGGCAACGGTGTTTCACCAAGTCGTTCCAAAATTTCCATAAAAATTCCGTCGTAGTGGAATTTGATCATTCGAATCCCGTCTTCTTTTTCCGCGGTCACGGTGGCCGTTAACTGACCATCGCCAAAGGAAATCTCGGTCCCAACCTTAGCCCGCTTAGCCGGCTTCATCAGGGTTTCCCATTCATCCCCCTCCGTATTATGTAATAACAATACTTCGGCGTGGCCCCCCGTTTGCGGTTTAACCCCGTAAAGCCGCGCTGGCATCACGCGGGAGTTATTCATGACAACCGCGTCACCCGGGTTCAATTCATCCAGAATGTCGTAAAAATGCTTATCCTGCATTGCACCCGTCTGCCGGTTTAATTCCAATAAGCGCGACGTATCCCGCTTTTTGATGGGCGTTTGGGCAATTAATTCATGTGGTAAGTCGTAGTCAAAATCTTCTAGTGTTAAGCTCATCTAATGTTACCCCTTATCTTAATTTTGTTCTGGATACGGAAATCCTAAGTGCTGGTAGCCTTTCAAAGTGACGACTCGGCCACGTTGGGTGCGTTTCAAGAACCCAATTTGGAGCAGGTAGGGTTCAACCACCTCCGCAATCGTATCCGTTTCCTCACCAATGTTCGCGGCAATCGTCGCCAGCCCAACCGGGCCACCATTATAGTATTCCAACATGGTGCGCAACAACTTATTATCGGTTTCGTTTAAGCCCGCATCGTCGACCCGCAAATAGGTTAATGAGCGACCAACGATCTGTTCATCAATCGCCGTCTGGTCGGCCACCTCCGCAAAATCGCGAATCCGCTTAAACAGCCGGTTCGCAATCCGGGGCGTGCCGCGCGACCGACGGGCAATTTCGTGGGCCCCCGACGGCTTGATCGACGTATTAAAAATATCAGCCGTTCGCTTGACGATTTCTTCCAAATCAGCCACTTCGTAATATTCCATGTGTTCAACAATTCCAAAGCGATCCCGTAACGGCGCTGATAACATCCCCGCTCTGGTGGTCGCTCCGATCAACGTAAACGGTGGTAGTGGAAAGTGCACCGGGTGGGCCGTTGGTCCCTGACCGACCACGATATCCACGTAAAAGTCCTCCATCGCTGAATACAGCATTTCTTCCACAATTTTTGGTAACCGGTGGATTTCATCAATAAATAAAATATCACCGGCCTCCAAATCGTTCAAAAGCGCGACCAGGTCACCAGGTTTTTCGATGGCCGGTCCACTCGTGGTCCGAATGTTGACCTGCATCTCATTTGCGATTACCATCGCCAGGGTCGTTTTCCCTAGACCGGGTGGCCCGTACAGTAAGACGTGATCCAGAGATTCTTCACGTTTACGCGCCGCCTCGATATAAACGCCAAGCTCATGTTTAACCTGATCTTGGCCAATGTACTGGGCTAGCGTTTGTGGGCGCAGCGACTTTTCTAACGATGCTTCGGCGTCATCCGCGTTGTTGCCGGATAATAATTTATCATCGTCCATTCAAGTCCCTCCTACTTCGTTAATAATCTCAGGCCCTCACTTAACAGGGCGTTCGTATCTCCCGCTTGCTGTTCCGCAAAGGTTTCAAGCGGCTTCGTAATCTTTTTAACTTCCCGTTGCGAGTAGCCTAACGCAGTCAGGGCCGCGAGCGCGTCTGTCAGCGCTTGGTCGTCTTTAGGCGTCGCAACGTCTAGGGCCGTTTGACCACTAACGTCAACGTTGAGGTCGTCTAGCTTCCCCTTCAAATCTAAAACGATCTGCTGGGCCGTCTTCTTACCAACGCCCGGGAAACTCGTCAGGTACGTTGCATTTTCCTGATTAATGGCTTGAATCAAGCCCGAATGATCATTATTGGCAAGAATCGCGAGCGCCGACTTCGGTCCAATACCAGAAACGCCCAATAACTTTTCAAACAACGCCTTTTCGTCAGCATCGTAAAACCCAAACAACGACATGCCGTTTTCACTGACGGCCTGATGAATGTAGAGTTTAACGTTACTTTGACCAACGTCGAAGCGGTACGGATTGGCGGTTAAGACCTTATAACCGATACCACTGACTTCGATAACAATGTAGCTGGGGGTTACATCGGCAATTTTGCCGAGAAAGTATTCATACACAACAAAAGCGCTCCTTTAAACTAAAACGTATGTTTGCTTGCTAAATTGTACCACATTTCAACCAATAAATCGTACCTCCGAAACGTGAAAAGTCGGCGACCCTGAATAAGTTGCCGGCATCCCGGGAAAATGCTATGCTCAAAGCCGATATTAACTACAAAGGAGCCAACTGCGATGCAAACCGAACCCTTTATTGCCAAATTACCAACGGCAAGTGGCCTGCGTAAACTTGGTCAGAATCAACCTGACTTGAACGCTGAAGACCAGGCTGTTCAAACGACGGCCAGCTATTACTGGTACGAACTAACCCAAGCGGGCGTTCACCAGTGGCGCTTAATCGCCCGCTGGCCAGCCGACCAACTCGTGACCACCATTGTGCCGGGTCAACCTAACACGGTACTTTACCCACAACAAGCCGTGCTAGAAATGTTAATCGATGACTGGGTCGGCCACTTCAAACCGGTCGTGACCCTCACCGATGCGGCCCAAGTGACGCACCGGCTCTGGCAGGTCACGGAGCCCGAGGCAAACGCCGCCATCACCGACGCGCTAACTGCCGTTACCCCCCGTAAAACCTGGTTAACGACGACCAGCACCCCGCTGGTCATGTTGGTGAGTGACACTGACTGGTCTAAGTTCAAGAATCCCCTTGAAATGCCCGCCCACCTAATCGAATTAGCGAACCAATAGAAAAAGAGAGTGTGCCAAAAGTCGGTTGACTTTTGACGCATTCTCTTTTGGTTCTGTACCAATCGACGTTGAAATTGCCGCCAGCAGCGGGTGTAACCGGTTGGCTGGAACACTGCGGGCATCGATTTGAGCCCACTCAGAAAAACCACTGAGCAATCTCAAATTCGAGCCTTATTCTAAGCCGGAAGCACCCCACTTCCGGCCAAGAATAATTTCGCAGTTGAGCCATGGTTACACCCGCTACTGGCTAAACTGGTTTTTATATTGAGTTTTACGGGTGATTCTGATAAGTCATAATTAATGAAGATGATCCTGCAAAACGATGACTAAATATAGCGTAATCTTACTTGCTATTTCGCTAATCACAACGAACTGATTGAAAATTCAATTGACAACCATCTTAGCAGATCAACACCAAATATCATAGTCCCTTTCTTTTTAGCACTACTTAAGGTCGTCGCCGCCACCAACGCCAAGCACTAACGCCCGCAACACCGAGCAAAATCACCGCCGCCGCGGCGCTTAGCCACTGTCCAAGTCGTAACCCCGGTGTCTCGTAGGTTAGCTTGATGGTGTGCCGGCCAGCGGCAAGTTTAGCCCCAACGAAACCAAGGTTGACAACCTGCGTTTTAACCGTGCGACCGTCAACTTGTAAGTGCCAACCACTGGAATACGGAATTGAAGTGGTTAAAACGCTCGCCCGCTTAGTCGTCGTCGTGCCAGTGACCTGGTTCGCTCGAACTCGTAACCGCTGCAACCCCTGCCGTTGGAGCTGGGCCGTCCGTTGCCGGTGTGCCCGCTTAAAGGGTACCGCCACTAAGCGCGCCGACTTAAAGTGTAGACTTTGAATCTTACTAAAGTTTAGCGTGATCAGTTTGCGCGCGTGCGCACTATAACCCAAGTTAATTACCGCACTCGTGCGCGGTTCGTAATCGGACATGTTGGTTGTCCCTAACTGGTTAAAACTGACTTCGTTATCCATCGTCGTCGCCGTCAGGGAATAGCCGCTTGCGCTTAGGTTGCCTTTCAACCCGTCCCGTAAGTCGTTTAAATGGTCAATTTTACTGTACGGCCGGTCCGTAAACACGGTCGTGTTGCGACTCGTCTTCAGTGCGTGCTTGATTGACGACCGCTGATAATCAATCCCATCTAACACGAGGTACAACTCCGTATGCCGATAACGTTGCGGGTGTTTGATCGTTAACTGGTACGGAATCTGATGCCCCTGCACGTCGCTAATCAAGGATTTGAGCCCGTCCTGATTCGTCTTGACATTCTTTTCAAGCCGTTCCTGGTTAGCCGTCACTAAGTTTTGCAGCGTCGTCGATGGCTTGGTCAGCCCAGTCGCGGGCGCTAAAATTTCGCGTTGTTCCGGCGTTAACGTAATGGTATCCGCCGGCAACTTGGTCAGCGCGTTATTGGAAGCACCGGTCGCGTGCTGGTTGCGATAAATCATGACCTTATCCAGGCTGTCCAGCACGGTCGTGGTATCCGGCGTGACCGTGTACGCAACGTCCTTCGCCGTCGTTTTAGGGCTAACCGTTTTAACCCCACGAACGCACTGGGTCGTAACGGCCCCCTGCAAGAGGGCCTGTTCCTTATCAACCGCCCCCAGTTGGTTAAACTGCTTGCGGTTGAGTTGCTGCGTCTGCGTATAGACTAACGGTAACGCCTGCTCCGACTTCAACAGCACCGTACCGGTATGGTTGCTCAACCCGTAAATAAAGCGATCGGCATAGACTTTCGGCGTCTGATCGGCCTGCTTGACAACCTGATAGCCAGCGGGAAGCGCAGCGTTCTTCACCTGGTCTTCGCGGGCAAACAAATACTTAACGCCGAGTAAATTAGCCATCGTCGTACGGCCGTTCAGCGTTCCGAGCGGCGAGTTCATCGCGTACTCCGAATTACCTAACGCCTGACTAAACGCTCCCACGTAACCATTTTGAACCGAAAAATATGAGCCGACCGTGTGGGTCTTTAGCAGCATCGGCACGTTACTTTCAGCCGAACGCATCGTGTAATAGTTGGGGGCTAACGCCGTGCGATAAAACTGTCCAGTTTTTGCTTTGGTTCCCTTTTCAGCGCCGTCCAAATAATCCCGGGTCCACTTCATCGCGGTACCGCGGCGTAACTGCTCGGTACTATTAGAATTCGTATTAATACTCAGCCAGCCCAGTCCGTTGTTGGCTAAGTTCAACGTAACGATGCCGAGCAATAACGGGTAAAACGTCCTCGGCTTCAGGTGCAACCCTGGCCGGGCTAACAAAACGCCCACTAAGGCTAGTAAAACTAGGTAGGTCGCGATGTCGTGCTTGCGAATATTCAGGAAAAAGCCGTTAATCAACCAAATTAAAATCAGGAGTCCCCCGCTGACGCCGGCGAGCCACTTCAAGTCACCAGCCGTCAAGTGGTCTAGTTGATCGACAAAGGCCATGGTCGCGTAAGCAAATACTAGCGTCGCGAGTAGTAGCCACCGGTTCGACGGGGTGGACAGCACGTTAAACGTCGCCGCAAAGCCGGGAACGAGAATCCCAGCTAACATGGCAAGTAGTACCCAGTTAAGTACCCAGTAACGCTTAAAGTGCCGCAACGTATACACCATCGCAAGAAAGCTAATACTACTAATCCCCAGGGTCACCCAGTATTGAACGCTACCACCGTTCGTGAGTAGCCGGTTTGGTAGGTTCACGTAGTAGTTAATCGGGTACGTTAAAAGACCGTTAGCGAAGTTAAAGCTGGCCCGGGTCGCGTGCAACATCATCAGTAAGGTCGGCACGAATAAAAGCCCGCTAAGCGCAAGCCCCAAGCCAACTGCTAACGCCAGTCGCCAGAACAATTGCCAAAAAGGTCGCATCGCCAAGTGGGCGTGACGCCGCGCCCAGTAACGCACGAGCGCGTAAATTAGGCCCCCTAGGCCGAGTAAGTACGCAAAGTAAAAGTTACTTAAAATCACGACCGCCGTAATCAAGCTCAGTGGTACCCAGTGGCGCCCCCGTAAAACCCGTTCAATCGCCCAACAAAGGAGCGGAAACCAAATCATCGGTAATAAAAAGAACGGGTGGTGCATCCCCACGTAGAAGGTGTAGGCCGTAAAGGTATAAGTCAACGTCCCAATTAACTGACTCAAGCGGCGAAAATGAAACTGACGACTAAAGCCAAGGAAAGCCCAGCCGACCGCGTACAAGCGGAGTAAAATCAGTGCTTGATAGCCCCATTCGAGCTTGGCTGCCGGAATCAATGCAACCAAATAATTAAACGGATCACCCACGACGTAGTAAGCAAAGGTCGTTAACCGGTCGGCCCCTAAGCCGAGGTTCCACGACCAGCTAAATAATTGGCGCGGGTCGCTTTGCAGAATTTTTTGAAATTCTAACAAGATTGGAAAATGTTGCGCAATCCCGTCCACTTCCCAAATCAAGGTGCGCCCGGCCCAAAATAGGCCGCTGTAACTAATGGTCGCAATCACGACAAACATTAACGTGTACCAGACGCCCAGTGGGACCTTTCGTAATCTATTCAACTTCAGTGTTCCCCTTTATAAGCGCGGATTCCCCGCTAGAATCAGAGACTGCTCCAAAGTCAGCTGGCCTAGCCAAACCAACTTTTAGCACGCTCTTAAAAATGATGTTCCCATTTTACCATTAATCATTTATTTAAGTCGTTTTTATGACGAATCTTAACCAAATCGAAACGCACGCCAACTCAAGCTGACCAGTGGTCTAACTTAGTTGGCGTGCGTTTAAACGTTACTTAATCCTAGCCTATTCGTGGCGCGGCGACTCGTGACTATCCTGAATTCGTTTGAAAAGTCGTTCCATATCGGAGTTAGTGAAGTGCACCGTCACCGGCCGTCCGTGTGGACAATTAAACGGATTTTCACACTGCGGTAACTTCGCAATCAAAGCCCGTGCCTGTTGATCATCTAAGTGGTGGTTCGCCTTAATGGCACGTTTACACGACATCATGATGGCCGATTTTTCACGGAATTGGGCTACGCTCAAGTGGTCGTCTTGTAAAATCCAATCGACCATTTCCTTAATGGTGTCGGCTTCCTGCCCGGCCTTGAACCAGGTTGGGTGCGAATGCACGATAAAGCTATTGCCACCAAACGGCTCCAGGTGTAGCCCTAACGCCGCCAATAACGGCAGCTTTTCTTTAATCTTCAAAACGTCCGGGGTTGGGTAGTCCAAAACAATCGGAACTAATAAGTTTTGTTGATCCGAACTAACTTCCCCAATGGCTTGGCGATAGTATTCATAATTAATGCGTTCTTGGGCCGCATGTTGGTCCAAAATGTACATCCCATCGTCCGCTTCAGCAATTAAATACGTCCCGTGCATCTGCCCCAAATAGCGTAACCGTGGAAAGCGCTCCTGCGTTTCGGACGCTGCACTTGCAGCCGGCGCATCCGGCTTAGCCGCGGCGCTGGTAACTACCGGTTGCTCCCCAAACGGTAAGGCGGGCGTTTCCGCGTGATATTTTTCATCAAAGGCTTGAACCGCCGGCGTCTTTAATTGGCTGCGGGCGTCAATCATGATTGGCGCGGCACTCGTAGGCGCACTGGCCGGGGCTGATTTAGCCGCTGCCATACTAGGTGCTGGTGTCGGCTTAGTCGCCGCCGCAAGCGACGCCGCAAACTGTTCCGGCTTCGGTGCAGCGGAGCGCGGCGTTACCTGGTACCCCGACGAAGCCGCGTTCAAATTAATGGTGAGCTGGTCGGTATTGACCCGTTCACGGCGATGACTACCGAGGTTCGTCAGCGCCGACGGGATCAGGTTAACGTTGGCTAACCGGTCCCTGATGGTCGTACTGATGAGTTTAGCTAAGGCGGACTCCTTACTAAGCCGGACCTCCCGCTTGGTCGGGTGCACGTTCACGTCGACTAACAGTGGGTCCATCCGCAGGTCCAAGACGGCCAGCGGGTAGCGACCGACCATTAATTTAGAGCCGTAACCAGCGATGACCGCCTTAGTCAACTGCTGGTTTTTAATCGCGCGACCGTTGATCAGCAGCGTAATGTACTGGCGGCTGGCCCGCGTTAATTCGGGTAACGCCACGAACCCTTTTAAGGTAAAATCGGGGTCGTTACCATCAACCGCAACCATTTTACGGGCATTTTGGACGCCGTAAATCCCAGCAATTACTTGTTGCAAGTCACCCCGACCGGCCGTTCTCAAGAGTTCCTTTTGATTGTGAACCAGTCGAAACGCGACCGCCGGATAACTCAACGCTAAGCGGTCGACCACGTCGACAATGTTAGCTAACTCCGTTTGGGCCGACTTTAAATACTTTAACCGGGCCGGCGTGTTAAAGAACAGGTCGGTCACGGTGACGTCCGTTCCTTGCCGCAGTGCGGCCGGCGTTTGTTGTAACAACTTACCGCCCCGGTAATGGACGGTCGTCCCGCTAGCGCCCGTACTGGTCGTCAGCGTGACGTCGGCCACCGAAGCAATACTTGGTAAGGCTTCGCCCCGAAAGCCGAGTGAACTCACGCGGAACAAATCTTCCCGCGACGTAATTTTACTCGTCGCGTGGCGCTTAAACGCCGTTCGCACCTCGTCAGTTGCAATGCCGTCGCCGTCGTCAATCACCCGAATCGAGCGCACCCCGGCTTCTACTACTAAAATGTCGACCTGCGTGGCGTGGGCGTCCACCGCGTTTTCAGCCAGTTCTTTTACGACCGAGGCGGGCCGTTCCACAACTTCACCAGCGGCAATTTGGTCCGCTAACACGGTTGATAATTCATGAATGGTTCCCATTTCGATCGTCCTTTCTACTTAATTGAACGCAACTAACGCCCTAAGCGTTGTTGCCACTTATAGAGTTGATTCATCACGTCCATCGGCGTCATCGCCATTAGGTTTAACCCTTTTAATTGCTGTAAAACTTTCTCACCCTTCGGATCGGTCACGGTTGGTTCCGCAAAGAGCGACAGTTGTTCCTCCGTGCCGGAAGCGGGTTCAACCGCGCCCCCAGCTTCACTATCGTTAACGGCCGCTTTAGGCGTTACTTTCGTTGGATCCGCGCTTTGCTGTGCGGGTTGCGCGTTAACCGTACTTTCGGGCGCACGCGCAACGGTGCTGGCCTGAACCGCCGCCGTGCTTTCATCCGCAGCGGTCGTCGAGACCGTACTGGTTTGTTGCTCCAAGCTCGCCAAAATTTGATCCGCACGCTGTAACAACTCGGTTGGCATCCCGGCCAACTTAGCCACGCGGACCCCGTAGGACTTATCCGCTGCCCCGGCTTCCACCTTGTGGAGGAAGACCAAGTTGCCATCCTGTTCGGTCGCACCAACGTGGACGTTACGGAGTCCGGCCAATTCGTGATCGAGAGCCGTCAGTTCGTGATAGTGGGTTGAAAATAACGTCTTCGCGTGAATGTGATTATGCACAAATTCAATGATGGCTTGTGCAAGCGCCATCCCATCGTAGGTCGCGGTCCCGCGTCCAATTTCGTCAAACAAGACTAAACTGTTAGCGGTGGCGTGTTGTAACGCGTTGTTTGCTTCCTGCATTTCGACCATGAAAGTACTTTGACCAGAAATCAAGTCATCGGTCGCCCCGATCCGGGTAAAAATTTGATCAAAAATCGGGAGCTTGGCCGCTTTAGCTGGGACAAAGCACCCAATCTGCGCCATGATCACCGTTAACGCTAATTGGCGCATGTAGGTACTTTTCCCGGACATGTTCGGACCGGTGATCAGGAGCACCGTCTCATCGGGGGTCATTCGCACGTCGTTCGGCACGTAACTCTGATTGCCCATGACCTTTTCAACCACCGGGTGGCGGCCAGCATCAATTTGAAGGTCGTGACCGGTCGTTAATTCCGGCTGGACAAAGTGGTAGTCCTCACTAACGACCGCAAAACTTTGGAGCACGTCAATGGCGGCCACCGCCCGGGCAAGCTTCTGAAGGCGTTTAATGGCCTTCTTAACGGTTTCGCGCACCTTGGTGAAGAGTTGGTACTCTAACTGGGTAGAATGGCTCTCAGCTTCTAATATTAGGCTCTCGTGTTCTTTGAGTTCCGGGGTGCTAAACCGTTCCGCGTTCGTCAACGTTTGTTTACGTTCGTATCGGTCCGCCGGTAACTGGGCTAAGTTCGCCTTAGTAACTTCGATGTAGTAACCAAACACGCGGTTAAAGCCAATTTTAAGATTTTTAATGCCGGTGGCTTCCCGTTCCTGGGCTTCCAGCGCCGCAATCCAGCGTTTCCCGTTATTCATGGCATCCCGGTACTTGTCCAATTGCGGGTCGTAGCCGTCTTTGATGACGCCGCCATCCGTCACTGATAACGGGGGCTCCTCAACGATTGCTCGCTCAATGAGTTCCGCAACGTCCTCTACGGGATCAAGCTTTTGAACCTCATCTTTAAAAACATGGCCGTCCAATTCGGATAAGATATAGCGAATCTTCGGTACCTGCCGTAACGAAGTTTTAAGTTGAATCAAGTCGCGGCCATTCACACTTCCAAACGCAACCCGGCCAGCAAGCCGTTCTAAATCATAAACTTTGACCAGCTCTTCTTGCAGGTTGTTCCGCTCGAAGTAGTGGTCTAAAAACGCGGCCACCTTGGCTTGCCGGGTTTCGATATCCCGTTTAATGATCAGCGGCCGTTCGAGCCACTGCTTCAGCAACCGGCCCCCCATTGCGGTTTTGGTTTCGTCTAGTAACCACAATAAGGTTCCCTGCTTTTTCCCCGTCCGGATCGACTTCATTAATTCTAGGTTATACCTAGAATTGTGGTCCAACTTTAAAAACGCGGAGGGTTCGTACGCGACCGCTTTTTGTAAGTGCGCTAAACTGCGCTTTTGCGTGACGTTGATGTACATCAGCAGGCGCTCAACCACCTGCTGCTCGATTGAACTCGTTAAATCCTGTGTTAAGTAACTAAGCTCGGCTTGCGGCGTCACCTGATTTTGTTCTGAAATTAAGATTCCCAGCGCTTGCAAACGTTCCCGGAACGCGGTTGGAACCGATTCATCCACCACGGTTTCCTTAGTTTGTAAGCTCGTTACTTCGTTCAATAACGCATCGGTATTGGCGAGGACGCTCGTTTTGAGTTCCCCAGTTGAGAGGTCGGCGTACGCTAATCCCCACTGGTCGGCTACCTTGATCAGCGCCGTCAAATAATTATTCGACTTAGCTTGTTCAGCACCGTGCTCCAGGGTCGTCCCGGGCGTCACCAGCTGAATCACTTCCCGCTTAACCATCCCTTTAGCAAGCTTCGGGTCCTCCATTTGTTCACAAATGGCAACCTTGTAGCCCTTATCTACTAAAATATCAATATAATTTTGGGCGGCGCGGTGCGGAACCCCGCACATCGGAATCGGGTTGTCCGCCGAATGGTTTCTTGTCGTTAACGTTAATTCTAATAGTTGCGCGCCCTTAACGGCGTCGTCATAAAACATCTCGTAAAAGTCCCCGAGACGGTAAAACAAAAACGCGTCTGGATACTGCTTCTTAACGGCAAAGTACTGACGCATCATTGGCGTATCTTTTGTCTTTTGCGGCACTGCTAATCCTACTTTCTATTTAAACCATTAATCATCAAAATACGGGTGGTCGGGGTTAATTAGAATCCGACTAATTTTCTGGGCGTGACCGTTGCGCTCGTTAACGTCAATCACACAACCTGAAAGTACCGCCGGGCTATCCTCCTGGACGTTAAACCGGGTCGGCATTTGCGTTAAGAACCGTTCCAAGACGTTCTCCCGGGTCATCCCTAAAATGCCATTATACGGTCCCGTAAAGCCGACGTCACTTAAGAAGGCCGTTCCGGCTGGCAAAACCCGCTCATCACTTGTTTGCACGTGGGTGTGGGTCCCCACCACGGCACTCACTTGTCCGTCTAAGTACCAAGCCAGCGCTTCTTTTTCGCTAGTTGTCTCAGCATGAAAATCAATAAAAATATTGGGGGTCGTTTGGCGGAGTTCATCTACGAGGGGCTGAACCGTCGTAAACGGGTTCGCTAAGTTCTGACCCATAAAGACATTCCCCTGTAAATTAATCACCGCTAATTGGACGGCGTTGACCTTTAAAACGGTATAGCCGACACCGGGCGTGGTGGCCGCGGGAAAGTTAAGCGGCCGAACCAGCTTTTTGGCCTCACCAATCAAGTCAAAAATTTCATTATTATCCCAAGTGTGGTTGCCCATGGTCACCACGTCAGCGCCAGCGGTCAACAGGGCTTTATACACCTGCTGATTAATACCACGCCCACGCGTCGCGTTTTCACCATTCACAATTGTCACCTGCGGTTTGTAACGCCGCTTTAACTTCGGTAAGTACTCGTCAATGGCCGTTTGGCCGACCGTTCCCATCACATCGCCCACAAATAAAATTCGCATAGTTTGCTCCCTTGTTTAACGTTATACCCTTCATTTTAGCATTAAATTCCCTGAAAAGCCGCTCGAAATCGAAACCACCGGCGCAGTCCCCCAGGCCGTTAGTCGGCCCGTTTCGGCGTTCAAAAAAGGATTGGAACCGCAGTCCCAATCCTGATTGATCACTATTTAGCGTAATCGACAGCGCGAACTTCACGAATCACAGTCACCTTAATGTGACCAGGATATTCAAGTTCACTTTCAATTTGCTTTTTAATATCGTGTGCTAAAACCGTTGCCTGTAAATCAGAAATTTCATTTGGCTTAACGATTACGCGAATTTCACGACCAGCTTGAATGGCATAACTCTTCTTAACACCATCTTCCTGGTTCGCAATTGCTTCCAACTTTTCAAGTCGGTGAATATAGTTTTCCAGTGATTCACTCCGGGCACCCGGACGGGCCGCCGAAATTGAATCGCAGGTTGCAACTAATACCGCGATGATCGACTTAGGTTCAACGTCCCCGTGATGGGACGCAATCGTGTTAATCACCACCGGATTTTCTTTGTACTTCGTGGTTAATTCCACGCCAATTTCAACGTGGGAGCCTTCGACCTCGTGATCGACGGCCTTACCAATATCGTGTAATAATCCTGCGCGTTTCGCGAGTGTAACATCTTCACCAAGTTCAGCGGCCAATACGCCCGCCAACTTCGCAACTTCAATTGAGTGATTCAAAACATTTTGCCCGTAACTCGTCCGGTAATTCAACCGCCCAACGAGCTTAATCAAATCAGGATGCATGCCGTGAAGCCCCAGGTCAAAGACCGTTTGTTCACCGGCCTCACGAATCTTCTCATCCATCTCTTTACGAGCTTTTTCAACCATTTCTTCAATCCGTGCGGGATGAATCCGCCCGTCTTGAATTAATTTCTCAAGCGCAATCTTTGCAATTTCGCGCCGAATTGGATCGAAGCCGCTCAAAACGACCGCTTCCGGCGTGTCATCAATAATTAAATCGATCCCCGTTAGCGTTTCAAGCGTCCGAATATTGCGACCTTCCCGGCCGATAATGCGGCCCTTCATGTCGTCATTTGGTAACGTGACCACTGAAACGGTGGTCTCAGAAACCATGTCGGCGGCACTTTGTTGAATGGCCTGAACGATTAAGTTTTTCGCTTCTTTCTCAGACTGGGCCTTGACTTCATCCGTATTTTCTTTAATCATAACGGCCCGTTCGTGCGTTAATTGCTCGCGCGTTTGCGTTAAAATCCGTTCACGGGCCTGTTCTTTTGACAGGGCCGCAACCTTTTCTAACTCAGCTTGACGTTGCGTGATTAGTGAAGCTGCACTTTGTTGCTGTTGTTCAACGCGCTTTTGTTCATTGGCAATTTTTTCTTCCTTTTTGCCTAAAGCATCTTCACGTTTTTCAAAAGTATTTTCTTTATGATCCAAAGTTTCTTCGCGTTGAAGCAACCGGTCCTCTTGTTTTTGGACCTCATTACGCCGCTGCTTCAATTCGTTTTCTACTTCGGTTCGGTAACGATGACTTTCCTCTTTGGCCTCAAGGATTTTTTCCTTGCGCTGAGTTGCCGCCGTTTTCTTTGCTTCAGAAATAATACCTTCGGCTGTGTGTTTGGCTACGTCCAGCTGTTTTTCATGGACGTTCTTACGAACATAGTAACCAACCCCATAACCGACAACAATTGCGATGACTGCGAGGATTATACCGAAAACAATCATGTTTCCACCTCCGCATCACCAAAATCCAGTTAACCTAAAATCAACTACAAATTTTCAGATGTTATATTTTGATTACTTACACACTAGTTATTCTAATGTTAGAAACGGAGGGTGTCAACTTAAAGTCCCATGGCAAACCCGCGGGAAAACGCCGGGAAAGACACAAAAATGAGGATTTTAGACGCTACACCTCTAAAATCCTCATTCTAAATTGCTTTAAATTAACGTTTAAACCACTAGTTACTTGGTCTTACCGTTCGTATCAGGGCCTAAGTCAAGGGTCGTATCTTCGGCCTTGGTGGCACTGAGTTTCTTTGGTGCATTTTTAGAGGCTTTGGTCTTAGCCTTTTCCGAATCTGCGGCCGAGTCAGCGGCCGTGGCCGTCTCCGTTTCGGCGTTAGTTTGGTCCATGCCGTAAGCTTGGCGAACTTTTTGCCGAATCTCGGCCATCGTGTCCGGATGTTCCTTCAAGTACTTCTTCGCATTTTCACGACCTTGACCAATTCGGTCCTCGCCGTAAGAATACCACGAACCACTCTTCTTAACGATGTCCTTATCAGCGGCCATGTCAACAATCTCACCGGTTTGGGAAATCCCGCGCCCGTACATAATGTCAACTTCAGCACGCTTAAATGGCGGCGCAACCTTGTTCTTAACGACTTTGATCCGGGTACGGTTCCCGATAATATCGGTCCCTTCCTTGATCTGTTCAGCCCGCCGGACTTCCAGACGAATCGTCGCGTAGAATTTTAGGGCCCGGCCACCAGGAGTGGTTTCGGGGTTCCCGAACATGACGCCGACCTTTTCACGAATTTGATTAATGAAGAGGGCAATCGTCTTGGTTTTATTCAACGTTCCGGATAGCTTCCGCAACGCTTGGGACATCAGGCGTGCCTGAAGCCCAACGTGGGCGTCACCCATTTCACCTTCGATTTCAGCCCGCGGTACTAAGGCCGCAACTGAATCGACAACTAAAATGTCGATGGCACCACTGGAAACCAAGGCATCCGCAATTTCCAGTCCTTGTTCACCGGTATCCGGCTGCGATAAAAGTAAGTCATCAATGTTAACGCCCAAGTGTTCTGCATAAACCGGATCAAGCGCGTTTTCAGCATCAATGTACGCCGCCGTCCCGCCTTGCTTCTGGACTTCGGCAACCGCGTGCAACGCAACGGTCGTTTTACCGGAACTTTCAGGACCGTAAATTTCTACGATCCGGCCCCGGGGATAGCCACCAACGCCTAACGCGTCGTCTAAGGCTAACGAACCACTGGACACGGTTGAAATATTGGTATTCGCCGCATCACCCATTCGCATGATGGAGCCCTTACCAAAGTTTTTTTCAATCTTTTTTAAAGCGTTATCTAACGCTGTTTTCCGCGCATCAGCCAAATTACTTCCTCCTTTGGTGCTCGTTTTCACTCTTAATATCATAGCGGTTAAAAGTTAGAATTGCAAGCAAAAAGCGAACAAAAGTTCGGTTTATTTTGCTAGTCGAGTATCTGCCAATAATGCCCGGCGTAATAAATCAAGCCCGGCCATAACGGTCCGTTCGCGCACCTTTTGCCGGTCACCACTAAAGTGATATTCGTAAGCCACGGTCGGTTGATCACGGTAAGCTAGTCCGATCCAAACCGTCCCGGCCGGTTGTCCTTCCAACGCCTCTGGGCCCGCAACACCGGTAAAACTAAGCGCCGTATCGGTTGCTAATTGGTGTTTGGCGCCGTCCGCCATGGCAATCGCCGTCGCCTCTGAAACGACTCCAGCTTGATCAATCGTCGCTTGCGCGACGTTGACTAACTGGTGCTTGGCCGCGTTGGCGTAAGTTACAAACCCTCCCGGGAAAACGGCGGAAACGCCGGGAACGCTCCCAATCGTACTCTGAAACTCACCGGCCGTTAAACTTTCGGCGGCCGTAATACTGAGGTTCGCTTCAATCAACCGGTGAACCACAACGGCTTCCAAGGAATTGTCATCGCCATAACCATAACAATACTCCCCGACCCGCGCTTGAATCTCCGCCTCAGTCCGGTCTAATTCAGTTTTAGCCGCAGCCTTGGTCGCCGCCTGGGCGCTTAGGCGCAACGTGACTTCGTTAGTTTTAGCGTACGGCGCAATCGTCACAGCCTGCTGACCATCAATTAAAGCTTGTAGTTCCGTGACTAAGCGGGATTCCCCAATGCCAAAGAACCGCAAGACCCGTGAATAGATTTGGGCCTGTTGACCATAGGCCGCCTGCAGCTTGGGCTTAGCCTCGGTATCAAACATTAAAGTCATTTCCCGCGGGGGCCCCGGTAAGAGCAAGAAGTCCGCCGAATCGGGAGACTGGTAAAACGCACCAACCGCCATTCCATTATGGTTCGTAAGCGGGGTTGCCCCTTGTGGATAAAGTGCTTGAAGCCGGTTATTAGCCGTCATCGGTTTATCCGTGTTGGCAAACCAGTCGGTAATTTTTTGCATTGCCGCTTCATCCGTTACCAGCGGCACGTTAAGATAGTGTGCCAGCGTCTGTTTCGTCAAGTCATCCTTGGTCGGCCCCAGTCCGCCAGCCAAAATGACTAAGTCGTTGCGGCGAGCCGCAATTTCGATGACGTCGGCTAACCGGTGCGGGTTATCGCCCACAACAGTTTGATAGTAGCTATCAATTCCGAGTTCTGCGAGCCCGCGGGCAATGTGGGTACTGTTAGTATTCGTAATTTGCCCCAGTAGGATTTCAGTTCCTACCGCGATAATTTCTGCTTGCATGTTCAGATTCCTCCTCAACCGGGTATTCACGCCAAGCGTTAAGTACCCGTCTACTTTAGTATATACGAAATAAAATCACGCGCCCATTAATAAGGTGGTCGTTTTTACGTCCAAATTAAAAATGGACCGAAACCTAGTTTCAGTCCATTTTTTCCTATTTAAAACCGTCCGCAAAGACGTCCCGGTTTTGAACAAAGTAATCGATCCCCGAGTAAATCACGAAGAACAAGCAGATGTAGAGCATAATCAACGCAAACGGTACGTTGATGGCTGCAAACAAGACGTTGTTTAGCAACAAGAAAATAATCGCAATCATCTGAGTCGTCGTTTTAATTTTACCAGGCATCGCCGCGGCCATGACCTGCCCATTGTTTTCAACAATCAGGAGACGCAAGCCGGTAACGGCCAATTCCCGGCATACAATGATCGCCGCCACCCAGTCTGGGACTGCGTTTAAGCGCACCAAAATAATGAAGGCCGTCATCACCAACATTTTATCCGCCAGCGGATCGGCAAATTTACCGAAGTTGGTCACGAGGTGGCGTTTCCGGGCAATTTTACCATCCGCTAAATCCGTCAGGGACGCCCCCGCAAAAATCACGGCGGCGACCACCTGCGTGACTGGAATCGCGGTTCCCGCCCAGGTCACCGTCCCCCAGCTCAATGGTAAGACCATGATCAAGATAAAAATGGGAATCAAAATAATTCTAAACACAGTTAACTTATTAGGTAAATTCACAGTTTCAACCCCCGTTGCCCTTATTTAATCGTCAGCGTAATCGTCCGCACTTGCGACGTACTATTATTTGGATTGAAGTTAAACTTCTTTCCGTTAATCGTCACTGAGGTGGCAACGGCGTTTCCAAACTGGAACTTAACCGTCGAAGCGTTGCTTGGTAGTGTAACGGTGTGGTTACCATTGGCAGTCAGCGTTCCTTGCCAAGTTTGGCTCCCGTTCGTCGTCACGCTAGTCCAAGCGGCCTTGGTTGACTTAATTTCAACCTTATTTTCCTTGGCGCCATTTGTCAGCGTGTAGGCCGTGTCGCTATCCCCATCCGCCTTGATGGTCTGGGCCTTCTTAGCACTGGCCTTCTTGGCCTTGCTTTCAGAACTAGCTTTATCAGCGGCACTGCTACTCTTAGCGCTGGCTTTTGACGAGCTCTTGTTACTTGAAACTTGAACCGACGAGCTGCTAGCTTGATCCGCTGAACTCGAACCGGCGTGGGTTCGGACCGCCATAAACCAAATGAAGAGTAAAATGACAATCACAATCGCCGTCACGATAATGGTCGGTAAATAGTTTTTAACCCGCCCAACCGTCGTTTCCGGTTGTTCCCGACTTGCACGCCGGGTCGTTGGTTGCACGTCATCAACATTTTGAACGTAGGTTTCCGCGTGGGTCGTTGGTAATTGATCGCGGTAAGTTTCCAATAACTCGTTACCATCGAGATCAACCGTGTCAGCGTATTGCTTGACAAACGCCCGCACGTAGAAATCACCCGGTAATTTATCGAACTGCTCATCCTCAATTGCAATCAAATAACGCTTTTGAATCTTCGTAATTTGTTGCAAATCGTCGATAGTCAGCCCTTTAGCTGTTCGAGCCGCCTTTAAGCGTGCTCCAATCGTTGTTTGTTCTTCGTTATTCTCACTCATTGACCTTTTCTCCACCCTAAGTCTATTTTCAAAATTCTTACGCATCTAAGTATATCACAGCCGCCAAATTTCGCAGTTGTCACACGCATAACTTTCAAAAATCTTTACCGCTTAGCTTGCGGTCGAATCTGGTATTCGCTAATCGCCTTAGAAGTCAATAACTGCGCCGCAACGGCGTTAATATCGGCTAACGTTAACTGTTCAATTACCGCAGATTCGTCAAATAAAGTGGCCGAACCAAATAACCGTTGATCATAACGGTTGGCAATTGCCTCCAATGAATTTGCCATGAAGACAACCCGGCCAATCATTTCCTTCTTAACTAATGCCAGTAAGTCGCCCTGATCTGCGAGGGCCGCTTGCCAGTTTTCCAAAACATCAATGACCGCCGCGTCAAACTTCGCGGGATCATCCGTCTCACCACTAAAGGTAACGAAGTTAAACCCGGATTGTAGTTCAAAGTCGTAACCAAAAGTATCGTCAATGATGCCCTGATCATACAACCGTAAATAATCCTTCGAGGTATCGCCAAATAACATTTCTAATAAAACGTTCACGGCGGCCCGGTACTTCAACGCGGGCTGTCCGTTTTCAATGGGCGTCAGCCCCTTAACACCGACAATTGACTTCGCCCGACTAACCGGCATTTCAATTGCCCGGTAAGGAATAATATCGTGACCATCCGCCGCCGTTGCTGGGATTTTACGTTCAATCGGTTGAAAATCCGCGAAGGTTTTTGCCGCTTGATTCTGCTCGATCCAGCCCAAAACTTCCGTGGGATCTAAGTTGCCCACCACAAATAGGGTCATATTTTGGGGGTGGTAGAACGTCCGGTAAGCCGCGTACAGGTCATCCGCCGTAATCTTAGCAATCGAATCGGTCGTCCCGGCAATGTCATACTGTAACGGATGGTTCGGATATAAATTGCCAATCATGCCAAAGTATAGCCGCCAGCTGGGATCATCATCGTACATTTCAATTTCTTGCCCAATGATGCCCTTTTCTTTTTCCACCGTCTGACTCGTGAAATACGGATCCTGGACAAAATCGAGCAGTGTCTCCAAGTTTTCACGTAAATGCTGTGTCGCCGAGAACAAATAACTGGTCTTAGTAAAACTCGTAAAGGCGTTTGCGCTTGCACCGTACGCCCCAAACGTTTGAAAGGCATCGTGATCCGCCTTCTCAAACATTTTATGTTCTAAGAAATGGGCAATCCCATCCGGAAAGCGTTTCAAGTCCGTTTCCCCCGCAGGGACGAAGGTGTTATCAATTGAGCCGTAATTAGTTGTAAAGGTCGCGTACGTTTTATGGAAACCGGCCTTGGGTAACAACGTCACCGTCAGTCCGTTTGCGAGTTGGGTCTGGTAGCAGGCCTCATTAAATTGTTCATATCGATTAATTTGCATGCTGAACCTCCCCACTCAAAAAGAACCCGTTATTCAGGGTGACCAACTTAGCGACCGCAATAATCTGGTCACGCGTCACGGCTTGAATCCGTTCGATCCAATCCGCATCCTGAACCCGCTCCTGCGTTAAGTCGTCAATCAGCGCCTGGATGGAAAATGTGCGTTGACTATCCAAGCTGGATTCAAAGTCGTTGATCAGCCCTAATTTAAGTTGATCCACTAATTCGTCCGTAAAATCACCGTTTTGAATAGCGGTTAACTGTTCCGCAATAATGGTCAGCACTTGATCGTGCTTTTGACCGTCAATGCCCGCTTGTACTTTCAGCACTCCGCGGAACGTGTCTAGCGCGCTACTTGCATAGTAGGCCAAGCTCGCCTTTTCGCGGACGTTCATAAATAATTTGGATAGCGGTGATCCGCCAAACAATTCATTGAATACGAGGGCCGCGTAGTAGTGCTCACCCCGATAAAAAACGGGTAAGTCGTAACCCAAGTTCAGCTTGGCCTGACTAAGTGTTTGCACCTCATGCTGTTCTTGATAATGCCCCGTATTACGATGCTGATAAAATGGGCGCGGCCGGGGAGCAAAGCGGTCTTCAAAGCCCGCCGCTTGCCACTGCGCTAAGACCGCATCCTCATCAATATCCCCAACAACGATAATGTTAACCTGATCACGTTGCAGTAAGTCCTGGTAATATTGGTACAGCTCATGGGCATCAACCGTCTCAAGGTCGGCTGCCGTTCCAAAACTAGGGACCTGTTGTGCGGGTTCCTGACTAAACAGCGCCGCGTTTAATTGCTGCGCCGCGTAATACTGTTTATCATCCGCAACCGATTTAATGGCCGCCTTTAAGTTTGTCACTTGACGATCAAACGTCGCCTGATCAAATTGACCAGCGTGGACCAGCGGTTTAAAAATAATCCGTTGTAAAAATGCAATTGCATCGTGGGTCAGCGGCTGATTGGTGGCTAAATATTGTTCGTTAGCAACCGTCAATGAAAGCCGTAAATTGTGGGTTGGTCCCTTACGACTAACCCCGGCACCAAAGGACGCCCCATACATAGTCGCGAGTGCGTGGGCGAGTGCCCGCTGGTCGGGATAATCCGCCGAACTAGTTTCTAATAAATTTGCGATTAGCGCCCGCTGTGTAATCGTCTGCCGATCAAGCGGTGCGCGGAAATTGACAATAATTTGATTGGTTTTGAATTGATGACTAACGATCGTCGTCAATTCAACCCCTTCTGCTATCTGAGTTTGCAACCTATTTGTTCCTCCTTGCATATGTATAAATAATAAGCGAAAGCCTAAGTCGGCGCAACTTTCCGTACTGGGCGCGCTTCAAATTCACTTTTCACCCGCTCAATCTTCCTTAAAATTAAAAGACTATGAGGATTGATTAACGTTGCAAACCGCCGATTTGTCTGCTATTCTTTTCAGTATTGATAAATTGAGGAGCGATTTAATGTGAAAGTAATTAAATTTGGTGGTAGTTCACTCGCTAGTAGCCATCAACTCGAAAAAGTATTAGCCATCGTTCGCGCCGATGCCCGCCGTAAATACGTCGTGGTTTCGGCTCCCGGCAAACGGTTTAGCGGTGACACGAAGGTAACCGACCTGCTTATCCAGTATGCTCGTCAGACCATTCACCGTCAAGACACCACGACCACTGCCCAAACGATCATTGAACGCTACGCCGAAATTGGTCACGGGTTTAACGTCGCTGACGAGCAACTCGAACCCATTTTTAAAACGATTCGGGACCTACCTAAACAAGCTTATGCGGATAACACGTACTTAATGGCCGCGTTCAAAGCGCACGGGGAACGGCTTAATGCCCAACTCGTGGCCGCCGTTTTTCAGCAATCCGGCTTAAACGCGCGCTACTTAGATCCGCGCGACGCGGGCATGGTTGTGACCGACGTCCCCGATGACGCCCAGATTATTGCCAGTAGCTATCCTCAAATCGAACGCTGGGCGAATAGCGACCAAATCCTAGTCATTCCTGGGTTCTTCGCCTATAACCGCAACGGTCAAATTTGTACGTTCTCGCGTGGCGGTTCCGATATTACCGGGGCCATTATTGCGCGCGGCGTTCACGCGGAGCGCTACGAAAACTTTACCGACGTTGACGCAATTTACGCCGTCAACCCCAGCTTAGTCCCCCAGCCCGCCGCTATCCCCGAAATGACCTTCCGGGAAATGCGTGAGTTGTCCTACGCTGGCTTCTCGGTTTTTCACGACGAAGCCCTCATCCCCGCCATTCAGGGTGATATTACGGTCAACGTTAAAAATACGAACCATCCTGAAGCACCCGGGACGTTAATCAAATCGAGCCGCGAACCTAACCTGAATGCCCCGGTTACCGGGATTGCCAGCTCCTCTAGCTTTTGCGCACTATACTTGCGGAAATACTTGTTAAATAAAGAAGTTGGGCTAGGACGTAAAATTTTAACCATTTTAGAAACCCATCATATTAGTTACGAACACATGCCATCTGGGATCGATGACCTCACCATTATTTTTGACGAGCACCAGCTCACACCGGAACTTGAACAAACCCTCGTTCAAGAAATTTCTGCGGCCATCCACCCCGACGAAATTCACTTTAACCACGACTACTCCATTTTAATGCTGGTTGGTGAAAACATGCGGAACCGCGTTGGTATCATGTCCCGGGCCGCCGGTGCGCTCGCGGCACAAAACATTAAGTTAATCATGGTCAACCAGGGAGCTTCCGAAATCTCCATCATGTTCGGTATTCACGATCAGGACGCTGATCGGGCCGTGGTTGCGCTTTACAACGAATTCTTCAAATAATGAGCTTTGAACGGTAGCCGAACGCGGTTACCGTTTTTTTTTACGTAAAAGGAGGCTATGACATCCGTCACAGCCTCCTGGGTATCGCCGAATCTTAATAGCCGAAATGTGTGCCAACGATTAACCGACTTCTAACACACTCTCAACCTAATTTTCCACTTTCTGATTACCAAACCACTTGTGGTTAATCTTAGCAAGCGTGCCGTTGGCCTTTAGTTCCTTTAAACCGGCGTTAATTTTGCGCCGCATCGTCTTGTCACCCTTGCGCATCCCAACCGCAAAGTCTTCGGTTTCAAACGCACCCGGCGTCTCTTGATAGTCACTAGAGTTAGTTTCGTGTTTGATATAGTAACTGGCATACACACTATCAATCAGTAACCCTTGAATCCGGCCCGCGTTTAAATCTAGAAAAGCGTTATTGAACGTGTCGTACTGAACGGCGGTTTTATTCGCAATTTTATCTTTCAGTAACTTGGGGTTGTTTTCCAGCGATTCGTACCCCGATGACCCGGATTGGGCCCCCAGCGTTTTACCCGTCATGTCATTGAACGAGTTGATATGATTTTTCTTGAGTGACACTAACACTTGTTGGTTTTTTAAATAAGTATCGCTAAACGCAACCACTTTTTCCCTTTGGGGATTCTTAGTATAGCCGTTCCAGATCAAATCGATCGTTCCGTTGCGTAACTCGGTTGCGTTCATTGACCAGTCGATTGTCTGGAAACTAATCTTAATGCCATACAGTTTAAAAACCGCCCGCGCAAGATCAATGTCGTAGCCGACGAGCTTTCCTGATTTTTCCCGAAAGCCCATCGGCACAAAACTGTCGTCGAGCCCTACAACGACGTACCCGCGCTTTTTGACGCTTGACCAAGTATCTTGGGTATCCGCTCGCTTGGTGACACTTTCACCACAACCACTGAGGGTCGTGACCATCGTTAGTACCATCACGACGAGCAATCCTAACGAAATCAGTCGTTTTTTCATGTGCACACCCCCTACTAGTCTTGGTTTGGTTCAACCCGAAACATTTCGTCCGCAATATTTTCCGCGAAAGTTAAATCGTGGGTCACGATAATTTGCGTCATGCCATCGGCCTTCAAGCCCATGATCAGCTTTTCAACTTCTTGGCGCAGGTTCGGGTCCAACGCGGACGTTGGTTCGTCATAGCAGAGCACGTTCGGCTTCATTGCCAGTGCCCGGGCAATTGCGACCCGTTGTTGCTGCCCGCCGGATAACTCGAACGGGTACTGATTAGCGTGATCCGCCAAGTCTAGCCGCGTCAAGAGCTCGAGCGCTTGTTGCTTAGCCGTCTCGGCCGATTGTTTTAAAACTAAAGTGGGCGCTAACGTAATATTTTGCAAGACGGTTAAATTTGGAAAAAGTTCGAAATTTTGGAAAACAACGCCAATCACGCTTTCGTTGGCCCGGTTAGTATACGGTTCAAAATTTTGTCCATCCACTAAGAACTGACCACCATCAACCCGCTCCAATCCAGTAATGCAACGGAGTAACGTCGTTTTACCCGCACCAGAAGGACCAACGATACTCAAAATCTCACCGTCGCGGACCGTCAAATTTAAATCCTTGATGATGGTCCGATCACCAAAGCGCTTCGTAATATTTTTAAGTTCTAACATAGCGGTCCCTCCTATTTCCAGTACGAGTAGTGTTTTTCAATCCGACCAAGCACGAAGGTCGTGACGGCCGTTAATAACAGGTAAATGACCCCAACTAAGACGAGTGGAATCAACGTAACGTCGCGCGCCGTCGCAACGTTTCCGGCCCGTAACAAGTCGCCCAAGCCAATGACGTAAACTAAGGACGAATCCTTAACGAGGTTAATGACTTCGTTACCAACGGACGGTAACACGATTTTAATCACTTGTGGAATCACAATTTTACGAATAGTTTGACCGTAGCTTAATCGGAGCACCCGGGCACTTTCGTACTGGCCACTGTCAATTGACTGTAAGCCTCCACGGAAAATTTCGGCGAAGTACGCAGCGTAGTTCAAAATGAAGGCAAATAGCGCGGCGTAGTAACGCGGAAAGACAATGCCAATTAACGGCAACCCGTAGAACACGAAAATCAGTTGCAGTAAGAGTGGCGTTCCCCGCATTAACCAAACGTAAAAATGCAATAACCATTGGAGCGGTTTAATGTTCGAAATTAATCCTAAGCTGACAACCAATCCGAGTGGTAACGAGCCAATCAACGTCCAAATAAAAATTTTTAACGTCATGCCCGCACCGGCTAATAATGATGGCAAAATCTCTAAAATATAGTGCATGTGCGTTCCCTCCTAATTTACAGTTCACAACTTCGGCGTGCGACCACAAAAAAAGTCCCCTTGAGTAACAACTCAAGAGGACGTCTGCGCGCGGTACCACCTCACTTCGTAGCCGCTTCACAACGACTACCTCAGGGAGTTTAGTGATAATAAAAAAATCGTCCTTAGATCCAAACGATCTAAGAGGACGATTTCATCGCGGTGCCACCTCATGTTCGCTGACGGCTCACACCGTCAACCTCAACGAGTTTATCACTAAACTCCGCCGCTAACGAGGCTAACCGAAACGGCCTACTAACTTCAACCGTTCAACTCACAGATGTGGTTCGTGTTCGTTGCCGATCATCTTTCCACCACCGACGACTCTCTGGACATGCAACCAAACACTACTCTTCTGTTCCCTGCTTTTTAAATGTTGCATTCATACTAATCGAAATTTAATCAAACGTCAAGCCCTTTTTTACTTTTTGTGGTGAAAAAGACCCGCTAACCGCGACCAAACCCCCGGTTTCGGTGCATCGAGGTTCATCAGCGGCACCGTTTCGCCCTCCAAGCGGCGGGCAATGTTGCGGTAACCTTGTGAAGCGGCGTTTTTCGGATCAAGCACGATTGGCTCCCCGTTATTAGAGGTCCGAATAACCGCGTCGTCGTCAAAAACAATCCCTAACAGGTCAATCGACAGGTGGTGCGTGATTTCGTCAATGTCCATCGTTTCCCCATCCTGCATCATCCGCCGCCGAATGCGGTTAATGACCAATTTAGGCGCTTCCGCCAACGGGTATTGTTCTAATAATCCGACAACCCGGTCGGCATCCCGGATTGCTGAAATTTCGGGCGTCGACACAATAATCGCGGCGTCAGCGCCGGCAATCGCGTTCATGAACCCCTGTTCAATCCCAGCCGGGCAATCCAGTAAAATGTAATCAAAGTCGGGTTTCAACTCTTCAACTAACTCGCGAACCTGATCCGGATTCAGTGAATTTTTATCCGCATTTTGAGCCGCTGGCAAGAGGAATAGCAAGTCGTCAAACCGCTTATCCTTGACCAGTGCTTGACGCAATTGTGCGCGGCCCGCGATCACGTCGACGATGTCATAAAGAATCCGGTTATCTAATCCCAGAATAACATCCAGGTTACGAAGCCCGATATCTAAGTCTACTAAACAGACTTTCTTGCCCATTAAGGCTAAGGCTGTCCCTAAATTGGCCGTTGTCGTGGTTTTACCCACACCACCCTTACCAGAGGTGATGACAATTGCTTTTCCCATCAAAGAAGTCCTCCATTTCGCGTAAATAACTTCGGTCGTACTCGTTTCAATTGGTTAAGTGGTTGGTAGTCGAGCGACTGAATATCATTGATATACACCACGTTGACCCCACTCACCGTTTTATCAAGGTCTACTAATTCTAACAATTCGCCCACCCGTACTCGCGGTACGGTTGTCAAAGGACTCACAATGACGGCCTGATTATGATCCGGGTAACCCGCTTCCAGCGCCCCCGCAACTTCGCCCATGACAAAAATACTACCGGTGGCGCGTAAAACGCCCCCCTCGTGAATTTTGCCAAAAAAGAGCACGTCGCCGGTAATTTCAACGACCTGACCGTTCCGGATAATTTGATTGACGAGGTGCACGGTATTACGTTCGACCATCGCCAGTGCGTCGGCCGTTAAAATCACGTCCGCCGTTAGTTTATGAATACTAAACAACGGGTAACGTTGTACTAACTGGGTCACCTGCTGATTTTGCGCCGCAGTTAGTAACCGGCCCTCGGTACTCATATCAAATGAAATCTGTTTATCCGTTGTGTTATCGGCATTTAATCGGTCTAAAAGGGTCTTTAAATCGACCATGATTTCGTCAAAGCTAGCAGCTTGGCGAAAAATCAGCTCATAACCATCGTTGCTGGCTTTTAAAACCACACTTTGCTGCATGTTAGAATTCCTTCCTGTCGGCTAATTCACGCTCAAGTACAACCGACGCATTGGATAATATAAAATAACAAAGATTGCTAAGTTAACCGCAATCGTCGGCCCGAGCGTATAGACCGCAAAATCTGCCAGGTTATCGTTAATAACGTGGCCCATCGTATACCAGATGAACGTAAACGCCTCCACAATGGTTAGGTTGATAATGTAAACCATCAGCAGCGTTAAAAAGTTCAGATCCAGCCAAGGCTTAATTTGCCGGCAAATGTACACCACCAGTGGGAGTGAGATCATGAAAACCCCAAACACACCCGTATAGTACCAATCGTACACCAACCCAACAAATAACGCCCAGAGCCCGACCGATAAATCGTCCCGATCGTCTAAGAAAACCGCAAAAATCAGCCACAGTAAGACGAGGTGCAACACGCTCGAATACGGGTAACTAAAGAGGTTGCCCGCAAACACGTTTGACAGTGAACCGTCTAAGAAGAGGGCCACGAACAGCCCAATCGGAAAAATAAGTTTTAACCGTGCGTATGGCAATCCGACACCCCCTACTATTCAGCAACCGTAACAACGGTTAAATCGCTCAAATCGGCAGCTGGCTTAATTTCAACTTCCGAAGCCAACCCGTAATCATCCTGTTTAACACTAGCAACGGTCCCCACGTACAAGCCCTTTGGCGTGATACCACCGAGACCACTCGTCACGACTTTATCACCCTTTTTTAGCTTAACGTTGGACGTCACCGACCCCATTTCAAGGGTCCCACTACTCTTGTCATACCCAGAAACAATCCCGTTCACGGTTTTCCCCGCTTTATTGGTAATTTCAATGGCAAACTTGTTGGCTGACGAACTCGTGCTAGAAATCAGTTCAACCTTAGACGAAGTCTGGTTGACTTCAACAATCCGGCCAATTAAGCCAGTTTGAGACATTACCGGCATGTTCTTCTTAATCCCGGCCGTGGCCCCCTTGGAAATCACAAGCTGGTTCATCCAAGACGAAGGGGTCCGAGTCAGAACGTTGGCCGTTACGGCGGTGTAATCTGAGAGTGATTCGTTTAATTTGAGTTGTTTACGAAGTTGCTTATTTTCAGCACTCGCCGTTTGGGCGTTGACCTTAGCCTGGGCTAATTGGTCGACCTGCTTTTTCAGCTTCTGGTTTTCCTCATAGGTATTCAATAAATCAGAAACTGAGTTGGTCGCACTTTGCAGTCCGTTGACCGGCCACGCAACCACGCGACTCGCCGCACCGGCTACGTCGTTTCCAAACTGCTGAATCAATGGCGGCGTTGCTCTTTTATTCCGAATCGCTACCGACACACTCATTAACCCAATGCTAATAATCAGTACAACGATGGCGATCACCAGTTTACGGTTAGAAAAAAACTTTTGCATAATGAACCCCCGGTCGAAAATTCAATCATTCAAACGAAAACGGGCCCGCCCTAGTCACTTTTAGCCACTAGTTCGCGTCAATAAATAAGCGGGAAGATCCCTTCCCGCTCACCCGTTATCGCTTTTTCATTACATCGATACTCTTAAGTGATTCACCCGTCCCAACCGCAACGCAGTCTAACGGTTCGTTTGCGATAAACACTGGTACTTTGGTTTCATCCGCAATCACTTCGGAAAGATTCTTCAATAATGCGCCACCACCGGTTAAAACAATCCCGTGGTCAATGACGTCGGCAGCAATTTCTGGGGACGTTTCTTCCAAGGTTTCCTTGATAGCTGAAATAATTTCACCGACAATTTCTTGAATGGCTTCCGCCACGTCAACGGCTGAAATTTCAACGGTCTTTGGTAACCCGGAAAGCAAATCGCGGCCCCGAATCGTCGCGCTCTCGATATCCTTGGCTGCTTCCAACGAAGCGGAACCAACGTCCATCTTTAATTGTTCTGCTGAGCGTTCCCCAATTAATAAGTTGAACTTTTGGCGAACGTGATAAATGATTGAATCATCAATCTTGTCACCGGCCATCCGAATCGAACGACTTGAAACAATTCCGCCTAAGGAAATCGTTGCAACGTCGGTCGTTCCACCACCAATGTCCACAACCATGCTCCCAGTTGGATCCATGACCGGCAAACCGGCCCCGATGGCTGCGGCAAAAGGTTCTTCAATGACGTAAGCATCGCGCGCACCGGCAACCCGGGTTGCGTCGATGACCGCCCGCTTTTCAACTTCCGTAACGCCACTTGGTACACAGACCATGACGTACGGCTTGCCATTAGAATGGCCTAACGTTTTTTGAATAAAATACTTCATCATTGCGACGGTGGTATCGTAGTCCGCGATAACCCCATCCTTCATTGGCCGAATGGCCACAATGCTTGCTGGGGTTCTCCCAATCATATCCCGGGCAGCTGACCCAACTGATACGATTTCGCCAGTCTTCGTGTTCTTCGCAACTACGGATGGTTCTCGTAGTACGATGCCCTTGCCGTCAACGTACACAATGGTGTTGGCGGTACCGAGATCGATCCCGATATTCTTTGTCCCTAATCCGAACACTACATTCATCCCTTCATGTTTTACAAATTTAATTTTTTATTAGTCATAATAGTAAGTATTATAGCATAATCGCGCGACTTACAAAAAGCATCACTAACTGATAGCATACCTTACTTCCATAAAAAATACCGGAATGGTTACCACCCTTAGATAAAATTTAAAAAAAGCGCGATCAGGCCGAATAAGTACCGGTCCTAACCCCGCTATTTTACCACATTCTACTGGGAATCCATATTACAATTTATCAGCCCTTGCTCGGCAAAACTAAAGTAATCGTTTGCACCAACAATGAAGCTGTCCAGCAACGGGATTCCGACAATCTCTCCCGCTAATCGCAGTCGCTTAGTAAACTCAACGTCTTTTTTTGACGGGGTAACGTCGCCACTCGGATGGTTATGGGCGATAACGATCCGCGCAGTTGCTCGGGCTAGTGCGCGCTGCAACAATTCTCGTGGGTGCGCCGGACAACTATTTAAGGTTCCTTGAAAAACGGTCTGGCGAGCAATAATCTGATTCTTAGTATCCAAACATAACAATATTAATTGTTCCTGTTCCAAATTAGCAAAGTCGTGCGTTAGTTGCGCCCCAACTTGTTCACTGCCGTAAACCTGACCAAGCACGATTTGACTCGGATGCGGTAACAGCTGCCCGCACCGCAAGGCAATTAGTAGCCCGTTCCACAGCGGGTTACTCGTGGTTTGCGATAACCACTGCGGGGCACTAGCCGGTGGAAAAGTACGCTCAAACGCAAGCGTGGCCGTTTTCACCGCCTCGGCCGTTAAAAAGGTTGCAAAGTAAGTTTCAATCAACGTATGAATTTGCGTTAACGGTAGGTTTCGTTCGTTTAATGTTGGCATTTTCACCACTCCCTTACAAGGAATAGTTACGCCACACTAGTCACTTTCCGTTTTAAAAAACGCCCGCACCTCCGAAATAAAGTACAGTGAGCCGGTCAAGAGGAGGACGTCGTCACTCGACATCTCCTGGGTAGCCCGAACTAGCGCGCTTTGCCAGTCGGCAAACACTTCGCCAGCGCGACCCCGAGTAAGTTCTTGCTTTAACTCGGCTGGCCGCGTTGCCGGACGCTTCGCACTCGGCCCCGCAAACTGCGTTAATAACAGGTGGACGTTCGGCAGTTCACTAAGAGTGGCGATCATTTGGTCGTGTTGCTTATCCGCTAAAACCGCCACGATCACGTAGACTGTCTGGTAGGCAAAGCGCGTTTTCAGCGTAGTTGCCAACTCGAGCATTGCGGGTTCGTTATGGGCGCCATCAATAATGATTAACGGGTCCGAATTAAGGCGTTCAAACCGGCCGGGCCACTGGGTGGTCGCCAATGCCGTTTTGACGTCGCGCGGCGTGACACTGCCACCGGTTTGCCGTTGATAGGTCAAGTAAGCTGTTAAGGCTACCGCCGCATTGTCTACTTGGTAGTCACCGAGCAGTGGGGTGGTTAACGCCTTAAAGTGGGCGGTTGAACCGTCATAATTAAAGCGCTCCTCCCACCCTTGCGCGGGTAGTAAGTGGGTAGTGAAATCCTCACCCAACGTTTGTAGGGCCGCACCCCGTTCGGTCGCCGTCGCAACCATCACCGCTTGCGCCTCCGCGGGTAATTTTCCGACCACCACCGGGACGCCCGGCTTAATGATGCCCGCCTTTTGCGTCGCAATTGCAGTTAACGTTTTTCCTAGGATTTGCATGTGGTCGTATCCAATCGTCGTCACCACGCTAACTTGTGGCGTCCAAACGTTGGTCGAGTCATACAAGCCACCAATCCCCACTTCAATGACCGCCACGTCAATCGGCTGGGTCGCAAAGTAGAGAAACATCATGGCGGTGATGATTTCAAATTCGGTCGGTCCCCCACTGCTCAACTCCGCGTCAAGCTTAGCAACTACCGGCTTGACCCGGGCAACCAACGCGACTAAATCGGCATCACTGATTGGTTGGCCGTCAACGCTAATACGCTCGTTAAAGCGAACGATAAACGGTGACGTAAAGGTCCCCACCGTTAAGCCCGAGGCCATCAGGAGGTCCCGTAAATCGGCCACCGTGGACCCCTTCCCGTTAGTCCCGGCAACGTGAATCCCGGCAACCTGCGTCTGTGGATCACCCAGCTCCGCTAAAAAGCGTCGCATTCGCGCCAGGGTTGGGATTTTTTTAAACTGCGTGCGGCCGTGAATAAACGCGAGCGCCGCTTGATAATCTGTCATGACTGATTCCCCCATTAACGGCACGGTTAAAAACACGCCAAACGCGCCCGTGCCAAAGACTGTTCTCAGCATACACCAAAGGAGGTCCCAAGGAAACGGATCTTCCGGGGGACCTCCTTCGATTAACCACAAGCCTTTAAATTAAGCTTGTGCTTGAATATCGGCTAACCGTTGCTTAGTTGCGGCTAACTTCGCTTCATTATCCGCTAATTTTTCTTTTTCACTGTTAACGACCGCTTCCGGAGCGTTCGCAACGAAGCGTTCGTTTTGAAGCTTCTTGGTTGCCCGCGTAACTTCACTTTCGAACTTCGCCTGTTCCTTTTGCAGCTTCTTGACTTCTTCGTTTAGGTCCACCAATTCAGCCAGTGGAATGTAAACTTCGGCGTCACTAATGACCTGGGTCATCGCTAATTTGGGTGCGACCACGTCAGCCCCGATTGAGAGCGTCTTCGGGTGAGCGAAGCGTTGGATGTAATCCCCGTTCGCTTCAAAAACGGCTTGCAAACGTTGACTATCCGTCTTGATCAACAAGTCCACCGCCGATGACATCTTGGCGTTGGCTTCGGCCCGGATACTCCGAACCGCCGTAATCAACTCGATCAACGAAGCCATATCGCTCTCGGCGTCGGCGTCGTCAAAGTCGGCGTGCGCTACTGGGTAGTCGGCAACCACTAATGATTTACCCACGTGGGGCATCGATACCCAAATCTTTTCGGTAACGAATGGCATGATTGGGTGGAGTAAGCGTAACGTTTGATCGAGGACGTACGCCAAAACGTTCTGGGTATTGGCCTTCGCCTGCGCGTCATCGCCAGTCAAGACTTCCTTACTCATTTCAATGTACCAGTCACAGAAATCGTTCCAAATAAAGTTGTATAAGGCCCGACCGGCTTCACCAAAGTCAAACTTATCAAAGGTGGTCGTTACCTGCTTAACGGTGGCGTTTAAGCGGCTTAAGATCCACTTGTCCGCAAGTGTCCAGTCCGTTTTGGCTGGCAAGGTCGGTTGTTTCATCTCACCAAGGTTCATGATGACGTAACGACTTGCGTTCCAAATCTTATTGATGAAGTTCCACGCCGCGTCCATCTTCGTGTAACTAAAGCGCACGTCTTGCCCGGCCGTCGAACCGTTGGATAGGAACCAGCGGAGGGCGTCGGCGCCGTACTTACCGATGACGTCCATCGGGTCAATTCCGTTACCTAACGACTTACTCATCTTGCGGCCCTGTTCGTCGCGAATCAATCCGTGTAGCAACACGTTCTTAAACGGCCGCCGTCCGGTAAATTCAAGGCTTTGGAACATCATCCGTGAAACCCAGAAGAAGATAATATCGTAACCGGTAACCAACGTGTTGGTTGGGAAGTAACGTTTGAAGTCAGCGGAAGTTTCGTCTGGCCAACCCATGGTTGAAAATGGCCAAAGCGCACTCGAGAACCAGGTATCCAAAACATCGGGATCTTGTTCCCAATTTTCAATATCCTTCGGGGGTTCTACGTCAACGTAGGTTTCACCCGTTTGCTTGTTATACCAAGCTGGAATTTGGTGACCCCACCAGAGTTGCCGTGAAATAACCCAGTCATGGACGTTTTCCATCCATTGATTAAAGGTTTCTTCAAACCGCTCCGGTACAAAGTTCACCTTGTCATCCGTTTGCTGGTTCTTTAAGGCCTGTTCAGCCAGGGGCTTCATCTTAACGAACCACTGAGTTGATAAGCGGGCTTCCACCTGAACACCGGTCCGTTCGGAATGACCAACGCTATGAACGATTGGATCGATTTTAAGCATCAAGTCCTGGTCTTGTAAGTCCTTGACCATCGCTTTGCGGGCAGCAAAGCGGTCGAGCCCTTCATACTTACCAGCATTCGCGTTCATGGTTGCGTCTTCGTTCATGGTGTTGATACGCTTAAGGTCGTGGCGGTTCCCAACCTTAAAGTCGTTCGGGTCGTGCGCCGGCGTAATCTTAACCATCCCGGTCCCAAACTCAGGATCAACGTAGGCGTCCGCAATGATTGGAATTTCGCGGTTGGCAAGCGGTAAAACGACCTTTTTCCCAACCAGGTCCTTGTAGCGGTCGTCACTCGGGTTAACGGCCACCGCCGTGTCCCCCATCATCGTTTCGGGACGGGTCGTGGCAATTTCAATGTAGTGCTTCCCGTTAAAGGTTGTTTCCGGATCAACAAACGGGTACTTGACGTGGTAAAAGGCCCCCTGGTCGTCCTTATGGATTACTTCAATATCGGATAAGGCCGTCCGTGCTTGTGGGTCCCAGTTAATGATGTATTCACCACGGTAGATCAAGCCTTTTTTGTACAAAGTGACGAAGACCTTTTTAACGGCGTCGGATAACCCTGCATCCATCGTGAAGCGTTCCCGGGAATAGTCTAATGACAAGCCCAGCTTAGCCCATTGTTGCTTGATAATGGAAGCATATTCATCCTTCCAGTCCCAAACTTGTTGAATAAACTTTTCGCGGCCGAGGTCGTAACGGCTAACCCCTTGTTCCCGCAATTTGGCTTCAACTTTAGCTTGAGTGGCGATTCCCGCGTGGTCCATTCCGGGTAACCAGAGCGTATCAAAGCCCTGCATCCGCTTTTGACGAATAATAATATCTTGAAGCGTGGTATCCCAAGCGTGGCCCAGGTGTAGCTTCCCCGTCACGTTCGGTGGCGGTAACACGATTGAGTACGGTTTAGCTTTCTTGTCGCCTGACGGCTTAAATAAATCTTGGTCGAGCCAAGTTTGATAACGACCCTTTTCAACGGCCGTGGGGTCATACTTGGTTGGCATATCAGTAGTTGGTTGTTCTGCCATTTGGGGGCACATCCTTTCATTTCAAAAACAATAACGCTTGTCATCATCATGCTGGCACACAAAAAGCCCATTCATCCAATTGAACTAGGACGAATGGGCTTCGCGGTACCACCTAATTTTAAAACCGGTCACCCGGCTTTACACTTAAACAGAGTTGTTAACGAACGGTGTGTTCCGTCCGGCTATTCCTACTACGCAACTACGGTTCAGAATAGCAGCTCGCAAGCTACCTTCAAACTAATTCCGCCAAAAGCGTTCCAGTTAATCGCTTTTTCCCTGAAGACGGGGCTTAGTCCTACTCTCTTGCTCATTGCTGAATGACACTATTGTAATGAATTTGGGTCGCGGCGTCAATCTTTATTCAAATTGTTTTAACGCGTCGAGGGCCGCCACGTAATTCGGTTCGTGACTTAAATCCGGCACAATTTCATGATAAACAATCTTACCAGCGGCATCAACCACGTAAATTGCCCGCGTCAAGGTCCCGTTATTTGGTAAGTACAAGTTAGTGGCGTACCCAAAGGACAGTTCCTCGTCGGAAACGACCGTCAAGTTCTTGACGCCCTCCTTCGCACACCAACCGGCCTGGTCGGCAATTGAATTATTGGAAACCGCTAGAAATTGAACGTGGGGATACCGGTCAGCCTGTTGGTTGAACTTCCGAGTTTGGATTGAGCAGACCCGGGTATCGATATCGGGCATGACACTAATTAGTGCCGGCTTGCCAAGAAGGTCCTTGGTTTTTAACTTTTCGTTGTGGGTCGTGAAGACTTTGAACTTTGGTAATTGATCGCCGTCCGCCAACGGTTCACCCACGAGCGCTAACGCTTGATCATGAAATAATACTTGCACAGCAAACACCCCTTCAGTACTGTCTATCGCTAAGATGATTAAAAATTTAACTTGCTTCAAATTTACCGCAAACTGGGACGACTCGCAAATAATAGCCCCAAGATTTAGCAAATTTGCGACCGGTTGCATTCCAGCCTAGCTGGAGGCTAACTCACGCCGGGCTACGCGCGCACGCAGAAGCGCAGCCGGCGTCGCACCTAACTGGCCAACTAACCTTTGCCAGCGAGCGGCCAAGGTGCGTTCCGGGGTGCGAAGCGCACCGGCAGTCACAGCCACGACTGCTTGGGCGCGCTCACCGCCAGCAATCATTAACATTCGGTCTGACTGGGCCAATAAAGTCGTTGCTTCAGCCGCTAAAGCGGGTGTCAGTTCTTGTGCCGGCGCCATTAGCGCAACGATGCCGTTGTGCCGATCACCGCTACGCACCCACTGGTCAACTTGCCGGGGCACCGGCGTTGGTAGCCACAGCATCAGCCAAAAGAACCAGCGTAACCAAGTTAATTGCAAGTCACTCACCCCGGTCACAGCGAACGGGTTCAAATCAAAGTGGCGAATTTCGAGGTGACTAATTCCGGTTTGCCGGATGTCCGAATCCGGCGTGGTTCGCAAGCGCACGTGCCCATAAAATTCCTTAGCCGCGCTTAACGCCCCCACTCGCACCCAGTGCTGAATATCCGCCACATATTGGTCCAGTGACGCGTACGACACCGTGACGGTTGCATCGTTTTCGTAGCCGTACGGACTATTGCGTAAACTGCGGACCGCTTGACTGGGGGCTGGCGTGTGCGTGAAGTAGTTCGGCCAACTCTGGGGACTACACCCGAAAAGGTAGGTTGCTAGCCAACGATAATGGAGATAATTTTGAGCCACGTGTAAGTACAGCTGGTTCTGAAACTCCCGCCGGGTAAGGGGCTGACCAGCCGCTGCCCATAAAGCCGTAACCACCGGGCGTGCTAAGCTAACGTTAACGTGAAGGCCACTTAACATTTGACGCCGACGCCCATAGCGCTGCGCCAGTCCTTGCCGGTAAGCCACCTCCGTTGGCGTTAATCGTGCCAACTGAATGCCGTTCGCCTCCGCTGGTAACACGGGCGGCATGCTCAACGGCCACACAAGTTCGTTTGCCGGGAGGGCTTGTGCCACTAGGCGGTGTAACCTAGCCAATTCAGCAACCGCCGCCTGCGGAGAGGTCGTGACCGGCGTCACTAGTTCCAACTGGGTTTCGGCGAAGTCTCGCTGAATCCGCGGGGCGGCCGCCACTAGCGCCGGGGGTGTCGTGGTCGTTGCGAGCTGTCCGGCCAGCGTGACCCGTTGGCCTTCCCGTTCCAACCCAAATTGTAGCGCCGACCAGTCCAGACTAGCCGCCGTTTGCCGCATTAATCGCTCAAAGTCCATGGTTGCGCCTCCCGCCTCACTTTTTGCGCTTATTTTAGCATATTCTGGTCACCGACTTGATTCCAGGCCACCCGCTTTTCGGTAAAGCCACGCGTTAACCGCCCCCGCACGGGCGCCCGTTTACTAACGAGCGCATTGGTTCGGCGACCGAATGAAGGGGCAGCGCAGTCAACGTCAACCGCTCCCAGCCAACCGGTGCCACTCGCCGCTGGCGGCAATCGCACTCCTAATTGGAACAGCGCTAAAAAAGAGAGTGTGCCAAAAGTCGGTTAGCTGGTGAGCGGAGCCAGCTGACTTTTGGCGCACGTTTCGGCTATTAACATGCGGAAACGCACAAGAGGCCATGACATTAGTCACAGCCTCCCATTTTGTTCATTTAGATTTACGTTGTTTAGTTAAGCATTGAACCGGTGCCAGTATTCGGCCAAGTACCGACTTGTTAAGCCGGTGGGTGCAGCAATCAATTCTTGTGGTTGGCCCTGCGCGACAATCTGACCACCATTTGCACCGCCACGGGGCCCCAGATCGAGTACGTGGTCCGCGTTAACGATCAAATTCAAATCGTGAGTAATCGTAATAATTGTCGCTCCCCGATCCAATAATTGCTGCATAACGTTTACAAGCGTTTTAACGTCCAATGGGTGCAATCCAATCGTTGGTTCGTCAAACACAAACAGCGTCGTGGCCTGATTATGATTGAGATGCTTGACTAGCTTCAAACGCTGGGCTTCGCCACCGGAAAGGCTCGGAGTACTTTCACCCAAATGAAGGTAACTTAGCCCAACTTCTTTGAGTAGCCGAAGCTCCCGCTGAATTTTTGGTACCGACTCAAAGACGGGGAGCGCTTCGTTGACGTCTAACTTTAGTAAATCGACGATCGAATAGTCGTGCCACTTAACGGCTTGAACGGCGCGGTTATAGCGCTCACCGTGGCAAACCGGGCAGACCTGTTGCATGTCGGGCAAAAACTGAATGTCGAGCGTGACGACCCCGGCCCCACCACAATTTGGGCAGGCCCCCTGCTTATTATTATAAGAAAAGTAACTCGGCGTATAGTGCTTTGCTTTAGCTAACGGTTGCGTCGCAAAGAGCCGCCGCAGGTTGTCCATAATGCTAGTATAAGTTGCCACGGTCGAACGTTGGGTCTTACCAACCGGCGAAGCGTCCACACTAACGACTTCCTTGACGGGCGATGTAAGGGCCGTTACTTGGCTGGGCAGCGCCGCCCCTTTAATTTGTTGCCGAATGGCTGGAACCAAGCTATCCAAAATCAAACTGGTTTTACCAGCACCCGAAAAACCGGTGACGGCCGTTAATTGGTTAATCGGCAGGCTCGTCTTTAAATCCTTAATGTTGAAGTAGTCCTGCACCTCAAAACTGAGTGCTTCGGCATCCGCAGGCGTCTTGCGCTGCCGAGCCATTAAGTCGGCCCGGCCGTTTAGATACGGCCCAATTTTAGATTGGGGGTTCGCAGCCACCTCACGAGGGGTCCCCTGAGCGATCACCTGACCACCCTCCGCTCCAGAACCGGGACCAACTTCTAAAATCCAATCGGCCGCTTGAATAATGTCAACATTGTGATCGACGACCACTAGGGAGTTTCCCTGCGCCACAAGGGCCCGCATAATTTTAAGCAAACCACTCACGTTATCCGGGTGTAGCCCAATTGACGGTTCGTCCAGAACGTACAAGACCCCGGTCGTTTGTGTTCGGAGTGTTCGTGCCAACTGAATCCGTTGAAGCTCCCCAGTCGATAAGCTGTTCCCGTTGCGGGCAATCGTTAGGTAATCCAAGCCCAATTCTAACAGCGGGCGTAAGTCGTCCTCAAATTCTTTAAACAGGCTTGCCGCCACTGGCGTCATTTCGGCTGGTAAGGTTGCTTGCACTTTCGCTTGCCACCCCTGAAGCTCGCCCAAAGTCAACGTACTGACCTCGGCAATGTTCAGTCCCCCTGCCAGTTGGGTTAACAATTCTGGCTTGAGCCGGGTACCATGGCAAACCGGACAGGTTGAATAGTGGAAGAATTCACTGATTCGCTTTTGGGCGCGTTCACTTTGGCTACTCTTAGCCGACTCTAACACGGCGGCGTGGGCGTTTTCGTAAAGGGCGTTAAAATCATGAAAGACGCGGCCAGTACCCGAAACAAAGTCCATTTTGTACTTCTTTTGCGGTCCGTTGAGAACAAAATCCTTTTCCTTAGCCGTCAAATCGCGATACGGCACGTCAGTCCGCACACCGGCGTGAGCAGCCACCGACGGCATGAAGTTACGCCCTGGTAAGTGCCAGGACGCAACGGCGCCTTCCTCGAGGGTCAGACCCTCATCACCGATTAACTTACTTTCGTCTAGTTCACGGACCTTCCCGGTTCCTTGGCATTCCGGGCACGCGCCGTCAGCATTAAACGCAAAGTCTTCGGCACTAAAGGCCCCAAACGTCACACCGCATTCTGGACAGGTCAGCTGCCCCATCTGAAAACCGTCTTTAGCCATCGCCTGCGCAATTTTTAGGCTCGGTTGTAGCCGGTGGCCGTTTGGACAAACTGGTGACCCCAACCGCGAAAAAATTAAGCGAATTATGTTAAAGAGTTCACTCATCGTCCCAACGGTGGCTCGTTCGGACGGTACCGCGGGTCGCTGTTTTAACGCCAAGGCCGACGGAATGTGCTTTACACTGGTCACGTCGGCCTGAGCACCCAACTTAATCCGCCGCCGGGTGTACGTCGATAACGCTTCAAGGTAGCGCCGCGACCCTTCTTCGTATAGAATTCCCATGGCTAACGAGCTCTTCCCAGAACCCGACAAGCCGGAAATGGCAACAAACTGGTGTAACGGAATGTCCACATCAATGTTTTTTAAATTATGGACCCGGCCGCCCCGAATCTCGATTTTTGTTGGTAATGCCATTCAACCGCTCCCCTTCAAATCATGCACTAACATTTAAATTGTACCCCTACCTAAGAGCACGTCAACGTGGCCGGCCCAAACGCGGATTTTTAACACTTTGCCTGCCCCGCTAACTTACCGGACCCCACGTAATTATTTTCATTAACTTAATTATCAATTAGCTTGTCAGCAACCAATCTGTGCCTAACATCCGCTTCCCGTATCAAGTCAATAATAGCAATAATAACCCTTAAAGCAACTCATTCACCCCCGATACTCAGTGCCAATGTCTACGACTGCAAAAAAAGAGGCTTTGACATAAGTCACAGCCCCTTGTGTATTGCCTCATGTTAATAACCGAAACGTGCGCCAAATGTCAGCTGACTCCGCTCACCAGCTAACCGCCTTTTGGCACACTCTCTTTTTCCAAACTTATCCTTTAAAGTAGTTCCGCAAAAACGTCCGCCTGCGCGTTCAAGTAATCTTCACCGGGTTTGATCTCGGTAATCTGAATACCATCTAACGCGCGTTGCATCAACCCTTCAACGTCAATCCGTTCCTCGTAAGCCCGGGAACGATCCAACTTCGGGTGGGTCTTCGGTGCTGGCGGCGCAAAGATCGTACAACAATCTTCAAACGGCATGATCGATAAGTCATACGTATCAATATCTTCCGCAACCTTGATAATTTCGGTCTTATCCATCGAAATAACCGGCCGTAGTACTGGTAAGGTCGTCACGTCGTTAATAGCAATCATACTATCCATCGTCTGTGAAGCAACTTGACCCAACGATTCACCGTTAAAAATGGCCTTTCCATGCCGCTTGCGGGTAATTGCGTCCATTAACCGCATCATTAAGCGGCGTTGAACCGTCATCAAGTAGCCTTCAGGAACCTTTTCCTTAATCTCTTCTTGGATCTCGGTAAACGGCACTTGAATAAACTGAACACTACCAGAATAACTGGCCAGCGTTGACGCTAACTGCTTTGCCTTCGCTAACGCCTGTTCACTCGTATATGGCGGACTGAAAAAGTGGACCATTTCCATATCAACGCCCCGTTTCATCCCGAGGTAACCCGCAACTGGCGAATCAATTCCCCCAGATAACATCAGCATCCCCTTACCGGCAGTCCCGACTGGTAGCCCGCCGGCACCTTGAATCGTTTCCGATGACAGGAAAATGCCGTTCAGCCGGACTTCTACCCGAATCACGATATCTGGTTGTTTCATTTGAACTTTAATGCCCTCAACGTGGTCGAGAATTTGACCCCCGACCATGTCGTTGATCTCGTTCGTATCATATTCAAAATGATGGTCAGAACGCCGGGTATTGACCTTAAATGTCATCCCGGGTTGGTATTGCGCTTGAACCATCTCGACGGCCGCTTGGTAGACCGCGTCCATGTCCCGTTCTACTTGGATACTTGGGGAGAAGTTCTGAATGCCGAACACGAGGCGCAGGCGTTCCATCACGCCCTGCGCATCCTCACCGTTCAACACGATGTGTAGTCGGTCGCGGTTCGCGTGCACTTTTAAGGCTGGGAAAGCGTGCAAAGCCTTGCGGACGTTGTGGCCTAAGCTATCGATAAAACTCCGGCGGTTTTTGCCCTTCGTCGATAACTCCCCGTAACGCACCATAATTTCAGTGTATTGCATTTAGTTAAATTCCTTTCCAAAACGCGCCCATTAGGCGTTTGCGTTAATCTTTGAAAACTTCTGGTACAACTGATCAAACGTTTGGTTAAATTGATCAGCCTCAGCCAGGGTATTATTTTCATCCAAACTGATGCGAACGGCACTCGTCGCCACGTCTTCTGGAACGTGCATGGCCGTCAACGTGCTCGAAGCTAAATGCTTCTTGGACGAGCACGCACTCGTCGTTGAAATGTAAATCCCCTGGTCTTCAAACGCGTGCACGATGGTTTCACCGCGCACACCGTTAATCGTAAAGCACAAAATGTGCGGTGCAAAGGCCGTCGTCGGCTGACTAAAAATCGTGACCTTGGCAAACTGACGAATGTGATCATAGATGCGCTGTTTAATCGCCCGTTCCCGCGCAACGTTTTCCGACTCATCACTTAATAGTAGCCGCAATGCCTTGGCCATCGCCGCAATGGCGGGCAAGTTCTCGGTCCCAGAGCGCCGGTTACTTTCCTGCCCACCACCGGACATCAGTGGGGCGAGTTTCCGGCCCTGCCGCGCGTAAATAAAGCCGATACCGCGGGGTGCGTGGAACTTATGCCCGGAGAAGGTTACAAAGTCGACCCGGTCGTTCATAATCAGGTCCTGAATCCCCTTGCCGATGCCTTGAACGGCGTCAATGTGGAAGTGAATCCGGGGGTACTGCTTCAACAGTGCCGCAACTTCTGCCAACGGTTGAATCGTTCCAATCTCATTATTGACCGCCATCGTCGATACTAAAATCGTGTCGGGCCGAATCGCCGCTTTTAAGTCGGCAACGTTAATGCGTCCCTCCTGGTCAACGGGTAAGTAGGTAATCTCAAAACCGAGGTCGCGCAACTGTTCCATTGAGTTTTGAATGGCGGGGTGTTCAACCGCCGTGGTAATCAGGTGCTTACCAAAGGCCCGCTTTTCCAACGCGGTACCCTTAACGACCCAGTTGTCGCCTTCCGTACCACCGGAGGTAAATAGGATCTCGTTGGACTGAACGCCCAACAAATCCGCAATTTGCTTACGAGACTGTTCAAGTAAGTGGTAAGCCGTCTCACCAAAGTTGTGTAAGCTGGATGGGTTCCCCCAAACTTGTTGTGAAACTTTCGTATACGTATCCAGCACGGCCGGTGCTACTTGGGTGGTCGCACTATTATCAAAATAAATCATGCCTGATCCTTCACTTTCCAAAAAAGCAGTGGTTTGCACTTACTTTCGATAAGAATTCCTTGCAATTATACCAAATAATCCCGTCCATACAAGCATTTTTGTTTAAAAGACCCTAAACGCGAACCTTGAAAGTTGCATGCGCCACTGGGCTCAGCCGGCAAGTCAAAACAAAACGGCGCGTCAACCGGGGGTTAACTCGCCGTTTCGCATTTCACGTTAATCTGATTCGCGTTCCGCTTGTTTTTGTGCGTAGTAACTATCTTCAATGCGCTTGTAAGCGCCCGTATCGACTTTATCAATTGCGGTCGCAATCACTTCGAGGCTCCGGGCGTAATCGTGCGCCTCATTAAATAACTGCTGGGCCTCGGCACTAGCCTGCTGGACTTCATCGTTGTTCGTTTTATAGCGGTTAGCGTATTGGAGAAGTTGCTCCGCCATCATCGCCGCATCAATCAAATCATCAGTCTTTTCTTTGAGGGTTGCCATGTCGGACTGAATCACGATCAACTGCTTGGTAATATCGTCCATATTAATCACCAGTTTATTGATGTCATGATCCAACTTCTCAATTTCTTTTGAGACTACTTTAAAGTAATCCAAGTAATCACCGGGTAAACCGGGCAAGTTCAAGTTTTCAACCTTACGCTTAATACTATGAATTTCAAAGTCAAAGCGTTGCAGGGTGTCGTGCGCCTTCGATTCTTCCGCCATCAAGTTAGCAACCCCGTCGTTGATGGTCACTTGTTCTTCTTCAATCCCCTTGAGTTGCTTATCTTGATCCTGATAATGCGCGGCAATTTGACTGTAAACGGCCTGCTTACTCGTTAACGCGGTCATATCCGCTTGGTAAACGGACTCAATGTTTTTCAACTGTTCATTTAATTCCCGGGTCCGCTCCACTTCATGGTTATTTAACGTATAACTCTGCGCTAACCGGTCCAATTCAACCTGTAAGCGGTGGTTTTGATTCATCGCGTGGGTCAAAAACTTACTGATTTCTCCCTGCTTAGCATCAACTTGGGCCTTCGCGTCAATTTCGGTCTGCATCACATCGTAAAGGTGATCGATTCGTTTTTCGATGGCGTGGTTGCCGTTCTCGGCTTCCGTAACCTTTAAATCACCGAGTAACGCCGTGTTGTCCGCAATTGCTTGCTTCAACGCGCTAATCTCGGGCTCAATCGTCGCCACTTCAAAGTGAAAATGTTGCGCTACTAACTGTTGATAGCCACTGGCTAACTCACTGAGTTGGTCCGGGAAACCGCTGACCAGATCCTTATAAATTGGCGGAATGCGGTCCAGGTCCATTTCTAACGAACTAGTGTCGTGTTGTAATTGATCCAACACGTGCTCCGCCGCATCGTGATCGCCGGACTTGGCCAGTTTAGAAAACTGATCAAAATCACTTTCCAAGTTGGATAACCGGTCCTCAAGCTTATCAATGCTCGGTCCAAACGAAAAGTTTTGTGACAAGAGCGTCTTGCGCAAGCCCTGATACTTTTTCTCCAAACTGGCAACCGCCTCGCGGTGCGCTGCATCGGCATCGTCTAGCGCCTGCAAGCCCTCCTGAATCACGGCCTGGCGTTTCTCAATCGTGTCAAGGTCGGTTTGAACCTGCTTCAAACCTTGGCGTGCTTCCAAAAACTTCACACTGCGCACCTGCGTCGTAATGGCGGTCAACTGCTTATTAACCGCGGGTAATTGCTCATCGGCCACTTGCTGACCATCCGTTTGCAATGCTTCCAACTTCGCTAACGAGCCGCCGGTCAAGCCGAGCTGCTCAATTTTTTCGAAATCCGTTGTTTGCGATTGCTTGACCAACGCCTGTTGTCGCACGATCAATTGTTGAGCTTGTTTATTGAGATAAACTTGAAAGCCCTTGACCGCAACGTAGATCACAATCGCGACAACGACAATGCCGATTGCTACTTGCATATGATAATACCCCTTACATTATTGATTACGTTTTAATTGCAGTTGCGCTTCGCCCTGTCGAACCGTAACCTTGCATTTTTCTGAAAATCCAATTAAAATCTAACTTAAATTATAACATAGTCATTCCGCGCAAACAGTATGAAAATGTTAACTTTCAAGGAGGATTTCCATGGCGACTACCGCAACATCACTCATGAACCAACAATTAGACGCGCTCCTGTTCGATGAAACGAACATGATTGCCAACTTAGCAAACGCCAGCGCCCTACTGAACAGTACCTACGACGACCTCAATTGGGCCGGGTTCTATCTATATAATGATCAAACCCAAACGCTCGACTTAGGCCCCTTTCAAGGTAAGGTGGCCTGCATGCACATCCAGCCAGGAAGCGGCGTTGTCGGAACCGCCTACGCCACCCAAGCTAATCAACGGGTCAAAGACGTGCACGCCTTTCCCGGCCACATCGCTTGCGACAGTGCCAGCAACTCCGAAATCGTCATTCCAATAACCAAAAATGGTCGTAAAATCGGGGTGCTCGACGTCGATTCACCATCGCTTGACCGCTTTACCGCGGAAAACGAAGCCGAACTGACCGAATTCGTAGCAATTTTAACGCAACACCTGGACTAATTATTGACGAACGGCTAGTCCGCATGTTATGCTACTCTTTGTGTAAAATAACGCAGCAGTGAGTGGTAAGCTCGTCAACAGATTGGTGCCATTCGTTTGGTCAGTTAGTAACCTGCGGCTGCTATGGTGAACCCTGCAGTCCGATCTGAACGAATATCGAACTCACATCGGCCTTATTTTACTCCAACTAAATATATTGGAGGAAACAATTTATGTCTCGTTATACAGGTCCAAGTTGGAAAGTTTCCCGTCGTTTGGGAATGTCCCTTTCAGGTACTGGTAAAGAATTAGCTCGTCGCCCTTACGCTCCTGGTGATCATGGCCAAGGCCGTCGCGGTAAGCTTTCTGAATACGGTATGCAATTACGCGAAAAGCAAAAGTTACGGATGATGTACGGTTTAACTGAACGTCAATTCGCCAACTTGTTCATTAAAGCTGGTAAGATTCGCGAAGGTAAGCACGGTGTTAACTTCATGATCTTACTCGAACGTCGTTTGGATAACATGGTTTACCGTTTAGGTTTGGCAACAACTCGTCGTCAAGCTCGTCAATTGGTTAACCATGGTCACATCACTGTTGATGGCAAGCGCGTTGACATTCCTTCATACGAAGTTAGTGTTGGCCAAACCATCTCCGTTCGTGAAAAGTCCAAGAAGTTGGCTGTCATCACCGGCGCTGTTGAAGCCGTTGTTGCCCGTCCTAACTTCGTTCAATTCGACGCTGACAAGCTTGAAGGTTCATTAACGCGGTTACCAGAACGTGAAGAACTTGAAGCTGACATCGACGAATCATTAATCGTTGAATACTACAACAAGCTCTAATTTCCAGCTTAATTGGAAATGTAAAGGCATCGCAATTGCGATGCCTTTTTTGTTGAGATTGTGTCAAAAATAGCTCTGTACTAATTAGTGTTAAGGTTACCGCCAGCAACGGGTGTAGCCGGATGACTGGTGAGCATTAACACTTAGAAATCATAATCGGCCGTAACATTAGTTGCGGCCGATTTGCTACCCTATTCTTCAGCCGCTAAACTGAAAGCCGCCATCACGGGACGGTAAATCGGCATCAATTCGGTGAACGTTTTCAAAATCAAGGCGCGTAATGCCGCCGGTTGCTCAAACAACGGATCATCTAGCCCAACACTGCGCCCCACGACCAATTCGCTATGCTTTTTCTGGGTAAAGGTCGCTAAGACGCGGGCGACATTGGCCTTCGTCGCCGGTTTAGTCGTAGCAGCACCGTGGTTAGCCGTAATGACCATGTCCGCTGGTAAAGGCGCCAAAATTTCAGCCAACGCGGCCGGGGTCAGCTGGGCCAGTGCGATTGGCTTGGCTTCATCCAATAAATCAAAGTAGATGAATAACCGATCCGGCCACAAGCCTAATTCAAAATGCGGCCAGCCCTTATATCCCCGCTTATTTTGGCTAAACGCCACCCAGGTATCGACCGGCGGATTTTTGTACCGGCGGCGATGCTGAGCCACGTGAGCGTAAAACGGCGGTTGGCCGGTAACCTGTAAGCTCGCAATAATTTCCGGCGCCAGCGCTTCAAACTTTGGATCAACGACCGTTTTGATCAAGTGCATCCGTCCCGCCAGCGTTGGCTCGTTAAATAAGTCAAAGTCACTTCTTGTAAACATTGATCGCCCTCCCCTTTTCCTGAACACTTTTTAGTTTACCACGCCTTGACTGGATTGCGCTTGACGGACTTTCATCGCTATTGGGGGCAGAACATGCTACAATGGATGGACAATCAGAGAAAGGATGTTCGACAATGGCAGATACCAATCAACAACCAGTTGACCGCATTCAAACGGCGATTCACGGGACGCCAAAGTTGCATCCCGACGAACAGCGCAAGTACCTCGGGACGTTCCGCGAGCGTGTCGACGTCGCCGTCACGGTCTACCAACTAAAGCGGGCCGATTACGTTTCCCGCTTGCAACGGGCCTTTGCCGCCCACCCGGATTATCAACTTTTTATTAACGGTAATCTAGACCAAGACCTAATTGGTCCCTACATTCAGGCGGCGAGTCACGCTAACGTTCAATTTACTATTAAAACGGACGATGCCTACCGGACGGCTGACGATAACTACGCCCTTGTTTTGACGGCGGCGCAAGCCATCGATCAAAACGATATTGATCTTCAAAACCGCTACCAACCAGAAGCGGCGCCGGCAACTGAACCGGAATCCGGCTTACTTGGTAAAATCAAACACTTATTTTAAATCAACACGCGTGCGTCAAAAGTGAATCAACTTTTGACGCACGTTTTGGTTATGATCATTACAAACGCGGTGCTGCTTACGCTCGTAGTATTTTATTCTTTGCCGTTCGTAACATGATCCGCCAACAAAAAGCGGCTCCCAACCATATCGTTGATTATATCTCCGTCCTAATTCGGATTGAGATTGCCGCCAGCAGCGGGGATAACCGGTTGGCTGGAACACTGCGGGCATCGATTTGAGCTCACTCAGAAACCCACTGAGCAATCTCAAATTCGAGCCTTATTCTAAGCCGAAAGAACCCCACTTTCGACTAAGAATAATTTCGCAGTTGAGCCATGGTTATCCCCGCTACTGGCTAGGCTAGCCTTAATATTAATTATCACGATTTACTTTAGCTCAGTTGGATCTGATGCAGATGGTTATATGGAGTGCCCACTAAATTAAGAGTAGCTTGCTGTTCATTTTGATAATCACAAAGAATTTATTGAAAATTCAGTCGCTACCCTTTTTAACAGTTCAACATCAATTGCCATATAACCATTGTGATCAATTACAAAAACAACCTTATCCTAAACAGGATAAGGTCGCAGTGGTGGCCTGCATGCATAAGACCGTTAAATGTCTCTTGACCATGGACTCGCGGTCCAATCAGGTTCACACTTTATAATTTAATTCTAGCAGTCTCCCACTGATTGATCCTTGCAATTTCAATCAGTGGGAGATTCTGTTTAGTTGCCACTCATTTAGCCGTGAGGGCGGTCCTAAAGTGGCTCAGTCGTGTCAACCACGTTTCAGCCACTTTAGGACCAACCGGTAAGGCGACAAGTTGCCACTATCTGGGCTTGACTAATCGTAGGAAGAGGCTGCGACTTCTTGTGCGTTACCTCATGTTAATAGCCGAAACGTGTGCCAAAAGTCAGCTGGCTTTTGGCACACTCTCTTGTGTATTTTAAGCGCGTCGCACTAGTCCGGTAATGGTTAGGGTCAACGTTGCAATGACTAAGCCGCCAATCACAACCATTGACACGAGCGGTACGGTCACGATGCTGACTAGGAGCAACAGGCCACTTCCAACCAGTAGGTGCCCTAACCGGTACTTCAACCAGCGCCACACTTCTGGACGCACGGTTACGCCCCGTTGCAAGCGCTGATAGGCACTAGCCGAAATTGTTGGCAAGTAGTTGCCAATGGCAATGAAGATCACCGCAATCAAACTAACGGTAATCCGCCAAATATCGACATGGTGCCCTAAGTTATACGCAATCGTTAACACGTAGGTCACGACCGCGGTTACCGGAATAATCCAGGCCAGCACGCGCTCAAAACGCGGGGCGGCCCCCTTATGCTTCGAATTTAACTGCGTAACCGTGATTAAAAAAAGTTGTAACGCAATCATCAGTAGCGGCAAGCCGAAGACGGTGAGCGGCTTGGATAAAAAGCCGTCCGGCTGCATGTTCGTGCCACTAAAATGGATGGCCATCCGGCTAGGTAGCGCTTGATAATTAGCTAGTCCGTAAATCATTGGCAACACAATGACCACGTAGCTCAACCACGATTTTACTTTACTTTTCACGTTGATTCCCCCGTTCATCCTGACGCATACTGTACAGCCAGGCCAGCATTTCCTCAAACACACTGGCATTTAATTCGTAATAGACAAAGTTCTTTTCTTTCGTAACGCTAACGAGTCCCGCCTGCTTTAATAATTTTAAGTGGTAGGAAACCGTTGCTTGGCTAAGCTGAAATTCGGCGGCAATTTCACCAGCCGACTGTCGCTGCGTGCGGAGGCCTTCCAGTATTTGCCGGCGGACCGGATCCGCAATCGCCTTAAACGTTTGATTCAGCGCCATCACCCACACATCCAATCTATTTAGAAATATCTCTAAATAGATTATAACATGGCCAACTTAAAAGAGCGAGAACTATTTAGATAGCTTTCTAAATAGTTCTCGCTCTCATCAGCGGGCGGACCCGCGTCAAATCGTTTTATTTACATCAGTTGTCGCTGGGCGTAAACAGCGTCGCCAATAGCTGGTCGGCCACCGGACGGGCCGTCCCAAAGCTTGGAAATTCGTGGGGTGCCAGTGCTGGAGCCGTGTGAATCCCCAAAGTTACCGCCATTTCAGGATGTTCAGGGGTTAGCGGGGCGTACAAGTTTGGAATCATCACGTCCACCCCGGCAACCCGTAAACCAAGTTGGGTCGTTAACGTTTCAACCGCCTGCACGTAAGAAGCGTCCATTTCATCGGTCACGTCTAACAGGTCAGCCCCGTTGACAAAGGTGGCGTCTTCGCGCAATAGGACCTGCGTCCCGCGACTCACCACCGAAGCCAACGTTAAGTGGTAAGATGCGAGTCGGTAACGCTCAACCGTTCCCAACTGAAGTGTGGCCTGCGGGCGGGTTCCCGCTTTGCCGCGCAGGGTCCGGTCATTTTTTCGCGTTAGGAGCGTCTCAATCGAACTGCGACCATCCCCCACCACGTTGGCCGGGATGCGTTCCAGGATTGCCCGTACCCGACCATCAATGACCAGGAAGCGATAACTTGACGCTACGATTAATTCTTCGGCGATAACCGTCGTGGTCCGTTCAAAGAACTGGCGCACCACTTGCTCAAAGAGCGCTCGTTGCGGCATAATGCGAAATGCCACTACCGCTTGCGTTTGGTCGGCAGCTTTTAACACGATGCCCCCCGCGGCGACTAATTGATCATAATCATCGATCAACTGGTTAGCCGAACGGTACGTTTTGGAGGCCGGGACGGTCGCGCCGTGTTCGGCCAGCAACTGTTTAGCGGCCACGCGATGCGTCAACGTCCGGCTAAGCGCTTGCGGATTCAAGTCGGTCCCGCTGCCGTTAACGAGCAGTTGCGCCTGATCAGCCCGCGTTAATCGTAAGACGTTGTTGGTAGCATCCAAAACGCTGACCTGAATGCCTTGAGCCAACGCCCGTTGCGTCATCATTTGACTAGCCAAGTTAAGCTGCGTGAAGCCTGGCAAACTAAACGGTTGCGCTTGCGCAGCTTCTTGATATTGTTGGGCTTGCGTTAGGGCCCACGCGCACAAATCCTTTTGCCGCGCTAACTGGGCACTGGGGGTCTTTTTAGGGTCACTGACCCGTTGCTTGAGGTGCGCCAGTAGGACCTGCGTCGCCGCCGGCAGGCCGTTGGCGCTCGCAAAGTGCTTTAACGCGTCCAAGACTTGCACGGCGGGAACGGCCTGCGCACTGGCGGTCGTTGGGTTTTCAGTCGTTAGTTGCGTACTGAGCGCGCGCGCCTGCTGGTCAACCTGCGCTACCATCTTAGGTGGCAGTCCCGGCATCATCACGAAATAAGCCACCAGTAACTGGATAAACGCCAGTGCGTTTTGATCGACCCCGGTTGGCGTGGTTGGATCTAAATCTAAACCGCGAAATTCTAGGTAGTAAACGCCCTGAGTTGGCAGTTCGGCTAGTGAGCCGGCACCGCGCAATCGAACAACGCCGTCAAAGGCACTGGGTGCGGTTAACGTTCCCTTTTTCACCGCGGCTTGAAGCCCTTGAACGTAGGTATCGACCGACGCATAGTCAGCTGCAAATTGCCGTTGACGCGCCGCCTGGACGGCACTGCGCTGGCGTTTACTAGTGGTATCGTCCACGCGGACAGCCGGCGCCGCCCCGAACAGGTACTGGAGCAGCCAGTTCATCCGAACGAGCCCCTGGGCGACCTTAATATAAACCGCGTTGCGAAACGCGACGTAGCTGGCAAACTGCTGATGAAACTGGTCGTTATACAGCCGGCTCAGCAACTGCTCGCTGACACTGAGGTTAACGTGCGTCTGGCTGGTTGCCGCTGGCGCTTTGAGCGGCGCACTCGCTAACGGCCACAGGGCTTCGTCCGAAGCCAAGCACCGGCGAACGCTCGCATTTAAACCGGTTAGGTAGGCCATTAAGTCCGGTAATTGCCGCATCGCGGGCGTGACTAATTCTAATTGTCCGGGCGTGGTGCCGACGCGGACCTGGCGATTTTTTCCTAGCGCCCCCAGCGCACTAGGCGCCGCCGTCGTGGCTAATTGTCCATGATCGTCAACTCGTTGCATCGTGACTTCCAAACCAAAACTCGTTTGGCTCAGCAACGGCACTAAGTGATCCTTAACGATCGCTTTTCCAATCGCATCTAATTCCATTTTATCAATTCCTATCCGTTAAATTTAAACCCACGGTCACCCACTTAAACTGATTATTCGGCGGCCATCATTCTAAATGCTATAATAGTTGCGACTAGTTTTGCAAGGAAGGGGTCAAAAAAACATGCAACAACCATTAGCCTACCGCATGCGACCAAAAACGATCGAAGACGTGGTCGGCCAACAGCAACTCGTCGGACCCGGTAAAATCATCGCTCGGATGGTCACCGCCAAGCGACTGTCCTCAATGATCTTGTACGGGCCGCCGGGCACCGGTAAAACTAGTATTGCCAGTGCCATTGCCGGTTCAACGAAGTACGCTTTTCGGATGCTCAACGCGGCGACCGATAGTAAAAAGCAACTCCAAATCGTTGCCGAAGAAGCTAAAATGAGCGGCACCGTCATTCTGTTACTAGATGAAATTCACCGGTTAGATAAAACTAAACAGGACTTTTTGTTACCACACTTAGAAAGCGGCCGAATTATTTTAATCGGGGCGACTACCGAGAATCCGTATATTAGCATTAACCCGGCCATTCGAAGCCGAACCCAAATTTTTCAAGTCTTTCCCCTCACTCCCGCGGACATTGAGCAAGCGGTTGAGCGGGCTTTAACCGATGAAAAAAACGGGTTGGGCCAGCAAAACGTGACCGTCGACCCCGCCGCCATGCACCACCTGTGTACCGCCACGAATGGTGATTTGCGTAGCGCGTTAAACGGGCTTGAGTTGGCCGTACTATCGACACCAGCGGCCACTGACGGCACCATCACAATTACCCAGCCCATTATCGAAGAGTGTCTCCAGAAAAAGGCCCTGTCGGCGGACAAGGACGGCGACGCGCACTACGACGTTATTTCCGCGTTTCAAAAGTCAATTCGCGGCTCGGACGTTAACGCCGCCCTCCACTACCTAGCCCGATTAGTAGAAGCGGGCGACCTTAAAAGTATCATGCGTCGCTTAATGGTCATTGCTTACGAAGACGTGGGCTTAGCGAACCCGCCAGCCTGCACCCACACGGTTGCGGCGGTCCAAGCCGCCGATCAACTTGGGTTTCCAGAAGCTCGCATTCCACTCGCCGACGCCGTGATTGAGCTGGCGCTGTCACCAAAATCCGATTCCGGGATTAGTGCGGTCGACGCGGCCATTACTAAGGTCCAGGCGGGCCACTTTGGTGATATTCCAGCCCATTTAAAGGATGCGCATTACAAGGGCGCCGAAAAGTTGGGTCACGGGGTCGGTTACGACTTTCCCCACAATCATCCGGGGGATTGGGTCGCCCAGCAGTACCTTCCCGACGCCATTAAGCATGACCAGTATTATCAACCGAAACAAAACGGGCGCTACGAAACTGCGCTGGGCGAGCAGTATCAAAAGCTATTGCAAGCCAACGCGCGGAACCGTTAAAACGCGCCAATTATTGCAACTTTAATTGGTCTATGCTAGACTAATAGTCGAAATTACTAAGGTGTGCGCATTGCCCTAAACAAAGTGTTGCCGAACAAGTAATATCACTTTGGGAAGAGTGTTAGCTAGTTATTATAACAAGCCTTATCCTTTGGTAGTTAGAGCGCTAGTCAGCTCATCCCACCTGCGTAGAAGCGGGTCAATACTGAAGGGCGGTTAACGGCACCACTAGTTTTTCCGGAAGCTTGCTTCCGTTGGTCAGGACTCGTTCCTGGCCCTTTTTATTTGAACGATTAATTTTTTGATTGGTCTAAGTCACTTTGTGCGCGTGCGCGCAAACTTGGCCCAACCGCCCCCCTTAAAGGAAGGATGCTAATTTGATTACTTTACTATTGATTGTCTATACCCTGATTGCCGCCGGATTAGGAGCTTACCTGCTTGCCCATCAGTCCCGGCCCTTTTTACTCTTCGACCCCAACCGCTCACTGACCGTCAAACACGTTGCCCGCTACGGCGGTAGCCTAATGCTGGTGGTTGCGCTTGCGAGTGCCTACTCGATTTTTGACCAAAATACCATGTTGATCGCCCTCGTACTAGCCAGCGGCTGTTTAATCATGATGGCGGTTGGACTACTTTTAATCAGTTTTATGCAAATCCGGTAGAAAACGCTTTTTATTTTTTGCGAAAACCTTTACAATATAAGTATCAAGTATTGAGGGGTGAGAATGATGTTACAACAATACCAACACATCTTAGTTCCCGTTGATGGTTCTTACGAAGCGGAATTAGCATTCAAAAAAGCGGTCGCCGTGGCAAAGCGGAACGGTCCAGAAGCGACGGTGCACATGGTTCACGTCGTTGACACCCGCGCTTTTCAAAACATTTCCAGTTTTGATACCACGATGGTCGAACAAGTGACGGATACCGCCCAAAAAACTTTGGATAAGTACGTTGCCGAAGCCAAGGCGGAAGGTTTGGATAACGTTGACTATTCAATTGAATACGGCGCTCCCAAGACCATTATCGCGCGCGACGTTCCAAAGGATCTCGACGTTGATTTAATCATGATCGGGGCCACCGGGTTAAATGCGGTGGAACGACTCCTGATTGGTTCGGTAACGGAATACGTTACCCGGATGGCCGTTTGCGACGTGCTCGTTGTTCGGACTGACTTGGAAAACAAGCCCGCACCTAAGCCCAAGAAAAAGTAAGTGAAACCTCAAAGGACTGGCTTTTAGCCAGTCCTTTTTTCGGTGTTTGATTAACTTTTAAATCGGTTCGCTGATCTATGGTGTTGATCTGCTAAAAAATGCCAATTAAGTTTTCAAAAAAAGCATTATGCTTGCCAGCTTCATCAGTTGAAACAAACTAAAGTAAACCGCAAAGCCTCATATTAAGGCAAGACTAGCCAGTAGCGGAGGTGGGATTCCCCCGTGAGCTCAAAGCGATACCCACAGTGTTCCAGCCAACCGGTGACACCCGCTACCGGCGAAATCTCAACACCACTTGATACAGAACCCTTAAATCAACGCGTCAGTAACGTTTGGGTCAGTTCCTGACCCAACTGGCGCATCCGCTTCGTTTGGGCCTGCGCCTGCCCGTTTTCAGCTAGCATAACGACCACGAAGGCGCCGTGCCGGTTCTGCACAATCGCGGCCTCGTTTTGCACCCCGTAGCTCGGGTACGTACCGGCTAAGTGGTAAACGGTGGCGCTACTTGGCAAGTTGGCACCCAAATTCGACGGCCCCTGCGTTTGTTTCAGTAATTTTAACATCGTTTGATCCGCCGTTTTGGCAACCAGCGTTCCCCGGTACAATTGCCGGAGCAACGCCGCCACGTCATTGACAGTCGTTTGATTATCGCGCCCCGCTTTGAGCGCGCTCGTATCCATCATTTTCCGGTTCAGTTCCGTTTTGGTAAATCCAAGTTGCTGAATCACCCGCTGCGTCGCGGTGACGCCTCCCAACTGATCAATCAGTAAATTGGTCGCGGTATTATCACTATCAACAATCATCCGCTTCGCCAGGTTTGCGACCGTAAACCGACTCCCCGCGGGCATTGTTTGGAGTTGGCCGGTTCCGGCGACGCGGTCCTGCGCCTGGAGCGTTACCCGTTGCGTCAGCGTTAACTTACCCGTTTGGGCCTGCTGATAAACGGCTGCCAGCACGAATAATTCGGCTAATCCGGCTGCACGTTGCTGCCGGTTATTGTGCACAACTTGGCCACGGCCACTAGTAGCACGGACCGCCACCGAGGTCGTTCCCGCCAAGTTGACGACCTGCGACTGAACACGTTGGCGAACGGCCGCGGTTGGAAAAGTTGCCGCCGGTTTTGAAGTTGCTGGCGCGCTAGCCTGACTAGCCGTTGGGGTGGACGTTGCCGACGTCGTTTCTCCCGCTCGTAAATGGAGCCACCAGCCGCCAAGCGCAATGACGACGAGTAACACTAGGCCCAGTCCCCAGGCATACTGCCGCTGGGTCGCGGGCTGGCTAGCTTCACGGTGGCGGTGCGCCCGCCGACTAAGCCGCGTTTCGGTTAGCGGCTCGCCACAGACCCGACAAGTTTGAGCGTCTGGTTTATTCTGCGCCCCACAATTTTGACACTGCAAATCATCAATCCTTTTTTAAAAAATTCGTTGAACCGCCCCCCTGAAGCAAGCCAAACTTGGCTCATTCGGACGCGGTAATAAAAGAAGGGCCACCGCTCCATCGGAACCGTGCCCCCTCTGTTTAACTGTCACGTTAAGCGAATTACCACCTAACTAGGCTTCGTTAGCCACTTTTAATGGTGCAATGTGGTATTCCGCCATTTCCTTAATAATCTTTTGCGTTAACGGTTCGTTATGCGTCACCAAGCTCAAGGCGTAGGCCACGTAATAGTGGTCGTGGGCCGACTGAACGTTGTTGAGAACCACTTCGTTGGCCGCCTTTTGGGCGTACAACCGGTCTAACAAGTATAACGACTGACTATCCTGGGCCTTCTTGAGGGCCAGATCAATTAATTCCAGTGCTTCTTCTGGGAAATTAATCTTGGCGTAAAGTTGCGCCGCGGAAGCATAAATCAAAATTTCATTTTGTAAGTAGTCGTCATCCCCCATGGGAACGGCCTGCGCATCCATCGTATGCAAGGTCGCCACGGCCTGCTTCACAAAGATTTCGGCCTTATCGTAAGCCTGCTTACGTTCGTACGCAAGCCCGGTCCCCAACGTAGCCAAAATCGCAAACATATCGTGATTCGACTTGACGAACTGGTTCAATAACATCCCAAAGTTGAAGATGGCTTCATCCGCGTTATCGTTTAAAACCAGTTGTAAGTATCCTTCGTAGTAATAGTACTGCTTCTTATCATTATTGCTTCGTAACTGCTTCGGCCGGATCTTATTAAAGACCGTCTGCGCTTCGGTTAACTGGGTATGTCGAATCAATAAATCAATTTTTTTAAAGGTCCGGTATAACTGATCATCGTTTTCAATAATCACTTCGGCCAAACGAATTCCTAATCGATTACAGATTTTCATCATGATTTTCATGCTGGGAATCTTACTCTTTTTCTCGATTAAACTAATCGTTGCCTGCGTACAAATTCCCTCCGCAAGCTCCTTTTGTGACATACCTTTGCGCTTCCGAAACTGACGAACTTTCTCTCCCAATATTCTCATCTTAAACCCCTCTTTGATTTGTGACCTAACACTAACTCTTAACAAAAATCACAACTAACCCGACCCCACTCGCAAGTTAGTCGTCGCTTATGCCTAATCGATCCTTTAAAGAGATGTTCAAATAGTTGGACGCCAATGAATTGGACGATACCAATCACGTCTATAATTATATTCAGATAAGACATAATACGCAAGAAATAAGATTAATTCTTATTTAATATTAAGTTATACCAGCTTTAATAGGGATGGTCATTTATTAATCATTAGTGAACCCCGTTTTGCACATCAATAAACATACGCGTTGTTTGGTAGTTCTGCTAACCAACTAGCCCGCCAAATCAACAATCCGGCCGGTACTAGTCTTTGCGACCATTTTCAGAGTACCGGTAGCAGCTCATCACCAGTTCCTAATTAATTAAGACACTTTCTAATTAGCTCTTTAGGGCATTATAACCAACTAACGGTCCAATTTATGAACTGATAAAAATTGTAATGCTCGGAGTGGCGAAGAATGGGTCGTAAGCGACTGGGATGGTTGGTGATGATGCCGTCAACGCCCAGCGCTCGCATGCGGTGCATCTGAAACGGACGGTCAACCGTCCAAACGTAAACCCGACGCCCTTGCCGGTGAGCGCTCCTTACCTGGGCCGCTGTGACCGTCAGCGCCTGTAACGAATAGAAGTCCGCGGCGGTATCGTTAGCAAACGCCGTCAGGTAAAATGGCGTCACGTAGCCAACCGTTAATTGCGGTTGACGCCGCTTTAAGCCTGCAACGATTTGATAATCCAAAGAATGTAACGTCGCGTGGTCGGTTAATAACCGCGCCCCATACTGCGCGACGAAGGGACCGACGAGCGCCGGTGCCGCCCCGACCGCTTTAATTTCAACTAACAACGGTTGGCGCCGCTGGTCAGCCACCCGTAGGTAGTCGTCGAAACTACTTAACCGGCCGCGCTGGCCCGCTTCCGTCAGGGGCAGGCCACTTAACTGGGACAACCGGTAATGCTCAACTGGCCCCGACCACGCACTCAACTGGTTTAAGGTCGGGTCGTGCATCACGACCCACTGACGGTCAGCAGTGGGTTGAATATCCATTTCAACCCGGGCCGGTTGACTCCGGCGGACAGTCCTTGTGAGCGCCGTCGTTGTATTTTGCACGCCGTCACGACCATCGACACCCCGGTGGGCAATCACGGCCGGCGTGCGCGTCTGTGGGCCATTTAACCACCAGCTGGTCCCTAACCAGGCACTCGCAATCACCAGGCCAGCAACCAAGTGCCACCAACTGTGCCGCTGAACGGGCACGGCGGGCCACCAAGTCGACCACCACCCCGCAACAACGAGCCAAACGACTGCCCGTAAACTCACTAATCCCAGGGTGGCCGTTACGCGCCCAGCAACCGGCGTCCATAATTCGGCCAACCACGTTAGCGCGGCCCAGCTAACCGCTAATCCTAGCCATGCTAGCAAGTAGCGGCACCCCCGGAGTCCCTGCCAGGCCACGGTCCGCCAGGGCGTTTGCCAACCAGTAATCAGAAAGGTGCGCAGCGACCCGGGCCGCTGCAATTGACGCCGAACCGCGGGCAACCATTTCCACGAAATTAACCAAGCCCCACCCCAAAGGACGCCAACCGCGGGCAACCAGTCATAACGGTGCATAAATAGCCAGTTTTGCCACTCAACTGGGAGGGTGAGGCCCGCCTGTAAAGTTGATAGGTAGCCGCCCCAGCCGAGGGGCAGCCACAGGATGGCTAGTCCCAGTAACCAGCCCCAACACTGACCACGTTGGCGCCACGACCAGCGGGTCCCACCACTCAGTTCGGCTAGTAATGGGAGCCAGCCACTCAGTAGCAATAGCCCCAGTAAGGTGGGCCACCCACCAATCAGGAGTCCACTCAGACTAACGAGCAACCCGAGCCCCAATCCAGCGAACCAGATGGGACCCAGCGGCCCCCTAAATGTTTGCCAGCCCCGGTGAAGCAGGTCAGTAGCTTTAATGGGCATGTCGATTCCTCCTTCCTCAAAATTTTAACCTAATTAGCGGCAGGTTCGCATAATCGGTGCCCCCCGCTGCTGGCGGTAATTTCAACACCCATTGGTACAGAACCATAAAAAAAGTGGCCGCGATGAACGAACTCATCCCAACCACCATACGATTAATTAATCCTCCCGAATTAATTGATCACAATTCTATTCAGCATCAAGCGCCACAAAGTCATAGTGAATTTCAGACTGGCGCTTAAATTCTTCAAAGCCCAATTCAATCAACCGGTCAATTAAATCCGTATAACTGATTCCTGAAACTTCCCATAATTTTGGATACAAACTAATGTTAGTAAATCCAGGTAACGTATTGATTTCACCTAAATAAGGTTCGCCATCTTCTGAAACTAAGAAATCGACCCGGGCCATTCCCTTCAAGCCCAATGCTTTGAAGGCGCCTAACGACATTTCTTGAATCCGCTTCGTTAAGTCGGCTGGCAATTCAACTGGTAACTCAAAAGCGACCCCACTTGCGTCCACGAACTTGTTATTGTAATCGTAGAAAGTGTCCGTTTTCGGTACATCGATGGCCCCTAACTTGGAGGCTTGCGGGTTTTCATTACCTAAGATTGAACATTCCACTTCGCGCGGATTATCAATCGATTCTTCAACTAAGATCTTGTAATCGTACTTAAAGGCGTCCGCTAACCCGTCCAGGTACTCCTGCTCGTTAACGGCCTTGTGAATCCCAACGGAAGAACCTTGGTTTGCCGGTTTAATAAACAAGTGGCGCCCCAATTTTTCCTGCAAATAGTCGTAGGTCATCATTGCCCGATTTTCCGGGGTGACCACGACGTACTTCGTATTTTGAATGTGGTGGTGGGTCAAGATTTGCTTCGTAATATCCTTGTCAAAACTGGCAGCGGAAGCTAAAACCCCGCTCCCAACGTAGGGCTTCTTCAGTAATTTGAATAGGCCTTGCAAAGTACCGTCTTCCCCGAGATTACCGTGAACGACTGGATAGAAAATATCAATATCCTTAGCCAGTGCCAAATTTTTGATTGGCGCTAATGGATCACTCATATCCATTTGTGGTAAGACTTCCGCCACAACGTCATCTTCTGCTTCACCATCAAAGACCCGGCGCGTTGCCGCGTCGCTTAAAACAATTCCGTCCTTCGTCAATAAAAATAAATCGATGTCATACTTATCTTTGTCCATGGCATCATAAATATTATGCGCGGAGCGCTTCGAAACGTCGTGTTCCGAAGAGTTCCCACCAAACAACATGCCAACGTGGATCTTTTTTTGTGTCTCCATAATTTGTTCATCCTATCGAGATTTATTTCATACTACGGCTTCATTAATTCTACAATATCTCCACGCAATTGGAAACATTTTTACCATTTAAATTCCGCAGGCCTAGGCATCAAAGGGTCCGGTTAAAACTAATTTACCTAACATTTGACCGCCTTCAACGATGGCGTGGGCTTTTTTTAAGTTGTCCGCATTAATGCCGTGCAGGACCTGCTTAGTCGTTGGTTGCAGGTGACCAGCATCCGCTAGTGCAGCGACCCGCGCTAAAATCGTTCCCTGCGTCGCCATTGCGGGCATCCGGAAGTTAGCCTTAGTAAACATGAATTCCCAAGCAAAGTTCAGGCTCTTTGGTTTTAATAAGTCCATTGGTAGCGGCGCTTGATTGGTTACGACGGCCACGATTGTCCCCAGTGGGCGCAACAACGGCACAACCCGTGGTAAGTACTGATCCGTTGAATGGAACAGCGCGACTTGGTCGACACCATCCAAGTTGGCCGCTTTCAGTTGGGCCCCTAGGTCCTGATGATAATCCAGGACTAAATCAGCCCCTAACCGCTGGCACCAAGCCGTGGTTTCTGGGCGGCCGGCCGTGGTAATCACCGTTAGTCCCGCCCACTTGGCCAGTTGAATGGCAATCGAGCCGACCCCGCCGGCGCCATTAATTAGTAAAACGCTTTTCCCGCGGTTCGCGTTTTGGCGCGCTTCAAACGGAAGCTTTTCAAATAAAGTTTCCCACGCCGTTAAGGCCGTTAGCGGCAACCCCACCGCATCGGTAACGGACCAATGCTTCGGGGCTTCCGCAGCCAAGCGTTCATCCACAAGCTGGTAAGCCGCATTACTGCCCTGGCGGCCAACCGCACCCGCATAATACACAATGTCGCCCACCATAATCGTTGTGACCCGTTCGCCAACGGCCAGAACCTTGCCGACGGCGTCAAAGCCCAGGACCCGCGGGGTCGCTTGCTTCGCCTGATTTTGGCGTTGCTTCGTATCGATCGGATTGACCCCACTTGCTTGAACTGCCACTAAAATGTCCCGGCCGCGGGGTTCGGGGACATCGATGGTAACGTCCTGCAAGCTCTTATCATCACTTATTGCTAATCCTTCGTACGTTCCAACTGCTTTTGCTAACATCGTAAAACTTCCCTTCCGTTAGCTAAAATAATTTAGCCCAAAAATTCTAGTTCATCGTCTAAGTAATCAACCAGCGCATCTGGAAGGTCATCATGTAGCGCCATGGCTTCCATTAACCGGTTGCGATTGAAGACCTGCGTCCAGGCCGCGTAACTATCGGGTTCCGGTCCCATTACTAATGCGGTCCGCCACTTTTTAAACGCAAGTAAAATGTAATCCGTGTAGAGCTGATCCTTACTAGCCAGGACGGCTAAGTACATGGATAACCGCTCGGCTTCCCCGAAGATCAACGGCGTTTTCAGGTGCTGATATCGACTGATGAAGATGGCCAGCGTTAATAACTTATCCGCCCGCGTTAAGGACGGTTCGTCGGCCAATTGTTCGAGTAAGTTTCCTAAGTGGGTGTACGCGTGCGCCCAACCCTTATCTTGAACAAAGCCCCGGGTGTCCTGTTCAAGTACTAAATAAGTATTCGTTTGGGCAACCAGCTTTTGAATCCGCGCATCGGTTAAAAAGGTTAACCCGGTATAGTGAACGTAAACGAGCAGTGACAATAGCACGATGGCGTACGAACGTTGAAAAACTGCGTCGTTTGTAGGTTGATCAATATGGGCAAACAACACGTCATCCGTAACCAAATAGTCAAAAATCGCTCCTAGCTGATCCGGCCGTAACAGTTGTAGCTGCACCGCCTCGTTGAGTAGGTACCGAACGCCGCGGTCCCGCACCTTCGGATCAACCGAACCCACACCCGTTAGTAATGTTTGGAGATCAGCGTCCTTGATTTCATCCAGTCCATCAGCTTGCAAATCATGTTTTAACTTTTTAATCAGTGCCAACACGGGCTGATCATTCGTCGGCGCCACGGTCGTTAGTGGCGTTGTCGGGGCCTGCTCAATTAATAGTCCAACCCGTTCCGGCAACGATTGATAGAGCTCACCGGCAATCAAGCGTTGCCTCAATTTTAAAACGGTCGTTTTGACCTGCGCTAATTTTTCTGCTTGCATAATCAACCTCATCCTGTTCAAATTACCTTCTATTTTATCATTCTTACGGGGTGCTGCCTAAGAGATGCACGAATTCTCAACCAAAAATTTACCAAAAAAATCCTAACCGCCCCCGTCCGGATCAGTTAGGATTTTGATTTAAATTTAGTCGTCAGTGCTTGGCGCTACGATTCCACTACTGGTTGGGGTAACGCGTCCACGTTTTGCTTAATAAACTGGGCCGAAGCGGCCAGCGAAGCCCGTTCTTCAGTCGTCAAGTCAAGTTGAATCAGTTTTTCAACCCCGTTTTTACCAATAACCGCGGGCATTCCGACGTACGTCCCGTATTGCGGGTCATACGCGGAAACTGGGCAAGCTAACTGGGCATCCGCACTAACCGCTTCCGCCAAGCGAACCCCACAGGTCGCAATGGCAAAGTTCGTGTAGTGCTTCCCCGCCATGACCGCAAAGGCCCCCTGGCGCGCGTCCTCTTCAAGTTGGGTTAAATCCAACGTCTTAAACTGGTCAATTGGCTGGCCGTTAACACTAACCGTCGACCAGGCTACAAACTGGGAATTGCCGTGTTCGCCGTAAACGTAGCCGGCAACGTTTTTACCGTTCGTTTTGAGGGCTTGACCAACGTATTTTTGCATCCGCGCCGTATCCAAGAACGTCCCGGTTCCAAAGACCCGGTTACGTGGAAAGCCGGTCATCCGTTGCAAGTAGTCCGTCATAACGTCACACGGATTCATAATATCAATTAAAATTCCTTTAAAACCCGAAGCCACGATTTTAGGGGCAATGTCGCGCACAATGGCCTGATTGGAATCGTACTCCCCAAACCGCCCTTTAGAACTGTTCATGTCAATGGCGCCAATATTACCAGTTGCAATAATTAGCACTTCGGCGTCTGCGAGGGCCGCATAATCGTTCAGAATAATTTTCGTGGTTGAGCTCAGCCGCGGTGATGCGTCGTCCAGATCCAGCTTTTGTGCCCGCGCCAACGCTTCGTTTTGATCAATTAAGACCAATTCGTCAACGGTTCCACGCTGAACCAACGTGTAGGCGACCGTCGCCCCCACTTGTCCTAACCCAATCACACCATATTTACGCATGTTTGTTAACCCCATTCCGTAGTTTATTTTACCAAAATAGCGTACCGTGCAACCGCTTGAAAGTCAAGCGGGGCGTAGTCTCATCCGCTTTTAATCTTTTTGCTAATCGTATTTAACTTTTTTAGATAAAAATAGTGACGTCCCCCGCAGAGGGCGTCACTATTTAAAACCAATTTAGTTATCAGAAACGGGCATGATGGCACCCTTGTACTTGTTCTTGATCCATTGTTGAGTACTCTTAGAGGTCAAAGCCTTCATTAACTTTTTGATGGCCGGCTTCTTTTGATCCCCTTTACGAACGGCAACTAAGTTCGCGTACGGGGAATCAGACTTTTCAAGCGCAATGGCATCTTTGCTTGGGTTCAAACCTGATTGAACCGCGTAGTTCGCGTTAATGACAACCGCGTCCCCTTCGTTGTTCTTGTAAAATTGAGGCATCAATTTTGCTTCGTAGGAGTGCTTGAACTTCAGGTGGCGCTTGTTCGTCGCAATGTCATTAAAAGTGGCGGACGTTAAATCGGTCCCCTTCTTAATCGTAATTAAACCAGCATCTTTAAAGAGGGTTAAAACGCGCCCATAGTCGGCCACGTTGCTGCTAACTAAGACCGTGGCACCGTCTTTTAAGTCCTTCAAATTTTTAACCTTTTTGGAGAAGACGCCAATTGGTTCCAAGTGCACGCTCCCCGCTGAAACTAAGGAACCGTGGTTTTCTTTATTCCAGTTCTTTAAGAACGGTGCGTGTTGGAAGTAGTTTGCGTCCAGTTCCTTCGAAGCTAAAGCTTTGTTAGGTAAGACGTAATCTTGGAATACCTTAACCTTCAGGTTAACGCCTTCCTTTTTCAGTTGTGGTTGCACGTGCTTTAAAATCTGCGCGTGCGGTACGGACGACGCCCCAACCGTGATGGTGGTCGTCTTGTTAGCGTCCGACGACTTGCCACACCCTACTAGTAAAAACGCGGTGGCAGCAACTGCTAATAATCCTAAAATTCCCTTTTTACGCATCTCAAATACCTCCTAAAAGTATGACCCTTTAATTTTTAATTAACCCGCTTATCAATATGCCGCACGGCAATGTCCCCAATAAACTGGAAAATAAACACAATGATAACGATAATGACCGTAGCGACTAAGGTAATCGCATTGTTATTGGACTGGAACCCGTCTTGATAGGCTAAGTTTCCTAAACCGCCGGCCCCAATCGCACCGGCCATGGCAGTGTAACCAATTAAGCTAATGGTTGTCACGGTAATCCCGGACACCAACGCTGGCATGCTTTCGGGTAACAATACCTTGCGAATAATTTGCCAACGGGTCGCGCCCATCGACTCGGCCGCTTCAATGACGCCATGATCCAATTCGTGGAACGCTAATTCCACCATCCGCGCATAAAACGGTGCGGCTGAAATAATCAATGATGGTAACGCCGCGCGGGGCCCGATAATGGTCCCAACAATCTTTTGCGTAATTGGCAACAGTAACACGATTAAAATAATAAATGGAATTGACCGGAAGACGTTCACGAAGAGTGAAACGATCCAGTTCAGCGCTCGAACCAAAAAATTATGGCTATTCGTAGTTTCAAATAAAAGTAACCCAAGCGCAATCCCTAAAATTGCCACCACGATCATTGAGCCGACCGTCAACCAAACGGTTTCCCAAGTTGCCGATAACATGTTGCCCCAATCAACGTTGGAGAATTGAAAATATGAACCTAACCCTTGATCATTCACGATTTAAGACCTCCGTTTCAACCCGCAATTTCTTTAAGTACGCTAGCCCACCGTCTAGCTGGTCGCGTTCACCGTTCAATTGAATGTAGAGCGAGCCAATCGCCCCTTCTTGCGTTTGGTGAATCCCACCCTCAATGATGTTCAAGTCCAAATCATACTTTTTAAGGACTTCTGAAACAATTGGGAGCTGCGCTTGATCGCCGTGGAACGTTAATTTAACGATGGCGCCTTGTGGGTACTTTTTAATCAACTGGTCAACGACAACCGTCGTTTCATCTAGCGATGGCGTCACTTCTTCATTGACGAACCGCTTCGTAACGGCCTGTTGTGGTCGCTTAAAGACGTCGAGGACCGGGCCCTGTTCAACAATCTTCCCATTTTCCATCACCGCCACGTGGTCCGCAATTTTACGAATCACGTGCATTTCGTGGGTGATCAAGATAATCGTCAAGTGTAACTTTTCGTTGATTGATAATAGTAAGTCGAGCACTTCGTCCGTCGTCTGCGGATCCAGCGCACTCGTTGCTTCGTCCGACAACAGAATTTGGGGATCGTTAGCTAGGGCCCGTGCAATCCCGACCCGCTGCTTTTGACCACCTGATAATTCAGACGGGTAAGCCGCTTCCCGGCCCGCTAAGCCCACTAAATCGGCCAAGTGTTCCGCCTTTTTCTGGGCGTCGGCCTTCGACAGACCCGCAATTTCAAGTGGAAACATGATGTTTTGCAAGACGGTTCGCGACCACAATAGGTTAAAATGTTGGAAGATCATCCCAATCTTTTGGCGCTCTTCGCGCAACTTTGCGGCTCCCAAACCTGTGATTTCAACCCCGTCAATGTCAACGCTCCCGCTAGTCGGCGTTTCCAGACCGTTGAGCATCCGGACCAAGGTACTCTTTCCGGCACCAGAGTAACCAACGATCCCGTAAATGTGCCCATCTTCGATTTTTAAATTAACGTCTTGAACCGCGTGCACGGTTCCCTGTTTAGTGTTAAAGGTCTTCGTGACGTCTTTAAATTCAATCAATTTCAATTCCTCCTTACAACTAAAAAAACTGCTCATCCCGTTATGATTACATTGTAATCCATAACAGGACGAACAGTTTTGTTCGTGGTACCACCCATTTTTACAACCGACTCACGTCAATTGCCTCAAGAGTTATAATAACTCCGCACGTTAATGGGTGCGACCCAAGTGGGACTTACGCGTTGCGCTCGCCACACTTCATTACTCCAAGACCATCTTCAGCTTCATGGTTAATTCCCTTTGCACCAACCGGGAACTCTCTAGGTAACCATTACCGCGTACTCATCTTTTCAAAATGATTTGATTTTTAATCAATTATTAATCTTAATGAATGTAATGAGTATACCGAGCACACTTAAGATTGTCAAGTGGAAGTACTAGTCAACATCAATTAACCAAGCAACCCCGTCTTCAACGCTGTTGAGCGCTTCAAAACTATCCTTCAAGGCCGGGTTAACCGCAACAACGGTCCCATTAATCGGGCAGTTAAATTCTGAAACGGCCTTGGTTGCTTCGACGCTAAAGAAAGCTGCTTTTTGAGTTACCTTATCACCAATTGCTGGCAATTCGGCGTACTTAACCTCGCCCAGCGCTTCGTGCGCGGCCTTGGTCAAACCGATGCGGGTATGGCCATCAACGTCTTTAGTCCAAAAATAAGTTGCATCTTCACTCATAAAATCTCCACCATGCTTTCCAAAAATATTTGACTATTCAAACCGGTCGTTACGGCTGAACATGTACGACTTATAATGATAACGCATCGACATGATTAAGCCAATCCCAGCCATGTTCGCAATCAACGCGGAACCCCCTTGACTAATGAACGGCAACGGAATCCCAGTCATTGGCAACAGCCCGATGCTCATCCCAATATTTTCAAAGACGTGGAAGAGCACCATCATGATAACCCCGGTTGAAATGTACGCGTAAAACTCATTTTTCGTGTCAAAAGTGACCCGAATCATTTGATAAATCAGTAAAAAGTATAACAAAATCACGATAACTGCTCCGATAAAACCAAAGTTTTCCCCAATGACGGAGAAAATCATATCGGATTCACGGACGGGGACGGTAACGTGTGAGACGTTAAAACCGCGCCCAGTAATTTGACCAGAGCCAATGGCCTTCATGCTTTGCCACGTTTGGTAGGCCGTGTTCGACGTATCGGTCGACGGGTTTAACCACGTGTCGATTCGGTCAAATTGGTAGGCCTTAAAGCCCAATGCTTCCAAAATATGACGCCCACTTTGGAAAATAACCAGGTATAACGCCGTTCCGGCTAGCACGAAGACGCCCCCGAAGAGCGGTGCCAGTAACCGCCAGCTAATCCCGGAAACGAGGATGACCCCGCCGAGGATGGCGAAGAAGACCAGCATCGTCCCAAAGTCGTTTTGTAGTTTTAAAAGTACCGCAACCGGCACCGTGTACGCCAACAACTTCCCAATCAGTTTCCAATCATTGATTGGTGTATGCACTGGGTACTCCGTGTTGTGCATCGTCACGACCCGGCCGAGCATTAAAATAAAAGCCGGTTTCATTACTTCGGATGGCTGAAAGGTTAACGAGCCAATTGCAAACCAGCTCCGAGCCCCGGTGTTAATAAACAGTGAACGACTATAAAGAAACAGAACCGCAACCAGCAGGAAAATCCCGAACCAGTATGCAATCGGCGCTAGTCGCCAAAGTTGCTCCGAATCAAACTGCATTGCAATGACGGCAAGGGCCGTCCCAATTACGAACCACATCACCTGCGAAATCACTTGGCGGGTAACGTTGACCGAGCTTGAGTCATGAACGGCAGCAACGTAAATTGAGGCCAGTCCAATCAAACTTAGCATCATGACGGAAAAAATGATTCCCCAGTCAATTCTTGAATCGTCGTCTTGTTGACGAAGTCTTGTTTGCTCTGCCACAAATAACGCTCCTTAATGTAAATTCTAAGTTAAGCTATATTATACAACAACCTGGACCCGTTTGACCGGGACCAGGTTGAAGGTTTACTAAAAATTAGCCTTTGTGGAGATGGTAAGCTGAGATGATTTCTTGCAAACTTTCGTCGAAAGACTTGGTATGCGCGAACGGCTGGTTGGCACTAGCCATCTGTGCATCAAATCGTTCGCCGACTTGCGTAACCTGCCCAATCACTTGTTTGCCGATCAACACTTCCGTCACCGGCTGCTGACCAACTTTGGTTTCATTTAAGGTAACCGAAATCGCCTTATCTTTTTTTGACACTTTTCTTGTCCTCCCTAAAAAGCGGGTTGCGTCTTAACGTAAACTGATCCGGGACGGGATCTAACCCGCCGCGCACAAAGGGCTGACAGCGTAAAATGCGCCCAATTGCCATCAAACTCCCCCGGCCCACGCCAAACCGTGTGATGGCGGTTAGGGCGTAGTTGGAACAAGTTGGTTGGTAACGACAATGGGCGGGGCGAAACGCCGAAAAAGCCCGTTGGTACAACCGAATCAATTTAATCAACAACCGTTTCATAAGCGCTTATTTCTTCTTTTTAGCTGTCTTTTGCATGTGTTCTAACAAAATACCAGCCCCCTGAGCCACGTTGTTCAGTGGGTGTTCGGCAACCATTACGGGAACCTTCAAGTTTTCGCTGATCAACTGGTCTAAGCCGCTCAGTAACGCACCCCCACCGGTTAAGGTGATACCGCGGTCAATAATGTCAGCGGCAATTTCGGGTGGCAACGTCTCCATGACGTGGTGGGCGGTGCTGACGATCTGCATCAAGGTTTCGTGAATGGCACCCTCAACCTCGTTAGAATCGATCGTAATCGAACGTGGCATCCCCGTAACGGTATCCCGCCCGCGGACCTCCATCGTTTTATCATCGTCGCCTTCCTGTTTGAAGACTTGCGCAATCTGAATTTTAACCCGTTCAGCACTGCGTTCCCCAATCAGTAAGTGGTGGTTATCCTTAACGTAGTTGGCGATGTCCTGGTTCATCCGGTCACCAGCCATCCGCAGTGAGCTACTTGCAACGATGTCGCCTAATGAAAGCACGGCAATGTCACTCGTCCCCCCACCAATATCGATGACCATGTTACCGCGGGGTTGGAAAATATCCATTCCGGCACCAATCGCGGCTACTTTCGGTTCAACCTCAAGGTAAACTTTGTTACCCCCCGACTTTTCAGCAGCTTGTAAAATCGCTTTACGTTCGATTTCCGTGGTGTTAGTCGGGGTACAGATCATAATGCTTGGACGTGACATGACGCCCCGCACGTTTAATTTTTTAATGAAATACGACAGCATTTCCTCGGTAACGTCAAAATCCGAGATCACACCATCTTTTAACGGCCGGATTGCCCGAATGTTACTTGGCGTTTTCCCAACCATTTGGTAGGCTTCTGACCCAACGGCTAACACTTGATTCGTATTCGTATCAATGGCAACAACGGACGGTTCGTTTAACACGATGCCCTTACCCGATACGTAAATCAAAACGTTGGCAGTTCCCAGGTCAATTCCAATATCTAAAGCCATGTTTTTGCTCCTCTCAAACAGACAATTATACGACTAACCATTATACCATACTCATTAGTTGATGAGAACTAACGCTAATCGTCACGGCGTTTAGACCACTCGTCGACGGTTAACGAATAGATTGCTTCATCCCGGTAAGTCCCGTTCACGAGAATGTTTTCTGGTAAGGTTGCGTCCAAGTGGTACTGACGGCGTAATGCGACGGCCCGGCTTGCCTGATTATGAACATCGGCGCCGAGCGCTAATTTATGCAAATCCAGTTCCGTAAAGGCAATCTCTTCAAGCCGTTCGAGGGCCTTCGTCATGTATCCCTTCCCGGTATACGCCTGACCCAGCCAATAACCCACTTCGCCCCGGTGATTAGTCAAATCGATATTATGAATGTCAATCATCCCGGCAACTTCCCCGTCGACCACCAACGTGGCAATAAAAACGTGGCCGTGGGCTTGCTTCGTGAGCATGTCTTCAATAAAGTGACGCTCATCAGCCACGGTAGCCGTTGCGTCCACCCAGGGCATCCACGGCTTCAACGTTGCCCGGTTTTGATCGACAAGGTCAAATAACGGTTCCGCGTCAGCAACCTCGGTTGGCTTCAATGATAAGTGTTGATCGATAATATTTATAAACATTAGTCAAAAAATCCTCCTGAATTCACGTTAACCTAGCCGCAACGGCTGGTTAGAAAAAACCTTCAAAAACGAGTTTATCGCACTTTGAAGGTTTTGTAAGCAATTATTAATGATTTTGTTTATTCCGCAGCTTCATGCGCGTAATCAGAATTGAGCGCGTAGACGCTTTCGTCAGGAACGCTAATCCGCTTAACGTCCGCTCCCAAGCGGGCTAACTTACCGTGAAAGTCAAAGTAACCGCGATCAAGGTACTTCAAATTCGTCACTTCGGTATACCCACGCGCGACCAGTCCCGCAATCACTAACGCCGCAGCGGCCCGGAGATCGGTTGCAGCAACCTGAGCCCCGTTAAAATCAGTCGGACCATAGAGAATCACAGAACGCCCTTCGACTTTAAAATCGGCGTTCATGCGGCGTAGTTCTTCTAAGTGCATGAACCGGTTTTCAAAGACGGTTTCCGTTAGTAAGCTCGTCCCCTGCGCACAGAGTTGCAAAATAGTCATTTGGGGTTGCATATCCGTTGGAAAACCAGGATGAGGTAACGTCTTAACCGAAGTCGGCTTTAATTGCTTCGGACCGATGACCCGAACACCGTCGGGTTCATCCCGAACAACCACGCCCATTTCGCGCATTTTAGAAATCAGCGGCTTATTATGCTCGCTAATCGCATCTTCGACCAACACGTTACCCGCAGTGACGGCGGCCGCTACCATAAAAGTGCCCGCTTCAATCCGGTCTTGAACGATACTGTGCTCGCAACCGTGTAATTGCCGCACCCCTTCAATCCGCAAGGTTTCAGTTCCAGCACCGGTAATTCGGGCCCCCATTTGATTCAAGCAGTTAGCCAAGTCCACAATTTCGGGCTCACGGGCAACGTTTTCCATCACCGTTTCCCCTTCGGCTAAAGTTGCTGCCATCATAATATTTTGAGTGGCACCCACGCTTGGAAAATCTAAGTAAATTGACGCGCCGTGTAAATGTTCGGCACTAGCCTCAACGTAACCATCATGGCGCTCGATGGTTGCGCCTAGCGCACTTAGACCCTTCAGGTGCAAATCAATTGGCCGTGAGCCAATGGCACAGCCACCAGGCATGGCCACCTTGGCGTGCCCACAGCGTGCCAGTAACGGCCCCATCACGACGATCGAAGCGCGCATCTTAGAAACGTACTGGAACGGCGCTTCCGACGATAATTGCCGGGTCGCGTCAATTGTAATTTCTTTATTAATTTCATCGAAATCAATGGTTGTATTTAAAAATCTAAGCACGTTATTCATTGTAAAAACGTCCGATAATACCGGTACGTTCGTTAGCCGCGTGCGTCCTTCACTGGCTAAAATGCTCGCCGCCAAAATTGGCAGTACCGCATTTTTAGCACCTTCAATGTGTACATTGCCTGTCAAACGTTGACCGCCATGAACTACAATTTCTTCCATGGATAACCCTCCATCACTAAACGATTATAACTAAACATAGGTTGCGTGAATTATAGATTGCACTGTGGAAGCCTCTGCGTCCACCTGGCCGTTCTTCGGCGTTCGGTCTTCAAATTTTGCAAGCAAAAATTACTTGTATGACCCAATTTACAATCCAAATATTACAAAATCGGTATTAATCCCCACGGTGGTCCATAACCAGCTAGGGGCGTTCAATCACCGATATTGCGCCTGACTACCTCACCATCATAACATAGAACGACAGTCTAGCGATATTACATTTTACAATTTGATTACATTTTCGCAACAATTAAGTCAAACCAATGATTAGTTAATTAATTAGAAATCGTCCCAGTAAAGTCAGCAAATTAGTTGCTAATAGCAAGTCTGCTTAGTTGGCAATAACAACTTAATAACCTAGCTTTTCCCACCAGCTTTAACACTGAAGCACAAAAAAAGCATCCACTAATTAGCGGATGCTTTTCAAGATATTATTTACGTCATCAACGGGAGTCCCCTTAACGGTGGGCCACCCGTAACCGGTTAACTGCTCGCTTCAAAGCCACTTGGGCCCGCGCTAACTCAGCATCATCATGCTTTTGTTGCGCTTCGCGAATCCGACTTTCCGCACGTTTCCGCGCGTTTTCAGCCCGGGCAACGTCAATATCATTCTGACGTTCAGCACTATCGGCAACGATGGTTGCGACGTTATTACTAAACTCAACAAAACCGCCGTTAACGGCAATTTCATCGTCTTCCTGATCACTTTCGAGTTGCTTGATCCGAACTTCGTCGATTGCAAGTGAGGCAATCACGGGAATATGATTTGGTAAAATACCAAGTTCACCGTTGATCGTACGTACGATCAACATCGGGGTCTTATTCTCATAGACCTGACCGTCGGGAGTTACGATGCTAACGGTTATTGATTTGGCATTGTCAGCCATGCAATCCCCTCCTAATCAGTGACCATCGACTTCGCTTTTTCAACGACATCTTCGATCTTACCAACTTGGCGGAAGGCGTCTTCAGGTAAATCATCATATTTACCTTCAAGAATTTCCTTGAAGCCTTTGATGGTTTCCTTAATTGGCACGTATGAGCCTGGTTGGCCGGTGAAGTTTTCGGCAACGAAGAAGTTTTGTGAAAGGAAGAATTGAATCCGCCGGGCACGCGCCACGGTCGTCTTTTCTTCGTCAGACAATTCATCCATCCCTAAAATTGAGATGATGTCTTGCAATTCACGGTAGCGTTGTAACACGCGTTGTACTTCGGTTGCAACTTGGTAATGTTCTTCACCAACGATGGATGGATCCAACGCAATTGATGAAGAAGCCAACGGGTCAACGGCCGGGTAAATCCCTTGTTCCGTCAAAGAACGTTCCAAGTTGGTCGTCGCGTCCAAATGGGCGAAAGTCGTTGCGGGTGCCGGGTCGGTATAGTCATCGGCAGGCACGTAAACGGCTTGAATCGACGTAACCGAACCCTTCTTAGTCGAGGTGATTCGTTCTTGCAACTGACCCATTTCAGTGGCCAACGTTGGTTGGTAACCAACGGCAGAAGGGATCCGACCAAGTAAGGCGGAAACTTCAGAACCGGCTTGCGTAAACCGGAAAATGTTATCGATAAACAAGAGCACGTCTTGGCCAGCAACGTCCCGGAAGTATTCCGCAATCGTTAAACCAGTCAAGGCAACCCGCATCCGGGCACCCGGCGGTTCGTTCATTTGTCCGTAAACCATGGCCGTGTTCTTCAGAACCCCGGAAGCCTTCATTTCAAAGTAAAGGTCGTTCCCTTCACGGGTCCGTTCACCAACACCGGTGAAAACGGAAATCCCGTTATGTTCTTGCGCAATGTTATGAATTAATTCCTGAATTAAAACGGTTTTACCAACACCGGCACCACCGAACAACCCAATCTTACCACCACGAACGTATGGTGCGAGCAGGTCAATAACCTTAATCCCGGTTTCCAATACTTCCGTACTAGTTGTTAATTCATCATACTTTGGCGCATCCCGGTGAATCGGGTTACGTTCGGCATCTGGACCGAATTCTGGACCACCATCAATGGTTTCCCCTAAAACGTTAAATACCCGGCCTAACGTCTCTTTACCAACGGGAACCGTGATTGAAGAACCAGTGTCTTCAACTGCCATTCCCCGGCGTAAACCATCCGTACCGTCCATCGCAACGGTCCGAACGACCCCGTCACCAAGTTCCAAGGAAACTTCAACCGTTAAGGTTTCATCGTGATCCTTGTGAATGATTAGGGCGTTATTAATATCCGGTAACTTGTCGTTTAGAGAGAATTCAACGTCGACAACGGGTCCAATAACTTGTACAACTTTACCTGTACTCATTAGTCGTTAATTCCTCCCACTATTCTTGCGCTACCAGGCCACCAGTAATTTCTGTAATTTCAGTCGTAATGGCGGCTTGACGCGCACGGTTATATTTCAGATTCAACTTATCGATTAACTCGCCAGCGTTATCTGATGCAGCCTTCATCGCAGTTGACGATGAAGCGTGTTCAGCAGTCTTGGCATCCAAAATCGCACCGTAGACCAGGCTTTCCGCGTATTGCGGTAGTACGGCCGACAAAATGGCGTCCTCGGACGGTTCCATTTCGTATTCCGGACCAACGTCTAAGCGGCTATCCTTAGCCTGACGGTTATCTTTTTCACTTTGTTCAAAGGTTTCTTCGGTAATCGGCAGCATTTTGACCGCACGGAAGCCTGAAGAAAGCCGGTTGATGAAGTGATTATAAAAGACGTACAGTTCGTCAAAGACCTCATTATGGTACATTGACGTGACCGTTTTAACGATTTCACGAACTTCTTTAAAGGTCGGCACGTCGGAGACGCCGCGGTATTCGTACGCCACGTTATAGCCGTTCTTCTTATAAAAGTCCGCACCGGTCCCACCAACGCCTAACACAACGGCTTGTTCAGCCGAAATGTGATGCTGACGCATAAAGTCATTCGTCTGCTTTAAGACGTTACTATTATAGCTACCAACGAGGCCCCGATCCGAAGTGATGACTAATAATCCGGTCCGTTTAACCGGCCGTTTAGTTAACAACTCACTTACTGAAATGGCATTCGGGTTGGCGCTTGCGATTCCGGCACTTGCTGACATCAGATGAGCCTTGGCAAGATGTGAAACGATACTTTCAACCTTTGAAGCGTACACTTGATACGTCAACGTATGCTTTTGAATCTGGTTCAACTTAGAAGTTGAAACCATTTGCATTGCGGACGTAATTTGGTGGGTCTTCTTAGTCGATTCAATTCGACGTTTGACATCCATTAATGATTCTGCCATTGGTTACTCACCTTCCTTTTCAGCCAATTGACTACTTCGCAGCAGTATCAGCGGTTGGCTGGAACTGCGCTGCAAATTCATCCAACGCACCGTTCATTTGGTCGGCATCTGGTAATTTCTTCGTTGAAAGAATCGTGTCAAACAAATCTTGGTGACTGGCATGAATAAAGTCAAATAATTCATTTTGATAACGGGCAATGTCTGACACTGCAACCTTATCAAGGTAACCATTCGTCAAAGCGTATAAAATCATAACTTGTTCTTCAACCTTAAGTGGCGAATGAACAGGTTGTTTCAAGACTTCAACGATCCGTTGCCCACGGTTTAACTTCGACTGCGTTGCCGCATCCAAATCAGAACCGAATTGTGAGAAGGATTCCAGTTCACGGTAAGAAGCTAAGTCCAACCGCAGGGTCCCAGCAACGGACTTCATGGCTTTCACTTGGGCATCCCCACCAACCCGGGAAACTGAGGCCCCGGCATCGATTGCGGGCCGAACACCTGAATAGAACGAATCACTATCCAAGAAGATTTGCCCATCGGTGATGGAAATAACGTTGGTTGGAATGTAAGCGGAAATATCCCCAGCTTGCGTTTCGATAATTGGTAAGGCCGTCATTGAACCGCCACCCAATTCATCGTTTAACTTGGCTGCCCGTTCGAGCAAGCGTGAATGCAAGTAGAATACGTCCCCAGGATAAGCTTCACGACCTGGCGGACGCCGTAAGATTAATGAAAGTTCACGGTAAGCCGTTGCTTGTTTTGAAAGGTCATCATAAACAATCAATACGTGCTTGCCGTTAAACATGAACTCTTCACCCATTGCAGCGCCAGAGTATGGTGCTAAGTATAGTAATGGGGCTGGTTCAGAAGGACCAGCAGTTACAACGATGGTATAATCCATCGCGCCTAACTTTTTGAGCGTTTCAACTTGGGAACGCACCGTTGAGTCCTTTTGACCAATTGCGACGTAAATACAGATCATATCCTGATCTTTTTGATTTAAAATCGTATCGATCGCAACTGACGTTTTCCCAGTTTTCCGGTCACCGATGATCAACTCACGTTGACCACGGCCAATCGGAACGAGGGCGTCAATCGCTTTAATCCCAGTTTGTAACGGTTCGCTAACCGATTGCCGCTGCATAATCCCAGGAGCTTTGTGTTCAATTGGGCGCGTTTTAGTGGTTTTAATTTCACCTAAACCGTCAATTGGTTGACCTAACGGGTTAACGACCCGGCCAATCATGGCGTCCCCAACTGGAACTTCCATGATTCGACCCGTCCGTTTAACCGTATCACCTTCACGGATACCATCGAAATCCCCTAAAATAACGATACCAACGTCGTTACTTTCAAGGTTTTGGACCATCCCGTAAACCCCGTTACTAAATTCAAGTAATTCACCTTGTAAGGCGTTATCGAGGCCGTGCGCACGGGCAATCCCGTCACCAACGTAGGTGACCGTACCAGTTTCAGCAACTGAGAGCTCAGTTTGATAACTTTCTAATTGTTGTTTGATTAGAGCACTGATTTCTTCAGATTTAATGCTCATAAAAGTTTCACCTCTTCGTAAACTAATTGTTGATGAGTGCTCGTCTTAAATTCGTGAGTTGCAACGCAACGCTTCCATCAAACGTTTGATTATTTGATTTCACAATTACGCCACCGATGATCGCTTCGTCCACTTTACGGGTTAAAACGACCTGATTTGCGCCAACGCGCTTCGCAAATGCGTCCGCGATGGCATTGGCTTGCTCATCTGACAACTTGACCGCAGACGTTACTTCGGCATGCACTATCTTACGACTTTCATCGAAACGTGTTTCAAACGCGTCGACAATATCGATTAAGTTCGACATGCGGCCGTAATCATACAACATTTGAATAAAGTTTTGAATGTATTCTGAAGCGTGGTCAGTCAAAGTTGACAACGTTGCCTGCTTTTGATCAACCGGAAGCAATGATCCTGACAGGACCTCTGCCAATTGCGGATTGTCGACAAAGACTTGCCGTAATTGCTTTAATTCGGCCAGGAATGCTTCGGTCTGATCCTTTTCAATTGCAAGCTCAAAGAGGGCCTTTGAGTAGCGGTTTGCAATTGTAAGTTTATCAAGACTCATGCTTTCCCAACCCTTCAATATACGAATTAATTAATGCCTGTTGGCCTTCCGGATCCAGTTGCTTCTTAATAATCTTCGAAGCAATTTGGACCGAAATGTCAGCGACGTCAGATTGGACGTTCTTCAAGGCATCTTGACGCTCCTGTTCGATATCCTTACGTGCGTTTTGCTTATATTGCGCTGCTTCATTTTGCGCGTCGGAAACGATAGTTGCACGTTGTTGTTCCCCGCTTTGCTTAGCATCGCTCACAATGTCGCTAGCTTCTTGCCGTGAATGTGAGAGCGCCTCGCGCCGTTGGTCCGCTAAATCACTCGCTTCTTGCCGTGATTTTTGTGCAGAATCAATATCGTTTGCGATTTTGTCCGCCCGGTCGCCCATCATCTTGGTAATTGGATTCCAAGCGACTTTGGCAATGACCGCCATCAAAATAATGAAACTAATGGCAATAAACAGCATGTCACCAAGGTATAAACCGGATGCACCGATAATTAAATGCGAGAGCATCTAATGACACCTCCTTCTTTCATTTTTCATTAAAATGAACTCGTTGACCGAATATGATTACTTGTTCATAACCATCAAGGCAACAACGAAGGAAATGATAGGCATTGATTCGATTAACCCAACACCGATGAACATGTTAGTCCGTAATTGACCAGATAATTCTGGTTGACGGGCCATCCCTTCAAGCATCTTAGAAATAACCAAACCGTTACCAATACCAGCACCTAAAGCGGCACCAAACATCGCAATACCTGCAGCAATTGCTCCCATAATCTGTGTATCCTCCTTAAAATTAAAAAACAAGAAATTTTTATTCCTCAGTTGAAACCTTTTGAGAAATATAAACTGAAGTCAAGGTGACAAACACGAATGCTTGCACACTCCCGATAAATACTGAGAACCCCTGCCATAAAAATTCAATTGGGAAGGCGTAGACGTAACTAAACCATCCACTACCACCAGTTGCTAATGACGCAACTTTGCCCAATAACATTTCACCGGCAAAGATATTCCCGAACAACCGAAGTCCTAACGTTAAGAAGTCGGTAAATTGTTCAAAGATGTTAATCGGTAAGAATACGAGGAAAGGTGAAGTATAACTCTTTAAATAGCCCTTCATTCCTTGCTTCTGTACCCCAGCAGCATGTGCTAACGCCACTGTCATAAACGATAACGTTAAAGTGACAATTGGATCTGCGGTCGGACTTTTAACGTACGTATAATCTCCAACTTGGACGTGAATAAACAATCCTAATTGGTTAGCGACGAAAATAAAAAGGAATAACGTAAACGCGTACAGGCCAAAACGACCTGCGTCATTCCCCTTAATAGATCCCTTGACAATGCCATTCGTGAACTCGATGAGCCACTCCAGCACATTTTGTCCACCCTTGGGTTTTAACGCAATATGTCGTGACAACAAAAAAACAAACAAAAAAACGATCAGACACGTTATGACAATTGAAATGTCGTTCGCGATGTTAAACGTTAGCCCAAGGAATTTGACCGTAGGAACTGGATCACCCACTGAATATCACCTCTTTCCTTTAATTTCGGTGTCACGATAACCTTAACCTGTAACCTGACCGTCGTCAATTTTATCGCAACCTGAAATGGTGGATCAGGGTTACCCCTAATCAAAATACAATGGTAATAATACCACCACCGTTAAAAAATTTCAAAATAATTTCAAAGAATAACCACAACTAAAAAATCCTACCACGACAAGCTTTCACCTGGCTTTTGCATGGCAGAATTTTCATTTTTATCAGATTTCTTTCATTTTTTGAAAATCAACGTGTGCGTTTACTTCTCGTTAACCGCCGTATCTGGAAGCACTAAGTTCATAATAATTCCTAAAACGGTCGCAACCGCAAGCCCACTAAATTGAAAACTTCCAAGTTGTAAGTAGGCGTTTCCAATCCCAATTACCAACACGGCCGACGCAATCATTAAATTACGTTTTTTATTAAAGTCAATTTGATTATCAATCAAAATCCGCATCCCACTTGAAGCAATTACCCCGAATAATAAGAAGCTAACGCCCCCAATAACCGGTGACGGAATACTTTCAATCAAGGCGGATAACTTACCGATAAAACTGAAGACGACCGCAAAGAACGCTGCGCCAGCAAGCACGTAGACACTGTGGACCCGTGTGATTGCCATAACACCAATGTTTTCACCGTAGGACGTTACGGGCGGGCCCCCGACAAAGCCCGCAATAATGGAGGCCGTCCCGTCCCCCGCTAAGGTATGGCTCAAACCCGGATCCTTAAAAAAGTTCCGTTTGGTTAATTTATTTAACACCATAATGTGGCCCATGTGCTCAGACATTGTCACAAAGGCGATTGGCGCCATACTTAAAATTGCGCCCCAATAGATTCCGGGATGATAATTAATAAACGGAATTTGGAAATTCGGTAGTGCAAACCACGGCGCCTGCACCACCGGCTTAAAGTCAACGATGCCAAACAGCACGGCAATGATGTATCCAGAAACGATTCCAAGCAGAATTGGCACTAAACTCATGAATCCTCGTAAATACATATTAAATACGATTGTCAATACCATTGTAAGCATTGCGACGGCAAAGTAACGCAGGTCGTAGGTATTACCATTCATCGTCGCATCCTTAGCCGCCGTACTAGCTAACGACAGCCCAATCACCATGACAATCGGTCCAACCACGATTGGTGGAAGCGCCTTATCGATCCAATCTGATCCAATTAATGTGACTAATAAACTAACTAATAAATAAACGCAGCCAACCGCAACCGTCCCTTGCGCGATGGCGGGATACCCGGCCGTCTTCATCAACGACTGCATGACAACAATGAATGAGAAACTCGAGCCCATGTAAGCCGGAATCTTGTGCCGCGTAATCAGTAAGTACATCAACGTCCCGACCCCGGAACTAAATAACGCAATCCCCGGATTCAGGCCTACTAAAATTGGCACTAACACCGTTGACCCGAACATTGAGAATAAGTGTTGAATGGATAGGCCCATCCAACTCCCAAACTTTGGTCGGTCGTGAATATCTAGGACGGCCTCGTCATTATGAAACGCCGTTTGTTTTGACATAACGCACCCCTTTTTCAATGATGGCAAAATAAAAAGACAGCCTCACACTCAAAGTGACTGGCTGTCCGAAATTACATGCACTCCCATTATGAAGGCACGTCCGTTCATCCTTTTCAGCCTCTCTGAGCTAAATTAAAGGAACTGTTCAATTGCAATTAGTTTACGCGTCTCGGGTTTAATTGTCAACTAATGTTGATATAAATAAACTTAAGTGGGTATTTCTACGGTCGGCAGCACCTTTTCATGGATTTTCTAAATGTATATTCAGGGAGTCCGCGAGAAAGTGGGCAGTTTGAGTAGTCCCCAAGACCGACCTTGAGCTCACTTAAATCAACCTATAATATGGTAGAGAAAATTTTTTTGTCCCATAAATGAGACGAATTTACGGGACAAAAAAGGCGACCACCCTTTCAGGTAGCCACCCGTTCTGAACGCCAATTTTAATGCGTTTTTACTTCGTACCAAATAACCGGTCACCAGCATCGCCTAAACCAGGAACGATGTAGCCGTCCTCGTTTAAGTGATCATCCAGTGCCGCCGTATAAATATCAATGTCCGGGTGCGCTTCACGGAGGGCTTTTACCCCTTCGGGTGCGGCAACTAAGCACATAAACTTAATGTTGCTAGCCCCACGCTTCTTCAGCATATCCATTGCCATGATGGCCGAGCCACCAGTTGCAAGCATTGGATCAACGACGAAGAGTTGCCGTTGCGAAATATCACTAGGTAACTTTACAAAATATTCAACCGGCTTCAACGTCTTTTCATCGCGATACATCCCAACGTGACCGACCTTAGCTGCGGGAATCATGTTCAAAAACCCGTCAACCATGCCAAGACCTGCCCGTAGAATCGGTACAATGGCCACTTTCTTACCAGCCAACGTCTTTTGCGTTGACTTGCTAATTGGTGTTTCAATCTCAATATCCTTTAACGGCATGTCCCGTGAGACTTCGTAAGCCATCAACGTCGAGATTTCATTAACCATTTCCCGAAAGACCTTTGTTCCGCATTCTTTTTCCCGAATGATCGTTAACTTATGTTGAATGAGCGGATGATTCAAAACCTCAAACTTACCCATGTTGCTACGCACACTCCTTAGTGATTTCTTTCTATTGTAGCTAATTTAAGCGAAAAAAACCAGACCTGCGTATAAATTCCTTAATCAACATCGATCGGGTGCTTAGCCGTTAAAGCTAAAACTTGTTGTTTAACCGCGTCCAAGTTTGCTTGATCATCCGGCGCACTCAGTACCTGTAAAATTAATTTAGCCACTTCCGCCGCATCCGTTGTATCAAAACCGCGGGTGGTAATCGCTGGCGTTCCAAGCCGAATTCCAGACGTCTTAAAAGCGCCTAAGGTTTCATTTGGAATGGCTTCCTTATTAACCGTAATGTAAACCGTATCCAATAAATCTTGGACTTGACGGCCATTCAAACCGGAATTCGTCACTTCAATCGTCATCAAATGGTTATCAGTACCACCGGAGATTACCCGTACGAGGTCGGAATCATCAAAAACCGCGGCCATCGCTTGGGCGTTATCAATGACGTGTTGCGCGTAAGTCTTGAATTCAGGTTGAAGATCCTCACCCAGTGCAATCGCCTTCCCCGCAATCACGTGATCAAGTGGGCCACCCTGATTACCAGGGAAAACGGCTGAATTAATCTTCTTACCATACTTTTCCTTGGCTAAGATCATTCCGCCACGGGGTCCCCGCAACGTTTTATGCGTTGTGGTCGTCACTACGTCCGCGTACGGCACTGGGTTGGGATGTAACCCAGCGGCGACTAACCCCGCGATGTGGGCCATATCCACCATCAAGAGGGCCCCAACTTCATCCGCAATTTCGCGGAACTGTTTAAAGTCGATGATCCGACTGTAAGCGGAGGCGCCCGCAACGATCAACTTGGGCTTAAATTCGAGCGCTTGTGCGCGGATAGCCTCATAATCTAATTCTTCGGTTTCGGGGTTCAAACCGTAAGCTTGGAAATGATAGAGTTTACCAGAAAAGTTAACGCTCGATCCGTGAGTTAAGTGCCCCCCGGCGTCTAACGACATTCCCATCACCCGGTCGCCAGGTTGAATCAACGCCATGTAAGCTGCGGCGTTGGCTTGTGAGCCTGAATGGGGCTGAACATTGGCGTACTCAGCACCAAAGAGCTTTTTCGCCCGTTCAATTGCCAGCGTTTCTACTTGGTCAATAAATTCATTGCCGCCGTAGAAACGGTGACCGGGATAACCTTCAGAGTATTTGTTCGTTAGCACGCTCCCCTGCGCAGCCCGAACGCCTTTGGAAACGATGTTTTCAGAAGCAATTAACTCGATGTTGTGTTGCTGACGGGCTTGTTCTTTACCGATTGCTGCCCAAACCGCTGGATCTTGTTCTTGGTAACTCATTGATAAATTCCTCCATTTCACAAATAACAACAACTTTCGGGTTTTCCCGACTTGCAATTATTATACACTAAAATGGGTCTGGCCGGCAGATTTATTTAAGCGATTCATATAGGCAGCACCTAACCCCTTACTATCAAAGGCTTGGCAGAGAATATCTTTAATTTCAGTTTCCATATCATAGTGCCGTAAGCCCGCAAATAGTCGCTGACTAGCCGATTGAACATCCGTTCCAAGTGAAAATTGTTCGCAATTTGCTGGCAGCTGATTATTCGATAAAACGGCGTCCGTTGCCATCACACCAATCGGAACACTCTGCTGAGCAGCCCACTTCAACGCTGCCGGCCAATCTTCAGACCGGTCAACGATGTAAACCTGCGCGTTTGGCGCGTAGTGCTTGTATTTCATTCCTGGTGCCTTGGGAACCTCGGTCGCCCCAACGTGATGTTGTTCCGTCTGAACGGGCTGTCCAATTACGCTTTCAATTGCGCTAGCCGTAATCGCACCCGGTCGTAGAATCGCGGGCTGCGCCGTCGATAAATCTAAAACGGTGGATTCCACGCCGACCTTCGTCGGCCCGTCGTCTAAAATACCGGCAATTTTCCCGTTTAAATCGTGTAGGACGTGCGCCGCCGTCGTCGGACTCGGCTTGCCCGACGTATTTGCTGACGGCCCGACGATTGGTGTCTGGGCCGCCCGGATTAACGCAATGGTCGCCGCATTATCTGGATTACGAAACGCCGCGGTGTCAAGCCCACCAGTTACGGCCGGATCAAGTGCCCCGGGTTTGAGTTTAAAAATCATCGTCAGTGGTCCGGGCCAAAACGCCTTAATCAGTTTCCGCGCGGCGTCCGACAATGGCTGTGCAAACTGCTCAACCGTTGCAACGTCCGCAACGTGGACGATCAGTGGGTTATCGCTGGGCCGTCCCTTAGCGACGTAAACCTGCTTAACCGCCGAAACGTTAGTGGCATCGGCACCTAGGCCGTACACCGTTTCGGTCGGAAAGGCCACTAACTGTCCCCGTTTGAGTAATTGGGCTGCGGCCGTCACTTCGGCCGGCTGAAAAACTTGTGTTTCCATTCTGGAATCGCACTCCTTAATTAGATTGCTGAGTTTTATTGAGAACTAACCGCACCATCCGGTCGTGCCCCGCTAAGTCTTGATGCAGGGTAAACGCGGCTGTCGGTAATTTTTGGTTAAATAGCGTCCGTAACGCGGACCCCTGATGGTACCCAATCTCTAGGTAGACGCTTAACTGGCCACGGTAGTCGGCAAGCTGGTCTGCTAAGCGCGCGTACAGCGCCAGCCCGTCATTAGCCGCAAATAACGCCAAATCTGGTTCGTAGTCCAAGACGCTAGCATCCATGACCGCACGTTCCTTTTCGGCAATGTACGGTGGATTACTAATAATCACGTCATAATCAGCCAACGTAACGCCCGTTAACAAGTCGCGCTGACTAAAACTAACGGTTAAGCCTAAGCGGGTTGCGTTGCGCTTAGCCACTGCCAGGGCCGCTGAAGAAACGTCGCTCGCTGCAACCTGCCAAGCGGGCTGCGCATTTTTAACGGCCAGCGCAATGGCGCCCGAACCTGTCCCGACGTCGAGTACGTTTAACGCCGACGTTGCCTGATGATCAGTTAAGACCCATTCGACTAATTCTTCAGTCTCAACCCGCGGAATTAATACGGCGGGCGTCACTGCGAGCTTCAAATCAGCAAACGGCGCCCACCCTAGTACGTACTGCGCGGGTTCCCCGGCTGCTACCCGCTCAACCGTCCGCTGATAAGTTTGCCACGTTGAATGTGGCAACGGCTCGCGGTACCGGATTAATAGCTGGGTTTGATCCAGCCCAGTTAGTCCCAACAATAGAAACCGGGCCCCGTCAGTTGGCACGGCCGCCCGTTTAAGACAAAAAGAAGCCCATCGCTGGGCTTCAAAGTACGTTGGTGCAACCGGCTTATCCATTCGTCAGTTGCTCCATCTTCTTAGTTTGATCCGCTAAGACCAGCGCATCGATAATTTCGTCTAATTCGCCGTTCATAACGCGGTCTAACTTATTCAACGTCAAGCCGATTCGGTGATCCGTCACCCGGTTTTGAGGGAAGTTATAGGTCCGAATCCGTTCGGAACGGTCCCCAGTCCCAACGGCTGACTTCCGTTCGGCGTTATATTCATTTTGTTCTCGGGATTGATAATAATCATAAACCCGCGCACGGAGGATTTCCATCGCCTTGGCCCGGTTTTGTTGTTGTGACCGTTGATCTTGCATGGAAACAACGATCCCAGTTGGTAAGTGGGTCATCCGCACGGCCGAGGAAGTCTTGTTAATATGCTGACCACCGGCCCCGGAAGAACGGAACACGTCGGTCCGAATATCTTTCGGATCAAGGTCAATATCAACGTCTTGCGCTTCAGGCATAACCCCCACCGTCGCGGTGGAAGTGTGGACCCGCCCAGCCGATTCCGTGACTGGCACCCGTTGAACCCGGTGAGCGCCACTTTCGTACTTCAGCTTCGAGTAAACTTTATCACCCGAAATAATCAGGACAATTTCCTTAAAACCGCCAACTTCAGTTTCATTCCGATCAGCAACTTCCACGCTCCAACCTTGCCGTTCAGCGTACTTTTCGTACATGTTAAACAAATCGGCCGCAAACAAACTAGCTTCGTCGCCACCAGCAGCCCCGTGAATTTCCATAATAATGTTCTTATCATCGTTCGGGTCCTTGGGTAACATCAATAACGTTAAGTCGTGTTCAAGTTGATCTTTTTCGGTGTTCAGATTCTTTAAATCGTCCTTAACCATCGCGTTCATCTCGTCATCGAGCTTTTCACGTAACAGTTCGTCATTTTCGGCAATCTGCTCGGTAACTTCCTTATAGTGGTTATAGGTTTCAACGGTTTCCCGCAAATTTCCCATTTCCTTGGACAACTTCATAAAACGTTGCGAATCCGAAATAACCTCGGGATCACTTAATAATTCACCGAGTTCTTCGTAGCGGTCCGCAACGGCTTGTAACTTATCAAAAAACTTATCCATAGTTTTATTAATTCCTCACTTTGTTGATTTCCGGCGGGAAGAAGTAGTGTCGCCGACAAACTGGATAGTAGGCTTCATTGCCCCCAATTTGAACCTGCTCGCCTTCATAAACGGGTTGCCCGTCGTGAAAGCGCAAGTTCATAATGGCCTTTTTCCGGCAGAACCAGCAAATCGTCTTCATTTCTTCAATTTTATCCGCATATAATAGTAAGTACTTACTACCTTCAAACAGTTCATTGCGAAAGTCATTCTTTAACCCGAAGGTCATGACCGGGATGTGCAACTCGTCAACAATGTGCGCTAATTCAATGATGTGGTGCTTCTTCAAGAACTGCGCTTCATCAATCAAGACACACGCCGCGTCGGGGTTCGTCTGCTTGACAACTTCTAAAACGTTGGTCTCATCAAAAACCGGAATCGCCGGTCGCTTTAACCCAATCCGGCTCGCAACGTAGCCAACCCCGTCACGATTATCTAACCCGCTGGTCATGATGATCACCGACTTGCTCTGTTCCTCATAATTATGGGCAACCTTTAAAATCTCAATTGTTTTCCCACTGTTCATTGCACCGTATCGAAAAAATAATTGCGCCAAGCGACTCATTCCCCTTTTTCACACATTTCTAGTCAATTATAGCGGATTTGGCTCCGAATTTCAGCAATCAGTAGTGAAAACTAATTAACGAATTGTTAATATCGCCGCTGATCGCGGTAGTATCGCTTTTCTTTTACGAAAGTTCAGTATAAAATACTTGAGAGTAGGACAACTTGTCCGGGCTTCAGCTCGACACTACGAACGGTTGACCGTTGCTGCCGGCCATTCGTAAATCAATTATTTAGGGGTACTGATAGTTATGTCAATCAATAGTCTGCTGGCCACTTGGACCGGCAAATCTGCATACTGGTTCCTGCACACCTTTCGGGGTGGCGGGAGCTCCTTACCAGGTAAACTGGCTTTAAAACTCGACCCAACGATTTTAAAGCACCTGGCTAAAAATTACGACGTGATCATTATTACCGGCACGAACGGTAAAACGCTCACGACCGCCCTGACCGTAAAGGTGCTGCGGCAACGGTACCCTGATATTTTAACCAATCCGAGCGGTTCCAACATGAAACAAGGCATCGTGACCACCTTTTTAACCGCGCCGAAAGCGCACCAAAAACCGTTGGCCGTCTTAGAAGTCGACGAGGCCAACGTGGTGATGGTCACCAAGTACATTACACCTAAGGCCTTCGTTTTCACTAACATTTTCCGTGATCAGTTGGACCGCTACGGTGAAATTTATACCACTTATCAAAAAATCTTGGACGGCGTCGCGTTGGCCCCCGAAGCAACCATTATCGCTAACGGGGACCTCCCACTCTTCCACTCTAAAAAGTTACCTAACCCGATGCTTTACTACGGTTTCGATTATCAAGCGGACCATGATCAACAGGCCCCGGCGAACACCGACGGCTTACTGTGTCCCAACTGTCAACACATTTTACGGTACCATAGCCGCACGTACAGCAACATGGGTAAGTATTACTGCCCGCACTGCGGTTTCGAACGGCCGCAACTGACTTGGAAATTGAACGCCTTAACGAACATGACGCCGACGAGTTCTGATTTTGAAATTAACGGGCAGGCGATGCACCTCAACATCGGCGGTGAATACAACATCTACAACGCGTTAGCGGCGTTTGCGGTTGGGCGCTTTATGGACGTCCCGTCCAAACAAATTGCGCAAACCCTCAGTGAAAACGACGAACAAGTTTTTGGTCGTCAGGAAATTTTCCACGTCGGTGACAAGGACGTAACGCTCGTGCTGGTGAAAAATCCGGTCGGCTTAAATCAGGTCATTAAAATGATGAGTACCGATTCGCAGCCGTTTTCGTTCGCCGCGCTACTCAACGCCAATTACGCTGACGGAATCGATACGAGTTGGATTTGGGACGGGGCCTTTGAAAAACTGCCCGCGATGAATATTCCAGCCTTTATTAGCGGTGGCGAACGTTACCGCGACATCACCTTCCGGCTTAAAGTTGCCGGAGTCGCACCCGAAAACTTAACGATTGTTCCCGACCTGACCAAGATGACGGCGGCCATTCAAAAGTTACCAACCAAGCAAGTCTACGTCGTCGCGACCTATACGGCCATGCTGCAACTCAGAAAACAGCTTGCCAGCCAGGGAATTATTAAAGGAGGGATGGCTTAACATGGCTTATCAACTACGTGCCGCCCACTTATACGGCGACTTAATGAACACTTATGGTGACATCGGGAACCTGCTCGCCATGCGCTACTATGCAAAAGCGGTCGACGCCACCATTGATATCGATTTGATTAGCTTAGACGATGCGTTTGACCCGGATAAGTACGACTTCGTCCTCTTCGGCGGTGGTCAGGATTACGAGCAAACGATCGTTTCTAAGGACCTCCAAACGAAAAAGGCACCCCTAACCGCGTACATCCAAGCCGGCGGTCCGTTTCTGGCCATCTGTGGTGGTTTTCAAATGTTAGGCCACTACTACATCGGGGCCAACGGTGAAAAAATCGCCGGTATCGGAGCTTTAGACCACTACACGCTTAGTCAGGACAACAACCGCTTCATCGGCAACATCACCATTAAAAACGCTGAGACCGGTCAGACCTACTACGGCTTTGAAAATCACAACGGCATGACCTTCCTCGGTGCGGGTGAACGCCCCCTCGGGGAAGTTGAACAGGGGCACGGGAATAACGGGAAGGACGGTAGTGAAGGCGTGATTTATAAAAACACCTTTGGTTCCTACTTCCACGGCCCCATTTTAGCCCGCAACGAAGCCCTCGCAAAGCGGATCTTAAAAATTGCGCTCCAACGCAAGTATCCAGACGGCGATTGGTCCCCCCTCGACCAGTTGACTGAGGACTTAACTAAAAACGTCGTCATTAAACCGTAACTGGGACCGCTTAGCCTAGTACTATTAATATAATTTATATTTTAAAGGACCGCCATAATCGCAAGTCAGGCTTCATGCGATTATGGCGGTCTTGATTTTCTTCTACGAGCGCTTCGGAACATAGCAAAAAGCCGTAAAATCAAGATTGGTTGGTACCACTTTGATTAATCCAGACTACTAACCTGATGGGAACTGTTTTTCCTGCGGCCCGCAGATTAGTTAACCCCTTGTCATTATAAATTTTATTTATGTACTTTTTGAAAGTGGTTTCAACTTCCTGATAGCATCAGTTATTGTCTAAAAAAAGATTGGTCCGCGTGCGCACGCTTATCAATCTTTTTTATCATCGCAGGGGGTTAACTAATTAAGCCTTAGCCCCTGGTTCGGAAGCAATAATTTGTAAGTCACCCTTCAAGGTCCACTGCTTAACGTCGTAAGGTAAGATAAAGTGAACACCCTTAGTCAGCGGGTAATCCTGACCATCAACACTAATACTCCCCTCGCCCGCTAGTACGGAAACGAGGGTGTACGGTGCCTGCTGCCGTTCAAAGGTCGCTTGACCGCCTTGTAAGCGCCACTGCCAAACAGCAAAGAATGGTGACTGAACGTACTTGGTCACGGTCGCATCGCCAACCTGCGTCGTCGTGATGTTCAAGTCCGGATCGTGATGCGGCACGTTCGTCGTGTCAATTGATTGTTGCAAGTGCAACTCGCGCTTTTTGCCCGTGGTTTTATCAACCCGGTCCCAGTCATACAAGCGATAAGTCGTGTCAGAGCTTTGCTGAGTTTCTAAGACCATGATGCCCTTACCAACGGCGTGAATCGTTCCCGATGGTACGTAGAGGAAGTCACCGGCCTTAACTGGCACCCGGCGGAATAAGCGGTCCCATTCGCCATTATGAATCCAATCAGCTAATTGCTGCTTAGTTTGGGCATGGTGGCCGTAAATCATGGTTGCCCCGGGTTCGGCTGCAATCACGTACCAGCACTCGGTTTTACCTAATTCGTGTTCGTGTTCCGCCGCGTAAGCATCATCGGGATGAACTTGAACCGATAAATCTTCGCTTGCGTCTAAAATCTTGGTCAATAGTGGGAAGACGTCCCCCTTTGCGTTACCGAAAACGTCGCGGTGTTGATCCCAAACTTGATCCAGCGTTAGGCCAGCGTAGGGGCCGTTTTCAACCATGGCTGGGCCGTGGGGATGGGCTGAAATTGCCCAACATTCACCCGTATGATCACTAGGAATGTCGTAGCCAAAGTCGGTTTTTAAGCGCTGACCACCCCAAATTTTTTCGTGGAACACTGGTTTTAAGAAATACGGTTCACTCATAAGTTATCTACCCCGTTAGTCGGATGAGTCGTCAAAAGTCGGCTAACTTTCCCTTTCTTACTTATTCATCAAAACGCGGCTGACATTTACAACGCTAATCAATTAACCAAACTAACGCTCGCGGACTCACCTTAGCCTCCTCGCGGACTGCCAGCCACTAATCGTAATTAAAGTTTAGCACAAATGAAAGCGGTTGTGAAATGGTGTCTAGTCTTTTTAATTAATTTGCTTATACATTTATTTGAAATTAATTTTGAGGAAGCGTGTCCGCCAGCCAAGCTGCAATCAGCCGGCGCCGTTCCGGTAAAAAGCGCGCGTCGTCGACCACCGGATGAATTCGGTTAGATAAGAAGACCAATCCGCTTTGCGTTTGGCGGTCCAGCATGATTAGGGTCCCGGTGTAGCCGGTATGAAAAATCACCGGCTGGTCCGGCTGCCGATACCAAAGGTTCCAACCAAAACTACGACTTAAGCGGCCGTTCGGGGTCCAATCTTGGTATAACTGCTTGATTTGAGTCTGCGTTAAAACGGTCGGCACGTCTAGTTGCCCTAACAGTAAGCGGCTAAAGCGTACTAAATCGGCCACACTGGCAAACAACCCGGCCGAACCACAGTGGGCACCCAAAATTCGGCCCTTCGGATCGTGAACCGTACCACGTAGGGGCTGACCATCAGCTTGACAAACGGTTGGGACCGCTAACTCCGCTTGCGGATGAAAAGTTGCATCCGGTAACGCCAGCGGCCGTAACACCCGCTGGGTGATCACCGTTTGAATTGGTGCGTGTTCAATTTGTTCAATAATTAGCCCGGTCAAAATTAAGCCGAGGTCGGTATAAACGACCCGGTGCCCCAGGTTTTGATCACTAATTGGGAGCGCTTGAACCGCCCGCAATAACTGCGGGGCAGCCAACTGGTTACGATTAGGAATGTAGCCACTAATGCCACTCGTATGGGTCATTAAATGGCGCAACGTCACCCGCCGGTTTTCAAAGTCCGGCAGATAATCATGAACCGGCCGGTCGATGGCCAACTTGCCCTGTGCCAGTAACTGCAGCGCCACCGTCGTGGTCCCGATGACCTTCGTTAGTGAGGCCAGGTCGTAGCGAGCGTGCGCCCACAACGGGAGGCGGGTCGGCTGAACCTGGGCCACGCCCACCCGTTCTTCAAAAACCTGCGCACCGGTTAGTAAGGCGTAGCTCGCGCCTGGAATCACTTGATTAGTTACCATTTGTTGAATTTGCGCGCGTGTTCGTTCAAATTGCATGCTTCATCCGCCTCAACATCCCACTAAATTTTCGAATGGCCGCTCGCCATTCGTTGTCAATTATACGCCGCTTGGTTGCGGTTACGGCGACTTTTTTTCATGAATGATCCGGGGAACGACCGCCAGCCAATAAATGATAATGACACTCACACTCACGACCGCCGCCCCGCGCTGAGTCACCAAGCCAAAATTAAAGAGTAGCATCGTTGCCACAATTATCGCGGCACTCAGCCACTCAATCACCCGACCGTACTGATATAAAAACCGCATTGCGTTCCCCTCCCTATTAATTTTATTATACCGATTCACAAAAAAAGAAACCAACCGCAAACCTCGGTTGATTTCCAAATTTAATTAAAAGTTATTCGGCGTCATCGAATTAGTCTAAATCGACCTTTTGAATCCAGCCCTCAGGCGCTTCACGGTCACCGAACTGGATACCCGTCAATTCGTCATACAGCTTCTTAGTGACCGGGCCCACTTCCGTTTCACTATAAAAGACGTGTAACTTACCGTTGTGTTCCAAACCACCAATTGGTGAAATAACGGCAGCCGTCCCACAAGCACCAGCTTCGGTGAAGCGGTCCAAATCATCGACGTAAACGTCGCCCTGTTCCGTCTTCATGCCAAATTTATGTTCGGCTAAGTAGAGCAAGGAGTACTTCGTCACGGATGGTAAGATTGATGGCGACTTCGGCGTGACGAAGGTATTATCCGCGGTAATCCCGAAGAAGTTCGCTGAACCAACTTCTTCAATCTTCTTGTGTTCAACTGGATCCAAGTAAACACAATCAGAAAAGCCGTGTTGATGCGCTTCTTGACCAGGGAAGAGGCTGGCCGCGTAGTTCCCACCAACCTTATACGCGCCGGTCCCTTTGTGGGCGGCCCGGTCGTAATTAGAAGTCGTAAAGTTGGTTGGCGTCATGCCACCCTTAAAGTAGCTTCCAACCGGCATTGCGAAGATCGTAAAGATATATTCCTGGGCCGGATGAACACCGATGTTACCGCCAACCCCAATCATTAGGGGCCGTAAGTATAAGGTTGCGCCGGTCCCATACGGTGGCACGTAGTCCTGGTTCGCCCGAACAACTTGCTTAACCGCGTCCACAAACATATCGGTTGGGACTTGCGGCATTAAAAGTCGTTCACAGCTCGTTTGCATCCGGGCCGCGTTACGGTCTGGACGGAATAATTGAATGCTACCGTCCTTGGTCCGGTAGGCTTTAAGGCCTTCAAAATCTTGTTGGCCGTAGTGCAGGGCCGGCGACCCTTCACTAATATGTAAAGTTGCATCACCTGTAAGTTCCTTTTTATACCAATCGCCGTCTTTCCAATACGCCCGGTAGCGATATGGTAGGTTGCGGTACTCAAATCCCAAGTTATCCCAGTCTAATTGTACATTTGCCATGTGATCCGACTTCCTTTATGTGTAGATTATCCAGATTTAATTAATTTGAATTTAATTAAAAGATTAATGGTTTATGAGAAGTTTGTCAAGAAAAACTCGGAAGAAGATTTCAAAGCACCCCCGCCTTTTTTTGGTATAATGAGATTAAATTCAATAAAGGACTGGTTTTTCGTGGCAAGTAATTCTGATTCGATTTATAACGTCATGTTCTACATTGCGCACCACCCCGCTGAAATCGCCTTCACCACGCCCGAGTATACGAACGTGGTTCGAATGGTGATTCCGGATTCGGTCAAGGTCGCCAACCCCGAAATCTATTTTCCAGACAACAAGTTGCTCGTTAACCGCTTTCAAGACGACTTTGTCGCTAAGAACGGTCAGTTACTCGACTTTTTCTTTGACTATACCGAAAAAAAGGTGCCCAATTATCACGAAGTCTGGGTCACAACCGCACACCTCCCGCAACAGCGGGCCTATTTCTTAGAACTGTCATTTGAATAGCACCACTGCACTCAAAAACGACCCAGGAAAAAATTCCTGAGTCGTTTTTTATCGTCACCTATTTAGTCATAAACAAGTAGAGGTCCGCAGCCGACACCCCGATCGTAAAGCGCACCCCGTTCGAGATGATTGGATCAAAGGTCGTGGTACTACCACTATTATCCTTCGTTTCCTTGGAGAATTGTTTCATGACTTTTTTAGCGTTCGCACCACTCGTTGAAGCTAACAGGGCAAACGCAGTCCCAAAGTTCTGCTGGCGTTGTTTATTCTTAAAGGCCTTAGTGGGCACGATCATTGCGGCTCCCATAACATCACCCTTTTGAACGTTTAGCCGAATTCGGTAATCCTTGGTCGTTAAAACGTTTTGAACCCCATTACTCGGCGTCTTACTTGGTAACAACTGGGACTTGACCTGCTTTTTAGCCGTTGCCATGGCAGTCGCCACCTGCTTTTGCGTGGCCTGTAAACTGGCCGCTTGCGTTTTAAGCTTGGCCGCAGCCGCTTGCTGAGCCTGTAGCGTCGCGGCGCCAGTTGCCGCCTCAGCGCCCCCGGCCTGTACTTGCGCTTGGGCCGTTTTAACCTTCGCCTGAATTTGGGCCTGCTGCTTTTTCAGCGCTGCGCCCTGCGTCTGCAGCTTCTGCGCAGCCGCCTGGTCCCGCTTACTCAACTTCGACGCAATCAAGGCCTGATTATAAGCCGTCGCCAACTTCTGATAGCCCAACAGGCGCTTCGCACCCTTTACGTGGACCGTCTTAGTCTGGTTACCGGCCTTAATTTGAACGGCCTGACGCTTCGTTTTAGTTGGCACTTGAATCACGAAGGTGTGATGATTGACCTTCGCCGTTTTTGTTTTGGCCCCATCGATTTGGTAACGGACGGTTTGCTGGTTACTGCGACCCTTAACGGCCGCGACCAGTCCGTTGCGCTTGTACGTGGTTTTAGTTGTGGAGAGCGTCGTTTGACCACAGCCGGCAAGTACTAACGCTAACGCGCCCGCTGAAACGACGATTCCTACGGTTTTACGGAACAATTAACACCCCTCCTTTAGTCTTGACTAATGTTTCCTGAAAATTGACTGTTATACAAATCGGCATAGAAGCCATTTTGCGCCATTAACTGGCTGTGAGTCCCAGTTTCAACGACTGAGCCGTGATTCATCACAATGATATTATCGGCGCCCTGAATCGTTGATAGGCGGTGCGCCACGACGAAACTCGTCCGGTTCTTTAAGAGCCGTTCCATCGCGTGCTGGATGTGAACTTCGGTTCGAGTATCCACCGAACTCGTCGCTTCATCTAAGATCAAGATTTCTGGATCGGCGACAAAGGCCCGCGCAATCGTTAATAATTGCCGTTGGCCCTGAGAAATATTGGACGCTTCTTCATTTAGGATCGTCTGGTAGCCATCCGGTAATTTACGTACAAAGCTATCAACGTGGGCCGCCTTCGCCGCCGCGTAGATTTCTTCTTCGGTCGCGTCTTCGCGCCCGTACTTCAAGTTATCGTAAATCGTCCCGGTAAACAGCCACGTATCCTGCAGCACCATCGCAAAGTGCGATCGTAAGTCTTCACGCTTCAAATCCCGCGTATCGACACCGTTTAAGCGAATCGAGCCACCCTTAATGTCGTAGAAGCGTTCCAGCAAGTTGATAATGGTCGTCTTGCCGGCCCCGGTTGGCCCAACAATAGCCACTTGCTGCCCGCGCTTAACGTCCAGATTATAGTCCTTCATCAAAAGCGCTTCGTCGGTATAACCAAACTGAACGTGTTGTAAACTGATCAAATTGTCCGAATCGGTTTCCGCGGGCAAGTCCGACTTCGTTTGCTTCATTTCTTCTTCGTCAAGGACGTCAAAGACCCGTTCCGCAGACGCAATCGTCGATTGAATCGTGTTCAACAGGTTCGCCATCTGTGAGATTGGTTGGGAGAACTGTTGCGTATATTGCAGAAAGGCCTGGATGTTCCCCAAAGTCACTTTCCCGTTGGCAACGTCGATCCCACCAATAATCGCAACGAAAACGTAGCCGATGTTATTTAAGAACATCATCAGTGGCATGATAATCCCAGAAATAAACTGGGCCTTCCAAGCCGATTGATAGTAGTTTTCGTTTTGTTCCTCAAAGTCATCGATCGCGTCTTGTTCCTTATTGAAACTCTTAATGACGACGTGGCCGGCGTAATTTTCTTCAACTTGGTCGTTTAGTAACCCCAAACTCTTTTGTTGAATTCCGAAGAATTTTTGCGACTTAGGCGCAATCACCCCAACAACGACAACGCTGAGGGGAATCGTGACTAGGGCAATTAAAGTTAACTTCCAACTGATGGAGATCATCATCCAAAGGGTCCCAATAAAGGTTACCGTGCTGGTAACCGCCTGGGTCAGGTTTTGTTGCAACGTGTTGGCGATGTTATCCATATCGTTGACCGCCCGACTCATGATATCCCCGTTACTGTGGGTATCGTAGTACGAAATCGGGACGTTCCGCATCTTTCCCTTAAAGGAACGCCGCAATTTATAAACGGTCCCCTGAGAAATCCGGGTCATGATGTACTGTTGGATAAAGTTAAAGACGGCCGATGCCAAGTACATCAAAATAACGATTAAAACGATCTGACCAATCTTTTCGAAGTTAATTGGAAACCCGTTCTGGGCAATCCCGGCACTCTGCTGGGCGTTTCCCTTCATAATCCCCTTATAGATTTCAGTAGTGGCTTTCCCTAAAATCTTAGGAGTCCGAATTTGGAAAATAACCGACGCAATCGCAAAGGCCATGACAACCACTAGTCCGACCCACCGATCAGACATGTACCGCATTAAGCGGAAAGTCGTTTTCCAGAAGCTCTTCGGTTTTTCCACGAGGCCACGGCTACCAGGACCATGCCGGGGTCCACTTGGACGGGGTGCTTCCGTTTGACTTGCTTTTTTCGCACTCATTACAGCTGGTCCTCCTCTCGTAATTGTGACTTCATAATTTCTTGATAAACTTCATTATTTGCTTTTAATTCAGCGTGGGTGCCCTTACCAACTAACTGACCATTATCTAATACTAAGATCAAGTCGGCATCGGCAACCGTGGCAATTCGTTGCGCGACGATCACCACGACGCCCTTTTGAATTTGCGCGTCTTGCCGTAATTCGGCCCGTAACTGGGCGTCGGTCTTAAAGTCCAACGCTGAGAAGGAATCGTCAAAGACGTAGACCGCGGCGTGCTTCACCAGCGCCCGGGCAATTGCTAAACGTTGCCGTTGACCACCGGAGAAGTTTCCCCCGCCTTGTTCAACGTGCGCGTCTAAGCCGCCCTCTTCTTTAACGAAGTCGGTTGAACGGGCGATTGCCAGGGCGTGCCAGATTTCTTCATCGGTTGCGTCCTTATTCCCGAACTGCATATTATCGCGAATCGTCCCGGTAAACAGGGTCGCGGTTTGCGGCACAAACGAAACCGCCCGGTGTAAATCGGCCAGATCCAAGTCCCGAACGTCGTGGCCGTCAATCTTAACGTGACCACTTTCAATGTCGTAAAAGCGTGGAATCAAGTTAACTAAGGTTGATTTCCCAGAGCCGGTCCCACCAATAATCGCGACCGTTTGGCCCGAATGCGCTTGAAAGTCAATTTTTTCCAGCGCCAGCTGTTCCGCGTTTTGATAGCGATAGTTGACGTTATCAAACGCCAAACTATGGGTACTTTCGGCTGGTAAACTAGTCGGCTTAGCTGGATTATGAATTTTGGTCTTAATTGCCAACACTTCTTGAATCCGGGAAGCCGAAGCGGCCGCCCGTGGGATGAAGGCAAAAACCATCGCCAGCATCATGAAACTCATTAACACTTGCATCGCGTAAGTCATAAACGCAATCATGTTCCCAACTTGCATGGTTTGGCTGCTAATCAATTGGCCCCCAAACCAAACAATTGCCACGTTAGTACCACTCATAATCAGGGTCATTACTGGAAAAGCTAACGCCACGATCGTATTAACCTTAATCGCATTTTGGGTGTAATCCTTATTGGCATCCTCAAAGCGGTCCTGTTCAAACTGGTCCTGGCGAAAGGCCCGGATGACCCGCACCCCGGTCAGCCCCTCACGAAAGACCAGATTAATCCGGTCGGTTTTGGTTTGCATGGCCCGGAACAGCGGAATCGCAAACCCCATAATTATGCCAATAAAAACTAATAAAATTGGAATCGCCACCAAGAAGATCCATGTTAACTCGTGACTCTTGGTATAGGCTAAAAATGACGCACCCACTAACATGATTGGTGCCATGATCATCATTCGTAACGCCATCATGGCAACGTTTTGAATTTGCACCACGTCGTTGGTCGTCCGGGTAATCAGTGAAGACGTTTCAACCTTATCAAACTCATCGTTCGAAAAGTTAATGACCTTATGATAAATGTCCGTCCGTAAATTTTTCCCGAGCTGTTGTGATGACCGGGAAGCCAAAAAGACGTTCCCAAAGGCCGCGACAACTGACAGCAACGAGAAGCCAATCATTTCAAACCCGATTTTCCAAATGTAGCTAATATCTCCTTTGGCGACCCCGTTGTTCACAATATTGGACGTCAAACTAGGTAGATTCAAATTCGCGATAACTTGGATAATCATAAAAATAATTGCCCCAATTACCGCCGGATAAGAAATCCGACCCTTGGCTATTTTAAGCATCTACACGCTCCCCTTCATTAAAATAATTATTGCTAGTTCATTCTTGCATGAATTAACGATTCTTGTCAATTATCTTTACAAGTCCAACGAGAACTATTGTAACTCACTCACCGAACTTTGACACCCCAAAAGCTTTAAAATTTAATAAAGTCTCTAATATTCAGTAAACAATGGTTGCGCTTTAATTTCAAATAAAGGCGCCCCCAACCCCTTCGTCGCCAAAATGGCGCAAAAAACCGACCAACCGCAAGCCCGAAGGTGTGCGGTTGGTCGGTTGATTTTCCGGTGTAACGAACTTAATGATTAGTTAGTCGGCGCTAGTGCAATTACTTGGTTAACTTGGCTCGGCAGTTGCGTCACCGGTACCGCCGCCCACGAATTGACATTTTGTCCCTTCGTTTCAATCTTCAGATAGTGGTTTAGTTTTAACCGGTGATCGGCATCAAAAGTCAACCACCGGCGGTTCCCCTTGGCATCGACCGTATTGATGCGGTACTCGTAGACGTCTTCACCCATTTGCCCCTGATGGTAGCTGACCGCCTGGTTGGTCTTACCGTAAACGGTCGTGACCGGCACGAGCGGGTTAACGTTATCTAACGCCATCGAAAATTCGTCCCCGCGATTCTTAGTCACCGTCCCCGATGCTAACAAGCCGCCAACGATCAACACAATCACAAGGGCTAACCCCAAAAGTCCTTTTTTCATCAATTGTTCCTCCATTAATTTAATTATTATTTTAATACAAATAATATTTTAACGGCTAGCCAATCCGGGGACTAGTGGGTCTAAGGGTTTCTTAACGACTTTAGGAAATTTCTAAAGCTTCTAAAAGCTTCTTAATAATTAAGGTGGCTCTGCACCAATTGGTGATGAAATTGCTGCCAGCAGCGGGTGTAACCGATTGGCAAAAACACTGCGGGTATCGATTTGAGCTCACTCAGAAAACCGCTGAGCAATCTCAAATTCGAGCCTTATTCTAAGCCGGAAGAACAACACTGCCGACTAAGAATAATTTCGCAGTTGAGCCATGGTTACACCCCCTACTGGCTAAATTTATCTTAATACCAAGATTCAATTAATGAAACAGGTTGTGTAAGGCACTTACTAAGCTAACTACAACCTTACCTGCTTATCTAGCAGTTACAGCAAATTTGTTAAAAATCCAACTGACCTTTTAGTTAAATAACACCATCATCATAGGGTTCTTACGGTTAGTGCTTCCCCATAAACACAAAACAACCCGCCAATATCTCTTAGATATTAGCCGGGTTGTTTAAAATAAGCCTAATTATACTGAAAGGACCTCACCAATTAATGGCTAACGCGTAAACGATAAAACCGCCAATTAACATGCCAACGGTCGCTAAACTCCCCAACAAAACGTTGCGGGTGGCGCGACTGACCCGTTGTTCGAACCGCGTCTTCGTTTGGGTTGGTTCGTGTTGCGCATTGAACAACGACGCATTCGTATTTTTAATCCAATCGGCTCCCCGTTGTCCGTAATATGGATTAACGTGGTCCGCTTGGGAACGTGCAACCCGTCCATCGGGTTTGGTTAACGGTCGATATTGCCGCATTAAAATCCTCTTTTCCTTGATTGCTTAGTGCTTCTGAGCTTTATAAGGAACTGCGTAATTCTTAGGTGCGTCACTCGCCTTAGCGTACTTCCAATGGCCAGACATCTTTTTTTCTAACGGTGCGTTCGGCTTAATGCAAGTAAACCGGGAGCCGACTTCATTTTCGATAATAAAAATCCGGTTAAATTCGTGCCGGGTCTGAACAACGTGACAGTCATCGTGATCAATTCCAAAAACATCTTTATAGACCAACAAAAATTATCTCCTTTGTAACTGACTAATAAACAATCCAATCATGCCGCGACACCCAACGATCAGTTTTCATTCCACCTTTATTATACGCCCCACCCCGAACCGGTAAACTGTTTTGCTCAGCTTTTTCCCCGATTCACAATTAAAAGCGTCCTTGATGATAAAGCGACGTTCTTTACCAACGCACGCATCAACGGCAAACGAAAAGGACTAAAACTGCCCTTCAGGCAAGGTTTCAATCCCACGCAAGCATCCGTAACGCTAATTTCGAACGGCTCCAACTGACCGTTGTGGTCACAAGCATCCACTTTCTATCATAAGAGTAAACTTTCACGCTGTAAACCAGAATGTTTGTTCGCCGCGCTTAACCAGCAGCCCCTTCGTTACCAAAGCCCGGCCTTCAAATCACGGTTTGCACGTAATAAAAAAACACCGAATCGCCGTCAAACCAGCTCTTCAGTGCTTAATTATTTTACCGTAACGCCTACTTAATCACCCGCACGGGGATCGAACCCGTAACTCCGCCTTGAGAGGGCGACGTCTTAACCAATTTGACCAGCGGGCAAAATTCATTTACAATCTTACCGAAACATTCGGGACTTGTCAAATCAAATTTACAATCAATTTTAGATGCTTACAATTTTGCGTGCCGCAACCGCAGAACCGTAACGCCTACCAGCGCAATAAATAAGAGCCCACAATAGACCACGCAACACCAAAAAACAAAGGTCAACAGCGCCGGCCATAAAAAATGGCGCATTACCGCAAAAGCGATGGCGGTCACCGCCCACACCACTAATTGCTGGCGCAGGCGGTTAAACCAACGCGTTAATTCCTTCGTTGTCATTTTGATCACCCCACCCTTTTAGTGTGCCCAAAACCCGCTTTAAACGCAAGCGTCAATGCGTCTTTTTTGAAAAAATTGGCTTCAAACCTTGACAGTTAAGTTCCGAAAAGTTAATATTAAATAGTTGTTTCGCAACGTTATTGGGTATTCGCCAAATTGGTAAGGCAGCGGACTCTGAATCCGTAATTTACTGGTTCGAGCCCAGTATACCCAATCAGTTTAACGAAGTCGCCACCAACTTTTAAAGTTGGTGGTTTTTTTATCTAAAAAAAAGCCGGAATTACCGACTGGTAGAATTCCGGCTGCCACTTATTTAAAAAACGACTTGTGGGTCGCCAGGCGGTAAATTGCATCGCTCAGCCCCACTACAAATACCAAGCCTAAACCGGCATATTGTAGCCAAGGGACGTTTGTTTTCAGGCTGGCGACCTGACTCCCAACCCCAAATAAAATCAAGCCAAACAGGATGAGAATGCTTTCTACCATGTTTAGTGTGCGCATACGGGCCTCCTCAATCTATTTTTAATCAAAGAAAGCACCACTAACACCGATAGTGGCATTAGTGGCGCCCATTTAATTGCCAGTTTTAAACGACTAGTCGCTTAAGCGGGCAGTTAATTTCTTAGTTAATTCTTCGTAACCTGGCTTACCAAGTAAAGCAAACATGTTGTTCTTGTATGCTTCAACCCCTGGTTGGTTGAATGGGTTGATTCCGTTCAAGTAACCAGAAATGGCAACGGCTGCTTCAAAGAAGTAGATCATGTAGCCAAGCGTGTAAGCATCTTGGGAAGGAATGTTAACGACCATGTTTGGCACACCGCCATCAACGTGGGCCATAATAACCCCTTCAAAGGCCTTAGTGTTAACTTGGGCCATCGTCTTACCTTCAAGGTACTTCAAGCCGTCTAAGTTTTCAGCTTCCTTAGGAATGTCAACGTCACTAGTTGCGTTTTGCACCTTGATAACCGTTTCCATTAAGTTCCGGCGACCTTCTTGGATGTATTGGCCCAAGGAGTGTAAGTCGGTCGTGAAGTTAGCGGATGATGGGTAAATACCTTTTTGGTCCTTACCTTCTGATTCACCCATTAATTGCTTCCACCATTCGGAGAACATTGCCATATTTGGTTCGTAGTTTTCCAAGATTTCAGTGGTGTAACCCTTGCGGTATAAGATGTTCCGCAATGCAGCGTATTGGTAAGCTTCGTTCTTCGTCAAGTCAGCATCTGAGTATTCAGCGCGACCATCAGCAGCACCCTTCATCATGGCATCAATGTCGCCACCAGAAACGGCAATTGGTAATAAACCAACTGGCGTTAAGACCGTGAAACGGCCACCAACGTCATCAGGAATAACGAACGTTTCGTAACCTTCAGCGTCAGCTTCTTGCTTCAACGCACCGCGCTTGCGGTCAGTTGTCGCGTAGATCCGTTCCTTTGCGCCTTCTTCACCATACTTCGCAATCAAGCGTTCCTTGAATACCCGGAAGGCGATTGAAGGTTCCGTCGTAGTCCCGGACTTCGAAATGATGTTAACGGAGAAGTCGCGGTCGCCGATCAAGTGAATCAAATCGTTGACGTATGAAGATGAAATTGAGTTCCCAGCAAAAACAACTTGTGGGAATTGACGATCTTCACGAGAAAGTGATGACCAGAAAGTTTCATGTAAAAATTCAACGGCAGCGCGCGCACCGAGGTATGAACCACCGATACCGATTACAACGAGGACGTCAGAATCGTTTTGAATCTTCTTTGCAGCGGCCTTAATCCGGGCAAATTCTTCCTTATCGTAGTCAACTGGTAAATCTAACCAGCCACGGAAATCGTTCCCGGCGCCGGTTCCTTCACGCAGCTCCTTGTCAGCAGCTGTGACCATCGCTTGCATTTCGCCAAGTTCGTTGTCATGGACGAACTTAGTTAAATTGGAGCTGTCAAATGAAATGTGTGCCATTTACTATTACCTCTTTCTTTACTTAATTACAATCCACATTATACAATAGCCGCTCGCAGAATAAAAAGCGATTACCCATCTTTTTCGCAATTTTCCACCGATTTCGGAAAAAGCAACCGGTTTCACAGACAAAATAAGACGCCTTCGTCATGCAACGAAGCGCGTCAAATCAAGCTTTATTCTAATTAATAAAATTATTATCAAATTAAAAGTAAATTTTTTACTAGGCCTTCATTAGTGAGAGGGCAATCCCACCGACAATCACTAAGATTGAACCGATGACGACGTACACCATTTCACGCTTGGTCTTGCGTTCGCCCAGCAAGAAGATACTCCCGAAAGTAGAGATAACAATTCCCATTTGTGATAAGGAGTAAGCGACGGCCTGACCGATTTGAGCCATTGCCATGAACATGAACAAGTTCCCGACACCCCAAACCAGTCCGGTCACGATGTTGCGGTAAGTCGCCGTTTCTTTCCAAGGCTTGTCCTTGAAAGACCAAATCAACGCCCCAAGTAACATCCCAACGGCTTGTGGCATGACCACGGCCTGAGCATTAACGTTCCCGTAATGCACGACAATCGTGTAACCCGCATAGCCAATCGTTGAAATAATCAGGGCCCGAATCCCAACGCCCCAATTTTCAGACGTACTACGGTTCGGATCAGTTCGGTCAGTCAGGGAGGTCAATACCGCCCCGGCAATCAAAATAATGACGGAAAACGAGCCAATCCAGTACATATTACCGTGCCACTCGTTAAAGAGCAAAACGCCGGCAAGGGCGTTTGCGACTAGTTGCATCCCCGTTGAAATTGGGGTCGTCCGTGAAATTCCAACGGCCTTCATTGACGTAAACTGTTGTCCCTGTCCAATACTCCAGAATAACCCGGAAACGATCCCAATCAGCCAAATTTTGCTGGTTAGCGTCGGTTGTTGAACCAGCCAAAGGGCCAAACCAAAGACAAGTGCCCCCATGGTCATCCCGAGGGTTTGTTGCCGGGCGGAGCCACCCATCCGGCCACTAATCAGGCCGATACTACCCCACGCGATTGCAGGAATCAGTGCAATTAGAATTCCCATTACTAATAATCCTCATTTCTATTTTTTCTCTCATGCCTAACGACAAAAAATAATTCTAACAGTTAAGTAACCGTTTTACCAGTCGTAATCACTGATTCCGCGCTAAATATAATTATATTTATATTTTCATGAATTCGTTTTCTTACTGATAGGGACCGTTTTCAATTAATGAAAACGGTCCCTGAAATGACGCTTAAAATTTTTTTATTTACGGTGGGAATTTATACTCAACTAACTAGTCATCCAGGCTCAAAACGAGCACTTTCAGGTAGTTACTTGCCAGGTACGCTTTGCGCGTAACGAAGTCGGCTGGTAAGCGGTACGTTTCTTCCAAGCGATAATGCCGATCACTGCCCACAAAGGCCGCACTAACCGCCGCTTTAAACTTCTTCATTGAGAAGTTGGCTGCACTCGTCGCGACGATCAAGTGACCCTGGCGCCGTACTACTGGCAAGGTTGCGGTTAATAGGTCGGTTAAATCAGTGGCAACTTGGAACTTTTGCTTCTTAACGCGGGCAAAGGTTGGCGCCGTTACGGCTACCACGTCGTAACTTAAGCGGTGCTTTTGCGCGTAATCCAAGTAGTTCGGTACCTCGATAACCCGAATTTCATGCTTATCTGGGTCAACGTTATTTACGGCTAACTGGTCAGCCGTCGCACTGGCACCCTTTTGGTTAGTTTCAATCGAAATGGTCTTCGCGGCTCCCGCCACGGCTGCGGCCGCGGTAATCCCGTTTTCCTGACTAAATAGGTTTAACACGGTCTTACCCGGCAATTCAGCACCGGCTAACCACTGCCGAATTGGCCGCATATCTAATAATAACCCGGTCGTTAAATCGTCGGCCAAGTGCAGGGGGTACGTGACCGCCCCTTCCGTCACGAGCAAGGGCTCCGGGGCGGCCGTTCCCGTCACGAGTTGGCTCTTCAAATTGGCTTCTTCGACGTTAAACCGCAGTTTCGCGTAAATCCCCTTAAATTGGTGGTCACTGGCCGCTTCAAATGCCGCGTACAGCATCTCACGTTGTTGGTAAACACCCTGCGCGTACCACGTAAAGACGTAGTAGTCCTGATAACGGTCAATCGTTAAGCCACCTAAACCGTCACCATCCGCGTTAAAAACCCGTTGCGGTAACTGGGGATCAAATTCGCGAACCCGGCGGACGAGTGCCTGCTTAAATAACTTGCGGAAATAATCCTGAGTCGGGGTTTCCGCTTCGTCACGACTAAGTACCCAGCCAAGTTGCCGGCGGTGCTTAGCGACCAAGGCATAGCCCATAAATTGGGAACTTGCCATCAACGCGACGAACGACCCGTCCGTCAATTTCATGGCGGGATCCTTTAAATCATCCGCTACGAGTAACGGGTACCCGTCCTTGACCTTCCGTTGTGAATTTCCTGTAATTTGTACTTTTTGCATAAGTTAACTCCTGTTCATTTCTATCGAATTGGGCCTGGTGAGGCCCAGCAAATTGCCGTGTTAAGCGTACCACACTTAACCTAGCGGCGCTATCTAAAAGAGAGTGTGCCAAAAGTCGGTTAGCTGGTGATCAGAGCCAGCTGACTTTTGGCGCACGTTTCGGCTATTAATACGCGGCAACGCACAAGAGACTGTGACTCATGTCACAGTCTCTTAATCAGTTTAGTCTTCATTAATCGGTTGGTCGTGGCCCTCATCCGGGAACGTTATGGTAAAGGTCGTTCCGTGATCAACGACACTTTCAACCGCAATCGAGCCCCCGTGTTGCTGGACCAATTGGTGTGAGATCGCCAATCCGAGGCCCGATTCACCGTACTTTGTATTTTTCCGGGACGGGTCCGCCTTGTAGTACCGCTCCCAAATATTCTTAACTTGGTCGGGGGTCATCCCAATACCGTGATCTTGAACCGCAATCACCGCGGCATGTTCCGTCCGCTTAGCGCGCACTTCGATCACGTTTTCCTGTGAAAACTGAATCGCGTTTTGCATGATATTAAAGAGGACCTGGACAAAGCGGTCGTAGTCCGCCCAAACCGGCAAGGCCGCGGGCACTTGGAGCTTAAACTGGTCGTCCGAAGCTGCCGCTTTCTTGGTCAACTGTTCAACCAGGTTTTCAAGAACTTCCTTACCGTCAAACTGGGTCTTGTTTAACGCAATTTGACCGGTTCGAATTTTCTCGTAATCCAAGTTCTCGTTCACCAGCCGAATCAACCGCTTAGTTTCGTTCTGCATCAATTCGATCGAGTGGCCCTTATCCTCTTCTGGAATCGCATCGTAAGCTAAGCCTTCCAAAATTCCGTTGATGGTCGTCAACGGTGTCCGCATTTCGTGGGCCGCGTCCGCCATAAATTCGCGGCGGCGCTTTTCTTGGCGCTTAATCTCATTATCCGATTTTTTCAATGAACTAACCATGCCGTTAAAGTCATCCGCTAAGTCATCAATTTCGTCCTTGTGATGACTCGCCACCTGAATATCAAAGTCCCCGTTAGCAACTGAATGGGTTGCGTTTCGGAGTCGATTAATCCGGCGAACTGAGTAACGGGCGATGATGTAGCTGAGAATTAAGGCCGCCACCCCCGAGACGAGCAGTGCAATAAACAAATTGTTTTCAATCTGCTGCTCGTTGGCCTGAATGGTCTGCTCAAACGAGCCAATTGAAATCGCACCGACAAACTGCCGGGTACTCCCATTCTTATAAAAGAGTGGCACCAGTACGTCAATCGTCCGTAACGCCGGCGTGTTAACCGGCCGATCATGCCGGCGCGACCGGAACGTCACGTGGGGGGACTGGGTAATAATCTTGTTTTGTTTTAACTTTTTCCAATCGCGGCTGGAAATCCGCGGTTCATAAAAGGATCCACCCGTCATGCCAGCCGTTTCAGCGGTCGGATAAACGACCTGCTTATTAGCGTCATAAACGGAAAAGTGAATGTGCTGATCTCGCAAAATAACGGTGCCATCATTTAAAAATTGCTGGTTAAACCCGACGACCTGATTAGTCTGGGTATTATACCGAATCGCTTCTTTTTCAATACTCGCGGCGTACTGTTGGAGCTGTTGCCACGAATTTTGATAGATCATGGTCTTGGTCGTCCGAATAAAGGAAAAACCTAAAACAACGATCACCGTAATAATGACGGCAAAGAACGCTAACATTTGTTGATAGATCAGCTTCATTGCTCATCCACTCCACCATCATCAAATTTATAACCAACGCCCCAAACGGTCTGAATAATTTGCGGGCCGGCCTTCTCAATTTTTTGCCGTAATTTTTTAATGTGGGCGTCAACCGTGCGTTCGTCACCGTAGTATTCGTAATCCCAAACGAGTTGGAGTAGTTGCTCACGTGAAAAAACCTGGCGTGGTTTCTGAGCCAACGTTTTTAACAGGTCAAACTCTTTAGGTGTCAAATCCTTAATTTCTTTGCCACCTAAATAGGCCTCGCGGGTTTTCGTATTCAGTTTAAAGTGGTCCGTTTGAACGTCAAAATCACTAACCGCGTTCGTCGGGGTTTCCGCTGCGACCTGCTTACCGAGATCGGCCCGCCGGTGTAACGCCTTGATCCGCGCAATTAGGGTAATTGGCGAAAACGGCTTCGTGACGTAGTCGTCCGCTCCCATTTCCAGGCCTAAGACTTGGTCGCTTTCCGAGTCGCGCGCCGTTAACATGATAATTGGTACGGTTGGCGAGGCTTTGCGAATATCTGCACTAACTTGCATACCGTCACGCCCGGGAAGGTTTAAATCGAGGGTCACCATGTCCCAACCGTCAACGTCCTCGTTAAACATTTTGACTGCTTCGTTCCCATCATAAGCGAAATGGGCATCCCAACGTTCTTTTTTAAAGAACATCGCCATCATTTCCGAAACGGATTTATTATCTTCAATCATTAATAATTTCATCGTGGCAATTCCTCCAAGCTATTTCACGAACCCCAATCAATTTGAGGCCTTCATTTTAGCACCCAATATTATTATGATACCCCATTTTGTATCAAGATTCAGTGTTAGTATAACAGTCAATTGCTAATAAACCGTGCGGGCTTTGTGAAAGAAGTGTGTGGTTAATTTTTTCACAAGTTACCGACCGCTTCTAAAACTGAACTGAATTGGTTCGGGTCGCAACCATCCCCACCTATATAATAGAAGCAATTGAACAATTATTAATTCTTGAATGAATGAATTGGCGCTGGAATGTGACCGCCCCGCTGAATGAAGGCTTGCGGTTGACTCGTATTGACTGGCATCACCGGTGCCCGACCAAAGAGGCCGCCAAAGGTCACTTCGTCACCAACCGTTTTACCCGGCGCCGGAATTACCCGGACGGCGGTCGTCTTATTATTGATCATACCGATGGCCGCTTCATCCGCAATCATCCCACTGATGCTAGCCGCACTGGTGTCGCCCGGAATGGCGATCATATCCAAGCCAACAGAGCAAACCGCGGTCATCGCTTCCAACTTTTCTAAGCTTAAACGGCCGGCACTCACGGCTCGAATCATTTCAGCGTCTTCCGAAACCGGAATGAAGGCCCCCGATAAACCGCCGACGTGTTCACACGCCATCACGCCACCCTTTTTAACCGCATCGTTAAGTAGTGCGAGGGCCGCCGTGGTCCCCGGGGCACCAACGCTTTCTAGCCCAATCTCTTCTAAAATTTCGGCCACTGAATCGCCCTCATTCGGGGTTGGGGCCAGGGATAGGTCAACAATCCCAAACGGCACGTTTAACCGCTGAGCGGCAATCGTCCCAACAAACTGCCCCATCCGGGTCACTTTAAAGGCCGTTTTTTTGATTTGTTCAGACACCACGTCAATTTTCGCGCCACGAACTTGTTCCAAAGCCCGCTTAACAACGCCGGGACCACTAATCCCAACGTTAATGACCCGATCGGCTTCGCCAACACCGTGAAACGCCCCCGCCATAAACGGGTTGTCCTCAACCGCGTTTGCGAAGACAACGAGGCTCATGCAATTGACCGGATCAATGGCCGCAACGTCTTTAATGACCTGGCCCATCTCCGCGACCGCATCCAAATTAATGCCGGCCCGCGTCGAACCCACGTTAATCGAACTGCAGACGCGCTTCGTTTCTGCTAACGCTTGCGGTAACGAGGCAATTAACCGCCGGTCGCCAATTTGAAAGCCTTTCTGCACGAGGGCCGAAAAGCCCCCAATCAGGTCAACGCCAAGTGTCGCGGCCGCTTGGTCCATTGTTTTTGCGTAGGCCACGTAATCGTGATCGCCACTAGCTGCGGCAACTAGCGCAATGGGGGTCACCGCAATTCGCTTATTAATAATCGGAATCCCATACTCCGTTTGAATCTGATCCGCGACTTTAACTAGGTCACGGGCACTAGTCGTAATCTTATCGTAAATCTTTTGCCGCGAACGCTCCCCATCGCTATCAATGCAATCAAACAGTGAAATTCCCATGGTAATGGTCCGGATATCTAAGTTTTCTTCCGCCACCATCTGAATCGTTTCTAAAATTGAACGCGTCTCCATACGGCACCCCCTACAATTTTTGAATAGCGTCAAAAACAGCTTGACGTTGAATTCGAATCGTTAAGCCAGCCGTCCGCCCCAGCGTTTCGAGCGCCGTTTGCGCGTCAGCGAAACTTAGCTTTTGATCATCCCACTCACCGGATAACATCATCGTGAAGCTCCGATCCATTAAGGTTTGCGAAATATCAATAATATTAATCTGTAGTTCAGCTAGCTTCGTCGCAACTTGCGCAACGATGCCCACCTGGTCCTGACCGACAACGGTAATGATTGCTTTCATGTTCAATCCCTCCATTTAATAGCGTTTTCAATAATCATAGCACGCGGACTGTGAAAGCGCACTTGCAACCGGTCCCAAATTATAATTCAATCAGAAGTGCCGAATTCGCGCAGGCAGTCCCGCGATTGTTTGTTATAATGTAAGCCGCAATTAATTGAGAAGGAGTGAGTTCAGTTGACGCAACAACACCACTTACGCGGTATTTTGCTCGCGAGTACGGCGTGTATTTTATGGGGAATTTCGGGGGTTTGTGCGAGCACCCTCTTCATCCACAACCGGGGCCTCTCCGCAATTTGGTTGACTCAAATTCGGATGCTAGTCGCGGGCAGTATTTTAATTATTTGGGCCCAATTAGCGCATAAACGCCCACTACAAATTTGGCATCACCGGCAAAGCGCGTGGCAAGTCGTCAGCTACGGGCTCATTGGGATGATTCCGGTCCAGTTCTGTTACTTTGAAGCGGTCCGCGTTGGTAACGCCCCCATCGCCACCATTATTCAGTTTTTAGGACCATTCATTATTAGTTTTTATTACTTATTATTTAAGCACGTCCGGCCCAGCCGCATCGAATTGCTCGGCATGGGGCTTGCGTTTATTGGTACTTTACTAATTGTGACCCACGGGCATTTAAACCAATTAGCGATTTCACCGGCAGTGCTCTTCTGGGGCGGACTATCCGCCGTGGGGGTCGCCACTAACACCCTGTTACCCCGGCCGCTTTTGCCCAAGTACGGCGCCCTGACGGTAACCGGTTGGGGCTTACTGGTCGCCGGACTCTTCCTAATGCTCGTGCAACCGGCCTGGCGCCAATCCGTTACCCTAACCGGCTTTGACTTCGGGCTACTCGTTGTCATTATTTTACTGGGAACCGTCGCGCCGTTCCTGATGTTCGCCCGCAGTTTAAGCGACATTTTACCAACCACTGCTAGTTTACTCGACGCGTTTGAACCACTGGCGGCCACCGTCTTCTCGGTCGCCTTCCTAAGTACCCAGCTCACCCGCTTTGACTTCATCGGCGGGAGCCTCATTATCCTGGCAGTCATGGCCCTATCCATCAACATGGACAAAGTCATGCGCCGCTGGCGGCGGTGGCGGCAAGCGTCTTAAGCTTTATAGTTGGCACACCGGGGGAACTATGCTAGACTAGTAATGTTGAATCTGGGGGTGTTCTGGATTCGACAGGTATAGTTTGAGTCCGGATTGCGTTTCGTAGGTTGCGTCTACGTAAAAACGCTCAGTTTAAATTATAACTGCAAAAAATAATAACAATTCTTACGCTTTAGCTGCTTAATAGGCGCTTAACGTAGATCCTCCCAGGATCGTCCATGTTCTGGATCTGGGTCCTAAATTTAGTGGACTTACGCTCAAGGCTTCCACCTGGAGTTGCGAGAAGAGATTAATCAGGTTAGCCATGACTGATAGCCCTGTCATGCGGCGTTTGGCATGGTGAACTTTAAGTAGTATGACTATGAACGTAGATATCCGGGGGGCAATATGCTTGGACGCGAGTTCGACTCTCGCCACCTCCATTCTTAAGTTTCAAGGCGATGTAATAAGCTCCAGAACACTTGTTATATCAACGTTTTAAGGCAATTGGTAAAGCAACTAAATATCATCGAATCAAACTAAATGGTATTCAAAATGGTATTCAACCAACCACGCTAGAAACGGACTATCAAGGTCATCCGAACTCCGGATGGCCTTGATTTTACACTTACGCAAACACAACTTAACCGTAACAAATGTCGTAACAATTTTATACTGGCGGGCTAGAATGTGGAAGCTATCCTAAATGGATAGCTTTTTTTATGCCTTGCAATCATTCCCAAAGCAATCCCCCTCTCATTTCAAGCTCAAAAACCCGTCCAATTGCACAACCATGCCTTTCTCAGCGTCCAATTACATGCTACAATTTAATTACTGATATCGTTTGCATTTTTGCGCGGGGACGCGATGCAAGCTGACGATTGATTTACGAGGAGGCGTTATGAATGGCACATAAAGATAATAAACCATCCGCTGGTAAACGGCTCTGGAATTCAATTACTGAGCCGATTCCAGATGAACACGATCAAGATGAAAATAACGAACAAATTCCACTGGCGTACGATCTAAAGGAGACGCCCAGCGACGAGCATCAGGCCGAAGATGATGCTGATGCCGAGGCTAAGTCCACCATTGATCCAGCCCGGGTGTCGCGTTCGGCTGGCACCCCGACCCCACCGCCCGAGCGGCCTAACCAGCATCAAGATGACGAGCAAGAACCCGAGCACCGGCGTTCCAATCCCCATCTAAAAAGGTCGCGGCACCGCAACCATTGGAAACTAGCGCTGACTAGCGTTGTCGTTTTGGTGATTGCGGTTGCTGGTGCTTTTTTCATGTGGAACCGGGCGAAAGCGACCCAGACGCACACCCAGGATGAGGCGCATGCCCTGGTCGCTAAGATTTACACGTCCAAGGCCCACCAAGATATTCGCAAGTCCGTCACCCGTGCTCAACTTCAGGCGCTCCAAACGCAAATTGATAAAGTTAAGGATTCAAAAACCAAAGCCACCCTGCAAGCACAACACGACGACGCGGCTAACATGTTAAGCATTCGGACGGCCTATCAGGGATTACGAAACGCGGACGGTTTAATCAAGGCAAACGTCACGACTGCGAACATCAACAAAATTAAACGCCGGTTGACCACGACCGATTTAACTAATACGAAGCCCCAGTTTGCCAAGCAGTCGCAAAAACAATTAACGGCAACCAACCAGATTGTTACCAAGGTTGCCACCGTCCACCAAGATTTCAAGAAGCTCTACACTAAGAAGGGGCAATTGAAAGCATCAACTGCATCTAAAACCATTAATAAGGTGCAAAAAGACTTGAAGGCTTACCGGGACAAGTCTCAGCTTGCGGCCGACGACTACGATCAACTCCAAAAAGACCGTAAAGCCCTGGCCAAGAAGCAGAAAAAGGCCAAAGCAGCCAGTCAGTCCGAGGCAACGTCAACTTCACAGGCGGACCTGATTAGTGAAAGCACTAGTTCGATCAGTTCAAGTTCAATTAGCGATGATCAGCTAACTGCTAGTGACGATTCAACGAGTGCAACTAAGAATGATAGTCAACTTTACTCGCAATCATCCCAGTATTCATACCGGTACTACGCCCCAACGACCCGCAAGTCATATACGGGTTCGTCGTATTATTACCAGGCGCCGAGCCGGAAAAAGTCCAGCAGCCATCAATCATCAACGCCGAACTCTCACGAATATTCGTCAACATCAGCTAAAAAAAACAAGCCTTCAGATTCAGATTCAACTAGCGACGTTAACAAGGACTCAAGTCCGTCGAAAGAGACCGATGACAATGAGTCCGTGACGAGTCCGGACGAGGAAACCGGTGCTGAAGAATAAACTGACTATGCAGACCGTCGATTCACTTGTCTAATCACCCTTTTAAAGTATGCACCGTTAGTCGGTCCCCAGCGCGGGACCGACTTTTTTTCGAATCGATTAATGGTGTTACCATTTTGAATGCCGTAAAATTAACTTAACCGTATTTAATCTTAATTGATGGAGGGTTAACATGACCGATTTATTTGCAGCTGGTGCAATTAGCATTCACGGCGCTCAAGAAAACAACCTCAAAGACGTTAATTTAAAAATTCCGAAACACCAAACGACCGTTTTTGCCGGTCTCTCCGGTTCCGGTAAGTCTTCATTAGTGTTTGACACCCTAGCGGCCACTTCCCGACGCGAACTTAACGAAACTTTTCCGAGTTTTACCCAACAATACCTGCCAAAGTACGGGCAACCCACCGTCGACCGAATTGACCACCTCCCCGTCGCCATCGTGGTGGAACAAAAACCAATTGGCCGGAATTCGCGTTCGACCCTCGCAACCTATACCGGTATCTATTCGGTTTTACGGCTCATGTTCTCACGCCTCGGCCAACCCTGGGTGGGCTATTCCGAATGGTTTTCCTTTAACCTACCACAGGGCATGTGTCCGGAATGTCAGGGGCTCGGTTTCGTGGACGACGTCGACGAGCGTCAATTAATTGACCCCAATAAGTCGCTTAACGAGGGTGCAATGACCTTCGCCGGCTTCCAACCCGGCACGTGGCGCTGGAAGGAATATGGCAACAGCGGCCTCTTTGATTTAGATAAAAAAATTAAGGATTACTCTGCTGAGGAATACGACCTCTTCATGCACGCCCCGCAGCAAAAGCTTAAAAATCCCCCAGCCAAATGGGGCCGAACGGCGTTGTACGAAGGACTCGTTCCCCGCATGTTACGCTCCGTCATCCACAGTGCTTCCGGTCGCCACCATGAGGCCGCTCTGGCCAAAATCGTCACCCGCAAACCCTGCCCGGTTTGTCACGGCAGTCGTTTGAATGCTAAGGCACTAACAAGTCGCATCGCGGGTTATAACATTGCCGAAGTCAGCAATCTGGACCTCGTCAACGTCCTCAAGTTTTTGGATCAAATTGACGACCCCAAGGGCAAGCCGATGGTCCGCGAACTTCGCAGTAAGGTACAAGCGCTCGTCGACATTGGCCTGGGCTACCTATCGCTTGGCCGGGGCACCGATACGTTGTCGGGCGGCGAAGCGCAACGGATCAAGATTGCGAAATACTTAACGAGTTCGCTTTCCGACCTCGTTTACGTCCTCGATGAACCGAGCGTCGGCCTTCATCCGCACGATATCCAGTTAATCACGCGCTCCTTGAAAAAATTAAAGGCGCGTGGTAACACGATTGTTCTCGTTGATCACAATCCGGCAATCATTTCAGCGGCCGACTATGTCGTTGAAATGGGCCCACAGGCGGGTAAAAATGGTGGCCGCGTGACTTTCACGGGGACTTACCCGCAATTATTGCAGTCGGACACCATTACGGGCAAGATGCTCCGGGAAACCATCCATTTCAGAAAACCCCGGCAACCGCAAGCCTGGCTAACCGTCGACCACGTCACGGCTCACAATCTCAACAACGTCAACGCTCGGATTCCCCGGGGCGTCTTAACGGTTATCTCTGGACCGGCCGGCGCTGGTAAAAGCACCCTCGTTTCGGCATTCAAGCACCAAATGGCTGATCAAGATTATATCGACCTTAGTCAGAACGCGGTTGGGATCAACATTCGGTCGACACCTGCAACCTATCTCAATATTCTAAATCCACTCCGCCGCCTCTTTAGTAAGGCTAACGGGGGCGTTTCAACCCAGTTATTTAGTTATAACGGTAAGGGGGCTTGCCCCCGCTGTAAAGGGAAGGGCGTGATGATTACTGAGATGGCTTTTATGGACCCGGTCGTTCAAACTTGCGAGCTGTGCCACGGCAAGCGCTATAGTCAAGAAGCCCTCCAGTACACTTACCACGGTAAGGATATTGCCGAGGTCCTAAATATGTCGATCAACGATACGCTGGCCTTTTTCAAAGATGTTCCGAGTATTGATCAGAAGGTGCAACTCTTGCATCAAGTTGGGCTGGGCTATCTCAACCTCAGCCAGTCCATGACCACCCTTTCCGGTGGTGAAGTCCAACGGGTCAAACTCGCAATGGAACTTGACCATACGGGGAGCGTCTACTTTCTCGACGAACCCACGACCGGCCTACACCTCCAGGATACCCAGCGGTTAATTGACTTGTTCGAGGGCCTCGTCAATAAGGGAAACACCTTGATTCTAATTGAACATAACCTCAAGTTAATTTCACAGGCCGATTGGCTGATTGACATGGGACCGGACGCCGGTAAATACGGCGGCCAGGTCTGTTTTGAGGGCCAGCCCGCTACGAGCGTTCACGACCCTCACTCCAGAACCGGGGTAGCGCTCGCCAAACTCGGCGCTGAGGCTTAACTTACTAGTGAAATTAAAAGTAGCGGCTGTGACGAGCGTCACAGTCGCTACTTGTCTTTGGATATTAATTGGCACACTCGCGCGCACTTTGAATGCGTTGTTAATTTGTTACGTTAATCAACCGGCGACTTCACTTTCCGTTTGCGGAAACCCGGTTTACAATGAAACATGAATCCAACAACTCGTTTGCTGGATCCACTCCAAGATTTTCGGATGATGTTGTCAACCACTTTACGCCCAATTAGTCTGACGACTAGGCCCGTGCCTAGTCGTTTTTTGTCGCTTCCGGCTAGTACGAGTGCCATCATTTATTAAAGAGCACTCAACCGTTGCCGGCTAAAACCAACCCGCGTTAACATCCGGTAAATTAGCGGCACTAAAATAAAGCAAGCAATCGAATTAATGGTTGCGGCTAATAAGCTGGTGAAAGCACCAATCATCGCAACGTTGAGCGTTGTCCCAACCATCAGGGCCTCAATCACACCGGTACACCACGACGTTACAATTTTAGTTATTCCGGCAACCAGTGAGACCCAGTACAGCTGAAGGAAACGATCTTCTGAATAATGAACCAGCCGGAAACTCCAACTGACCATCGCCGCTAAAATAATGGCTTCAATAACCGTTAGCCAGGCCGTCGCCGCGTAACCGTTAAGCAAATCAAAAAGGCCCAGCCCAATTGCACCGGCAGCCGCCCCATAACCAAATCCCAGCAACATAACCGCAATCACGGTTAAAATATTGCCAAAGTGAATGAACGGTCGCCCCACAATCGCTGGCAACGGAATTCGAATTACACTGATTCCAATCAAAATAATGGCCGCAAATAAACCGGCAAACACGACTTTCTTTAATTGTACTGATTTCATTTAACTAACTCCCCATTTTATTAACGTTTTGTAATTATATTCTAATCCTTCAACGGCCAAATTGATAGTCACCCTCGGCTTTAATCTCCGATAATTGAATAACCGGCCCCCCAGTCGGCTGCCCAATGTCAATTTGGCACGCAATTGCGAGTAAATCATGCGCCGCACGCGGCATTTGATAATCGTGACAAAATAAGTAGTAACCTAAGTCAACAACCAAGTGGCGCGCAACCACCAGGTAATCTTCCTGTTGCGCCAACCGCTGGCCAGCCCGAAGTACCAACCGATTTAGCCCCACATCACTGCGAATCGCTTGGTCGTTGCGCGTCAAGATCAATTGCGTTTTTAGCTGGGTTTTCTGTTGCTGTGAAACCCAAAAATCCGCTTTCGCCATTCCACTCAACTCCGTTCCTTAGTCGCTTACATCATAGGAGTTTTCGGTAGGCTTCGCAATGAATGACACTCAAAACGCCGGTGCACCGGCATTACTCAGGCTTAACTACAAAATATATTATGTTCAAAGTTTAATCGGACTTAACCGGCTAGCGGTTCAAACCACCTTTATTTAAAGATAACTAACTAACGCCTACCATTAAATTTATATTTAACAACCAAGACCAAAAAGACGGCTCAGCGCCGTCTTTTACTATCGATCTTGATCGTGTAAACCAACCAACAACACGACGACCCCCAAAATCAAGGCGCCAACGAACATCATGAAGATGGCGGAAATGCCAAGTCCCATGCCCATTAAGGCCCCCACTAAGAACGGACCGATGGTTGCCCCAATTCGACCGATTGACTGGGCAAAGCCCATGCCCATTCCCCGGGCGTCGGCGGCAAACTGGCCAGGTGTAAAGGCAATCATAATCCCCCACGCACCTAGCGTGAAAAACGATAACCAAGCGCCACTAATTAAAATCATCGTGGTGTTCGTCGCCAGTCCAAACGCCGCTGCACTAATCATCGTTCCCAGTAAATAGGCGGTCAAAACCGCTTTACGGGGCACTTTACCAAGTAGCCACGCCGCTAAGTAGTAACCCGGTAATTGTGCCAAGCTCATCAATACCGTGTAGCCAAAGCCGTGAACCATTGAAAAGCCCCGTAAGACTAAGACACTTGGTAGCCACAAAAACATCCCGTAGTACGCAAACATGATTACAAACCAGAGAATGCTTAAGCAAGCCGTTGCCCGCCGATACTCTGGCGACCACACCTGACGTAAAGCTGGCCAAAACGCACGCTTATTGCTTGATCGTTCAGCTGAAGATGTTGGCAGGTGGCGACGCATGAGTAACGCGTACAACCCCATCAGCGCGGTTAGTAACACCGTTAATCGCCAGCCCAAAACAGGCATCACTAAGAAAGCTAATAATGAAGCAATGATCCAGCCAAACGCCCAGAAACTATCAACGAGTACGAGCATCCGCGCGCGGCGCGTACCCGTAAAATGATCAGCAATAATTGTCGCGGCAACCGGTAACTCGCCCCCTAGACCAATTCCAGTCAAGAGCCGAATAATGATAAACCAAGTCACGTTCGGTGCGATCGTCAACAGTAAGTTCCCGAACGAAAATAAAAGCAGGGTCATGATCATAACCGGCTTACGGCCCCACTTATCCGCTAAGTAACCACAACCCAGCGCCCCAATCATCATCCCGAGTGAGGTAACCGCACTAACCGCTCCTAACTGGCTCCCCGTTAAGTGCCAACTCTCCTTGATCACTGGCATAATAAATGACAATAATGCAACGTCCAGCGCGTCAAATAGCCACGCCGTTCCAATTAATAATAAGAGCTTCGTGCCCTTTGCTTCCATTAACCTAATCCCCCATATTTTTTAAATTAACAGCGCTATTATGTATTTCCTTAAGGTGTTTTCAGGTTATCATTTTGAACCTGTCATGTCAATTCAGTTTCGCCATGTTAACAATCTTAATTGTCAATTAAAGCAACCTGTCAAGACAATTCAACGTACAAAAAAAGATTGAGCGGCTAACCGCCCAATCTACGTTAATTGATTTAATTCATTTGGGTCAATGCTTGAACCGTCCAGCCGTTAATCGCTGACTTTTCAATGATTGCTTTTTTAATTTCCCAGACATCCGCCTTAATATAGTGCTGGCGAGCAGTCATTAATGGAATATTGGTATAAACCTCGTGACCCTTATTAATTGTAACGCGCATTGTATTACGTCCTTTCCTAACGCTCAGGAAATCTGTAAATAATTCCGTGTATTAATACTGGGGCAAGTACTGGATACTTCAAAGTTATTTATTCAAAATCTGAGATTGATTGTGCAAGTTGCGGAGCCGTTCCACGCCCCGAACCAAGTACTTACTTTAGCATACCTCGTTAACTTTAGCGAGGTATTTCTCCGTAATTTGAAACTTTTTTAAGCAATTTATCAAACCCGAGGCTTGCCCTTGGCAGCAATGATGAAAGCGGTTTACAATACAGTTAAAGCCAAGCTAGGAGGGGGTTTCATGAGAAAAACACACGTCCTTGTTTATGGCGGTATTTCGTTGGTTTACCTGTTCGCACTTTACGCGTTATACCACCTACTTCGATTAGCTTATATTTTATTCCTGCTTTAATTTTCCATAACCGTACAAATACGAGGACTGTGGCGAATACCACAGCCCTCGTATTTATTTCAGCATATTAATAGGCAAAGCGGATACCAAAAATCAGCCGGCTCCGTTCACCAGCAGATTTTTAGTACACGCTCATTTTTTTAATGCGCTTGCGACCAGAGTGCCTTTTCAATCGTCGTCGCAACCCGTGGATTTTCGTGCAATTGACTATGCTGAGCCGAAGCCCCGTGAAAATCCCGCTCAACGTAGTGGACCCGTTGATCACGCAGTAGGTACTTGATCGAACGTGCTGAAACGTGCGTCACCAAGCCATCCGAATTAGTGCCATCGTCTAAGTCACCCACGATGTTTAACAAGTGCACGCCCTTTGGAAACTGGTGGCGTTTAGGCGCTAACAACTGGTACGCAGCGTGTTGATACTTCGGCGCCCCTGATGCTAAGAACTGGTTTTGATTGGCCACGTCGTCTTCACCAACCACGCCATCAAACGGACCCGCAATCGTGACGAGCTGTTTGATTCGTGGAAAACTAGCCGGATGGGCCGTCATCAATAAATTGACCGTTGCAACACACCCCGCCGAATGGGCCACCACGTTATAACGCTTAAAGTGGTGCGCTTGCTGGACCGCCGTTAACACCTTGGTAAGCCAAGCCGTTTGTTGCGGGTACTGAGCTAAGTTGTTCGTAAAGACGACCTGAATGAGTGGGCGCTTGACCCGCTTACCCCAGTGTCCCGTCAATTGAACTTGACCATCGGCACTGACGGTCGCCGTGAGCACCTTCTTAGCTTGGGCGTGCTGCTCGGCGTGCGCAATTAACGTGTTCGTTGATTTAGCACTGCCCTGAAACCCGTGGACGTAAAAAGTAGGTACAACCGCAACCGACCGCTTCACTTTGCGCGTCGTACTCGCGCGACTCGTCTGCGCCGTTGATTTAGCTCGCTGACCACAGCCAACCAGGGTCAAACCGAAAACGCCCGCAACCAAGGCCAGTACCGCCCCCCGACGAAACCATTGCCATTTATTAATCTTAACCGCCCCTTACCAATTTCGTTGAACCGCCACTAACTCGTCAGCGAGTGGTGACGTTGCTAATTTCAAATACGTGACGTGTTTACCCGGTTTTGGCGAATGAATCAGCCAACCGTCGCCGGCGTACATCGCAACGTGGTGCACTCGCCCGTGTCCGTGCTCACTAGCAAAAAAGCAGAGGTCTCCGGGTTGGGCGGTGGCTAACGTCACTGGCGTGCCAACCGTGCGTTGTTCGGCAGCGTCCCGTGGTAGTCGCACCCCAATACAGCGGTGAAGCGCGTAGACAAAACCGGAACAATCAAAACCGTCGCTACTAATGCCGCCCCACAAATAACGTAAGTCCAAGTACTTGCGGGCCAGTTGCACCATCGTTTGACCGGCCGTTAAATCAGCGGTCAAGAAATCAAACTGGGTTGCGCCTTTGGCAATTTTTCCCACCCCCAGCGGGGTCTGAACCTGATCGTAACGGTAATCCTTACTTGAAATCACCGTCAGTTCCGTTCCTAGGTTAAGCTGGCGCAAGGTTGACCCATCCGCGCGCAATAACGGCGTTTGGCGTCGCCGAACCGTAACCGTTGGCCCGGTTTGGACGGCTAACGGGGCCAACGACAACTGAGCCGCCCAGATCCAGCCTGGATAGCCCTGTGGGTGGGCCTCATCACGTTGCGTTGCCACGTAGCCGTACGCCCAACCATCCACCAACCGTTCAATAACAAACGGATCGTTGAACAACGCCTGGGTCACCAGGCGATTGTGCCGTTCCAAATCAATGGTATCCGCGTCCGTCAGTTGCCCCAACCACGCCTGTAACCCGGTATTGGCCAACGCCGGACTTTCCAATGATGTTACGTGCGGTTGTCGCCAAACGTTGGCAACCGTCGCGATAATTCGTGCTGTTTGCATTTAACCACCCCCACGTTTTATTAAGTCTAACATACCATTTTTTACGTCGTCCGACACGGGCAACGGTTAAGTTGTTTTCCTTTCTTCAGCTTTTCAAACCCGAAATTAAAAGATTCTGTGAAAGTATGCTATTATACTAATAATTACTTAGGAGGCATTTGTCATGGATAAAACCGATTTAAAAATTCTAAATGCCTTACAGTCCGACGCACGGATTTCCCTAAAAGCGTTAGCCGATCAGTGTTTCATCTCTTCACCAGCGATTTCGGCGCGGATTACCCGGCTTAAGAAAAGCGGCATTATCCGGGACTATCAGGCGAACCTAAATTACGAAAAGCTGAACTATCATATTAAAGCTTACATTCAGTTACAGCTGGAACCCACTCAAAAGGAGCGCTTTTACCCGTTCGTCGAAGGGGTCCCAAACATTTTGGAATGTGATTGCGTGACCGGGGAATATTCACAAATTCTAAAGGTGATTTTTGAATCAACTCAGGCCCTCGACGAGTTTGTCAATCAACTGCAAACCTTCGGCAAAACCAGCACCCAAATTGTTTTCTCAACCAGCGTGCCGAACCGCGGTTTGACTCTACCTACCGATCACGACACTAGTCAGGTTCACGAGTAGCCGGGACGACCCCAAAATTTTATAAGCACTAACCGTTCTACGATTAGCTCCGTAAAATCCAAAATACTGTAATCCCCTTAAGGTTGACGGATGAAAAACTATAATTCATCTATTAACTTTAAGGGGATTTTATTATGCCTAGAAATAAGTTTACTGCCGAAGACAAGTTGCGATTATTGCAAGCACCGACCTATCGAAAACAACATGTTTTACTACCTTCCTGGCGCTTAATCACTTGATGAACCGCCACCAAGTGATTAGAACCATGTCCCGGCCCAAGACACCGTGTACGCCAACGCGCCGCTGGAACGTTAGTAGAGCGCGTTTAGGCTAAATTTCTTCTAGTTTCAGGTACATCGCCCACTAGAATCCATTTCGGAATAGATTACTATTTTTTCTATTTTAAACTAGCACGAATAGTGCAAATTATTGAAAAAGCCAGGGCTAATAAGACCACATTTCCCAATACGCCAGCAGGATACAATATTTGTATGATTGTAATATAAACCAGAATAGCCAGGCTTATCAGCCAACCAAACCGCCTTATTTCCCTAATCACAAAGCTTTTCGGTTCTACTTTACTCATAGTATAAAGTGACATTGATATGAAAATAAAGGACACTACTAAAGCCGAGTTGTACACCCAATCATCCCTTTAAAATGCTGATTTAAGCTAATACATGCATTGAATAAAATTTTATTAACGGAAGCCATCATTTAGATCCATACAAGCTCTTCGAATTAGTTTGAAATAAAAGTTACTAGTACGGCGGCTATGACCTAACTAGCCGCTATGGGCGCAAAAGGGGTGCCAACAGCCAGCCGACCGTTAGCACCCTTACTTTTTCATAAGTTCATTTGGCGGGCGTCGTCGTTGCGGCCCGTTTGGTTTGAACGTGTTCGCGCAGCAGCCCACAACTTAGCAGCAGTAATAAGCCGCCCCCGGCCGCCCACAAACCGTTTGGACCGATTACGTGGGCGGTACACAGCCCAACTAACATGAGTAGTGCCCCCGTAATCAGGCCACCCGTCAGGATCCAAAACCACTTAGTCATGACTGCGCCTTCCCTTCCAGACGACCCGTTCGCCGAGCACGAACTGGTCGGTGTTGATGGCGGTGCAGCCCTTTTTGACTAATTAATGCCAGCCACAAAACGCTGACACTCCACACTAACATTAACGGTACTACGACCGTTGCACCGAACGTATACCAACTAACAACGCCCATAAAAAGTACCGCCACCGTGTTAACAAGTAACAATAAGGCCCGGTACTGCCAGAAAAACCATTCTAGTCCCATTCCAATCAAAAACGCACTGCCAATTACCCCATAAAACATTGCGTGTGCCACGGTCACTAGCCCCTTTCAGTTCATACTACCCTAACTCATTTAATGATCCGCACTAAAGCCAGCTACGGTGCTGACCTTAACTGAACGTACTTCTATTTTGCCAAGCTAATCCACTGATTGCCATCATTTTCACGTAAAAACTAAGTTAATTTTCTGTAAATACCATTGTGGTCAATAAGTGACCGAACTAACACCAATTGACGGTAAGCTAAAAGGTTCTATACCAATTGGTGTTGAGATTTCGCCAGCCGCGGGTGTAACCGGTTGTTTGGAATACTGCGGACATCGATTTCAGCTCAGCCTCATTGCCACCTATTCTGCAAGTATAATGACTTTTTAAAAACCCAACTGACATCTCTTTTAGCAAATCAACACCACCTATTATAGAACCAACTAAAAAACGGCCGTGACAACTGTCACAGTCGTTTACGCTAGCGAACAAAACTCGTCACACTGGGTTCGGGTGCCGTCCGTACGTCAGGCAATGCGTCGGCGCAACCTCGCTCCCACACACCCCATTTAAATTAATCTTGGCGATCCTTTAAACTTAGTTTTTCAACGTTCAGTTCTTTGTCGACCCAGCCCTGAACAAAACTACTTTCATGGCTGACTAAAATTAAATTACCAGGAAAAGCTTGAAGGGCGCGTTTCAAACCTTCCTTAGTTTCATCGTCCAAGTGGTTGGTTGGTTCGTCCATGATCAAGAAGTTACTCTGAACCAGTTCTAGTAAGGCTAACTTAACCTTCGTCTGTTCGCCACCACTCAATAAGTGCATTGGCTTCATCGCGTTTGCCGCGTTAATCCCACACTTCGCCAACTTCGTCCGAATCGTTTTTGGGAGCATCGTCGGGTATTCGTTTTGAATCGTCTCCAGCGGTGTTAACTGTGGGTTATCCCATACTAGGTCCTGATCAAAGTAATTGATTTTAGCCGATGGCGAAAAGTTCGCCGTTCCACTAATCGCTTTAATCTGGCCCAGAATTGACTTGATCAACGTGGACTTACCGACCCCGTTAAAGCCCTTAAAGGCTAACTTCTCACCAGTAGTCATCGTAAACGTTACCGGTTCAAGCAATGGCTTGCCATAACCGACCGAAAGCTTCTTAACCGTGAGCGCGTTTTGTGACCCAGTATCCAAGTACGGGAAGTTAAACTTCGCGTGGACGTTCTCCGACGGTGGATCCACCCGATCCAGATGCGAGAGCATTTTTTCCCGCGACTTGGCCATGGTCGACTTCGAGCCCGCCTTATTCTTACGAATGAACTTTTCGGCCTTTTCAATGACCACTTGTTGCTTCTCAAAGGCCTTCAGTTGGGCTTCTTTACGGGCTTCCTTTTGACGCATCGCTGCCTGGAAATCGCCCCGGTACTTAATAATCTTGCCGAACGCGACGTCACAAATACAGTTCGTCACTTGCTGCAAGAAGTCATAATCATGGGAAATGACCATGACCGCGCCCGCAAACCCGTTCAAGTAGTCTTCTAGCCATTGAATATGGGTAACGTCCAAATAGTTAGTCGGTTCGTCTAAGATGATGACGTCCGGATTTTCCAGGAGCAGCTTCGCTAAAATAATCTTTGACCGCTGACCCCCAGACATCTGACTGATCACGTGGTCGCGGCCGATTGCATCCAGGCCCAACCCGGTAATCACCCGTTCCATTTCAGTTTCAATATCATAGAAATTATTCGCTTCTAAAGTTTCTTGAATTCGACCAGCGCGCTCAAGCAACTGGTCATCCAAGTTTTCTGCGTAATCCGCATAGTACTGTTGCATTTTAGCGTCCAAGTCGTAAAGCCACTGAAATGCCGTTTTCAGAAAATCATACAACGTCATCCCGGCTGGAATGTCCGCGTATTGGTCCAAATAACCCGTCCGCACGTTGCGTTGCCACTTAATTTCACCACTTAATGGTAAAATTTGGCCCGTCAAAATTTTAATCAGGGTACTCTTACCGGCCCCGTTTTGACCAACGATCCCCATGTGATCAGCTTTCTCCAACGTAAAGCTTGCGTCTTCATAGAGCTTCCGGTCGGCAAAGCTTTGCGACAGGTCCTTTACTTCTAATAATGCCATTGTGTTTTCAACCTACACTTTCATTTCTCTGCGTGGCAAATTCCGGGAAGCCTACGCCCCCGGTCAACCACTGTTCAATGCTTCCGACCGGACCGCAATAAAAGGGCCCCGTTAGTCACGAGGCCCACGACGACTCATTCTAGCCTATGCTAAAACTAAGTCCTTATCGAGTTCACATTGCATGTGGAAATACATCCGGTCACCAATGGGTTTAATCCCCACGGTTTCGTAATGATAACGGTCGTATAACTTTTTGGCGCCTAAGTTGGCCATGTCAACGTTCAACCCAATCCGGGTTTGTCCGTCGGCCTGCGCATACTTCGGCAGGGCGGCCAATAACTTACCACCAATCCCGTGACCCTGATAATCGGGGTCGACCGCAATTGAATCCAAGTACCATTCGTGTTCATAACTTTCAGCTTCAGCTTCAAATGCTGAACCAAACGCATCGTTGTCCGCAGTGACCCGTGCTAACACGTCGTCCACCGCGTCCTCATTTTTGTCAGGATACCCAAAGGCAACCCCAACTACTTGACCATTGGCCTCGGCCACCACCGTCGTTGCCTTACCGGACAAATAATCGGGTGTCCGGTAAGCGGCAGTAATGGCCTGCTCTAAGTCAGGTTCAGGAATGTCGTCTAGTTCCTCAAGCTGCATTTCATCAAAAATCATATTAATTAGCGGTGCTATCTGGCCCGCGTCGTCTTGATCGGCTGGTCGAATTGTTATCACGAATAGCCCTCCTTCATATAGTACCTAATACCTTACTATGAATTATCTGGATTGTCAAAATAAGCGCCACCGCGTGGTATACTGGTAAGCGAAATCATTTTGAAGGGATTTGAGCTTGTGAACATTCGTGACATTGACCACATTACTTTGACCGTTACCGACATCGCACGGTCACTGCGCTTCTACCACGAAGTCTTTGACCTACCAATTATTACCTTTGACGGGGATCGGCAAGCAGTTCTAGTCGGAAAACAAAAGATTAACTTTCAAACTAGCGACCAACCGCACGCGCCAATCGCCGCTAAACCAACACCTGGGAGTGCCGACCTCTGCTTAATCGCTAAGGACCCCCTCGATTCAATTGAACACCATTTAAAGAGTTACTTTGTCGACATCGTTGAGGGGCCAGTTGACCGCGAAGGCGCCCACGGCAAGTTACGTTCATTATACGTTCGCGACCCCGATAACAACCTAATTGAAATCAGTAACTACCATTAATACTTCCTCCGATTAGTCATGCCCGGATAGTGGTAACTTGCCGCCTTACCGGTTGGTCCTAAAGCGGCTGGAGCGTGGTGGACACGACTTTAAGCCAAGCAACCCACTTGTCTTAAAGCTCGGTCTTTGGGTAAGTCGGGAAACAACCCCGACTAACGCAAACGACACCACTGAGCCACTTTAGGACCGCCCTCACGGCTAAATACGTGTCAATTAAACAGAGTCTCCCACTGATTGAAACTGCAAAGATCAATCGGTGGGAGACTGCTAAAAATAGATTATATGGTGTGAACCTGCTTGGACCGCGAGTCCGTAGCATGCGTAATCATACAATTGGTTGGCTTTCATCATGAATAAAAGACATTTAACGGTCTTATTCATGCAAGCTACCACTGCGACCTTATCCTGTTTGGGATAAGGTTCGTTTTTTAATCTGTAAAAATCGCAAACATTCATTTGACCACGCGTGCCAGATGCGTTAAGCGCCTAACTAGCTGGCACCGCATTTTTATCCTTCTTAAATTGGCGCATCGTCTCAGCCAAGTGGACCTCGTGGGTCACGAACTCGTGGACCCGGCAAACGTAATCGTGTTCCCGCCCGATTTTAGCAATGTAGCCGTTAATGTAATCCACTTCCGTCGGCCGGCCCTTCGAAAAGTCTTGGTACATTGACGGGTAGTGATACTGGTAGGCCCGACTAACGGTTTCAACCGAATCAATCTCTTCCTGCCGGGTCTCAATTAATTTAATACCCGCCCGCTCGCAGGCATCGTAAGCCTCGTTGAACATCTGGGTTGCCATCGCTCGCACACCCGGATAACTAATAAATTGCCCCATCTGTATTTCAAACATCGTACACAAACTATTGGTCACCGCGTTGAAAACAACTTTGGACATGCACATCCCCATAAAGTTGTCCGACCAACTCGGATTGAGACCGGCAGCCGTAAAGTCGCGGACAATCTGCTTAACGGTTGCGTCTTGCGTTCCTTCATACATGCCCATATGCATCACTTCACTACCAACCGCACCCATAAAGTCCACGTCGGCTGGGCCGTTCAAAACCGTTGCAATCATCGCCGTTCCCCCAACGATGTGCTGATGCGGGAAATACTGGGCAATCTTTTCAAAGTGCCCCATCCCGTTCATCGCTGAAAACACGTATTGATCATCATGGAAAAGGGGCGCATCACGCTTCAGTTCATCCGCTAATTGCATTTGCTTTTTAAAAATAATCCATACGTCGGGATGGCCCTGGTAGTCTTCAGGATAGTAAATATTAATTGGGACGACGTGGGCGTTTTGGTGGTCGCGAGCGACCCGTACCCCGCCCTGCGCCTTAACTTGCTCAACGTTGGGCTCCCAAGTATCGATAAAATCGACTTCCACCCCCGCGTTGGCCTGCAACATAACACCGTAACGATAACCCATGGCACCCGCACCGATAATCCCGTATTTCATAACAACCATCCTTTCAATCTATTCAATAATTTACACTATGTGTCTTCATGGTTCAAAGGGACCCGCAACCGCAACCAGCATGCCCAGTGCGATTGGTAAGAACTACTATGTGTTTAAAACTGGGTCTATGATAATTGGTGTTGATTTGCTAAGAAGGTTGCCAATTGAATTTTCAATCAATTCGTTGTGACTAGCAAAATAGCAAGCAAAATTACGTTAAATTTAGTAATCGTTCTGCGGAATCAACTTCATCAATTAAGACTTATCAGAGTCACCCGTGAGACTCAATATAAAAGCCAGTCTAGCCAGCAGCGGGTGTAACCATGGCTCAACTGCGAAATTATTCTTGGCCGGAAGTGGGCTGCTCCCGGCTTAGAATAAGGCTCGAATTTGAGATTGCTCAGTGGTTTTTCTGAGTGAGCTCAAATCGATGCCCGCAGTGTTTCAGCCACCCGGTTACACCCGCCGCTGGCGGCAATCTCAACACCAATTGGTATCGATCCTTAAAACTTGCTGAACAAAAAACGCCCCTCAGATCAATTGATCTGAAGGACGTTTCCACGGGTTACCACCTTACTTCGCTTAGCGCTCACACGCTAAACCTTAGCACGTTCAAAACAACTAAACGCGCGCACGTTAATGGGTGCCCCCAGTGAATCTCGTAAAATTCACGCCTTAGTCCGACCTTTTAGTGAATTGCCACGACACCTTTTCAGCAACCGGTGCTCTCTACGCGCGTCAACTCGCCGACTCCGTCTAACCATTCGGCTTTTCGTTCATCAAGTTTTAATGTTTTAACCTTAATCTCATTTTGTGTAAAAGTCAACCATTAATTCTAAAAAATCCACTTTTTACGTCAGCCAGCAGTTACACTTCGTCCTGCACGTCGCGCCGCTGGGCCAGGTTTAAAGTGGTTAACAATGGTTTCCAATCTAGTGACCAGATCAACCCCACCGCGTGGTCGCCAGTTAAAACGCCCATGAGCGGCCCAATTTCACCGGTCTTAACCCGTACTTCAGGAAAGTGGTACCGTAATTCGCTCGCCCACTCTTCCACTAATTCGTTATCGTTAGTACTAATCACGTCTAGGCGCACTGGTAGCTGGCTAGCTGCCACGAACTGCCCAAACTGTTCCTGAACGGCTTGCTGCGCGTTTTTTAGCGTCCGTTCCTTCCCCAGCACCTGAATCTTTCCGGTAGCGTTAAACGTAATAATTGGTTTATTGCGGAGGAGCATCGTGCCCGCCAAGCTACTATTATTATAAATCCGACCGTTCTTGATCAGGTGTCGCATACTATTAACGATCAAAACGGTAGTCGTCGCGGCCCGGAGGCGTTTTAACTGGGTTAAAATGGCTTCCATGGAATACCCCGCAAGCGCCATCGCCGCGGCTAGTTTAACCATGTTAGCGGTCCCGGCACAGGCGGTTCGGGAGTCAAACACCTGCACGTCCAACGCTTGCACAGACGGGGCGTAGGTTTTCAAATTATTCACCCAACCACTGATTCCACTGCTAAGGCCAACGACCAGAACTTGATCGTAACCGGCCGCCATTAGCCGGTCAAACACGATTTGCATTTCCGGCATTGAAATCTGCGAAATGGTCGGAATATCTTTTTCAACCTTTAATAAGCGATAAAATTGTTCCGTCGTAATATCAACGTTTTCATGATAGACGTGGTTACCAAACATAATGGGGTCGTTAACGACCGTAATGTGATAATCCTGTGCGGCCTGCGCACTTAAATTTGCGGAACTATCCGTCACTACCGCAATTTTCATATTGTTCACTCCAATTTTGACGTGCCGGTTCACCGTCACGGTGCCCCGCTCAGCCCGACTGATCCGGGGCACAAGTCTTACCCGCACCCCAAAAGGGCGCTCATGAACAGTATACTGTACATGAACGCCCTTTTTCAAATGAAGTCAAACTGCTAAATAGCAACGTGGGTTGCGGAAACCACTTGCGGTTGGGATTGTGCTGACCAGGCCACCGAACCAGCGATTGGAATCGCCGTAATGGCCCCCGTCGCCTGCAAGCGCCGGCACTGGACCGCCGTCAACGTACTCGTTTGGTAACTGGTTGCGCTTAATGCTTTTAATGAGAATCGTTCTTCATCAGCGTAGGTTGCAAGGACGGTTACTGGCAAGTGACTAAACAATAAGTAGGCTTGCGGTTGCCCGCTCAAATTTGCCACGCTTAGGTTGGCTTGGTTCCGGTTAAAGGCCCGGCCACGCGTGCCGGCTAGTAGGTGGCTGGCCGCAACGATGACGTCGTTTAAAACGCTATTCGCAGTTGCCGCACCGCCGGCACCGGGGCCGGTATACAAACTACGGCCAATCGCCTGGCTGGTAATGGCAACCCCGTTTTGGACCCCCGCGACCCGGCTCAATGGTTTCGCGTTTCCAACGGCGACCGGGGCCACCCGGCAATAAAGTTGGTGCCCGTGCCGTTGCGCTTGTGCCAGCAATTTAATTTGCCAGCCGCTCTGCGCGGCCGCCTGACACGCCGCTGCCGTGACCCGCGTAATGCCAGTCGGGGCAACCTGCTCGACCGTCAAGCGCTGACCAAACGCAAACTGACTTAAAATGATCAATTTATAAGTCGCGTCCAGTCCACCGACGTCGTTTGTCGGGTCCGCTTCCGCGTAGCCGGCGCGTTGTGCGGCCGCTAACGCCTGTGCGTAGGATTGGCCGGTGGTCGTCATTGCACTTAAAATATAGTTGGCCGTACCGTTAATGATGCCGGCCACTTCTTGGATCGTATCGGTTGCGTAACTATCCGTTAGGGTGCGTAATATTGGAATCCCCCCAGCAACGCTAGCCTCGTAATAGAGGTCGCAGCCGTGTTGTTGCGCTAAGGCCACTAACCGTGGTCCGGCGGTCGCAATTAAGTCTTTATTGGCGGTTACGACCGATTTACCATGGCACAGCGCCTGCTCGATGGCGTGTTCAGCGGTTGTCAGCGTCCCCATCACTTCAATAACCAATTGGATGGTCGGGTCACTCACGACAGCTTCAATTGAATCGGTTAACCGGGTCCCTAGTGGTAACTGCACTGGCCGGGGCGCGTTCAAATGATTAACGGCAATTGTTGCTAGTTGTAACCGGAAGCCCTGCATCCGTTCAATTTTCGCGGCTGCTTGCGTGAGTCGCGCTACGACCCCACAGCCGACGGTCCCTAATCCTAACATGCCCACTTTAATTGTCGTTGTCATTTTAATCGCCCCTCAATGCTTAAAGTTTTGCTAACGCCTGGTCTAAATCTGCAATTAAATCGTCCGCGTTTTCAACTCCCACCGAAATCCGAATTAAGTCGGGTGTGACGCCAGCGGCCAATAATTCCTGTTCGTTAAGTTGTGCGTGGGTCGTCGAAGCCGGGTGAATAATCAACGACTTGGCATCGGCGACGTTGGCTAGTAATGAGAATAATTTCAAGTGTTGAATCAGTTCCTTGCCGGCCGCTTCCCCACCGGTTAACCCGAGCGTAAAAATTGAGCCAACCCCGTTCGGGAAGTACTTCGTCGCTAAGTCGTGATATGGACTGTCCGGCAATTCGGGATAGTTGATCCACGCGACCTTCGGGTTATCTTTCAAATACGCGACAATTTTGCGGGTATTGGCAACGTGACGTTCAACTCGAAGTGATAAGGATTCGAGCCCCTGCAATAGGAGAAACGAGTTAAACGGACTAATCGTCGCCCCGGTATCCCGTAAAGTTTCGGCCCGCACCTTAGTCGTAAAGGCGCCCCCACCTAGGTCGGCAAAAACTAGGCCGTTATACTGTGGGTCGGGCGTTGTAAATTCGGGATACTTCCCGCTAGCCTTCCAGTCAAACTGACCGCCTTCCACGATGACACCGCCCATTGTCGTCCCGTGTCCGCCAATGAACTTAGTTGCCGAATGGACGACCACGTCCGCACCGTGTTCCAATGGCCGCACGAGGTACGGCGTCCCAAAGGTGTTATCCACAATGAAAATAATACCGTGAGCGTGCGCAATTTTACCGATGGCCTCAAAGTCGACTAAATTAATCCCCGGATTACCAATACTTTCCACGTATAACGCCTTGGTATGGTCGTTGATTTGGGCTTCAAAGTTAGCCGGATCATCCGGATCAACAAAATGGGTGGTAATTCCCAGCTTTTTCAAGGTAACGCTGAATAAGTCGTACGTCCCACCGTAAAGGGTGTTCGCCGCCACGATTTCGTCGCCCTGTTGGGCAATGTTTAAAATTGCCGCGGTAATCGCCGCTGAACCGGTCGCCAATGTCACTCCAGCCGTCCCGTGTTCAAGGGCTGCCACCCGCTTATCAACCACGTCGGTCGTCGGGTTGGTCAGGCGCGTATAAATGTTCCCCGGATCGGTTAACGCAAAGCGCCCCGCCGCCTGCTTCGCGTCCTTAAAGACGTAGGACGTCGTTTGATAAATCGGAACGGCCCGTGAACCAGTTTCATCAACAGTTTGACCCGCGTGGACTTGTAAAGTTTCAAAATGGTAATTTTCTGGATTTGTTTTCGTCATTATTAAAGACCTACCTTTGTTAAAGTTAATGTTGCTAGCCAGTTTTGATAAAGGCGGTGACTAGCGGCCGACCAGTTGTAGTTGATGCGGCTTAAGCGCGCATCCTTAAAGTAGTGTTGCGGCAAGTTGATTGGTAACTGTTTGCGGCGGTCCCGAAAGTACTCATCGGCGAGGGTCGTCGCTTCGTATTCCGGGTGGCCGGTGACGTACACCGCGTGTTGACTGGGTGCGCTTAGTAGTAGTGGCCCCACTTGATCGTTGCTAGCAACGACCCTTAAATCACCGGGTAACGTCGCCGGTAAAACCAACTCGGTGTGGCGCGATTGGGGCATTTTCAACAAGCCCCCGGCGCTCAATCCGCTCACAAGGCGCGAATGCTGATCAACCGTGGTGGCACTGTAGATGCCAAAGACTTTGTGACCCACTAACCGTTTTTGGATGTTGAACTGTTCGTATAACCCGGCCTGCGCCGCCCAGCATTCAAAGAGGGTTTGTTGCACGTGGCGATGGGCCCAATCAATGATGGCTTCCAACTCTTCCCAATAGTCGACGGCTTCAAACGGGAGCTGTTCAACCGGTGCCCCCGTCACGATCAGACCATCAAAATACTGGTCTTCAATTTGGGCTAAGTTCACGTAATTTTGTTCGATCACGTCCCGCGCGATGCTCTTAAAATGGTGACTGGCGGGATACATAAACGTTACGGCAACGTCGGGCGTTGCGCCCGTCAAGCGGTTTAAAAATTGACGTTCGGTCGTCGCCTTCGTTGGCATCAAGTTTAAAATCAATAGTTGTAACGGTCGGGCCGCTTGCCCCGCGTTTTGCCATTGATGGTGCGCCTTTAATAATCCGTTATTGACTGTAACCGTCATCGGAACATCCCCTCTCAGAACTTATGTAACTAAAAAAAGCTTTCGTCCACTAGTTTTAAAATCTAAAACTAACGGACGAAAGCTTTCGCGTTACCACCGTAATTCGCCGCCACCTCACAGTGACGACCTCGACAAGTACCCGTTACCGGATACTCCGCAATATATCGGTTGCAACCGCACCCGTAGCCTTGCGACCCGGGTCATGACTCCAAGCTCATCTTCACCACGCACCCGATTACTTCTTTCACCAACCGAAGCTCTCTAAAAATCAGGTCCGCCGCTACTCTTCTCTTCAACGTCTTAATCGTTTTTTAATTTAAAACTAATTTAACACCGGTTTCAGACGCTGTCAACACTTTTTCCAAAAAACTTTTTCATTTCCATAAAGGGCGGTGTAACGGCTCTTTCATTTGACCCAAGCAACTTGAACCGCAAGCCGCGCAACCAACCGCTCACATAATTCCGGGCGTGTTCGCCATAATAGTCACATTTATTTTTAATTATTTTACCTTTTATATTGGCCGTTGTAATGCCCGTCTAACACGCTTTCATCGGCTCGAACCGCGCCTAACCGCGAACATTAAATCAATTTTGGCTTGACAGCTTTTCCGGCTTTGCCTATACTGAATTCATTCAATAACGAAAGCGAGGAACTAAGAATGACAAAGTTAAGTTTTAACTTGAACAGTTCATGGCAAAGCCGGCCGTTCAGATTGTAATTCCGATGCACGGATACAATCTGGCAAACAGTTTGTATCTGTGCCGGCTTAACTTTGATATTCAAAGAAGTCTGCATGGGTTTTAAACACAGCAGGCTTCGGTTCCGTAAAGGGCAAACCAGAGCTTACTGGTTTGCCCTTTTTATTTTGCCCCGCAACAGAAATTATTTTTGAGGTGATTGAATTGAAACGAATGATTGCATTTATTAGCGCCCTCGTTATTTTTCTCGGTGCCGCCTTCGTCATGACGGGCAAGCCTAAAACGAGTACCGCCAGCACGAAGAAGGTGCCCACGGTTGGCATTCTTCAACTACAAACCCACCCGGCCCTCGACGCGATCCACCGCGGGGTGCTTGCCGGCTTAAAGGAATACGGCTACGTCCCCGGTAAAACGGTCAAAATTGACTATCAAAACGCGCAGGGTGACCAAAGTAACTTAAAAACGATGAGCCAAAAGTTCATTAATGAAAACGCCGACGAAACGGTCGGCATCGCCACTCCCGCAGCCCAAGCACTCGCAACGGCCGCTAAGAAAGAAACGCCCGTTATACTGGCCGGAATCACCAACCCGTCCGGTAGTGGCCTCATTAAAAGTGACCAACATCCTGGCGGTAACATTACCGGGACGTCCGGTGAATCACCGTTGAAATCTCACTTGGACCTCCTGCGGCAATTAGTCCCCAAGGCTAAAACGATTGGGATTATTTACACGACTTCCGATCACGGTGGTGAGTATAACGCTAAAAAGTTTGCCCGCATCTGTAAGCAGGAAGGCGTCGCCTACAAGCTCTACACCATTGCCAACACGAACGATATGCAACAAGTTGCCCAAACCATGGCCAACAACGTGGACGCGGTTTACGCTCCCCAAGATAACGGCGTGGCTAGTGCCATGAAGACCTTAGTCTCCGTTACGAACAAGGCCGGCGTTCCCGTCATTCCTGCCGTGGATACGATGGTCAAGGCGGGGGGCCTCGCCACCCTCTCCGTGGACCAATTCCAACTCGGAAAAGTTTCTGGTGAAATGGCTGCCCGGGTACTTAAGGGCAAAGCCACTAGCGACTACCCAATCAAGGTGATTACTAAGGGTAAGATGACGTTAAACATGACAGCTGCTAAGAAGCTCGGCATCACCTTCCCAGCTAGCGTTGTTAAAGAAGCACAAACGAAAGGGGTTATTTACAAATGAGTATGATCGTATCTAGTATTGGGCAAGGCCTCCTCTGGGCAACCCTGGGGGTCGCCCTCTTCCTAACTTTCAGAATTTTAGATTTCCCCGACATGACGGTTGAAGGGACCTTCCCATTAGGAGCGGCCACCGCCGTCATGGCCATCAGCCACGGCATGAACCCGCTCGCCGCTTCGCTGCTAGCGTTTGCTGCGGGTGCTTTAACCGGCTTAGTAACCGGCTTACTCTACACCAAGGGCAAGGTGCCGATTTTACTGGCTGGGATCCTAGTCATGACCGCCTGCCTGTCAATCAACTTACGGATCATGGGCGGTAGTTCCAACGTTTCGCTCCTTGGCAAACAGACCCTGTTTGCTAGCAACTTCCTAACCCAGCTACCCAAATACTTCGACAGTGTCTTCGTCGGGTTAGTCGTCATCAGCGTCATTACCATTTTACTAATTGTTTTCTTGCAAACCGACCTCGGCCAAGCCTTCATCGTGACTGGTGACAACCGCGAAATGGCCCGTTCAATCGGTATCAACACCGACAACATGACGATCATGGGCTTGATGGTTTCCAACGGAATCATCGGTCTCGGTGGCGCCCTGATTGCCCAAAACAACGGCTACGCTGACGTCAGCATGGGGATTGGGATCATCGTGATTGCGCTTGCGTCGATTATTATCGGTGAAGTGGTCTTCGGTGAACTGACCTTGAACCAACGACTCGTCGCCGTCACGCTGGGGAGTATTTTGTACCAGTTCGTGCGTCTATTAGTCCTTCAATTAGGGTTCAATACCAACGATATGAACTTACTGTCCGCCCTGATTCTGGCCATCTGCCTGATGTTGCCACAGTTCAGCAAGGCGCTCAACCTCAACCACGTATTGAAGAAAGGACTGGCCAGCTATGATCAAGAAAACTGAAGCACCGCTATTATCGTTAGCGGACATCGTCACGACCGTGAACGGTGGGACGCCCAACGAAGTGACGATTTTAAACCATTTAAACTTAAACATTTACGACGGCGATTTCATTACCGTCCTCGGTTCAAACGGGGCTGGGAAGTCAACCCTTTTCAACACCATTAGTGGTGAATTACCCGTAACCGCGGGCACCATCAAACTCCGTGATCGCGACATCACCCACCTGTCCGTCGAGAAACGTACGGCCTTTCTGGCGCGGGTCTTCCAAGACCCCAAAATGGGCACGGCGCCCCGAATGACCGTCGCGGAAAACTTACTGCTCGCCAGTCACCGCGGACACCGCCGGACGCTCCGACTACGGGGCTTAAAGCAACAAATGCCCCATTTCAAAGAAATGACGGCCACGATGGACGGTAACGGCCTTTCCGAACGGCTCAACACCGCCACCGAAAACTTATCCGGCGGGCAACGCCAAGCCCTCAGCTTCTTAATGGCGACTGAACAGCGGCCAGATTTATTATTACTTGACGAACACACCGCCGCCCTAGACCCGAAGACGAGTGCCCAGTTAATGGCACAAACCAACCAGCGAGTCACGCAGGAACGGTTAACTTGCTTGATGATCACCCACCACTTAGACGACGCCTTGAAATACGGCAACCGGCTAATCGTGTTAGATCAAGGTAAGATTAAATATGACGTCCGTGACGAGGTCAAGGCCGCGCTGACCAAGGAACAACTGCTCGGTTTCTTTGAAAGTATTGATTAATTAAAAGATCGTGGCTCCGTACTAATTGAAGTTGAGCTTACCGCCAGGTCCGAAATAAATTCGGGCCTGGTTTTTTTGAGTTCTATGATCTGCAATATTGATTTGCTAACAAAGATTGGCAGTTTTCTTAGTAGATCAACACCACATATCATCGACCCCAAAGGTTTTCAAAAAATTCATTACGCTTGCCAAAATAATTGACCAAAGTTGCGCTTAACTTAGTAAACGCCCAGCACGCGCCACCCTAAATTCAGCAAACTACATTGTGTGCAATTTAAGATTCAACGGGGTAAACTTTACTTAGTTGGTTCCCTTAATTTTTACCACCCATTAGTTGCAGCGCTTCCACGATTGTGTTACATTTAGTTTAGAACAGTTCTAAACTAAAATTTGGAGGCATGTACTTATGAAAGTTATTGTCGTTGGTTCTTCACATGGTGGTTACGAAACAGTTCGCGGAATTTTGGCCGCTCAACCGGATACCGAAATTCAGTGGTACGAACAGGGGGATTTTCTCTCCTTCCTGTCCTGTGGGATGCAGCTTTACCTGGAAGGAAAGGTCAAAGACGTTAACAACGTCAGCTACGCTACCCCAACGGATATGCGGGCGCAGGGCGTGCACGTCTACCTTAATTCCGAAATTAGTCAGGTCCAACCCGACCAGCATCAGGTTCACGTCATTGACCACGCCACTGGTCAGGAACGTGACGAAAGTTATGATAAATTAGTACTAAGTGTCGGTGCCGTACCGGCAGTTCTGCCAGTTCCTGGGCACGACCTGAAAAACATTTACGCGATGCGTGGGCGCGACTGGGCGATTAAGTTAAAGGCCAAGACCGTCGACCCAACCGTTAAGAACGTGGTTGTCATTGGATCGGGCTACATTGGGATCGAAGCGGCCGAGGTCTTTGCTAAGGCCGGGATGCACGTTACAATCATCGACCTCTTACCACGGCTCCTAAGCCTGTACTTAGACCAAGAATTTACCGACGTCCTGACTAAGACGATGGTCGACCACGGCATTTACCCGGCGGTTGGTCAAAGCATTCAGTCCTTCGAGGGTCAGGATGGACACGTCACGAAAGTTGTGACCGACCAAGCCGAATACGCGGCTGACCTCGTCGTCACGGCCGCTGGAATTCGACCCGCAACCGGCTTCTTAAAAGGGGTCGTTGACTTAGACGCCCACGGCTTAATCAAGATCAACGAACACCTCCAAACGAGCCAAGCCGACGTTTACGCGGTTGGAGACGCAACCTTAGTACCATTCGCGCCAACTGGCAAATTAAACCGGATCGCCCTTGCAACCAACGCTCGGCGTCAAGGTCGAATTGCCGCGAAGAACTTACTCGGCACGCCAATTGCAATGCCCGCGGTTTCGGGTTCTTCCGCCCTGTCGGTTTTCGATTACCACTTCGCATCAACCGGTGTTAAGGAAGGGACGAGCGCGAAACTTGGGGTGGACTGCGCGTCCGTACTCGTGACCGACACGATTCGGCCGAAATTTGTGACCACCGAAAACGGTAACGCCAAGGTTTGGTTCAAACTAACTTATGATCCAACCGATGGGCGCGTTCTCGGGGCGCAAATCATGTCAACCGCCGACGTGACGGCAAACATTAACGCCATTTCGTTGGCCGTTCAATTGAAGGCTAGCGTTTACGACCTCGCTTACGCCGACTTCTTCTTCCAGCCAGGTTTCGACCGGCCGTGGAATATCATCAACGTCGCGGCGCAAAAGGCCGTTCAACATTTAAACACGACTAACTAAACTGACATATTCAATCGCATGCACGCGCTAAGCCGCGCTAGTCTACTAAAAATTGGACTAGCGCGGCTTACTGGTTAATCGTTAGAAACTAGTATTGCAATTCAAGTGAATCCGGACTACAATTTAATGCATAAGGTAATAACCTTATTGGACCTCGAGTCCGTGGTATGCATAGTCATACGCTAGAACCTCATTTTTAATGAGGTTCTTTTTTAATTTATTCTCAAATAATAATCCGTCCAGCGGATACTAAAAACGGCTCTATACCAATTGGTGTTAAGGTTGCCGCCAGCAGCGGGTGTAACCGGTTGGCTGGAACACTGCGGGCATCGATTTGAGCTCACTCAGAAAACCGCTGAGCAATCTCAAATTCGAGCCTTATTCTAAGCCGGAAGAAGCCCACTTCCGCCTAAGAATAATTTCGCAGTTGAGCCATGGTTACACCCGCTACTGGCTAGACTAGCTTTTATATTGAGTTTCAAAGGTTACTTTAGTAAACCTTAATTAATGAAGATGATTCTGCAGCACGGTTATAAAATTTATTGTAATCTTGCTTAATTTCAGTATTTACAGCAAACTAATTGAAAATTCCATTGGTAGCCTTTTTAGCAGATCAACACTATCTACCATAGAGCCCTAAAAACGGACGCAACCTGAACATAGGCTCGCGTCCGTTTCAACATTTAGTAAGCAACTGCGGCAGGACTTGCTAAATTTTTTAATTCGTTGATTAAAGTTAACTAAGGGCTAGTCATAAATATTGATCAGGCCCTGCGTCCCCTGATCACCTAACCCCCGAACGTCAACCATCACTTCGTACAAGCGTTTAGCCTGCGCCGTCGCAACTAGGTCGAGCCCCATCGCATCCGCTTCACTCAACGCAATCCGGAGATCCTTCAAGAAGTGGCGGGCAAAGAAACCCGGCGTATAATCATCCTTTAAAATTCGTGGCACGTAGTTGTCCATACTCCAGTTGTCAGCCCCACCACTTGAAAGCGTCGCTAAGACCTTTTCAGGGTCCAATCCGGCCGCCTTCGTGTACAGCAACATCTCGGTGAGCCCGGTCATGGTCCCCGCGATCATAATTTGGTTAGCCATCTTGGCGTGCTGACCCGTACCAGCCGCACCAAAGTGGTTGACTTTGTGCCCCAACACGTTGAATAGTGGCAACATCGCATCGTAGGTCGCATCCGCCCCACCAACCATGATTGTCAGGGTCGCGTTTTTAGCACCAACGTCACCGCCAGAAACCGGCGCGTCTAAAGCTTGCCAGCCATTTTTAGTCGCATAATCGGCAATCTTCGCGGCCAACTTCGGTTGACTAGTGGTCATGTCGATCACGGTCTTGCCAGCGGGTAACCCACTAAAAATACCATCGTCACCGAAGTACACCTGTTCAACGTCGCGCGGAAAACCAACCATTGTAAAAACAACGTCACTATTTTGTGCGACTTCGGCCGGGGTCGCTGCCCAGGTCGCACCGGCCGCAACTAGCGCGTCAGTCTTACTTTTAGTGCGGTTATACACCGTCATTGGGTAACCCGCCGCCATTAAATTGCGGGCCATCGCAGCACCCATCACGCCAGTTCCAATCCAGCCTAATTTCATCATTATAATCGTCCTTTCAGCTACTGTCTTTTCGGTACGCGTCCGTACCACCATCGCTTTCATTATTTCCAGTATACCCGTTTTGGGATTTTGCGACAGCGTTGAGGTTTGGTTGATTAACCGACGGAGCCATCCATAAAAGTCAGGTAACTGGCGAACATTAACGGCGTAGGGTAACTAATTTCGGGCGCTCCTCTACAAAATAGCTGAAACGTGTTCGGACCAGCTGATGCCTGTGCCTACTACGCCAAGGGCACAATGCCAAAAACCGGCATCATGCCCTTGGCTAGGTAGTGCTCGGCATCAAACCGCTGGGTCCTCACACTCTTCGGTCATCAACTCCCGCAACCGGGCATTATCCGCCGCTGTTCCAATGGTTAATCGTAACCAGCCCGGGCGCAACCCCGTCCGCACCAAGTAACCATTTTGCTTCAGCATTGCCGCCAACGCCACCGCCCGCGGGTGCGCAAAGAAAATGAAATTAGCTGCCGACTGATCAAACTGCCAGTGCCGCGCGGTAAAGTAAGCTTCCCAGCGCGCCCGTTCGCTTGCGTTTTGCGCGACCGTTTTTTGGACGAAGTCCTGATCCTTTATGGCGGCTAAGGCGGCGACCTGCGTCAACGAATTGACGTTATACGGCAGCCGAACCGCCTGCATCGTCGGGGCCAATTCAGGGGCAAACACCCCGTAGCCGATCCGGAAGTTGGCTAGTCCGTAAGCCTTAGAGAAGGTCCGCATCACCACCACGTTCGGATATTTAGCCGGCAGCTGCATCGCCGTTAGCGCGGCCGCGTTTGGCGCAAAGTCGATGTAGGCTTCATCGATCAAGACCATCGTTTCAGCGGGCACTTGCTGAATAAAGGCGGTAATGTCCGCCAGCGACTCACTTGTCCCGGTCGGATTGTTCGGGTTGCAAAGCCAGACCAATTTAACTTGCGGCGTTAGGGCGGCCGCCATGCCCGCAAAGTCAACGTGGTCGTCAGCCAGTGTCGGCACCGTCACGAGCTGCGCGCCTTCAATTTGCGCGTGCAGCCCGTACTCCGAAAAAGTTGGGCCGGAAACCAACACCCGATCCCCCGGCGCCAGGAAGGTCCGCGACAACATCACGATCATTTCATCCAGCCCGACACTAAAAACAAGTTGCGCGGGCGCGACACCAATCTGCGCCGCAACGGCGGTCCGCAGTGCCCGGGCGTCCGCATCCGGATAACGGTTGCTGTTGGTAAAGTCCCAACTTTTAACCGCCCGTTCCACGGCCGGCGACGTTCCGTATGGATTTTCGTTCGCGGATAGCCGTACGACCCGCTTCAGGCCCAGCTCCGCCTGTAAATCCGCAAGCGGTTGCTCCGGCACGTACGGCGTTAAGTTTCTTACACTGGCTTTCATGTGCATCCCTCCCTATAGGTTGTCGATTTCGGGCCGATCCTTGTAATCACTCATCTTGCCTTCACGCTTGGCCAATTCCGTCTTGATTTGATCAAAGCTGACCCCGCGTTCAACAAGTAACACTAATAGGTGGTATAACAAATCTGCCGTCTCATACACGAGCTCGTCGTCGCCGGGATTCTTAGCCGCCACGATCACTTCGGTCGATTCCTCGCCAACCTTCTTCAAAATCTTATCTAAGCCCTTCGTAAACAGGTAGTCAGTATATGAACCGGCCTTGGGATTCTTTTGCCGTTCGGCGATCATTTGATATAATTCTTCCATATTTTGCATAGTTATAACCAACTTTCTTCTATATTAATATCGTGATTAAAAAGATACCTTACCGCACCCGTTGGACCGGGTTAAAAAAGCAGCTCTGGTGGCCCGTATGACAGGCTGGTCCGTGCGGGTGCACCGCAATTAGGAGCGTATCCGCATCGCAGTCAAGCGTCACGCTGACCACGTCCTGCGTGTGCCCGCTAGTCGCACCCTTATGCCACAATTCTTGCCGGGACCGCGACCAAAACCAGGTTTGACCACTAGCCAGCGTTTTTGCATAGCTTTCAGCGTTCATCCAGGCCACCATCAGGACGTCCTTGGTGTCCGCATCGGTAATCACGGTCGTGACCAGACCGTTCCCCTTTTCAAAATCTGGTTTCATCGAACCGGGACTCCTTCCGTTCGCAAAGCTTGTTTAACATCGCTGATTGTCAGTTCACCATAGTGGAAGACCGACGCGGCGAGGGCCCCGTCCACCGGCGTCTGGGTAAAAACGTCCGTAAAGTCCGCCAGCTTACCGGCCCCGCCGGAAGCAATGATGGGAACGTTAACGACGCGACCGAGGGCTTGATACAAACGGTCGTCAAAGCCCCGCTTAGTGCCATCGCGGTCCATGCTCGTCACCAGTAGCTCCCCGGCCCCCAGTTCAACGCAACGTTGCGCCCAAGTTAAGGCGTCTAAGTCGGTCGCTTGCTGACCGCCGTGTGTATATACCCGGTAGCGTTGCTGCTGTTCGTCCCAAGCCGTATCAATGGCGACGACGATGCACTGGTTGCCAAACTTTTGGGCACCGGCGCTGATCAATTCGGGATGCGCTACCGCCGCGGAATTAATGGCGGTTTTATCGGCGCCGGCGCGCAACAACCGTTGCATATCGGCAACACTCTGAATGCCACCGCCGATTGTCAGCGGCATAAACACTTGGCGTGAGACCCGTTCAACCAGGTCGGCCATCGTTTTGCGGTGCTCGTTAGTCGCCGTAATGTCCAAAAAAACCAGCTCGTCAGCACCCTGCTGTTGATAGGCGGCCGCAATTTCAATCGGATCACCCACGTCGGTTAAATCTACAAAGTTAACGCCCTTCTTAACGCGCCCGTCCGCCACGTCCAGACACGGAATCAACCGTTTTGCTAACATGCATCCACCCCCGCTAGTTCCGTTAAGCTAATCGTTTTAGCTGCCAGGGCCTTGCCAACAATCACGTCCGGCAACCCCAGCGCCTGTAACGCTTGAACGTCGGCTAAGTCCCGGACGCCCCCACTCGCAATTAAATTAACTTGGGGCAGTTGCGCCTTTAACTGGGCGTATAGCCCCAGGCTGGGTCCCTGCAAGGTACCGTCCTTAGCGACGTCCGTCACGATGAAGTGCCGGGCCCCGGCCCGACTCATCGCGGCGATCAAGTGGCTCATCTTCGTTTGTGACTGATCAAGCCAGCCGTTAATCGCGACCCGGCCGTCACTACCATCAATCCCAACCACGATTTTTTCCGGGCCGTAGGTGGCTAATAATTGTTGGACCAGGGCTGGTTGCGTGAGTGCGATTGACCCTAAAATCAAGCGGTCAATTCCAAGCTGCAGGTACTGGCGCGCCTGCTCGTAAGTCCGAATACCGCCCCCCACTTCAATCAAACCGTCAAAGGCGGCCCGGATTGCCATCACCGTTGCTAGGTTTTGCGGTTGCCCGGCCTTGGCCCCGTCAAGGTCCACCAAGTGAAGTTGGTGTAACCCGGCCGCATTAATTTGGCGGGCCTGCGCGACCGGATCGGCGTTGATCAGGGTCGCCTGCTCAAAGTCGCCCTGATAGAGCCGGACACTTTGCCCGGCGTGTAAGTCAATTGCTGGAAGCATCATTTGTAACCACCATCTTTCTAAAACTTTCAAGTTGTGCTAGTCCGACCCGACCACTTTTTTCGGGGTGAAATTGCATGCCAACCACGTTCCCGCGTTGAACAATACTTGGAACCGCCACCCCGTGGTGCACACTGGCGACGACTTCTTCAGCCGGACAGTCCGCATAAAACGAGTGGACAAAGTAGGTATATTGCTGATCAATCGCCGCAAACGGGCTGTTTACGCGCTGCAATTGATTTTGATTCCAGCCCATCTGGGGAACCTTGACCCCGCGGTCAGTCGGTAACGGCACAACACGGCCTTGTAGCAACCCCAACCCAGCGTGTTGACCATATTCCAAGCCGGTTTCAAAGAGAAGTTGCATGCCCAGGCAAATTCCGAGCATCGGCTTGCCACTGCGGGCGAGCGCTTGAAGCGGCTGAACCAATTGCCGTTGTTCAAGCGCGGCCATCGCCGCACCGAACGCCCCAACTCCCGGTAAGAGGACCGCGTCCGCGTTCGCCAGCACCGCCGGGTCGGCCGTCAGCGTCGTGGGCACGTTTAGGTAGGCTAACGCCTTTTGTAAATTCAAAGTGTTGCCAGTATCATAATCAACGATCGCAAACATTTAGATCACACCCTTCGTGGAGTTCACCCCGACAATCTCCGGGTTAATGGTGACGGCGGCGCGCATTGCCCGACCAAAGGCCTTAAACAGGCTTTCAACCTTGTGGTGGGTATTGCGCCCGTACAAGATGCGGGCGTGTAAGTTCATTTCCGCCGCAAACGCGACCGCTTGGAAGAAGTCCTCCACCGTTTCGGTATCAAGACCGCCTAGGCGCGGGTTAGTCAACTCGGCGTTAAAGACAAGGTAGGACCGGCCGCTCAAATCAACGCTGACTTGGCCCAGGGTTTCGTCCATCGGCACAAATTCGGTGCCGTAGCGTTCAATACCCACTTTTTCACCAAGGGCCTGTTTAAAGCACTCCCCCAACACGATGCCAGTATCTTCAGTCGTGTGGTGCGGGTCAACGTCCAAGTCACCGTGACACTTAACGACCAAGCCGAAGCGGCCGTGCTTAGCGAACAAGTTTAACATGTGGTTTAAAAACCCGATGCCGGTGTCGATTTCAATGCCGGTTTGTTCGTCGAGATTCAAACTAATTTCAATTTGGGTTTCCTTAGTCACCCGTTTAATGGTTGCTTGACGTGCTTTCGTTGTCATAATTAGTCCTCCGTATCATAGTACTGGTCAAACCGGGCTTCGATCGCACGGGCGTGGCCTTCCAAGCCCTCCACCCGGGCAAGCGTCGTAATCGCGGTTGCTTCCTTTTTAAGTGCCGCCTGGGTGTACTGAATAAACGACGTCCGTTTCACAAAATCATAAACTCCTAGCGGTGATGAGAAGCGCGCCGTCCCACTCGTTGGCAAAATGTGGTTAGGCCCCGCCACGTAGTCCCCGAGCGGCTCGGAAGCGTACTTCCCTAAGAAGACTGAGCCGGCGTTGCGAATCAAGTTTAAGTACTGGGTCGGTTCCGCTAATTGGACTTCCAAGTGTTCCGGCGCGACCGTGTTCATCAGTTCAAACATGTCTTGCGTTTGGGGAACCACCGCGATGAAGCCCTTCTCATTGACCGCTTCGGTCGCAATTGCGGTCCGCGGTAACACTTTTAACTGCGACGTCACGTTTGCATCCACCGCCCGGGCAAGCTTAGCACTGGTGGTGATCAGAATTGGCCGGGCGCGACGGTCGTGTTCGGCCTGACTCAATAGGTCCGCCGCTAACTGCCGCGGGTCGGCCGTCTCATCGGCAATGATGCCAATTTCAGAGGGGCCGGCAACCATGTCGATCGCCACTTGACCAAAGACCTGCTTCTTCGCGGTGGCAACGAAAACGTTCCCGGGACCGATAATTTTATCGACGGCTGGAATCGATTCCGTTCCGTAAGCCAGCGCGGCAATCGCTTGGGCACCGCCCACTTGGTAAATGGCATCCACCCCAGCAAGCTTCGCCGCTGCTAGGACGGCCGGGTTAATCCCGTCTGGTTGGGGTGGCGTTACCATGACCACTTCTTGCACCCCGGCAATCTTCGCCGGTAACGCACTCATGAGGAGGGTCGAGGGATAGGCCGCCGTCCCACCGGGCACGTAGAGTCCCACCCGCTGGAGTGGTAACAGCTTTTGGCCGCGCAGCACGCCCGGTTGCTCGGCGTCCACAAAGCCCGTCGCCCGTTCCTTTTCGTGGAAACTGGTGATGTTGCGCTTGGCTAATTGCAACGCGTCCTTGACCTTCTGATCCAACTGATCATAGGCCGCATCAATGGTTGCTTGCGGTAACCGAAATTCGGTTAAGTCGACCTTATCAAATTGAGCTTCGTACTTTTTAAGGGCCGCGTCACCATTATCAATTACGTCGGTAATGATTCGACGAACCGCGTCCTCAACTTTTAAGTCGGTTAATTGCTGGGTTTTACGTTGCACTAGGCGTTTCAAACTGTTTAGATCGGATTCAATAATTTTCATTAGGCACGCTCCTTTGAAGTCGGCTCGTTAACAACGGCCGCTAACTGGTCAACCAATTGATAGATGGCGGTTTGGTGTTGCTTTAGAGCCATCCGGTTGACCACCAGCCGGGTTGAAACGGGTTGTAAGTAATCGTAAATTTGTAAGTCGTTTTCGCGCAGGGTCGTCCCGGTTTCGGTAATGTCGACGATGGCGTCGGCCAGCCCGGTCAACGGTGCCAGCTCAACCGACCCTTCAATTTTAATAATCTCAACGTCCTGGCCCCGCTGATCAAAGTAACGCTGGGTAATCAACGGGTACTTGGTCCCAATAATTTTGCGTTTCGGGGCGAACGGGTCAAAAGTACGCGTAGACGCAAGCACGAACTGGCAGCGGCCAACGCCTAAATCTAATAGTTCGTACTGGGTACTTTGGTGCTCCACTAAAATGTCGCTCCCAACGATGCCGATATCCGCAGCACCGCGTTCCAGAAAAGTCGTGACGTCCGGGCCCTTGGCGAGAATGAACTGGTAGGGTTGCGTTTTCGAATTAAAAATCAGTCGCCGCTGCTTATTGCGGACGAGTGAACAGTCAATTCCCGCCCGTTCTAGCAATGGCAGCACCTGTTGTTCCACCCGGCCCTTCGTTAAAGCAATTTTAATGCGTTCGGTCATGCTTCAGCCCCCTTGGTTAAATCAACTAAAGTCGCACCCATCCGTTGAGCTTCCAGCTCAGCCTGCTCCCGAGTTGGTGCGAGGCTCAAGCTAGTGTTCGGTGTTCGGGCTAAGCGCGCCTCGGCCGTCGCCCATTGTTCTGGTTCAAAGTAAATTAATTGGCGCGGGGCTGCCGGCTCAGTGGGTGCGGCTAAACTCGTTAGTAAGTCAACGTTAATGCCCATCCCCACCGCCGGTTCCGCCTCGGCTTGGAAGTTTGTTAGCAAACGGTCGTAACGCCCCCCGCTAAACAGGTAGTCACCGCCCACTTGCGAGAAGCCCCGAAACGTTAAGCCGGTATAGTACTTCTGGGGGGCCTGACTACTTAAATCGATCGACACCGACTGACTCGGCATGGTCGTTTGCATCCAAGCCACCACTTGCCGCAAGCGGTTCAAGGTACTTGTCACGCAGGTGGGTAACGGCGCTTGCGCCAACTGCTCAAAAATCGCTTGGGGCTGACCAAACAACCGCGGCCACTTTACCAGAAAATCATAGAGCGGTTGCTGGCGGTAACTGGCGATCAACGCTTGGTACTGCGGAATTTGTTTGTTAAACAACGCCGTTAAAATCGCTTGCTGGGTCGCGGCATCACTGGTCACGCTCGCCACCACCTGCTGCGCGAACTGGGCATCGCCCAACTCAATTTCAACCGCGTCGTCGATCAACTCACTACTGAGCTGATTAGCAATCGTCAAGCACTCCAATTCCGCTTTCAGTGACGCGTAACCGATCAATTCCACCCCGGCTTGCGTCATTTGGTTATACGACCCGGAAAGGCGGCGGCTGACCCGAAAGATATCCCCAATATAACTAAACTTTTGGGGTAACGGCACCTTCGTCGCACTGATGAAACGGGCCACCGGTAACGTTAGGTCGGGACGCAACACTAAGGTCTGTCCGTCCGGCCCCAGTAACCGGTACAATTGGTAGTTCCCCATTTGGTACGGTTCAAAGACCGCTTGGTTTTCCAATAAAGGCGTCGCAATCGGCGTCAATCCGCGCCGCTTGAAATGGGCCTGAATCACCGAAATAAGTTGCTGCTTAGTTTGGGCCTGACGACCAAATTCATCGCGGGTCCCGAGTGGTAATAAATGTTTTAACATGCGACCGCCTCCTTAAATTATTTACGCAGTTGAATCAAAAAAACGTCCCCTTAGCAATTTGCTAAAAGGACGTTTCCACGTGGTTCCACCTTATTTCGCCAGCGGTTCACACCGCTGACCTCATGTTGAGCTTGTCAACTTGGATAACGAAACCAATTCGGCTGGAGCTAGTTAAGCCAGTTCACCCCAGCAGTTCATAGATGTGGGTTCGTCAGACGTGTCCGCCCGGTTCGCAGCTACCCGGACTCTCTGGATGAGGAACGCCTGATTACTTTTTCTAATCACAACCGTTTATTAAAATTTGATGAATCATTTAATCTAAAACTCATTGTAGTGACTTGAATGCCACCTGTCAACCATTAATTAACGTTTTTATTAAATGGTGACCGCGTCCCACACTGGCAACATCGTGCGCGTCCGAGCCGTAGATCAGCGGAATACCAAGCTTTTGCGCCCGCGTGCTAATTTCACGGCCGGGGTAAAAATCATTACAAAATGGTTTGTAAAGTCCCGCTAAATTCAAATCCAATTCCCGGTGTTGCTGATGCAGTCGGTTTAAAATTTGATCGACTAATAATAAATTGCCGGCGTTTAACGGTTCCTGTAGCCCGCACGCATCCTGATACTTACGCACTAGGCTCATGTGACCGATTCGTTGCGGGGCGTAGCGCCCTAAATCAGCGTTAACGGACTGCCAAACGGTTTGATAATATTCTTCAAACACCCGCTGAGGCGTTGCCAACCACTCCCCAAACGCAGTCATGAAATTTGCGGCTGAAAGGTCAATGGCCCAGATTCGCTGGTCAGCTCCCCGCATAAAGTGAACCGATAAAATGTTGTCCTGAGTACGCGGACCGTATTGATCTAGGAATTGGCGGGTCCAAGCCACCTGCCCTGGTAAAAAGTCAACCTCGAAGCCGACCGAAATATTGATTTGATCCGCGTAACGCCGCTGGAGATCCTCGGCCAATGCCAAGTAGGGTTCAACCTGGTCTAGGCGCAACGATGCTTCCGTAATCCCAGTTGGGTCGCCGGCGTACTGCTGACTAAACGCCGGTGGTAGTGGCGCGTGTTCCGTAATGCAGTAGCGCTGAAAACCTAATTGAATCGCCCGCTGGACCATTTTTTCGGTGGCTTCGCCACTACCGTGCGGGCACAACTCGGTATGGGTATGTCCATCAACTCGCATTTTATCATCGCCTTCTCATAATTTTATCATCATTCAAGCATATTTTAGCCGCTTCTGCAAGTCGCCGCTTCCCCGCATCACTCCCAGCGACACTTTTTGGCGCCAACCAATCCCAGCTACCATGGTGACCACCAACGTTCTAAACTTTTACTAATTTACTAGTTTCAAAATACAAACTTAATCATTAAGTGGTATAGTCAATTACAGATTGGGATTGGTTACCCAAATAACCGACTTAAAGGGGGAGTACCATGCACGAACTAATCACCAAACTTTATCAACTCGGGCTATCGAGTCACGTTGTGAGCGCCCTACTTGAGCCCGTTCACATTTTAATTCTGGCGTTGCCCGTGCTAACGCTCATGGCCGCCATTCTAATTCTGGCCGGCCAACTTAAAATCCGGCACCAACTAACTGAAAAAAACGTGATCGCCACTTACACGTTTATTTGGTACTTGGCCGCGGCGTACCTGTTGATTATCCTACCGTTACCAACCCAGGCCAGCGTTGCGCGGATGACTGGTGCCGAATATAATCTCCACCCCTTCTTATTTCTGAACGAATTTCGCCAAGCCAACCCACTTCAATTGAGTGACCGTAGTACCTGGCTGAGTGCGTTTAAGGCGTCTTCTTTTTTCCAACCGTTCTTTAACCTGCTCTTTTTCATCCCAATTGGCGCCTACTTAAAATGGCGGCGCCACTGGCCGTTATGGTTAATTACCCTCACCAGTTTCACGCTTTCGCTCTTCTTTGAAACAACGCAACTCACGGGGCTGTACGGTTACTATTCGCGGGCTTACCGGATGTTTGACGTCGACGATTTGCTCATGAATACGCTGGGCGGTGTCGGTGGCGCGCTGGCCATCAGTTTTCTCCCTCGCAAATGGCGGGAACGCGATCACAGCCCCGTCCTGCAAGCCGACCAGCAGCCGATTGCCTGGCGGCGAATTGGCGCCCTCGTTTTTGACTGGGCGCTGATTGCCGCCTTTGACGTCAGTTATTTCGTGCTGGTCAAGCACTTTCAATGGCCCCTCAGTCGCGATTTTCGGTGGCTCTACCTACTGGACATCGGCCTTTTCTTCTTACTACCGGCTTGGTGGTTCAAAGGCAAAACCATCGGCGGCCTACTGTTTAATAGTCGCATAACCGCAAAAAACGGGCAGTCGGCGCATTTGTGGCAGTTGCTGATTCACTACGGCGGCCTCTACATCGTCAGTCTCCCATTACTCTTCTTAGACCTCTGGCTGTTTGATCGGCTGGGAGACCTACCAAGTGCCTCCCTGAACCGCCTCGACGTCTACTTAGTGGTCGTTTCGTTCGTCTTATTAATTTTAAGTTACGACTTTTTACTAGCGCTGTTTAACCGCAAGCACTTACTCTGGTGCGAGCGGTTAAGCCAAACAACCGTTAGTTAGCTCGGAAATTTCCGACGTCCGCCTTTACGTTCGCCTAGGAATCATGTTAAATTGAAAGTAAATCAAATTTCTGGAAGTTAAAATAATGATAAAAGAACAAGCCTTAAGCGACGATTTCCGGTGGGTCGCGGTTAATAATTATACGGATAATGACTATAATCAGCTGGTCAACGAGGAACAGGTCACGGACGAAATGCTCGGCTACGCGACCGACCAACACGAACGGGGCCGGTTGGAGTACGACGCCAAAAGTGCCATTACAACCATTATTTTTGACGTGGTAACGAACGATGAAGACGAAGGGACGTACACGGCCCAGGTTAGTTTTATGCTAATTGACCACACCCTACTGACGTTTACAACTGACAACACGATGTTTGTCGAGGACATGCTCGCCGACGCGATTGACGCCGACTGGGAAAAGGTCCTGCACCCGTTTGACTACATTTTTGAGGTGCTATACAAACTCTCGCGCCAGTATTTTTCAGCTATTAATAAAATCAACGAGGAACGCCAAAACATCCAGCTCAAGATGCGCAAACAGATCCAGCGGTCCGTCATTTTACAATTAATGGAATTAGAAACGACGCTCGTTTACTTTTTAACCTCGCTAAAGAGCAACAACGATTTATTACAATCGTTAAAGCGCTTTGGCCCGATTAAATTTTCAACGACCCAAAAAGAACGCCTCGACGACATTATCGTTGAAGCCCAACAAGGGCTCGACATGGCCAACATCGCGTCGGACATTATCGCCCGCGTTTCCAACGCCTATTCCAACATTTTGGATAATAACCTGAACAACACGATGTGGCTATTAACCGTCTTCTCAATCGTTCTCACGATTCCGAACATCGTCTTTGGGTTCTTCGGTCAAAACGTGGCCCTTCCATTCATGAAAAATCCGTTCGGCTGGGAAATTACGGTCGTAATTGCGATTGGGCTCTGCGCCCTGACCATTTGGCTACTGCGGCGAAACTCATTTCGGCGGTAGTCACAGCCCGGATTCACTATGTGGAAAATTAGATTCTGTACCAATTGGTGTTGAAATTGCCGCCAGCAGCGGGTGTAACCGGGTGGCTGGAACACTGCGGGCATCGATTT
>NZ_BJEA01000003.1 GCF_005405425.1 Lactiplantibacillus modestisalitolerans | reverse complement strand
GTTGAAAAAAAGGCCCCAATTCGTAAGTGAATTGGAACCTCATAAAAGTACAAATCAACACCGGTTGACACAGAGCCTTTTAAGGTAGCTTATGAAGCTCGATAGGCATCGAGCGCTTGATAAAATGATTGCTTAACAGAATCGCGCGTATTTAAATAAGTAATGTAATCGGATAATTCACGGACATCACTAGTGCGAAGAAAATCAAAATCGGAGTGCGCGTAACGCGCGGCTGGCGCATACGGGCCGTGTTGACCAATAAACGGTTCCAGCCAGCGGTAAAAGGTCATCTGGGAATCATCCTTTCGAATACTTTAGTAACTATCAATATGCTAATAGTTTAACGAGCTTTAGAATAATTGTACAGGCCTTTTACGACTTCTTAACTAAGCGGCAAATCAAGCGTAATGTCTGTGGCGACTTTGTAACGTTCCGTTAAATAACTGTAATAATGTCATTAAATAAAGCCTTTAATCGCGACCCTGTTTAGCCGCACGTAAATCCTGACGACGCAGCAAATTTTGATAATAATCCAGACTGCTTAAATCTAAGCGAAGCCGCTTCATCGTCAAATCAATCGAATCCGTTCGATGTTGATCCAAGTACCAGAGCATAAAACTTTGCCGTAACGCGATTGGTTTCAATGGCATTCCTAACCGTTGACTATCACCGGTCAGGTACTTATGGAGTGCCGCTAAGGTCAGGTGCGGATCGGTTCCTCGTTGACGTGATTTCAAGAAAATATCGGGACTACCGGTTGACGCTTGACGTGGCTCAATAAAATGTTGTAATTCTTGCAAAAAAGCTTGTTCAGTAGCTGAAAACGGGATGGTCACTAATTCTTGATAAAATCCAGGGGCCAACATTTCAGTGGCCGTATACGCTTTACACGTTAAGAGCAAAAACAAACGAGTATAAACGTGCAAATCATGATTAGTCAGTATCGTTGGCAAGGTCTGGGGCCAATTTTGAACATCTAAATCATTAGCCCGCGGTTGGCCCTTAATTTTAAACGTTGGCAGCGTCGTGATAATCCGGTGCTCAAACAAGTAACTAAAGTAACCGTTTAGATTAGAAAGGCTTTTGTTTAACGTTGATGGTTTAAACTGACGTTGCGTTTGTAGCATTTCTAAGTAGGTCCGGACGTCGTTTTCAGTTAAGTCGGCTAACAACTGGCTGGCTGCAAACGTTTCATTGAAATGCTGCTCATAATTAAAAAAGTCTGCTAGGGTCAATTGATATTGTAAAATCGTAGGGGCTTGCTTACCATCGGCCCGGAGCTGTGCAACGAAGCTTTTTTCATAGGGAAACTTAGTCGCCATACTAATCAGCATCCTTTCTGAAAGAGAATTGTTACTATAACTAAAACACAATTATTTAGCGAATACAACCTAAAAGTGCGGTGCTGAGAGACGCATTCTAAGCATCAGTTCGATATTAAACTGAACAAGTCTGCATTAAAAGCACTCAAAGCTCAAGTTGGTAGAAGTTGATTTGATATGAGCTTAAGTCAATAAAAATTTTAAAATGAAATAGCAAGCAAAATTCAGCATTCAAATATTTTTTAAGTTAAGCTAGTAATTGATTGGTTTTAAAAAACTGGGATTAAAAATTTAACTGATAGCTAATGGTCGAACCAACCATCAAATTTTTAGTATCAGTACAACTGCTAATCAGAAATATTTTGAAGCTTAGTTTTGAAACAATCCGCAAAAAAGGACCCGGGGGAGCAAATTTAGGTCGTGGGGGAGGATTTTCTCTTCTAGGTCTACTTGGTATAATATATATTATGTAAACTAGAATATCAAAAAAACACCCCTCTCGGTTAGCCACGATTTTTACTCCTAATAATCAGTTCAGCCTTAAAACGGACGTTGGTTTATCCTGGACTTGCAACTTAAATCCATAGCATGCACAGATCTCACGGTAAAAACAATGATCGTAATTATCTCTAAAATATTTATAACTTAGAATCCCGCAGCTTTAATCAGCCGAACACGAACTGGCCGTATGCTAATATCTCCATGGCTAATTTAAGCCAACTAGATTTATGATTAAACCTAGTTGGCTTAAATTAGTACATATTCATCATTCATTAAACTGTAGCCGTTTTAGCTAACAAAATTGGTGCCACTAACAGTCAAAAGCTAAAACCAAACCCAATCTTAATCCTAGTCTAACTGATTACGCACAATTCAGCTATGCTATAATGAAAATTAATCGTGATTAAACCGGCTTTTTGGGTTGCACAATTACAATCATTGATCAATCCAATTAGCCGCATGGTTGCTACAAGCTTCATACTGAAGCTGTTAACGTACCCAATAAACGCACACTAATAATAGCGAGGCTTTCAAATGCAGTTCAATTCACACCAACAGCGATTCCAACATTACTTAGCACTACTAAAAATGCCATACGATGACGCCATTCAGCAACTACGGCAGCAATCCGGACCAGTTAAAGACGACTACTTTAACCAGGCGTCCTACGAACAATTTCTTAAAGGTCAAGTTCGGCGGCTTCAACGTGGAAACTACACGCGCACTCGCGACGGTTTGTGCACGCACCACGTTGCAGAAAACCAATTCCATAATATGTCTGATCCAGCGACCATTTATTACTTTCAATATCCATACCGCTATCAACAACGGAAAGCACTCGTTTACGTTGATGAAGTTGAGCACTTGATTTTACACGCCTTAATTGCCAAAGAAACTCACGGCCAATTTGGTTACCATGGCTACCGTGAATTTTTGGCAAAGGATGTTTGGGCTTGGTACGTTGACCATCAAATCCCCCAAACCGGTTGGCGTCAACGTTGCTATCAACGAGCCTTACTGTCTGCAGCCGAAACTCGGCAACTATTTGTGCAGTTGGAAACTGGGCCGCTCGCAGCACTAGCGTTGCATTAACCCATTACGCCAACTCCCCCCTAGTTATGTCAACTACCCCCCTGCTGTATTCAACTGGTATTTAGAACCGTCACTTAATAAAAAAGGTCCGTTCAACAGCCAACTTAATAGCGCTGAACGGGCCTTACTTTTTTAAACTTAATTTAAACGCGGCGCTGGCGAGACCACAACTGGGTTATCCCAGCAGTACCGCAAGTGATCATAAAAATAATTGGTAAATACAGAATGGCTCGACTACGCCCCTGAGCCCCTATTAATAAAGCGGTCAAGGTCAGTCCATCCAATAGTAAGGTTGCATACAGAAAGTAATGATTTAAAGCGGATGGTCGCCACCATAGCCACCCACCAATAACGACACTAATCAGTGTCGCAATCAGCATTAGCTGCCAATAGATATGCGCTAACCCAGCCCAAAAAGGCTGCGTTCGTTTCCAAGTTCGGCGTTGTTGCACCGACCTTAAATTGACTAGTGACCAATGAAAACCATAGTCTTCGCGTGCTAAGGATTGCATGCGGTGACTAATTACTGGGCCTAGCTGACCCGTTGGACTAGTTGCCAACAACGCCGCGATTGCCGGATCCGCTTGTACCAATGCCGTTTGCGATCGTTGATTTGCGGAAGTTTGAGCCCCACTGGTAACATCATACGAAACGTTGGCGGTCGGCGGTGTCACTTGAAATCCGTATAACCAGCTTGATAGTCCGGTTGTCGCAATTAAAACGACTGCAGTGGTGACAACGTATAAACCCACGTGCCGATACTGAAAATGGTAGCTTCTGCCTAAATCCAAAATAACAATCACGGTGAACAGCGCTAAAATCACTAACCAGCTGATCATAATGGGTTGAATCATGTTTGCTACCAGGGTTGCGCCTCCCGCGATGATTAAATTAAACCAATGGTCGTTGGGCGAAGCCGTCGGTAACGGCTTCAAAGCGCGCGTTAACGCCAACATCATCACGAGTAAACAGGTAATTAAAAGCGGTTCGGCTCCGTTTAACAGTGTGCTATAAAGCCAGTACGATGGAATACAATAAAAAATTAAGCTAGCCATGATCCCCAGTCGCCGCGAGAGCCACCGTGAAACCAACCAGTACAGCAATAGCATGTCTAACAAGGTACAACTAATATTGATTAACTGGCTAATAAAAAAATTAGTGCCCCCGAGCGCGGTGCTAAAACTGAATAAGTTAGCCACGTTCAGAGTCGTTGGCGAAGCGATGCTGGCACCAATTAGCCCGTGCGTGAGCATCTGGTGCCAGGTCAGACCGTGCGCATTAAATACCGCGAGCGCGTGATAAACTTTAAAATCACCGACCGGGGCAATTTTAAGCCAAGCGACTAGCGGAAACTTTAATAACGTCAACCCGATAAAACTGGCAACTAGCCAGCTGGTTTGGCGCCGACTTAACCAGTAACTGCCCCCGCCAATCAACAATCCCAATAGGATGACAACGCCCCCACTCAGGGCCAGCGATCCAATCCCCACTTGCGGTTTAACTTGCCAGCTGGCCACTAATAACCAAACCGTAATTATTCCGGCGATAATTAGGGCTAGTGCCTGTCCTAACTTTACAACTGCTTGCTTAACCATTAACTTCACCCCATTAAAAAGAACGCTTTAACCGCGACCGGACCGCAACTGGTGTTCCACCAGTACCATGGTGCGTTTTAGTCCAATCCGTCCTGCCATGTAGCTGACGATAAATTGCGACGTACGGCGTCATTCCCACAATCAATAAGTACGCTTGAAAACTCAGGCCTTGCCAAAACGCGCTTAAAAGCGGAACTTTTCGCTGAATGCTAGCATAGTTGCGTTGTAAAATATTTGCCAACAAGAGGCAGACCAGCAACGTAATGGCGACGATCGTAATAATTGCCAGGTGATGCCAGCCGACATGCCAATTCGTTAGACTACGACTCACAAGAATAATCAGGGTAATAACACTGGTAATGGGAATAATGCAGCCCGTAATCGGCATTAAAATCCAAAAACTCGTATCAATTTTTTGAAAGTAATTCAACTGTTTTGAACGCCACAACGCTGGTAAATAGTGCATACACTGAACCGCTCCCTGGCACCAGCGCACCCGTTGGCGGAAAAACGGGTGCAATTGCGTTACGGCTTCCTGCTCAACGACTAGGTGATGATCAAAAACGGTTCGGCCACCGAGTAACCAAGTTCTCAGCGTAAATTCCAAGTCTTCGAGTAAACTATTGCCCCAAGGATTCTGCTGCGCTAATTGTAGTCGGACAAATTGCCCGTTCCCGGAAGCAATCCCCGCACCAAGTTGATTACGCAGCTGCTGAGTCGCGTTATTAATCCCCATAAACTCAAAATTTTGCATCTTAGTCAGCCAATTTTGTTGGTTATTAATCAGTACCCCGGTTTGAAGCATCGCCATTTTGGGTTCAGCTTCAAAGTGCGCCACCACCTGAGTTAAATCGTGAGCGGTCATAAACGCATCGGCGTCGAGCACCCCAATAATCGACGTCTTAGGATCCGTATTAGCCGCAAGCGTCGTTTTAACATAATCAACGGCCGTATTTAAGACGGCCCCCTTACCTAACCGCCGATTGCCGGCGCGGTGTAAAATTTGTAAATACGGTGATTGTGACTCGGCCAACTTACGCAAGCTTTGATCCTTAGAATCATCATCAACCGCAATAATTTGAGCATGAATTGACTTCGGTAATTTTGCCAGCTCCGCCGACAGTCGCTCAATCGTTCGACCAATGATGAGTTCCTCATTTAAAACCGGAATAACAATGAACAACTGGTAAGGCCGTTCGCGTTTCACGTACGTTTTAACCGGCTGACGATAATGATTAACTAAGATGACCGTCAATAAGAAGTAAAGATAAAATAAACTAGAAATCGTAATAGCAATGGTTATTAAAATCCTCATCAACGCGCTCCCCCAATGAATATTAATTATCTAATTCAGACCCCCATTATACGCACCTTCAATTTAATCCGATGCGATTCACACGTGAAAACATAGTGAACTTATTGAATCTGTTTACAGTAAATTTACGTAAACTTAACCAACTTGCGATTGTAAATTGAAGCAAGCGCTTGCTAAGATGATGATATTCTAAAGAGATGGGACGACGTTTGATGAGAAAAGGGACTTATTTTTTAGTCGGTCTTTTGATTTTACAGCCACTGCTTGTTTATTTTAACCAGCAACACCTGGTACCCGCATTACCTGTTCATTATGGTCTGGGGCCGGATATCTTTTTAGCAGATCCGCACCGCTCCCCGGGGATTGCAGTGGGTGAAAGCTTAGTCATTCCCGTCTTACTGCTAGTTACTTGGAATGTTAAAAATAGAATGCTCTTAACGCCCCCCTTTGGCTGGATCTTATTGCCTAGAACCATCGTTTTTGTCTGGCTATTTGGAACGAATTGGCTCATTCTTGCCAGTTTGTTTTTCAATCTAAGTTGGTTAATCTGGCTGTGGCGGCTCTGGACGCTCTTTTTTGGGGGCCAGTTTCTGTGCTACTTTGCTAGCCTACTATGGTACGGCTGGCATACGTTTCGCTAAGCAAATTAAGAGAGGACTGAGTAAGGCACCCGCTGAAGTGTCTTGCTCAGTCCTCTTTTTAGAATCCAATTAAATTGAACGTTGCATCAAAATATCCGTCTGAGGATCGTCGCCCATCACAAACGAATGCGCACTGAACGGCTCGAACCCCCATTTATGGTAGAACGCTTTAGCCGGTTCGTTGTGTTCCCAAACACCTAACCAAATCTTTTTCTTGTGCGCATCATCGGCAAACTTCAACGCCTGCTGGATAAACGCACTGCCAAGGCCCCGGTGTTTGTAGGCCGATCGAATGTAGATTCGTTCGACTTCTAGCGCGTGGGGACCCATTGCTTCACTTTGAGCCGCACCCACGTTTAATTTCAAATAGCCAGCCGGTTCATCGTGACCAGCAACGAACACAAAGTAAAACCACGATTCCGGGTTAGCAAGCTCTGCCGTTAACTTACCCAAATCGTACGCCTCACTTAAGTAAGCCTGCATGTTAGCGGCCGTGTTCTGCGCCCCAAACGTATCTTGAAACGTTTCAATGCTAATCTGACGTAGTAGTTGAGCATCATTGACCGTTAATTTTCTCGTTTCCGTTTGCATCTTTTTTCCAGCACTCCATCCTAATTAAAACCACTTTGATTATGATCCCGAATTTCAATCGATTCACCCGCTGCCTGGGCGCGTTTGACGCGTTGTTCACCCCAAGTTGACATTGCCAGTAAGATTGGCCGTAAACTCCGGCCAGTCGGTGTTAGTCCGTATTCGACGCGTGGGGGAACTTCCGGATAAACCCGCCGTTGAATAATACCGTCCACTTCTAACTCCCGTAACTGCTGTGTTAAAACGCGTTGGGACACTGCTGGGATTTTCCGCCGTAATTCACCGTTACGTAACGTTCCCTGGCCTAGGTGACACAAAATAATTGGTTTCCACTTACCACCAATCACATCGAGGGTCGCTTCCACCGCCAACTGATAAACTTTTTGCACAACTTCATCCCCTTTCAATCCCGCGGATAACCAAAAGGTACCTAAAAGTAACTAGCGCACTTACAAGTGCGTACTTACTAATTGTTAGTCATGCCGTTATAATCAAATTCATGTTAATCACACATAATCTTTATTATAAACGAGGAGGCAATCAAATTGCACGCATTAACTTTAAAGTCTCGCTGGGCATTACTAGCGATGACACTAACCTTTTTTAGCGTCGGGGTAACGGAATTTATTAGTGTGGGGGTCTTACCCGCAGTTGCCACTGATTTTCACATTAATACCGCCACGGCGGGCATGATTACGTCCTTGTACGCATTGGGAGTCGCGGTCGGTGGCCCATTATTAGCTATTTTGACACTCCGGCAAGCTCGGCGCCGAGTCATTTTAGGCGCACTAGTTGCTTTTATTGGCGGACACTTATTAATCAGTGCTGCACCAACCTTTGCTTGGCTACTAATTGGGCGTTTCTTGGCCGCCATGGCTCACGGGATTCTGTTCGCGCTCAGCTCGACGGTGGCCGCTGAACTCGTTCCACCCACCCGTCAGGCCTGGGCCATTGCATTTATTTTTGGTGGCTTTACGGTCGCAACGGCTTTTGGCGCGCCACTAGGAACGGTCGTCAGTGACTACTTTGGCTGGCGACTCCCCTTCCTAATCATTGCCCTCTTAGGAATTGGCGCCTTTCTGCTCAACTGGCGCACGCTACCGCATGACCAACTACCGAGCACTTTACCAACTTGGCGTGAACAGTGGCGCCTACTCACTAATCGTCGGATTGGGCTCATTCTACTAGTGACCATCTTAGGATACGGGGGGACCTTCGTCGCCTTTACCTACTTGTCCCCAATCTTACAACAAATCACCCACGTTTCTGCCCACTGGATCAGCCTAATTTTGGTTATTTACGGGCTTGCGATTGCATTGGGCAATTGGCTTGGCGGGCGCTTATCACCGCATGCACCGCTCCGGTTACTCAGTGGCATCTTTTTACTGCAGGCCGTTGCGTTAATCGTTTTTTATTGGACCGCACCACGCCTGTTACTCGCAGTGCCAAACATCGTTGTGCTCGGAATGCTTGGTTTCATGAACGTTCCAATTCTTCAAAGTTACGTTTTACAACTCGCTCAACAAAGTGAACCCCGGGCCATCAACTTAGCCGCAGCTCTAAACATCGCTGGTTTTAGCGTGGGAATCGCCCTTGGCACCTTCATTGGCGGTCTTATCACAACCTTGATCAGTCTGGCGGCAACCGCACTCGTTGCCGGTGGGATGGTCTTTCTCGGCTACCTGTTAACCAAGTGGCTACAACGAGCATAAGCGAAAAAAACGGCGGTCAGACTACGCTTCTATCATTTTTGGGCAAGACAAGGGACTATGACAGCCGTCACAGTCCCTTGTTTTGTTTGGTCTAAAAATCGCACCACTAGTTACTTAAGCATCGTGGCGGCGCGGCTTTCCCCACTGAGGAATCACCTTGCCGTCCTCACTTAATTCCAAACCGTCAGTGTTACGTTGAAGTGGCGTTTCCGAATCTGTAAAGCCCCGTTCAAGCGCATCCACAAAGCGTTTCGACGCTTGACCGTCTAAGTCATCAAAGAAAAAGTTAATGAACCCCGCCAATTTAGCCTGGTCAACGGATGGGTGTTTCAATTGACTAATCAAATCGGTCGTGTTTTCCGCTAAACTTCCCGGAATGAAGTCAAAATAGTTGAAGTAGAAGCTTCGGGACTGCATATAATCTGCTAAATCCGGCGCAAAGAAAATCATTGGTCGTTTCAATAACGCGTATTCAAAACAGACTGACGAATAGTCCGTAATTAACTGATCGGCAACTAACAATAAGTCGTTAATTTCACGGTAATCCGAAACGTCATAGTAAAAATCAGCGTATTCGTATGGTAGCGTTGGCTTGTTTTGTACAAACGGATGAATCTTAAGCAGGAAGACGTAATCGTCGTGTAGCGCCTCGTAAATTTCCTTAAAGTTTAGCATCTCAAATGGATAGTACGCCGACTGCTGGCCGTTCCCCCTAAAAGTTGGTGCAAACAAAATAACCCGCTTACCTTTAATAAAGGGTAAATCGTGTTCTAACCGGCTACGAATCCGTTGCTTTTTAGGCTCATCGAAGAAAATATCGGTTCGCGGAATTCCTAAGGGCGCGATTTTATCCTTACTGATTCCAAACCCTTCGGCGTACTTATCTGCGATGTTATGTGATGAAACCAAGGCCTTCGTATAATTACGGTGATTTAAGGAGGTTACTTTAGGACCGCCCGGCATACCCAGCCGGCTATAACCAAAGGTCTTAAAGGCACCGACCGCGTGCCAGACCTGGATAAGGTCAGCGTTTGCCCGGATACGGAGTGGGTAAATTAGGGGATAAAAGTCGTCAACGATAATGTAGCGACTCGTTGCAAACGCCTTAGCAAGGGTTCGAACTTCCTTCCAAGTCTTTTTAGCCTTAATACTAGGCTTTAGGTAGAATGAAATTTGAAAATCAGTTTGTCGCCGCTGGAACTCCTGATAAATAAACTCAAAATTACCTGAGATACTAGCCCGACTATCCGATACAAAGGCAACTTGCTTTTGCCTGATTGGTCGCAGGCAGTACCACCGATACCACCATTTCAACGCCCGCCGCTTCAATCCACGCATTGTCGGCGTTTCTAGCCCACTCACGTCCGTAAATTCATTTTCTAACGGATTAACGTCACTGAGCTTATAAGACGTTACGTTTAGCGTCTGTGCAGCTAGGCCGTAACGAAAAATCAAACTGTACGACTTATTACTCTTAGCAGCGTAACTCGTCATTTTAGTCGTGTAGTTAAGATCTTGATGGTTATCTTTAATTTGACCAATACTGGTCCGGCGAATAAACCAACCGTGCTTTAAATATTGCTTTAACTGGAGCTGAACATCGTAACTACCCGGAATCAGTGGTTTACCACCACTGATTGTCGAAAAATTAATTTCGCCCCGGTATCCAGCTTGCGGAAACTTTGCGTTGGCGACTTGCTGATTAACAAGCGGAATTTCAATTTCTGCTTGTTCGGCACTAGTTAATACCAAACTCTTAATAATCCGCTCACCGTCCGCTTCAGGATAATTTTCAAAGTAGGCTTGTCCCTCAATAACTAAATAAGAACGATTAAACGCAAGCTTGGTAACCTGCCGTTTGATCAAGGACTCCGCTTCCTTGTCTAAGCGCGGCTGATACTGCTCAGCAGCTTCAACCGCACTGAGCTCATCTGCATTTTGTGGATGAACTTCAGTTTGAGCGCCAAATAGCACTCGTTTAATAATTCGTTTTAATCTTCGTCGCATCTAAAATTAAGTCCCCCGTTAATGGTTAGTCTAAGTGCGTCAAAAATTGATAAACCCGTTGCGTGTTCCGGCCGTCAAGACGCGGGAACGTTTTAGCTTTAAGTCTTTTGACGTAATCTAAGTTTAAGTTGGTTAAATCGTGATTAATAAAGGTCATTAAGCTAGCTAGTTCAGAAAAATGCGGTGCCCCCAAATACGAATAATAATCGACGTAGAAGCCACAATTTCGTTGATACGCTTGATAGTCGGGAGTAAACAACAAAATTGGCCGTTCAAAATAACTAAAGTTTAGTGACAGTGAAGAATAGTCCGTAATCAACAGTTTGCTTTGCGGTAATAAGGCCTTAATCCGGTCAGGATCCTGAAAAACGTGTACATGCCGCGGAAGCTTAAAGCTTGGTAAGTTAACGTACGGATGTACTGAAATATAAATTTCCCAGGATTGCTGAAGTTGTGGGCTAGCCTCAATAAACGCTTGAACCAGGGCCAAAACTTGCTCCTCGCCATGAACCGCTGGTCGATAAGTTGGTGCATACAGTAAGATTGGCCGCTCCGATGTCTGCGATTGTGTGGTCTCTTTTACCATTTCATCTAACATTGGTTCCCCAGATGCAATGACTTGGTCAGTAGTGACGTCAAAAGCATCCACGTAAAACGGCCGATCATTTTCAGTGTTGACAAACACCCAATCGTAATTCGTATGGGGTTTCAAAATACTCCGATTTGCATTGGGTAAACTCAAGCCAAACTTTTTAAGAGCGCCAATGGCATGCCACAGCTGAACGACTTGATTCTGGTCATGCTTGTTAATGGCATAAAGTGGAAAGAAATAATCATCAATAATAAACAGTCTCGACGTTGCCATGTAGCGTAATGCTCGTAACGAGGCCCACAAAAAGCCAACTTTACTCTTGAAGCTTCGATCATAATGGTAGCAAAAAGTAACTAAGTTTGAGTGCCCGGCCAACTGATACTCTGCGTATAACGCCTTTAAATTATCGTTTAACTGCGTACTCCGCATTGTCGCAAAAGTGATTTGCTGTTTACGTGGGCCGCTCAAGTAATAAAAGCACTGATAAATCAAGTTAAAACTAACCTTTAAAATTAACAACTTAATCGTTTTTAGACGTCCCATTCCATCACCGCCTTACCCCAATAATTGGTTAGTGCGGCTTCAAAAAAAGTTCGCATGTCTTTTACCGATCGTACTTGGCGTTTTAACCCAACTAAATTTTGGAGGCGTTCCCGCGTAACCGGACTAGCTTTTAAAATTTGAAGGGCCCGTTCAAAGTCTTCGCGACCACTTCGGCTGACACCGCGAAACGTCAGTCCTTCGGCCAACGCGGTTCGCGTATCAATATCCACAGGCTCTTCAGAAACCCCCATCAAAATAATCGTTCCCATTGGTTTAATATGATGAATGATTTGATCAATTGCTTGCTCACTACCGCGACCACCGGTACATTCAATTGCCTGGCTAACTTTTAATTTCTCTGGTAAGTGGTCAACAACGTACGTTTGGTCTGCAAAAGAAAAGTAGTTTAATTTAGACTGATGCCGGCCAAACACAATTAACCGACTATCAGGGAATAGTTGTTTAACAAGGGTAGCAGTGATGTACCCTAGATTACCATCGCCCCAAATACCCATCACTTCTTGGTCAGCGTCCATAGTACGTTGTAACTGTGTTAACCCGTGAACCCCAACGGAAACCATTTCGATAAAAGCGGCAACTTCAACGTTGATTTCCCGTGGCACTGGCAATATCCGGTCGCGGTGAAGGCAAATAAATTCCTGCATAAAGCCGTCGTAACCGCTAGACCGAAACTTAGAGGTCGGTAAATAGTTTTCCTTAATAATTGGATCATGGGCTACCGGCGTATTTGGAATCATGGTCACCAGCGTTCCAGGCTTGAGCTGCCCTTGCGGATCAAAGACGACCTCCGCAACGCCCTCGTGAATCAGCGCCATTGGTAACTTTTTTCGTAACACGGCCTGGGCACGTTGGCCGGTAAAATAGCGGGTATCCGCGTGACAAACGGACAAGTAACGCGGTCGGACAACAACGTCATTGGCCGTCACCGTTTCCGCAACGGTTTGCACCTCAAACTGACGGGCAGCAACCAGTCGATAAACTTGATTTAGCATGGCTAGTCCCTCTTTTCTACTAGGGCCGAAGCAACCCGTAAATCATAGGGCGTCGTGATTTTGAAGTTGAAGCTTTCGCCCCGAACCAGCGTGACGGGTTGACCAGCTAATAAACAAATTTTACATGAATCGGATAAACTGGCCTTTTGGGACGCCGTTAATTTTTGATAGGCCGTAACGAGTGCTTTAATGTTGAAGCTTTGGGGAGTCTGTCCCTGATACATATTGGCCCGAACGGGAATTGCACTGGCTTGGTCATCGGTACCCTGAACAATCGTATCAATCGCTGCTACCACGGTGTCAACCGCCGGATGTACTAAAGCTGCTTCGATATTATCATTGATAATTCGTTGGGTAATGAATGGCCGGACGGCGTCATGCGTGATAATAACGTCGTCATCGTGACGCGGGTAATGTTGCTGCAAGTAATTAATTCCTTTCATCAGTGTTTCATTTCGTTCGTTACCACCAGTGACAACGTGAACCCGTTGATCCGAAATATATTTACGAATAATTTCTTGCGTGTGGCTCAACCAATCGGCCGGGCAAACAACCAAAATAGCATCAAAGCGACTTTCAAGAACGAACTTCTCAACGGTATGAATTAAGATTGGCTTTCCAGCTAAAGTTAAGAATTGCTTAGGCATCGGAACGTTTCCCATTCGGGTTCCCTTACCACCAGCTAAAATTTGTGCGTAGATCATATTGGCATTACTCCATTCGTCGGTTCGTCGTGAACTTAATTGTTAAATCGAGTTTAGCCGGTAAAAATGATTGAAATGTGACTAAAAAGTAAAAATCATCAGATTTAAGTGCGGAAATCTGATGATAATGAGGTCTAATTATGATGAATGTTTGCAGCTATCGGAATAAGCTGGTTGCTGGGAGTGATTTTTGGATGAACTTAAGTTAAAGTAACACTTTACAATTAATATTGGTGAAATACGCACATCCGTTCAAACTTCCCCATTCCGCCTCCACTTTAGGCCGGCGGTTCTAATGACTTTTTCAAAATTAAAAGCGTAATTTCATTATACGAACATATGTTCAAAATTGCAAGCTACTTCGCCGTCAACCAATTTAAACCTCGCCACTCACCGCTTCACTTTGCCAGCATTTCCATCCGTAAGTTGCTATACTTAACGTTAGCAAATTAACGAAATGGTGTGTGAATACGTTGAACAAATTACATGATTCAAGTCTCGACTTTTCAGTTGCGACCCTTAATTTTCTTGCAAACGTGGGCGTCGTCTTACCCTACGTCCTATTACTTTTTAAGTACCAACAAACGCAGCAAACCAACTACCTAGTGGCTATCGTCGTCTTTTACGTAGCACGCGCAGCCAGCGTGTTCTGGACAAAACACCTGAATTTAAGAGCCAGCCGCTACCTGTTGCTCTGCCTTTGGCTTGGCGTTTTGGGGAGCCTACTCTTTAGCTTCACTAGCGTGCTCCCGGTCGTTATCATCGCCGCCATTTGTTTAGGCTACACTTCAGCCAACATTTGGCCGTACTACCTAACCATCAAACTACACCTTTCAAATAGTACGGATTTCAAATTAAAGCAATTCTATTGGTTGATTTTTCTTGGACTCGGCTTGCTGTTCGGGATTGACTTCTGGCTTGATCTACAATACCGCTTAACGTTCATTATTCTGGCCGTTCTCTTCATCACGGCGCTTCCGGCAGGCAAATTACTCGATCAATTCGCACTGGCCTTCTATGCCGAACATCAACCGGCCAAGCGCCAACCAGTTAAAGCTTGGCGCATCCTGGTTTTCATTCTGTTCTTTACCGCCCTAGGGTTATTAACGCTCCTCCGGAAAGTCAGCATTGACATTGCCCTGCCGTACGTTTTGGGCATCATCGTTGTTGCGATTGGCCTGTTAACCTTAGAAATCATGGCGGACTGGCACGCCATTACGCTAAATAAACTGCGCTTAGTTAACCGTGGCTTTTTGCTTAGTCTCATCCTCCTTGTTAACAGCTTTTTGGCTTACTTTGTGTATGGCAATAAGGGAATGTACTTGGTCTTTGCCCTCTACTTATTAGGGTTCGAAGGCGGACGCCCCTTACTACAACGCTTAGCCCATCACCATGATGATCAGGCCACCCGGTTAGCGCAAATCGTTCTCCTTGTTGGTCACGTGCTAATTCTGACCATCCAGCCAATACTGTACGGCCTGGGGCTCTTCTTGATTGCCTGTTACATCGGCTTCGAAAACCCAGCAATTAACGATAGCGTTTACGCCGCCGAAAAGGATGATCCGGACCTCGCCATCATTCATAAGTACCGTTTTTCCATGTACGGCGGCTTACTTTGTCAACTATGCTTCTTTGGCCTACTGACCACCGTTAGCAAGCTTCAGCATTTGCAGTTACTACGCTTCTTTAGTCCAACGTCTATGGCCCACGCAACGACCTATCAAATGGGGTTAGCTTGGCCACTAGTCGGCTTATCACTGGTCATTACACTCATGACACTCGCTAGTCAACGTTCAACCAAATAGGCTATTTAGAAAGGGAGTTGGGGACCCATGATCTTAGTCGCATCCGCCGCAATTTTATTACCGTTATTACTATTAGGTGGTTTAAACCTTTCCGCTACGAAAGGCATGAGTTTAAGCGCAATCGTCGTCATTTTAACCGGTTACTGGTTTTGGCACCTGTCGCCACTGATAATTAGTGCCTCGATTTTACAAGCCCTCCACAAGGCGCTCCCAATTTTATGGATTCTCTTTGGCGCCTTACTGCTGCTCAACTGTTTACGCGCAACGGGGGCAATTCAACGAATCAATCAGGGCTTTCAGGCGCTCTCAACCGACATGCGCCTCCAAACGGTACTTGTCGCCTTCCTCTTTGGCGGCTTGATTGAAGGCGTGTCTGGCTTTGGAACACCCGCAATGGTCACCGCTCCGTTACTCATTGCGTTGGGTTTTCCGGCAATGGCCGCCGTTATTTTAGCCCTCGTGGCCGACTCAACTCCCGCTGCGTTTGGCGCCGTGGGAACCCCCTTAACCGTGGGTCTAAGCAACGTTACCGCGAAGGTCGCAACGCTCAATTTAATTGGGTTACGCGTTACGCAGCTCGACTTACTGGTCGGAATGCTGATGCCGGCGACGCTGATTGCCTTGCTGGTCCTATGGTTTGGCCCTAAGCACCGCCGATTTCAGCAGTGGCTGGCAACTCTGCCGTGGGCGGTTCTGATTGGGTTCACTTATAGCGGGCTGGCCCTCCTCAGTGCCTGGCTAATCGGGTACGAATTTGTTTCCATTATCGCCCCCTTAGGAACCCTCATCGTGGCGATTGTGAGCATCCGTCAACACTGGCTAATGCCACCCAATGCCAACTGGCAGGTCGCGCATCCCCAGTCCGTACCCGCAACAAGCGCGCCAACTATCGCGCCGTTATCGCTTTTTAAAGCTTGGTTACCCTACCTTCTCGTAGTCGCGCTCCTATTACTCAGTCGAACTGTTCGGCCACTGAAACACCTGCTGACTCAATCACTAGACTTATCTTGGAACCATATTTTAGGACTACAAGCCATTAATTCAGACTGGGAAATTTTATATTCTCCCGGCACCATGTTACTGCTGGCCGCCATCGTCGGCTTACTCGTGCAGGCCCGCTCACTCAAGCCGCTGGGACCGGTCGTGCTTAAAGTTAGTCGTTCCATGGGCGCAACCGCTATCGCACTCATTGTGACCTTAATCATGGTCCAAGTCTTCACGAACTCGGGTACTAACCAGGCTCAGTTACCCAGTATGCCCATGTACATTGCTACTTTCATTGCCAGCGGCTTAGCGCCCGTTTGGCTATTCATGGCCCCATTTTTAGGCCAACTCGGGGCGTTTGTTACGGGAAGCACGACCGTCTCCACTCTAACCTTTGCCCAAATTCAAGCAGACATTTCGTTAACCGGGCAGCTCAACGAAAACTTAGTGTTAGCCGCCCAGTTAATCGGGGCGGCCGCTGGCAACATGATTTGTGTCCATAACATCGTCGCCGTCAGTTCGGTCGTCGGGTTAAATGGACAAGAAGGCGCCATCCTCCGAAAAACGGCCCTCCCGGCACTCGGCTACGCGGTCCTCGTTGGCATCACCGCAACGATTCTGGGTCAGTTGCTTTAACCGCCCCCTGGCTAATATTTACAAGGCTACTCAGCTGACTTACAATTAATCCAAGGAGGTGCCCATCCATGCAAATTCGGTTAGTACCAAACCTGCAACTAGCCAATCGAATTATCGGTCCTACGACGAACGCCACCGCAAACCAGGCCCTGTATCAACGTTACGCAAAACGATTACAGGCGCGGCTGGGCATTGGTTTTCAGGTCTACGTTGATCAAAGCAACGGCTACGACTTACTGAACGCCCGTAACGACGATTCAACAACTTGGTGGGTCGTCGCTGACAGCGTTTATCAAGCCCTAACAACAGCCCTTCTAGCGCATCACCAAGTGATTGCTATCAGTGATCAAACGATCCTGCTTAAATCGACCCAGGCGCTTGAAAAGCAGCTTAAAACCGCCAACCACGTTTAATTTGAGCCTAAAAAATAGGTGCCCGCAACTTTGCGGCACCTATTTTTTAATTCATCTAATTTGTCGACATCCGTCGGCGCATCACCGTTTCAATGGCTAGTAACGCAACGAACCAAACAACCGAACCAATCACGGCCCACCGGTTGACGGTGTCAAAGCACAAGATGACCGTAACCGCAACGAAGAAGACCAAGGTTGCAATGTTTGAGACTGGGAATAAGGGTAACTTAAACGGGTTATCCCGACTAGCCGCCGTTCGCTTATAAACGTAATGGCAAACTAGCAATGAACACCAGACAATGATGAAGTTCGTGGTCGCTACGTTGGAAATCAGCGTGAAAACAGTACTTGGAATCACGTAGTTTAAAACAACGATTACTAATAAAATGAGCGATGAGAAGGCCAATGCCCGGGCCGGTACGTTATACCGGTTAACGGTCCCCATCCACTTGGGCGCATTTTTGCCGTGGGCCAGCGTGAACAGGGTGCGACTCGTACTGAAAATGGCACTATTACATGCCGATAAAGCAGCGGTCAGCACGACAAAGTTAATAATTGAGGCGGCCGCTTTAACCCCGATATCGCTAAAGACCTGCACAAACGGGGATTGACTCGTCGTAATTTGATCCCAGGGGTAAATTGCCATAATGACGAATAGCGCCCCGACATAGAAGAATGAGATTCGAATCGGCAAGCTATTAATGGCCCGTGGTAATTCTTTCTGAGGATTCTCCGCTTCACCAGCGGTGATTCCAACCATTTCAATCCCAGTAAAGGCAAAAATAACGAGTGAAAACGACGTTAAGAACCCGCTCAGCCCCTTAGGGAAAAAGCCACCGTGGCTGACTAGGTTCGTTACCGTCACCGCCTGACCGCCAACGTGGGCTGACGAGCCAATTAAAATCGCGCCCGTCACAATCAGTGCAATAATGGCAACGACCTTAATCATCGAGAACCAGTATTCTAATTCACCAAACGCACTCACTGATAACAAATTAAAAATGAGGAGAATTAAAATAATAATTAACGGGGTGACCCACTGTGGAATCCACGGGAACCAGTAACGAATATAAATCCCACTGGCCGTTAAATCAGCCATGGCCAAACTGATCCAACACAACCAGTAAGTCCAACCAATGGCAAATTCAAATTTTTTACCTAAATATAAATTAATAAATTCCAAAAAGGAATGTAATTTTGTGTTTGAAAGGAGGAGTTCCCCCAACGCACGCATCATGAGGTAGCAAAAGAAGCCCCCCACCGCGTACGCTAATAAAATGGACGGTCCCGCCTGTTGAATGGCGGCTCCCGATCCTAAAAATAGTCCCGTTCCGATTGCACCACCAAGTGCAATCATCTGCACGTGGCGACGCTTCAATTTACGGGCCAACTGCTGATTTTCCATAAAACCTCAACTTTCCTTGTACCAATCGTACTTGTCAGCTGCTCAGGGCTGGACGTTTGATCGACTTTTAATATATTGAGCATACTTATCTAAAAGATAATAAATTACATTGTACTACAAAACTAATGGTCCCGCATACCAATGAAACTCACGGCGGATAAGTAAACGTATTCACCCCCATGGTTAGCTTGTTTACCACCCGCCGATTTCATATAATAGAAGCCAGTTGAACAGCCAAATTAGGATTGCCTTTTTGCACCCAATTTGGTATCTTTAAGTACTTTCAGCAGGGCGCAGCCGTTACCCGCGTACCCCTGCAACCAATCAAAGGAGCTTACTTATGCAAACTAAGACTAATGATCATTTCTGGGCCCGGTTCATCAAGGGCGTCATCATCGCCTTAGGTTTCATTTTACCGGGGGTGTCTGGGGGCGTTTTAGCGGCAATTTTAGGAATCTACGAACGTCTCCTTAACTTCATGGCCCACGTCCGCCAAAATTTCAAACGCGATTTTCCGTACTTTATCCCGGTTGGACTGGGGGGCATCGTTGGGATCGCGCTCCTATCCGCACCGCTCGAATACTTGCTGGCGCACGCCCAAGTAATTGTTTTATGGGGCTTTGCGGGCGCCATCGTTGGAACCCTACCGGCACTTACTAAAACGGCTAGTAGTCAAACACCACGTGACTGGATCGACCTATTTTGGTTTGGCGGAACCTTTATTATTAGCGCCGGCCTCCTTTACTTTATGAGTGAACTGTTCGGAACCTTACCCGCAAACTTCGGCGGCTTTATCGTTGCCGGCGCACTCATTGCACTCGGCGTACTTGTTCCCGGACTCAGCCCTTCGAACTTACTATTAATTTTAGGTCTCTTCACCCCAATGCTGACCGGGTTTAAGAATTTCGATATCGTTGGCGTTTACCTCCCCATTATGATTGGTGGCATTCTGGCCATGGCCCTATTTTCTAAAGCCATGGACTATTTACTACAACGTTTCCACTCACGCGTCTACCACTTTATTTTGGGGATCGTTACTGCTAGTACCATTTTAATCCTAGTCCCGAATCCTTACGCCGCGGAAAGCATCTCCTACGCTGGGGCGACGCTAAGCACCTACCTACTAAGTGCGCTTGCCGCCGTCATTGGTATCGCAATCGGGTACTGGATGAGTGCCTTAGAAACCAAGTATAAATAGGGTTTAACGGTGGTGACGCCGCATCCGCTGCGGTCGTTTGAGCGCATCAACTTGAGCCTGTAATTCCCCCAGCATTTGGGTTTGCAATTTTTGAATTTCTAGCAAGTTGGGGGCGTCCTGTTGAATTAAATGGTCAACCTTCGCGTGAAGTACCCGAATCTCGGCTTCCGATTTCGCGTTAACGCGAAAGTCATTGGCCGCCTGCATGCGGTCGTACTCCGCCGCCCGATTTTGACTCATCATAATTAAGGGGACTTGAATCGCTGCGACCATACTTAGAAACAGGTTCAATAAAATAAAGGGGTACGGATCAAAATGGTGCGCGACCACTGGCAATACGTTGAGGACCATCCAACTAAGCATCACCGCGACAAAGCTAATAATAAACGCCCAACTACCACCAAAATGGGCAACCGCATCCGCCACCCGCTGGCCGACGGTTAACGAGCTTTCAAGCTCGCGGTTAACGTCCACCGTTTGGTAACGGTGCTTGGCACGGATCTTCGTCATTTGAGCATTAATTTGATCGTTGGCCTGATAATCCTTAGCGATCATGCGGTCCATTTGGGCCATCCGGTATTGCCCCAGGTGGGCACCACAAATGAAACTATGCGGATGACAAGTTGGATAATCCCGTTGGATAGCGCGTTGTAACTGACCGTCTAACTCGTTTAATTGCATGCCGGCCATTAGGGAATGGCGTTGATGATCCACTAGGCAAACGGCTGTTTTTGTCATGCCGACCCCTCCTATTTTATTGTCATTACCCATAGCCTATCATCCCAATGACCATCCGTTCCGAAAAGAACGCCTAGCTCGAAGCACTTTTTGAATTGATTGCGGTTGGTGTTCGTTTTGACAGTAACTAAACAAAGGCTCCAGTTACCGGGTGATATGGTAACTGGAGCCTTTTAAATTAGCTTTAAACCGTCAGTTCGTCGACTAACATCATCGTTTGCTGGTGACCATCGTCTAAAACCGCCACCGTTTCTGGAAAGGCGGCCTGATAGGGTTCCGGTAAGTCAAATTCCAAAATCGTTTGGTGTTTGGAATCGAAGACGACCGTAACGCACCCTGACCGCGAAATCAGGGCAAATTGAAGGACCCGCGGCAATTGCACGACGCCTTGTAAATCATCGTCGATCACCGCCCAGATGCCATCAATCACCGCACCCGGTAATTTTGCGACCAAGCCTAACGTTGCATAGCGCGCTGCTCGCTGATCAAACAAGTTGCTCACCTCACTTTGCAGTTTCCCGCCTAATTATTCCGGACTACGACGGCCACTTCTTTTTCGATTCGTAAGAAGAGCCCCTGTGAATCCTGGCGAAAATCTTGTTCAAGGGTCGCGGTTAACGGTTTGATTTGACCTACGACCGTACCAGTCGTCCCGTAAATATCAATATTTTGATGTTGGGGATCCCACTTGACCGTCCAGTAACTGCCTTCTAACGCTTCATCGACAAAGTACTGGGTACCTTCCAACACGGCGTTGTTAATCACGCTCTGTTCATCCGCATCAATTCCGTTATCCAACGCCCACTTTAGTTTCTGATTAACCTCTAACATGTCACCTGGAATCATATTTTGCACGGTTCATGCCTCCATCAATTGATTTTTCAGTCATACTTTCCCATTTATCATAACATACTCATTTTAAATTAGAGCCGTGGCAACTCGTCGTTAAAACGGTGGCGCGCCGAGCTCGCAATTTCGCGCATCCGTTCCGGGGTATCCGCCTGTGAGAGCTGGTAACCGATGTAATACGGCGAGACGTTAAATAGGGGCACGATTTTACAAACGATCCGTTCACCCAGCGGGTAAAAGAACAAGTTATAACTATCGCAACGACCGTTAAAATAATCGTTTAAAGTCCAGCGAACCACGACCTGAACCGCATCCGCTAATGCTGCCGTTGCGTCCCAGTCGGCGGCCACGTTAAACTCGACAAACCCCATCACTGGTTGGTCGGAAACCGTGACGTGAACGCGATCGGTCGTAATGACCGGGTAACCAGTCAAGTTTTCAGGGCGCACGTTACCATAACCATCCACGTCTTCTAAGCCCACAATCTGCATGTGGGGGTGGCGCAGACTACCACCAGAATGGGGACCGAAATTTTTATACAGGAGAACGGACGCATACTCATGGCTCGCAATCGTCCGTTGCCAGTGCCGAATCGTAAAGTCAAAGATGGCCCGGTTTTGCGCAACCGAATACGTCGAAATGTCGCCGTTATGATCAGCCGTTTCGATCACGATTGTTTGCCAAGTCGCTTGCAAGGTTGGAAACTTATTCATCAACCAAGTACGGTCCGCTTCTTGCGCTAAAATGTCCGTTAACGCAGTCGGTTCACAAAATGGACAGGCATTGTGGGTATGGCGAATATTTTCTGGTTTGTCCTTAGCAATCTGGGTATCAAAAATTAAGGGGTGTGCTTGCATATTCAATCTGATCCTTTCAATAAAAAACGGTCTGCCACGTAGGCAAACCGTCTGGGATTGGTTCATCAATTCATCGGCTCTGGGGTGTCGGTGCCGGGTCCAAACTGTACGTTGGCCATGGTAATCCAAACAACGAATTCAGTTGACGCTAACCGCCAATACTGCGGGTTAGACGCCACTGGCCGGGGTTGTTCAAATAACGCAATGGCTAACGCGTTCGCCGCGTTGTCAGCGGCAATTGGAACGCTAGCACCAAACGTTTGGGCGGCGGGAACGTCTGGGAAGCGAACGTCCCAATAAGTTCCCTCATCCCGGAAAATGGCTGGATACTTAACTTCCATTTCGTGCTCCATCTCCATCACTCCGATCTAAAACGTTTACGGCTATTATACCGAAACTAGCCGCAAAAACCTAATTTGCTTTGGTCGTGACGTACGACCCATCCTTGTTAGTCGTTATCTTATAGTTCCCCGAAATCGAGTTACCATAAACCTTCGCATCATCTAAGTTATCAAACGTCTTAGAGCCATCCTGATTATCGCTCGATGCCTCTGACGAAGCCTGACTGGACGAACTGGACGACGCCTGACCTGAAGAACTCGACTGACTATTTTGCTGGTTGCTTGACGTAGCCGCACTACTACTGTGAGCCGTACTCGTACTATGACTAGTTGCCGAGGACTCAGCATGCGTTGATGTCGTTGTATGCGACTGTGTCGAACTCTGCTGCGCCGTACCTTGAGGTGACGTTACTGCTGAATTCGTGCTCGTGGTCTCCGTATCGGCCGTTGCATCCGTCGTATCCGTACTCGACGAAGCTTGCTTTTTATGCTTCTTTTTGGAGCTCGATTTAGCCCGCTTGCTATGGTGCGTTTTCGACTGACGGCTTGAACTGTCCGTTTGGACGAGATCTTGATCAGTCGCCGCACGCACAAAGTAAACCGTCGCACCGCCGAGCGCAATTACGATGGCGGCCAACAACCACAACGAAACGTGGCGCTTCTTTTTAGGTGGTTGCGGTTTCTGGGGCTTTTGCGGTCCCTGCGAACCCGCTGAACGGTGCCGCTTGCTATCTTTAGCAGCCTGGCGGGCCCGCAACCGGGACATCCGCGTTGGTTCTTGTTCAGGCATTAACGATCGCACTTCCTTTCTTACTTCCGCAAGTTTATCATATTTTAACAAGCTTGTCCTAAGCATCTCAAAAAAAATTCCGTGACCCTAAACTAATCGTTCATAACTAGACCGTGGCGGGCGTTACCCGGGTTAATTCGTCGTAGTAAGCGGCGTAGGTCCCGTACGTATACGGCACTAACCAGAGTTGACCAATACCCGCCGTTAAAATGGAAAGTAGCGCCCACCCAATAAAACTGAGTTGCAAAACGAACAGCTGCCATTTGTGCCCGCGCATCAGTTGCCGGGAGCGGGTAATGGCATCACGAAAGCGCGGTTTGGGGCCACCTTGTGGAGTGGCCGCTACCATATCTTTATAAACGTAATAAGCTTGTGAATAGGCGTAAGCCTTAATAATGCCCGGAACGATTAATAAGCAACCCCACAGGATAATCAAAACGGTCCGGTAAATGATCAACCCAATGACGGACCAGCCGTATTGCCGCGTAAAAGCTACCGTGGCGTCACTAACGGGATGGATCGCTCGTTGCGGGTTCCGCACCCAATCTAACATACTGTAACTCGTTCCAATTTTAAACAGGGCGATCACTAGCCCAATGACCAGTTGCACGAGTAAAATCCCACTCAAAACGCCCCCCGCTAGTGTTAGATCAGCGATTGAAACGTGACTCAGCGCCTGAGTGACGTTGCCGGTGACATCCGGGGTGACGCTTAAATCCGTCCCGGACGAGCGCTGCTCGGAATAATCCGCTAAAATTTGAAAAATTGACAGTAAACTAACGACGATGCACAGGCCAATTGCCGACCGCCAGCGCCCCTTAAATAATTGCTTAATCTGCGTTTTTAGTTCTGCTCGAGTTTGCATACATCACCTAATTCCTTTCCTAAGCGTGCTACCGAATCTATTGTCGTTGATTACGCTGCATCCGTCAATCAACGGCCATAAAAAAGGCCGTGCCCAAAGTCACGACTTTTTCAATCCGTATTAAATTAAAGTTTTCCGCAAGACGACTACTGGCGCACCGGCCTCTTCAAACGGCCCGGCCGTGACGTGGTACCCGCAGTGTTCATAAAAGCCCTGCGCGGTTAATTCGCCATCAATCTGGGCCTGCTTAGCACCGTGAGCGATGGCCCAAGCTTCCGCTGCCATCAGCAGTTGTCGCCCAAGCCCCTGACCGCGATAGGCCTTCCGGGTACAAATCCGCCCAAACCGCATTACTTGCTGAGCTTGCGGTTCCAGGCGGAGCGTCGCTAGCGGCAAGCGTTTTTCCGAATACGCAACGGCGTACAGCCGCTCATCAGTATCCTTATCGTCAAACTCCAATTCAGCAGCGATTCCGCGCTCCTCAACAAACACCGCCTGCCGAAGTGCATAGGCCGCCGCTCGCTGGGGAGCTTCGTTTGAAAAAATTATTTCCATTATTTATACGCCTTATCAATATCCTTCAGCCAAGCTAACGCTAACGATTTATCACCTAAGTGGGTCCCGATTACCGGTCCAAAATAGGTTAAATCGATCGGCATATCGGGGTACTGCTGCTGCAGCTTCGCTTTCCAAGCCTGCGCTGCTTCTAAATTATTACCCTGAACGATAATGGCTCGCAGCGGATAATCCACCTTTGCCTGGGCTTCTTCAAATAGATGCTCAACGCGGGCCAGCGCCTTTTTCGTTGAGCGAACTTTTTCAAAAGCCACGATTTCGTGCTGCTCATCAAACGTTAGTAACGGCTTGATTCGTAGGACACTCCCGATGAACGCCGACGCATTGGATAACCGGCCACCGCGAACTAAATTTTGTAAATCATCCACGATAAAATATTCACCCATTGACGCCCGTAAATCGTCTAAACGCGCTAAAATTTCTTCAACGGTATGGCCCGCCTTAGCCATCCGCGCAGCTTCAATGGCTAAATACCCCATCAAGCGCACGGTGATTTGTGAATCATACGGGTACAATTTGATACCGTCTACCATACTACGCATGTTTAGGAGGCTATTATAAAAACCAGAAATGGTACTTGCCAAGTGAATACTGATCACGGCATCGTAACCTTGTTGACCTAAACGATTATAAAAATCAACCATTTCCCCAACGGGCGGTTGCGACGTACTTGGAAACGTCTTGAACGACTTCATGTTGGCGTAGAAATCCGCCGTCGTAATGTCAACGCCTTCCTGATATACTTTTCCATCTATAATAACCGGAATTGGCACAACGTGAATATCGTTGTCAGCGACCTCTTGCGGTGTCAAATAGCTGGTGCTGTCAGTAACAACAGCAATCTTCATGACATACACCTACTTCTCATCTTAAAGTCATACTTATCATCATAGCATACAGTATCATAGCATAAAATGACATCATAGCATAAAATGACCGGTGGGACTACCGAACCCCACCGATTCCATTACTGTTCGACCCGCTCAACTGATTTATTTAACCGGTTTAATAAAATTCGTAATAAGTTCTGTTCATCCTGGGGCCACTTATCAAAAACGGCAGCTTCAAATTGCTGGTAGTCCGTCCCGATTTGCGCTAACGCAGCTTCCCCGGTAGCCGTCATTGAATAGATCAGTTGCCGCCGGTCGCGACCTACCGCTTGCTTATCTAGGCATTCCTTTTTAACTAAGTTTGCAAGCTGGCGGCTCAGGGTGGACGTATCTAATTGCATGACGGCGGCCAGCTTTTCTTGCGTATCAGCTCCGGCTTGGAGCTGTAACAATAGTTGCCATTCCGCAACGGTAATCCCCTGCCGCTTGGTCATCGTTTTCAAAATGGCCGTTTGCTGTTTGGCAGCTGCAGCGAGTGCGGCTAAACTTGATTTCATTTCTACCAACCTCCCAAAAATAAGTCATCTGTATTATACAATAATCAGCCCGAGCGCGCGACTCTTTTTCAATTAAAATCCCGTTAAATTAGTTTTTGCATATACCATTAACTTTTCAAGCGTTAGTAACGTCCCTTACCGTAAACCGTTAGCTTGTGTTTCATAACCCGTAAACGGTATACTAGTAGGCGGTTGACCGCCATTGAACTGGCGGTCGGAACGAAATTCAACGAAAGCGAGTGATCACATGTCTTTTGATGGTTTATTCACCCACGCGATGGTCACCGAATTACATCAAAAATTAGTTGGTGGCCGGATTAGTAAAATCAACCAGCCATACCAAAATGAATTGATTTTAACCGTCCGGGCCAACCGCAAAAATTGGCCAGTCTTACTGTCCGCCGACCCAACGTACCCCCGCATCCAAATTACGCAGGTACCGTACGTCAATCCCGCAGTCCCAACCAACTTCGCCATGATGATGCGTAAATATCTCCAAGGCGCAATCGTGACGGACGTGCGTCAAGTCGATAATGACCGGGTCGTCCACTTAACACTCACGGCCCGTAACGAGCTTGGTGATGCAGAACAATTAACTTTAATTATTGAAATTATGGCCCGCCACAGTAACGTGATTTTAGTTGATCACCAAACCGGACGCATTTTAGACGCAATCAAGCGGATTGGGTCCGATCAAAATCGTTATCGTCTTTTACTACCAGGCGCAACGTACATCGAGCCGCCAAAACAGGATAAGCGCAATCCGTACGTGCCCAATCAGGATTACCGGGCCTTGGTCACCGAATTTCCGAACGAGGACGTCCTAGCCAAACAGTTGCAGCAACACTATCAAGGCTTTGGTCGTGATAGCGCCCAACAGTTAGCAGCGGATCTACACCAACCGGGTGATTTGGATCGTCATTACCAGGACTTCCTGGCACAATTTGATACTCCCCAGGCCACGTTATTAACGCTCGCCAACCATAAAACGATGTTCGCTGCCGGACCATTCAGTCGCTTTGGTCAAACAACGCGCACCTTTGATTCCCTGAGCGCATTGCTAGACTTCTATTACGCTGACGCCGCACAGCGCGAGCGGGTTCAGCAACAAGCCGGCAACTTAATTCGGGTCGTTCGCAACGATCTCAAGAAAAACCGGAACAAACTGAAAAAATTGCAAGCCACCCTCGCCAACACCAAAACCGCTGACGAATTACGCTTGAAGGGTGAAATTTTAACGACCTACTTAAATCAAGTTAAACGGGGCATGACGAGTATCACGCTCCCCGACTATTATCACGATAACGCGCCGCTTAAAATCAAATTGTCTAACCAATTATCACCGTCCCGCAACGCCCAAAAATACTTTGCGCGTTACCAAAAGCAAAAAAACGCGGTGATTTACGTCGGCGAACAAATTAAACTCACCGAGGCAGAAATTGACTACCTCGATAACGTCCACACGCAAATCGAGTTAGCCACCCCCGCCGACATCGCGGAAATTCGCGAAGAATTAGTTCAACAAGGTTACCTGAAGCAGAAGAAAATGAAGAAAAAGCAACGCAGTTCTCGCCGACCAAGTCAGCCACAGCAATTTATTGCCAGTGACGGCACGGAAATCTCGGTTGGTAAGAACAACCGGCAAAATGACCAGTTAACATTAAAAACTGCTCGTAAGAGCGACTACTGGTTACACACGCAGAAAATTCCGGGATCACACGTTATCATTCATAGTGAGCATCCGAGTGAACAAACCTTAACGGAAGCCGCCAACCTCGCGGCGTACTTCTCAAAGGCTCGTGATTCCGCGACCGTTCCGGTTGACTACGTTCAAGTTCGCCGAATTCGCAAACCAAACGGTGCCAAACCCGGCTTCGTTATTTACGAGGGCCAGCGAACATTGTACGTCTCGCCTAGTGCTGAACTCGTTGAACAACTGACGCCAACTAAATAGGTCTAAAAAAACGTCCGTCCAGATGAAACATTCCGTTCATCGGCCGGGCGTTTTGCTTTGCTAAATCAAGCCCAAAGCGCCTTGGCGTTTACCGTTATAATAAACGCCTAGTTTATATAACGTTTACAAAAATAGTAAACATATTTGATATAATTTTGTTTATCATTTAAATAAACATTATGTTCTCACTCTGTTTACAATTTTAGTCAACCCAACTATACTAATTTTAAAGGAGGTGTCCCCATGGACCTAACTAACTACACCCTGGCCGATTTAGAACGTGGCTGGCATCGTAACGACTCGCAACTAACCTGCAATTACTGTCAGGTTAGTTGGCCTTGTTCAACTGAAGCAGCCGTTATGCACGAACATTTGCAAGTCGTTCACGGCGGTAATCTCAGCCAACTGATTCACCTTGATGACCGGGCCAACACCCTAACAACTAAACAGCAAAACCTACTAATGGCCTTCGCGACCGGCATGAAAGACCAGGCGCTAGCCCAGCAATTTCAAGTTGCGGCCGCCACGATTCGGCACCAAAAGTTTACTTTTCGTGAGAAGGCTAAACGGGCCAAGCTATTCCTCGCAATTTACCAAAGCGTGACCCAGCAGGCAACGACCAGGCCAGCGCCCACTACGGCGGCCCCTGCACCCACGACGACCCAGAAAACGCAGATCAGTGCACAACCCAGCGCACCCGCCGAAATTTCCGTTAACCAACCGGCCGCGTCGACACCGCCCACTGATGAAACCCAAGCGGCCCAAATCTTACAAAACTACCTTGATTTTAGTGCCGAGCCCGTGCGATTAACCAAATGGCCAACTGAGGCCCGCGTTTTAACGGTTCTTTTACACCGGTTAGTCGTTGAGCTACCGGCTAATCAAGTGCTGACTGCCCAGACGCTCCGTCAGCGGTTGTCCCAACTATACTTTGACCCGATGACGTTGCAACGCGCGTTGCTTACAAGCGGCCTACTCGTCCGCGTCGGTTCCAATCAATTCCAACGACACTAGGCGTTTTTAATTGACGAGAAGCTACCGATTTTTTTAAACTAGGAATACCTTAACGAAACGGAAGTGGTGCTGATGAATCGTGCCCCGCAACTCCAACCCTTTGAAGCGTACCTCCAAGCACTGGCAACCGCGGAACAGCGTGACCAATTGACGACCGTCTTAAACTGGGTCGTTGCGACCTTTCCGCAATTAACGCCCCGCCTCGCCTGGAACCAGCCGATGTTTACCGACCACGGGACTTTCATCGTCGGCTTCAGTGCGGCTAAGCCACATTTTAACGTTGCCCTTGAAGCGCACACGCTTAACCATTTTCGGGCCGAAATTACCGCGAACGGTGACCGGGCGACTAAGATGCTCTGGCAAATCAATTATCATGCGCCCATCAATTGGGCCTTACTTGAAGCCACGATTCAATACAACTTAACTACCAAGGCGGACCATACTAAGTTTTGGCGCTAAGCTGTTAGTAAAAAAATGGCGCTGTACCAATTGGTATTGAAATTGCCGCCAGCAGCGGGTGTAACCGGTTGGCTGGAACACTGCGGGCATCGATTTGAGCTCACTCAGAAAAACCACTGAGCAATCTCAAATTCGAGCCTTATTCTAAGCCGGAAGAAATCCACTTCCAGCTAAGAATAATTTCGCAGTTGAGCCGTGGTTACACCCGCTGCTGGCTAGACTGGCTTTTATACTGGGTTTTACGGGTTAGTTTCAATTAATGAAGGTGGTCCTGCAGAATGGTTATTAAATTTAACGTAATCTTGCTTGCCTATTTTGGTAGTCATAACGTACTGATGAAAACTCAAGTAGTAGCTTTCTTAGTAGATCAGCACCAAATATCATAGACCCAAAAGTCAAACGGACGCGCAACCACGATTCAGTTGCGCGTCCGTTTTGACTTTAGGACTTTAAATTTTCGGTTCTGTACCACCGTAGACTAAGCAGATCAATTTGATACAAATAGATAGTTTACATAATTTTAATTTATCAAAGTTATGCTTGTTCATCCCAGTTTTTAATACTTTGAAACGCAAACTGGCCATCCGCAAAACTAAACTTCAACACGGCACAGTTACCCAAATAAATTCCCCGTTGCTTAATTTCTTCCGCCGTCAACCATTTCTGCAAAAACATGTGGATTGCTCCCGCATGACTAACCGCTAGCACCTGCTGATGATTGGGCCGTTCCATCACCTTGGTCAACGTCCGCACAACCCGCGCTTGAACTTGACGGTCGTTTTCACCACCATACTGCAGAAAGAAGTCACCGTGGTTATGCCTAACCGGGTCCGGTTGCGGGTTCAAGACCTCACTTTCACCCTCAAAAACTCCAAAGCCCCATTCTTTGATGCCCTTTAACCGCTCATACGGCATCTTCGTCACTAGTTCCAACGTATCGCTCGCCCGCTCCTGCGTAGAACAATAAGCGTGATCAAAACTAATTTGTTGGTCCTGAAAATATTGACCAACCCGCTTGGCCGAAGCAATTCCCTGCTCGGTGAGCGGTGAATCACAGGCCCCCTGAATGCGCTTTAGCCGATTAAAAAGTGTTTGTCCGTGACGCATTAAATATAACGTCTTTGCCAATTGAATCCCTGCTTTCCACTATCTATTAAAATAATCATAGCACACAATCATTTAACGACCCTAAAATCATTAAAAAAAGTGGTTGGCATTAGTCCGTAGACCAGTCCAACCACTTTAATAATCATTTGTTAATGCCAACTCAAAAGTCCGTATCCTCATTCCCGGCATTCAACGCCTCTAACGCCGACTTCAAAGTTTCCCCGTGCGCAATCACGGTCCCGGTCGCGTGACCGGGCTCGCCAGTAACTTCCTCTTCGTCATAAATCTGCAACTGATTATACGGGAACGTGTTCGCCTGAACGTAAATGGGCTTCAAGCGGTTAACATCCGGATAGTCGTACATCACCCGGGCTAGCGGTTCGCCCAATTTCACGTGCAGTAATAACCGCGTCACGCTTGAGCCACTGGCCTTGCTAATCAGTGCCATCATCGCAATACTCATTGGTTCGACGCTCGCCAACTGAAGCGCATCGTCTTTAATAGTGAGCCGGACAGTATACAAACCCGGCACCCCAAAAGCCAGCACGCGTTTTTGGATGTCTTCCTGCAACGCGGTGACGGCTTGGTTTTCAACCTTGTCACGAATTGGAAAAACGTTCACCGAACCGCGAACGTTAGAACGCAGGTTGTTGCCGGCGATAATTTCACTGATCCCAAAGATAGCAACGTCGGTCCCGTCCGTAATCACTTCAACCGCGGGCGAATCGTTCGTCTTGATCTGGCGGCGTGGCAAGTCGTTGTTAATCTGAATGACCTGGTAGCCGTCCGCTGCTAAGTGCTGACCCAGCCGGTAATCGTGGTACGTCGTAAAAATCAGGCTCGGCTTTTCAATCGCCAACACGTTTAAAATATCCGAATACTGCTTCGGCTCAACGTAACGCTTAGCCGCCAAGCGGGGGGTCATCGACACACTATTGGGGTTCGCGTTAATCAGAATTGGTTCGTAATCGGCCTTCTTCAAATAAAATAGTAACTGCGACACTAAGTAATCGTTTCCGTGGTTGGTCCCGATCCGGTTTGCGCCGGTCCCAATCACGATGACCCGCCGACCGGTTTGCTGGCGACTCTCATTATCAAATTCATAAGTTGAGTAATAGGTATTGGTTTGCTCAGTAAACTCACCAGCCGTCGGTTCAATTTCTTTAAACGTGACTTGAATTTCATTTTCTAGCGCAAATTGGTGAACCTTAGCCACGTCGGCGTGCCAAGCGTTGGCCGCATCTTCGTCCGTAAAGCCAAAGTACTTCGCACGGCCGAGGGCGTGAACGTCAAACGGCCGTTCACGCAAAGCCGCCTCAATTTCAATAATGTGACTTAGCTTATAGAAATAAAAAGCATCAATTTTAGTCAATTCGGCCAGTTCATCAATTTGATAGCCCCGGTTAAGGGCTTCGAGTAAAATTAGCATGCGGCCAGCCTGCGGATGAATTAAGCGCTGAATCAATTCACCTTCCGAATAGTTTTGCGGTCGGTTTGCGATGACGTGGTAGCGGGATTCGTCGGTCGCCCGCAGTCCCTTTAGCAGGGCCTCTTCCGTCGAACGACCCACCCCGATGACCGAACCAGTCGATTCGGCAACCGTATCCAACTGGTGGCTGACCCGCTTCAACACGTTAAACGGCCAAACTGGAATCCGACAAACAATGTGGTCGAGAACCGGTTCAATCAAGGCCGTTTGCTTCCGGTAATTACTTGGTAATTTAACTTCCGCTAGACTAATACCGACAACGAGGTTCGCCACCACCCGTGCTAGCGGGTAGCCGGTCGCCCGTGCAGCTAGGGCCATCGTCCGGTCAAAGTAAGGCGTTACCTTGATAACAAAGTACTGTTGCGTTGCCGGATCGAGCGCAAACTGAACGTGGCAGGCACCGACCAGTCGGAGCTTGCGCATGATTTTGAGGGTCGCGGTTCGAAATTGTTGGTATTCCTGATCGGTAATCGTTTGGGTCGGTGCAAAAACAATTGAGTCGGCCGAATGAATTCCGACCGGGTCAAAGTTTTCCATGCCACTAATCAGTAACGCCGTATCCTTAGGATCGCGCACCGCCACAAATTCAAGTTCCTTGTAGCCCACGATACTCTGTTCAACGATACACTGCTTGGTAGCCGACACCTTAAAGCCCATCGCCAACGCCGCTTCTAAGTCATCCTCGTCTTCACATAACTGGCGGCTAGCCTCTACCCGCGGCGCAACCGACTTAACGATTACCGGAAAGCCAACCTTCCGAATGACAGCAAACGCTTCGGCCGAACTTGCCACCACTTGTGACGCAATGACGGGCTCCCGAATTTCCTTTAGCCGGTTACTCATCAGGGCCGGGTTAACGATCATGTCAATGACTTCTTGACTCCACTGTAACAACCGGACCTGGTTATTTTTAAGAACGTTATTGCGAATCAGACCTTGAATCAAGTTAACCGTTTGGATGCCACCTAGCGACGGAATCAGCGCGTCCGGCTGTTCCACTTCAATAATCCGTGACAACGCCGCCACCGTCAGCGGTTCTAAGTAAACTTTATCGGCAAACTGATTTTCGGCCGCTACGGAATAGGCGTTGTTATCCACGAGCACGACCGCGATGCCGAGCTTCCGAATGGCGCTCCCAATTTGGGTTAGCGCCGCATCGTGTTGCCCTTCACGGCCAATGTCGTTATGGCCGGCACCGATAATCAGTACTTTTTGTAATGCTTGATTATTCACCAGACTGGCCCCCTTGCCTGTTGCATTGATTCCACGAATTCATCGAACACGTCGCGCGCTTCGATTGGACCGGGGGCGCCGTCCGGGAAAAATTGAACGGAGAAGGCGGGAAAGTCGCGGAAACGCAACCCTTGAATCGTCCCATCAATCAGATCCACAAAGGTCGTGATCAACTTATCGCGATCCACCGTATCCGGATCGACCACAAACCCCTGGCCCTGAGAAGCATAGATAATCTGATTGGTAATCACTTCCCGAATCGGGTGATTCGCACCGTGGTGTTCCGGCGCCAATTTCATAATTTGAGCCCCGTTCGCCATGGCGAACAGTTCATGCCCCAAGCCAATCGCAAACAATGGAATCCGATTCTGAATATTTTGAATCATCGTTAAAACACTCGCTGGTAAATCTTGCGGCTTGCCGGGGCCGGTCGAAAGGACCACGCCATCCGGATCCAAATTAATAATTTCCTCGGTCGTCGCCGTGTACGGCAAGACCGTAACGTTGCACCGGCGCTTACTGAGCTCCCGTAAAATACCGTGTTTTAAACCAAAGTCCACGACGACCACGTTCAAGCCAGTTCCGGGATTGGGAAACGGCTTGGGCGTTGCGACAGCCGCGACTTGTTGGTTCGTCAGCACGGTCGCACCTAACTGGTCAAAAGCGTGGGCATCCGCAACGTCCACAATACTAGCCTTCATCGGACCACTCGCCCGCAACTGTTTAGCCAGGTGGCGGGTATCGATGTGGCTGATCCCCGGAATGTTTTGCTGCTTCAAGTACTGATCTAGGGACCAACGCCGTTGCCGATTCGTTGAGATACTAGCCACGTCCCGTACGACAACCCCCTTAACGGTGGGTAAAATCGATTCGTAACTATCATGATTGATGCCGTAACTCCCAATCGTCGGCTGGGTAAATGCAATAATTTGATTATGATAGATTTGATTCGTAATAATTTCTTGATAGCCAGTCATACTCGTGTTGAAGACGATCTCACCAGTAGAAACGGCCGGTGACCCAAAGCCTTCGCCTAAATAAACGCTACCGTCTTCAAGAATTAAATAGCGGTCTGCCATTGCGATCCCTTCTCACTCTGTTAATCATTAACTAATAATTTCGATACCGTCATGACCATCCACTTCCGTGACGGAAACTTTAATCCGTTCCTGCGATGCGGTTGGAATATTCTTCCCAATGAAGTCCGCCCGGATCGGTAATTCCCGGTGACCGCGGTCAACTAACACGGCAAGCGAAATGCATTGGGGCCGGCCACCGCCCATTAAGGCGTCCAGGGCCGCGCGAATCGTGCGCCCCGTATACAAGACGTCGTCAACCAACACGACCTTCTTATCGGCGACGCTAAAATCAAGTTGATAGGCCACCGGGTTCTGGATCGCGTTTTGCGGCTGGTCATCCCGAAACGGGGTAATGTCGAGGGCCCCCACCGGAATCACCGCGTCTTCTAACTGGTGTAACCGTTCCGCAATGCGCTGGGCGACGTACACGCCCCGGGTTTTAATCCCCACTAACACGACGTCACGAATTCCCTTATTTTGTTCAATAATTTCATAGGTGATCCGGGTCAACGCCCGTTTCATCGCCATTGAATCCACCACTTCTTTTTGCATCTTGGACCTCCTAATAAAAAGTTGGCACGCCATCGCTAATTAAAACGGCCGGACAATCAGTGTCACGGCCGCCAAGGTAAGTTATTGTTAACAGTTTGCCTTTCAGGCTCACAGGGCCAAATTAAAGGGCGCTCATTACTGTTAGCCTAATGATTCAAATCAGTTTTGTCAAGCTTCTGCAAAAGCGCCTCAAAAATTGGCGGCAACGGCGCTTCAAAGGTCAATTGTTTCCCCGTCACCGGGTGTTTAAACCCGAGTAGTCGTGCGTGTAAAAACTGCCCGTTCCCACGAATCGTTTTCTTCGGTCCGTATAGCGGATCACCAACTAACGGATGCCCAATCGACTGCAAATGCACCCGAATCTGGTGCGTGCGGCCCGTTTCCAAGCGACAGCTGATTAGCGTGTAATGCTGGTAGCGCTTCAAGACCTTAAAATGGGTTACGGCTGGGCGACCGGTGGCCACAACGGCCTGCTTCTTACGGTCCTTTGGTGAACGTCCGAGGGGGGCGTTGATGGTCCCCGTTTCTTCCTTAATAACACCGTGCACGAGGGCGACGTATTCACGCAAGTTGGTCTTGGCTTTGAGTTGGGCCGCTAACGACCGGTGGGCCACGTCATTTTTGGCAACCATTAACAGGCCCGACGTATCCTTATCAATCCGGTGAACGATGCCGGGCCGCAGTTCCCCGTTGATCGTTGACAAGGGGCAGTGGTACAGTAAGGCGTTCACCAAGGTATGGTCCGGGTGCCCCGGTGCGGGGTGAACCACCATCCCCTGGGGCTTATTGACCACCAGCACGTCGTCGTCTTCGTACACAATGTCCAACGGAATTTTTTCTGGGACCAACTCAATTGCCCGTGGCGTCTGGGCCGCAATCATTACTTGATCACCCGCTTGAACTTTGTATTTGCTGGTAACGACCTGACCATTGACGGTCACCTGCTCAGTTTTAATTAAGCGATCGAGTTGTGAACGTGTATAGACCGTTTGTAAACTCGCCACGACCTTATCCAACCGGCCCGTCTCCGTCGTAATCGTGAATTGTTGTGCTTCCGTCTCTCCTGCCAAACTAACGGCCCCTTCCACTAATCAAAGCTATCGTCCCGTAAGACGCCAATCAAAATTAAAAGCACGCCGACCGTTAAGCAAGTGTCGGCAAAGTTAAAAATTGGAAAATTAATAAAATCTAGTTGCACCATATCAACGACGTAGCCGACCCGAACCCGGTCAATGAAATTGCCCAACGTCCCAGCAATCATTAAAATAATGCCGTACTCGTATAGCCGGTGGCCCCGTAAGCGCCGTAATAAGTAAACCATGACGCCCAGAGCAACAATCGAAATGACGTAAAAAAAGCCCATTTTACCTTCCAAAATGCTCCAAGCAGCCCCATTATTATGTAAATTTGTTAATGATAATAATCCCGGCACCACCGTAGCGGTCGCTCCGAGTGGAATTTGATTGACAATGGCTACTTTAATCGCCTGATCAATGACGACTAAGCCAAACATTAATACCCAATAGATCCACATAAACTCGTCCTCACATTTCGCTAAGCTGTTTTCAATTATACCAAAAGAAGCCCGTTCTGTGGGCACAACGCCCCGGTCACAATAAAAAGCTACCGCCAAGCGCAACCAAAGTGCAACCCGGCGGTAGCTGTTAAATTTGCTTGGTTTGTCAGGCCCGCTTAACCACCGTTACTAAGTCGGCAATAGCGCAACCCCCAAAGCAAGCACCGTTTCATTTAGAACAGACCCGAAATCTTACCATCATCACTAATATCCATGTCAAGTGCAGCCGGATGCTTTGGTAGCCCCGGCATCGTTAAGACGTTGCCGGTTAAGGCGACGATAAAGCCCGCCCCTAGCTTCGGCACAAACTCGCGCACGTTAATTGTAAAACCACTTGGCGCCCCTAACAGTTTCGGGTTATCACTAAGCGAATACTGGGTTTTAGCCATGCAGACGGGCAACTGATCCCAACCCCGCTTAGCAAACGTTCGTAACTGCCGCTTAGCCTTAGCCGAATAGGCGACCTTGGCGCCCCCGTAAGTTTTCTCAACGATGGCTTGAATCTTATCCTCCAGCGGCGCATCCGCTGGCGATAAGGGGGTAAAATCACTCGGTTGGTCACATAATTTAACCACGGCCCGCGCTAAGTCGGTCGCGCCAGCCCCACCTTGACCCCAAACATCCGCCAAAACGGCTTCCACTCCGAGGTCCGCACAGTAATCCTTAACCGCTTGAATCTCGGCCGGCGTGTCAGCCGTAAACTGGTTAATGGCAACTACGACCGGAACGCCATAACGCTGCATCGCCCGCACGTGGTGCCCGAGGTTGGCCGCACCAGCCTGCAATGCTGCTACGTTTTCCGCATTTAAATCGGCTAGGGCGACCCCACCGTGCATCTTTAATGCCCGAATCGTCGCGACAATCACCACGGCATTCGGCGCCTGACCCACGGCAGGCACGTTAATATCCATAAACTTTTCGCCACCGAGGTCGGCCCCGAAGCCCGCTTCCGTCACCGTGTAGTCGGCTAAGTTTAACCCGGCCTGCGTCGCCAGTACACTGTTACAGCCGTGTGCAATGTTCGCAAACGGACCACCGTGAACGAAGGCGGGTGTGTGGGCCAGCGTCTGCACTAAGTTCGGCCGCAGCGCGTCCTTTAGTAGCAGGGCAATCGCGCCGCCAACCTTTAAATCGGCCACCGTCACGGGTTGGCGGTCATGCGTGTATCCAATCACGATTCGGTTGATGCGCCGCTTTAAATCCGCAATGTTTTCCGACAAACAGAGAATGGCCATTAATTCACTCGCAACGGTAATATCAAACCCGTCTTCGCGCGGAACGCCCGACGTTGGGCCGCCCAAACCAATCATGGTATGACGCAGCGCCCGGTCATTAATGTCCAGCGCACGCTTCCATTGAATCCGCCGTTGATCAATTCCCAGCTCGTTGCCCTGTTGAATATGATTATCGATCAAGGCCGCCAACGTATTATTGGCCGCAGTCAAGGCGTGCATATCACCCGTAAAGTGTAGGTTGATGTCTTCCATCGGAATCACTTGCGAGTAACCACCACCCGTGGCGCCACCCTTCATCCCCATTACGGGACCCAGGGACGGCTCGCGCAACGCAATGATCGTGGACTCACCAATCTTAGTCAGGGCGTCGCCTAACCCGATTGTGACCGTCGACTTACCCTCGCCCGCCGGCGTTGGGTTAATCGACGTCACCAAAATCAACTTGCGCTTCGTATCCTTAACCGGTAGTGGTAACTTAACTTTGGCCTTAGCACTACCATACTGATCGATTTGATCACTCGTTAAACCGGCTTTAGCCGCAATCTCCGTAATCGGTTGTGGCGTCACCGCTTGTGCGATTTCAATATCTTTCACTATCAGAACGCTCCTTTTTCAATTTGCTTAGTTCCATTATACTGATTTTGAAGCAAATATGAACATTAATTCGTCTTTTAATTTATTTTGTTCGGTTATTCATCAACTTGGACCCGTTTAATCAGGGCGTCGCGGTCCTTTCTTCGCATTAGAAAGTGATAGGTGTTGCCATCGATTTGAACTTGAAGGCCCCCGCGGCTCGGCGCAATTAATTCCAACTGGTCCCGCGGAATCACGAGCCAAGCATGATTCAGGACCGTACTAAAAATCATTAAATTACGGTCAACGGAGACGCGGCGTAACCCAATTTGTAACCCGACCAGGCCAAAAAAGAGGAGCGCAATCAGCACAAATAGCCACTTAAATTTCATTATTTCTAGCCATAAAATGACGCCCAGCGCGCCCACGAGGATGGTCCAGGACCAAACGATTAGACTTGACGTCCAATTTGGTTGATACTTAAACGTGTACTTCTCATTATTCACGATAAAAAATCCTTTCATCTTAGGGAGTGAACCACAATGCAACTTTATACTGACGCCGCACTGGCCCCTAAAAGTGGTCGTTGTGCGGCGGGAATGCTGCTGATTAACGCGGGGCACCAGTCCCCCTACAAGCAAGCACTACCCGCCACCGATAATCATACCGCAGAATTTCTGGCGGCAATTGCGGGGTTTAAAATCTTAATTGATACTTATGGTCCGAACCAAACGGTCTTCTTTTATACCGATAGCCAGATTGTCGCTGAAAGTGTCGATAAAGCTTATAGTAAACACTACGCGGTCGAGCTGGCAACCCTGCTCAACTTGCAGGACCAATGCCAATTAGTCGTCACGCAATGGATCGCCGAGAGCGCCAATCGCGGCGCCCACCAGTTAGCCCAACAGGCCCTTCACCAAAATTAATCACCCGGTTGTAAATACGTTTCAATCGGTAACTGGTATTGATCCCAGTCGGTTTGCTGCCCCGTTTGAACGTAATCAGCTAGCAGTTTTCCGATCATTGGCCCGGTTGTTAATCCGGACGAACCTAACCCACTCGCCACTAAAATATGCGGATTGTCTGGTAGGGGACCAAAGAACGGCGCAAAGTCACGCGTATAGGCCCGCGTACCAACCTTAACGCGACTAATCTGCGAGTACTGTAAGTCACGATCTAGTTGGGACGCACTCGCAAACAAATCCTTTTCAACCAGCGACGAAACTTGCAAGTCGTATCCCTGATCATTTTCATGGGTCGCGCCCACCACTAACTTACTGCGGGTAAATGGAATAAAGTCCCGCTCCCCCTCCGGCATCAAGACGGGCACATCATCGCTCCAGGACTGGGGGAGGTCAAATTCAATCAGTTGGCCCTTTTGGGGGCGAACATCCGCGACTAACTTCATCGGCAACAGGAGTGGCTTTAACCAGGCTCCGACCGCTAAAATTAACGTATCGTACTGCTGCTGCCCGTTTGGCGTCAACAACTGCCCCTGATCACCTAAGCGGACCTTTCCCTTATGCCGAACGAGGTTGCGTTTCTCGGCGTATTTTAACAGGTGGTGGGCAAACCGCTCACCATCAACGCGGGCCCCACCACTAATAAAGATGCCGGGGTCGGCCGTGGTTAGTAACGGAATCCGGTCCTGCACCGCCTGCGCGGACAACTTCGTGATCGTCCCAATTTGGGGCGCCGCTTGCCGCCGTTCCTGCGCTAGTTGGTACAATGCTTCCACGTCAGCCGCCGTTCGCCGCGTTACGATGGTCCCACATTGCTGGTACACCGAAACGCCCAGCTGCGTATCCGCGACAATTTGCGGGTACAGGGCCGCCCCCGCCTTAGCTAGGCGGTACCAGCGCTGATTACGGCGTTTCGACAACCACGGTGAGATGATTCCCGCCGCGTTTTTAGTCGCCTGACCAATCCCGTCGTCGTACATGGTGACCGTTAACGTCGGATCCGCACTTAAATAGTACGCCGTTACGGCACCGACAATCCCACTCCCAATAATCGTTACTTGTTTTCGCATTGCTACGCCTCCAAGACTTAGTCTAATCCTATTTTAGCATACCGCACCCGGTTGACGGCATCGGAGCTCGGTTGATTATGTTCAACTTACCCCAGTTCTTTAAAAAAGTGCCAAATTTTAAGAAACCGTCACATTTTAACCACAACTTCGGCCTACACTAGTTAGTGATGCACGACTATATTTAATTAAAGGACTTATTGCAATGTTACTTACCGTTATTCTATTACTGATTCTCTTAGCCGCCTTCATCATTTGGATGCAGTGGCAAAATTGGCACCATCCGTACATTCAACCCGCCCAACCGCTGGGGCTACGCGCTCAGTATGCGTTTGCGCACCGCGTTGTGCGGACGACTTTAACCCGACCACGGGATCGCTGGGTCGCCGGCTTAAGTGGCGGTAGTTGGCTTCTCGGTGCGGTGCTCCTGATCATTAGTGGCATCATCGTTGAAACCAAATTGGCCCTGCTGATTTTTCCAACCGGCGCCGCTTTAACGAGCGTTATCCTGCTACTGATCGGGCTCCCCCTGATTCAGGTGGCCGCTCTGGTCTACCCAGGCTACGTTTACCGGCAATTACAAGCCGCTCCTAATCATTCTGCTTGGACCCTCGCGGAAAACAAGACCTTGAAACGCTACCGGTGGCACCAGGTCCTCAGTAGCCTCGCCCTAGCACTAGCCATTCTAATTATTTGGATTGCCCGGGCCGTTTCCATTAGTACGATCCCGGCCCTGGTACTTGAATACTTACTACTGACAACGGCATTGGCAATTCCGACGATTGCGCTTTGTACGGCTCTCATTCAAATTCCGTACTTACTTGCCAATCGCTGGTTAACCGCAACCAAGGCGCACCGGGGTACGGTCGGCTACCAAGCGGACCGCGCCCTTCGGCAACAAGTTCCCGCTTTAAAGCAACCGTTACGGCTGGTTTACGCTAGCCGGCTCGTGGCCCTAGCCTTCGGACTGGCCGCTTTCTGGGTCGTTTACCGCAACCTCTGGGCCCCAGCCTTTAGCGTGGACTATTCGGCCGTCATTCCCGCCGCGATTGACGCGCTGATTGCCCTCATCCTAGTTGCACTGATTGCGCGTAGCTGGCCTACCCGGCGTTACCAAGCCCTACAACAGCTACCGCACCTTGAACAACTTCCTTTGACCATCTCGGACGAGGCCCAGTTCAAGCGCTACCAGTACCATGCTAACTGTGCCCGCTTTAGCGTGGGGTTACTTTGGATTCTCGGTTGGCTTGCAGCGGTTGCGTCTTACTATTACTTCTACTAAGCAAACGCGCTAAAAATGGGTGCTGTACCAATTGGTGTTGGGATTGCCGCCAGTAACGGGTGTAACCGGTTGGCTGGAACACTGCGGGCATCGATTTGAGCTCACTCAGAAAACCGCTGAGCAATCTCAAATTCGAGCCTTATTCTAAGCCGGAAGCAACCCACTTCCGACTAAGAATAATTTCGCAGTTGAGCCATGGTTACACCCACTACTAGCTAGACTGGACTTGATACAAAGTTCCACAACTTACTTTAGCAAATCCCAATTAATGAAACTGATTCCGCAAAACGGTTACTTAATTAAAGTTAATATGCTCTTGCTTATTTTGGTAGCCACAGCGAATTTAATTAACATTCAAATAGCGCTCTTCTTAGCAGATTAACACCATCTATCATAGAACCTTAAAAATGGGTGCTGACCACTTGACCGGTCAGCACCCATTTTTAGTTTTAATGCCCCGCAACAAACGCGCCGAGAAACGGCTCCGTCTGCGCAGCTTGATAAAAGGCTTGCGGTTGGTAGCACTTTATTCGGTGCTGATGCAACCACAGGACGTTAAACGCGTCAAAGGCAGCCACGTCGCGACTATCATGCGTGATCACCAAGTAAGTCCGCTCCGAATGCGCCCGCATCCCCGCAAATAGGCGCTGGACATTTTGACGATCAATCGCGGCAGTCGGCTCATCCAAGACCACTAGCTGGCGGTCAACTTGCAAAAAGAGCAATAGTTGCACGAGTTTCCGCTGACCACCCGATAATTGCCCGTAGCGTTGCTGCCAAAGGGGCGTCAGAAACGTCAACGTTGCGGCATCGACCCGCTTTTGTAACCGTGCTAACGTTAAATGGCGTTCCCCGTACTCAATCCCGAGCACGAGTTGCGCCACATCGCAAACCCGCACCGACGACAACATTGGCAATTGCTGGTTTAAGTAGATTGCTTGCCAAGTGAGGGCCAAGTTGCTCGGCCGACTACCGGTTAAGATGTCCGCTAGCGTTGTTTTCCCCGCCCCGTTTTCACCGATTAAAAAATTAACGCCCGGCGACTGTAAGCTAAAGCTCACGTCGTCGAAAAAGACGGCCTTCGTGCGCGGAAAACCATACGTTAAGTGTTGAATGTTCATCGTTTACGCCGCCTCCTTCGGAAGAATCACGAGGTGCCGGTAACTCCAGTGACCCACGCACCCCCAAAAGACTAATACCAGGAGGTACGTACCGACATACCTCAATAACTGCCCCTGAGTTAGCGCAATAAAGACGTTCAAATCGAAATAAACCGGACTCATTAAATTAATGATTGGATTTGTCAAACTGGGCGTCATTACTTGGTTAATGGCGGCGGAGCCAAACATCACTACCAGCGTGACGACGTTCAACACGGCGTTGAGCGTTTTCGTATTCATCGCAACCGCTAATACGGGTAAGCAGAAGCCCACCGTTGGGGGATAAACGAGCACGAGGGTCAGTCCCAACTGCCACAGTAGTTGCCAAAAGGCTAAGTGGAACGCCCCGGCCGCCACCGCGGCAACGATGATCAGCGTAACCGCAAGCAACGTAACCGTCACGAGGAGTTCGCTCACAATTAAGACCGAAACGTTCACCACCAGCGTTCGGTACTGTTTTAGATAACCGTGTTCCCGAAGCTGCCCAATCGACGTCATGGCCACTAACACGTTCGAAAAGATCATCCAAGCAATGAACGGCAACACCCGGTCAGCGAATTGGAGCGTGGTTAGCGGGGTGCCGATAAAGCGACTCGTATTCAGTCCTAAAAACACGACCGGTAGACCAATGGTATAGACGAGCACCCCTAAGTCATCCCGCAACACTTTAAAAAAATAGTTCGTATAGATGAACACCTGCATCCAATATTTATGCATCGCGCGGCCCTCTTTTTAAGAATTTAATCAAATCCTAATTTTATTCATTGAAATATTATATTCTTATCCTAAGTGGTCGTCAACACCCCGCCGCGGTTTGAAAGTTGTATTTTTGCTGTAAATCTGTCACAGTTATCTTAATAATATTTTTAATAAAGTGAGTTAAATATCATGATTAAAATTGAAGCCAAAAAAATTCAAGACATTCCAATCTTAGAAGTTAACGCTGCGGCGCAGCTCACCGCTCCCCGGCCACTCGTCGTGTTTTACCACGGTTGGCGTTCCAATAAGGAGTTAGTGCTCACCCAGGCTCGCAAGCTGGCTCAGCATGCCATTCGGGTCGTCCTCCCGGATGCTGATAACCACGGTGAACGCCTCCAACCGGTCAGTACGCTACCATCCTTCACGTTTTGGAACAGTATCCAAGGGAACTTAGCCGAATTCAGTCGCATTATTCAGTATTATCAAGACCACCAACTAATCTTAAACGGCCAAATTGGGGTCGGGGGCTACTCGATGGGCGGTATGACCACCGGGGCACTGCTGACCCACCACCCCGAAATCAAAGCCGCTGCCATCATTATGGGAACGCCAAACTTAGACGCTTACGCGGCGCTCGTTCGGCAAACCGCTGCCCAGCACCACTTATATTTACCAGCGGACATGGCCCTTTTAACTAGCTGGCTCGATCACTACGATTTGAATCAGCACCCCGCCAAAATTGATCACCGCCCGGTGCTATTTTGGCACGGGACGGCGGATGAACGGATTCCATATCATCAAGCCCGCGACTTCTTTGACCGGGTGCATCACGAACCCTACGCTGAACAGGTCGCCTTCATTACCGGTTACCACGCTAAACACTTAGTTAAGGTGCCACTAATGAATAAAATCGCTAATTTCTTTGATTACTATCTTAATTAGCCTAACTGGAAGGGGCTTGGGCTTACCACAGCAACGGTTCACCCCCACTCCTCATAAACCAAAGGAAGCTTCCAAGCCGGCCGTTAACCCGGTTCTTGGAAGCTTCCTTTAAATTAGTTCTTAATCACGCTGAATTAGGCTTGCGGTTCCGCCTTTTGGGCTGGCCGAATCCGCTTCCCCCAATATTGGAAGTAGTCGGTCCGCAGTGCCCCGTTATACAGCTTGCGGCGCTTAGTGGCTTTTTGACCATAAAAGTCTTCAAATTCCAAGTCACTAGTCAAAATATACTTACTCCAACTTGGTAATTTACCGTAAACTTGGCCCATCTGCCGGTACAAGATCCGGACGCTATCCCGGTCACTCAACCGTTCCCCGTACGGCGGGTTGGCAATAATGACCCCGTTGACCTTATCCGTCGTAAAGTCTTTGACGGCTAGCTGTTTAAAGTGAATATCGTGTAATAGCCCGGCTTCGCGCGCGTTCAAGCGGGCGATGTCAATCATCTTACCATCAATATCGTAACCGCTAATATCCAGTTCAGTATCGTAGTCCGCCTGCCCATCGGCTTCATCCCGTAGTTCTTGACTCAGCCCCGCGGGAACCCAATCCCATTTTTCACAGGCGAACGCGCGGTTAAAGCCCGGCGCGATATTGCGGGCTAAGAGGGCCGCCTCAATCGGAATCGTTCCCGAACCGCAGACCGGGTCAATAAACGGATTGTCCGGATACCACTTAGCCAGCATCACTAGGGCGGCCGCCATGTTTTCCTTCAGCGGTGCGCCCCCCTTTTCAACCCGGTAGCCCCGCTTAAAGAGACTCGAGCCGGTCGTGTCTAGCGTCAATAGAACGTGGTCCTTGTTGATGGCCACTTCGAGTGGGAACAACGCCCCCGTTTCGGGTAAGAAGCCGTTGCGGTGGTACGTCGTGGCTAACTGGTTCACAATCGCCTTTTTAACGATTGATTGCACGTCGGGCACGCTGTGTAGTTTTGAGTTCCGGGACTTACCTTCGACCGGAAATTCAGCGTCCATTGGGAGTAACTGGTCCCAAGGAAGGGCTAACGTTTTTTCAAACAACTCGTCAAACGTAAACGCGTCAAACTCGCCCACGATAATTTTGATCCGGTCAGCGGTGCGGAGCCATAAATTGGTCCGTAAAACGTCTTTAATGGTTCCGTTAAACCGCACCCGGCCATTTTCGACCTGCGTTTGGTACCCTAAATCTCGTAATTCGCGGCCAACTAACGCTTCAATCCCGCTCGCGGCGGTCGCGATTAATTTAAAATTTTTCATTTTTTCCTCCTACGCGGTTGTTACCCAACCGGTATCGTTAAGCTCATTTCATCCTCAACTAGTTTAGCATATTTCCGAAACGAGCGGCTGGTTTGCTCACTGAATGTACAAAAAAACTAGGGTAAAAGCAAGCTTCTACCCTAGTTCCTGTCTAAATGTAAATTCCTGTAGGCCATGTTTTGTACCTTACCAAAGAACAGGCGTCTGTTGATAAGGCGGCAATCATCTATCTCGAGATCACGAGGATCTCCCCCCACATTTGGTTCATTTACCGATGTGAAGCGCCCCTACCGTAGTTTGGGTTGCCCGCTCGCGGGGTTTACCGCGTTCCAACTTAGCCGTTTCCAGCTAAGTATCGTCACTGTGGCACTTTTCAGGGATACTCGGGCATAGCTTGCGCCTTAGCCGTTTTTCCCGCCGTTACCGATTAAAAATCGGTACCCCGGCTTATTTTTTCACCGAGCACGAACACTACAAGCATCTCAGCCTGTGCGAGCATGGACCTTCCTCAGCCGACATTTGCCGACCGCGATTACCCAGAATTTACATTGAATCACCGCCTAAAGCCGGTGTGACTCATTTTGATTGTTATCTAACTGTGCACCGAAAACGTGGCGTTCCAAATTAGATAAACGTTTCAGAATATCCATATTCGTGACCGTATTAGTCGGTTGCGAAGCCGGACTGGTTGCGCCAACGGCAACTTGTTTCGTCAATTCATCGACCTTTGCCCGTAACCGTTCGTTTTCATCTGAAAGTTGTTGGTTATCTTTAGTAAATGACTCATAGTCCTTAATGACATTATCTAAAAACCCATCCACGTCAGCGGGATCATAACCCCGCATCTTTGGCTTGAATTCTTTTTGAAGGATGTCTTTGGGAGTAAAATTACGTTTAGCCATATTTAAAAACACCTCATTGTTATTCGCGCAATGCCCCTGTGGCATTCGCATTACTTAAAACATTGTAGCAGACTTCATTCAAAATTAAAACCATTATTCTGTATTTCTGCATATTCATTAGCACTTTCTTGTAACCAATCGAAATCAATGACGGTTAACGGGTACGGATGTTCATCCGCGTATTGCTTGATAATATCGTAATCATAGGTTGGTTTGCCGGGATGATCAGGATCGTAGACCAATGCGGCGGCATCGGTATGGCTAACCATAAAAGCTTGATAATTTTTTAGTTGTTGGGGACTTTCATACGGGCGTTGACTGACGGGCGCGGTAAAATCAACTTGGGTGAGTAACGCTTGGAGCTTGGCCTGATTGGTTTCGTTCCACCGTTGACCAAACTCACCGTATGGGAGCATCATCGCCACTTTAAGTTCCGGATAAGTTTGCTTTAAAGTCAGCCCCACCGCGGCGGCCCACTGCTCAATGCCGAGCTGACCACCAGTGATCAACCAGTCAACGCCGTCTTCAATTTGCGTCGTCAAAAAGTTAGTCAGGGCGTACTTAATCACCTGCAGCTTCGCATCCTGCTCACCAAAAACATTTAATTCGTAACTTCGATAACCGCTTAGCCATAGTCGGCTCATATTAACGTCCCCTTTCATCTAAGAAATACGGCGAAAAACTCACAGATATTTCACATTATGCGAGTTAATGGTAAAATGTAACATTATTAGGAGGTTGATTACTGTGACGATTCGCTATCCAAATGGTAAAGTTTATCGCCAGCCCAGCCACTCGAAGGCCACGACTTCCAAGTTCGCTAACGTTAACTTTGGCGACCGTGGGATGAGTTTGGAACAAGAAATAAACGACAGCAATACCTATTATCTTGAAAATGATATCGCAGTTATTCATAAAAAGCCAACGCCAATCCAAATCGTCAAGGTCGACTACCCCCGGCGCAGCGCCGCCGTTATTCGCGAAGCTTACTTTAAGCAGGCTTCCACAACGGACTACAACGGCGTCTACCGTGGTAAATACTTAGACTTCGAGGCGAAAGAAACTAAGAGTAAGACGGCCTTCCCGTTAAAAAACTTCCATGCGCACCAGATTCAACACATGCGGCAATGTCTCCACCAAGGTGGGATTTGCTTCGTTGTGATCCGGTTTGCCACACTTGGCCGTCTGTTCCTATTAACGGCAACCGACCTCTTTGGTTACTGGGACCAACAGGCCGCTGGTGGCCGCAAGTCCATTCCGTTAACCGTTATTGAGCGGCTAGCAACCGAATTACATTATCACATCAATCCACGCATTCCGTATTTGAGTGCGGTTGATAATCTAATTGATGAGTCATCATCAAACCATAAAGGAGAACATTATGGCAGGAAATAATGAACAAAACTCACGGGTTGCCCGCAAACGTCAGCAACCCCAGCCGCCTAAGAAGCATTGGTTTCGGCGCATCGTTTTGGCGATCGTTGCGCTCGTTTTCATTGTTGGCTTAGCCGGCGCCGGGTTGTTTTTCTACTACGCGCAAAGCGCCCCGAAAATTACCGAGGATAGCATGCGCAGTGAAAATTCAACGCGAATCTACGATGCTAACAAGCAACTCATTACGAGTCTTGGGAGTAACAACCGGCAGTACGTGAAGTCGAGTGACATTCCGGCAACACTGAAAAAAGCGGTTGTTTCGATTGAAGACCGCCGGTTCTACCGCCACAAAGGGGTCGATTACTACCGGATCATCGGGGCCGCCCTCGGTAACTTAAAGGGAAGTTCACTCGGTATGCAAGGTGGGAGTACGCTAACCATGCAGCTGATCAAACTCTCCGTCTTCTCAACCAGTACGTCCGACCGAAATCTTAAAGTTAAGGCGCAGGAAGCCTGGCTCGCATTAAACGTTGAGAAACACTTTAGTAAGTCGCAGATTTTGGAATTTTACATTAATAAAGTTTATATGGGTAACGGAATTTACGGCATGGGAACGGCCGCTAAATACTACTACGGCAAGTCCCTCAGCGAGCTCAACTTAAGCCAATTGGCACTGCTGGCCGGAATGCCGCAATCCCCAACCTATTATGATCCCACCACTTATCCGCAATACGCCAAGAACCGCCGTAACTTAGTGCTCAAGGCGATGTACGATAATAACGAGATCAGTAAGTCTCAGGAAACGGCCGCGATGGCAACGAACGTTAAAAGCGGACTCGCCTCAACGCACAAGAGTTTCCAAAAGCAGCAGAAGAAAAATAAAATCGCAGACGCCTACCTCAAGGAAGTCATTGCGGACTTGCAGGATAAGGGTTACAGTCCGTACAAGGACGGCTTAAAAGTTTACACGAACTTAAATATGAATGCCCAGCGGCGCTTGTATAACATCGCTAACACGTCGACCTACGTCAACTACCCCAACGACCGCTTCCAGTTAGGGGTTTCGGTAGTTGATTCGTACACCGGTAAAGTTTCTGCGATGATTGGGAGCCGCAAGCATACCGACGTGACTTACGGGACGAACCGGGCGGTCCAAACCGACCGGTCAAACGCTTCGACAATGAAACCAATTCTCGATTATGGGCCGGCAATTGAGTACCACAGTTGGCCGACTTACAAGACCGTTGCCGACACCAAGTATAATTATCCTGGAACTGACATCTCGGTTAACGACTTTGATAACAAGACCCTTGGCAATATGACCATGCGGCAAGCGTTGGTCCAATCCCGGAACATTCCGGCGGTTAAGACCCTTGAAACCGTTGGCCGGACGAAGGCTAAGCAATTTGCCAACAGTCTCGGAATGAACTTGAAGGATAAGACCATTCCGTATTCGTACGCCATTGGGGCGAACGTTTCCTCACTACAAGTTGCTGGCGCCTACGCGGCGTTTGCCAACGGCGGAACGTACCACAAACCGTACTACATTAACCAGGTTACGACTCAGGACGGTGAAAGTACCAGTTACAGCAGCAGCGGAAAACGGGTTATGAAGAAGTCGACCGCCTACATGATCACCGATATGTTAAAAGGTGTCATCAACAGCGCAACCGGGACCGCAACGACCGCTAAGATCAGCGGCGTCTACCAGGCTGGGAAGACTGGGACCGATGGTTACCCGGACTCCTTTAAGCATAAGGTGCCATCTAGCGCCAACATGGACTCGTGGATGGCCGGATACACTAAGAACTATTCCGTCGCCGTTTGGACCGGATACGCCAACGCCTACGAACGTGATAGCAACGGCAACGCCATTGGCTACCTCACGTCCGCGGACTCCCGAATCGCCCAAGTCATTTACCGCGAGATGATGACCTACTTACAGGAACACTCACCAAACTCTGACTGGACCCGACCGAGTTCCGTTGCCGAAACCAAGAAGAATGGCGTGGCCGAATTGTACGTTGTCGGTCACCTCTTCTCCGACGCCGAAGCCTCTTCTGGAACGAATGCTAAAAGTTCGTCATCCAGTCACTCAAGTTCCAGTACGGCTAGCTCAAGTTCCGAATCCGCATCAAGCTCTAGCAGCCACGAGGCTGAATCATCGAGTGAAAGCTCGTCCAGCGAATCAGAAGCCTCTTCAAGTGAATCAGAAGCCTCTTCAAGCAGCTCGGAAAGTAGCAGTAGTAGCAGTGCACCGGCTGAAAGTTCCAGCGCTGAATCAGCTGAATCCAGTTCTTCAGCACCAACAGATAACGAACAAAACAGCCAAGACCCAACCCGCTAATTAATTCAGATTGAACACGACATAAAAGCCCCCCAAAACCAAAATGGTTTTGGGGGGCTTTTGATTACACCAATTGGTGTTCACATTGCCGCCAGCTAACGCTGCTCAAGGCCACGTTAATCCGAAGACGACTGGTTACCGCGCGGACCTTCACCCAACTTAAAAAGTGGGATTCGCGGCCGGGCCTGTTCAGTGGTTTGGCGCTTCTGCTTAGGGGCTGAATTCAACCGGTTTTCAATACTCCGCTGCCGTTCAGCCTCTACCTGGGCCGCGGTTTTCAGGTTGCGTTTTTGCCAGTTTAACAAAATGCGGTCCATGTAAGTTAAGTTATAGACTTGCCGTAACACGGCCTCCCGGAGTGCTAATTCAATGACGTCCGGGTCGTAGTGGTCTTCGTCAAACCACTTACTAATACTTTCCATCTCAATTGGCGATAAATCGCGTCCAAATTCAGTTTGAATCGCCCGAAAGACCTTCTGGCGGGCGTTGACTTTCGGTGCCGCAGCCGTTGCCGTAGCCGCCTTCGTCAACGCGACGGCCAATTTATCATACAAGCCGTCAAAATTATAGCGATCATGAATTTTTTGGTCCGTACCGGTAATCGATTCAATCGTTAACAACTTCTTAGCGAGCATTTCGTGCAGGTGCTGAAAAACGGTATTGGCACTCGTTCCCATACTCTGCGCAATAACGGTAGCATCTGGAAATTGCTGCCCCTGATCCATAAACCGTTTAAATTGTAAGTAAACGAGGAGCTCATCGTTGGTCAGCCCAATTTCGCGGTAGTGCGCCAACAACGCGTTTGCAACCGTCGTCTGCCCCTCGTTAATTAACGCGCGGGCTAATGATTCCATTGATTTCTACCTCCTACTAACAAGGAGGCTGTGACATTAGTCACAGCCTCTTGTGTATTTCCGAATATTAATAGCCGAAACGTGCGCCAAAAGTCTGCCGACTTTTAGCACACTTTCTTGTTATTTCAATCTTAACGCTAACCTACTTCGTCATCTTTTGTTCAACAAACGCCTTGATCCGTTGATAGGCCTTCTTAAGTGATGACATATCAGTCGCATAGCTCATCCGAACGTGTCCAGGTAACCCAAAGGCTTCCCCGGGTACGATTCCCACGTGGGCTTCTTCTAAAACGGCCGTAGCAAAGGTAACGCTATCCGCGTAACCCGTTAAATGCAATGCCTCGGTAACATCTGGGAATAAGTAGAACGCACCGGCCGGCTTACCAGCCGGTAACTTAAAACCCGGAATACTTAAAATCAGCGGGTACAATTCATTTAGCCGGGCTTCAAAACCTTGCCGCATCGTCTCTACCGACGTCTGATCCCCACTAAAGGCTTCGATGGCGGCGTACTGTGAAACGGCAGCCGGGTTACTGGACGCGTGGCCCAGTAAGGTCCCCATCTTCGTAATGATTGCCTGGGGCCCAGCCGCGTAGCCAATCCGCCAGCCCGTCATTGAATAGGCCTTGGAGACCCCGTTCGTTAATAGCACGTGATTCATATCAACGTCGTCTAATTCGAGTACCGACGTGAACTCGTTACCGTTATAAATCAGCTTTTCATAAATTTCATCCGCAATAACCAGCACGTCGTGTTCAGTAGCCCAGTTAACAATGGCGGTCAATTCTGCTCGCGTATAAACTAACCCAGAAGGATTTTGTGGCGAATTTAAAACCAGGGCCTTGGTCCGCTTCGTGTAGTACCGATCCAAGTCAGCAGTCGTAAAGCGGAGTTGTTGGTTGGTTGGCACTTCAACCGGAACCCCGTCCGCTAATTTCACCTGTTCAGAGTAGCTGACCCAGTAAGGGACTGGCAACAGCACTTCATCGCCCGGATTTAAGATCACTTGAAACAGCGTAAATAACGCCATCTTCGCCCCATCCGTCACCACGATTTGACTCGGGTCAAAGCAGTAACCATGGTCGGCTTCAATCCGATCCGCAATTGCCCGTCGCAGGGCTGGGAGTCCGGTCGTTGGCGTGTAAAAACTGGCCTGACCATTTTGAATACTATCAATGGCCGCCTGTTTAATGTTTTCAGGGGTTTGGTAATCGGGTTCACCAATCCCTAAGTTAATCACATCGACGCCAGCCGCAATCATTTGTTTCGCAGTCGTACTGATTTTCAACGTTGCTGATGGTTGAATCCGCATGACTTTTCGCGATAATTCCATAAAGATCCGCACTCCTTCAAAAATAAAAGTTAAATATTAATAATGGACTTAACCCGGCTACCATTCGAATATTGTAAAATTTCATAGCACAGGTTTTGTTTCTGATTCAAATAGGTAATTTCCCAGACCACCTGACCGTCATACTTCCCCAGCGTTGCTTTAATCACCTTGCTCGGGTTGCGTTTCGACCAAACTTTTCGGAGCGCCTTCGTTCGAGAAATTCCCGCCGACTGCTTAACCACCGTCGTTTGATGGTGCTTGTTCGTATTAATCAGGGCGTACACCGGTTCCTGTTTTGCAGCGGTCCCCGTCACCACGTAGTAGCTTTGGTTACCATTATACTGCGAAAAACCGGTCGTGGTTTTTAACTTACCCTTACTCGTTGCCAAACTATAAGCCGTTTTTTGCGCTTGATGGACGGGCCGTTGCGCCGCCCATAACGTACCGTAAACGGCAACAATCAGGGCTAAGATCACGAGTAACACAATCATGATCAGTCGCTCGGGACGTCTTCTTCTTTGAACTCGCATACTTTTCCTGATCCTTTCAAAAACAGATAAGCTAATTATAGCAAACTTCGCCGAATCCGGACCCCTTTAAGGCTGACTTTTGAAAAAACTTTGAAGTTGGTTTGCAATCTCACTGACCGAACCATCAATCGGCGTCAGCGTTTTAGGTAACGCCTTTAAAATCGTGTGGCCATAGCGCTTAGTGCTCAACCGGTCGTCTAAAATAACCGCCGCACCGCGATCCTCCGAAGTTCGAATCAACCGGCCCAGGCCTTGGCGGAGCCGCAGCGCCGCTTGCGGTAGTGCCGCGTCATAAAACGGGTTGCGGTTGGCTTGCCGAATTTGCTGATAACGGGCCTTGACCATCGTTTGGTCGGGCGACTCAAACGGCAACTGGGTCACGATTACCAACTCCAGTTGTTCACGGGGTAGATCAATTCCCTCCCAGAAACTCGCAGCCCCTAGCAGGACTGCATTGTCCCCCTGCTTAAACCGCCGCAGGAGCTTTTCACGACTGCCGTTGACTCCCTGCGCGAGTAATTCACGTTCGGGGTCAAAATTCTGCTGACGTAAGCGGTAAAAGACTGCTTCAATCATGCTCAGCGAATTAAATAACACTAACGTTTGCTTAGGGCAAGCGCGCGTAATCGTTTCAATCGCCCGCGTCAGGTACGCGACCCGCTGCTTACCGTTCGACTGTTCCGCCGGATGGGCGTCGGTGGCAATCATTAGGCGAGCCTGCTTGGCTAAGTCAAACGGCGTGGCTAACTGGTGGTGGACGACCGTTTCCGGGTCCAAATCCAGTTGCCGGTACACAAATTGAGACTTGCCAGTCGCAAACAACGTCGCCCCCGTAAAGAGCGGCGCACTAAAGTACGGGTACAGTTGGGTCTTAAAGTAACCCTGCGTATCAATGAGACTCCCCGACAAGCTCAGGCTTCCCCGGTCATGGTATTGATTTAAATTGACCCAGAACACCCGTTGCTCGCGGGTCGCCGGTAACAACCAGTTCCGTAACAGTTGGTAACCGTGCCGCAACTCTTGTAGCCGGTTATAAAATTCATCCAGCACGTGTTGCTCATTAGGCAAAACCTGTGACTGATCATGTTGATACTGCTCATTTAGTTGCTGGAACTGTAAGAAACAGTTTTCAATGGCCGTTTGAAGCTGCTTAATTAACGCGTTATGCGTTGCAAAAAAGTCGGTCATTTCCGGCATCGTAATCGTCAGTTCGACCGGTTGACTGCCCCCCGGCTGGTGTGGCACAAAGGTCCGGGCCAGCGCGGCTTGAAACTGTTGTAAGTGTAAATCGGTATCCCGCAATGAATTATCAAGCAACTTCAACCGGTAATCCGCTTGCGGCTGTTCAGCAAACAACGCCCGCAAGTTTAGGCCGTGCTCCTGATCAATTCGGCTCGTTAAACTGTGGGTCGCGGCCATGTAAAAGTTGAAATCAAATTTTTGCCGGGACTCCCGTAAAACACCGTCTGATAGATGCTGTGCTTCATCCAATACTAAGTGGGGCCGTTCTTGTCGGCTCCCCAGTTGCGCGACGTGGTGCATTAAATAAGCATGATTGGTAATCACAAAGGTCGCCTGGGCAATCAACTGATCGCGATACCGCAGAAAATCTTCCTTAAAGAACGGATCATCCGCCTTCAGAGTCGCAACCCCGTGGTGCGCAATTTCGGAAAAATACGGCGCTTGATACGTCGTTAAGTGCAGTTCATCCAGGTCGCCAGTGGTCGTCATCGTCAACCAAACGAGCACCCGTAACTTTAACAACTGGGTTTGCTTTGACGGCTCGTGTAAAGCTAAGCCGCGCGCAAACCGATTTAAATCCACGTAATGGTGATTACCCTTAATCACGACCGCGGTCACCGGGTTGGGCAACACCTGATTTAAGTGCTTGACCTGCTCATATAACTGATTTTGTAACACGGTCGTCGCCGTACTGATAATGACTTGCTGACCGTGCTGCGCCAAGTAGGCCATCGGTAATAAGTAGCCCAACGTTTTACCCGTGCCAGTCGGCGCTTCAATGAGCAACGGCCGGGTCTGCGTTTGTTCCTTAGTATAGTGGCGGTAAATTTGATTCATCATCCGCGCTTGCTGAGAACGATAAACTAACTGGTCAGTAAACAGGCGACTCTTTTGCGCCTTAGTTAACGGGTAACGGACGGCTTGGCGCCCAAAGGCCGTTTGGGGCAAGCGTTGCTGGCGAAGCGCAATCCCGTTTTTGATCATCAATTGCTTTGGGAGCGGTTGCGGGTGTTGTTTTCCCTGCTGAAACGCATAACTAAACAAATCGGCCGTTTCACGCGGCAGATCCGGCGCTAACTGGACCATTCGTTGCAGCGTGCTTAACGGTAACGCCCGCAAGCGCCGTTGCAACTCAATAAATAGGTGGGCGGTCGCCGTAGCGTCACTATCCGCTGAATGGGGGTGCGCATGGTTAATGTTTAGTGCGTGGCTGAGATCTCGTAACCGAAAACTTGGTGCCGTGGGCATTAAGATTTGGCTTAGCGAAACGGTGTCAACCGCTTGAATCGGTAGCTCTGGATAGCCCACCCGCTGTAATTCAGCGTTAATAAACGGCAGATCAAAATTGACGTTATGGGCAACAAACACCGTTCCCTGCAACAGGCTATACACGGTACCCGCTAAATCATCGAACGGCGACGCTTTCCGCACCCGGGCGTTACTGATCCCGGTCAAGTTTTCAATCGTCGGTGGCACCGTCGTTAACGGGTTAACGTCAGCTGCAAACGTATTCACAATGTGATTATTCTTTACAAATGCACAACCGATCTGAATGATCCGGTCGCCATCCTTAACACTAGTACCGGTGGTTTCAATGTCCACGACGGCATAGGTTGTATTAGGTTTCATGGTCATTTCCCCAAATTTAGTCTTTTAACTAAACGTGCTAAACACGTTAGTTCGTTAACGGCAATATTAAGACCGTTATTTTCACAATAAATTATAGCATACGCCCCTTAAAATTCGGGCCTAGGACCATGGGGACTTTTCAGTTCAACAACTTCGAAAAGTAACGGAACATCCTCATGATAATTTAATGTTATCGTTCCAATTTTAGCACGTCCACTCAGCTTATCACAACGCCCCGCTTTCAAACGTTCATTAATTCAGTAACGCTTGTAAAGCATGTTAAGAATTCCACTAAGATTGCGGATTCTCACCCAATCCCCGTAGCCAAAAACACCATAATACGGTATTATTGACCTGATTATAAACTTACATAGAAAGGCGCGACACGTTTGAAAGAACTAGCTACTGGCACGAGTCATGCCAAAATTATTTTAATCGGTGAACACGGGGTGGTTTACGGTCAGCCCGCAATCGCGCTACCCATCTCCACCATTCAAATGCAGGCCGTGATTCACCGACAGACGGCCGCCCAAACGGTCAAAAGTCGCTACTTTAATGGCGACTTTAACGCCATGACCGCTAATTTAGGGGGCGTTCAAGCGCTGATTAAAACTTTGCTCAGCCGGTTTGACGCGCCCGATCAAGGCTTTGACATTCACATTACCAGCGATATTCCGTCCGAACGCGGAATGGGCTCATCCGCTGCGGCCGCCGTTGCGGTTACGCGCGCTTTTTACGACTTTTTTGAACGTCCGCTTTCCCACCAGACCCTGCTTAAAACGGCCAACATCGCTGAAAGTTACACCCACGGTCAACCAAGCGGGCTGGACGTTGCGACGGCCAGTGCTAAGTCTCCCGTCTGGTTCGTTAAGGGCCGTGAAAACTACCCGATTCCCGTGAAGTTACCCGGCTACTTAGTGATTGCCGATACCGGCATTAAGAGTCAAACCAAGGTGGCCGTCGCCACGGTTAAGAACTTATTAATTGTGGAGGGCCAAACAATCCAAGCACGCATCGACGACCTGGGCAAATTGACCCAGCAAACGCGAGACGCCTTGGCAACCGGAAACATGACGGCGTTGGCCGGCGCTTTAAACGGGGCGCAAGACGACCTCCGTTCAATCGGCGTTAGCCACCCGGCTTTGGAACAGTTGCTGGCCGTTGCCCGCCAAAACGGGGCCTTAGCAGCTAAATTGACCGGTAGCGGTCAGGGTGGTTGCATGATTGCCCTCGTTCCCGAAGAAAGCCTCGCCAACCAACTTTCACAAAAACTAGCGGCCGCCGGTGCCACCGCCACCTGGGTGGAACCGCTACTAACAAACGATTAATTTGGAGGAACCAACATGTCAAAAACAGTGACGGCTAAAGCCCACACTAACATTGCGCTCGTGAAGTATTGGGGGAAACGCGACGCCACCTTAATGTTGCCACAGACTGGTAGTATTTCATTAACGCTCGACCACTTTTACACCCAAACGCAGGTGCGCTTTAATGACCAGCTCCCGACGGATCAAATTACGTTCAACGGGACCCGGTTGGCGGCGCCACAAGCCCAGCGCATCAGTACTTTTCTTGACCTAATTCGGCAACAAAGTGGCCAAACGGCCGCCGCAGAAGTCGTAACGACCAACCACGTCCCAACCTCTGCGGGGCTCGCCTCGTCAGCATCCGGGTTTGCAGCATTAGCCGCCGCGGCCAGCCGGGCTGCGGGGATGACCCTGACCCCGACTGAGTTGAGCCGGCTCGCCCGGCGCGGATCCGGATCAGCGACCCGCTCAATTTTCGGGGGCTTTGTCGAATGGCACGCTGGTCATGACGACCAGTCATCGTACGCCGAACCACTTCAAGACCCGGTGGACTGGGATATCCAGATGATTGCCGTTGTCCTTAAGAAGTCGCCCAAGCCGATCAGTTCAACGGCGGGCATGGCCCGCGTTGTTGCAACCTCGCCCTATTACCCGGCGTGGATCGAAACGACCAAGCACGATTTAACTGCCATGCGGGCAGCAATTTCAGCTCGCGACCTCGAAGCGGTTGGGACGATTGCCGAACGAAGTGCCATGCGGATGCACGCGCTTAATCTCAGCGCCGAGCCAGCCTTCACGTACTTTACCGCTGATACGCTGACCGCGATCAACACGGTTAAAGACTTGCGCGCACGGGGGATTAACTGTTATTATACTTTGGACGCTGGCCCGAACGTGAAGATTATTTGTGCGGGTCGCGATACGACCGTAATTACGACCGCCCTTAAACAAGCCTTTGCCGCTGAACAACTGATCGTCGCAAAGCCCGGGCCGGGAATTACGGTCACGGAGGACGCATCAATTGAATAGGGCTACCCTACCGGTGGCCCCGAAAGGACATGATGGCATGATTACGGTGAAAGCACCTGGAAAACTCTACATTGCGGGGGAATACGCCGTTGTAGAAACGGGCTTTCCAGCAATTATCGTCGCGCTGGATCAGTTTGTAACGGCGACGATTTCACCTAGCGATACCGTTGGTAGTATCGTTTCAAAGCAATATCAAGAAAACTCAATCGTATGGCGCCGGCAGGGCGATACCATGGTTTTTGACAACCGCGATAACCCCTTTCACTACATTTTATCAGCCATTAATTTAACGGAACGCTACGCCCACGAGCTGGGACGTAATTTAGGCGTATACCACCTCGGGATTAATAGTGAATTGGATAGCGTGGACGGTAAGAAGTACGGCCTCGGATCGTCAGCAGCCGTCACGGTCGCCACCGTCAAAGCGCTTTGTCAATTTTACCGGTTACCGATGGATAAAAATAAGCTGTTTAAACTAGCGGCCATCGCCCACTTGTCCGTTCAAGGAAACGGCTCACTGGGCGACATTGCTGCGAGCGTGTACGGGGGCTGGATCGCGTACCATTCGTTTGACCGTGAGTGGTTACACGTTCAACGACAACAAACCCGCCTCAGTGATTTACTAGCCATGGACTGGCCCGCGTTAAAAATCGACCTCTTAACGCCCCCGGCCAATTTGCGGTTAATGATTGGTTGGACGGGTTCGCCAGCCTCGACGTCCCACTTAGTTGATAAAGTAGCGCTCGTCAAGGCCAAGCAGCGTAGTGAGTATCAAGCCTTCCTGCGGGATAGTCAGGCCTGCCTGCAACGGATGGTCGCCGGCTTTCATGCGGGCGACCTGGCAGCCATTCAAACTGAGATTCGCTATAACCGCCAACTGTTACAAACGCTAGGTGCGTTTAGCCACGTCACCATTGAAACGCCGCTATTACAAGCAATGATTCAAACCGCTGAGGATTTTGGGGCGGCCGCTAAAACGTCCGGTGCTGGCGGTGGCGATTGCGGGATCGTCTTGCTAGACCGCGCAAAGGACCCCGCCACCCTACGAACACGTTGGGCCGCTCAGGGCATTCAGCAACTCAACTTAAACGTTCACACGGTTACTGACGCTTCAATCACAAATTTTGATTAACAACGACTGGGTTGGGGCACGCGTCTCAACCCATTTTTTGACAAACGAACTGGAGGTGGCCCCCGTGCCACAAAATCAACAATCACACCGCAAGGACGAACACGTTTCGTTAGCGGAATATTATTTTCACGGTGATCAACCGAATCCCTTTGACCAGGTTCAAATTCGCCACGACGCGCTCCCAGAAACGGCCGTCGCGGAAGTCCAACTAACAACGCCGGTTGGGCAGTGGTCGTGGGCCAGCCCACTATACATTCAAGCCATGACGGGTGGCTCGCAGCAGACCGGTCAACTAAACGCACAGCTAGGACGGATCGCCGCGGCCTGCCAATTACCGATTGCGACTGGTTCACAAAGCGTCGCCCTGCGTGAGCCCCGCTTAGCCCCAACCTTTCAAAACGTGCGGACCAACAATCCCAACGGACTGGTATTTGGCAATTTAAGCGCGGCGGCCGACTTAAAAGCGGCCCAAGCAGCCGTAGCAATGTTACACGCCGACGCGTTGGAATTACACCTCAACGCGGTGCAGGAAGTCGTCATGCCCGAGGGTGACCGCGATTTTCATTGGCTTGAAAATATTCAGCGGCTAACACACCAGTTGACCGTTCCGGTCATCGTTAAAGAAGTCGGCTTCGGTATTTCGCGGCCAACCATGCAGCAACTTTACGCTGCGGGCGTCCGTTACCTGGACGTTGGCGGTCGCGGTGGCACCAATTTCGTTGACATTGAAAATCGCCGGCGCCAGGACCGCGACATGGCCTACCTGCGGGACTTCGGTCTCTCCACGGTTGAGTCGTTACTTGCCTTAGAAAACCATCCGCAAGACTTAACGATCCTTGCCACCGGCGGTATTCGCCACCCGTTGGACGCCCTTAAAGCACTCATGCTTGGCGCTGATGCGGTCGGTATGGCCGGCGTTGTGCTCCACGCCCTAATTCACCAGTCCGAGGCAACCGTCATTGCGCAATTAACGGCTTGGCAAAACCAATTGCAACGGCTAATGGCGCTCGTCGGAGCCCGGAGCGTTGCCGACCTTCACCAGCAACGTGGCAAGCTCATTTTGAGTCCCCAGTTACTGGCCTACCAACAAAGCTTGCGGTAAGGTCAGCGTCTTAACGTTCGTTTATAATGTCCTTCATGGCGTTATCCCAGTATGATAAGAATCATCGAAGGGGGACGATTTAAATGTTACATTGTGAAAACTGTGGCCGGCCGATTGAACGCCCGGACCGGGCCTACTTTTTAATGGAAGTGCCCCGCCAAACTTTAGCCGAAGTGCACCACTTTCTAAGTGTTAACGCCGTGGCGTATTGCCCGGACTGTATTCAAGTTTTACGGGTTAAATCTAAATTAACAAAATAATAACTAAAAGACCCGCCTGAGCAATGATTCACTCAAACGGGTCTTTTAGTTTAGGTTCCAGCCACGTCCCGGCTAGTCCCAATTAAAGTTATAAGTTAGTATTTTCAGGCGTTGCCAGAAAACGTAGCCCCTTCGGGAAAAAGTTCTTGACGGTCGTCCCCACGAGTTTCCCAAAACCAACGGGTAATCCGGCACAAACCAACACGTAAAACCCGTTCTTAGCACCAGTTGGCTTATTTACCTGAAACGTCTCACCGTGCACGTACTGCCGCCATTGGTCCTGATCAATGGTTATGCTTGGCAAATTAAGGCCATCACTGGCTAACGCCAACGCGTAACTAGGTTCAAAGCGCTTCTTCTTAAACGTTCCTAATAAGAGTCCCGGCCGGAAAACTTTTAGCTTCCGCGTTACCGGCATTGCTGCCGGCACCCCGTAAAGTTGTTCCCCGTGTGCCTGTAACGTGAGGTTCGGTAACGCCGACACCCCCATCGTTTGTAAAAAGGCGTCCCATAATTGCCGCTGGCCAGCAGCTAATTTTTCACGAACCACCCGGTGGGGCTTAACGACCACCGTTTCATCCTGATAAACAAGCTTGGCAATGAAGTGGCCTTCGCCGCGCATTAAATGCGGGAACAAGCGCACGGCCCGCGTTAATTCTGGGTTCCCATCGGCCCAATCCGGTTTGGCTGCAACCATCCCAGCACTTTTAGGGAGGTCCTCCAAGTGGAACTGCGGGTACGTTCGTAACAACCACGCCATCATCTGTTCGTCTTCTTCTGGTGCGAAAGTACAGGTCGAATAAATCAAATGTCCCCCTGGCTTGAGCATTTTAACGGCTTCCGTTAAGATTTCACGCTGGCGCATTGCGCAGGCCGCTGGATAATCTTCGTCCCAATACTGCATCGCCGCCGGATCCTTGCGGAACATCCCCTCACCAGAGCAAGGCGCATCCACCAAAATGCGGTCAAAAAAGTGGGGTAATTCCTTAGCTAGCTCCGCCGGTGACGCGTTCGTAATGACCGTATTACGGGCACCATAACGTTCCACGTTGTCGCCAAGCGCGGTCACCCGCTTCGGATTAATTTCGTTCGTCACTAATAGCCCCGTCTGTTCCAAATAACTTAATAGGTGGGTCGTTTTACCACCCGGCGCGGCACATAAGTCGAGCACCCGTTCCCCGCGGTTGGGACGGGCAAATTCACCAACGGTCATCGCACTTGGTTCCTGGCTATAAACCGCCCCCGCCAAGTGCTCCAAGGCATTACCGTTGACCCGCCCGTAGTAACCAATCGAACTATAGGGCACGCGGTCCGTCATTTTTGCCCGCATCGCGGGCGTCGTGGCTTTATTGGGATTGACCCGAAAGCCCTTTTCAACTGGTTCATCAAACGCCGCGAAGAACGCGGGTGCTTGGTCCCCCAGTAAATCGCGATATTTCGCTTCAAACGCTGCTGGTAATTTCACAACAAATCCTCCGATCACAAAATGTCCTCAACTAGCGTACCACACTTCTTGACCATCGCAAGCACGGAATGATTCGCGTTTTCAGCGTAACTATGCTAAATTAAAGGAACTTACACTGTGGTAAACGGAGGAACAACTGATGGAACAAAAATTAATTGCCCTGGACTTGGACGGAACGACGTTAAACGCGAACTCGCAACTCAATCCCGCGACCATTCAAACCATGCAGCGGTTGCAAGCGGCAGGACACATCGTTAGTATCGTTACCGGCCGCTCGTATCAAGGCTCACGCGCGATTTATGACGCGCTCCACCTAACGAGCCCGATGATTAACTTTAACGGTTCGTTAGGCCACTTACCGCACCAGTCGTGGGCCGGCGAGTACCAATTCACGGTTAATAAAGCCGTCGTAACCGCCCTCTTGGACCAGCGCGTGCAATTAGGCATTAACGAGATCATTGCTGAAACCAAGCACGCCACGTTAACGGCTGGTCAGGACCTAATTGCCGGTAAGTTCTTCCCTGAAATTGCGGGTAGCCCCGAATTAACGCCCCAAACGCTGACCCGCAATCCCAACTCACTCGTTTTACTCGTCCAAGCAGAACGACGCACCGCCGTTGTCGACTGGATCGACCACTACTTTGGTGACCTCGTCGACGTGGGCGTTTGGGGCGGCCCCAACGCCATCTTGGAAGTAACGTCTAAGGGGGTCCACAAGGCTAAGGGACTCGCCTACTTAGCTAAACAATTTAACATTGAACGGCAAAACATCATTGCCTTTGGCGACGAACATAACGACCTCGAAATGCTCCAGTTTGCCGGTCTGGGCGTTGCCATGGCTAACGGGACCGAAGCGATCCGGACCGCGGCCGACGATGTTACGACCTACGATAACGATCAGGACGGGGTCGCGCACTACCTGAACGACTACTTTGACGCGTCCGTCGCCCTTGCAGAATAATAACGACTAAGCGGCTGTGACATAAGTCATAGCTGCTTGTGCGTTGCCACATGTTAATAGCCAAAACGTGCGCCAAACGTCAGCTGACGTTTGGCGCACTCTCTTTACTTATCTTCAGCTTGCGTTTTTAATGGGTGGCCGCCAGTAAGACTAACCACTGCCAATGACCGGGTCGCTGCCGATCACGCCAGTCAACCAGTATTAGTAAGCGTTTACGCGTTTTCATATCCAGCACCCCCCATTACGGTCAATCTAGCACGGAAACTGCCGTAATGGCGGGAAAATGACTTGATTTACCAGCTTACCAAATCTACTTAGCATGCAGAATGCCTGCGAATTTTATCAAACTATGCTATAACGAAGATGTACCATTAATTTGCTCAGTTAACGAATTTCTTTAGGAGGTCATCTAATGCAAGTTTATCAAGCAAAGCTCGTCTCTCTAAATGAACAGGCCATCGGTACCGCGGCCCACGGGTCAGCCGTATTAGTCGTTAACGGCGACCAACTCGTTGTCACAATTGAAATGTTCGATACCCCCGCTAATCAGCAACATTGGGAACACTTCCACGGTTTCCCTGATGGTCGGAGTGCGGCCATTGCTACGATGGCCCAGGATGCCAATCACGACGGCTTCGTCGACTTACCCGAAACCGAACCCGTTTCCGGGACTACGATGGTCCCCTTCAATGACCAGCCCGAAGCCATGGATATTCCTAATGACAAGTATCCGGTTGCGGATGCCAACGGACACTTTGCCTATACCAAGATCGTGCCGTTAGCGCAATTGTCCGCCGAATTCAAAAAGGCGTTTAACGATAGTGAACTGGACCTCGATAAGCGGGTCATTTACATTCACGGGGTCGCGCCCGAACTGGATTTACCAGCAACCGTTGCGGGTGCCGTTGGTCATTACGACCAACACGTCACTTTGCCAATCGCAGTTGGTAAAATTGAGGCGGTTCCGTTAGCTTAATTAAAACCATCCATTCAACTAATAACTCAAAGGGCCGGCGTAAGTAGTGAAACTACCTGCGGCGGCTTTTTTACTAGCTGCTTATTTTGGTGGTTCTGTATCAATTGGTGTTAATCTGCCGCCAGCAGCGGGTGTAACCGGGTGGCCATGAAACCTGACCCACATCTTCTGGTAAGGCTAATGAATTTTTTGAAAACTCAACTGGTATTTCTGTTATTGGAAGCATTCAAAAAGCGTTCCAAAACACTTACATCAAGTCGTTTCGGAACGCTTTGCGTTCGTTGGCATACCAACGATTCCCCTGTACGGGTTCTTATTAACTAATTAAATTACGCCTTCGATTCACTTGCCACCGTTAACGGGACGTCTAGCCGGGTCAAGTCAGCGTAGGTTTCACGCTTGACCACCAATTGACTCGCCCCGTCTTCACAAAAGACGACCGCTGGCCGCGGGTTGCGGTTGTAGTTGCTAGCCATTGAATACCCGTACGCGCCGGTGTCAAGGACCGCTAACACGTCGCCGGGTTCGGTTTGCGGCAGGGCCTGGTTCCAAATCAACATGTCACCCGACTCGCAATACTTACCGGCAATTGAGACCACCTGCTCGCTCGGTAACGTCGGGTTCTTGGCAAGAACCGCCTCGTACTTTGCTTGGTAGAGCGCAGGCCGGATATTATCACCCATCCCACCGTCAACGGCGAGGTACTTCCGAATTCCAGGAACGTCCTTAGACGCGCCCAACGTGTACAGCGTCGTCCCGGCCGTCGCGACCAGCGAACGCCCCGGCTCAATCCAAATTTCTAGCATTGGTACTTTTTTCGCCTTAGTTTGCACAATCGTTTCCTTGATAATGGCATCGACAAATTGGGTTGGCGCAAGCGGTTGGTCATCGGCAGTGTACTTAACGCCAAAACCGCCCCCCACGTTCATAATGCGCGGATAAAAGTCGAGCTCGGTCTGCCAACGGGCGAACACGCTAACCAACTTATCAACGATCATCTTGAAGCCGTCCAGCTCAAAAATCTGCGAACCAATGTGGCAGTGAATGCCAACCAGGTCCAAATTCGGGGCCGTCTGGGCGCGCTTGACCGCTTCATCCGCCTGACCACTATTCAGGTCGAAACCAAACTTCGAATCCTCCTGGCCAGTTGATACGTAGTCGTGCGTATGCGCAGAAATGCCGGGCGCAATCCGGAGCATGATTGTCGCTGATTGGTGGCGTTCACGCGTTAACCGGTCCAGCATCGCCAATTCATAAAAATTATCGACCATGATACACCCGACGCCCGCGTCTAGGGCCATTTTTAACTCGGCTTCGGACTTGTTATTGCCATGAAACGACACGTTCGCCATTGGAAAGCCCGCTTGTTGCGCCGTGTAAAGCTCACCACCCGAAACCACGTCACAGTGGATGCCAGCTGCCGCAATCAGCTGATACATTGCAACGGTCGCAAAGGCCTTGCTCGCATAACTAATTTGATACTTAATTTGATTTTCTTCAAATACCTGCTTGAATGCCGCAATCGACTGGCGAATCATGCCAGTATCATACACGTACAACGGCGTTTGGTACGTCGCTGCAAGTTCGAGGGTATCGACGCCCCCCACCGTTAAATGGTGGGCCTGATTAACCGCACTCGTCTTAATTTGCTCGTTCAAAATACAACCTCTCTCCCATGCGCACGCCAATTGTAAAAAAACCGGCCGAATGACGCGGGCCGGTTCTAACCGACAAAAATCGGTTAACTACTTTTGATCTGCTTCGTCGCTCTTTAAAACGCCGCCAACGCTGTAGCGGTTCTTCTGCATCTCACTTAAAATCACATGAACGTGTTCGGCCGGGGCACCAGTATTTTTACTGACGGCGTCGGTCACGTCCTTCACTAAACTTTTAAGTTGCGCCTGTGAACGACCGGCGATTAAATCAATGTGGACAATTGGCATAGACTTACGCTCCTCTTATTATTCTTATAGAATTTAATCATACTTTAATCTTTTAACTTTTGCAAGCTTTCCCGTTGCGCAGCCTGCTCACGCTCACTCATGAACGGTCCGACCGTATCGACCGTGTTCAAAATGTTAATCAGTGCGTGCTCATCCTGCTCACGCACCGCACCCTGTAAAGCATAGAGTTCGTAGCGACTAAGGACGACCATCAACGTTGCGTTGGGCACGCCAGAATAGGCGCCGTGCGAGTCGATGATGGTCACACCGCGTAAAATCGCGTGCTGAATCGCCCGGGCGACGGGTTGGGCCTTCGTCGTGACGATAATGGCCGTCAATTTTTGATGGCGCGTATGGAGCATGTCGACGAGCCTGGTCGAAGCGTAAATCGCCACGATCGTGAACAGCGCGTTTTGCCAACTGAACAGCACTCCGGCCATCATGATAATAGTGAAATTGGTAATAAACATTAAACTACCAACGGTGCGCCCGGTTAGCCGTTCTAAAACGAGGACGATGATGTCAAAGCCGCCAGTGGAAAAACCATAGCGCATCGTAATCCCAATGCCAACCCCCGTTAAAATACCGCCGAATAACGCGCCCAGCATGGCGTTGTGGGCAACGTTAATCACCGGGACTACCACGGTCGCAGCCGCCGTAAGGAAGGCGGTCGTAAAACTCATGATCGTGAAGCGGTGGCCCAGTTTGATCCACCCGAGCACCGCAATCGGTACGTTAAAGAGAAAGATGTAGTACCCAGTATTCACGTGAATTTCGACGGTGCGACCGCCAGCATAGAGCAACTGAGCAATCCCATTGACCCCACCGCTAAAGGTATCCGCTGGAATTAAAAAAGCGTTTAACGCGACCGCCGAGATTAATGCTGAAGCCACCATCACAACTAGTTGCCAGGCAAACGCCAACCGTGGATTTGAAAGATGCGCCATATTCAAGCCTTCTTTGTAAAATTATCATTGCCCTTTATTATACTTAAAAATCCCCATTCAACCATAGAAATGCTAAAATTAAGCATAGGAAATCATATTAATCATCAGTCCTATACTGAAGAAAGAAGGAACCCTATGCTGACGCATCAGTTTAATCCTTATTCCGCATGTACCAGTATTTTAGTTGGTAAAAATGCCAGTGCGGACGGTTCCACCATGATTGGTCGGAACGAAGACTCCCGGGCGGCGTGGGCCAAACGGTTTGTGATCCACCCCCACCAAGAGTTTGAACAGCCGCAGCAATTTGAATCGCAGGACGCTGACCATCCGTTTAAGATGACGCTACCTAAAATTCGGGCCCAGTACTCCGCAACTCCCGAATGGACTAGTCAATCCGGCCTGTTTGAAGAGGACGGTATCAACGAGTACGGCGTTGCGATGAGTGCCACTGAAAGTGCCTATTGTAATACTCGCGTTTTGGCCGCCGACCCCTACGTTCAAGACGGAATCGGGGAAGAAGCTATGGTGACGGTCACCTTACCTTATATTCATTCCGCTCAGGAAGGGGTCGAACGGCTCGGCCACATTATCGAGGAACACGGGACGTACGAAACAAACGGAATTCTCTTTAGTGATGAAGAAGAAGTTTGGTACATGGAAACCGGCGCGGGCCACTACTGGGTCGCACAACGGATTCCCGACGACGCCTACGCGGTGGTCGCCAACCAGTTAGCAATCCAGGAAATTGACTACGCTGACCACGAAAACTTCATGTACGCGAGTGGGATTCGGGATTTTGTATTAGACAACCAATTAGCTTCAATGGACAATGGTTTAAACTTTCGCGAAGTTTTTGGTACCGCCGATATTTCAGACCAACATTACAACACGCCCCGGGTCTGGTACGGGCAAAAGTACTTCACACCGACGTTAAACCACGGTCCAGAATCTTTTAACTTACCGTTTATTCAGCGGGCTAACCGGCTGATTCACGTGGACGAGGTTCAGCACTACCTAGCATCGCATTACGAAGGCACCCCGTACGACCCCGTTGGTCACGGGACGCCCGCGCAAAAGCACAGTTACCGGCCAATTAGCCTCGCAAAGACGCAGGAGTCGCACGTCCTACAAATTCGACCCGACCTGCCCGCGGCAACCCGCGGTATTCACTGGCTAGCCATGGGCGTTGCGGCCGAGAGCGTTTACGTGCCGTTTTACGCGAGTGCCACTGACACGCCGGCCGCCTACCAGGTCGCAACGAAGCAGTACGATCCCACCTCGGCGTACTGGATCTTTAAACACGCTGGTGTGCTGGTTGACGCGCACTATCACGCGTTGCACGGGGATTTACAGGCCGTGCAAAAGGCGGTTGCCATTCAACTGGGGCACCACCTGATCACAACCGACAAAGCCATTGCGGGCTTAACGGGCGCCGCCCTCACCGCGGCCCTGACGAAAGCCAATGACCAGGCGGCTGAACTCGCCCTGTCCGCTTTTCAGCGCTTAATTGCTGATTTAATTACCAAGAGTACTGATTTTTCGCCATTAAATTACGATACGGACTTAAACTTATAGGTTCGAACCTGAACCGCAACCACAAAAAACGATGACCACCGTTAATGGGGTCATCGTTTTTTATTTAGCGACGAGCTGAATGAAACGGCTCGCGGGCGCTTAGAGGTACTTTAAAAATAAATCAGGATGATTACGCAGTGATCGTCTTCACAGGATTACCCCCCGCATACGCGGGGAATACCACCCGCAGCAACTCCAAATCGGTAATTTTGTGGGGATCACCCCCGCATACGCAGGGAATACGCCTTGTATCTTAACCATACGTAACCATCGCCGGTATCACCCCCGCATACGCGGGGAATACCAGTATCAATGAACTTAAACACGGGCCAACCGAGGATCACCCCCGCATACGCGGGGAATACCTACATGATGCAGGCAAAGCAGAAGGAGGTAAGGGATCACCCCCGCATACGCGGGGAATACATTTCCGCGGCGATTTGACCGGCGCGCCGGAAAGGATCACCCCCGCATACGCGGGGAATACCTAGCCCCAAGCAGTTCAACTTCAAAACCACGAGGATCACCCCCGCATACGCGGGGAATACACTAAAAAAAGCCCGTAATATCAACGTTTTAATATTTCAATATTGGCGTTTTTTATTAAGTTGATCCGCACCCACATCCTTATTATACCGAAAGTAACCGCTTTATTAAGTTAAAATAACTAGAATTCTGAAAAAAATCTAACAACCTGAAGTCGATTCTTTAAATTACCTGATTTTAAGGGTCAACTTCAAAACATTACGTAAAACTAAAAAGGCCCTCACATTTGAGAGCCTTTCAAAATTACTATTTATTCTATAATCGCCGTTAAATCAGCGCCGCTACTGCGTATCCGACGTACTGATTACTGGCTGCGAGCCCTTCTCCGATATAATGGTGACCATCATATTGTTGATCAGCTGCAACTTCTTATCATCCGACAACCGCATCCCGGTGTCGTGCTCGATTCGCTTAATGGCTTCCTCAGTAATTGAGACCGCCCCTTCCACGATGACTTTGCGCGCCGACAAGATGGCCGTGGATTGTTGCCGCTGCAACATCGCGCTCGCAATTTCCGTGGCGTAAGCTAAATGGGTCAAACGCGTTTCAACGATTTCGACGCCAGCTACGTCCAAGCGTTCTTGCAATTCCTGCGTTAAGCGGTCCGAGACTTCGGTCGGGTTGCTCCGCAGGGTTTGCTGATCTTCGTCGTCAAACGTATCATAGGGGTATTCCGAAGCGACGTGGCGGATTGCCGATTCACTTTGAATCTCTACGAATTGTTCGTAATCGTCAACGGCAAAGAGCGCCATGCTCGTATCGACGACTTTGAAGACGATCACGGCGGCGATTTCGACGGGGTTCCCGCGTAAATCGTTAACTTTTAAAATGGCACTATTAAAATTGCGCACCCGCAATGAAATTGAAAATTTATTTGTTAACGGCACCGTCATGAATAAGCCGGAATCGCGAATCGTCCCAATGTACTTTCCAAAAAAGGTTAAAACGCGGGCCTCATTCGGACCAACAATCGTCAGCGAGCTTGCGCCTAGTCCGGCGATGATAATTAAAAGCGCCCCGACGAAAAGTTTGCCGAAGCTGTCCGTCGTGGCACCCGCCCAGCCAAGCCAGCCGCCAACGATGACGAATAAAATGGCTAACACCAGCCCAACGTAGCCGTTGATATGAAATACTTGTTTTTCCTTCAAACTAAAACGCCCCCTTTGCACCCAGTATAGCATACGTCTGGCAGTGGTTTCGACGCTCGGCCTCACGTGTGTCGGGGGACTGGCCGCGCCCGCGTTCCCACGTAGCCCGGCGGCAACGTTAGTGCACTTAACTGATAGCGCTGCGGGCCAACGGTTGCCTGCGTCAACGTCGGCAACGCCACTTCAACGCGGCGGGGAGCCCGGGTCAGTCCGCAGCCTTGTAGTTTCAAGATTGCCTCCTTCGCCGTCCATAGCCGCCACGCCAATAACTGGCGGTTTGCGGTTGGGCACCTTTTTAAAAACGCCCATTCACTGGCCGTAAACGCTCGCCGATAACGCGCCCAGTTAACGGGGCGCAACCGCTCAACGTCGATTCCAAGCGGGCCCGGCGCAACTGCAGCGACCACCAACGTTGCGGAGTGGCTCACACTCACCCCCAGCTGCGGCTGCGCGGGGACGTAGGGCTGGCCTAGCCGGTGATAGGCAACGGGAGTCGCCACCAACTGCCGCAAGAGTGCCCGCCCAACCGCGTGCTGCGTGCTGTGCTTTGCATCTTGCGCCCATTGCCACCGGACCCTCATCAGCTCAGGTGGACGCCCTTATCCACGTAAAGGACGTCACCAGTGACGCCACGCGCCAAATCGCTCATCAAGAAGGCCGCTACGTTGCCAATCTCGGCGGTTGTCACTGCGACTCCGTCTACCGTCATTGCTTCGGAACGCTTCAAGAGTTGGCGGTGCGCTTGGATTCCCGTTACAGCAAGGGTTTTGACCGCCCCAGCAGACAGCGCGTTAACGCGGACTCCCGCCGGACCTAAATCCCGTGCTAAGTAACGCACGCTGGCTTCTAAAGCCGCCTTGGCGACGCCCATCACGTTGTAGTTAGGAACCGCACGCTCTGAACCAAAGTAGGTCAAAGTCGCAATGCTCGCCCCGGGGCGTAAAAACGGCTTCGCCGCCCGCGCAACCGCAACCAGTGAGTAGGCACTAATATCCTGGGCCTGTGCATAGCTCGTCCGCGTCGTTTCCACAAAGGCGTTCGTTAACGCCGTTTTATCCGCGTACGCAATCGCGTGAATCAGACCATCAAGTGGGCCGTACTGTTCACCGATCGTTTGAAAGGCGCGTTGCACCTGCTGATCATCCGTGACGTCACATTCAATTAATGGCTGATCAGCATCAACGAAGCGCCACAGACTCTTTTTCAACCGTTCATTTTGATAGGTCAAAATTACTTGAGCGCCCTGCTGGATCAGCGCTTGCGTACAGCCCCACGCAATACTACGTTGGTTGGCGACTCCCATGACCACGATTGTTTTTCCCGTTAAAATTCCATCCATCATTCAATCCTCGTTTCATTTAAACTGCGCGTACCGGGCTTCCCGCCGCGCTAACCGTTCCTCGGTCGATAATTGTTGAAGCTGCTGAAAACATGTGTTCAGTTCAGTTGCCAAGTCCTGGCAATCTTGCTGGGTTTGCGGTTCCGGTATAATTCGCTCAACAATTCCGGTTGCCTTTAAATCCTGCGGCGTCAATTGCATTTTTTTCGCCGCAGCCGGAGCGCGCTTGGCATCTTTCCATAAAATCGAAGCGTAACCTTCCGGCGATAACACCGAATAGGTACTGTCGGCCGACGCCCACACCTGGTCGCCACAAGCCAGCGCCAACGCGCCCCCGCTACCACCTTCACCAACGAGTACACTCACCATTGGCACTGGCAAAGCTAAGCCCGTTGTCAGGCAGTCCGCAAGCGCGCGCCCCTGGCCCTGATATTCAGCCGTCACGCCCGGATAAGCCCCCGGCGTATTAATCAGGGCTAAAACCGGCCACTTCAACTGCGCTGCGAGTTGGTAGGCCCGCCGCACCTTGCGGTAGCCGATCGGCGTGGCACAGCCAAAGTGCCGCGCCTGATTTTCAGTTAAATTGGCGCCCTTACGAATCCCCACAATGACGACCGGGCCATCCGCTAAGCGGCCCAAGCCGGCCACTACCGCCGGATCATCACCGCGTTCCCGATCACCATGTAATTCAAACCAAGTACTTGTTAGCCCCGTAATTAAAGCGGTTAACTGCATTTTATCCGTTCGCCGAGCCGCTTGAACTTGCTGATAGGCCGTTCGTTTAACCATGGTGACCACCCCCAATCCGTAATAATTGCGCTAACCGCGGGCGCAATTCCGCACGGGGGACAATTTGGTCTAACCAGCCATTGGCCAGCAAGGTCTCAGCGCGCTGAAAGTCAGCCGGCGGCGTTTCATGAATGGTTTGTTCAATCACACGACGACCCGCAAAACCAATTAGCGCACGCGGCTCGCTTAAAATAACATCGCCCTGCATCGCAAAGCTGGCCGTGACGCCCCCAGTGGTCGGATCCGTCAAGATTGTAATATACAACAATCCTGCTTTCCGGTGTTTGTTAACCGCAACTGAAACTTTCGCCATCTGCATCAATGCCTGGGTCCCCTCCTGCATCCGGGCACCCCCAGACGCGGTGACGAGGACCACTGGTACCCGGCGCCGGCGACTATCCGCGAACAATCGGCAAATTTTTTCACCCGTGGTCACCCCCAGGCTGCCCATCATGAAATGCGCGTCCATGACGCCCAGACCAAACGCCTGCCCGGCTAAAACGGCCCGGCCGGTCACAATACTTTCCTTTAGCCCACTAGCGGCTTGCGCCTGAGCGATTTTTTGGCGGTACTGGGGCTCGTCAAAGCGCTTCGGTACGGTCAGCTCCCGGTCCAGTTCGTCAAATTGATCAGTCAATTGTTTGATTCGTTGCCAAGCTGGCAACCGCCAACCATAACCGCAATGCGGGCAAACCCGCAATGGGCCAAGCTCTTGCTGATAGCAAGTCGTTTTACAAACTGAGCATTGCTGCAACACTGCATCCGGAATATCAGCTTGCCGCCGATGTAGCTCCGCGGTCGTCGGTTGTCGAAATTTTTGTTTGGGCATCCAACCATCCTTTCATAAACTGAGTTTCAATCCCTTCGGTCGTATACTTAGCCGTTTGGACCAGCGGACTGCCAACTAGGTCGTGTAAAAAGCGCCGGTTCGTTTGTAGTCCGCTCAACTGTAACTCCGCTAAGCAACGCTGCATTTTTTGGCACACCCGTTGCCGGTCAGGACCGTGCACCACGATTTTGGCAATCATCGAATCATAAAACGGACTAATTAAGCTTCCCTGCACGATGCCAGCATCGATGCGCACGCCCAACGAACCAGTTGGTAATACCAATTTCTTGATGGTACCAGGCTGAGGGCGAAAGTCATGCTGCGGGTCTTCTGCGTTGAATCGACATTCCATGGCGACCCCGGTTAGCTGAACGTCTGCCTGCCGTAACGGTAGTGGCTGTCCAGCCGCAATCCGCACTTGTAACTTAATTAGCTCTAAGCCGGTCACCATCTCCGTCACCGGGTGCTCAACTTGTAAGCGGGTGTTCATCTCTAAAAAGTAAAAACGGCCCTGCTGATCCATTAAAAACTCAAAGGTACCCGTGTTTGTATACCCCAACCGTTTAGTTGTCGTCGCAACCAAGTTCAATAACCATTGCCGTTGCTTGGGCGTCACTAACGCACACGGGCTTTCCTCAATGATTTTTTGATGATGGCGTTGTAAAGAACAATCTCGTTCCGGTAGCGCCACCACGTGACCGAAGTGATCGGCCAAAACCTGAACCTCAACGTGCTTAACATTCGTTAAAATCTTTTCAACGTACAGCCGGTCATCTGAGTACGAAGCTCGGGCTTCCCGTTGTGCCGATTGAAAATTAGCGGACATGGCTTGCGCCGTCGTCACCGTTCGGATGCCCTTACCACCACCTCCAGCAGCCGCTTTGAGCATGACGGGATACCCCAATTGTTTGGCCACCGTTTCGGCTTCCGCTAAATTCGTTATAACCTGATGACTGCCTGGAATAACGGGAACTCCTAAACGGTGCATCGTTTCGCGGGCCGCTTCCTTATCACCCATCTTGGTAATCAGCGCTGCACTGGGGCCGATAAAAGTTAGGTGGCAAGCGGCACATAGCTCGGCAAAAGTTGCATTTTCAGATAAAAAACCGTACCCCGGATGAATCGCTTGACAGCCGGTCAAATTAGCCGCACTAATAATTGCTTGCATATTCAAATATGACGCGGTTACTGGATTGGGGCCAATGCAAACAGCTTCGTCTGCTAGCCGAACGGCCGGACTATCCTGATCAGCCGGGGTATAAACGGCGACCGCTTGAATGTTAAGTTCGTGTAGTGCCCGGATAATTTGCACGGCAATCTCGCCGCGGTTGGCCACTAACACCTTCGTAAACCGTTTCGTCTTCACTATCACGATTCCTCCCTTAAGTTTGAATGGCAAACCGGAGCTCCGCCGTCGCAATTAGCTGACCAGCTCGCCGGAGCTCACCATGCCCACTTCCAATTTGGCGACGAAGCTTGGTCAATTGAACGCTGGCCGTTAGCACGTCCCCTGGATGAGCATCTTCATAAAAAGTGGCAGTCTGAACGCCTCCTAAGAAAACGTTTTGACCGTTTTCAGTTGCTGCTAAAATGGCAGCAGCGCCAGTTTGGGCCAACATTTCAATCATCAGGGGGCGTGGTACCCGTTTAGGCGCTTCAGCATTTCGATCAAAGTACCAATCGTTGATTGTCACTAACTTCGTCGCCGTTGCGCCTCCGCCAGGCTCCAAATCAAGTAACCGGTCAATGAGTTGAAATGGCGGCCGCTGGGGAATTAATTGATCAATGGTTGGCATGGCTAATCCTCCTCAATTTCAAACAGGGGTTCCGCATACTCGACCATGGCCGCATTTTGAACGAAGATCCGTTTAATCGTGCCACTGACCGGGCTGGGAACCTCGTTAATCAACTTCATCGCTTCGATGACGCAAACTGTCTGACCGCGCTTAACGTGCGTCCCAACTTGGACAAACGGGGCCTGGTCTGGCTTAGGCGCTAAGTAGGCCACCCCAACGAGCGGGGCCGTAACCTTAGTGGCCGACGCCGCCACGGTCGGGGCTGCTGCGGTCGGAACTTTCGTCGTGACCGCAGACTTTCCAGCCGCCAAAGCCGAACTGACTGGTTGCGGTTCATCCTTTTTATTCAAATGCAGTTCATAGTCCGCCGTTTTAACGGTTAACACCTGCGCACTCGACGCGTTAAACGTCTCAATCAGCGTCGTCATCGTCTTTAATTCCGTTGCGTCCATGTTCCTAATCCCACCTTTGAAAAGCTAACACCGCGTTGTGACCGCCAAAGCCAAACGAGTTACTTAACGCGTAGCGGCTTGGCTGGCTCGCGTTTGCTGGTGTCACCAAATTAACCGGACAAGCCGGATCTTGCTCAATTACACCCACGTTGACTGGCAACTGTTGTCGCTGCAAGGCGCCAATCGTCGCAACCGCTTCAATCGCGCCGGCAGCTCCTAGCAAGTGGCCCGTCATCCCCTTGGTGCTACTAACCCGAACGTTCGTGCCGAACAGGTCGCGAATCGCCCGCGCTTCCGCCTCATCATTAGCATGGGTGGCCGTTCCGTGCGCATTAATATAATCCACGTCTGCCGGGGTAATTGCGGCTTCCGCGACCGCCTGCTGCATTGCCCGCCGTGCGCCGGCACCATCCGGCCGCGGCGCCGTCATGTGATAAGCATCACTGGTCGTCCCGTAGCCCACAATTTCAGCTAAAATCTTAGCACCGCGGGCCTGGGCATGACTGAGGGTTTCGAGTACCAAGCTCGCGCCCCCTTCACCCATTACGAAACCCGAACGCTGTTTATCAAACGGTTGCGAGGCCCGTTCAGGATCAGCTACTTTCGAAAGGGCCGTTAGAGACGCAAACCCCGCAATTCCAATTTCATTAACGGAGGCCTCGGCGCCACCACTAATCATCACGTCCGCTTTGCCTTGGCGCAGATACTCAAAAGCATCGCCAATCGCGTTGGTTCCAGACGCGCAGGCCGTAACAATGGCTTGACTCGTATTTTGGGCGTTAAATGCCATTGCAATGTTACCCGCCACCATGTTAATGATCGAATTTGGGACGAACAGCGGCGATACCCGTCGTGGTCCCTTATCGTGCATCTTAATAACTTGCGCTTCAATGGTCGTTAAACCGCCAATTCCGGACCCATAAATGACGCCTAAGCGAGTTGGATCAACGTTGGCTTCATTTAAACCGGCCTGATTCATTGCTTCACTAGCACTGTACAGACCGTAAACGGAGAATAAATCCAACCGGTTAGCTAATTTCTTAGCCAGCCACTTTTCTGGCTGCAAAGCCTTAACTTCGCCCGCAACCGTAACGCCGGTCGCTTGGGCGTCAAATTTCGTAATCGGGGCCAAACCACAATGGCCCGCCAGCAATTCATCTATAAACGTTTGAGCATCGTTACCAAGGGGCGTAACCGCACCCATTCCGGTAACAACGACGCGTTCTTGTTGCATGGTTGCTTCATTCCTTTCAGTGTTACATTGTCATGCCACCATCAACCGTTAACACCTGCCCCGTTAAATAGGGCTGGTGTAATAAAAAGTCAATGGCCGTCGCAATTTCTTCCGGTTGGCCAAACCGCTTTAACGGAATTTCTGTTAAAGTTTGCTGCCGAATCGCTTCCGGCAGCGCATCGGTCATAGCCGTTGCAATCATCCCTGGCGCCACCGCGTTGCACCGAACCTGCCGACGAGCGCCTTCCCGCGCAACGGTTTTTGTCAACCCAACTAAGCCGGCCTTACTAGCTGCATAATTAGCTTGCCCGACGTTGCCATGACTCCCAATTACGCTGGCGACGTTCACGATTGCGCCACTTCGTTGCCGAAGCATTTGCTTCAAAGTTGGCTTTAAAACGTTGAACGCCCCCACTAAATTCGTCTGTAGAACGGCCATAAAATCAGTCGTTGACATCCGCATCACTAACTGATCACGGGTAATCCCCGCATTATTAACAAGCCCATCGATTCGCCCATGGCGCGCAATGGTTTCGTTAACCAGCTGTTCGGCCTGCTTAGCATCGCCAACGTCGGCCACCAACTGACTAATATTGGGATAAATCGCAGTCAGCGCGGCCCAGTGCTCAGTCACAATTGGCCGATGAACGTTCATGACCACGTGTTCCGCTTGGGGTGCTAACCGTTGCACGGTTGCCAGTCCAATCCCCTTAGCCGCACCGGTCACCAAGTAAACGGGGCGCTTATTCGTCATTCAAGGCACCTCCCAATTGCGATTGGACTCGTTGCCAATCTTCGAAACTGGCAATTCGCATCACCCGGACGTCCGTTAACGCGCGCCGCGCTAATTTAGCTAGGGCCGTTCCCGGACCTAATTGAATGACCGTTGTCACGTTACGAGCGGCTAGCGTCTGTAAGCAATCCCCAAAATGGGTGGGGTGCGTTAGTTGCTCAACTAACGTGGCCTTAAGGCTCTGCGCATCAAACGGTTGCACCGTCGTATCACTAATTACCGGGATTTGCGGTTCGCGAACGTTCAAAAAGTTCAAACGTTTGGCGAGGGCCTCCGCCGCTGGTTGCATGAGCGGCGTATGGGAAGCAACCGTCAGCGTTAGCGGTACCACGTGTTTAACCCCCTGCGCCTTTAAAAACGTACTAGCCGCCTCAACGGCCGCGGCGTCACCACCAATCACCGTTTCCGTCGGCGAATTATAATTAGCGGGACAGACGGTGCCACGTGAACTAGCAGCCTGACAAGCTTGTTGAATAAGTTCGGGCGTGGCCCCCAAGACGGCGGCCATTGAACCGGGACGTTGTAAACCTGCCCGTTGCATATACCGCGCACGCTCCGCAACGATTTTGATACCATCCGTCAAACTGATGGCCCCCGCCGCCATTAGTGCACTATAAGCCCCTAAACTGAGTCCACTCATCACTTGGGGGGTGCCTCCCTTCATTGTGACTAATTTAAATAATGCCAAGTTCATCGCGGTAATCGCTACCGGTACCCTAGTGGCATCGGCTACCCACTCGTCATCAACTTGTAAAGACCATTTCAGCTGAGTGTCAATTCGATCGATGACCGCTCGGTACACCGGTTCGTGTGCGTACAACTGCGCCCCCATCCCAGCAGTCGCTTGACCCTGGCCACTAAAAATGATTGCGGTTGTCATTATTTCGCCTCGCGATCCGGTAAGTGGGTTGCCACGTATTGAACTAAATCACCAACCGTAGCCAGCTTGTCATCAGTTTCAATCTCAATGTCAAATTGATCTTCAAGCTGATCAATGACTTCAAACACGTCCAAACTGTCTAAGTCTAAATCCTCAGTAAAATTAGTATTCATCGTGATTTTTTCCGTTGCAACGTCCAATTGATCACTCATTAGTGCTTTAACGTCGTTAAAAATTTGTTCAGTTGTCATGGTTAATTCCTCCAATAAATTGCTAAAATTATTTTTTCTAAACTTAAAACTCAATGACGACACTACCAACTGATAGACCGCCACCAAAGCCGCTAAAAACGACTTTGTCACCGCGCTTGATTGCACCCTGGGCCATCAATTCCGCAAATAAGATGGGCTCACTCGCTGCCGCCGTATTGCCATATTGCGCAATATTGATTGGGCATTGGCTAGCTGCTAAGTCTAATTTTCGCGCCACACTCTTAATGATTCTGGCATTTGCCTGATGCAGGACGTACTGCTGAACCTGTTCCGGGGCAACGCCAGCGGCCATTAACGCCCGTTGAATTGAATCAGGCACGCGCTTAGTCGCAAAGTCATAAACCCGGCGCCCGTCCATTTGAAACGCCCACTTTAATTCAGCTGAAGCCGTTTGCCAGGGATTCACCTGCGGAAACTGGCCGGCCTGTAAGTAATGACCTAGGCGTCCTTCCGTAGCAAAGTGGTCACCTAGCCAATGCCCCGGACCAGCTTTAGACCGGTGGACGACCACGCCCCCCGCACCATCGCCAAATAACACGGCGGTTCGGCGGTCGTGCCAATCTACTAGGCGACTCAACGTTTCACTTCCAATGAGTAACGCAGTCTGGCCAACTCCTAACATCTGGTGGACGACCTGCAAGCCGTATACGAACCCGGCGCACGCGGCGTTAATGTCAAAAGCCACTGCGTTCTCCGCGCCTAGTGCGGCTTGCACCTGGGTCGCGGTTGCGGGGGTTAGTTGATCCGGTGACATGGTTGCCACCACGATTAGATCCACGTCCCGCGCTGCCAGCCGTGCATTAGCTAGCAGCTGACGGCCCACCGCAACGGCCAAACTGGTCGTCGTTTCAGTAGTCGCAACGTGTCGCTGCTGAATCCCCGTCCGTTGCGTGATCCACTCGTCGGACGTTTCAAGCCAGTTAGTCAACTGCACGTTAGGCAATACTTTTGCGGGAACTGCGGCCGCACTGGCCGTAATTGTAAATGTTGCTGTCATGCTTTAAGCAACGGGGAAAAATTCGCCCAAACGCGCCCCCGCTGCGTGCACCACCTTTCTAATCAGTTGTTGCCTTGGGATTGACAATAAACGTCAGCTCAGTTTCGCAGGCTACTTTATCGCCAACCAACGCTTGACAACTGACGATGCCCATGTTGGCTCGCTGCTTTTCAAATTGAACGTGCAGTTTTAAAACGTCGCCGGGCCGCACGATTTGACGAAACTTGGCCCGCTTAATCGCACCCAAGTAGGCCGTCTGCCCTTTAAATTGCGCCGATTTTAAAATTAAAATTGATGCGGCTTGTGCGAGCGCCTCAATAATTAAAACGCCCGGCATTACCGGGTTCCCCGGGAAATGCCCCTGAAAAAAAGACTCGTTGATCGTGACGTTCTTAGTAACCACGATGGCTTCTCCCGGCGTTAGTTCGTCGACCCGATCCATAAATAAAATCGGGTAACGGTTTGGTATTAATTGCATAATTTCACTTGCTTCTAAAACACTCATTGCTTAGCGCTCCTTTCGTGGCGTTTGGGAATGGCATTAAGTTATCCGTTGACCAAAAAGTTGTCAATCAGAACTTCTAAAACTGAAATGGTCAGTTTAAGTCCTAAAATGCTCAAAGCATTGTAAAGCGTGCCGTTGAACCAACTAAAAAAAGCCGCAATTTTAAAAAATTGCGACCGAGTTAGTTAACAAATCACCATCATAAACTGATGAGAATCGTTAAATTTACTATAAAGTTTATAATGTACTACATCCAGCTATTTTGACTAAAGCAGTTTATTTCTAATGGCATTTAACACCGTTCTGATGGCTAATTGTCTCCTAAAATTAATCAAACTGCGGTAACTAGCTAAATCCAATCACGAATGCAGAATTCAAACCAACTAGTTACTCGTATTCTTGCGGTAGCCCGGTGAGGTTAGTTGCAGCGCAAGGGAGCAATTGAGCATTGCGTTTTAAAGGACCAGCTAAATCGTTACTTTTAAAGCGTCAAACTACTCACAACGTTTGATGAATCTGCTGAATAAGCGCAATCTTTTGTTGATACAGCTTTCGTGATAAGTGCACGGGATATTCCTGTGGATTGAGCTGCCGCTTATATTCGGGCCATAACCGCTCAAGCGCTGTTGCGGTGTAGCGCCTAATCTCCGCTATTTTTGGCTGTGAATAAATTAGCTTACCATGCTTAAAAATTTCCTGTAATAGTGGCTTTGCTTTAAAATCACGGATGGTTTGATTCATGTAAGGATGTTCCGGATCAAACAGCTCAATCTGTCCCGCCGTTCGGAGATTTTCCTCAGCAGTCGCAATGTAATCACCCTTAAACTTAGTATCATCTTTACGCGTAATCCGCCAAATTTGCTTCTTCCCCGGTGTCGATATTTTAGCGACATTATTTGAAAGTTTAAGCGTCCCCCGCATATGACCATGCGCGTCTTCCATGGCAACTAGCTTATATACACCACCCAATGCGGGCTGATCAAAGCCCGTAATTAACTTAGTGCCGACTCCCCAAACATCAATTTTAGCATCCTGCATCTTTAAATTCAGAATGGTGCGTTCATCTAAGTCATTAGAAGCATAGATCTTAGCATCCTCAAAACCCGCTTGATCTAATTGGTAACGAACCTGCTTCGATAAGGCTGCCATGTCACCCGAATCGATCCGGACACCTAAGAAATTAGTTTGATTTTTAAACTCTTTGGCAACCTTGATGGCTGCCGGTACACCACTTTGCAACGTATCAAACGTATCAACGAGGAAGACACTGTCCCGGTGTGTTAACGCGTACGCTTTAAAAGCCGCATAATCACTGCCAAAGGCCTGAACTAGGGAGTGCGCGTGCGTTCCGCTGACGGGAATACCAAATTTTTCTCCGGCCTTAACGTTACTAGTGGCATCAAAACCACTGATGTACGCCGCTCGTGCGCCCCAAAAAGCCGCGTCGGTTTCTTGGGCTCTCCGGGACCCAAATTCCAATAGCAAATCATCACCCGCAACGTTCTTAATTCTGGCCGCCTTCGTTGCAATCAAGGTCTGATAATTAACAAAGTTTAGGAACGCCGTTTCGACTAACTGCGCATCAACAATGTTGCCTTCGACCTGGATTAACGGCTCATTCGCAAAAACGACCGCCCCCTCCGGAACCGACCGTACCGTTGCCGAAAAATGATATTGAGCTAAATAATTTAAGAAATCGGCCTGATAGCCAATTTTCTTTAGATAGTCTAAATCATCATTAGTGAATTTCAGTTGTTCTAAATATTCAATGATGCGCGCCAACCCCGCAAAAATCGCATAACCGTTTTTAAACGGTAGCTTTCTAAAGTAAAGTTCAAAGACGGCCTTGCGGGTGGCAACGTGCTGACGCCAGTACGTTTCAATCATGTTAATTTCATATAAATCGGTATGCAATGTTAAGTTACGCCTTGTTTCCACGCCTCGATTACCTCCTAATCAGTTGTTCAAACTAGCAATTATTTATCACTAAATACTCTGTGGAAGTTACCAATTAATCATTGTTCATAAAGAGCAACCTACCATTAATTATTGGTTCCGACTTTCATCTGCATGAATATAATTTTGACTTCGACCGATCGCACGATTAAGCAGAATTAAAACAACAAGTGCGATTAATGAAAAGATTACACCAACGATACTGATTTTTTCTAAGCCTAATGGCGACATAAACAGTGAAGCTGCGGCAGAGCCAAGCGAAATACCGACTTGAAAAAAGATCATCGGAAATGAGGAAGCAAAAACAATTGATTGGGGATACTTCTGTTCCGCAACGTTTAAAAAGTGTAGTTGAATTGGCGCATTAAGCAGAGTCACAATCAGACTGATTGCCAGTAATAGGAAATAATCAACTATTTTCGACGATACGAACAACGGAAATACCGCTAAAATTATCGCATCAAGAATATAGAAAATCGGTAACCGCTTTAGACCACCGTGATTGGCTAAGACGCCAGCAAGAATGTTACTAATGACCATCATTAGACCAATTAATCCTAAAAGCCAATCAATATTATTGCTACTAAACCCTAAAAGTGTCGTTAAAATCGGTTGAATATAGGTGTAGTAAGAATACATGATGGCTGCTGAGAAGACGACCAATAAAATCCCCCAAATAATTTGGGGCTCTTTTAATATCGTTAATTGGTCACTAATCGTTCCGCTCACTTGTTCAGAACGCTTGGGTAAAAATAAAGCTTGAAGAACAAATAAGAAGATCGTGATCACTGATATAACGATGAAAGTCATTCGCCAGCCATAGTGCGAGCTAATAATTGTACCGATTGGTACGCCAATGACCGAAGCAATACTCGATCCGGCAAATACGGCTGATACCAATCCAGCTCTTTTTTCAAGTGGTGCAATTTCGTTAGCAAATGTCATCATCAGCGAAGCAATTACCCCCGAGACACTAGCCGTTAAAATTCTTGAAACAAACATGAAAGCGTAATTAAACGACATTGCACTCAAGGTATTTCCAACAAAGAAGACAACCATTAAGAGTAACAAGGTTGAATAATGGTTAAACTTACTGGTCAATAAATTAATTACTGGCGTACTTAAGGCATAAACAACAGCAAATGCTGTGACCAAAAATCCAACCAGCGATTGAGCAACATTAAGACCGTTTGAAATATCCGAAAGTATTCCAACGACCATGAATTCATTACAGCCCAGCATAAAAGTAACAAAAACTAAAATGGTGGCCTGTACGCGATAATTTAACGATTTAATTCTAATCAATCCATTTCTTATTATTTTTTAAATGATGTTTCATATACCTCGTAACTGTGATGATTTCAGCGATAGTCGCAGCAACTAGTGCGAGCATAAACGCTGCTTTGAAACCAATCATAAATAAGTGATCATCATTGACTGGATAATCACCAATCCTTTGACCAGCTTGCCAACTCATCACACCATAAAGCGTGACGGTAGCTAAGCTAGCGCCTAATTCCATCCCTAAATTCCGGGCAAACGAGTTCACACTGCCAGCAACTCCTAAAAACTTTTTTTTCAACCGCGGTCATGATGACAGTATTATTAGGCGCTTGAAACAGCCCCATGCCAATCCCATAAAGTAGCGACATCACAACGAAGAACCAGAACGGGGTCGTTAACTTAAAGGAAACAATCATGATTTGCGCAGTAATCAAGAAAAGCAACCCAATCATTGAGATTCTTTCGCCACCATACTTATCGGCTAATAGTCCACCAACCGGGCCAACTACAGCCAAAGTAACTGGAATAATGATTAATAAAAGCCCTGCGAAGCTAGTACTTAAATGCCGAGCATTTATCAAGTAGTAAGGCATCATCACGCTACACGTAAAACCAACAACGAATGAAAGCATTGCGGCAACTACTCCCATTGAAAAATCAGCATTTTTAAAAATATCCAAATTAAGGAGCGGTGCTACTACCGATTTTTCCCGCTGAATGAATGCAGTGGCAAGCACCAAGATAATTAATAGGGACAAGGCAAAGCGGCGCGTCCAAATCCCCTGCGTTTGGATGCGCATTAAGGTGTAGAAAAATAAACATATCAGCAAAGTAAAGATGATAGCACCGATAATATCCAGTTTTTCTTTGGATTGTCTCGGAGTACGGTGTGGTAAGGTAATAACCCCAAGCAATAGCGCGAAGCCGCCAATTGGCACGTTGATCCAGAATAAGTAGGACCAACTCCCGACACTCAGGATAAGACCACCTAGTGACGGCCCGATGATTGAACCAAGCGCAAAAAAAGTTGTCAAGATTGAGAGCGCAAGTCCCCGATTCTTCTTGGAAAAGATTTCGGTTGTAATCCCAAAATTATTTGACATTGTCATTGCGGCACCGATAGCTTGAATACCCCGACTAATCAAAAGTACCCCGAATCCTATTCTAATTCCTGCAAACAACGATCCAATTGTAAAAATGATGGTCCCTAGTTGAAAAACTTTAACCTTACCAATGACATCTCCTAAATGACCAAAAAACATGATTAAAGCAGCAATGATCATTAAATAGATTGAGATAACCCATTCGATCATACTGGTTGAAACCGCTAAGTCCTTAGCCATTATAGGCGCCGCAACATTAACAATGGACGCGTCCAGCGAGGTGATTAAGGTGACTAGCGCAATTGCTAATAGTCCAATCGATTTTTTAGTCAATTTGATGCGCCCCCACCATTACCAATACCAAAGCTGTTATACCCAGCGTCGGTAAAATGATTTAATATCTCCATATCTCGCTGCCAGTTGGCATCCTTTGAAAAATGGTGTAGCCGATTTACCGCAAATGATCCGTAAATCATGTAGGTAAACAAAGATTCGGCAACGTCTTTTGGTAGATTGGTTTTCCTGATAATTTCCGGAACAACGTATTGATGTTCATGCGCTTTAATTCGACCAACAATATATTCACTTAAGTCAGGATCCATTAATAGGTGCCGGTACTTAGGCGAGTCACCGACGCGCTGACAAACCGGTAACAGTGATTCATTTTCTTTGAGGTATTCCCGTTCGATCACCTTAGAACTGCAAGATAAATGTAGTGCGTCGTCAATGACTTCATTAAGTAAATCGGTTATGGAACTAAAGTGAAGGTAAAAAGTTGACCGGGTAATGTCCGCGGTTCGACAAATTTCACTAATCGTAATTTTAACGAAGGGTTCTTGATTAACCAGTGTTAAAAAAGCTTCTTTGATCATTTCGATGGTGTATCTGGTTCGACGGTCCATTTTTTTATGCCGACTCATTTTAATCACCTACTGCAAGGCGCTCGATCATTTCTTGATATTGTGGAAAGCCCTTTTTTAAATTTTCCTTCTTAGGAATCAAGATTTCATTACTAGCATTTTCCGGGAAGCTTCCACTAATCTGAGCAAAACCAGCACCGCTATCTTCTAAACTTTCAAACGCAACTACGGTTCCCGCTTCAATATAGAATCCATGGACCTGCTTTTTAGACTTATCTAGTCCGAGGTGCACGCGATAATACTTGCCATCTCGCGTAAAGCAATGGGCAACCGTGGCGTCACCTAACGAATACATCCAGGTTTGATCCTGTTCAACCAAGTGGAAATGGGATTGATGCTGCGAATCGGTTGTTAAATACATCGTCAATTCACCAGGTCGAATACCGTGCATAACCATGTATGAGGGGAAAAACAATTTTATGGTTTCATTTTGAGCCTTTTTCTGTTCAGGCGTCAGCTTGGGTTGCGCCTTTGCCGGACCCTCAATTTTGATTCCTAAATCCTTACCAGTTCTTAATTCTTCAAAAGCATCTAAGATACTGGAAGAAAAGCCAATTGAACGGTCGGCAATAACGGTCGGGATGTTGAGCTGACCCTTATTGATGGTGATGTAGCGACTATTTTCAGTGCCCGCTACTAATTGCATACTTGGGGCTTTAATCATCTGGTTCTGAGGACCAATTCCCAGTTCGAGAACTAATAAACGTTTATCCTGATAACGCTGTACAAAGTTACCAAAGGCGGCGACCTGATTCTGATTCATTTGAAAATCTTTACCAGCCATGTTAAAGGTCAACGGAGCTCCGCATTGATCACACTTAGGAATATCGTTTTTTTGTAAGGTTCCTTGTTGGTCTTTAAGATAAATCTGATGTAATTGTTCTTTTAAATTGTAGGTACCATGTTCTTTAGGATGACTGCTACAAATTCCCTCCAGCCAGTTACCTTCCAGTTCTAATAAATTATCAAGCCCGGCTAAAGCAAAATGATGATCGATATTTGAAGTCCAAATAAAGTACGGCTTATCTCCAATGATGGCTTTAAGGGCGTCCATGACTTCTCCAGGTTGATAGTGACCAGCGTAATATTCGGTAATCCGTGCGTACACCCGCCACTTGTCTAATTCATTCGGATAGTCGTAGCTGATTGCTGCTAATAAGTTTTGAAGATGGTACGTTTGTTCCAGCCCACCTAAGACTTCATGTAACTTATCGTCCGTTGCGAAGAGATTTAAGCCCTCGGTAATCGAAAAACCATTGCTTGCGGTGACTAAAACTGCATCACTATCTTTTATCCATTGTTGTGCGATTTGAATTGATTTATGCATTTTGACCTCCATTAATTACTGCAGCTGCTTCTTTTAATACTTCGTTGATATCCTCACTAATCAAAAGCGAACGATCCTGAATTTCTGGGTTCGTAATGGCATCTTTGGGATTGATGTTAACGTAATGTGAATTAGTCATATAATGCGTCATCTCCCAAAATGGCTCCTGGATAAACATTGGTGTCATCCGGCCGACCCCCATCTCTAAAAACAGAATGTTTTCATCTTTGTGCTGACCAAGAAACTTGTTAATTTTTTGATACTCATCGTGATAACGTTCATCTTCAAGAAACTCAGGCCCCCGTGCCCATACGATTAACGGCGAACCATCGACTTTACTCTTAGGGAAATACTCTCTAGGTAACCGATTATTTTTTATTTTCGGTAATAGGTCCTTGACGATCTTTTGGGCGTCATACAAATTTTTATCGGTTACCGGATTCTTACTTTGCAAGAAATAATCGGACCCTTGAATTTCACTGACCTGCTCTTCCGAAAAAAACTTTTTAAACAGCCCGTCTTGGTTAGTGGTAACGACGTGAATCGGCTTATTGCCAATGACCGTCTTTAAATACTCATACGTTGGTTTTTGCGGCGGAATATTAAAAATCATATCCCAAGCCATAATATTAAATGCCCACCGTTCTTCCGGTGAGTCAAAATGACTGTAATAACCATTAAAGATACCTTCAAAATGATATTTATCATAAAAATAACGCATATATTTTAAAAACAACGGACTTGCTTCGTACCAAAAATTCATCCCGGCAGCGTTTGACATCCCACTCCCACCACCAATAAGAATTGCATCGGCTGCTCTAACCTGTTGGACTAATTGTGCTATTTTTTGATCCATAATAATCTCCTCTTCAATAACTTTTTAATGTACAACGTGTCGTCTTAATGTTTTGAATTTTAGTACGATTAAATTTTCAATTAAAGCACACTTTGTTACAGTCCGGAGGTTTATGGACAGGTACGCAATTCTGTCACGTAATTTATTACTTACTACCTTAAATTAATTAGCCTAAACAAAAAGTCTTCCTTGGAATATCAAATTCTGGAGGACTGTGGGCTCAAATTTAATTGTCGTTTTAAACACTCCCCTGGATGAAAAATACGTCCATTCGCATAAAAAAAGTAAAACTACCTGTCAATCATTTAATATGTATTGTTTGCAATGATTGTGGATAATCTACGCAAACACAACGTGTGCTTAACCACTTAACAAAAATAGTTTTGCCCAAAAAGAACACATGTTCGTATTTTTGTGGTAAACTAAAGCCATTCAGGAAATCTATGAATAACGGAGGTGTACGCCATGTCTTTTATTGACCACGAACCACATGGTGTTTACTTTTTAATCGATAACAAATCATTTTACAGTAGTGTTGAATGCACGATGCGTGGCCTTAACCCGCTCAAAGTACCGTTGGTCGTTCTTAGCGAACAGGAAAACACCAACGGCGGCTTGATCTTAGCCACTTCGCCCGAGGCCAAACGCTTGTTTCACTTAAAGGCGAACGTATCCCGTCAGCGGGATTTACCGCAAGACCCGCGGCTAGTCGTCGTCCCACCACGGATGAACCTTTACATCAAACGGAATTTACAAATCAACCAGATTTTTACCCGTTTCGTTGCGGAAGAGGACCTGCTCCCCTATAGCATTGATGAATCAATTCTTGACCTGACCCACTCCTGGCACTTATTTGGTGATAGTCCCAAGGCCGTGGCCCGCCGCATTCAAGAAACGGTGCGCGCTGAACTAGGGCTCTACACCACCGTTGGCATCGGCGACACCCCCGTGCAAGCTAAAATTGCACTCGACCTTTACGCAAAGCACAACACCGACTTCATTGCGGAGATGCACTACGAAACAGTACCCGAAATGATTTGGACCATCCCCAATATTACCGACGTCTGGAGCATTGGCAAGCGGACGGCGAAGCGGCTTGCTCGGATTGGCATTCATAACATGTACGAGTTAGCGCACGCTAATCCCTACCAAATTAAAAGGGAATTTGGCGTGATGGGCCTACAACTATACGCCATCGCCTGGGGAGTCGACCGTAGTGACCTACACACGCAGTTTAAGCCCAAGGAAGCTAGCATTGGGAATTCGCAGGTCCTACCGCGTGATTACCGGAGTCGCCAAGAAATTACGTTGGTCATCCGTGAAATTGCCGAACAAGTGGCTAGTCGATTGCGCCATCATCATAAACAGGCCGGCTGCCTAGCCCTTAGCATTGGGTTCAGTTACGCCGCCGCTGAACAAGATGGTCGCGGTGGCTTTCATAAGTCACTGACCATCCCACCCACTAACGATAATCAGGAGCTAGCCCGCCAAGCCGTTTACCTGTTCGAACAACTATGGGCGGGACAAGCGGTTCGCAACGTGGCCCTTTATACCTCAAAGCTGGCCGCTGATAGTGGTTTACAACTCAATTTATTTCAGCAACCCACCCGGCAACTAAAGAACGCTCAGATCAACACCGTCGTCGATCATGTTCGGCAACGGTTTGGCTTCACAAAATTAATTTATGGTAGTAGTTTGTTGAAGGGCGGGACAGCGGTTCAACGAGCAAATTTAGTTGGTGGCCACAACGGGGGTAACGCCTATGACTAACGATACCAAATTAATTTGTCAGCGGATGGACTTACTATTCAAACGACTTGCGCGAACCAAGTACTGGCTTCAAGTGGTCAACGACCATTACGATCACAGCTACAACGTCTTCTTCAATAGCCAACGCAAATACGAGCGCCTAAAATCAATTCCGCTGCACACCATCGCAACTTACGATTTAAGTTACTTAGAAAAAGTACTGGACGAACTACGGACCCATACCCAGCTCACTATTGAGTTCGAAGGTTTTAGTGGCCAGCTATGGCCCGGCTCACAACGATTAATTGAAAAGGTTAAGAACCATTATGAATAAGGACGAGTTCGACATGGCCGCCGTTAACCGATTCTTTGAACACGATTACCATGACCGCGGTATCGTTAAGTGGCAGGGATTCTTTCTTAGTGACCACACCAGCGCCCTCAATAAGGCTCGTACCCGTGAGCGGACCGTTGTTCAGGCCCGCCCTATTCAGTCGTTAAGTGATCGGACCGTTATTTTAGCCGACGCCTTTGCGCAGGGTTACCGCGTTAAAATTCAACTAGCCGAACTGGACCACAACGGCCACTTCTATCCCGACCTAATCGGCACGGTCAGTGGTTACAACGCAACCGATATCGTGCTTAACGGCACAACCTTCGTTAGTCTGGACCAGATTCGTAACATCCAACGCGCCCCATAAAAGCCTGCTAAAACAAGTCAAGCGACCACCATTTACCTGAAGACTAAACGGTGGTCGCTTTAAATTTTCTAGTTTGCTTTTAGTACACTTCGAGAATTGCCCAATAGTGGCACAGCTAACGATCATACACGTTACGCCGATGACCAATATTAATTGCTTCTACAATCAATTGCTTATCCAGAATCTCACAAATAACACGATAATTACCGATTCGATAACGCCATTGACCAGAACGATTGGCCGTTAACCCTTTACCCATAGAACGTGGATCTTCTATTCCGTCAACGTGCAAGTACAACCAACGAACAATTAGCGTCGCTTGGTGGCGGTCCATTTTACGTAAAGCTCGTTGAACTTCTTTAGTGAATTCCAGCCGATAACTCAATCCAATCCACCAAACTCTTTCATAATTTCCCGCATCGAAACTGTTTGTTCACCACTCTCGACGAAACGCTTATGCGCAATTTCAGCCGTTTGCAAGTCGTACTCGTCCTCTAGTTGCGCCATCGAATACTTCTTAACTAAATCGGATAACGTTAAGCCGTGAAAATCAGCCATATACTGTAGCCAGTCTTTTTCAGCATCGGATACCCGAATTGTAATCATTGCCATCAAATCACCCCCATGGTTTTGTACTACATAGTAATACAAAACCTGAAAATAAGCAATTTTAACGGTTTCCACTCAACGCAAAAAAGCGGCCAACCAGAATTGGTTGACCGTTTTGCGCCTAGGCCGAAAGCCTAAGCAATTGTCGTTGTGATTTAGCCACGCCGACGTTCTGGGATCCGAGCAGCCTTCCCATGTAAGTTACGCAAGTAGTATAACTTAGCACGACGAACGCGACCTTGACGAACAACGTCAATGGCAGCAACCCGTGGTGTGTGTAATGGGAAAGTCCGTTCAACACCGACACCGTTACTGATCTTACGAACAGTATAAGTTTCGCTGATACCTGAACCGTGACGCTTGATAACGACACCTTCGAATAATTGGATCCGTTCGCGAGTCCCTTCGACAACGCGGGCGTGAACCCGAACAGTATCACCGGCACGGAAATCAGGGATGTCCGTACGGAGTTGTTCGTTGGTGATCTTTTCGATCAATTTGTTTTGACGCATAATTTGTTTCTTCCTTTCGCCGACATTCATGACACCCTGGCCAGCGGAACATCGTTAATGGGCATAATAGCCAATAAATAGAATAACATATCATTTACAACGGATGCAAGTTTTTTTGAGCTTAAACGGATTATTCTGGATAACCCTGCTGGTCAGCCTTAATGTCCGCCAACATTTGGCGGGCCTTACCTGAAAGTGCCAGTTCCTTTAACAGATCGGGACGGCGCTCGTAAGTACGCTTTAACGCCTGTTCTAACCGCCAGTCATCGACCTTCCCGTGGTCCCCACTAAGTAACACGTCCGGCACCTTCATTCCGCGAAAATCGGCTGGACGAGTATATTGCGGGTATTCCAATAAGCCACTCGAAAATGAATCACCGGGAGCGGACTCGGCGTTTCCGAGGACCCCCGGAATTAACCGGACAGTCGCATCGATCATCACCATCGCACCGAGTTCGCCACCGGTTAACACGTAGTCACCCAGCGAGACTTCGTCGGTAACGAGTGACCGAATTCGCTCATCATAGCCTTCGTAATGTCCGCAAATAAAGGTCAGGTGGTCTTCCTTAGCAAAGTCCTCGGCCACGTGCTGGTCAAACTGCACGCCCGCTGGATCTAACAGAATGACGCGGCCCGGTTGGGGGTGCTTGGCCTGAACGGCCGCTAAGGCGTCAAAAATCGGCTGGGGTTGCAAGAGCATCCCCGCTCCACCACCGTACGGGTAATCGTCAACGTGATTATGCTTATCCGTTGTGAAGTCCCGGAAATTAGTCACATCCACGTTAATTTTGCCATTCTCAACGGCATTACCGATCATCGAAGTGTGTAACGGCCCGGCAAACATCTCTGGAAAGAGGCTTAGAATATCGATTTGCATTAGTCGATCAACCCTTCCATCAATTCGACCGTCACGACGCCCGCGTCTAAGTCGACCTTTTTAATCACTTGGGGAATCTTAGGCAGTAAGACGTCGCTTTGACCGCGCCCACGTTGAACCACCCAAACGTCGTTAGCGCCCGGTGCCATAATTTCTTTAATGGTCCCTAGTTCCTCACCATCCACCGTTACGACCTTTAAACCGATGATTTGGTGGTAGTAATATTCGCCCGCTGGTAAAGCGTGGAGCGCATCCGCGGCGATTTTAATCGTCCACCCTTTGTACTGCTCCACGTCATTGATGTTATCGATCCCTTTAAATGTCAGGAAAAAGAGCCCCTTTTGTTGACGCGCTTTACTGATAACGAGCGGAACGCCGTTCGTATTCGTCATCGGGTCCTTAAACAGGGTCACCGATTGACCAACCTTAAACCGCTGTTCCGGAAAATCAGTGATGACAACGACCTTAACTTCACCACGGATACCATGCGTGTTAACGAGCGTGCCAATCCGGTAATATTCCATTGCTTGCCCTCCTGTAAAAATAATGCTAACACTTGATTCTAATAAAAAAGCTCTTAAACAAAACATTCCTGCTTCGCTCAAGAGTTTTTTTGCTGTCCGTCTTCGATCGTAAGACGCACACGTTTAGGTCCTGAAACCCGGACACTATACACAACCGTCCGAATCGCCGTAGCGACTCGTCCCTGGCGACCAATGACCCGCCCGATATCATCGGGGTTCACCGTTAAGTGATATTCTAAGTACCGATTGGTTTCCTTAAAATCAACCGCAATATCAGTTGGGTGTTGGACTAAGGGGGTGACGATCGTGGTGATTAAAGCTTTAATATCTGCCATGATCTATTACCGCTTTATTATTTAGTGAACTTAGCTTCGTGGTACTTCTTCATGATCCCAGCTTTGGATAAGATATTCTTAACCGTATCTGAAGGTTGGGCACCATTGTTCAACCAACCGAGGATATCTTCCTCTTCAAGTTTAACTTGTTCTGGTTGGGTAAGTGGGTTGTATGTGCCGACTTGGGCGATAAAACGACCATCACGTGGTGAACGTGAGTCTGCGACGACAATCCGGTAAAATGGATTTTTCTTTGAACCCATCCGCTTTAGACGAATCTTGACTGACATTTAAACACCTCCCGAATTCTTTAACAGGTAATAATATACCAGTAATTTGATTGCTTGTAAAGGACTTTTTCTTGACAGGCTAAAATTCTTTTAATTAACGCTTTCGCCGACGGAGCGCCTTCGCTAACTTCTTCTTTTTCTTCTTCTTCGTCTGGCGAACCATTCGCTTCATGGCCATTTGTTGCATTTTACCGCCAAAACCGCCGCCATTACCGCCCATCAGACCTTCCATTCCGGCAAAGTTACCTTTAGACATCTGGTTCATCATTTTTTTAGTCTGATTGAACTGTTTAATCATCCGGTTTACTTCGTGGATTGGCCGGCCGGAACCAGCCGCAATCCGCCGTCGCCGTGACGGGTTCAAAATATCCGGATCAGCCTTTTCTTGCTTAGTCATTGAGTAAACAATGGCCCGCACGTGGGCAATGTCTTTCGGATCCATAGTGAAGTTCTTCATCGCGGGATTATTGGCGACCCCCGGAATCATCTTCATGATATCTTCCATGTTCCCCATCTTATCGACTTGGTCCAGTTGGTCAATAAAATCATTAAAGTCAAAGGTGTTTTCCTGAATTTTCAGGTTCATTTCTTCGGCTTGTTTTTCATCGAACTGCTTTTGGGCCTTCTCGATTAGGGTCATCATGTCACCCATCCCAAGAATTCGGTCCGCCATTCGATCTGGATGGAAAACGTCCAGGTCAGTCATCTTTTCACCTTGACCAATGAACTTAATTGGTTTTCCGGTCACTGCCCGAATTGACAAGGCGGCCCCACCACGGGTATCCCCATCTAACTTCGTTAAGATAACCCCGGTAACGTCCAGCTTCGTGTCAAAGCCTTCCGCCGTATTAACCGCGTTTTGCCCGGTCATCGCATCAATGACTAACAGAATTTCGTCCGGATGGGCAACATCCTTGATGTTCGCCAATTCGTTCATTAACTGTTCGTCAATTTGTAAGCGCCCGGCCGTATCAATAAAGACGTAGTCGTTATGGTTTTCCTGCGCTTGTTGCATCCCTTGACGCACAATTTCAACCGGATCAACATCAGTCCCCAGTTCAAAAACTGGGACGTCAATTTGCTGACCAACCTGTTGCAATTGTTCAATCGCCGCTGGCCGATAAACGTCGGCCGCAATCATTAACGGGCGCGCCTTCTGCTCATTTTTTAACTTAAGGGCCAGTTTCCCAACCGTTGTCGTTTTCCCGGCCCCTTGGAGCCCGGCCATCATGATGACCGTTGGAATTTTGGGCGATTTATTTAATGGGACCGCCGTTTCCCCCATCGTCTTCGTTAATTCTTCATTAACGATTTTAACGATTTGTTGCGCGGGATTTAATCCTTCCAGAACCTTCGCACCCAGCGCCCGTTCCCGGACCGTTTTAACAAAGTCCTTAACGACCGTAAAGTTAACGTCGGCTTCCAATAATGCCAACCGAATTTCGCGCATCGTTTGGCGAAGATCACTTTCAGAAACCTTCCCCTTCCGGCGCAAATTCGTCATTGCTTTTTGAAGCCGTTCCGTTAGGCCTTCAAATGCCATCTGTGTCACCTAACCTTTATTTTTATTCCGAGTCAGCCTCAAGACTGACCAGTTGTTGAATCATTTTCATTAACTGCGTATCACCATGGTAGTGGGTCGTCACGTAAGCCGAAATCGCATCGACTTCGCGATTACGCTCCACGAAATCTTCATATAAGTGGAGCTTCGTTTCGTAACCCTCTAAAATTTTTTCAGTCCGTTTAATGTTATCGTAGACTGCCTGCCGTGAAACGGAGAATTCAGCCGCAATTTCACCCAGTGAATAGTCATCCGCATAGTACAGCTGGATATATTCTTTTTGCTTATTTGTTAGTAATGGTTCATAAAACTCGAATAACGAGTTGATTCGATAATTCTTTTCAATTTCCAACCGGCTGTCCTCCATCAATTCTGCCACGACTTACTAGTTAAGATTACCGATTTTACGCGCCTGCGTCAAGGCGCAACTAGTCCACTAACAAATAGGGACTGCGCCTAAGCACAATCCCCATTCCTAATTGGCGTCAAAAATGATTCACCTAAGCCGTAATCACGTCTTTAAACAGACCGTAAACAAAGTCGTTTGCGTTAAATGGCCGTAAATCCGTCACTTTTTCACCTAAGCCAACGTACTTAACCGCTAAGTGTAGTTCGTTGCGAATCGCCAGAACAATCCCCCCACGGGCAGTTCCATCGAGTTTCGTTAAAACGATTCCGCTAACGTCCGTCGACTGTTTAAAAATTTTCGCCTGGTTCAACGCATTCTGACCCGTCGTGGCATCCAAGACTAATAAGACTTCGTGCGGTGCTGCTGGAATTTCACGGGTAATGACCCGCTTGATTTTTTCCAATTCGTTCATTAAGTTGACCTTGTTTTGCAACCGTCCAGCCGTATCAACGAAAAGAATATCATAATCCTCAGCCTTTGCCTTCTTGACTGCGTCAAAGCAAACGGAAGCCGGATCACTGCGTTCCGCGCCCGCAACTACGTCCACGCCGTCACGTTCGCCCCAAACTTGTAATTGTTGGATGGCACCGGCCCGGAAAGTATCACAAGCTGCTAACAGCACTTTTTTACCCTGTTGCTTATACATGTTCGCCATTTTACCAATGGTGGTTGTTTTACCAGCCCCGTTGACCCCGACGAACAGGATCACCGTCGGCCCTTGTGCAGCCAGGTAAATGCTGTTATCTTCACCTTCACCGGCCTCACCATACATGTCAACAAGCTTTTCAACGATCACGCTTGAAATATCCTTTTTACTCTTGGCGTTCTTTAATTTAACTTCGTCGCGCAACTCGTCACTGATGCGCATCGCCGTTTCATAGCCGACGTCGGATTCAATCAAGGTATCTTCGAGTTCGTCGAAGAAGCTCTCATCGACGTGGCGGAAGTTGGCTAAGAAGGCGTTGATCCGGTCACCAAAAGTTTTCCGCGACTTTTTCAAGCCTTCGTCGTAACGTTCCGCTTCGGTCGGCTCTGCGGATGCCCCTTCACTAGCCGGGGCCGTGGATTCAACCGGCGCTTCAACCACCCCCGTCTCACTAGTAGCAGCGGGCTGTTTCTCAGCGGCAGTGTCAGTTTCAGTAGTTGCCGCCGTGCTGGCCGCGACTGGTTCCGCATCCGCACTGGCAGCCTGCGCCCGAATCGCCGCTAAGGAGCGCGCCACGGCTTCACTGGCCGTTAACGGTGCTTCAGATTGGTCTTGGTCGGCCGCCTCAGATTGAGCTGAGTGATCCGCTTCAATCCCGGCAGCGGAAGCGTCAACCGTACTACTTGAGGCCAGTGACTCCGCGGACGCTTCAGAAATCGCCGCGGAAGTGGCTGAGACAGCCGGGGCCGACTCAGCTAGGCTGGCACTGGCGGATGCCGTTGATGTTTGCACCGCACTCGTTGGCGTGGCGCTTGTTGCTTGATCACTCCCGGTCGCTGCGACTGACGTGGCCGCACTCGTCGCACTGGTAGCTGCCGTACTCGTCGTTGCAGCACTCGTCGCCACTTGACTAGTCGGCTCTTCCGCCTGTGACGCAGCGGATTCTGGTAAGCTAAACACCTTTTTTAGGCGACTAAATAATCCCATTTTGACACTCCCCTTAATGATTAATGAGTTGGTTGGTCCGGTGTATCGGGCGTGCCCTGGTCATCTTTCAAGGCGGCCAACGAAACTGAGACCATCTTTGAGACCCCTGATTCTTCCATCGTTACCCCGTAAAGGACGTCGGCGTGCATCATTGTCCCCTTCCGGTGCGTAATAATTACGAACTGGGTCCCGGTTTGAAATTCATTTAAATATTCGCTAAAGCGGTCAACGTTGGCATCGTCCAAGGCCGCCTCAGCTTCATCCAAGATACTGAACGGAACGGGCCGAACGGCTAAAATTGCAAATAATAGTGTAATGGCCGTTAACGCCCGTTCACCACCAGATAGTAGGCTTAAACGTTGGAACTTCTTGCCCGGTGGCTGGGCCATAATATCGACCCCACTCGTAAGCAAGTGCTCCGGATCCGTTAAAATCAACTGGGCCTTACCGCCCCCAAACATCTGAACAAAGATCCGACTAAACTGGGTCGCAACCTGGTCAAAGGCCCGTTTAAAGCGGGTTGCCACGGTCGTATCCAAGTCGGTCATCGTTTGCAGGAGGTCGGCCTTGGCCGCCTTTAAGTCATCCGCCTGGGTCGTCAAGAAATCATAACGTTGTTTGACACGTTCAAATTCATCGATGGCGCCAAGGTTGACCGTTCCCAATTCATCAAGCCCGCGTTTCAGTAATTTTAACTGGGCATTGATTTCGGATAACGGTAAGTCGCTGGCGTCCTTTTGGGCGGCCGCTAACGTTAAGTTGTACTTTTCCGCTAAATCGGCCGTCGCGTGGTCGACTTCACCCGTCAGTTTTGTTTGACTCAACTCAAGTCGGCGGTAATCATCCGTCGCGGCGGCCGCCAGTTGCTGGGTCCGCGTTTGCTGGTCACTGATTGTGGCCACCTGCGTATCTAATTCCGTCAGCTGCTGGGCACAGGCCGCTTGCCGTTGTTCGACTTGGGTCTGTTCCGCTTGGGCCTTTTTCAGGATCTGGTCGCGTTCTTGACCGGTCAGCTGCTGACTAGCTAACGCTTGCCCAATTTGCTCCAACTCGGCTTGCGCCGTCGTCTGAACCCGGTGCTGTTCAGCCTGCTGGTCCTGACAAGCGGTCAACTGCCGTTGCGTTTGCTTGCAACGTTCCTGGTAGGTGACCAGCTGCTCGCGTTGGGTCTGCAATTCTTCGGCTTGGCTGGCTTGATAGGCGTCAAAGTCGGTCTGTTGTTGCTCAACCGTCGCCATTTGCGCCTGCAAGTCCTTTAACTTCGCCGCGTTAGTCTTTTGAGCCGCCGCGTTTCGACTGACCTGGTCATCATACTGATCATCCTGGGCCGCCTGCCGCTGCTCATAAGTCAGCGCCTTTACTTGGCGCTGTTGTTGCGCTTGCGTGGCCTGGGCCGCTTCTAATTGAGCTTCAACTTGACTTAGTTGCGCCTTCAGCGCGCTGAGCCGTTGTTGGCCCGTTTCGATTTGAACGTTTAAGTCCTGATTAGCCTTCTTAGCATCCGCCAAGCCCTGTTCGTAGGTCACCAGTTGGCCCTGCATCTGTTGCAAGTTGGCTTCAATCTTTTCGGTAGTTTGTTGCTGTTGGAGCAGACCGTTATCGTCATGCCGGGTCGCCCCACCGGTAATGGCCCCGCTAGCAGCAATCGTTTCGCCGCCAACCGTCACCAATTTACAGCGGAAGCGCCGCGTCCGCGAAATGGCCAGCGCGTGGTCCAGGCTATCCACGATGACCGTCGTCCCCAGGAGGTAGCGTTTAATGGCGACCAATTGGGGGTCGCAACTCACGAGTTCGCTAGCAATCCCGAGTACACCGGGCTGTTGCTGGAGCGCCTGAACGGTGTTAACGGGTAACTGCCGCGCCGCAATTCGTTCCACCGGTAAAAAGGTCGCCCGGCCGGCGTGGTGCTGTTTCAAGAACCCAACGGCGGCCTTCGCAGTTTGTTGGGTATCGCAAACTACGTTTTGGAGTTGCCCCCCTAACGCAACTTCGACGGCTTTCGTGTAGTCGCCCGGAACGGTTAACAGTTCCGAAACCGCCCCCGCAATGCCGTTGAACTGCTGACGATGTTGTAAAATCATCCGGACACCGGCGTAGAAGTTAGTGTAGCGTTCTTGAACCGCTTGGAGGGCTTCCAAGCGGGACTTTTCGCGTTGCATCAGCCCGGCCGCGTCCAACCAGCGTTGTTGTTGGTGATCAATTTGCTCGGCGGTTTGCTTGTACTGCCGTTGTTGATCAGTCAGTTGGCGTTGTTGGGCGTCAACTTGGTTAGCCAGTTCACTGCGGTCGTGGTTATGAACGTCAACCGTCGTGGCCGTTTGTTTTAAAGCCGCTTGCGCCTGAGCCAACCGGGTCGCCAGCGCACTGGTCTGGTTACCCGACTGCTGGTGCTGTTTTTGCAAGTTTTTGGCTTCGTTATTCAGCGACGCCTGTTCCTGCTTTTCATCAATGTACTGATTACGTAGCTTCGTCAGTTGATCCGCTAGCCGTTGGCGCCCGGTTGCACCGGTCGCTTTTTTTAGCTTGGTCACACTTGCTTGCAAGGTCTGGACCTGCGCTTGTTGCGTAGTCAGGGTTTGACGCAATTCAGCTTCCTGCGTGGCGAGCCGTTGTAACTGCGCCGTCACCTGTTTAACTTGGGCCTGCAACCGCTGCTGCGTCGCTTGCTGGTTTTGCCGCCGCTCCGCATCGACTCCGCGTTGACCCTGGGTGTTTTCAATGGTTTTCGTTAGTTCCAAGTTTTGCGCCGCGAGCTGGTCTTTTAATTGTTGTTGCTTGGTTTGCCGCGCCTTGAGCGCTGCTAGTTGGCTAGCGCCACGGTCAACTTGTTCCTGATAGTCCTGCACCATGGTCTTAGCCCGCGCCAATTTTTGCTCAACGGTCGTTAACTGATCGTGGGCAATCGTAATCTTTTGAACGAGGCGCGAACGGTCAAGCGTATCAAACCGTTGCTTTTGATCCTGATAATCCCGCGCCAGGCTAGCTTGTTGCTCCAGCGGTTCACGCTGCTGCTCCAGCTCCGCGATAATGTCGGTAACCCGGTCCAAGTAGTCAGTCGTTTCGGCCAACTTATTTTCCGTCGTTTGTTTATCTTTCTTATACTTCAGGACCCCCGCGACGTCTTCAATGATACTGCGCCGCTCCTCGGGTTTTGCGTTAAAAACCGCTTCAACCCGGCCCTGTGAAATCACCGAAAACGAGTCCTTGCCAAGCCCGGTATCGATCATCAAGTTCGTGATGTCCTTCAAGCGGCAACTTTGGTTGTTAATAAGATACTCACTATCACCGTTTCGAAAGAGCTTCCGGGTAATACTGACCTCCGCGTAATCCAACGGTAAAAAGTGATCACTATTATCAAAAGTGATCGTCACCTTCGCCCGGTTAAGCGGCTTACGGTTAGCCGACCCGGCAAAGATCACGTCGGTCATCTTCGTGCCGCGCAGACTTTTCACCGCCTGCTCACCCAAGACCCACCGAATGGCTTCGATAATGTTACTTTTACCGCTCCCGTTTGGGCCGATAATGCCCGTCATTCCGGCTTGAAAGTCAATTTTAGTTTTATCTGCGAACGACTTAAAGCCGCTAATTTCTAATGATTTTAGTTGCATTCGACACAAACTTCCTGTAATTATTGATCGTTACTTGTTTGTAACTGGGTGTAAGCTTGGCGGGCCGCACTTTGCTCCGCCTCTTTTTTCGAGTGGCCCCAGCCCTGGCCAATTTGTTGACCATCCGCTGAAACCGCAATTTCGTACGAGCGCTCGTTAGCTGGACCATCCTGTTCAACGAGGCTGTATTCAATGTCCACGTCACCGTCGCGCTGCAAATATTCTTGCAGAGTCGTCTTGTAGTCAAAGACGCCGTCAAACCGGCCTTCATCCAACTTAGGAAAAATCACCTGGTGAACGAACTTCAATACCGGTTCACGCCCCTGATCCAGGTAGAGCGCCCCGACAAACGATTCAAAAATATCGCAAAGGAGCGAATCGCGTTCCCACGCCCGGGCCTTTTGTTCACCCTTACCTAAGCGAATATACTGTGGAAACCCACACTCACGGGCAAAGCTAGCAAAACTGTCTTCACAGACCATTGCTGCCCGGAGGCGGGTCAACTTGCCTTGGGGCATGTCTTTATAACGTTTGTATAAATATTCGGACACGGCTAATTCCAAGACGGCATCCCCCAAAAATTCGACCCGTTCATAAAATTTTAAATGCTGATCCTGATGCTCGTTAACGTACGAGGCCTGCGTAAAGGCTTCCGCTAACAAGGACGAATCGTGAAACTCAATTCCGAAACGCGCTTTAAGCATTGCGGCTAATTCGGTAATCATGACTATCATCCTTTCGTAATATCGTGTTTTGCAGTCACTGCTACAGTTTAATATTATACTATGTTTACGACCTGAATAACAATTCTTAATCAAAAGCCCCCCGTAACCGCGCCCGGGCCACCCACACTAGCCTAAAAGTTAACGGCCGGCAATGGCGGGCTAGAGTTGCCTTCACAGTCCTGAACGCGGTTGGCACCGCCCAGCCATAAGAAAAGGACTGGGGCTTGCGCCTCAATCCTTTTTCAACCCTTATTTTGCTTGGTGTGCAGCGACGTAGTCAACCACTTGGCCAACCGTCGTTAACTTCTCAGCGTCTTCATCCGAGATTTCACTGCCGAAGGTGTCTTCCAATTCCAAGACAAATTCGACAAAGTCAATTGAATCCGCGTCTAAGTCATTTTGCAAGTTCATTTCGTTGGTCACGGTACTTTGATCAACTTCGAAGCGGTCAGCAATGATGCCCGCAATCTTGTTGAAGATTTCTTCTTTTGTCATCTTGAGGTCCCTCACTAACTTTAATTCACTAACGTATTTTAATCGTTTTCGGCGGGCTTGTCTACACTCGCCTGCTGATTTGCTTGTTGTTGCTGATAATACTCAGCAACCCCGGGAACTAAGTTGGTGCTGACCATCTGCCGAATCTGCCGAATCGTATTAACGATGGTTGGTGCCTTGCTCGAGCCGTGGGCCTTAACGACCGGCGCCTTTAAGCCTAAGAGGACCGCGCCACCGTACTGGGAATAGTCCATTTGGGTCCGAATTTCATTGAAACCACTCTTCAATAATAAGCCACCCAGCTTACCACTAACGCCAGTATTGTAGACCGCGTCCTTCACTAAACCGAGCATTGAACGGGCCGTTCCTTCAATACTTTTTAGAACCGCGTTCCCCGTAAAACCGTCAGTGACCACGACGTCCGCCGCACCGTTCAATAATTCGCGGGCTTCAACGTTACCGATAAAATTAATGTCCGCCGTCTGCGATAACAAGTCAAAGGCCGCTTTATGAACCTTATTCCCCTTATCATCTTCGGTACCGTTGTTCAGTAGTCCAACTCGCGGCTGCTTCGCGTGCATCATCCGTTCCGCGTAGTACGTTCCAAGCACCCCGTATTGTTGTAAGTTTTGGGGTTTACTGTCCGCGTTAGCACCGATGTCCATCATGACAAAATTAGACTGGTGCGCGTTCCGAACCACTGGTAAGGCCGTTACGAGGCCGGGCCGGTCGATTCCCTTGATTCGCCCAACAATGAAGAGGCCGGCAGCCAGGACCGCCCCGGAATTACCAGCTGAGAAGAAGGCGTCCGCTTCCCCATCCTTAACCGCTTGGGCCGCCATGACAATTGAAGAGTGCTTCTTACGGCGAACTGCCCGAACGGGTTCGTCTTCCATCGTAATGACTTCATCGGCGTTAATAATCTGAATCCGGTCCCGGTTTTTTAACTGGGCCGTCAAGACGTCGCGCTGACCATAAAGTAAGAACACCGTGTCTTCAAATAAGTCGCGGGCCTGTTCAACCCCCTCAATGACCGCGTTCGGAGCGTAGTCGCCACCCATTGCATCAATTGCAATTTTCATCATCTTGTCACCATTTCCTCTCGTTATCGCGAGCTAGTCTAAAGTCCCAACCGCCGCTAATTTCGCTTCTAAGTTTTCTGCTAACGCCCGGTACTCGGGACGCGTCTGCCAATCCGGCGTCTGAACGATTGCATGAGCGTCTTGCTGAGCAACTTGTAAAACCGTTAAGTCGGCCACCGGATCACCAACCTTAAATTCAGGCATCCCGGACTGTTTAATTCCCAGTACGTCACCAGCGCCCCGTAATTCCAAGTCACGCTGGGCGAGGACGAAACCGTTCGTGGTTTCAGTCATAATTTGCATCCGTTCGATTCCCTGCTGATTCTTCGGGTCAGCAACCAGGATACAAAACGACGCCTGCGTCCCCCGACCAACCCGGCCCCGTAACTGGTGTAATTGCGCCAGACCGAAGCGATCAGCATTGTAGATCATCATAATGGTTGCGTTTTTAACGTCAACCCCGACTTCAATCACGGTCGTTGAAACCAACACCTGAATCTCACCCGCTTTAAAGGCCGTCATCACGGCTTCCTTCTCGTCGGCCTTTAACCGACCATGTAGCAGTCCCACTTTAACGCTCGGACCAAAGTAGGCCTGCAAATTTTCCGACAGTGCCTCGGCATTTTTAACGTCCAGGGTTTCAGATTCCTCAATCAACGGCGTCACCACGTAAGCTTGCGCCCCCGCGGCCACTTGCTGCTGAACAAAATGCAACGCGTTGTTGGCTTGATTACTTCGAACCCAGGTGGTTTGAATGGGCTGCCGGCCCGCCGGTAGCTCGTCGATTTCCGAGACGTCCATCTCACCGTAGGCCGTGATGGCTAACGTCCGTGGAATCGGGGTCGCCGTCATTGCGAGCGCATCGGGCTGGCCCCCCTTTTGCCGGAAGGCTGCCCGTTGGTTCACTCCAAACCGGTGCTGTTCATCCGTAATCACTAGCCCCAAGTTAGCGTACTGCACGTCGTCTTGAATGAGTGCGTGGGTCCCAATCAACAAGTCGATTTCCCCGTTTGCTAGCGCCCCCAGCAACGGTTTCCGCGCGGCCGGTTTCGTGGACCCCGTTAACAGGGCCACGTTCACATCGGTCTTGGCAAACACCTTCGCCAAGTTATCGGCGTGTTGTTCCGCTAAAATTTCAGTGGGGGCCATCAAAGCAGCTTGATAGCCAGCCGTAATGGCCGCGTACATCACAATGGCCGCGACGATGGTTTTCCCCGAACCCACGTCGCCTTGGAGCAAGCGGTTCATGTGTTGGGGCGCCTTCAAGTCCAGACAGATTTCATTCACGACCCGCTTTTGCGCGTGCGTCAATTCAAACGGGAGCGTTTTAATGAACGCTTTTAACCGCTGATTGTCATAGTGAATTGCAATCCCGTTAGTGCTAGCATCCGCCCGCTTCAAGGCCTGCATCTGCATCTGAAACAGTAAAAACTCCTCATACGTTGCCGACCGGCGCGCCGCGGCTGACGCCTCCTTGCTCGGCGGAAAGTGCATGTCGTGAATCATTTGCCGCCGTGGTAACAAGCGGTACTTGGCTTCAAGCGGCGCCGGGACAATGTCTTCGATCAGATCACCATACGCCGCGTAAGCTTGCTTGATTAATTTTTGAATCGTTGTTTGCCGAACCGCCTTACTGGCCGGATAGATCGACCCGAACGCCGATTCCGCGTTATTCGGGTTAATTATTTTCATCCCCGTCAAGCTACTCCGCTTCGCGTCCCACTTACCATACACCGCGATCGACTGACCAGTAATAATTTGCTTTTGCAAATAGGGCTGGTTAAAAAAAGTGACCAGGTAAACGTCGTGATCAATTAAGAGCCGAAAATTCAAGCGGCTCTTCTTGCGGCCAAAACGGCTAAGGACCGGCTCAGCCGCCACGGTGCCCTTCAGCGTCACCTTTTCCTGGTCCGCGATTTCATTAACATCTTTAACTTGTAAATCGTCGTAGCGAAAGGGGTAGTACGTTAGTAAGTCGGCCACCGTATTGATGCCGAGCCCGGCTAAAGCTTTTTGTCGGCTCGGGCCAACCCCACTCAACTCGCTGACTGGGTCACTTAGTTGTTGCATGCGCCACGCACTCCCTTCCCATTAATTACTTATTAATTATACCAAAGACCGTTCCGGGAAACCAAACCATCAACCGCGCCCATGGTAAGAAGGACGCCAACTATTAACGTAGATCGGCTCATTTTGGCGCTAGATCAATTGTGCTGAGATCCCCCAAAAATCGCTAGTTGAATTTCCCACCAATTCTCTGTGGTTACTAAAATAAGCCGGCAAGTTTGCGCTAAATTTAGCACCCGCTGCTGGCGCAACCGCAACACTAATTAGCATAGAGTCCTAATTTCAAGTCCAGAACAACTACAAGGGGAATCATCCCTAAATTCGGAATCATTCCCCTTGTCGTGATGATCGTAGCTTGAGTTACGATCATCTGAATTTACGCGTCAACCTACATTTGGCCGTAAACGTTATTATTCAACTGAGATTAAGTACGGATAAACGGGTTGGTCACCTTCGTGAATTTCAATTTCCAACTCATCGTCCAGCCCTTGAATAGCCTGACCAAGTTTTTCGGCGTCAGCCTTCGTGGCGTCCTCACCGTAAATAATCGTGACGAGTTCACTAACCTCGTCCAGCATCTTCTTAACCATCTCAAGGGTGGCTTCGTCGCGATCCGGGTTCGTTACGACAATCTTGCCGTCAACTAAGCCCATATAATCATCTTTCTTGATTGCCAAGCCATCAATGGTCGTGTCGCGAACGGCGTGGGTGACTTGCCCACTAATGACCGTACTCAACGTGGATTCCATATCCTCTTGGTTTTCAAGTAACTCAGCATTCGGATTGAACGCGAGCATCGCCGTCATCCCCTGCGAGATGGTCTTCGTATGCACGATTTTAACCGGAATATCAGCAACGTCGGCCGCTTGTTCGGCAGCTAAAAAGATGTTCTTATTATTCGGTAGCACGAGGGCCTGCTTAGCACCACTCGCCTTAATAGCATCCACAATATCAGCCGTGCTTGGGTTCATCGTTTGACCACCAGCAATGATGTTCGTGACCCCTAAGCCCTTGAAGAGCTTCGTTAAACCGTCACCGGATGAAACCGAAATAACCGCGTACCCCTTCATATCGATCTTAGGCGCAGCGGACTGGGCCACTTCTTCAGCGGTTTCAGCTGGTTGCTGGTCATGTTCCATAATGGTCTCTTGTTGAAGGCGCATGTTATCGACCTTAACCTTGATCAAAGCCCCGAACCGCTGGCCCCAGGTCATCACGTCACCCGGATGTTCCGTGTGCACGTGAACCTTAACGATTTCGTCATCGTTGATGACGAGTAGTGAGTCCCCTAACTTGGCGAGATAATCGTAGAAAGTGTCATAATCAAACTTGTGATCAACTTCCTTGCCATCACCCAACCGAACCATGATTTCAGTACAGTAACCGTACTTAATGTCACTCGGATCAAGTTGACCCTGCACACTCTGGTGGTGGGCCGCGTCAATCATTGAATCCATTTCCGCGTCGTCAGGAACGTAGTCATCAGATTCATCAATCCGACCACTTAGTGCGTCACTAAAGGCTTCCAGCACAAAGGTTAACCCCTGACCACCGGAATCCACAACACCGACCTGCTTCAAAACGGGCAGTAAATCTGGCGTTGATTTGAGGGCCGCTTCCGCCGCTTTCACGATCTCATTCATGATTTCTTCAATATCATCAGTCTTCTTAGCGGCCTTTTTACCAGCACCGGCGGCTTCACGGATAACCGTTAAGATTGTCCCTTCCGTCGGCTTCATCACGGCCTTATAAGCCGTTTGGGCACCCGCAGCGAACGCTTCCGTTAAGTCGGTTGCGTCTAAGGTTGCTTTTCCCGCCATGCTCTTTGAAAAGCCCCGGAAAATTTGGGATAAAATAACGCCGGAATTGCCCCGCGCACCCATTAACAAGCCCTTGGCTAAGGCAGCGGCTAAGTCGCCGACCTGGGTACTCGTTTCTTCGCGTTCGTATTTGGCCCCACTGGCCATGGATAAACTCATATTTGTACCGGTATCACCATCTGGTACCGGGAAAACGTTCAACGAATTAATGAATTCAGCGCGTTGGTTCAATTTCTGCGACGCAGCTTGCACCATTTTGCCAAATTCAAGGTTAGTAATCGTGGTGATTTTCAATTCAAAATTCCTCCTTGGCTTCCACCAATTTCGATTTAGTCGTTCATTACCCGCACACCTTGGACAATGACGTTGACCGAATTGGCCGTAACGCCAAGCATGTTTTGCAAATTATATTTGACCTTGGATTGGACGTTGCGTGAAACTTCGGAAATCTTGGTCCCGTAGCTCACAATAATATTGACATCGATTGCGACGCCGTTATCTTCTTGGCGAACAACCACGCCCCGTGCATAATTTTCGCGCCGTAAAATTTCATTTAAATTATCGCGAATTTGATTCCGACTCGCCATCCCAACGACGCCGTAATTATCCGTTGCGGCGCCACCGACGACGGTTGCAATTACATCGTTATCGATATCGATCGTTCCAAATTGCGTTTTGATTTTGACAGCCATGAAAACAGCCTCCTTATTTTAACGCGTTCATTTACGATAGTTTATCATAGCACAACGACGTAGGAAAGAAAAATTAAGCGCCACCCTGAACAAAGCCCGGGCTGGCGGAATTCAGCAGTAAAGTAAAATTACTTGATAGAAATGTATTGCAACCACCCCGAAACTATGATAAATTATTCTAGTGAATGATAAAGCAACGACCTTTTATCAATGATTACCGAAGGAGGCAGATCGACATGGCAAAAGACTACGTTACGGGCAAACGGACGCACTTTGGTAACACGCGTTCCCACGCCTTAAACCACAGCCGCCGCAGCTGGAAAGCTAACTTGCAAAAAGTTCGCATTTTAGTTGATGGTAAACCAAAGAAGGTTTGGGTTTCAGCTCGGACTTTAAAATCAGGTAAAGTTACGCGCGTCTAGCGCACAAATCGTCACCGCAATTTATTTTGTGGCTGGCGTTTTTTGTTATCTTCAATCCGTCCTCGCGACGGATTTTTTTATAAACTTTATAATCGGCCGCGCAAATTCCAACTACAATAACTCGCTCAAAAGCATATCAGAATGATGCCGCCAGCAGCGGGTGTCACCGGTTGGCTGGAACACTGCGGGCATCGATTTGAGCCATGGTTACACCCACTACCGGCTAGTCTTTCCTTAATCCAAAGCTTTGCGGCTAACTTTAGAAAAACTCAATCGATGACGTCAGTTCTGCAAAAGACTTACTAATAGCAATAGGGCCTGGGTTCCAGAACGAAAAGCATTGTTCCGGAACCTAGACCCTAAACTTCTCATCATAAAACATTGATTTAACAACATTCCTATTGACAAGACGTAGAAAATCAGGCACAACTTAGCTCGCCCATTTTAATAGTCACCGTAAAGTTGTTGAAAATTCAACTGGCACCCTTTCTAACAGATCTATACCACCTATCACCAACCGATAATAGTCCAAACGTGCGCCAAAAGTCAGCTAATCGACTTTTAGCGCACGTTTTGTTTTTATTAATCGGTCGGCTGCGCATCGCAACTTTGAATCACGGCTAAAACGCCCTGATCAAAGCTGAGATGACCGCTAGTCCCGACGAATTCGTTACTAGCCCACGAAATTGGATAGTCGTTATGCGCCGCGGCTAATTGATACAGTTCATCCGGTAACGTCAGGTGCATCGGCATCAACGGGACGAACGCGAGGTAGCGTTTATCGGCCTCTTTTTCCAGCTGGTACTCACCAGGCAAGAAGTATTGAACCGTGTTTTGCCGGTCAATGAGCTTAATTTTAGGTGCCCAGCGACGAAAGAACGGGTCCAAGACGAGCCAAACGTTTGCCAGCAAGTGGTCGAGCCGGCCGCCCGTTGCGCCGTAGATATGCAGTTCATCCGGAGCGTAGCGTTCAAAAATCGACTTAACCGCTAACTGGGTATCGGTATGGTCCTGATCCGGTTTGACGATCACCGAGCCTTCAAAGGCCGCTTTAACGGTCGCGAATTCCTGCTGGTCAATCGAATCGAAGTCGCCGACAACCATTTTGGGCGTAATTCCGCGCTGAACTAAGCGGAGGGCGCCACGATCGGCCCCCACCCAGTCACCGGCCCGCTGAGTTAAGTCGGCGGGATAGTTGGCGGTCGGTCCGCCGACTAGCAAATTAATCACTTTCATTAGTTGGTCGCTACTTTCAAATCTTCGATCCGCTGCGCGGGATCAGCACTTCCGTAGACGAAGGACCCCGCAACCGCAACCGTGGCACCAGCATCGTAGCACGCCTTAACGGTCGTGGCGTTAATGCCGCCGTCGACTTCAATGTCAAAGTGATAATTATGCTCCCGCTTTAATTCATCGAGCGCTTTAATTTTAGTGACCATCGCGTCAATAAACGCTTGACCGCCAAAGCCCGGATTAACCGTCATCACCAGAACTTGATCAACGATTGGTAACAAGTCGGCAATTTGAGTCAACGGGGTCCCGGGATTAACAACAACTTCCGCCTTGACCCCGGCCTGTTTGATCAGCTGTAAGGCATGGTAGATGTGCGGCGTACTTTCAACGTGGACCCCAATCAGGTCCGCCCCGGCCTTCGCAAACTGGCCGACAAACCGTTCGGGCGCCGTAATCATCAGGTGACAATCTAACGTTAACGACGTTACCGGCCGTAACGCCGCAACCGTACTCATTCCAAACGACAAGTTTGGGACGAACTGGCCGTCCATCACGTCAATGTGCAGCGCGTCCGCCCCAGCTTGTTCAACCATTTGAACGTCGCGTTGCAAGTTCGCAAAATCTGCACTTAAAATTGAAGGCGCAACTTTAATCATGTTTACTTCACTCACTTTTTATTTTTTCTTGTTATAAACCACTTTTTTATTTTTGATGGTTTCATAAAACTGTAAATAATTGTCGTACCGACTCGTTAATAACTGGCCGGCATCGAGGGCTGCTTTCACCGCACAGTGCGGTTCGTTGATATGCACGCAACCGCGATACTTACAGTCCGCACTCAACCGCACGAACTCTGGGAAATAGTGGGTTAACTCGTTAGCAGCAATGTCGAACACTTCGTACGAGGAAAAGCCCGGGGTATCTGCCACTAAACCGTCCGCAACCGGAATCAAACTAACTTTACGCGTCGTATGCTTCCCTCGGTTAAGCGCCTGTGAAATTTCACCGGTCGCTAACGCCAAGCCAGGCTCCAAGTGGTTCAACAGGGTTGATTTACCGGCCCCAGTTTGACCCATAACCACCGCTACGTGGCCGGCCAGCGCCCGTTTAACCATCGTTAAGGCCGCTTCTGAAAAGGCGGTCCGATCACAAATAACGGGATACCCAATTTTACGATAGGCGGCCGCCAACGTTTGGCGGTCCTGATAGTCCGCATCACTTAATAAATCCGTTTTGGCAAAGTAAATTACCGCGTCAATCCCAGCCACCCCCAACGCGACTAACTGGCGGTCAAGTAAGTTCGTTGAGAACTCCTGCGGCGTGGTTGCGGTCACGACGATTGCCAAATCAACGTTTGCGACTGGAGGCCGTACCAACTGTGTCTGGCGCGGCAAAACCTTTAAAACGTACCCTTCCTGCGGCGTCGTACTGTCAAACTCCACCTGGTCGCCAACCAACGGCGTAATTTTACGTTTGCGGAAATTGCCCCGCGCCCGCGTCCGGTATAGTTGCCCGTCAGCATAAACGTCGTAAAAGCCGCTCAATGACTGGCGAATTTGTCCAACTTTCAAATTAGCACCACCTTTTATAAATTTTGGTACGGTCCACTTTAAGAACTAGCTTCATTGTACCAAAAAAGTCATGCCTTTCGCATGACTTTTCACTTAATTTGTTGCGTCTTCGGCCGTAATTTGCGTCTTATTGGCAATCGTCACCCCGTTGCGAACGATTCGGTACCGGCCCTTCAAATCGCCCGTTAATTGAAACGGTAAACTAATCCGGGTATCATGCATAATCGTTAACTCCCGGTAAAGCGTCTCCCGCGTATGGGTATCGTCTTCCAAATAGATCTTAACGTTATTAGCCTGAGGGGCTGCCGCCGTTAAGGCCTTAAACGGAATGGTGACCTTAACGTAAAAGTTTTTAGGGTCCGGCTGATTAGTCGGTTGATTACCACGTGACATCATTACGGTCACCGTGGAACCCGAACGGACGTTAGTGCCCCCATCGGGCTCTTGGTCATACGAGTAGCCTTCCTTTTGCTCGTCAGTATACCCGCGCTGAAAGTTCACGTTTAGTCCGTTGTCTTGAGCGTAGGTCAAAATGTCGCGCTGACTCTCACCCGTTAAATCCTTTAAGTTAACGTAGTGGCTCCCAGCGCTAACGGTGAAGGTCACGGTCGTATCCGTCGGTAAGACCCGACTGCCGGCCGCAACGTCCTGACTAATAATTTGGCCGGCCGTTACGTCCGAGGTACTGTAGACCTTTTTGACGGTAAAGCCCGCCGACTTCAAAGTTTGCCGCACGTCTTGATAGCTATCGTTCACGTAGTTACCAAAACTCATCTCTTTGGCACCGCTACTAATAGTCAACCCAATCTTAGAGCGCTCCGGAACCGATGTTTTGGCACCTGGTGTCGACTTGATCACTTGATTTTTACGCACCCGATTACTCTTGACGCGCCGAACGGTTCCAACTGATAAGTGGCGTTTTGCCAGCGTTTCGGTGGCAGCCTGCTTCGTCATCCCAGTCACCTTCGGAATGGTCGTGGCTTGCGGTTGACTGAGCTCCCAACCGACCAATACCGCTAAGGCAAACAGTAAAACAATCCCTAACCCAATCAGCAACTTGCGCCGTAACGGGTGGCGCTTCGCCCACGACCGTTTCGGTAACGGCTTATCTTCCGGGGTCGCTTCAGCGGGTTTGGAAGCGGCCGGTTTCGGTTTAGCTGGTGCTTCGTGTGCCCGCGGCATGACCTGCGTCTTACCATCCTGGCTAGCAGCTAAGGCCGCCTGAATATCCGCGCTGGGCATAATTTTAGTTTCATCAATGTTTAAATCAGCGGGTTCAAAGCGCTTTTCACCCGCTCTGGCTGGCGCCAACGTGGTTTTTAAGTCAGCCGCCATATCTTCAACCGCGGCGTAACGGTTCCGGGGATCCTTGGCCGTTGCACGTAACACCACGTTTTCAAGGGCCTGCGGAATATCCGCATCGTAATCCCGTACCGAGGGGATTGCGCTTTGAAAGTGCTTTAACGCAATCGAAACCGCGGTTTCACCATTAAACGGTACCGAACCCGTCAACATCTCGTACAAGATGATCCCGAGCGAGTAAATATCCGACTGCTTCGTCGCCATGCTGCCACGGGCTTGTTCGGGCGACAAATAGTGGACCGAACCCAAAATGGTGTTGGTTTGGGTCATCGTGTGCTCCGACAACGCCACCGCAATACCGAAATCCGTAATTTTTGCGTTGCCGGCTTCGTCAATTAAAATATTTTGGGGCTTAAGGTCCCGGTGAATAATGTTGTGCGCGTGGGCGGTCGCCACCGCGCTTAAAATTTGAGCCATAATATCGAGCACTTGCTGCAACGGTAGTGGGAACTGGGACTTGATATAATTCTTCAAGTCCATCCCCTTGACGTACTCCATTACTAAGTACTGCATCCCGTTTTCTTCCCCGACATCGTACAAACTCACGATGTGCGGGTGAACCAGCTCCGTCGTCGCGAGGGCCTCCCGCTGGAAACGCTTGATGGTCTTCGGATCATCCCGTAAATCCAAACGTAAGAGCTTTACCGCGACGTCTCGATCTAAAATTAAATCGTGTGCCAAATAAACGTTGGCCATCCCACCTTCACCTAAGGACCGGACGATTCGATACCGTCCGCTAAGGGTATAGTTGGGTGTCATCTAGCGGCCACCTCACCATCAACCGCGACAATTAAGGCGGTAATGTTATCTAACCCACCGGCCGCGTTGGCCAATTTAATGAGGGTTTCACATTTTTCGGTTGCGGTTTGGTTGCCATCCTTTAACACCGTTGCCAGCTGATCATCACTGACCATGTTCGTGAGTCCGTCTGAACAGAGTAACAGTTGGTCTCCCGGTTGCATCGGAAACAAATTAGTATCAATATCGGCGTCGGGCGAAATGCCCAAAGTCCGGGTAATGATATTCTTTTGCGGGTGCTTGCGGGCTTGTTCCGCCGAAATCTCCCCGCGCTTCACCAGTTCGTTGACCAGCGAATGGTCTTCCGTTAACTGGTGTAAGGCCCCGTCGCGGTATAAGTAGCCCCGACTGTCACCAATATTAGCCATTAAAAAATCTTCATTAAAAAGAATGACCGCAACCATCGTTGTTCCCATGCCCTTTAAATCGGAAAATTCCTGAGCCTTTTCAATAATGTGTCGGTTTTCATCCTGAACTTCCGCCGACAACCACTTGACCGCGTCGTCCGGCTGATCAAAATCCGTATTTTCAAACCGGTAGCCCATGTGTGAGACCGCCATCTCGGAGGCAACGTCGCCCCCCTGGTGGCCGCCAATGCCGTCAGCAACGATGGCAAAGTTAATTCCGGCTTTATTTTTAAATACTCCAACATAGTCTTCATTTTCTTCGCGTTGTTGGCCAATATCCGACCGATATGCAAAATCCACGATTCACCACTCCAGCGTTATTTTTTCCGTAAACAAGCGATGAAAAAGCCGTCGGATAGATAATCATCCGGATAAATCGTCAACGTTTTCGTTGACCGATCCGCCTTCAACCCTTGCTTAGTTGGCGTTGTTTCTAATTCAAATTCAGGGTGGGTCGCGAGGAACTGCTCAACGACCGCCTGATTTTCCTGTTCTAAAATTGTACAAGTGCTATACGTCATGATACCACCTTTTTTCAAGGTTGGTGCGACCGCAGCTAAGATTGCAAGTTGAATTTGTTGCAAGTTCAAACTATCCGCCAGCTGCTTTTCATACCGAATTTCAGGTTTCCGCCGCATTAATCCCAACCCCGAGCAGGGCGCGTCGACTAGGATGCGGTCAAATTGGGCGTCACCGAACTCGCTCTGCGCCTTACGTGCGTCGAGTTGGGTCGCCGCTACCCGGTTAGCCACGTGCATCCGTGCCGCATTTTTCGCAATTAGCTTCACCTTACTGGTGTGAATATCGAGGGCCGTAACTTGGCCCCCCTGCTCAGCAGCTAGTGCGGCCGCAATCTGGGTCGTCTTACCACCGGGCGCCGCACAGGCATCTAAAACCCGGTCTGCGGGTTGCGGATCCAACGCGTCCACGGCCAGTTGGGCACTTTCGTCTTGAATCGTCAACCGGCCCGCCGCCAGCGCGGCCGTATTAACGGCCTGACCCGCGGTAACAATTAGGCCGGCGGGCGCTACGGCACTCGGTTCAACGCTTAGGCCGGCCGTTTCAAGTTCCGCCTGAACGTCCGCGACCGTCGCTTGATCAAGGTTGACCCGTAAGGCCTGTTTCGCCGGTTGGTTTAAGGAGGCTAACACCGCAACCATCTTATCCTGACCAACCTGGCGCCGCAGTTCCTGGATAATCCACTTGGGCATACTGTACATCACTTGCAGGCGTTCATCGGGATCTTCAATCGTCGTAAAGGCCGGCAACCCGCTTCTATCCATTTGATGGAGCACCCCGGTAACGAACCGCCGGATTCCCGGGTGCCCCTTGACTTTCGCAATCTCAATCGTTTCATTAAAGACCGCGCGTTGTGGAATTTTATCCAAAAATTGCCACTGGTAAAGCGCACTTAATAGGAGCTCGTGTACCCAGGGCACCAGCTGCTTGGGCCGCTTGACAAACGGCTTGAGCCAGAACTCCAAGGTCAAGCGGTGCTGAATCACGCCGTAAACCATGTTGGTTAATAGGTTAACATCGCGTCGGTCCAGCGAATGCTCACGAATGAGCTGATTTAACTGTAAGTTGGAATAAGCACCGTTTTTAATCTTGGCTAGGGCCGTAACGGCTAGCCAACGGGGATTTTCATCTAATTTCGTCATTAATCAATAACCTGCTCTCCGGTCGTAAACGTGTCAGCGGACCCGTTTAAATAATCAGTAATCATCATTTTAGGCTTCCCAGCTGGTTGGAGCTGGTTAATCGCTAACGCCGTTCCGGCCGCCGCCGCAATCACTAACGCGTGCTTTTCGCGGCGAACTACTTGACCAGGGGCCTGCGTCACGGTTTCGGTTAGTGGCGTCACGTCCCAAAGCTTAGTCCGTTTGCCGGCTAACACCGTGTACGCAATTGGGGCTGGCCGCATTCCCCGCACCTGATTGTCAATTTGAGCCGCCGTTTGGGTCTTAAAGTCGACCGCCTCTTGCTCCGGTTGAATGTTAGGGGCAAAGGTGACCTGATCTTCTGCTTGCGGCGTCGCGGTTAGCTCACCGGCAATTAACTTGGGGAGCGTTTCAAGTAAGAGGTCGCGCCCGACGCGGCTCAGCTTCTCAAACATCGTACCGGTATCGTCGGTTTTTTCAATTGGAATGGCGCGCTGTGCGAGCATGTCGCCGGCGTCCATCTTTTTAACCATGTAGATAATGGTAATGCCGGTTTCGGCTTCGCCGTTAATAATCGAATATTGGACGGGAGCGCCGCCCCGGTACTTCGGTAATAACGAGCCGTGGACGTTGATAGCGGCCAGTTTAGCCGCTTTTAATAGCTTCGTTGGTAAAAATTGCCCAAACGCAGCCGTCACGATTAGATCAGGCTGAAGTTCGATGATCCGGGCCATTTCTGGGCTCCCACCAATTTTTTCAGGCTGGAGCACTTCAATCCTGTGCGCCACGGCCACCTTTTTCACGGGTGACGCGGTTAAAACGTGCTTACGACCAACTTTACGGTCGGGTTGCGTAACCACCGCTAAAACTTGGTACTTCTGTTCAATTAAACTTTCTAGAATGGGCGCCGCAAACTGCGGGGTCCCCATAAAAACGATTGATGGCATACCTTGATTCCTCCTGAATACTTACATAAAGTGCAACGGTTCAACGTCAATTCCAATTTGAAGGCCTTGGCGTTGTTGGGCCTGCGTTTCATGTAACAACGTCGTTAACGTGGCGGCCAGGTTTGGCTCACGTTTATATTTAATCACAATTTGATAGTAGTAACGCCGATTAACGCGGGCGATTGGCTTGGGCGTTGGCCCCAAAATAATGGTTTGCGATGCTAACCGTGGGCGCAGCCATTGTAACAATTGGTACATGCGCTTGGCCGCAACCGCCTCATCCAAGTCACTGGCAGTAATTTGCACGGTAAAGTAGTACGGTGGGTAGTCCCCTTGGTGGCGCATCCGCATTTCATACTTGAAGAAGCCCTCATAATCATGGTGCTGGGCAAACCGAATCGCATAGTGGTCCGGATTAAAAGTTTGAATGTAAACGTGCCCCGGCTTAGTCGCCCGACCGGCGCGGCCGCTGACCTGCGTTAGTAGCTGAAAGGTCCGCTCACTAGCCCGAAAATCGGGCAGTCCCAGACCGGTATCGGCGTTTAACACCCCAACCAGAGTAACGTTCGGAAAGTCCAGCCCCTTCGCAATCATTTGCGTGCCGATTAAAATATTAGCTTCCCCACTGCCAAACTTAGCCAACAGCTTCGCGTGGGCCCCCTTTTTCCGGGTCGTATCGTTGTCCATCCGAATAATGTTGGCGTCGGGTAGCAATTCTTTCAATTCCGTTTCAACCTTTTCCGTCCCGGTGCCGTAGTATCGAATTTGATGACCGTGGCAGTTCGGACAGATTCGCGGAATTGGTTCCTCATGGCCGCAATAATGACACTTCATCGTGTGGCTGTCCATGTGGAGCGTGAGTGAAATGTCACAGTTGGGACACTTCAGCACAAACCCACAGTCCCGGCACAAAACGAACGATGAGAAGCCCCGCCGGTTGAGCATTAAAACGCTTTGTTCATGCCGGTCTAAGCGGTCTTGAAGCGCGACCAACAACGGCGCCGAAAAATTACTTTCCGCGTGTTGCTGCATTTCTTTTTTCATATCAATGATGGAAACGGTCGGTAACGGGCGTTGATTGACCCGCTCAGCCAGTACTAACCGCTGATAAACGCCCTTTTCAGCGCGAGCCCGGGTTTCCAGTGACGGCGTCGCGGAGCCGAGAACGACCGGACAATGGTGGTACTGACTACGCCACAGCGCTACTTGGCGGGCGTGATAACGTGGCGCGTCGTCCTGCTTATAAGTGCTTTCATGTTCTTCGTCCATCACGATTAAACCAATGTCTTTAAGCGGCGCAAACACGGCTGAGCGGGCACCGACAACGACCTGGGCTTCACCGCGTTGGATTCGACGCCATTCGTCGTACTTTTCACCGTTTGAAAGCCCACTGTGCAGTACCGCAACCGCCTTACCAAATCGTCCGCGCACCCGTTGAACCATTTGGGGAGTGAGTGAAATTTCGGGCACGAGCATCAGTGCGGTCTTTCCCTGAGCCAGGGCCGCCGCCATTGATTGGAGGTAAACTTCCGTCTTACCGCTCCCGGTGACCCCTTCAAGTAAGAAGGTGGTCGTCGCGTCCTGCGTGACGGCTTGCGTAATCTGATCCACGGCAACTTGTTGCTCGGCGTTTAACGTCAACGCCTGCGTGGCCTTAATTTCACTCGTTGCGTAGGGGTCGCGGTAAACTTCCAGCTGAACTCGTTGCAACCAACCCTTCTGTTCACCAGTCCGAATCGTAGCCGGATTGACGTCAAAACGCTGGCAAAAGTCCGCCTGCGTGACGGTCTCACCGTTCAACGTGGCTAACCCCTTCAGGAGCGCCAATTGTTGTTTTGCGCCGTGGCGTAATTCGCCCTCCGTCGCGGTAATGGCGCTTGCGTCTAAGCGGGCTTTAACCCCGAATTGGGTCTTTCGCCGGGCCTGATTTTTAACTTGGTAGTAAACGTCAACTTCTCCAGCAGCCTGTAACCGTAATAATTGGCTCACCGCTTGAGACGTCGTCGCAACCTGATCAAACGGCACTTCCGGCTGATCACCAAACCAAGTGGTCCGAACCGCGGGCGGCGTTTGAGTCGTTGGTCGTAAAAGTTTGACGTACTTTGCGCGCATTACCGCTGGTAACATCGTTTGCGCACAAGTAATTTGAAACGAAAAGGTGCTGGCCGCTAACCACTTGGTAAGGGCCAACATTTCCGTATTTAAAACGGGCGCTAAATCAACAACTGCGTCAATTTCTTTTAACGCTCCGTCAAATTCCGGCTGGTCGCCGCAACTGAGCACAAACCCTTGCACCCGGCGCTTACCGCGACCAAACGGAACTACAACTCGCATCCCGGGTTGGACCTGAGCCTGCCAAGCGGCCGGGATACGGTAACTATACGGCCGGTTCGTTTGCATGGTCGGCACGTCTACCAATACTTGTGCAATTTCTGCCACAACGACCTTCCTTTCTTACTTTGGTTGTGGTTGCCAGCCAGTTTCAGCGACAACCGTGGTTAAAATTTGGTTTGCAACCGCCCGCTTAGACATCAGGGCGGTCGTCAGCGGTGCCTGGTCCGGCCGTAATAGCGTCACCTGGTTGGTGTCACCATTGAAGCCGACTCCGGGTTGTGAAACATCGTTGGCAACTAGCAAATCCAGCCGCTTACTGGTTAACTTGTGTTGCGCGTTAGCCAACAGGTTTTGCGTTTCGGCCGCGAAGCCCACGACGTACTGGTGCGTTTTACGGGTTGCAAGTTCCTTTAAAATATCCGTTGTTTCCGTTAATTGTAACGTTAAGTCCGCATGGTCCTGCGGTTTTTTAATTTTTTGTTGATTAGTTTGAACGGGGCGGTAATCCGACACCGCGGCTGCCATGACTAATAAGTCGCAAGCCTCAAAGTGGGTGACGACCGCATCGCGGAGTTCCGCGGCGGACGCTACTGGTAGTACTTGTACGCCGGCCGGCGCACGCAAATGCGTTGCCGCACTAATGAGCGTGACCTGCGCCCCCATTGTCCGGGCTGCCGCAGCCACCGCATAACCCATTTTACCCGACGAACGGTTAGTAATGTAGCGGACCGGATCCAAGGCCTCCCGCGTACCGCCCGCCGTCACAAGCACGCGCCGCCCGGTTAACGGTAACGACGGTGTCCGTTGAATCTGCTGATCCGTTAACCAGGCCAAAATTGCTTCGGGCTCCGGCATCCGCCCCCGACCCGCGTAGCCTTCCGCTAGCATTCCATCTGCCGGCGTTAGCACCGTTAGTCCATCGGCCACTAGTTGTCGTAAATTACGCTGAGTTGCCGGGTTAGCGTACATGTGTGAATTCATCGCGGGCACCACGTACTTCGGCGCAGTGGTCGCTAAAATCGTGCTGGTCGCCGCATCGTCGGCGAGACCGTTCGCCACCCGGGCAATGAGATTAGCCGTTGCCGGAACCAAGACCATGACGTCGGTCCAGTCCGCTAATGCCACGTGAACAACGTGGGACGGATCACTCGTCGTAAACTCATTCAACACCACTGGTTGACGAGTCAACGTTTGAAACGTTAACGGGGTAATAAACTCAGCCGCGTGGGCCGTTAACGCAACCCGGACCGTCGCGCCCCGTTTCATCAGTTGCCGAATCAACACGAGGGCCTTATAACTGGCGATACCGCCACTAACCACAACGGTAACGTGACAATCTTTCCAAATCTCCACTTTTTCACGTCCTTACCCCACGGCTCAACTTTTACCGCGGGTTCATTTGGCGGTACCTACTCGGACCGTCATTTATCAATGGGTCAATTGTATCAAGAAACGGGGATGAGGTGAAGCTTCAAGCCGCCGAAGGGTCCCATTAGCGAGCGCCCCGTCCAATTCAGCTACCGGGATCATTGCTAACAAGAACCCATAAAAAAAGCGCTAAGCTCCATTAGCTCAGCACCGTTTCCAACCACTAACCGTTAATCCTTATCCTTTTCGTCGGGGTCGATCATTAAATCGCCAGCTGCGATTTCTTCTAAGGCCCGACCAATCGTTTTCACTGATTTGTAGTTGCTTAACATGGGACTTGCACCGGCATCCAATTCATGGGCGCGCTTGCTAGCCAACATAATCAATGAATAGCGTGAATTAACTTGCTTCAATAAATCATCAACTGATGGGTATAAAATCAAGATTCCGCATCTCCTAACATTTCTTCGTATTCGGGCATGACCCGTTTAACACTGTACCGTTCACTACGAATAATCGCTTTGATTCGTTCGGCCGCTAATGGCACCTCATCGTTAATCACGGCGTAATCGTAATTGCGCATCATTTTAATTTCACCAACGGCTTTAGCCATCCGCTTATTAATTACGGCCATATCATCCGTGCCCCGGCCAATAATCCGGTGTTTTAATTCCATTAAATCGGGCGGCGTCAAGAAAATAAACACCCCATCGGGCATCTTCTCGCGAACTTGCATGGCCCCGTTCACTTCAATTTCCAAGAAAACGTCCTTGCCTGCCGCTAGTGACTGCTTAATATATTTTAAGGGCGTTCCGTAGTAGTTGTCAACATACTTAGCATATTCAAGCATTCCGCCACTCTTAATTTCAGCCTCAAACTCTTCTTTCGAGACAAAATAATAGTCTTTCCCATTTACTTCGCCCGGACGCATTGCGCGCGTCGTCATCGAGACTGAATATTGAAAATCGTTATCATCTGAGTCAAAGATTTCCTTCCGGACGGTACCTTTACCGACACCCGAAGGACCTGATAAGACGATTAACATGCCTTGTTTCGCCATGATCACAAATTCCCCTTAATTAAATATGTTTTAAAGCTTATTTTGCACTTTTTACCCGGAGATTGCAAGCTTTATCAAGCGTTGAGCCCGCTTTTCTCATCCTAATCCAAACGAACCAAATTTTTCGCTTGCATTTTAGAACGCTTGTTCGTATAATGAAAACACAAACAAATGTTCGAGGTGGCAAACATGCAAAATCAACAATCCAATCTCAAGTTAATTTCTAAAAATTTACAGGCAACGTACCGCCAATTTATGGATGACTTTAACGCTACCCCGGACCAACCGGCGCCGTTAATGCCCACGATGCCTGTTTTTCAACGCAAGCAGTTTCTCAATCAGGCTGAGCAACGGCATTACCGGCTACGCATCCAGATGCAGCCCCAATTAACGGCGGCCCACCCGTACAATATTCACGGGCAGCTTAAAACGTTACCGAACGGCCAACTGGTGCTGATCAATCAACGGTTACACTTAACCCATTTGATTGACCCCAACAACGTTCGCTACATTGAGCGCTTAACGAATTAAAACAACGCTTGCATCAAAAGATGCAATCACGGCTATATTACCTTGCATATGCGCGTGGTGTTTTTGGTGCAAAAAAAAGATTGATGTTACAGTTTCCTCCGACTTCCCTGAATGAGTCCGTTTGGAATTCCTGTAAATCAATCTTTTTATTTTAACTATTTTTGCGTCGGATCGGCCCGTTTTTCAATCCAAGCCAAGACCGTATCGGAAATAATCGCCATTAACGCGGTCGGCAACGCCCCGGCTAAGATGATGGCACCACCGTTCGTGGCGTTAGTCCCACGAATAATGATATCCCCTAAGCCGCCGGCACCAACGAAGGTCCCGATGGCGGTGATCCCAATAGCAAGGACGAGGGCGTTCCGTAAGCCAGCCATGATAACCGACAAGGATAACGGGAGTTCAACCATGCGCAGAATTTGCCACCTGGTCATTCCCATCCCCTTACCGGAATCTAAAATCGACGGACTCACGTTCAGCATGCCCGTATAGGTGTTCTTGATAATTGGCAGTAACGCGTAAAGGAAGACGGTCACAATCACCGTGTTCACTCCGAGTCCCAAGCCAATCATAATAATTGATAGCATCGCTAGCGACGGTACCGTTTGAATCACGTTCGCTAACGCAATCACCGCCGAACTCAGCTTACTGTGATGCGCAATGAAAATCCCAATCGGAATCCCCACAATGGCGGCAAACAGTACCCCGTAGATCGACACGAGGAAGTGACGGCTAAACTGACTTAAAACGTACGCACCGTTTTGTTGGTAGTAATAAACCAATTGCTCTAACAAGTTCATATTAGCCATTACTTGTCACTCCCTTCAAAGTAGTTATTTTGTTCCAAGAAGTTCTTGGCTACCGTTTCCGGTTCCTCCAAGTTATTATCAACCTTATAATTTAACTTCTGGATTGTCTTTAAATCAATTTGACCGTTTAAGCGACTCAAAATTGATTTCAACTTTGGATGTTCCTTAAGCACTTTATTGGTTGCAACGGCGCTCGCGTTATATGGTGGGAAGAAATTCTTATTATCCTTTAAGATGGTCAAATCATAACTCCCAATCCGACCATCAGTAGAGTAACCTAGGATGGCGTCCATCTTACCAGATTCCAACGCGTCGTAAACTAGTCCAATTTGCATTGGGTAGGTCGTTCCGAACTTATAACCGTAGAGTTTCTGGAACGCAGCGTAACCGTCACCCTTCCGTTCCAACCAAGTTTGGTCCAACCCAACCGTCAACTTCGGTGCAACTTTCTTCATATCACTGACCGTTTTCAAATTGTACTTCTTAGCGGTTTCCTTAGTCACCATAAAGGCGTAAGTATCCGCAAAACCGTACGTTGGGAAATAAGTCATATGATATTTACTATTAAATTCATCCTTAACTAACTGGTCAGTTTCCTTAACATGTCCCCGGTCGACCTTTTCACCAAGAATGGTCGTCAGGTCGGTCCCAGTAAACCGAATCGACGAAATGTCCGCCTGATCGTTTTTAAGGGCGTTAAAGCTAACTGTCCCGGAACCTAAGTTATTAATCAAGGTCGTGTTCATGTTTGAATAGTGTTGAATCATATCTTGAATAACGTAAGCCATAATTTGCTGCTCGGTGGTGTTTTGAGCGGCAATCCGAACCGTTCCAGCGGACGTTCCGGATAGGCCTGGAAAACCACAACCCGTTAAGAGTAACCCACTCGCAACGGTCGCAATTAAACCTAAGAACCATTTCTTTAATTTTTTCATGTGAGCTCCCCCCTTACGATTGCGTGGTCCGTGGGGTCACAACTGCTTCGAGTTTCCCCAGTAACCAATCGACGATGAGGGCTAAAATAATGACCGGAATCGACCCACCTAAAATTAGGTCGGTACGGTAAAGGTTCAACCCGTTAAAAATAAAGTCACCTAAACCGCCGGCACCGATATAGGAAGCCAAGGCTGCCCACGCAATTACGTAGGTTGCGGATAACCGCACCCCGGACATGATCACGGGCGCCGCCATTGGAACTTCAACTTTGATAATCGACTGCCAGCCCGTCATCCCCATGCCTTTAGCTGCATCGATCAGCGCGGGTTCCACGTCTTCCATTCCAAGGTAGGTGTTGCGAAGAATTGGCAGTAATGAATAGATAAACAGCGCAATGATTGCTGGAAAAGCCCCGATCCCGAGGAACGGAATCATTAAGGCCAACAGGGCCATCGCTGGAATCGTCTGTAACATACTAGCAATCGACATGATGACGTTCGCGACCGATGACTTTACTCGCGTCATTAAAATCCCGAGTGGCACCGCCACAATGACCCCCAAGGCCAGTGAGAAGGCGGAGATATAAATGTGTTGCCACGTTTTTAAAATCATCTGCGCGCCATAAGTTTCTAAGAAACTAATCATTTAGTCTCACCGCCTTTAGCGTCGGCTGGGGCTGCGTCCTCCTCGTGATGAATATTATTGGAGGCTTCGTCTTCCGCCTCGTCGCCCCAAAGTGCGTCGTACACGATATCCACCAGCGTTGCCCGCGTCACGATCCCAACGAGCCGGTGTTTGTCATCAACGACCGGGATATTTTTCAGCCCGCGTTTGAGGATGCGTTCAACCGTATCACGAATTAATGAATTCGATTGAACGTAGAAGAGGTCCTTTTCCATGATGTCACTGACACTCGTTGCCGAATTGAAGTTGTAGTCAACGTCTTCAATGCCGATGACCCCTTTCAGGATACCAGCTTCATCGGTAACCAGTAGGCTATCAACCCGCTTATCATGCATTAACCGCAACGCATCGGTCAAAGATTTACCCGGCGTTGTGGCAATTGGATCCTTCAACATGACTTGGCCAACGGTCGTAATACTTGGCCGGGCTTGAATCAAGCGATCTTTCCCGATCAAGTTTTCAACGAACTCGTTTGCGGGGTGCCGTAACACGTCGTCCGGTGAGGCCACTTGCATAATTTCACCGCCATCCATGATGACGATCTTCGTGGATAACTTCAACGCTTCGTCCATATCATGGGTAACAAATACGAAGGTCTTACCAAGCCGTTCTTGTAAATCCTTAACCAAATCCTGTAACGATTCACGGGTAATTGGGTCAAGCGCCCCAAACGGTTCGTCCATCAAGACCAGGTCTTGATCCGCCGCTAGCGCCCGAACAACCCCGATCCGTTGTTGTTGCCCCCCAGAAAGTTCGGAAGGATAACGATCTAAATAGTCTTCAGGAAGTTCTACTAACTTAATCATTTTCTTAGCGCGTTCGTTCATCTTCTCTTGGGGCCACTTTAGTAAGCGGGGCACCAAGGTAATGTTATCGCGAATGGTCATGTGGGGCATTAAACCAATGTTTTGGATAACGTAACCAATCTTACGCCGCAATTTCACGGGATCCATCTTACCAATATCTTCACCATTTAACTTAATGGTCCCGGAAGTCTGACTCAACATCCGATTAATCATTCGCATGGTCGTCGTCTTACCCGAACCAGAAGTTCCGATGAAGCACACAAATTCACCTTTTTCAATTTCCAAGTTGAAATCTTTAACAGCTACTTTGCCGCCAGGATATGTTTTATTCAAATGGGACATTGTCAGAAACAACCTCATCACTCCAATCTTTTTTCAGCTTATTCAATTTACTTAATAAACTGTACCCTACTAAGGATAACTTATCCGGAAAGGAAATTGCAAACAACACGTCACATAAATTGCCAACTACGGCTATCTGCAATCGCTACCACCCCTTGATACACCGTTATTTTAATCAAAAAGAGTTTGAATATAAAATTCAAACTCTTGCATAATTATTCTTAAACACCTTAAACTTTCAATATCTATTCATTATTTGAGAACTTGGTTAATCCCCAACACGTTCATTTCGTAAATTCGGACAGCCGAATCAGCAACTTGAGTTGGTTTATCCACTACAATTCGAACATAGCGCGCAGTCGTTGCCGCAAACGTATTTTCACTGGTTGCCGCTGAATTATTCAACGTCCGCGCCACCTGCTTAAAGGTCTTACCATCGGTACTAGTTTGAATCGTCCACGCCTGCGTATTCATATCCTTGCCTTCGCCACCAGCTTCCGCATGCGCGAGCTTGACCGCACTAACCGTTTGGGCCTTTCCTAGGTCAATGGTGAGCGTATGCGGTGGATTACCAGTTGCGCACCACTTCGTATCTAGCTTGCCGTCAACCGCCAATTTAGGCGCTTCACTACTGTTAGTAAAGCCAGAGGCATCGGTCTTCGCACCCTTAGAAAGGGTCTTTAGGTCGCCCTTAGCCTGATCCGTAATCGTAATTAATTTTTCTTGAGTAACCGTCCGCTGACCATCCGCATTTTTAGCCGTTAATTTTACATTATAGGTCCCGGCCTTCTTATAGGTCACGCTTGGATTCTTAGCAGTGCTCGTCGTTTGTTCAGCCCCTTCAAATTCCCACTTGAATTGTTTAGAATTTGAAGACGACTCATTGGTAAATTTAATGGTCGTTCCCGGAGCCGCTAACGTCGTTGCCGCCGTAAAGGCTGCTTTTGGTTTGCGGTTATCCGGCCAAGTCAGCGTCGCCGCTTTTGAAGCCGCACCACGCTGGTTCCAAATATCGACCGGGACCACAATAAAATCACTTTCGTCCTGATTACTCTTCCGGTCTAATCCATTTACATAGAAGTTTGGAGCCGTCGTTGTGCCTAAGAATGAACGACTCTGATCACTATTCACTTGGTAAATTTCATAACGATCCAGTTGTTGGTCAGTCGGTGCTTGCCACTTTAAGTTAACCCCGGCAACTTTCCCCTCTTCATCAAACTTCTTGCTCGTAACTTTCAGGCCACTCAGAGCCTTCGGTGCAGCCTGTTGCTTCCCGGTCATTGCCAGTCGTCCTAGTGACGCTTCATAGCTGGCCGTCTTAGCACTCGGCGTGATTTTAAGATCAACTCCCGTTACGGTCTTCCCCGCCAATTGGGACACGTCGTATTTGACGGTCGTCCACTTTTTAGTGACGGCCCGTTTACCCTTAACAGTTTGCTTTTGCCCATCGTTTAAGTGCAGCACTAGGTCGAATTGACTCTTAGCGTTCGCCTTAGCCGTTAACTGCACTTGGGTGGTCGCTTTAAATTTCAGCTTTGTCGTATATAACTTAACGGTGCTGGCCGTATCCTTTTGAACGTTACCACTAAATTTAAGGGCGTTACCACCTTCATAAGCATCACTGTAATCAAAGTCAGCTTTCAGTTGGTTTTGCCCGTCGTTATCAATCATCCAGCGATACGTTGGGTTGACGGCCTGTACGGAACGATTATTCCAATCCCGCAACGAGACGTTTTGCCCCTTCACAAAGTAATTATAGCCGTTACCTAAACTAAAGTTTGTGACAAACGGCAACTTAGTAATTGCGCTTTGTTCCACAGCGTAGGTTGAAATTCCCGGCCACGTAGTCTCGCTCTTGGACGGAACGCTCTTCGATGGGTCCCCATTACTGTTAACCCAAAAAGCACTTTCCTTAGCTTGAAACTCATCCAAATCTTCGGCCGACGTGTAAGTCCAGTTAGGCGCATACAACCCTAGCGACGTGTACGGTACGTTTTTATCATTGGCAAATAAGTTCCACTTAACGGGCGTCGCGGTACCGTTTTCTTGGACATCAATTCCGGCAAACAAGTTATATGGATCTAGTTTTAGTTTTTCTGCCCGTTCCCGTGACTGCTTCAATAAATCCTGCTTCGCTAACCGGTCCTTGGTCCACCAGAAGTTCATAAACATCGTGTCGGCAACCGGCTTCATATTGGCGTCCACCAAGTACGCTTGGTTTTCCTTCGTTAGCGCGTTTTGCCAGTCCATTTTGCCGTCACTGGTCATCGAATCGTACCACATAACATCCAGCTTATTGCCTGCTTGTTGCTTGTATTCCTTAATTAGCGCCTGCATTAGTTCGGCGTGCTTTTTAGTCAACCCTTGACTGGTCGTCGTCTTCTTAGCATCACCATCGGCAACGTCGTCAAAGCTTTCCACTTCCGGATCAGTTTCCTGATTAATAAACCAGCCGTCAAACCCGTACGCCTGGGCCACCGCAATCAACTTAGGAACGATTGGAAAATGACCATCCTTATCCTGCTTTAAGAATTCGTTCAACCATTTGAGCTTCCCACCACTCTGAATTTGTGGGAAGAAAACGGTTCCGAGAACCGGTACCCCGTTTTTGTGGGCCGCATCAATCACATCCGGCGTTGGTGGGACGATTAGCCCTTCGCCGGCAGCGCCACCCCAATAAACTAACTGGTCAATGTATTGCCAATTAGAAAAAACGTTGGCGTCGACCGTATTGATTCCCCGCGGGGCGTTGCCACTGGTTGAGCTGTTCATAATGGACAGTGCCACAACCTTCATCTTGGGATTTTGGGTCGCGTTGACCGTTGGTAATTGTTGCTTGTTGATCCGCTTCGCGAGTGGTTCAGTGGCAACGTAGGCCTGCGCGTTCTTATCGCGCTTAAACTGCCACTTTAATAATTGATTTGGAAACCAATACGGTTCTTCCGGCATGTTGTCCATCCCTTTATCCACCGTGGCTTCCGCGGTCTGCTTGTACTTAACCTGACTCGAACTCTGACTCGTTGACTTTTGACACGCTGCCAGCCCCGCTGACAAAGATAGTAGGGCTAGCGCGAGCGTTGCTTTGCGATAATGCGTCGTTTTCATTGAAACGTTCCTCCCCTAAAAGCATCAATTTATTTGGTGCACTATTCGTTAACAGGTAAATGGTAGCGTTTTCAATTATGAAAGTAATCCATAAATTAAATTAGTTAGTACACTAATTTAATAATCTACAAAAAATGTCCAAATCAAAGCGGCTGTGGTATACGTCACAGCCGCTTGTGTTCCCAAATGTCAATAGCCAAAACGTGTGCCAAAAGTCAGCCGACTTTTGGCACACGCTCTTCTCATTGATCATTATTTATTGACTACTTTTTTCCTCACCGGCCAGTCGCAATAGCTCCTCAGCATGTTCCATAGATAGCTTGGTCACCTTCGTCCCCGCTAACATCCGGGCGAGTTCTTGCACCCGGGCCGGCTGGTCAAGTTTCATCACGCTAGTTTTAGTCCGGTTCGCCTTAATCTTCTTAGCAATAAAGTAATGGTGATCACTCATTGCGGCGACCTGTGGTAAGTGGGTAATACAAAGTACCTGCGAAAACTTGGCAATCCCGTTGATTTTTTCGGCAATCGCCTGCGCGACCCGGCCACTAACCCCGGTATCCACTTCGTCAAAGATGATACTGGTAATCCCTTGTGACTCGGAAAAAATGGTTTTAAGCGCAAGCATCATCCGGGAGAGTTCCCCGCCAGAAGCAATTTTCGCTAACGGCCGCATCCGTTCGCCCGGGTTGGTCTGAATATAAAATTCAACGTTATCTAAACCGCTCCGGTAAATTTGACCGTTCGTTGGTTTAAAGCGGACTTCAAAAACCGCTTTATCCATATACAAATCCTTTAATTCTTGGTGAATTTGGCGCTGGAGGCTCTTGGCACTCTTGCGCCGCTGGTCGGACAACGCTTCCCCAGTTTTAAGGAGGGCCGCTTTCTGATCACTCACTCGTTGGGCGAGGTCCTCACTATTCTCTTCGGAATCGGTCATTTTTTCTAACTCCGCCGCAATCTTTTGATAATAGTCGAGAATCTGTTGTTCCGAATCACCGTACTTTCGTTTCAACTGACTCAAAACGTCCAACCGTTGTTCAATTTCATCCAGCCGACCCTCGTCAAATTCTTGTAGATCCAACTGGTTCGAAATTTGCCCCGCCGCGTCTTGTAACCCGTAAAACGCGTTTTTAACGTTAACTAAAATTTCATTGAACGCGGGATCTAAATTGGCAATGGGTTCTAAGGCGTTCATGGCGGTCCCCACCATGTCAACCGCGCCACTGGTCTCTTCATCGGCTGATAATAACGCGTAACTTTGCTGCAGGGCTTGGTTGATCATTTGATAATTATCCAACCGGTCCCGTTCAGCGGTTAAGTCCGCTTCTTCCCCCACCTTGACCTGAGCCGCCGCAATCTCCTCAACTTGAAAGTTAAGCATGTCTAGGCGTTGGGCCCATTCCTTTTCGTTATCATTTTTTTGCCGGAGTTCTTGGCTAAGCTGGCGGTACGTTTGGTACTGTTGCCGGTAGCGCGCCCGTAACTCGTGAATTTGCTTATTCGCGAATTCATCTAACAGCCCCAGGTGCTTCTCAGGTTGCATGAGTTCCTGGTGCTCATTTTGCCCGTGAATATCGACGATCGTTTCGCCAATTTTCTTTAGCGTAGTGGTATTGACGAGCATGCCGTTTATCCGGCAAGTATTGCGACCGCTCTTGGCAATCTCGCGCTGCAGGATCACCGTATTATCCGCGTGCTCAATCCCCGCTTCGTCGAGTAGCTTCGCCGTGACCCCGTCCGCTGGCAAAATAAACATGCCTTGTAAAACCGCTTTATCGGTCCCCGTACGGATAAATTCCTGGGAACCGCGCCCACCGGCTAGCAGCCCGACGGCATCGATGATGATTGATTTACCAGCCCCGGTTTCCCCCGTTAGGACGGTCATCCCATTTTCAAACGCAATGTCTAAGTGTTCAATAATCGCAAAATTCGTAATTGACAGTTCCTGTAACACGGTACAGCCTCCCTTAGTCAGTCGTCAAATCTTCCGTTGCTGTAAAAAAAGCGACCTGACACACAAGTGAGCAGGTCGAACAGCACTAACTAATTTGCTAGTTATCATTTAAAAGTCGTTGAAGTCGTTGCTGTAAGTCCAAAGTCATGGCCAGGGACTTACAAATGATCAAAACGGTCGCATCGTCACCAATTGTGCCGAAAACTTCTTCGTAGTGCATTGCTTCAATCAACGTTGCCAGTGCCGGGCCGTTACCAGGAAGAACCTTGATGAGCACAAACTTATCCTGCGTTGCGTACGATACGTAAGCGTCGCGCAAGGTGCGTTTGAGCTTTTTTTCCGTATCCATTTGCTTTTGGACCGGCATACTATAATGGTAACCACCCGTTGCCGAGGGAACCTTGACCAGCTGCATGTCCTTAATATCGCGTGAGATCGTTGCTTGCGTCACTTCAATATTTTCGGCCCGTAACAAACTGACAAAGTCTTCTTGTCGTTCAATTTCGTTTGAACTTAATAATCGTTTAATGTATCGTTGGCGTTCTTGCTTTTTCACCCGATCACCCCCGGCGGCTTATTCAAATCCATTTAACCACATGATAAGCTATTTTGCATAAATATGAAAGACCTGAATTAGAATTCGTTACTTATTCAGCTGATCATAGGCGGCTTGCTGGGTTTGCTCAATCGAGACGGATGGCGCTACGGTAGGCGTTTCAGCGGTAGCTTGTAAGTGAATCAGGAATTCGATATTGCCCTCGCCACCTTTGATTGGTGAATAATCTAACCCGAGCACATTATAACCAGCTTCCTGAGCAAAGTTTACAATATTGGTCAAAACCGCCGTATGAACGGCCGGATCACGGACAATCCCGTGCTTACCAACGTGTTCACGGCCGGCTTCAAACTGGGGCTTGATCAAGGCCACCACGTCACCGCCCGGTTCAATGATGGCGTGCAACGGTGGCAAAATTAAGTGCAGCGAAATAAAGGAAACGTCGATTGAAGCAAAGTTCGGCTGGCCACGGTGAAAATCAGCTAACTTACTGTAGCGGAAATTAGTCTTTTCCATGACTTCAACCCGAGGATCTTGCCGCAATTTCCAGACTAACTGGTTACTACCAACGTCCAGTGCGTAACTCATTTTAGCGCCATTTTGCAAAACAACGTCGGTGAATCCCCCGGTTGAAGAGCCAATGTCTAAAACGGTCCGGTCGTGCACGTCGATTTTAAAACTCTGCAGGGCCTTTTCCAGCTTGAGCCCGCCACGGGAAACGTACGGCATTGGCTTGCCCTTCAAATGCAATTCCGTGGTCACCGGAATTTTCATTCCTGGTTTATCCAGCCGTTCTTCATTAACACCCAGAATTTCACCAGCCATCACGGCCCGCTTCGCTTTTTCACGGGTATCAAATAACCCTTGTTGTACTAATAATACGTCAACTCGTTCTTTTTCCATCTAATTTAAGTCCTTTAATTTGTAAAATACGTCAAAAACGCACCCAATAACGTCATCGGCCGCTGGCTGCGGACACTGGCCGTCGCTAACGCGGTTTGGGCAGCCGCAACGGCCTGTTTTAAGGCCGCTTCGGCGCCGCTTAACCCCAGTAATTCAGGATACGTATTCTTCTGCTCACCAGCATCCTTATGGGTGGCCTTTCCAAGCTCAGCCGGCGTACTCGTGACGTCTAAAATATCATCATAAATTTGAAACGCCAACCCAAACGCATCCGCATAATCCAGCAAAGCAGCGGCAACGTTCGTTGGCACCTGCGCTTGAATTAAGCCCGACTCAACCGCGTAATGAATTAAAGCGCCGGTCTTTTCACGGTGCAACTGACGTAATTTGGGGAGCGTTAGCTGGTGGCCCGTATTTTTAACGTCGGCCACTTGCCCTGCCACCATTCCACGGGGACCGGTCGCAACCGCAAAGGCCCGCACTTGGGCGGCCACCACGGCAGCGTCCAATCCACTACTTGCTAACCATTCAAAGCTTAACGGTTGGAGCGCGTCGCCCGCCAGAATGGCAACGTCTTCACCAAACTTCACGTGACTCGTCGGCTCGCCCCGCCGTAATCGGTCGTTATCCATCGCTGGCAAATCATCATGAATTAACGAATAAGTATGCATTAACTCGACCGCGGTACTACTCCGTAAGTGGGCGGGCGTAATCGTTTGGTTAAAAGTGGTTAAAACCGCCAGCGTTAATAATGGTCGTAAGCGCTTGCCACCAGCTAAAACCGAATAGCGAATCGCTTCCGTTAAAACGGGGCGATCACTACAATCACGTAACTGCTCATCCAAGTAAGCGTTGATTCGCGGCACCCACTGCTGTTCAAAGGCGGCTAAAACCGCTGCGCTAGTCATTGGCATCCGCGTCCGATTGGTCTAACGGCACTTCGTTACCCGTTTCGTCCATCATTTTTGTAAGCGTCTTTTCAGCCCCTTCTAAGGTTGCTTGCAGCTGCTTACTTAACGCGACCCCTTTTTGGAACTGCGTTAAAGCTTGCTCCAAAGGAACGTCACCCTGCTCTAATTGATTAACAATGGTTTCTAATTGGTTTAAATTTTGTTCAAAAGTTGGTTGTTCAGCCATTTCGCTTTCCTCCATCGATCTTGGTGATTTGCGCTTGCGCTTGCCCGTCAGCCATGTGAATCGTCACGGCTTGCTGCACCTGCAACTGTTCAACGCCATGAACCACTTGCTCGCCATCGGTTACAAAGGCGTAACCGCGTCCCATAATTTTCAGTGGGCTCAATAGGTCCAGCGACTGCACTGCTTGCGCAAGCTGCTGCCGCTTTTGCTGCGTCACTAACTGGGCGCTCCGGTTCAGCCGTTGCTGTAAGTTAGCTAACTGGGTTTGCGCTTGGCGAACTTGATGCACGGGGGTCTGTTGAATCAATCCCTGCGTTACCCGTTGAACTTGCAGCTCAGCCTGATTAACTTGAACCTGACCAGCTTGTTTAAGTCGTTGCGTGAGCTGATCGAGTTTTTGTAAATACCCTTCATACAAACGGTTCGGTTGGGTAAACACGTAGGACGCTTGCAACTTAGCCAACCGCTGGCGTTCACGTTGGACCCGGTTTTGAAAGGCGTTTAAGACGCGGGTTTGGTCCTGTTTCAGTTGCAACAGGACGTCATTGTAGACCGGAACTGCCAATTCGGCTGCCGCCGTGGGGGTTGCCGCCCGGACGTCGGCAACCAGGTCGGCAATCGTCGTATCAGTTTCGTGGCCGACCGATGAAATAACCGGTAAAGCACTCGCTGCAATCGCGCGCGCCACGATTTCTTCATTAAACGGCCACAGGTCTTCAATCGAACCCCCGCCCCGACCAATAATCAAAGTATCAAAATTACCAGTCGCGTTGGCGCGCTCAATTTGGCGCGCAATTTCTGGTGCCGCAGCGTCCCCCTGAACCTGCGCTGGGAACAACACAATCTGGGCAATTGGATAACGACGCCGAACCGTCGTAATAATATCGCGAATCACCGCACCACTTTGACTGGTCACCACTGCGATTCGTTTTGGAAAACGCGGAAGCGGCTTTTTGGGCGCAGTAAATAAGCCCTCAGCCGCTAACTTCTTTTTCAATTGTTCATACGCCTGGTACAGCGCGCCGATGCCATCAGGCTCCATGCGCTCGACGTAGATTTGATAACTGCCGCTTGGTTCATACAGCCCAATCCGACCGACGACCAATACCTTCATGCCTTCTTCGGGTTGAAACTTAACCTTCGCAAAGGCGCTTTTAAACATGATCGCCGAAATTTTCGCGTGATCATCCTTCAAACTAAAGTATTGATGGGTACGCGGCCGCGGCCGGTAGTTAGAAATTTCACCCGTGAGGTACACCTTACCTAAATACGGGTCCACGTCAAATTTACGTTTAATGTACTGCGTCAATGCGGAAACCGTCAAATATTGTTGACTGTCACTCACTCAGCATCACTCCATTTTGCTAATTCCACCGTGGTTTGCATCAAGGTGGCAATCGTCATCGGGCCCACACCACCCGGAACGGGGGTAATGAGTCCGGCAACTTGGCGGGCGCTTTCGAAATCAACGTCCCCTGTTAGTTTACCATTTTCATCCCGGTCCATGCCAACGTCAATCACGGTAGCTCCTGGTTTGATATCGGCACCGGTAATTAAATGCGCAATTCCAGTGGCAACGACTAAAATATCCGCCGTTTTTGCTAGCGCCTTAAGATTTTGCGTCCGGCTATGAGCAATCGTGACCGTCGCGTTGGCATTCGTCAACAACGCTGCCATAGGCTTACCAACGATTGTACTACGACCAATGACGACCGCCGTTTTACCAGCCGGATCAACACCGTATTCCGCTAACATCGTCATAATTCCTCGGGGCGTATTCGCAACCGGATAATTGCCTGGAAAGTTCGTCAAGAGCTTACCAACGTTGGTTGGGTGAAAGCCGTCCACGTCCTTATGGGGATCGATGGCCATCGTAATCAACGGCTCATTGATTTGAGCAGGTAACGGTGATTGCACGAGAATCCCGTGAATTCGGTCATCAGCGTTGTATTCTGCAATCACCGCTAATAATTCCGCTTGCGTTGTACTTGCTGGTAATTCCCGAACAACGGAATACATCCCGAGGGCCTGCGCCTTGCGGTTTTTATTCCGGACATAAATCTGGCTCGCCGGGTCCGCACCCACAATGACTACGGCAATTCCTGGTTGAACACCACGCTGTTTCAATTCATCCACTGCCTTGGCCGTTACCGCGTTCACCTTTTTAGCAACTGCCTTACCATCAATAATCTCTGTCACTTACGCCACGCTCCCTTAATTTGTCTGCCACCATTTTAGCATATTCATCCGGCCGTTAAATCACGGTTAAATGATAAGTTATTAAAAAAAGTCTGGCAAAGCGCCAGACTTTTACGGATGAACATCAAATTGTTCGGTTTTAAGCTAAGCTTGCTGGTCTTTAACCGCTTTACCAAGCACACCGCTTACGAATTTCCGCGATTGGTCATCGCTAAACGCCTTTGCTAATTCAATCGCTTCGTTAACGGCCACCTTAGCCGGTACGTCGTCGACGAACGCTAATTCATAAAAGGCAATTCGCAAAATAATCAAGTCGGTTTTCGCTAACCGGTCCAATGACCAGGTCCGCGTTAGATACGTCTGAATTTTAGTATCTAAGTCAGCCTGGTGTTCACGGACACCCGTTACCAGCGTACTCAGATACGCTGGTATTTCCAGTTCAGCGGTTCCGGCTGGATTTAACAATTGTTGGAATAACTGATTTTCATCAGCATCCGGATTTGCATTGAGCGCAAAAAGCGCCTGAAATGCCTTTTCCCGAATTTCATGACGGGTTAAACTCACGATTCTTCACCATCTTCATTTTCATCGACTGCGGGGTCTTCATCACCAAAAAGGTTGTTCGGATCGATTGCGCTCTCCGTCTTTTCGGTCACGATCCCGGTAATGTGCACGTTAACTTCGCTCAACGCTAAGTCCGTCATTACTAAGATCTGTTGCTTTACCTTATCTTGGATAGCTAAAGCGACCTTCGGAACGGATACACCGTAGTTGAGGTAGGCGTAAACGTCTACGCTAATCTGGTCATCCACGATTGTCAGCTTAACGCCCTTCCCAAGACTCTTCTTGCGACCAAACAACTCATTGACACTGGAAGAAATCGTGCCCTGCATCCGGTTGACGCCATCAATTTGGCTTACCGCGATACCAACGATGATTTCAAGCACTTCTGGTGCAATTTGAATTTGTCCTAAGCTGGGTTCTTGACTTTGTAACGTAATGTTGCTACTTTCAGCCATTTTGACATTCCTCCAATTCCATGTTTGTCGGTACTCGTCGTTGAATTAAGCGCGGGAAACGTAGGTGCTATCAACCGTGTTAACGATTAACTTGTCGCCGGCTTTAACGAAGAATGGCACTTGAATAATGGCACCCGTTTCAAGGGTTGCGGGCTTCGAACCACCTGAAGCCGTGTCACCCTTGATCCCAGGTTCAGTTTCAGTAACTTCCAAAGTAACGGTGTTTGGTAAATCAATTCCAAGCACTTCGCCCTTGTATAAGGTTACTTGAACTTCCATGTTTTCCTTCAAGAACTTTAATTCGTCTTGAATGTGTTCACCAGGAATTTCAAGTTGTTCGTAAGTTTCGGTGTTCATGAAGACGTAGCTATCCCCATCTTCATATAAGTATTGCATCGTGCTCTTTTCGATTGGGGCTTGTTCCATCCGTGCACCGGCCCGGAAAGTCTTATCTTGAACCGCACCCGTCCGTAAGTTCTTTAACTTAGAACGAACAAAGGCGCCACCCTTACCTGGCTTAACGTGCTGGAATTCTACGATCCGCCAAATTGCATTGTCAACTTCAATGGTTAATCCATTTTTAAAATCTGCTGTTGAAATCATGTTTAAAAGTCCTCCTCGAAGATATCTTAATAACTATAACAAGACCACGCCGCCGTGGCAACTGTCTGGACTACAAAATCAATAGATTACGCGTAGCTTGCGTTAATCGTTCGTGCCCAGTTGCCGTCACAAGGACGTCGTCTTCAATCCGAATCCCGCCTAAATCAGGGAAATAAACGCCAGGTTCCACCGTCACAACACTATTCGCAACTAAAACGTTGTTCGTATTTTTTGAAATCAGGGGACCTTCGTGAATCGCCAAGCCAATGCCATGCCCCATCCCGTGATTAAACGCGGGACCGTAGCCAGCCTTGGTTAACAGATCACGCCCGGCCGCGTCCAGATCCGCGCTATTAGCGCCAGCCTGTACGTGATCAATCACCGCCTGCTGAGCCTGTTGAACGGCCTGATAAGCCGTCTTCAGCTTTGCATCCGGCGTCCCAAGCGCAAAGGTCCGGGTCATATCAGCCGTATAGTCATTGACAAAGTACCCAAAATCTAGGGTCACCATTTGCCCGGCCTCAAGAACTGCCGTTGACGCCGTCCCGTGCGGTAACGCCGCCCGCGCACCCCCTAATACGATGGTGGTAAACGACGGGTTGCTAGCCCCGTGCGAGCGCATGAAGGCGTCCAGCAAATTGCTAACGTCAATTTCACGCATTCCCGGACGAACAATGCTCGTCACGTATTCAAAACCAGCGTCCGCCAACTGCGCAGCAGCACGTAAGCGCTGAATTTCTTCCGCGCTTTTGGTAATTCGTAGCTGGTCAACAACGTCCGGTAGCCCGACCAAGTCACTCGTTAAATATTCATCTAAGTAACTGTAAGCGGCGTACGGTAAATCAGCTTCAAATCCCATGACGCCGGTTTGCGTTTGGGCAATTATTTTGCAAACCGCCCCTAAATAATCACGCGTAATCACCAAATGATCCTGATCATACTGGCCATTAAACGCCGTCTGGTAACGCGCGTCCGTAATCAGGTAGACCGAATCTGCCAGCACCAACAAGTAGCCGTCACCGGCCATTGCGGGCATTCCAGTTAAATAGTGCAGATTAGCTTCACTAGAAACTAAGAACGCATCAATTTTCAACTGGTCAAACGTTTGTTGTAATCGTTCAATTCGACTTGACATTGAGTCACTCCCATCATTGCTACACGCTTCATTATACCAAATTTTTAACGCGTTGCCGGAATCCGGATAAAAATTCGCTGAACCGCAAGCGACCAGGTTAGGCGAAAAAAAAGAGCCTCACGCAGAGGCTCTTAAAAATTATTTTGCTGGGTAAACAGAAACTTGGCGCTTGTCGCGACCTTTGCGTTCAAAACGAACGACACCGTCAACCATTGCAAATAACGTATCGTCACCACCGCGGCCAACGTTAACACCAGGGTAAATATGGGTTCCGCGTTGACGATAAAGAATGTTACCATTCTTAACAGTTTGGCCATCAGCCCGCTTTGCGCCTAAACGACGACCAGCTGAGTTCCGACCGTTGGCAGTTGAACCGCCACCTTTATGGTGACTGAAAAATTGCAAGTTCATTAACATAGTAAAGTCCACCTCCGAATGTGGTTATCGTGTTTGTTCACGAACTTGGATGTAATCACCATAGTTCGCCGCGACATCATTCAAACCAAGCGTGAAACTTTCTAGCAGGGTCTGCAATTGTTGGTTTGCCAGATCTAAACCTGTAAAATCAGCAATTAACAGCCCGCCATTGGTTTCATCGCTTTGGACCGCGGGTTGCAGGTGGGCAACTTGTTCGATCCCGTTGACCGTACTAATTGCTAACACCGAAGCCGCCGCACAAACGATGTCTTGTCCATAAGCACCTGAATCAGCATGTCCCGTTAATTTAAAGGTCGTAATTTGGCCTTCAGAATTACGCGAAATCACTGCCTGAATCATCTTGAATGCCTACTTTCTTAATTATGCGTTAATTTTGTCGATTGTTACCTTAGTATATGGTTGGCGGTGACCCTTCTTAGTATGTTGACCCTTCTTGGCCTTGTACTTGAAAGTTACCACTTTACGGTCACGGCCTTGTTTTTCAACAGTACCTTCAACCGTTGCACCATCAACAGTCGGTGTGCCAATCTTAGTTGCGTCGCCACCAACAAAGACAACTTGATCAAAAGTTACCTTGTCACCAGCTGCAGCATCAAGTTTTTCAACGTAAATTGCTTGACCTGCTTCAACCTTATATTGCTTACCACCAGTTACGATAATTGCGTACACGTTTGTGCACCTCCTTAAATATATAAATCACTTAGACTCGCCGAATATAAGCGTCATTACTGAACTTAAAACTCAATCCGAGCGGTTGTAGCTGTAGAAGTCCACAAATACAACAGGAAAATACTATCAAACTTTTTCATAATAGTCAAGCAATCTTAGTTATTGAACGAAAAAATCAGTAAAGGTAATGTTCCGCGCCGTCATTAAATGGTGCATTTTCTTAATACACTTAGTTAAATAGCGTGGCGTGTAAATCATATCATTGGCTAGCCAGTCCGTAATTAACCCAATCGTCGCGGACACGTAGTAAGAAACCTGAACGCTAACGGGCACTTCTAGATCCGCAAATTGATCTTCAAAATCCCGGTAAAACGCGTTCATCCACTTGGTTAATTGGGTATTGATTCGCTGGTTAACGGCCAGTTGTTGCTGATCTAACAGTAACGTTTTAAACGCTTCGGCGTGTTGATCAATGTACCCTAACGCCGCCGATAAGGATAGAACGGTCACCCGTTGCAACGGATCAGCCGGATTAGTAATGACATCCCCAATCGCGACCCGTTTAATTCCCTGCTCAAAGAGTTCGTCAATCAAATCATCGAGCGCCTGCTTAATAAAGGTCGGTTTATCTTTATAATGTAGATAAAAAGTACCGCGAGTAACCTCGGCCGTACTCGTTAACTGTTGCACCGAAATGTTTTCAACCGTTTCAGTTTGTAGTAATGTAATTAATGCCTGGCGTAAACGCCGGCGAGTTTTATCAACTCGGGGGTCAACTTCGTGACTCATAATAACTTCCCTACTTTCTGTCCACAATATAGCATTATCCTTAAAAAGTGTCCAATAGCTAGCAGATAATTTTACAAAAAGGTAAGAAAGCGTCTATCAAACTGGTGCTTTGAGCGGGCTGAAACTTTAAAGTCTGTAAAGGATTTTGCCTTGACAATCATCGAAAGAATTCGGTATAATTAAAATGCAATTTTTTGGAAAAGTAACTTTTCTGTTAAATTCGGTTGCAATTTACATGAGACTAGTTTTTAATAGTTGTTATTGGACTAATCAAAGGAGGGACATACTCTTATGACTGTTGTAAGAAAGCCATACAATACTTGGGCCGGTCGTCGTCCAGTTGCTGACAAGCAAAAGCGGATTCGGCGCGAAAAGCAAGTCGCTGCTATCCAACGTTGGGCCGCTGGTAAGACTGAAACCATCGAACAAACGCCTAAAATCAAGTAATACGAAAAGAACTGGTCCTCGGGACGAGTTCTTTTTTTCTACCATTATTACTGATCATCATTTTTCGAATTACTAGCTAGTCCTGCGTTAGCAATTAATTTCAGCTATTGTTTACACCCCATATTTATGTCGTTCCGCTTATCAGCGATACAAATAGCCGTCACTTTACTGGTCTATACAAAACCGGTATGATTAGGATAGCACTAATAAGGGGGATTATTAGATGTTGGGGAAACTAGTCAATCAGGTGATTGAAATTGTCTTGCAGAGTTGTCTGTTCATCGTTGCTTTTTTCGTGGGAATCTTTTCAACGCTGTTCGTGATGTACCTTTACGACCTTATTAAGGATTATCTCCACAGCCCAAACGTCATTTTAAGCATTTACTCGTTTGGCTTAGCCCTCATCGGCTATTCGGGCTAGCCCATCGATGAGCAACTGCTTAAAATGTTGGTACCACTAAATTTGCATATAACAACAAAAAGCTTTGAATCGCATGTACGACTCAAAGCTTTTTGTTTGATTTGATTGTATTATACCAATGTGCAGTGATTAGAATCACCCGCTGGCCTAACGGTTATTACGGGAAGCAGTGAAATGCTTGCTGGCTGCATTTTCCTTCGCAACCATGTCTGAATAATACTGAATACCACCCGCGACGGCCAAAATACCAATAATTGCTAAGACTGGACCCATAATTGATTCTCCTTCCCTGTTACATTTATATTATCGTTATGTTACAGGAATATTTCAAGTAAAAGTACCGGCTTAGGCGGATTTTATTGGCTTCTTTAAACTTTCTTAAACAATTGTTATCGGTTACATATCTTAGTACTACTTGCGCAAGCTTGGACTTTGACTGACCCCACGAAAAACGCAGCATCCTTTAATTTAATTAAATCTCAAAACGCAAAATTAATAACCCGAAATATGATCAGAGCCTATTATTCTTTCTCAGAGCAACAGGGCCTTTGCTTAATTCTAAAACACAGCGAGACTTTTCTCACTTTCATAGATGATAATTTTGCTGCACTATCTTTTTATCCGATTAATCAATCTGGCTTCTATCGTATCGAAAATATTATTCAAAAAAAGCATAATATTGCGAACAACGCTCTAGATAACTTTCTCAACAATTAATTAACATCCGCGTTAACAGAACGTAATTATCATTTTTAATACTGACTAATACTAAAAAAAGGAAGCCCGCTAAGCGGGCTCCCTTTTTCAAATATGTCACGTGTGAGACTTGAACTCACAACCCTCCGCTTAGAAGGCGGATGCTCTATCCGGTTGAGCCAACGTGACAACAACACGATTTATTATAGATAAAAACGTTAACGGTGTCAATTCTTATTTAACGCTTACCATTACCGGTATCGCTCCCCTTTTATTCATTAAATCACCAACTAAGCTTAATCGCATTTCCCTTCTAGTCAAGTTGCCCCGAACTCGTTATAATAGCTAACGAGGTGAAAACATGAAACTTGAAGCCATTGCGGGCAATATCGCCCACGCCATCAAAGACCGCTCGTCGGACGGTCCCTTTAACCTAGCTGTCGAATTTACTGATAAGGCAACTAAGGGTAAATCAGCCACCGGGTGCGTCATTGCCCACATGCCCGACCACGACCACTACACCATTACCAGCTATGATCAGCGCTACATGGACGTTGACCCCGCGTTGTTAACTGAGGAACTCGGCGCTTTCTTTGAATGTGACGACGACCTTGATCAGCGCCAACCATTGATTGACCAAGTTAATCAGTTAGTCGCTGATGATCCTGACAACCAAGTCACGCTGGAACCAACCACCAACGCCTAACCAAAAATCTGCCATTCGACTAACGATCGAATGACAGATTTTTTAATAATGATCAGCTTGCCGCTGCTCATTAACTTTATTTTTAGCAACAAAAGCCGTTTGGATCTCATCCTGAGTAAACCCGAATTCAACCAGGCCAATCTTTAAGAACACGTGCCACGCATGCCGATAACTTACCTGTCGATGGTTAAAGTAAGCGTCATATAATAAGTGCTTAATGGCTAAATATTGCTTACTCAAATCCGTCGCGGGTTTGGCCGTCAGCTCATCTAATTGCTTGGCGGTTAACGGGACTAAGTGAGTCCATTGTTGGATTGCTGCCAGCAAGAAGAAGAAATCCATCGCGTCAACGTATTCATTCAGAAGCGTCTCGCGCTTAGTTTTTCCCGCATCGGCCTTGCCCTTATGAATCTTCCAAACTTTGAACCATTCCGACGTATTCGCCATTTCAGCCAGCTCAACGTCGAGCGCCACCATCGCGTTTTGCAACCTAGTTGCCGGGCGCCAATGGAGCTGCTGTTTCGCCGTAATTGCGCGGTCTAAGCGAATCGACTGCTGTAATAACGTGGTTAAGTCTAACATTTCTTCCTCCTTAATTAAGCAAATACTAATGGATCCGCTTTAATTTCCAAAGAATCGATGTTGTCCAAATACCAGTCACGCATAAAATCAAAGTGAAGCAACACGTCAAACCAGGAAACCGCTTGATCCGGGTCGTGAACCGTCAATACCCACCGATCACTACCATTCGCCGCACTGCGGAAAATGTCAACGACTAACCCGGTACGTAGTTCAATTTCGGCACCGTGACCATGCATGTAATTACGTAACATGTGGTCGTTTTCAGCGGCTGAAACGAACAACTTATCAATAATTGAGCGGTCCAGTTGCGCCGAGCGCAGTTCGTACTTGGCGGCATTGTCTACGTCCAAGATATTGAAATCAACGTTAAAACCAAAGTCATCGCGTAACCAGTAACCAAACTGGGTCAGCGTGGTTAACACAACGTTAATTTGGTCAACCCCAACCCCTTTAACTAGTAACTTATTAATAAATAAGTTCGTAACCGCAGTACTATTAAAACGTAGTAAACGGCGTTCAAGGTGGACATAAAAAAGATTTTCACCGGTCGTCTGCTCTTGATAATAGGCGCCCCCGTTAGCGTTGGTGACCACTTGAAAACGGAACGTATAGTCATCGGATAACGTTTTAAACACGTGGTACAGTGACTCGGTCTTCCGCCGTGAATTCAAGGTCGCCTGCTCGTCTTGATGCATGCCGAGTAACCGGCTCATAAAGATCAAATAGTAATCCGCGTTTTGATATTGATGCGGGAACGTGACGTACGCCGAATCCAACTTGAAAGCGGCTAGTTTCTGCGCGGCCGCCAGTAACACTTCCCCGTCAGTTGTGTCGATTAACTGATCCATCAAGGCCGTAAACTTTTCACCGTTAGCTAGGCCGCTTTTGAGGCCCTCGTTAAACATTGTGAGTTTACCGTGCGTGCTGAGCGTTGCTGAATCAATCTGTTTCTCGTTATTCGCCATCCTCTGCTACCTGCGCCTTTCCAATCAGCGTGGTCAAGTAGTCTACGTATAGACTGTGATTACGCTCATTAAAATTCTCGAAGCTCTTAAAGGCGTTTTCAATGGCTTGCTTTTCATAAGCCAAAATCGTATCTTCCTTAGATAACGTCAAAATTTTCGCTTCGTTATCCTTCATCGTTGCATGGGCATTGTTAGCCTGTTCGTCCTCATCCGCCAACTGTGTGAGTTGATCAATGATTTGTTGCCGCTCTTCCTTGATTCGACCAGAATCAAACAGGGAATTCCGTTGGCCATTTTCCTTTAATTTCTTTCGTAGCGTTTCCTTCTGAGCATCCCGATCCGCTTGGGCATCGATTAGCTTTTGAAGTTCGTCGCTACCGGCGGAAATTTTCTGAATTTGGTCGGTATTAAACCGCTTATGGGCCGCTGCTAGTTCGAACGTCTTTTGCAGTTTATTGTATTCCTCAGAACTAAATTCAAAGGCAACTTTTAAAACGTTCAACTTACCGAACCGTCGCCGGTCCCACCAATTACCAAAGTAAATTTGGAATTCACCCAACTGGGTTTCTTCATAGTAGAAGAACGGGTATTCATGCGCCAAATAGTCGATCAATTTAGTGCTCAAGTAATGACTGATTGCCGGATGGACATCCGTAATTAGATCCACTTGGGCATTACGGGTTGGATCCGGTTCCTCGTTTAATAAGGCTTGGTGATAATGGTCACCATCGATCAATTCGTAGATCAACCGGTCGTCACCAGCCGTAATTGCTTGGCGCAGCGTGGTTACGTAATCCAACTTATCTTGGAGGTGTTTCGTAAGCGCGCGCGTAGGTTGATCTTGATTCTCAAGATCAGGCTGATTTTGTTTTTCCATAATAATCTCCTTGCAATCAATTAATTAATAACTTGCTGAATTGCACTGCTATAACTAATGTTACCGAAAAAGCGAAAATTAATAAAGGTTAACACCAGCGTTTTTTGAAATTTATAACCTTTTCATCGCCAGTGACCGTTGGGTCAGCAAACGATGCGGGTCATTAGTATAATCATAGCAGATTTTTGTCCTTTTGCCGTTTAAAAAAGCAACTAAAAACGCGCCCACAAATAAGTTTATGAGCGCGCCGTACCTACTTACAAATTAATTTTTAAGAATGCCGCCGTTTTGCATAAACGCCAAACCAGCCAAAGGTTAATAGGCTGAGCACCACGCCAAGTAGCGTTATCCCGGAACCCGTTGAGGTCCTCGTTTGCGGTAACTTGATTGATTGCTTAACCGCAAGCATTGTGTCGGGGTGCCCGGCTGGCTGCGAACTTGAAGCAATCGGCAAACTAGTCGTTGACTGGTCCGCGGCACCTAAATAATCACTGCCTGAATCATTCATTGTAGCGCTGGCCGTTGACGTTGATGCTGATTCTGGTCCTGGCTTTCGCGCTGGTTTTAAATCTGTGGTTGGCTTCGGCGTTCGCCGGGGGCGCGGTTCACGTTTTTTTCAAAAAAGCGGTTGAAAACTCAAAAGAGTCCTCAACCGCTTCGTTCATTTCAATTAAGTTTTAGTACAATTCCATGTACTGATCACGTTCCCATTCGCTAACTTGTTGGCGATAAGAAGCCCATTCAAGTCGCTTTGCTTCCAAGAAGCTTTGGTAAATGTGTGGTCCCAAGGCTTTCTTCATGGTTGGGTCCGTTTGGAATTCCTTCAAAGCATTGTGCAAGGTTGATGGTAAGTCAACGATTCCGGCTGAATGCCGTTCGTCTTCGTCCATCACGTAAATATTGCGATCAACGCTCTTTGGTGGTTCAATCCCATTCTTAATCCCGTCTAAGCCGGCTTCTAAGACCGCTGCAAAGGCTAAATATGGGTTGGTTGACGCGTCCACGCTCCGTAATTCCAACCGGGTTGATAAACCACGGGCACTTGGAATTCGGATCATTGGTGACCGGTTCGATGCGGACCAAGCCACGTAAACGGGTGCTTCATAACCTGGAACTAACCGCTTATACGAGTTAACCGTTGGGTTCGTCACGGCCGTGTAACTCCGGGCGTGTTTCATTAACCCACCTAAGAAGTGGTAAGCGTCATCGGATAATTGTAACTCATCCTTTTCTTCAGGATCATAGAACGCGTTCCCCTTATCATGGAACAAGGACATGTTCACGTGCATCCCGGAACCATTCACACCGTTTAACGGCTTTGGCATGAAGGTTGCCCACAGGTTATACTTCCGGGCGATCGTCTTAACAACCAATTTAAACGTTTGAATATGGTCCGCAGCAGTCAAGGCATCAGCGTATTTGAAGTCAATTTCGTGTTGGCCAGGAGCGACTTCGTGGTGGCTGGCTTCAACGTTAAACCCTAACCGTTCAAGTTCTAAGGCAATATCGCGCCGGCAGTTTTCACCAAGGTCCATTGGCGACAAGTCGAAGTAGCTCCCCTTATCATTCAATTCGGTCGTTGGTTCGCCCTTATCGTTCATCTTAAATAAGAAGAACTCTGGTTCCGTCCCAACGTTAAACGAGGTATACCCCGCATCACGCATGTCATTTAAGACCCGAATCAAGTTATTCCGGGGGTCCCCTTCAAACGGCTTCTTATCAGTCGTGTAGACTTCACAGATTAGCCGTGCGATTTTACCGTGTTCCGTGTTCCACGGCATGATCAACCAAGTCGAAAGGTCTGGATACAAGTACATATCGCTTTCTTCAATCCGAACAAAGCCGTCGATGGAAGAACCATCAAACATCAACTTGTTATCTAACAACTTATCGAGTTGTGAAACGGGTACTTCCACGTTCTTGATGGTACCAAATAAATCAGTAAACATTAACCGTAAAAAGTTAACGTTTTCTTCCTTGACGATTCGCCGAATATCGTCCTTCGTGTACTGCTGTTTTGCCATGAAAATCGCTCCTTAAATTAAGTGCCTAATGGATGCAGACGCATTGGTTAGTGTTGAGGATAGTTGGGGCCCCGCTGAGACTTTAGTCCCCCAATATTCAAGAACTCATCATGTAAGATTCGGCGTACGTCCTGGTCCGTGAGCGGCCTTGCCAAGTCAGCCTCTTTTTGAGCAGCCCGTTGCTTTTGCATGGCATAAATCTGTTTAATTCCAGCCATATTGATTCCATCGGTTAAGTAGTCCTTAATTTCTAATAACCGATCAACATCGTTTAACGAAAACATTCGGCGGTTACCGGCATTCCGCTCGGGCTGAATCAGCCCTTGTTCTTCATAATAGCGAATTTGCCGAGCCGATAAATCAGTCAGCTTCATAACCGTACCAATTGGCAAGACAGCCAACGAACGACGTAATTCCTTCTCTTTCATGACGACCCTCCTCTCGAATACAGACTTAATATTAGCAATCTCAACCCCACTTGTCAATCATTCATGTAAGAAAATATCACATCATTTAATTAAGGTATACCAATTTATATTTTAATTTAACCAACCGGCTAATTGTCGGTCAATTTGCTTGCGTTGCTCCGGATGTTCCAATAGGTCAAACCAGGCAACCGTCATCTTATTACGAAACCAGGTCAATTGGCGTTTCGCGTAGTGTCGCGAGTCGCGCTTAATCAGTTCAACGGCGGTTGTTAAGTCCCGCTCACCCGCAAAGTAAGGGAAAAGTTCATGATAACCAATGCCCTTTCCGGCTGGCAGCGCGCGTCCCCCTTGATCATCGAGCCATCGGGCTTCCGTTTCTAAACCGGCGCTCATCATTTGATCGACCCGCTGGTTAATCCGGTCGTATAACCGCGCCCGTTCCGTCGTCAGGCAGATTGTGAACGCGTCCAACGCTTGGTGGGGCCGGTCGGCTTGCGCCGAAAACCGCTCACCGCTAACGTGTTGGTATTCAAGCGCACGCACGACCCGAACTAGGTTATTCGGCGCAATCGCGGCCGCGGCCTGCGGATCGCACTGCTTTAACGCCGTCCAAACGGCCGCATTGCCCTGCTCAGCGGCTACGTCAAACCAATGTTGGCGGTAGCTCCAATCCGGTTCGGTCGCACTGGTGCCAAATTGGAATCCGTCCAGTAGCGATTGGAGGTAAAAACCAGTTCCGCCAACGATGATTGGTAATTTTCCCCGGGCCGTAATGTCCGCAATCAGTTGGCTAGCCCTGGTCACAAACTCCGCAACCGTAAACCGTTCCGTAACGTCCTTAATATCAATTAAATAGTGCGGAATCCCCGCTTGCTCAGCTGGTCGAACCTTAGCCGTCCCAATATCTAGGCGGCGATACACTTGCATTGAATCACCTGAAATGATTTCGCCGTTCAACTGCTTAGCTAACGCTAATGATAAGGCCGTTTTACCAACCGCAGTTGGCCCAGCAATGATTAAAACCTTTGTCTTTGTCAATCCTTCCGTCCTTTCTGCATTCGAGCCCGCACTTGAAACGCAAGCTCCGGATAATCCGTAATTAAGCCCGCTAAGTGGTGGCGGTAGCAAAAACGCATGTCGCGGACCCTATTAACCGTCCAGGGTCGTAACTGCACCTTGGGTAAAAATAACCAGTGCCAGCGCACCCAGCGCATATCCGGGTGATAACCTAAAATAACGTGGCGCGCCAACAATCGCCTAGCGTCCTGGGCTTTTAAACTAAATAGACTATCAAATTCCGCGTCCGGTTGCAACCGGTACAACCGCTCCAGCGACCGGCCATAAAAGCTAGAGTAGACCAACTGAAACGGCACCGGATGCTGCTTAAAGTAGGTCGCAACTTGCGCTTCGATTCCCGGATAATGAATGCGGTTCGTCTTTAATTCCAAGTTAAAGATTCCGGTAAAGTGGTGGGTAATCAAACATTGCACAACCTCGTCTAACGTCGGGACCCGGGCACCCACGAACCGGGGCGCAAACCAACTGCCCGCGTCTAATGCTTTGATTTCCGCCAAAGTCAGGTCCTGAATGTTGCCAGTCCCATCCGTCGTCCGATCAACGGTTTCATCATGCATAATAATCAAGTGCCCGTCCTTCGACAGGTGAACGTCCGTTTCAATCCCATCCGCCCCAGCAGCCAGCGCCGCTTCAAACGCTAAGATGGTATTTTCCGGATGCGTGCCCTTACTACCGCGGTGCGCAATGATTTTGGTTAACATTTTTTCACCCACTTTTTTAAAATTTAATCTGAAATGATTGCTATCTTATCTCAAAACAAGCATAATGAAACTAACAATAGCTAGGAGGTTCAAACTATGAAATCATTTACACGGGGCTTCTTATTCGGAGTCGTTGCGACGGCTGGAGCCGTTATCGGTTCTGTTTTATCCTTCAAGAAGCAGGTCGTCGACCCAATTGAAGACCAAGAAAACAAGTTTGAAGAAAATCGTAAAAAAGCAATGCGCAAGAGCCGTTCCGCACACAACGGTTAATGCAAATAAAAATGGTGGCCGAACAAAACCTAATTTGTCTCAGCCGCCATTTTTTAATACTTCGCTTTTTTAGTTTTGCCTTCCCAACGCGCGTAACCCGGTTTCAGAATGTATAATTCTTTGAAACCGTTTTTCGCTAACGTAACAACGGCCCGCGTACTCAGCGCGTGGGTTTGATCATAAACGTAAACGGGCATGTCCGTTCGCAGCTCGCCCATCCGAACTTTCAAACTATTAAACGGAATGTTGCGCGCGCCTAAAATGTGGCCCGCATCAAAGTCCTTCTTTTCGCGTAAATCAACCACTTGCGCTTTCCGCATACCGGCTTGAAATTCATCCTCTTCCAACATCGTTGAAACTTGACGCCGCCGAATATAGCTATATAACGCATAAATCACATACGCTGCGATAATAATAAGTAAAACAATATTGACGTAACCCATACCGGTAATTGCACCTACAACCACGTTATCCCTCCTATTTTCTACCTTACCATTTTACACAAAACCGCTTACTTTGGCTAGGGGCTTAGGCAAATTACTGCCATTGATTCGTCGACAGATTAATTAATTGAACGCTACCCCTATTAGTAATAACGCTGCCGCCAGTAGCGGGTGTCACCGGTTAGCTGGAACACTGCGGGCATCAATTTAAGCTCACCCAGAAAACCGCTGAGCAATCTCAGCACCAACTAGCACAGACCAACAAAAAAGGACCCTCCACAAAGAAGGTCCTCCCATATTTAAATTTAATTAGATAAACCGTTGTGCTAATGAAGCCGCACCGATTACACCAGCATCGTTACCTAAAACGGCTAACTTCAAAGTCGTCGTATTCCGTACCGTTGGGAACGTAAATTGTTTGAAGTAACTGATGACTTGTTGTAATAGGAAATCCCCAGCAGCTGAAACCCCACCACCAATAACGATGTAGGTTGGGTTCATGGTGTTACCAACGTTAGCTAAAGCTAACCCTAAGTAGTAAGAAACGCGGTCTACGACCCGCTTAGCAAGGACGTCGTCTTCCTTAGCAAGGTCAAAGGTAATCTTAGAACTGATTTCTTCCCCGTTGTCCAATAATTGCTTCAACTTGGAGTCCCCAGAGAATTCTTCAGCCATGTCACGCGCAACGTGCACGACCCCAGTTGCGGAAGCGTATTGTTCCAAGCAACCCTTCTTACCACAAGTACACATGTAACCGTTGGGTTCAACCGTAACGTGGCCAATTTCACCAGCAGCGCCAGCGGCCCCGTGCAGTAAGCGGCCTTCGGAAATGATCCCGCCACCAACACCGGTTCCAAGGGTAACGAACACAACGTCATTGTCGTTTTCGCCAGCACCCTTCCAGCGTTCGCCTAAAGCGGCAACGTTCGCGTCGTTATCCAGCGTAAACTTAATCCCAGTACCGGCTTCAATTTGTTCCTTAACGGGTTGAAGCGTCTTCCAGTTTAAGTTGTACGCACCAATAACCGTTCCCTTATCACGGTCAACGGTTCCGGGAGTTCCCATCCCGATACCGACAAACTGTGACCGGTCCATCTTGTACAGGTCGATGTGGTGATTAATTGAGTCGATGATGTTTGGTACGATGTGGGCCCCTTCGTCCAAAATCGTCGTATCAATACTCCACTTTTGTTGAATGTCGCCATCTTCAGTTAAAATAGCGAACTTAGTTGTCGTCCCACCTAGGTCGACTCCGATTAACTTGCGATCCATGTTGCTAAATCCCTCCATTAATGATGCGCGTCCTTAACGCGCTCACGTTCTGCTTCTAGCCGGTGCTCATGAGTCAATACGAGTTTTACGTGTGCGTACAACTTGGCATCGATAACGCCCGCTTGGTATAAGTGGTCCACCTCAATTGCCATGAGTTCGATGTCCCAGATGCGCTTGCCCACGTAAACGTACACACCAAACTTTTTCAGTAATTGTTGAACGTCGTAAAGTGTTTTCATGTGCATATCCTCGATTTATTATACAGTTAAATTGACATTTGTAAAACCTATTTTTAACAATGCTATCCAGCTAATAATTAGCACGATGGTAGCCACCACCCGCTTAAGGGTCGCGATTTTGCCAATCCGCGGAACGCCAAGCATGTAGGCAATTAAGAAGCCACCTACTAAGCCGCCAACGTGGCCCCAAATGTCAATCCCCGTCGAAAATAGGTCAAACACGAGGTTCATGACCGTCAGCAAAAGGAAGCGGCCCGTTAATTGCCGAATAACCGGGTTCTCCCAGAAGGATTCCCCTACCATTAGAAAAGCACCAAATAACGCAAAGGCGGCGGTACTTGCGCCTACCGACTGGTTATCGGAGAGTGCAAAACTCATGATGTTTCCACTAATGCCACCGAGTAAGTAAATTGCGAGTAACCGCCAATGCCCAAACATTGCTTCAATTTGAATCCCCATAAAGTAAATGACGACCGCGTTTAAAGCAATGTGCGTCAACCCCATATGTAGAAAAATGGGGGTAACAAACCGCCACCATTGGCCGGCCACGATGGCTTGGTTATTCTTGGCACCAAGCATGTTCATCATTGCGACCATCCCGTCACCAAGTAGCCATTCAATTAAGAAAATGCCGACCGTCAGCCCAAGTAGCACTTGGGTCATCACTGGCTCCGTTTGCCACCAGCGTTTAATCCGTCCCATGCTGACCATCCTTTGCAATTAATAACCGATCAAGTAAAACATCGTAAGGCGCAACCGGCCACTGCGCCGTCGCAAAGGCCATCTCGCGAAACGCTAGCGTTAACTTGGTCCCGGGGTAGTCGGCTAAGAAGCGGTCATAGTAGCCACCGCCAAAACCGATCCGTGCAAGCTGCTCCCGGCTATAGCCCAACCCAGGTACTAAAATCAAGTCAATCGCGCGCTTATCGACGGGGGTCCCAGTCGTTGGTTCCAAAATGCCAAACTTCGTCCGTGCAAGTTCCGTCGCGTCGTTATACGGATAAAACGCCATCTGCCGGTGCGGTAACGTTTTCGGAATTACGACCTGTTTGCCATCCGCCCAAGCCTGCTTAACGAGCGGCCGCGTATCGACTTCAATTGCGCTACTAATTGTAATGGCAACCGTCTGCGCCCGTTGCCATTCCGGGCTAGCAAACAGTTGTTGTTGCAAGGATAGGTTCTGTGCGACCCGGCTTTCGGCCGGTAGTTGGCTCAGCCGTTGAATTTGTTGTTGACGAAATGCTTTTTTTTCCACGATGGCACCTCCAAATTAATGAGATAAAAAAATCTCATTCATCAACATCCCAAATTGAAAATTCAACCTGGTAACTGCTAACAAATGAGAAACCCATTGTCGAATGACAATGTTGCGAAAAAAACAACAGGTATCCCCGTTGTTATTTAGTTTCACGATGTAATGTAACTTTGTGTTCCCGTGGACAATACTTCTTAAATTCAACCCGATCCGGATTGTTCCGACGGTTCTTTGAAGATAAGTAGTTGCGTTCATGGCATTCAGTACATTCAAGTGTAATGTGTACCCGCATGTTGATGACCCTCCAAACTCATTCGCATAATTACAGGGCCGGAACCCTTAACTTGAACTACTATACCATTAATGACTAAAAAATACCAGTATCAATATCAGATACTGGCATCTAAAATGAACGGTTTTAATTATTTCCCATAATACTTCCAGAACGCTTTATAAATCTGAATGGCCGCCGTGGTATTAGCACTCCCACCGGACATGCCGGGGAAGACAATGGCCATGGCCACCTTCGGATTTTTGTACGGCGCGTAGGTCGCCAAACTTAACGTTTCGGTCGAAGTCGTCCCGTGGAACGTTTCGGCGGTCCCAGACTTAGCCGCAACCTTCGGGGAAAGGTCCGCTAAGGCGCTCCCCGTACGTTGTGTTAAGCTCCCGTGAACCACGTCCCAATAGCCTTGGTGAACTACGTCAAAGTAGGATGCTGGGACGTCGATCGTATTGAGCACGCGGCCCTTAACGTTAGTCTTAACCGCCCCCTGCTTACCGTTAGCCTTGGTTCCCGTGACCGCTCCCACGACGTGCGGTGCGATTCGCCGACCACCGTTAGCCATCGTGGCAATGTATTGAGCCACTTGAACCGTCGTATAAGAATCGTAGTTCCCGTAGGACAAGTCTAACGCTTTACCAATACTACTTTGACTGGAATCCCCTTGATACCCTGTGGCTTCACCAGGTAAGTCGATCCCGGTCTTAACCCCGAGGCCGAACTGGTTGAAGTAACCCCGCATCTTTGAGAAGACTGAATTGGACATCGTTAGCGCCTTACCAGCTGCGTAGTGGAAGTTCCCTTCCTTCATGGCCAACTGCATCATGTAAGAGTTAGAGGAAACTTCCATCGCGGTTGAGGCGTTCAGGGTTAGGTTCAAATTCCCACTCTTGTTGAACCACGAGGTCTTGGCCGCGGTTCCGGCTAACTTAATCGGCACGTCGGTTAGGGTACTGTTGGTTGGCGTAATCACACCATCTTGCAGTGCTCCCATCACGGTCGCCCCCTTGACGACCGAACCCATAACGATCGATTGGTTAATTGAACCGAGAGCGTTTTCGGTGATTTTTCCAGTTGAGGTATCACGGTCAACCCCAGCAATCGCGTAAACTGCACCCGTATTTGGATTCAAAATCACGGCGTAAGCCCCCGACATGTACGGGTTGGATCCCGCATTCGAGCTAACCGTTGACTTAATAATACTTTGAACCTTCTTTTGGAACTTGGCGTTGATCGTTAACTGAAGGTTATCCCCCTTGGAGCCACCGTACTTCTCCACTTCTTTTTGGATGACCCCGTCCTGGGTTTTAACTTCCGTCTGCGACTTCGTTCCGCGCAGCACGTCTTCGTACTGCTTTTCAAGTTGGCTTTGACCCACGGAATCATCCCGCGAATAGCCCTTTGCTAGCAACGTCTTGACGTCATCACTTGGTAGCCCCTGCTTTTCAGTTGTAACGGTCCCCAGCACACTATTAAGGTCGGTCCCGTTCGGGTAACTCCGCGTCCAACTCGTCCCGACTTTCACCCCGGGCATTTGTGACTGGTGCTCACCAATTTCAGCTAGTTCAGTATTCGTTACGCCGGTCGACTTAATGTTAACCGTTGATAAGGAGTAGGCTGAGTTCATCTTATAATAGATGGCCGCCGCATTTTTTTGTTGGTCCGTAAAATCATCAATTAAATGCTTTTCGGCGTACGCCACTTCCCGCGCGTACATCACGTCTTCGTCCGTCGACTTGGTCACTTGCTTGGAAACTTCCTTTAAGTGACTCGCACTTGCAAGGTAGTAGTCAGCCAAATTGCGATCAGTCATCGTATCGGTCGGAATCGTTAAGAATTCACTTAACTTAGTCGCCACGGCGTACATTTTAGTTGAAGCGACGTTTAACCCCTTCGTGTATTGAATCGCTTGGTGTGACTTGTTACCAACGAGCACCCGGCCGGCCGAGTCGTAAACCGATCCGCGTTGGACCTTCCCGGTGGCCGTCGTATTATTTGCGGAGTTGACCTCCGTCCGGAACTTTTGTCCGTAGCTTACTTGAAGGTAAGCTAATTGTGCAATCAACGCTGCAAATAGCAGGAAGACGATAAAGAACAAAAAGTTCAAACGAAATGGAATGTGCGATTTACTTGGATCACGCTTCGCAGTAATTTTTTTAAACAGTTTCAATTCTCTGACTCCCGTTCTTAATTAGGTAGACGACGCGCGCTGCTGATGACTTCACCGTACGTTGCGCCCCACACATTGACGTGTGGCTAACATATTTATCAATCTATAGTTTACTATAAATTAAGAATAAGCGCAGTCCCCCGGGCGTTAAATTTAAAGTCATCTTTAGAAATCTTGACTAATCACGCTAATTTGGTAAACCAACTGCCGCTAAAAAGGACGCTAACCGCAAGCCCCGCTGAGTACCGCGCACCTATTAGTCACAAGCGCCAATGCCGGGGCTTGCAGTTAAAGATTTTTTACCAACTCTTAACCCCTTGGCGATGTAACCGCCACCATTACCAAAATCCACCCCTTTTTACTTTGCTCAGCCACCAAGGCCGAATGGTTTTCGCCTGCCAGCCTGCCCAATATTATGCTATCCTATAAGGTAGACTAAGCGCCGAACCACGGGAACCGAACGTGGCTCGGCGTTAATCAGAGATTGAGGTGGCACTTTTGAAAATTCGTCGTTTTTTTGCCAAAACGTGGCCGTTGTGGCTCAGCTTCTGGCTCCCGCTACTCATTATGACCGGCTACTTTATTTACCGGCAGATGGCTCCCTTTGGCTCCAGTAGTTTGTTAACGGTTGATTTGGGCCAACAGTACGTGGACCTCTTTGCCTACTTCCGGCACACCCTGTTACACGATCCCAGCGCCTTCTTTTATTCATTTTCGAAGACGATTGGGGGCGAAATGGTCGGGGTCTGGGCTTACTACTTAATGAGTCCATTTAACCTGATTTACCTGTTTTTCCCGGGTCAATCCCTGACTACCGGTATTTTTATCGTCACCATTTTAAAATACGGGTTTGCCGGCTTAGCATTTGCCTGGCTACTCACTAAGACCCACATGCAGCGTGGGTGGCTCGTCCCAACGTTTAGTACCGCTTACGCACTGATGGGATGGATGGTTGCCAACCAGTTAAACATGATCTGGTTGGACACCGTGGCTATTTTACCAATGGTCATTCTCGGTCTGGAGCGGCTCTTAACAACTGGCAAGGTGCGCTACTTTGCCGGCTGGCTCGCCGTCATGCTCATTGATAACTACTATATGGGTTACATGGTCGTCCTCTTTAGTTGCTTGTATTGGCTCTACGGTGTGACGAAGCACTGGCAAGATTTCAAAACGTTGTGTCAGCACGCCCTCAAGTTTGCTTGGGGCGGACTGCTCGCCGCCGTGCTATCCGCTTGGCTCCTTTTACCGACCGTTTGGGCGCTCCTACAAAGTAAGGCCCAGTACAACGTAACCAAGGTGCACTGGAAATTTGAATACGCACCGTGGAAGATGCTCGCCAAGTTTGTGACCGGCACCTTCAATTTTGACCAAATGCCGTCCGGCCAGCCCAACTTTTACGTGGCCTGGTTCGCCGTATTTGCTTTTATTCTCTTTTTCTTACGCCGACGCTTCCATTGGACCGTTAAGTTAAGTGCTCTGGTTGTAACCGCAGTATTAGTCTTGTCCTTTTGCTACGAACCGCTCGATCTCTTGTGGCACGCCGGCCAATTTCCGGTCTGGTACCCGTACCGATTTTCGTTCGTCTTTAGTTTCTGGCTCGTTTGGTTGGGCGCCCAGGCGCTTAGCGAACACCTAACGATTAAACTATGGCAAGCGCTCACCATGCTGGTGCTTGCGGTTGGTTGCTTTACCACCATTTATTTAAACCTGAAACACGTCAAGTACGTGCTCGAACCCAACCTGATGATCACCATTGGGCTGGCAGCGGTTACGTTAATTTTTCTAATCTTACCAAAGCAGAATCAGGTAATTTACCGGATCGTCGCGTTACTACTCGTTTCGGTCGACATGTCGATTAACGCCGTTGCCAGCTTAAACAACTTGTCCTACGTCTCCCAGGCTGAATTTGGCAAGTACACGAGCGTGCTAGACCAAACCGTCAACCAAATTAAAGCCCACGGTGGCTCGGGCTTCTACCGAATTGGAAAGACCTTTACCCGAACTAAGGATGACCCGATGCAGGCCGCCTACAACGGGGCCGACCACTTTAGCTCGACCTTTGAATCTATCATTCCCAACTTTTTTGGGTCGATTGGTCAACCGGACGGCGATGGCGTGGTTGCTTACACCAACGGTACGTTAATTAGTGATTCGTTCTTGGATATGCAATACTTTATGGATAAAAAAGTTCCCCAAGCGCAAGCCGCTAATGCGGATTACCGCAAGTATATCCCGGTGACGAGTACGAAGCCGGACGTCCAAAATTACCAAGCCGCCAAGCAAATGAGTAACAGTCAGGTCACCACTTACAAGAACCCGTACGCCCTCGGCCTCGGTTTTGGTGCTTCGAATCAGATTACTAAGCTCAAGGTTTCTAAAACCACGGGCGACCCGATTGCCCGGCAAGAATTAATCTATCAAACCCTGGCGGATCGTAATCCGTCGGCGTTAATCACCGCGGAAAACTTTGATCAAGTTATTTTCCAAAACGTTAAGAAGGTCACGACGCTCACCGGCTCAGTCTTAAACAAGCAGGATCTCGGTAAAACCGGTTCAATTTACTTTAAATTTACACCGCAAACCAACGATTCCTACTACTTGACGCTCGGTGAAAATCTGACGACTTCTAACGCGAGCTACTATATCAACGGTAAGGAGCTGAAGCAGTACCCGACCTACCGGCACACAATTGCCGTTAACGTCGCTGCTAATAGTAAGGGTAAGACGATCACCTTTGGGATTCAAATGAAGAAAACGTCGCTCTGGCTGCAAAACTTCACGTTGTACCGTTTGAATAACGCGCAATTTAAGCAATCGGCCAAGAAGCTGCAACGCGCGCCTTGGCAACTCAGCCACCATTCCAGTCGGAAGTTGACCGGGACGATTAACATTCAGCAGTCCCACCAAGTTCTGATGACGACCATCCCGTACTCCAAGGGCTGGCACGCAACGGTCGATGGTCACGCGGTCAAAACGAAGCGCGCCATCAACACCTTTATCGCGGTCCCCCTGAGCAAGGGGCACCATACGGTCACGCTGACCTACCGCCCACCGTTCCTAGCTCTTGGTAGTGCCATTTCTGGAGTGGCGGCCCTGGGTACGATCGGCTGGTTTGGCGTTAAGCACCGCCGAAAGCGCCGCATTCGGCTTTAAGTTGTGTAAAGCTTCGGAAGCCTGCTTTGAAGGCCGTGGCGTGCTTCCGGCCTAAAATCAGAAGTCCTAACTAAAATCTCGGTAACAAGCACTGCGCTTGTTGCCGAGATTTTTAATGCTATTCACCATTTGGTTCGTAATCGTATGACGGGCCATCATTATTTTTATCATAATCAACCGTTAAGTTGTAGCCCTTAAAGAACCATTCGTCACGATCATTAACGTAGTAATTCACGCCATCCTTGACCGTTTCAACGATTGGGTTGTGCGGTTCATCATCACGCATCAGGCCAATCGAAAAACCACTGTGAACCGCGGTCTTACCATAAGTCTTACCAAAGAAACGTACGCCGTTACCAGTGGTGACCCCCATATCATCGTGGAACCACTTGCTGGCTGCATCCGTAATTGTAATTTTCATCGTTGCCACCTCAATTATTGAAATCGTTTACAGTCATTGTCCGCCACTTACTGCAAAAACGCAAGATTGCAGGATGGTGAGCAAGTCCGGCACCATTCGATTGCCGACGCGGCGCCCGCTCAACAACGTTCAACCACCATGCCCGTGTCCGGCCGGTGGCAAGGTTTGCCACCGGTTTTGAATTGGGCCTGCGGTTACCCGCCTTAAGTATGCTGCCCAGCCCGCTGCCGAAAAAAATTCACTGAATGGTTGACCGTTAGTGATTTCACAACAACACTAACCCGACAGCGTAGCGTCCGTTGAGACGCAAAACGGGACTCACCCCATGGATGAGTCCCGTTTTGCGTTTAAGGTGCTAGCGGTTTTAGGCGTTTTCAACCTTTAAAATCTTAACCTTCATTGAACCAGCTGGAATTTCAATTGAAACCTCTTCATCCACGTGGTGGCCGATTAAGCCCTTCGCAATTGGGGAGTCGTTTGAAATTTTACCTTCCATTGGATCGGCTTCCGCCGCCCCAACAATCGTGTAGCTTTCTGGTTCTTCGTCTGGCAACTCTTTAAACGTAACGATTTTACCAACTGAAACTTCCGTATCGTCGATTTGATCGCTATCAATAATTTCAGCGTATTGTAACATGTGTTCAACCGTCTTAATCCGGTTTTCCAACAAGCTTTGTTCGTTTTTTGCTGATTCGTACTCTGAGTTTTCGGATAAGTCCCCGTAACTCCGAGCAATCTTAATCCGGTTAATGATTTCAGGGCGTTGGTTGACCTTAAGATCTTCAAGTTCTTTTTCGAGCTTGACCTGCCCCTCTTCAGTCATTGGATATGTTTTATCTTCAGCCAATGGTTCCACTCCTCTAATTCTAGGTATAGTTAACAAAGACCAGCCTACCATTTCGACTTTTAATTGTAAACTCTAAAATATAAAGTTGCACTGCTAGTGACGCGTAAATTATAAAATTGACCGAACCTTGGTCGTCAGCAAGTCAATCGCGACTTCGTTTTCGCCACCCTCAGGCACAATAATGTCCGCATAGCGTTTTGTTGGTTCGACAAATTGGTGATACATCGGCTTAACGGTCGCAAGGTACTGACTAATGACGGAATCTAACGTCCGACCGCGTTCCTTAATATCGCGTTCAATCCGCCGAATAATCCGGATATCGTCATCCGTATCAACGAACACCTTGATATCCATTAAATCGCGCAAGCGCTGATCATCTAAAATCAAGACGCCTTCAACAATGATCACGTCCCGCGGGTCTTGATGAATCGTCTCATCACTCCGGGTATATTGCGTATAATCATAAACGGGTTTTTCAATTGGTTGGTAAGCCAACAATTGCTTGATTTGCTTAATCATCAGGTCCGTATCAAACGCTAACGGGTGGTCATAGTTAACGGCGTGGCGTTCGGCCATCGTCATATCCCGTTGATCATTGTAATATGAATCTTGTTGCAAAATTAATAGTGATTGCCCAGATAGTTGGTTGTAAATTGCATTACTAACCGTTGTTTTACCACTACCGGAACCACCCGTAACGCCAATGACGACCGGGCGCCGATGTTGTTTTTCAGTCATTTCTTTGCCTCACTCTTATTTTCAACAGCTTCATTATGTTTCGTTACTTTTTGAATATTCGCTGCGTGTCCATTCTCATCTTTTGCATAGTAGATCTTACCGGTCTTCAAATCCGCAACGAAGTACATGTACCCCTTCGACCGCTGTGCCGGATTCAGAACCGCTTTAATTGACGCTAAACTTGGGCTATTGAACGGTCCGGGACCGTAGCCAAGGTGTAAGCGAAGATTATACGGAGATTTCGTTTGCAGGTCCTTAGCCGTTAACGATGACTTCGTTTTGTCAATCGCGTAAAACACCGAAATATCGGAATCAAGGCGCCATTTTGCATCCAGACGGTTTAGGAAGACTCCGGCAATAATCCGCCGGTCCTTCGCGGTATTCCCTTCACGCTCAACAAGCGATGCCAGCGTCATCACCTCTTGCACCGACATTTTCGACTTCTTGATATCTGCGTAGTACGGTTTAAGTTCCGCATCCGTCTTCGCCACCATTTGCGTAACTAACTGTTTTAACGTCATCTTCTTACCAACCATGTAAGTTGCCGGGTACAGGTAACCTTCCAAGCGGTAGCGCACGTTTTTAGCACTCATGGCTGAGCCTAGCAGTTGCGGATACTTTTTCGCGAGCGATTTAACAAACGTTTGATCCTTCATTAAAGCTTTAAACTCACTCGCCGTAAAGTCGGTCTGCTTTTCAATCGTCTTCGCAATGGTTGCAATTTGACCACCTTCAACGACGAGCACCTTGCCAGTTGAGCTTTGAATGGGTTCTGAAGAACCGCCCTTATTCAAGGCCTTGGCAATTTGCGCTAAGGACATCGACGGCTTCAATTGGTAATAGCCCGCGTGAAAGTTCGATAAGTTATGCGCCTTAGTCCAATATTCGAACACAAAGCCACTCTTGATCACTTTATTAGATTGTAAAATGTTGGCAATCTTCTTACCGTTGGCACCGTACGGGATTTCAACCTGCACAACCCGCTGATCAGAACGGTTATACGGCTGCGTTGCATTATTAAAGTAGCGGTAACCAAGCACACCGACAATCAGTAATAGTGCAATCAAAATACCAATCACACCGCCAATCACATGTTTCGAAAAAGATTTACGTTGCTTTTGTTCCAACCGATTCGGTTCAACTGGCCCGTGATCTTGCTGTTGATCTTGGTTATCCTGGTCGTTATTCAAGATTCGCCCCTCCATTTATTGATTAATCCTATCAATTATACAAAACTGTTGGACGGTTTGCACTAGTAAACAACGACTTTTAGCGCAATTTTAACCCAATCCAGCAAAAAGGAGCTGGAAGCGCAAGCCCCAACTCCTTCTGATAACTACCGAATTTCGGCACCCAATTCAGTTTGCAGTGCGTTTAAAACCTTCTCAAACGCTTGGGTCACCTCATCGTCGACCAGGGTCGCATTTTGATCCTGATAAGTCAGCGTGTAGGCCAATGATTTCTTGCCGGCCGGCACGTGTTCCCCGTTATAAACGTCGAACAGTTCAATCCGTTGGAGGTGCGCACCACCCTTAGCGCGCATTAAAGCGACCACCGCCGCATTCGTTGTCTGATCATCGATCAACATCGCAACGTCACGCGTGATACTTGGGAACTTCGAAATTGGTTGATACTGTTGCCGCGCCTTTGGTAAGGCAATCAGTGCCGTTAGATCCAATTCGAAGACGTAGGTTTCACGTACTTTATAGGCCTTCGCCGTTGCCGGATGAACTTCACCAACGAACCCAACTAACTGGTCGTCAACGTAGATATCCGCCGTTCTCCCCGGATGCATTTCGGGATGGTCCGCACTCGCAACGTAGCGCACGTTGCCAGCTAACGCTAACGACTTCAAGTACCCCGCAACGATTCCCTTAATGGCGTAAAAATCAACGGGTTGTTCGGCGACTCCCCAGCTCTTAGGCACCATTGAACCGGTAATTGCCCCCGCAATGTGTTCAATTTCCTTCGGTCGAACTTGTTCCGGTTGGCTATAGAAGACCCGACCTTCCTCGTACAGCGCCACGTTATGTTCCTTCCGGGCGTTGTTGTAAGCCAAGTCGTCTAATAAGCCCGCAATTAAGCTCAACCGCAGCGTCGTGCGTTCAGAACTCATTGGGAAGTCTAACTTCGTAACGTCACTAGCGTGTAAAGCAAAGGCCTTTGCTTTGGCTTCCGTCGTTAGTGAATAACTAATCGCCTGCGTTAAGCCGGCACTTTCCATCATTTTCCGGGAGTCCCGAATCATTTGCTGGGTCTCATTTAATTTACCAATCGTTGGCTGCCCAGTTGGCAAGGTTGCTGGCAGGTTATCGTAACCATAGATCCGCGCAACTTCTTCGATTAAGTCAGCTGGTAAATGAATGTCCCAACGCCGTGATGGCACCACGACCGTGTACGTTTGATCCGCAACCGTCGTTGAAAAACCCAGCCGGTTAAAGATATCAGTGACCGTTGTCAGGTCTAGGTCGGTCCCCAAAACGTGGTTAATTTTAGCTAAACTAATTGTGACGGTCACCGGTTGAACGTCTTCGTCGCGACCAACCGCAACCCCACGTGCAACCGTTCCGTTACCTAGTTTTGCAATCATCGCGGCCGCCGCGTCTAACGCCGTTTCCGTCATGCCGTGGTCGATGCCCCGTTCATAACGCATCGACGCTTCACTATGCAAGTCATGGTTGTGGGCCGTTTTCCGAATCTTGACCGCGTCAAACACCGCACCTTCCAATGCAATATTAGTCGTTTGGTCAGTTACTTCGGTCTCTAAGCCGCCCATCGTCCCAGCTAAGCAGATTGGCGTATCCTGATTGCAAATAACCAAGTCCGTTGGTAGCAGTTCGCGGTCTTCACCATCCAAAGTCGTCAGGTGTTCACCTTCCCGGGCTAAGCGGACGTTAACCTGTCCATCGGTTAAACGGTCGTAGTCAAAGGCGTGCAATGGTTGACCGTACTGCATCAATACGTAGTTCGTTGCATCAACCACGTTATTAATGGGCCGCATGCCCGCGTTCCAAAGCCGAATTTGAAGCCATAACGGACTTGCTTGGATGTGGACCCCTTTAATTAACCGCATTTTATACTGGGGCACGTCCCGTTGGTCAGCGTCGATCCGAACTTCCAGTTGATCGTCAATGTCGTCGTTTGCGTCTTCGTGCAAGTCAACCGTTGGCATGGTTGGCGTTTGATCATAAATTGCTGCTAATTCGTGGGCGGTCCCGTTCATACTCAACATGTCGCCCCGGTTCGGGGTAATCGACATGTCGATAATTTCATCGTCCATTCCCAAGTAGCTGAAAACCGGTTCGCCGGGCTTAGCGTCTTCTGGGAGGATAAAGATACCGTCAGCAACTTCTTTAGGCACCAATTTTTCATCAAAACCCAATTCGTCTAACGCACACAGCATCCCGTTCGACTTAACGCCGCGCATCTTACTCTTCTTAATCTTGGTGTGGTTGCCAATCCACGAGTTAGGCAACGCCACGATGACGTTTTCACCCGCCGCAACGTTGGGCGCCCCACAAACGATTTGAAGGGGTTCGGCTTCACCGACGTCCACTTGGCAAACGTGGAGGTGGTCCGAGTCGGGATGGGGTTCGCAAGTTTCAACGTGCCCCACGACCACTTTTTTCTGGCCCGCGTTTGGTCGAATAACACCGTCAACTTCGACCGCGGTCCGTTCAATTTTTTCTGCTAATTCATCGGCCGGAATGTCCAGCTTTAAATAATCTTGTAACCATTGTGTTGAAATTCTCATGGGACGCCTCCTAGCCTTTCTTGTAGAACTGTGATAAGAACCGGACATCGTTTAAGTAGAAGTTACGAATATCATCAACGCCGTACTTCAACATTGCAAAGCGGTCGGGGCCTAAGCCAAAGGCAAAGCCGCCGTAAACTTCGGGATCGATGCCGGACATTTCTAAGACGTGCGGGTGCACCATTCCGGCACCCAGTACTTCGATCCAGCCGGTTTGCTTACAGATGGCACAACCCTTACCGTTACAGTTGAAGCACGTAACGTCAGCTTCAACGGATGGTTCCGTAAACGGGAAGTAGCTCGGACGCAACCGAACGTCAAACTGGTCGCCAAACAGCGTCTTGGCCACTAAGATCAACGTCCCTTTTAGATCCGCCATCGTGATGTGCTTATCCACAACTAACCCTTCAATTTGGTGGAATTGGTGGGAATGGGTCGCATCATCGGTATCGCGGCGATAAACGCGCCCAGGAGAAAGGACCTTTAACGGCCCCTTTGAAAAGTCGTGATTTTCCAATGACCGTGGTTGGTCGGCTGACGTTTGCGTCCGTAGTAAAACGTCCTTCGTAATGTAGAACGTATCCTGCATGTCGCGGGCCGGATGATCCTTAGGTAAATTCAAACGTTCAAAGTTGTAGTAATCTTCTTCAACCTCATCCCCATCAACGATTTGGTAACCCATTCCCATGAACAGGTCCTCCAATTCCGTAATGATTTGGGTAATCACGTGGGGTTGGCCCTGAACGGCTGGCCGTCCCGGTAACGTAACGTCCAGTTGTTCGGCTGCAAGTTGCTTGTTCAGCGCGGCTTGTTCTAATTCTGACCGCCGGTGGTCAATTGCTGCCTGTAACTTGTCACGGACTTCATTAGCGTACGCCCCAATCTTAGGCCGTTCTTCAGGCGCCACGTCGCGCATACCCCGGAGAACTTCCGTAATCGGGCCCTTCTTACCAAGTAGCTCTACTTTTACCTGATTGACTTTTTTCAAAACGTCAGCGGACTTAATGTCAGCTAAGCCTTGATCGCGCAATTCAGTTAACCGATCTTGTAAACTCATATGCTTCCTCCATTTTCTTCGGTACATTTAGGGACAAAAAAAGACCCCGTCCTAAAAGGGACGAGGTCATCGCGGTACCACCCTTGTTCGACTCCCCCAACCATGACTGGTTGCGGTTAATCGCACTTTTACCCGTGGTAACGGTGGGGTGAACCGGAAAATTATTTGTTATCATAAACGCCCAATTTCAGCTCGGAGAGTGAATTCATTAGGGTTGGTCGCCAGAGTGCTCACAATCGATGACACTCCTCCCTGGAGACGCCGCACCTAATTACTAGTTCTCGTCAAGGCTTTTCTATCTACGTTGTTAGTGTATGGCAAGCCATCGATTCCGTCAAGCCCCTAATGGGATTGAACGGGACTATACCACTTATCTGACCAACTGTGGACCGTTTCCATGACTTGGCGTAAATCTTGGCCCTTCGTTGTTAACCGGTATTCAATCAACGCGGAATCGGCGTGGGTTTCGCGGCTAACAATTCCGTTAGCCTCCAATTCCTTTAACCGCACGACTAAGACCCGATCACTGCACTTCGGCACGCGCCGAGCGAGATTCTTAAACCGTTGGGGCCCATCTTCCAATAAGACGTCAATAATCAGGCCATTCCACTTTTTGCCCAAAATTGAAAATGTTTTTTCAAACTTTGGACAGAGCTCAAAGCCGGCCGTTTCAGCCGTGGTTGTTGCTAACATTTCTGACATTTGCATGACCTCCAGTAATCCTACTAACCGGCGGAGACCTTGCCTCGGAACCGATCTAATTGTTTGGCCACTTTCACACGTAGCGGGCCAAAGAATTCATGTTCTGCTTCATAATCATCAACTAATGAGACTAACAAACTTTCACGATAACGCGGCAACGCTAAGGTTGCCCCGAACATGTGCTTCAAAATGATATCCTTTTCCATTGGCGTTAATTTCGTCAACTTTTCCGCGTTACGTAACGCAACCCGTGGGTGGATGAACGCGTGTGAACCCAAATCAAACTTGGTTTCGCGCCAGTCATAATAAAATAAATCATGCAATAATCCACCGCGAGCAACCGCGGTTGTATTCAGATGCCATTTCTTGGCTAAAACATAACTATCATACGACACTGCAATTGAATGATCCAGGCGATTTGAATGGTGATGCTGAGTAAACTCAGCGAGCCGTTGAACGGCCGGTTGCGCTAATAAATCCGCAACAATCGCGACATATTCAGAATCGTGCTTCCACGCATTTGTTTTCATTAAAAGCTCCCTTTGTTAATAACTACCGCTATTCTACTAAAAAGTAAGTGGATTTGAAAGTATTTTGTTCAATTCAAAGCAAATTCTTACTAAAGGTAAGTTAACGGTAAAGCCCAAACATCAGGATTCCGGCGGCTACCGCGACGTTTAACGACTCGGCCCGCCCCTTAATTGGAATGTATAAATTTCGATCGGTTCGTGTCAATAATTCGGCGTCCATCCCGTTGCCTTCGTTCCCCATAATGAGGCCAAAACATGCCGGGGCGTTAATTTCTAAGTATTGGGACGCCCGCGGATTCAGTTCCGAACCGTAGACTGGAATCCCGGCCGCCTGCATTTTAGCGACCAGCGCGTTTAAATCCGTGCTAACGAGTTGTAAATGGAACTGGCTCCCCTGCATTGAGCGCTCAACTTTCGGCTGATGCAAATCAACCGTCCCGGTCCCAAACGCAACCCCGGCAAAGCCAGCGGCATCCGCAGTCCGGACCATCGTCCCAATGTTTCCGGGATCCTGCACGTTGTCTAACAATAACCAGGGCCGACTCAAGTCGAGGTCACTGAGCGGATCGGCTTTCACGGCTGGCAACTTGGCCAACGCAAAGACCCCCTGTGGCGTCACGGTGGCACTAATATGTTTGGCAACCTCCTCAGAGATTTCAATCACCGCCGGAAACTTCGTTAAATCGGGAGCGGTTGCGAGTTGTTTTTCCGTAATGAGTAAGGTTTGAACCGAAACATGGGCCTTAACCGCTTCGTTGACCAGGTGCCAACCTTCTAGCAAATACTGGCCTTGCTGCTTACGGCCCTTCTTAGTTTGTAATTTTTTCCACGCCTTAACGTGGGCGTTTTGTAATGAATTAATTTTATCCATTTAATTTTAACTTCCTTTACCTTCGACCCCGTTCGCTCAGACCAAGGTGAACGAACCGTTTATTTCATAAGTATAGCATATCGCCTGACAAACACTTCCATGCTATTATATTAAGAGGGTTGTGGTTTGCAACCATAATGTTTAATTAGATTAAAGGAAGTGACAGTATGCGAGCAGTAACCCTGCAAGCCAGTGGTCGCGTTCAGGGCGTCGGTTTCCGCTGGGCAACCAAGGCCGCCGCGGATAAGTGCGGCGTTAACGGAATCGTTCGAAACCTAATGGACGGCTCCGTCTTCATCGAAGCGGAGGGTGAGGATCAGCGGGTCCAAGTCTTTATTGACGTTATTCGCCAATCACCAACTGATTTTGGTCGGGTCGACAACTTAATTGTGCACGACGTTGAACCGCAAAATTACCATAATTTTCGAATAACTAATTGAAATCCCCCGGTGGATTTAGTATTATCTAGCTTATATGACTTTGACAAAGGGGATTATAATAATTGAAATCTAAAAAAGGCCTGACGCTAACGGTGACGCTTGGCACCTTAGCCCTATTTTTAAGTGGCTGTGTTCAGACGACTAAGGCGGGTAAACCGTACGGCTTCGTTTACGACTACTTAGCACGTCCGGGACAAGCCGTAATGCAATGGTTATCCCAAATTTTTGGGAATAATTACGGCTGGGCAATTATCGGTTTGACCGTGATCGTTCGGTTAGTCCTACTCCCGATGATGATCAATCAGCAACGGAAGTCGACCTACCAACAAGAAAAAATGTCCGCCGTTCGGCCCCAAATGGAAGCCATTCAAAAACGGCAAAAGGCCGCAACGACTCAAGATGAAAAGGCGGCCATCAGTAACGAAATGATGCAACTATACCGTGACAACGGGATTAGTATGACCGGTGGGATTGGCTGTTTACCACTGCTAATTCAATTACCGATCTTCTCGGCCCTCTATTACGCGATTCGGTTCTCACCTGAGCTGTCTAGCGCTACCTTTATGGGGATTTCCTTAGGGCAATCGAGCTTCTTGTTAGCGGTCCTCGCCTTCTTATCTTATTTAGCGCAGGGCTACCTCTCAATGATTGGTTTGCCCGAAGAACAGAAGAAAACGATGCGGTTAATGCTGGTCGTTAGCCCGGTCATGATCCTATTCGTTTCAATGTCGGCCCCAGCTGGCTTGGGCCTGTACTTCTTCGTCGGTGGACTCTTTGCTTGTTTGCAAACGTTGATCATCAACTTCTTCCGGCCCCGGATTCGGCGTGAAGTGGCAGCAGAGCTGAAAAAGCACCCAATCAAGACGCCCAAACCCGTACAACCGCAAGCGGCAAAATCCGCTAACTCGGCTACAAAGGCGAACGCAACGAAGCAACCGCGTAACCAAGCGGCTGGTCGCGGTCGTAACGCGGGCAAGCAACAACGGCACCATCACAAGTAATGACGTGTTAATTGATAAGTTTGATTATGCGGCAGCAATGCGCATAATCAAACTTTTTTTGTAGCCATTGCAACGCCGATTTTTTCTTGGTACTAACACGATAAATCCTTTAATAATGGCCGCTAATCGTACGTTCCCCCGGTTTAGAACGCTTGTTCGCGGCCCCTAGTTTGTGTCATAATAAGCGTATCAATTCAACTCGGGAGGACTTGAAATGAAACTGCTACATACAGCCGATTGGCACATTGGCCGGACCCTCAATGGATTTTCGTTACTAGATGAACAGCAAGCCATCTTTCAACAAATTTTACAGATTGCCGAAACGGAACAAGTGGACGGTATCGTTATTGCGGGCGATATATACGACCGCGGCGTTCCAAGTACGTCCGCCGTCACGGCTTTAAACCAAATGTTGACCAGTCTCAACTTGGAACACCACTTTCCAATTTACGCCGTCTCTGGCAACCATGATAGTGCCGAGCGGTTAAACTACGGTCGCGACTGGCTCGCCACGCAGGGCTTTCACTTAAATACCCGCTTGGCCGATGCCTTTCAACCGATTGAAACGCCAACGACGCAAATCTTCCTATTACCCTTTTTCGACCCAATGGATGCCCGCGCCTACTATGCTAAACAGGGCGTTGATGAGGAAACCGTTAAGGCCATCCACTCGATCAGCGACGCGATGGTCCGGGTTGTCGCTGACATGCAGGCCCATTTCGATCCTGACAAGCGGCACCTCCTAGTCACCCACTTTGCCGTAACTCCTAGTGGAGCCAATCCGGAAGAACTGACCAGCGAAACCACTTCTAAGGTTGGCGGTTTAGCGACTTTATCCACGCAACAGTTCAACTGTTTTGACTACGTGATGCTCGGCCACATTCACACTCGCAACGCCTCCCCCGACCGGGAACGTATGCGTTATGCTGGCAGTCCGGTCAAGTTCAACGTTAAAGAGGCTAACGAGCAAAAGGGCGTCGACATCGTTACCATCACGGCCGATCAAGTGACGCACACGTTTAAGCCGCTCCAACCGCAAACCGACCTCGTAGCCCTCAAAGCCCCTTGGGAGCAACTCACTGACCCCGACTTCTATGATCAACAGCCCCGCAAGCAAGCCTGGTTTGCAATTACAATTCAGGACTTTGATCGGAGTCAGCACTTAAACGTCCGGGCGCAACTCCAAAAGATTTACGGGACGGTCGTTGAACTGGACTACGAGGACCACCACCGGCCAACGGCAACCTCACGGGCTCGCCGGCAGATTGCGACGCTCAGTCCTGATGAAATCGTTAACGCCTTTTTTGAAACGGTCACCGGCAAAGACTTATCTGCGGAGCAAGCCCAGTTAGTTGACCAAATTTTCACCAAGCTTAGTAAGGAGCATGCCTAATGAAACCCGTTTACTTAGAAATGAATTACTTTGGTCCCCATGAACATTCGGTCATTGACTTCCGGCAACTCGAAACGGCCCCAATTTTCTTAATTGGTGGCGACACCGGGGCCGGTAAATCAACTATTTTTGACGCAATGACCTACGCCCTGTTTGGAACGACCACTAATTCTGGTACGGAGGGCCGGGCCGCTAACGAAATGCGTAGCCAGTTTGCACCCGCCGATCAAGCCACAACCATTACGTTTTATTTCGAACAAGGTCATCAGCTCTTTAAAATCATCCGCCAACCCGATCAATGGCTAGCGAAGCAAAAAGGGACCGGATTGACGCATAAGGGCTCCACCGCTAAATTTGCCATTGTCGATAAGGTTGGCGGCCTCGAAGTCACCAGTATTGCTTCCAAGCCAAGTGAAGTGGCGGCCGAAGTCGCGCAAACGTTAAATTTATCTGCCGACCAGTTCAAAAAGATCATTTTATTACCTCAAAATGACTTTTCTGAATTTCTCAAGTCAAAAACGGGTGACAAAGAAAAAATTCTGAAAAAGATTTTTGGTACCCAACTCTACTCCGACTTCACGCAAAACTTAAAGGACCGCTACGATGCAGCAAAGCAGACCAACGACGATTTTCAAGCTCAGTTAGATGTTCAGCTAAAGGCCCCAACGTGGACCGCCGACGAACAAGCCCAACTCAACCAGGTACCGAACCCACAACTAACGACCGTTACCCAACAGTTTGTCGATCAGCGCCAAGCAACCTTGAATCAACTTGAACACCGCAACGCAACGTTAGAAACGAGCCTTCAGGCCGCCGAAAACGCCTACCGGCAAGGTCGTGACGTTCACCAGCAATTCAACCAGTTGGCGGATGCTCAAAAGCAATTTGAGCGCGAAATCACGGCCAAGCAAGCCGAAAATTCAACTAAGCAAACCCATTTGACCGCTTTACAGTGGGCAAATCAGTTCAAAGAAGCGTTCCGGGATTACTTAAACGGCCGGCAGGAGCACCAGCGGTTAAGTCAAACTGATGCACAGCTCCAGCAAACGGCCGCTAAAACGGATCAGCAACTAGCGGAAGCCACCGCCAAGCGGGAAAAATTAACGTCTCAGGCGGAAGCCCACCAGCAACAACTTGAACGCCTGACGACCTTAGCTACCTTAATTCCGAACGTGCAGGCGGCCGAAAAGCTCCGGACACAGGTCCAGCAATTAGCCCCCGTCGTCGCCAAGCTCACTGCCGAGCTGGCCACCCAAAAGAACACGGCCCAAGAACTGGCCGACCAGGTCGCGCAAAAAGAAGCAACGTTACCAGTGATTGCTGATTGTCAGCAACATTACGATACGCTCATCGAGCAACGCAACACGGTGGTCGAAACCTTAACGGGACTCCTCCACCAAGCGACCCAAGCTAAGGCAACGATGGCCACCGTTAATAGTGAGTATGAGCAGGCGGAAGCTACCCTAACGACGTTACAGGCGCAACGCCACCAAGCCGCCCAAAACTATCAGCAACAACGGGGCCGCCGGCAAGCATTAATGATTGCCCAATTGCAACAAGAATTAGTTGATGGTGAGCCGTGCGTCGTTTGTGGGTCAACGGACCATTCCCACATGCCCACCACCATCACTGCGGATGAAGCCGAGTTAAAACGGTCCATGACCGCCGTGGATGCCGCTCAAGATGCCTACGCCGCTGCCCAAAATGCCGTTAAGACGCAACAACAACGGCTAGAGCAGTTACAAACACAATTACAAGCGGCGCAAACCGCGGCGGATACGGCCCAAACCGCCTTAACTAACCAGTATGACCAGTTAAAAGCGCCCTTGACGCTGGCCCTCCCCGCCAATTTCGATTTTGACACCGTTAAGCAGGTGTTTGCGACGGCTATTCAAACGGCTAAGGCAACTTTACAAAATGCACAGCACCAGGTTGAAGCATTTCAACAGCTACAACGGCAAGTGACGGCGCAAGCAACGCAAACTAACCAAGCTCAATTAGCATTGGCGAAAAAGCAAACCGAACAACAAAACCGTCAAGCAGACCTTCAAGCTGCTGAACAAAAACTACCGGATGTCAGCCTCATTAGTACTGACCTAGTGACGGAGCGCGACCAACTCAAGGTTGCGACACAAACTTATCAGCAACAGCTTGACCAAGCTCAACAAGCTGAACATCAAGCCCAACTGCAACGCTCGGAACACCAAACGCAGCTAAGGGATATCAAGGCGCAATTAACCACGACCCAGCAAAAAATGGACGCGCTCCAAGCTGAGCTATCTGCGGGGCTAAGTGCACCGACCGCCCCAACCAATGACTCCAGCGTTTTAAGAGCCTGGTTGGCTGAAATTGAGAATGGTCAGCTTGAAACGCTCCAAAACCAAATTACCCGTTACGATCAATCTAAAGCTAATTTGACCGCAACCATTCAACAACTCCAGCAGCGGTTAACGACAACGACGCAACCGGATTTAGCCGCATTAGAAGCAACCTTGCAAGCACGCCAAGCAACCAAGGATCAGTTGTTGGAACAATTGACTTTAGCCAAAAACCAGCTGGCAACCGCAACCACCAGTGCTAACGCTATTCAGCGAATCTTAAACGAGCAAGGCGCATTCGCCACTCATTTTCAGGCCCTAACCGGACTATATCAAATCGTCAATGGTAAGGCGGGAAACGATCAAAAACTGAAACTAGAAACGTTCGTTGTCCAAAACTACTTGCAGCGAATCTTGAATTACGCTAACGAACACTTCATCAACCTCTTATCAAATAACCGCTACACGTTTGAATTAGCTGACCAGGCCAGTGATAATCGTGGTGACCACGGCCTAGACATTAACGTTTTTGATAACGAAACCGGTGAAGCCCGTTCTTCTAGCACCCTCTCCGGTGGTGAAACTTTCATCGCGGCTCTCTCAATTGCCCTCTCCCTAAGTGAAGTGGTGCAATCATCGGCCAACGGCGTTCAAATTGACGCGCTGTTTGTTGACGAAGGGTTTGGCTCACTCGACAATGAAACCTTGACCAAGGCCATGCAGGCCCTCGAGACGATCGGTGAAAATCGGATGGTTGGGGTCATTAGCCACATTGATTCAATGAAACAAACGATTGGCCAACAGATTTTAATTAAGAAATTAGGCGACGGGCGCAGTCGCGTCGAACTGATTAGTAAATAAGCGCCGTCACGATTATTCGGGCACCAAAAAGCAGCCGGTAAATCAACCAACACCAACGGGTGAGTGATTTACCGGCTGCTTTTAATAACATCCAGTCATTCTTAGTTAAAAGATAATCCCCAGAATTAGTCCCAATAGTTGCATTCCTTGGAACATCATTAAGTTCTGTGGCGCCGTGTTAAAGGTCGTTTCCTTAACTTGTTCGGCGTTAAAGGCTTGGATATTTTTCCAAATCTTCGGTAAGACTAATAAAACTAATAATTGATAAATCGGTAACACTTGTAAAACAACACTAAGAATTACTGGAACGTAGCCAATTAGCGCTAGCGTATCGTAAACTTTTAACGCCCGCTTTTTGCCAATGTAGTACGGAACCGTGTAACGTTCGTTACGAATATCTTGTTCCAAGTCTGATAAGTTATCCGCTAACATAATGTTCGAGACTAAGAAAATACCGGGTAAACCAACGAGTAACATTACTAAGATATTTTGAAGGTTCCCCACCAACGCAAATTGCGGCCAGTCTAAGGTAAAACCTGCCAAAACCGGCGTTGCCACGTTCATGTAAACGGCTAGGAAGAACACCCCAAACCCTTCGACGCACCCAGATAAAATTTCACCTAATGGGAACCGTGAAAACGGCACTGGTCCGTACGTATAAAAGATGGCAACCCCAATGGCAGCCGCACCCATGAACAGTAAGAGCAGGTTCGTTTTGAAAACCAGGACGATTCCTAAAATAATTGCTGTTGCTAACATTGCCAACATTAAGTTCATTGACCGGCGCGGTGAAAGGTGCTCCCGCCCCACGATGTTATAAGTATCCCGGTAATGCAAATCCTTGGCTAAATAATAATCCTGCACGTTATTAAAACCCGTCACGAATAACGCAATCGCAACCTGGGCAATCAAATAAATTAATGAATTCACCCAGTTAAACGCATGAAAATAATAAACTGAAAACAATACCCCAATGAAGTAAGGTACAACACTAGCCGCTTTCGCATTCATCCGAATGAATTGCAAAAAGATTTTGAACGTCATCGGCCGGTAAGCAGTTTCGTTTGTCAATGTTTCCGCCCCCCGTATTAGTTTGTTACTAATCCACTATAACAAAAAAAATCGCTTGTGAAAATGGTTTCAATTAAAATTAGCAAGTTCTCATAATCCGCTTAATTATTAAGTTGAACCCTCATTTTACGAGGAACAACTGACGCAACCAAAAAGCGCCCTCATCGCAACTCCCCGTAATCAAAAAAGGGCTGCGGTATTAACCACAAGCCCTTTAAACGACGTTACACTATTGTGAATCATGTTCATGGTCATTCAACGGCGGTTCATCTTGATCCCGAGTTGCGGGTTTGATACCAGCTGGTAGTTCCGCCTTCGCAATCTTTTCAACGTTATCCGTTTCCTGCTCGGCCTTTTTCAGTAACTTAGGGTCCTTTAAAATTGGTAAGTGGAAGCGGAAAATCGAACCTTGACCCACGACCGACTCAACGCTAATCTTCCCGTGATAACCTTCCACAAGCCGTTGAGCAATTGATAGGCCCAGCCCGTTACCGCCCTTATCCCGGCTGCGCGCTTTGTCCACGCGGTAAAAGCGGTTAAAGACCCGGTCCAAATTATCCTTTGAAATCCCCTCACCGAAATCTTGAACTGCCACTTCAATGTAGCGAAAGTCCGTCGATAACGACAGGTGAATTTCTTTACGCTTCGTCGAATACTTGACCGCATTATCTAATAAGATAATTAGAATTTGTTCCAAATGATTACGATAAATTTGGGCGTACACCGGCTTCTTCACGTCGTCGTCAAACGTAAAGCGAAAATCTGGATGAATCATTCTAAAATCATTAAACGCTTGCGTTACTAATTTTTGAACGTCAGTCGTTTCCCGACTAAAGTTAATTTCCAGTTGTTCCGCCCGCGATAAGTCGAGCATCTCTTGAACGAGGCTTTGCATCCGCTTCGTTTCGGATAAACTCGCCGCTAAGGACTCCGCTAACACCTGCGGATCATCTTTACCCCAACGATTCAGCAATTCCATGTGACCTTGAATAATCGCCACTGGCGTTCGCAACTCGTGGGAGACGTCCTCGACGAACTGCTGCTGCTGGTTAATATAGCGCTGCATCTGATCAAGCATATCGTTAAACAGAACCGCTAAATCGGATAACTCATCGTTACGGCGTAAGTCCGGAACCCGACTGTCCGTCTGGGGATCATCCTTAACCGCGTTAATGGTCCGGGTGATTTGACGCATGGGCCGTAGTAAGAAGGCCGCTAAGAAGTAACCTAACAAGGTCGCCCCAAAAATCGTGATCATCGTCATCACTACAAAGATCCACAGGAGATTGCGCGTCGTACTATGATAATCGGATAAGTTGTTCGTCACTTGCACGTACCCAATCAGGCGATGGTTTTTCGCCGCGTTGATTGGGGCCCGGCCAACTAACTCAGCCCCCTGACCACGGCCCACTAATTTGACGTTGCGGTCGGCGCCCTTTTTAAACTCATGACCATCCTTACGCGATAGATACAAAGTTGTCCCGCGCGGATCATAAACCGTCACGGCTAAGCTCGTTCGCGACAGCGCCGCTAATTCTGAATCGGAAAAAATGGTACTTTGAAGCGCGCCCCGTTTGCGGCCACTCATCCCCATCGCGGGCTCAACGTTGGCCTCCGGCTGTAACTTTTCGGCCACTGATTTAATCGTTAGCCCCTGATTTTCGGTTCGCAACTGTTGCTGAACCGTGGTAATCGCGCTCTCCACGTTACGTTGTTCCTGGCGAATCAAGAGGTTCGTGAAACTCTTATACACCAGTAGTGAGAAACAAATAAAAATGAGCGCTGACCCAATCGCGGTCCCGAGCGCCCATTTCCATTTTAATGACCAACGTCTGCGCAGCTTCGGCGATACCTCTGCCCCGGTCTGCTTAGCCATTAGGAACGAATCACGTATCCAGTCCCACGAACAGTTTGGATGTAACTCTTTTCACCTGGCCGGTCAATCTTGTTCCGTAAATACCGAATATAAACGTCAACAACGTTCGTTTCAACTTCGGATTCGTAGCCCCAAACTTTGTTTAACAAGACGTCCCGGGCCAAAACAACGTTAATATTTTCCATCAACGTTAGTAATAGTTCATACTCACGCTTCGTCAAATTAATGACTTCGTCGCCACGCTTAACAACTAGGTTTTCCTTTTCAATCGTTAAGTCCTTGTAGGTGACCGTCGTTTGTTTCGTATTTTGTTGTTCACTTTCAAGGTCAATTCGCCGTAACAACGCTCGTAACCGAGCTAATAACTACTCGATGGCAAACGGTTTAACAATGTAATCATCCGCCCCGTGATCAAGACCAGAAACGCGGTCAATCACGGAATCACGGGCCGTCATCATAATGATTGGCGTATTTTTAACTTCCCGAACGCGCCGACAAACTTCCAATCCGTTCAATTCTGGTAACATTAGGTCTAATAGGATGGCATCAAAATCTTGTGATAGCGCGGCATCCAGCCCTTTACGACCATTATATTCAACTTGAATATCGTAGCCCTCGTGCTTTAATTCCAATTCAACAAAGCGCGCCAGATTTTTTTCATCCTCAATAATTAATATTCGACTCATTTACTTGTTGTCACTCCTAATATTCAACTTATCTAAAAAGCGTACCGGCTCGCGGTCAGAAGCGCCGCACCGGCCATTTTCATTATACAACATGTTATTTTAACATGAATACGCTAAATTTCCTATACTAGAAACCAACGGCATTCCTCATTCAATTTTAATTTTACAACCTTTCCATCAGAATACAATTAATAAGCTTGACCAACGAGCCTAATTATTTCGAATCGGGATGGTGCGCGTGCCAGGCCCGAATTTCAGCTAACCGTTTCGACCACGCCTTTTCCTGGCCTTGCGTTGTCGGCTGATAATACTGGTGGCCCGCTAATGCGGCCGGTAACGTTTTCATTGTCGTTAATTTGTCCGCGGTATCGTGCGCATACTGATAGTCGGCACCATAACCTAAATTTTTCATTAGTTTTGTGGGTGCGTTTCTAATCTGTAACGGCACCGGCAAATTGCCGGTTGCCTTAATATCTGCTTGGGCGGCCGACTGCGCCGTATAAAGAGCGTTGGACTTCGGTGCAAGCGCCAAGTAAGTCACCGCTTCCGTTAAGTTCACGTTACACTCCGGCATGCCCAAAAATTGGCAGGCCTGGTAAGCCGCCACCGTCAGTGGGAGCGCCTGGCGGTCGGCTAAGCCGACGTCTTCACTCGCGAAGCGAACGAGCCGGCGAGCAATGTACAACGGATCCTCGCCACCATCCAGCATCCGCATCAACCAGTAAATGGCCGCGTCAACATCACTATTGCGCATCGACTTGTGCAACGCCGAAATGATGTTGTAGTGCTCCTCACCATTTTTATCGTAACGCAGCGACTTCGTATTGATTAGTTGCGACAGTCCCGCCGCCGTAATCGTTACGTGGTGATCCGCTCGGTCCCCGTTCAGGACCGCCATTTCGAGCGTGTTTAGCGCCATGCGGGCATCCCCGTTCGCAAATTCCGCAATTAATTGCAGCGTATCTGGCTGTAAATTGACCGTCCATCCTGGAAAACCATTTGGATTATCAAGGGCCGCCTGTAAAATTTCGACCAAGGCCGCAACCGTCAATTCTTTTAACACCAGCACCTTACAACGTGAAAGCAACGCCGCGTTAATTTCAAAGGACGGGTTTTCGGTTGTCGCCCCAATGAGCGTAATGCTACCACGCTCCACGTACGGGAGAAAGGCGTCCTGCTGGGCCTTATTGAACCGGTGAATTTCATCAATAAATACGATGGTCTTTTCACCAAAGTCGCGGTTCGCGGTCGCCTCATCCATGATGGTGCGAATTTCTTTGATCCCACTTCGAACGGCACTAAAGGTGATGAAGTGCGATTTGGTTTGTTGGGCAATAATTTCTGCCAGCGTCGTTTTCCCCACTCCCGGTGGTCCCCAAAAAATTAACGATGGTAGTTGATCTTCCGCAATTAACTGTCGCAACAATTTTCCCGGGCCTAGAAGATGGTCCTGGCCTTTAAAGCCTGCCAGCGTCGTTGGCCGAACCCGGTAAGCCAACGGACTGTTTTGCGTGTTTTCTGGATTGAACAACGACTCTTGTCGCATCCAAACCACCTCCGTACTTGTCATTTGAATACTGTTAGTGTATCACGAACGTACGTTCCAAACCAATTTTCAACAACGAAAAAAGGCTATGACATAGTCACAGCCTCTTGTGTATTGCCTCATGTTAATAGCCGAAACGTACGCCGACTTTTGGCACACTCACTCTTTCAAAATTTCAGCTAATTTAAATTATTGTTCTTCATACCAGCTGTAGTGGAAGCTACCTTCCCGGTCAGTCCGTTCATAAGTGTGGGCCCCGAAGTAGTCCCGTTGCGCTTGCAACAAGTTAGCGGGTAACACTTCTGCGCGGTACGAATCGTAGTATGAAAGGGCCGCACTAAACGCAGGCATTGGAACCCCAGCTTGAACGGCTAAGCTGAGAACGTCACGCGTTGATTGTTGGTACTTAGCAGCGATGTCTGCAAAGTAGTCGTCCATCAATAAATTATCCAGGTCTGGTTGCTTATCAAACGCATCGGTGATGTTTTGTAAGAATTGGGCCCGAATAATGCAGCCAGCACGCCAAATCTGAGCTAATTCACCAAACTTCAAATCCCAGTCATAATGTTTGGAAGCGAACCGTAATTGTTCGAAGCCTTGCGCATAACTCATGATTTTGCTGAAGTAAAGGGCTTGGCGAATCTTTTCAACTAAGTCTTCCTTAGCTGGTAAATCAACCTTGTTCGTTGGACCGGCTAATTTCTTAGAAGCCGCAACCCGTTCGTTCTTCATCATGGAAATGTAACGTGCGTAAACGGCCTCCGTAATGACGGATTGTGGCACTTGAATGTTCAACGCATCTTCGGAACTCCACTTACCAGTCCCCTTGTTATTCCCACGGTCTAAGATCATGTCCACGATTGGCTTAGTCTTGTCAGCGCCTAAATCGTCCTTACGGGATAAAATATCAGCCGTAATTTCGATTAAGTAACTGCTTAATTCACCCTGGTTCCAGTCGGTGAAAATCTTCGACATTTCGTCAACGGATAATCCGGCAACGTTGCGCATCACGTTGTAACTTTCGTCGATTAACTCTTCGTCACCGTATTCAATCCCGTTGTGGACCATCTTAACGTAGTGACCCGCACCGTTCGGACCAATGTAGGTCACGCAAGGTGCACCGTCTTGGGGGGCCTTAGCAGCGATTTTTTCAAGAATTGGTGCAACTAAGTCATAAGCTTCCTTCTGACCACCAGGCATCAAGGAAGGCCCTTGTAAGGCGCCCAGTTCACCACCGGACACACCCATCCCGATAAAGTTGATGCCGGACTTATCAAGCCGCGCACTCCGGGCAATCGTATCGTTAAAGTTGGTGTTCCCACCATCAATTAAAACGTCACCCTTATCTAATAATGGTAAGAGTTCGTCGATTACCATATCGGTTGGCTTACCAGCCTTGACCATCATGATAATCCGGCGAGGCGTTTCAAGCGAAGCAACAAAGTCTTCGATTTTATAGCTTGGTACTAATTTTTTGTCCGCGTGATCCTTAACGACCTTTTCCGTCTTCGAACCGGTCCGGTTAAAGATTGCGACTTGGTAACCGCGGCTTTCAATGTTCAAAGCCAGGTTTTTACCCATAACGGCCATCCCAATGACACCGATTTGTGGTTTTTCGTTACTCATTAGTTAACTGCCTCCCAATTTTTATTACGCAACTATCGTACCAGAAACCAGCGGCCGTTTAAAGTATTTTGAGGCGTTTTATAAAATTAATTACATTTAAAGCTTTTAGATAAGAAATAAATTTTCAAAAAGGTCGCGTTACCGCCAGCCCGTCAAAAATCACTGAGCTTGCCGGTAGTCCGGCTCCCAGAACCCAACCGTGTCAGCCTGTGTCGTAGCGGCGACCGCGTCCAGTGCGGTCACGTCACTGGCTGACAACCGCGTTTTGGCCGCCTTTGCCGCCGCGTCTACTTGGGGAACCTTAGTGACGCCGATGATTGGCAACGTTCCCTTGGCAATCGTCCAGGCCATCGCAGTTTCAGCCGCGCTTAAGCCGTGGGGAGCGCCAATCCGTTGTAAGGTTTGCACTAACGTCGTTAGATGACCCAACTGCCCGTTATAAACGGCCGCCCGCGAGCTTCCAGCTGGCATGGGGTGCTTGGCGTTATACTTGCCCGTTAAAGCCCCCTGTTCCAAGACCATGTAAGCAAAGAACGTGAGGTGTTGTTGGTGACAATAATCAATAATGCCGTTCTTTTCCGACGTTCGATCCAATAAACTAAAGTGGTTTTGGACGCCAGATAACTGAAACCCAGCCGCTCCTAGAATGGCTTGGACCCGCTTTATTTCGGGCAACGTATGGTTTGAAACGCCGACGTGCTTGACCTGACCACTTTGCAGTAACGGAATCAGGGCCGGCGTCCACTTTTCAACGTCATCATCATGGTGGATCCAATAATAATCCACGTAGTCAGTCTGTAACCGCGCGCAACTCCCCCGAAACATATCCTGAACGGGCTGCGTCCCGTCATCCGCCATCCGCGGCGTAAACTTCGTTGACAACATAATTTGGTCGCGGGGCGTCTGGTGACTAAGTTGGCCCAAGATGGTTTCAGCACTGCCCTGACTATACGCATAGGCCGTATCAAAGAAATCCAACCCGTCCTTCAACGCCTGGTCATACACGGCTTGAAAATGCTGGGGATCCTCATGATTACCGAAATAGTTATCACGATCGCCCCACGCCCAGGTTCCTAACACAACGTTTGGCTTGGTTAACATTGCAAAACTTCCTTCCAATTAATTTGCAGGTTTACCTACCCTTCCAGCATACGGCCAAGTGCGCCCAATTAATTGAAATATGCCGCTACTTTCCCGGTAATCACCGACTTTTTCGGTTAGTGGCGGTTAGCTTAGACAACAAAAAAACTCGCCGAAGCGAGTTTTTTAAGATCGTTATTATTCGTAAAGAAAGACGCCATGCGCCATGGCCGCAATGTCGTTTTTCATCAACTAATCAAATTAGTTGTTTACTTTAACAACTTGCTTGCCGTTGTAAAAACCACAACTTGGGCAAACACGGTGTGATACACGTAATTCGCCACAATTTGGGCATGGTGCCAAATTTGGTGTCGCCAATTTAATATGACCACGACGGTTGCGTTTACGCGTCTTAGACGTTCTTCTTGCTGGTACAGCCATCAACCTACACCTCCTTCAAAGGGATTCACATTTAAGTGAGTTTTGATACGCCTAGCTCAAACTTAATCCTTGCTTTCCTGATCAGGGAACAGGTCTTTCAGTTTAGCTAAACGCGGATCAACAGTTTTATGTTCTTCAGCTTGCTTGGCAAGGTCGTCTTCACTAATGACTTCCCAGCCCTTACCCGTAGGCATGGCTTCACCATTCTGCTCAGCTTCAGAAAGAATCTGCATGGGGATATGAATTAAAATGTTATCCTCCACAGCGACATCAAAGTCGAGAACATCGTCTTCTGGTAAGATGATGACCGTATCCGTCTCTTCATCGAAACGGCTCAGGTCAACCCCCTGTGGGACGTAATATTCCGTCATTTGAAAGGCCAGTGGAACTTCCACCGGCGTCAACGACCGACTTGAGGGCAACGTTAAGGTTGCCGCTACGGTCGCTGTGATTAGGACATTATCCTTATCATAACTGACGTAGCCCTTCACGTGGACGGGCTGAACATCAAGGATTTCTGGATAACGCGTCATCAGGGCCTGCTTTAGGTCTAACGCTTCATCAAACTGAAGTGGCGTGTCACGGTAGCTCTTAAGCTGCGTAAGTGACCATTTCATTTAAAAACCTCCTAATGCAACGTGATAAATTATACCTGTGTGAAAAACCTTTGTCAATGTTTTTTCCTTGACAGGTCTAAATGCCCGTCGCTGTTCACTACTCTAACAATAATTCTCCCGTGGGTCAACTCTAACCCCCGGTAATTCGAAGCGGTCGGCGGTATAAATCTTGGGACTGGTGATTAATTAATTCGTAAACCCGGCCCGCCCGGTAGTCAAGCTGTAAGGCGTGTTCGCGCAACTGCTGATTAATCTTCGTGTACAGGGGCAGCGGTAATTGCTTTTTAACCTGGTGCAAATACGCCTGCCCGGTTGAATTGAAGCCAAGCAAGCGAATGTACGGGTGCGCCTGGGCCGCTTGCACTTCCGCCTTCGTCAATTGTAGCAGTGCCGCCGTTGCTACTCGCTGAAGCCGCGTATAAGTGTAGCGTTTGGATTTCACTTGACCTAAAAAGTCCTGAAAATCATGACTCGTCTGCACCATCGCCCGCATCCGGTATTCTAATCCTTCGGCCATTTGATCGTACTGCCCACTATGGGCCACGTCCACCGTCAACAATTGGTACTGCAAATACGGCCAAAAATCAGCCCAGCTTTGAAGCCGGTTTGTTTTTAAGGCGGCTAAGGTGGCGGGCGGAACGACCGGCTCCACCGCCGGCCAATCCGCCTGGAGTGCCGCCTGCCGAATCGCCGTGCCGCTCGCGAACGTTTCACCGGGCGTGATCGTGGTCTCAGCGTGTCCCGCTACCCGGCGTTGAATTGGATAAAGTTTTAACGGCCGGGCTAAACGCTGATTAGCCGCGTAGTAGCAAAAGCTCAACATGTCGTTGGCAGACGTCAAGGTCACCCCGGTCGTCGCTTGCAACGCCGCGTTGAACTGGGTCGCAAAGGTCGCGTTATAGTGCTGAAAATCACCGTTGGCCATCGTCGCCATCGCCGTCGTCAGCTTCGCAAAGTCCAAATCAGGATGTTCAGCACCAAAAACCAGGCTGTCACAGCCGAGCGCACTCAGTATTGCGACCCCTCCGCGCGCAAAGAGGTGCGCGGGTTGGGTCGCAAAGTAAACCGGTAGCTCAACGACCAGGTCGGCCCCGGCGGCTAGTGCCAGTTCCGTACGGGTCCACTTGTCGAGTAAAGCCGGTTCACCACGTTGCAACCAGTTACCACTCATCACCACGACGGTACAATCCGCCCCGCTAACCTGCTTTGCCGTTTGGAGGTGGTAGCGGTGCCCGTTGTGTAACGGGTTATATTCCGTTATTAAGCCCACTGCGTGCATCGCCATTCCTCCCTACTTTTGACAGTCAAAAAACCAGCGGGTCGTTGTTTCGTTCGGTTCGGCCGTGCCAAAGTCAGCCGTTACCGCAACGTGCTTAAAACCTGCGCGACTTAGTGCCGCCTGATAATCCGCAAGCGTATAGGTCCGCTCATGGTGCAATTCCCCCACCTGATCAAACGCCTGCTTCTGTTCGTTATAAATGAAGAACGTTAATTCGTGTTCGGCACTGTGCGGCACTTCGCCAGCGTAACTCGTCCACATAAACGCCCGCTCATCATCTTGATAATTATACATATAGCCTGGATAAACGTCGTCCGTCTGATGAGGCGTGATGACGTCAAATAAGAAGCGCCCGTCCGCCGTTAAGTGCTGACCCACCTGGGTAAAAGCAGCCTCAACCGCACCCAGATCAGGTAAGTAGCAGAACGAGTCCGCAAAACAGGTGACCGTATTGAAGGTACCAATTTCACTGAGGTCCAGCATATCGCCTTGTAATAGCGGTAACGGCACGCCGGCTTCCTGAGCGTGTTGTTGCGCCAACGCCAACATGTTGTCGGATAAATCTAAGCCCGTGACTTGGTAACCGGCTTGGGCTAGTAAAACGCCTAACCGGCCCGTTCCACACGCTAATTCTAGTAACTGCCCAGTTTGGTCGGGAACCCGGCGACGCACAAAATCCAGCCATTGCTGGTACATGGCTGGATCAAAGAGTTCGTCGTAAAGTTCGGCAAACGTTTGGTAGATCATGCGTTGACCCACTGTTGAACGTCAACTAGCGGTGCGTCTGACCATAACTTTTCAAGGTTGTAGTGGGCCCGTGCATCTTTTTGGAAGACGTGCACGATGACGTCCCCGGCATCGATCAAGACCCATTCACCCGCCGTCCGGCCTTCAACGCTTTTCACGTCGGAACCGGCTTGGCGAATAAACTCAACCACGTTGTCCGCAATGGCTTGAACTTGCCGCTTTGAATCGGCCGATAAAATGACGAAATAGTCCGCCATCAAACTTACTTGGGCGACGTCTAAGGCTACAATGTCTTCTGCGCGCTTATCGTCCGCCGCTTTAACCGTTACCTGTAATAATTCTTTACTATCCATGGAATACTCCCTTAATTGTTTGATTTTGAACCCAAGGCCGGAACGTGTCCCACCCAGGCGTTATACGTTGCCAGTGTTTGCGGGTAAACTGGCGCACCCTTACCAATCAGGTAAGCCAACGTGTGCTGAATTTGAAACCGCACCCCGGCTGCCAGTGATTGGGCCGTCAACTGCCGGGCTTGCTCAACGCCGGGAAAATCCCGCGCCGGTTCGATAAAGTCCGCCATGAAGACGATTTGATCTAGTTTCGTCATGTACGCAGCCCCAACCGTGTGGCGTCGGATTGCGTTTAAAATGTCTTCATTCTTAATTCCTAATTCATTCTTGATCAGTTCCGCACCGACCACGCCGTGCCAAACCCCGTTACCGTACAACAGCAGCTCCGGATCCAAGCCCCGCGTTTTAATCAACTTAATAAAGGTTGCGTCTGAGCGCTGTTTAGCGTAGTCGTGTAGTAAGCCCGCAATGCTAGCGAGCTCGACGTCGACCCCGTTAGCCGCCGCCAACTGCCGGGCGGTTTGTTCAACGCGCAAGCAGTGCTGGTAACGACTGTCCGTTAACTGCGCCGCTACCTTAGCCATTAATTCGGTATGGCTAAACGGCACGAGGCCTTCCTGATACTCAATCGGTTTGCTCATATAATTGATGCTCCTCAATGTAAGCGGCCACCGCGTCCGGAATTAGGTAGCGAACCGTATGACCGTGACTAATTTTAGTACGAATTTGAGTAGAACTAATGTCAATCAGCGGCGCGTCGACCCAAATGACGGGATACGCACTCGTCGTGGGGTAACCGGTCCGCTTAATACCGACAAACGTGACCAGCTTGACTAAGTCATCAATGTGGTACCAGGTGTGCAAATAGTCGACCATGTCACCACCAATAATGAAATAGTACTGGGTATCCGGATGTTCGGCCTTCAACTGTTTCATCGTATCGTAGGTATAACTTTTACCCCCACGCTTAATTTCAGTTGTTTCCAGGCGAAACAACGGGTTATCGGCAATCGCCGCCTGCACCATGTTGACCCGGTCACGCGCCGCAATCGTCTTTTTTTCATCAACGTGCGGGGGCTGGGCGTCCGGCATAAACCGAACCTCATCTAAACCAAGTTGGTCGCCAACTTGTTGGGCCATGATCAAGTGTCCCAAATGCGGTGGGTTAAACGTGCCTCCTAAAATACCAACGCGCCGGTGCGGAATTGCCGTCACCGTTTCCGTTAGGACTTTCGTCGCCGTTTGATTAACCGTCTGCACCTCAAATTCCTCCCTACAGCTTCTCGACTTCTAATGAATAGTGCCGGTCATCAGCATCACTGGCGGGCATGTATAAAACAAGCACCCGGCCAATCGTTTGCACGACCGTAATTGGGGTTTGGGCTTCGATGGCCGCCTTAACTTCGGCCGTCGAAACGTCCGCATTTTGTAAAATGTTGACCTTGATCAATTCGCGCTTGTCAAGCGCACCGGTCAGTTGGGCCAGCCATTCATCAGTTAAGCCGTTTTTACCAACGGCAAAGAGTGGACGCATGTTGTGTGCGGCCCCCCGTAAATAATGTTTCTGTTTTCCACGTAAATTTTCCATTTAAATGAATCGACTCCTATGCTTATTGCTTGTTAATCATTGCTGGGCGCGTCACCACGTCGACTCCGCGGGGGGCCCATCCGGCTACCCGGGTATCGCCGGGAACCGTGACCCATCCAAGGCCTTCAAAGACAACATCCGTCACGCCGGTCGTTTTAAACTCGTGCCGAACCAGCGGCGGGAAGTCCTTAACCGCATCACCAGTTGGTGGCGTAATTAACTCGCCAACGTGCTTTTCATAAAAGTTGTCGGCGTTTTCGGTCCGGGTCCGGTGTAGTGGTAAGTTGTTATCCACGTAAACGGTCCCAGCTGGTTTAATCGTATCAACGATGTCTAGGCGGGCCACCCCACCCAAGAACAACGTTTGACCGTTGCGCAGTTGATAGCCCTTTGGCCGAATTTCTTTCTGGGGTGAAACGAGCTTCAAGTCATCACCACTCAGAACGTGCGCCATTTGTTCCGGATGAATGATTCCGGGCGTGTCAACCATCTTGTGGCCGTCATCCAGCGGAATTTCAATTTTATCCAGCGTCGTGCCTGGGAAGCGCGACGTGGTAATCAGATCTTGTAAGCCGGTATTATTGGCGATAATGCGGTTAATTAACGTTGACTTCCCAACGTTCGTTACCCCCACGACGTAAACGTCGCGGCCGCGCCGATACTTTTCAATTAGGGCGAGTAACTCATCAATTGCGTGCCCGCGTTTCGCGCTGGTTAGGGCAACGCCCACCGGTTTGATTCCCTGCGCCCGCACTTGTTGGTTCATCCATTCGCGTAACTTCGTCCGCCGTAATTGGCGCGGCAAAACGTCTTCCTTATTCCCAACGAGCAACACGGGGTTATCACCCACGAAACGTTGCAGGCCGGGAATAATACTCCCATTTAAGTCAAAGATATCGACCACGTAGACGACCAACGCGTTGGCTTCGCGAATCGTCGCCAACAAGTGGCGAAAATCATCGTCACTTAACGCAACCGGGACAATTTCGTTATAATGCCGTAACCGGAAGCACCGCTGACAATAGAGATCCTGAGTGTCATTAGCTAGTGCCTTTCGAAGCGCACTCGCCGGGGTGTAACCCGCGGCAGCTGGGTCGGTCGTTTGAATGGCCGCCCCACAGCCAATGCAATATAAAGTTTCTTGAGTTGCTTCACTCACTTTTTAAAGTCCTCCTGAAAATGCTGTTCTGGATAAACGCGGGCTAACCGCGCCTTAATAAACCGTTCAAAGAAGCGGTTAATGCGCGTGTTCCAGGCATCGGTCGTCACAATTGGCCGGACTAAGATACTCGCGACTCCCGCTAAGTGGGCCGCCCACATGTCCGTAATGTATTGATCCCCAACCATCACGACCTCGTTCTTGTGCAAACCAAGTCGCCGCCGAGCCTTACCGATGCCCCACGGGAGCGGTTTGAGCGCCCGGGAAACAAACGGTAATTCCAGCGTTTCTAACGCCTTTGCAATCCGCGTTTCTGAATTATTCGAAACGACAACTAGTGGAATCCCAGCGTCTTGTAACGCGTGGAGCCACTTTTTCAGCTCGGGGGTTCCATCCGGATTATTCCAAGCAATCAACGTATTATCCAAATCAGCAAACACGGCCTTAATGCCTTGTGCCCGTAGTTGCGCTGGTGTGACGTTGTAAATTGCTGGTATCATCCAAGTTGGTTTAAATTGATTAATCATCGTTATCCCCTTCGCTTCTCACTGAAATAATGGTGCTGGGTCGGAACCCTCTTTCCATTTTAGCATATTGGAATTATAAATACCGCGTCAATCCGTCCGCCATGTCTGAATTCCAGCGGGTCCTTCCAAATTTTAATCATCATTATATAATAATTTGTTTTATGAAAATAAGCAACTGTTATCATTCACACCGAATTACATGGGCTGGCGGTTCACGGTAAAAGTTTAATCAGGCGTTCACAAATTTGGACAAAAGGCGTATATTACGGTATGAGTTCAATACTTAATTATAGGAGGTTTTTCACATGGCTGATAAAGACCAAGAAAGTGGCGTTAAACAATACGTCACCGATAAATACTTCGCCAAGGGCCACCTGTGGACCAAAATTTGGCAATCACTCGTCGCCATCATTGGTTGGATCTGTGTTGCCGTCCCCGTTTACTGGACGATTTCATCAACGCTGTTAGCCACCAACCAACGCGTGTTACACGCTTGGAAATATGAAGAAGGTAAGACACTGTTCTACTTCTTCGACCGGTTCTTCATTATTGCATTTATTATTATTGCAATTATTGTCGTGGCTTCCACGATTCATAATAACCACCGCGTTAAACAACACGTTAGCAAAGAAGTGCAGTACGACGAGGACCAACTTGAAATCCGAACCCGGCGACTAGATGACTACTACACCCACCGGTTTGGCCAAGCATCGTTCCGTAAACACGTCAAGCACTACACGGTTGATCCCGAACAAAACATTCCGACCAACGCCGTGCATGATTTGTATAAGGAGTAACCAATGGATATTTTACAAACCTTAAAACCATTTGAAAGTATTTGGAATTTTGTCTTACTACTACTCGTTTCCTACCCAATTTTGGGAGCCTTCGCGTGGTTCGTTGGTGTTCTGTGCTATCAAACGATTTATCGGCACCGTCACACCGACGACGTTGAATTTAAACCACTGATGCCCGCAGACCAGCCGTTGATCACCATTATGATTCCCGCCCATAACGAGGAAGTCATGATTGCCCACACCATCGACTATTTAATGAACGAAATGAACTACGCCAACTACGAAGTGCTCGTTACCGACGACGGTTCAACCGATAACACGCCCGCTATCTTGGCCAACTTGCAAAAGAAGTACGCCAACTTACGGGTCGTGACCATTACCAAAAATCAAGGTAAAGCGCACGCCTTTAACGTCGGGGTCGGCTTTGCCCGTGGTGAATTCATTTTGAGTAACGACGCCGATTCCATTCCGGAACCAGACGCCCTCTGGAAGTACATGAGCTACTTCTTAGGCGACGAACACGTTAATACGGCGGCCGTAACGGCTAACATGGACGTCCAAAACCGCAGTACGATTTTAGCCAAATCTCAGACCGTTGAGTTTTCGAGTATCGTGGGGGTAATTAAGCGTAGTCAGGTGAGTGCGCTTGGAAACATGTACGCTTACAGTGGGGCTAACACCATGTACCGCCGCGCCGCCCTAGTTGACGTGGGCTTGTTCCGGCAAGACCGGGCCACCGAAGATATTAGTATTGCCTGGGATCACCAGTTAAACGGCTGGACGACCGCTTTTTCGCCGGACATTTTGTTCTACATGAACGTGCCCGAAACGCTCAAAGCGCTCTACCATCAACGCAAACGGTGGGCCAAGGGTGGAACTGAAGTTCTACTGACCAATTTCAAACGGGTGATGAGTCACCCGCGGAAATACTTTAAACAGTGGGCCTTCATTACCGACCAAACGCTCAGTATCATTTGGGCCCTGTTCTTCTTTATTTCAACGGTCATTTTTCTAATTTCACTAGTGACCTTCTTCTTTACGGGCAACTACGAACGGGTTTACCACATGTTCTGCATGGCATTCATTTTCGTTACGTTTGAAATGCTGGCCGGACTCTTGCAGTTGCTATCAGCCCTCGTCGTGGACGACCGCGGCCGTAAATTTAAGTACCTAATTTTTATGCCGCTTTACATGCTCGTCTACTGGCAAGTTAACGCATTAGCACTGGTTACAACACTCATTCCGGCCATTAAAACCATCATGGGTTATGGGAGCGGAACTTGGGTCAGTCCAGTTCGTAAGCACGACGCAGCAAATGAAACCGAAGAAACGGAATCAAATTCTTCTGAATCTGAGTAAATACCAACTAAATGGATAAAATGTCCATCCAGGTTAGCCGCTTAGGGCGCGCTTGGGTGGACATTTTTACGGTCACGCCTAGTAAGTAAATACCAGTAAACTAATGACAATTTAAAATAGCCGTTTTTTTCAATTATCTTGATAATAATAATCGTCTAACGTATAAGTCGTAATTGGCGTAATATGTAATTCATATTTTTCAACTAAATCAGCTAATGCTTGACCATCAATGAGTGTTACAGTATTAGATCCTTGTGTTGCTTTCTGCTTGGCATTACTAGTAAAGTGACTAGTCGTAATAAAGATACCATATTCAGCATTAAAACCATCCATCACACCTTTAAATTTATCAATTTCAGGTTCAGACACTGCATTGTCACTGTAACGCTTGCATTGAATTGCGACTCGACTTGTTCGAAATTCATCCGAAGTAAAGTAGCCGAATCCATCAATGCCGTGGTCACCGGATCGCACAATACCACGATTCTTGTCAATCAAAACGCCCATCTTTGAAATGAGTAGTCGTGAAAAGCTCTCAAATTTTCCAGGATCAAATTTCATCAGCTGGTTAATTAATTCAGCTTTCCAGTTAGAATTATCCGTATCTTCCTTATCGCTCTCATCCGCGGTAACTGATGACGTCGCACTTATTTGCTGTTTTGCCAACCGTTTCTTTCGTAATCCACTTCTTTCCTGCCAATAATCATCCATCTTTTTTTGTTGCCGTTTAGTAGGGAAGCTCGTTAAGTCTACATGCATGCCTGCCGAAGTCAGCACAACGTCTTTACCGCGCTGAAGTTGTTCCACCATCGCGATACTCGCCAAATTTCTAATTCCAAAATTAAAATCAAACATAAATGGTGAATAGCTTCCATTTTTACCCTGCTTAGTCAAAAAGACATCATTATATGTTAGATTATCATACTGATTATCCGCAATCATTTTACGAATTACCTTCCGACTGGCACTTCCACCTAAATCTCGAAGCGCCATTAAAATTGCTTTTTCAACCCGTCTTCGCTTGTATTCTGCCATAATTACCTCCCTATTTTTTCAACCTGGGCTAGGTGCCCCGCTACTAAAGCACATATTTTCTAGCAATTATATCAGTGGATCAGCCAGCGCCCCAGTGACTAGTCGCAACACCGTCTCCCGCACAGTTGCCGACGTAAAACCGTGGTCGGCATGCGGTAATAGTTGCAACTGCGCGGACCGATAAACCTGCTCATACCGTTTAGAAGCAATCGGATCGACCACTTGATCCGCTAAGCCATGAACGAGCAAAACCGGTCCCTGATAACGTTGCGCAATTTCATAAATCGGCAACGTCTGCGCCGTCCGGAGGTAAAAGCCCCCCAAAGTTAGGCCCTTTTTGATTGGTAACTGCTCAGGAATATGGTGCGGATCATACGAGTAGCCCTGTGTATCCCCCTTTAGTGCATCATCTTTCAGCGTCGCCGCCGGGGCCAGTAGCGTAACCTGGCTGACAACGTCGGGGTAATAGCCAACCAACATACTTGCGACCACGCCACCCTGTGAATGGCCAACTAAGTAAATATGACGCACCCCGGGTAACCGTTGCGCATAAGCTAAAATCGCGTGGCCGTCACTAATTTCATTGAGCACCGTCATATCTTTAAACGCGCCGTCGCTCTCACCGTGACCATTAAAATCAACTCGCAACGTTGCTAACCCGGCCTCCGCTAACCGTTGTGCCAATTGATAGAGCAATTGATCTGGTTGGCGGCCACAATCTGACGTAAACCCGTGCATCAAAATCGCTAAATTAAACGTTGGTGCTTGCGGCGTCGTTAAAATCCCACGTAGCGTTAATCCGTCCCGCTGAATCGTTATCTTCATGCGATAAAACCTCCCAATTCTTAGGATTAGCTTAAACTAAAATAAGCCTGCTGACAAAGGAGTTGCTAACGACCACTCACAATTAAACCGCTTAGCGCTGGCCCCACTTATCCAGGATCAGTTTACCAATCGTTTGCCAATGCGATTCCAATACAAAGTGCCCGCCATCTAATAAATGCACTTCCGCATTCGAATCATCCCGCTTAAACGCCTGAGCGCCGGGATAAATGAAGCTCGGGTCATTTTTACCCCAGGCCGCAATTAGCTCGGGCTGATAAGTCCGTAAATACTGCTGATACTTAGGATAGTTGCTAACGTTATTCTGATAATCAAAAATCAAGTCCGATTGACGTTCCGCATAATCTGGTGCTTGCGTGTAAAAAATATCTAAACTATAACCATCAGGAGCCACGCTCCCCGGCTGTTCGCCACCTAAATACTGACCCTTAATTGTAGCAGGAGCAAAGGCTGCTTGATACTGGTTACGCAGCGCGGCCGTCGGATGAGCCCAATAAGCTTGGCGTTCAGCCCACTTAGGCCCCAGTCCTGACCGATACACGTTCCCGTTTTGACTAACGATACCTAAAATCCGGTTGGGCGCCTTCACAGCCAAATTAAAGCCAATGGGTGCCCCGTAATCAAAAACATACAAATAAAATTGCTTGATTTGTAACGCGGCCAAGAACCCGTCAACGTAGTCCGTTAAGTTAGCGAACGTATAATCAAAATCTTGATGATTCGGTGCAGCCGATTGTCCAAACCCGATCAAATCGGGGGCAATCACGTGAAAATGACTTTCTAACATGGGTATCAGGTTTCGAAATAGGTGACTCGCCGTTGGAAAACCGTGGAGTAGCAAAAAAGTTGGCCGACTAACAGCCCCGCTTTCTCGATAAAAAACGTCTAACCCCTTAACTTTAACAGTTGCGTATTTCATCACTTTAACCTCGCTTCAATTTACTTAAACACACTGTTAGTATAGCGCTTACTTAATTACCCGTACATTTTAAACACCATTTTCAAGCTAATCCGGTGGCCCTCACTGCTGGCATTACTATCAACATCTGTGGTATTAATTCGAAACAAACTAGCATTGAGCACCCAAACTCAGCCAAGTTAGACTTTAGGTGACTAATCCAGAAGGAAGTTTTAATCCTTGTTGGGCCCCGCCTAAGGGCCATCCGGCGAACGACTAAGCGCTGTTTTGTCGTCCTAACCAGACAATACATTGAACATAATCTCAGTCGTGATAGCGCTGGCTTTCAGTTATAACCTGAAATGGCAGTTTTAGTTTATTATTCCGACCTTTTTCACTATATTACAAATTAGTGCCACGTGGCCTATCAATATCAATTGGTACAACCTCTTATGCTCCCAGCGCCGTGTCAATACAAAAAAGCCGCCATCCGCAGATGACGACTTCTTTGAACCGATCCGAACATTCATCAAACTAGAATTTGACCGAACGACCTAGGATTGGATTATTTTAAAATGCTAATTAAGCAAGGGCCTTCTTAGCCGTGTCAACCAATGCCTTGAAAGCATCCGCATCGTTAACAGCTAAGTCAGCTAACATTTTACGGTTAACGTCAACGTTAGCAACCTTTAAACCGTGCATTAATTGGCTGTAGCTCATATCGTTGATCCGGGCTGCGGCGTTGATCCGGGCAATCCAGAGACGACGGAAGTCACTCTTACGCTTCTTCCGATCGCGGAATGCGTATTGGTATGACTTCATTACTTGGTCCTTAGCAACCTTAAATTGGATGTGCTTAGCACCACGGTAACCTTTAGCTAATTTTAAAACGCGCTTACGACGCTTACGTGTTACAGTTCCACCTTTTACTCGAGCCATCTTATTTCCTCCTAGATTTAACTAAAACGTTGTGAATTATTTTTGTAATAACTTGTGGTAAGTTTTAACCATTGGCTTTTCAATGATAGCCGTACCACGTAATTGGCGACGTTGTTTCTTAGTCTTACCATGGAAACGGTGACTAGTGAAAGCGTTGGCGCTCTTAATTTTACCCTTAGCAGTTACCTTGAAACGCTTTGCTGCAGCGCGGTTTGTCTTTTGTTTTGGCATAATCAATAATCCTCCTAGAAATTACTTATCAGTTTTTGGTACAAGCACTAAGAACATACTCCGACCATCCATCTTAGGATAGGCTTCAACCGAAGCGTATTCCTTAGTCGCTTCAATCATCCGGTTCAAGACTTGACGACCAATATCCTTATGGGTAATGGCCCGGCCCTTGAAACGAATAGAAACGCGAACCTTGTCACCCTTCGACAAGAACTTTTCAGCATGTTTCAGCTTCGTGTTAAAGTCGTTAGTATCAATCGCTGGGCTCAAGCGGACTTCTTTAATGCTGACCACTTTTTGCTTCTTACGCGCTTCGCGTTGTTTCTTTTGCTGTTCGAAGCGATACTTCCCATAATCCATAATTCTGGCAACGGGTGGCTTCGCTTTCGGAGCAACCAACACCAGGTCTAAGCTGGCGTCTTCAGCAATCTTCATTGCTTCTTGTCGTGACTTAACACCTAATTGTTCACCATCACTGGCGATCAAACGTACTTCGCGAGCACGGATGCCGTCATTCACCATTGAATCTTTAGCTATGGTAATCCACCTCCGTAAATTTATCCGAGAAATCCACAAAAAGAGCGGGCGCATAAAACGCCCGCTCAACCCCGTTAATGGGAATTAATTCATCGTTCATCTGCCCGATGACTTGGGTCACCAAGGCGAGAAGCGGGTGCTTCTGCTTTTTTTCTCAACTCCAATATAGTACCAGAGTTAAATTCGATTGTCAAACCGATTGGAAACTTTATTTGCTTGTTCCCCGGCTGTAACGACGAATTTCTTGGGTAATCGCACCAATGAACATGTCGATTGGTTCTGATTCCGTCCGTTCTTCACCGTACTTCCGAACTGAAACGTTCCCGCTGGCAACTTCTTGGTCACCAACAACTAAGACGTATGGTACCTTCTTCGTTTGTGATTCACGAATCTTGTACCCCATCTTTTCGTTCCGGTTATCTACGCTGACCCGCACACCAGCTGCCGTTAAGCGCCGACGGCAGTTTTCTGCGTATTCACCATGGGCACCTTCGTTAACTGGAATAATCGTTACTTGCTTAGGCGCTAACCAAGTTGGGAAAGCCCCTTTGTACATTTCAGTTAAGTAAGCCACGAAGCGTTCCATCGTTGAAACTAAGCCCCGGTGAATCATAACTGGACGGTGTTCCTCACCATCAGCACCGACGTACTTCAAGTCGAAGCGTTCTGGTAACAAGAAGTCCAATTGAATGGTCGATAAAGTTTCTTCACCGCCAAGGGCCGTCTTCGTTTGGACGTCCAACTTAGGACCGTAGAAGGCTGCTTCCCCTTCAGCTTCAAAGTAATCCAAGCCCATGTCATCCATGGCAGACTTCAACATCTTTTGGCTCCGTTCCCACATTGCGTCGTCGTCAAAGTACTTTTCCTTGTTTTCTGGATCACGGTAACTCAAACGGAACCGGTAATCAGAAATATCAAAGTCTTCGTAAACTTCAACCATTAACTTCAAGATCTTCTTGAATTCATCTTCAATTTGATCCAACGCAACGAAGGTGTGCCCATCGTTTAAGGTCATTTCACGAACCCGTGATAACCCGGTCAAGGCCCCGGACTTTTCATAACGGTGCATCATCCCAAGTTCCGCGATTCGTAATGGTAATTCACGGTATGAGCGGATATGGTGGTTATAAATTTGAATATGGGATGGGCAGTTCATTGGCCGTAATTCCAACTGTTCGCCATCACCCATGTCCATTGGTGGGAACATGTCTTCACGGTAGTGGTCCCAGTGACCAGATTGCTTGTAAACGTCTAAGTTCGCAAGGACTGGTGTGTAAACGTGTTGGTAACCGTTCGCAACTTCCTTGTCAATGATGTAACGTTCGATTTGGCGCCGAATCGTTGCACCATTTGGCATCCAGTATGGTAACCCGTTCCCAACCTTAGGATCAACGAAGAATAAGTCTAATTCGTTCCCGATAACCCGGTGGTCGCGTTCACGCGCATCTTGACGCCGCTTTAAGTCGGCGTCTAAATCCTTTTGCTTTAAGAAGGCTGTCCCGTAAATCCGTTGCAACATTGGGTTACTGGACTTACCTTGCCAGTAAGCACCGGCAACGGACAAGAGCTTAAAGACTTTGATTTTACCCGTTGAGGCTAATTGGGCCCCGTCGGATAAATCAACGAAGTCGCCTTGCTTGTATACAACGACTTGGCCGTCATTTGCTTCAGCACGTTCGTTAACTAAGTCTTGTTGGTAAGGATCGTCACCAACTAAGACTAAGGCGTCCGCTTTGGATAACACTTCACGCGTAATTGGTAAATTTTGCTTGATGATTTCGCTCATCTTTAAGCTAATTGCTTCCAAATCATCCTTACTGATTTGCTTACCGTCTTCATCCGGATTGTCGGTATCAAAGAAGAAACCGTCGGCGTTCCCTTCGCCACTCCCGAAATGAATATTTGGGAATAATTGCTTGATCGCGTTAGCCAAGACTTGGGCCGTAGTTTGCCGAAGCACGTTCATCCCTTCATCACTATCGGCGGCAATAATTTCGATTGCACCATCGGTCGTTAAAGGTTGTTGGTAATCCACGATTTGATCATTGAATTTACCGGCAACCGACCGTTTTGCTAACGAAGGACTGATTGACTTTGCAATGTCTTCAGTCGTTACGCCAGCATCAAATTGCTTTTCAGCGCCATCTGGGAACTTAACATTAATACTTGCCATAAACTTGACACTCTCCTTTAAAATTTACCCACTCACCAAAACACCGCGCCGGGACGACAAAAAAGTCCCTAACGCCAGCAAAAAACTAGCATTAGGGACGTCATTGACGTGGTTCCACCCGATTTTTCGGTACAGTTTGACCATACCGACTCATTAGCGCTAATAACGGACGCGTTCCGGCTCAATTGAGCATGTTCGCGAAAGTGGTATCTCAAATTACTCCGTCCGCAACTTCCAGAACAAGGTTGCAGTCTCTGAGAACACAAGTAAAATGAGCATGTCTTTCGTATCTGATTTCATTAAACCACTTTTAATTGAAAAGTCAACCAAAATTCATGAAAATTAGTCGCCGGGATTTAGGCGCCGATTCCGACCCACCATCTCAATTTCAGTCGCTAAAAACCGAACGCGCTGCATGATGCGTTGGGCCTTCACCGGTTCTTCGTCACCCTGCTTTGAAATCGTCAGGTAGCCGTCTTGTAACTCCTGCATGGAGAAGTTTGACGAAAAGCAGGTCGGTAATTCTTCCTGCATCCGGTACTCCAAAATCACCCCAAGAACGTCGTCTCGGATCCAAGTTGATGATGAATCGGCCCCAATGTCATCAATCATTAAAATTGGCGCCCGCTTAATCGCATCAACCTTATCCGCGGACGTATTATTACTAATGGCCCGCTTCATCTCAACGGCAAAACTCGGAAAGTGAATTAAGGTCGTTTGAAATCCCTTCGCCGCCAGGGCGTTGGCCATCGCACCTAAAAGGTAGGTTTTCCCAACCCCAAACGAGCCGTACAAGTAAAGACCCCGGTGAAACCGTTTAGGCGCCTGCGTGTAAGCATCAATAAAATCTAACGCCGACATCAACGCGGCGGCCCGGTTATCATCACGCTCATACCCTGCCAGGGTTGCGTTTTGAATATTTTTAGGCATGCTAATCGATCGAACCCGTTGTTGAAGCTCGCGGTTCGCCTGTTCCTCCCGTAACTGGGGGGTTGGTTGATAGGCAATGTCAATCAAATGGTTGCTCATCACTAATTCGGGTTGATAGCCCGGTGCTTGGGTTGGCTCGTGGCGCGCAACCTTGCGCTTTTCATCGCAAAACTCGTACAGTTTGGCCGCCGAGCGTTCCAGTGCGTCCGCCGATAATTCATCCTGATGGGCCGCTAAAAACTGACGAACGTCTGGATCGTGATACACATCCGCCATCAACTTTTGGTAGCGCTGATTGAGGTTGCGCTTATTCATTAATATTTTCAATGTCTCAGACACATTCTCCACGTTTAGTCCCCCTTCTGTGAATCGGTATCGTACTTCGCCACTCGTTCAGCTAACTGTTTGCGCTGGGCCGCGGTCAACTGATTATTTTTTGAACCGGTCGCCTGCCCAGTTTTACCCTGCGCTTGTTCTTGAGCCCACTTAGGCATCACTTCTTTACGTGTCGGCCGGTTGGTGCGATTCCGGCGCTGGCTTGTCCGGGGCTGACTTTGTGCTTGTTGCCGCTTACGAACGTACTGCAAGGCCGCTTCCGGCGTGTCGACCCCGTGACGTTGCCAATCATTCGCAACCGTCTCCAACAAGTTCCGGTTCAAGGCCGCACGCTCACGGTCCTGTAACACGTAGTAAATCAACATGTTAATCACCGGATCAGTCAGCTGATGACGCCCCACTAACTCGTGAATTAGGCGGTTTTCACCCGTCGTTACGAAGCCGTGATTTTCCTGTTTAATATCAGCAATAAAATCATAGGGCGTCCGTTGCTTGGTATACGCAATCAGTTGCTGCTCCTCAGGTTCAAACTGACTAGCAGCGGTCTGAGCCGCTTTCGTCGCCTGGGGCTGAGCACTCGTGGGTACCGCAGCCGCCTGCGTCGTTGCTTGAACCGGTGTTGTATACGTTGGCCGCTCATACCGCCGAGCAATCATTAGCTTCAATTGGTTTTCATCAAACTGCCCGGTCGTCAGACTAGCTACTTCACTAATCAACTTGGCCATTTCAACTTCGTTAATGCCGTAAACCCGGCTTTCCGTAATGATTAACTGCCGCGAACGCGCGACCTGTTTCGTGTCCACGTAGTTCTGATTCAAGATTTGTCCCAGCAACTGCCAGTCAAACTGATCATCCGTCAACACGCCGTTAGCCCGTTCGGCCGGCTCATTAGCCGCCAGTTGGGCACGGGCTTTCTGCACGGTTAATGGCGTTTGCGTTACCTTCGCACTCGCAATGTGGAAGACATCCAGAATGCTGGCCGAAACGTCACGCGCCCGTTTGAGGTCAACTGGTTGGGCCGTAAAGTCACTGGTTAACTGTTGAAAGCGGTGCTCACCCACCGTATCCAGTAACAACACGCTCAGAAGGTCGTCCGCAAAAAACTGCTGGGCCAATAACGGTGCCTGTAACTGATAAATATACACGGCTCCCAGTTCATCTTGTTGAAAGTAACTCCGCAGTAAGCCGGTTGCTTCCAGCTTTTGCCGTGCAGCCAACACCGTTGGCAAATCGACGTTTAAGACGCCCAACAGTTCCGCGTGACTGCGCCGATTACTCAGTTCGTTTTCGGAACTCTGCAAACTCCGCAAAGCCGCGTAGAGGCTGTACGCCAACGGCCCAATTAGTGGTAAATACAGCTCTGCTAAAACGGCCTGTTGCGCCGCACTTAACGCTGGCGCCGTTAATACGACTAAGCCAGTTTTAGGCGTTAGTTGCGGCTCGTCATGATTCTGCATCGCATTCACCATTCTTTATTTTTGGTCTGATTTAGATGATGGCGTTTTAGGCGCCTTTTTCCCCCGCTTGGTTTGTTCCGCCAGCTTGAGTTTGTCGCGCTCCATCATATCTTGTAACTCATTCAAGAACACGTGCATATCTTTAAACTGCCGGTAGACGCTCGCAAACCGAATGTACGAGATTTCATCGATATCCGCCAGCTTTTCCATCACGTATTCCCCAATCACTTGACTGGAAATTTCATTTTCACCGAGTGAGCGAACCTTATTTTCAACGTCATCGACCACGCCAGTCATGGTCTCCATGCTAACGGGTCGCTTTTCGGCGGACCGGATGATTCCCCGCAAAATCTTTTCGCGGTTAAACTCTTCCCGGGCGCCATTTTTCTTAATCACCAACAGGGGCGTCGCTTCCACGCGTTCAAACGTTGTAAACCGGAAGCCACAGTTTTCACATTCCCGACGCCGGCGGATAACGCGACCATCATCAGTTGGCCGGCTATCAACGACCCGGGACCCATTGTGATGGCAGTGTGGACATTGCATAGACTTCTCACCTCATTTTACACATCATTAAATAATCGTTTTCAGCCATTTTACCACGGCCATTCTTGTTTTATCAACGCTCGCCCCGTTATCGATCACGACGTCCGCGCGCGCCACTTTTTGACTAAGCGGGAGTTGGCTATCAATTCGGGCTTGCGCCGCGGCCTGATCCAAGTGGTTACGGGCCATCAATCGCCGCAACACCACGTCTTCCGGCGCAGCCACGACGATCACCTGATCACAAACGTTTTGCCACCCATTTTCATACAGTAACGGGACGTCCACGATCACCGCCGCCGGGTTAGTTTGCCCCGCCGCAACGATTGCTCGCAGCATGGCGTACTGTATCGGTAAGCTCGTAATCGCCGTTAGCTCCCGCAACGCCTGGGCGTCATTAAAGACTAACTGTCCTAGCCAGGGGCGGTTCAACTGACCATCCGCCAGCACGGCCTGCGGGCCAAAGTGCGCCGCAATTTTTTGCGTCGTTGGCTGTCCGGGGCCCTCAACTTCCCAAGCAATTTTATCCGCATCGACAATTGGTAAACCGGCCGCTGCTAGTTGCTTGGAGACCGTCGACTTACCCGTTGCAATTCCGCCCGTTAATCCAATAATTTTTGTCATTTTTAACGCCTACAATTGTTGCTCGTGTGGACAGAAATGGGTTCCACGTTGAGCAACCTTGATTTTTTCAATAATGGTGCCGCAGCGTTCACACGGTTCCCCTTCACGACCATAAACGTGCAAATGATTTTGGAATTGGCCGGCTTCACCGAACGCCGTCGAAAATGAGTGGACGGTCGTCCCGTGACCCTTAATCGCCATTGCCATTTCATCAATGATATTTTGCCGTAAGTCGCTAATTTCTTCTTCCGTTAAGGAGTTAGCTGGCCGCATTGGATGAATCTTGCTCATCCAAAGCGTCTCATCCGCATAAATGTTCCCGATTCCCGCAATTTTACTTTGATCGAGTAGCAATGGTTTGATCATCTTCTTCGATTTACTTAAAATCGCGGTTAAATAAGCCACTGTTAACTGGTCAGCGACCGGTTCCGGCCCCATGGTTTTTAGCCCGCCGACCGTCATTTCTTCACCGGTCGGAACCAGGGTCATTCGGCCGAACTTACGGGTATCGTTATACAGCAGATCCCGCTGATCCGTTAAGTGGAACACGACGTGGGTATGCTTCGTTTGCCCTTCGTTTTGCGGGACCACGTTATACTTACCTTCCATCCGCAAATGCGACACCATTGTCAGCCCATTGCTAAACCGAAAAAGTAAGTATTTACCCCGTCGATCAATAGTTTCAATCGTTTGGTGCGCTAAGCGGGACTTGAAGCTCTCAATATCATTATTAATAATTTTCGGCCAGTGAACATCGATACTCGCAATCGTCGCTCCCTTGACTAGCCGGTTTAATCCCCGGCGGACCGTTTCAACTTCTGGTAATTCTGGCATCGTGGGCCTCCCTATTTTGCATCGTACCAAGTATCGCCAAAGTGACTTTCAACTTTCAGTGGAACTTCCAACTGAACGGCGGAGTCCATAACGCTCGGTACCAATTTCTCTAAGGTTGGGATTTCTTCCTTAGGTGCTTCAAAAATCAATTCATCATGAACTTGTAGCAGCATCCGCGCTTGCAAGCCACTTTCTTTCAACTTGTTTTGCATCCGAATCATCGCAATTTTAATAATGTCGGCCGCACTCCCCTGAATTGGCGTGTTCATCGCGGTCCGTTCCGCAAACGAGCGCAAATTAAAGCTCTTAGCGTGAATATCTGGTAAGTAGCGACGCCGGTGGGCAATCGTTTCAACGTAACCCTGTTCATGGGCCTGCTTAACAATCGCATCCATGTACGCCTTAACTCCCGGATACTCGGTAAAGTAAGCTTCAATGAAGTTATGCGCGGCTTTACGGGTGATCCCAATATTTTGCGATAAGCCGTAATCACTAATCCCGTAGACGATCCCAAAGTTGACCGCCTTAGCTTGCCGGCGAATGTTCGGGGTGACGTCTGCTGGTGAATCGAGCTTAAAGATTCGCATGGCCGTGGCCGCGTGAATGTCATCGCCCGCCTTAAAGGCCGCTTGCATATTCTCATCGTGAGTAATGTGCGCTAAAACGCGTAACTCAATTTGGGAGTAATCTGACGAAAAGATTTGCCAGTCAGGGTGACTCGGTACAAAGGCCTGCCGAATCCGCCGCCCCTCTTCGACTCGCACCGGAATGTTTTGTAAATTGGGGTCAACCGAAGACAACCGCCCGGTTTGCGTCAGCGTTTGCAAGTAACGCGTATGCACCTTTTGATCCGTTGAGTGGATTGCGTCTAAAAGCCCTTCAACGTAAGTTGATTGAATCTTTGAAATTTGCCGGTAACGTAAAATGTTTGCCACGATTGGCGCTTGCGGTGCGAGTTTTTCTAACACGTCGACCGCCGTGGAGTAACCAGTCTTCGTCTTCTTGATCACTGGTAACTTCATTTCTTCAAATAAAATGTGGCCCAATTGCTTTGGCGAATTGATGTTAAATTCTTCGCCGGCCTCCTGATAAATCGTTTGCTCAATTTCGCTGAGCCGTTCCTTAAACTGGCTTCCCATCGCCTTCAAACGACTACTATCGACCGTAATGCCGGCCATTTCCATCTGGGCCAATACATTCGCTAACGGTTTTTCAATGTCGTCATAGAGCGGCGCCTGCTCATTAGCCTCTAAGTCCTTCAATAATTGTGGTTTCAAGGCGCTGATGGCCGCCAACTTGTGAGCCAAATGGCCAAAGAAGCGCTGGTCATCATCCGGAATCGCACGCTTGACGCCCTTGCCGTAAACCACTTCGTCGGATTGTAAGTCTGGATAACCGTGTTGTTCCGCCAACCGGCCGAGATCATTGCTATTGTCGTTCGTATCTAACAGGTACGAAACGAGTAACAGGTCAAAGTCGACCTTACCCAGCTGAATCCCAAGCCGGTTTAAGCCCACCATCGTCCGCTTCATATCAAAAACGTCCTTGGTGACCGTCATACTAGTTAAGAGGTCCTTGGCCACCGGCTCCAACAATAACTCAACGTTGCGACTGACGTACCACTTGTCTTCGTCACCAATGGCAAAGCCCGCGAAGGCTGACGTATGGTAATTCGGCGTTGGCATTTCTAAATAGAACGTCACGTGTTTCGTAAACTGAGCGAGTTCCGCAATGTTTGCCTTCGTCAATTCCGTAAACGCAATCGGCTTAGCGGGGGTCGCCGTTTGGGTCTTTAACTTCTTTAAGAAGGATTCAAACCCCAACTGCTCGTAGCAGGCGATCAGTTTTTCGGTATCGGGCCCGTCATAAGCTAAATCGGCCAGCTTGACCGTAATGGGGGCGTCGCGTTTAATTGTCGCTAAAACTTTCGCCCGCACAGCGAGGTCGTGGTCCTCAATCAAGTGCTCCTTCATCTTGCTCTTCTTCATCGCGTCCACGTTTTCGTAGACGCCTTCAATCGAACCGTACTGTTTCAGTAACTTCAAGGCGGTCTTTTCGCCGACCTTAGTCACCCCCGGATAATTATCAGAAGTGTCGCCGGTTAGCCCCTTCATATCAATAATTTGCGTGGGCGTAATTCCTAGCTTTTCTTGCACGTGCTCGGGCGTGTACCGCTCAACTTCGGAGACCCCTTTGACGGTGACCGCTACCGTCGTGTTAGCGGTTGTTAACTGGGTCAAATCCCGGTCACCGGTCACAATGGTCGTCGTATAACCAGCCGCATCCGCCTGACCGGCCAGCGTCCCGATAATGTCATCGGCCTCGTAGTCTTTAAGTTGATAGTGTTGAATGCCGCGCGCGGTTAATAGTTCTTTTAAATAGGGCATTTGCTCAGAAAATTCACCGGGAGTCTTGGCCCGGCCACCCTTGTAATTATCGTACATGGCGGTCCGGAAAGTGGTCTTACCGGCGTCAAACGCCACCAACATATCGGTGGGCTTCACGGCCTTGATCATGTGATCCAACATCGTGTTGAAGCCGTAAATGGCGTTGGTGTGCAACCCGTCCGCGTTAACGAACCGGTCTAGTTGGTTATGCAGGGCAAAAAAAGCCCGAAACGCAACACTATTGCCGTCGATCAGTAGTAATTTTTTAGCCATTAGTTTTTGCTCCCCATTTCTTTTAGCATTCGCTGATTCATCTTAATGATCCTTGCGTTCAAGGACGCGTCTGGCGGTGCGGCCCTGGTGACCGTAACCGCCACTTTTACCTTCTTAATTGTACCAAACAATGCGTGAAAACGGCAGTTTGGCTACGCAGGTTCTTGCATTTAGCACAAAACGGAGCCGTAACAAAGTCACAGCCCCGTTTTTTCTAAATGCTGATTGTTAAATCGTGATTCAAATTAATCCCGGTCGCCGCCAGCAAAAATTTGGATAAAGTATAGGAACAAGTTAACAAAATCCAAATAGAGCTGTAAAGCGCCGCTAACGGCTAAACCAGTCGAAGAAACTTGGTCACCGTATTGTAAGTACATGTCGCGCATCCGGTTAGCGTCCCACATCGAGAGTCCCGCAAAAATGAGCACCCCAATGTAAGAAAAGACGTAACTGATCATGGCACTTTGTAAGAACAAGTTCACGACGGATGCGACTAGTAACCCAATCAACGCGGCAAACAAGTGCGTCCCTAACCGAGAAATATCGCGCTTAGTTGTCGTCCCGATGATCGCCATCGTTCCAAAGACCGCCGTTGCCGCAATGAAGGCCCCGGTAATCGTGGCCCCGGTATATAGAGCCAAAGTAATCGAAATTTCGACCCCGAACACCACGGCAAACAGCATTAGCAGCCCGAAGCTCCGGGCCGGATTACGCGTGGCGTTGACTTGAATCCCACCAATCATCGCAAACATGCTGACCATGAAAATGATCAAAAACAGCACCGGATGCTGGCCGAACATTGAAAAGACCTGGGTTCTAAAGACCGTTAAGGACAAGTACACCGTAATGGCTGAAACGAGTACGGCTAAGCTCATGTACCCGTACATTTTTGTTAAGAAGCTCCGCAAACCGACCTGGGTATTGATCGTCCGGGGTTGCGGCTCATTTTGAAAGTTGTTCATCGCGTCTCCCTCTTTCACCTAAAAATATTATCTATCTACGTCACCTAAAGCTGGGTTATCCGCTGAGTGGCGGGCTCACTAGCCGTTACGACTAGCGAGGCCCCTCACGCTAGTTTATCAATATAGCGCTGAAAATCAGCCATTCTCATCGGTCACCTCCGCTTTCTTGTAATCTAGTGTATCAGATTAGTCAGGGAAGGTAAAACAGTTTTATCTGTGAAATATTTAAGAATTTCTTAGAATCTGAAACCGGTTAACCACCACTTTGGAGCCGTTCTCATTTTTAAGCCAACTTTTGTCAAAAATGACCCACTTTGCTTTCAAAAATGGCCCTTAACCGCTCCCCAGTCATGCTAAACTACGATTATCAATTCACGAAGGAGTTTTTCAATATGACCATTAAATTAATTGCCACCGACATGGATGGGACGTTTTTAACGGACGATCAAACTTACGACCAAGCGCGGTTTGCCCTGCTATATCAGCAATTGCAATTACGAGGCATGCGCTTCGTCGTTGCTAGCGGTAACCAGTATTACCAATTGAAATCATTTTTCAAAGCCTACCCCGAACTGATCTACGTTGCCGAAAATGGCGCTTATATTCGCGACCACCAAACCGTGTACGCTCAACACAGCTTTTCGGCTGCTAGCGTTGCCGCGATCTTAGCGCAGCTTAAAACCATCGCCCACCTCAAAGTATTAGTCTGCGGCGTAAACAGTGCCTACGCGTTGACCACTACCGATCCGCAGCACGTCGCGACGATGCGCCACTATTACCACCACTTAGCGGTTGTTGACCGTTTTGACGCCATTGATGATGCCATCCTCAAATTCGCCATCAGTTGCCCACCCGCTGAAACCGACGCGATCGTTGCCCAACTAAGAACCGCGCTAGCTGGGATTGCGGAACCTACGAGTAGTGGGCACGGCGACATCGATATTATTCAACCCGGCCGAAATAAGGCCGCGGGTCTCCAAGAACTCGGGGCCGTGCTCGGCGTCAAACTAAGCGAAATGGCCGCGTTTGGTGATGGTGGTAACGACCTGGAAATGCTACGAGAAGTTGGCTTAGGGATTGCCATGGTCAACGCGCAACCCGACGTTAAGGCCGTTGCTGACCAAATCACCACCAATAATCAGCAACAAGGGGTTCTAACCGCCATCGCCAAACTACTGGCAAATTGATATGCAGCCGTACGCATTCAAAACAACGGCTAGCATTCTGAGCCTTTCAGCCGTTAGTAACGCCAGCACCCTCATCACCGGAATCATCCCCCAACTGCAACGGGCTTATCCTAAAGTACCAACCACGGTCATTGAAAGCCTCGTGACCATCGCTAACTTGAGTGCGTTGGTGACCCTTCTCATCAACCCGTGGCTCACCGCTCACTGGGGCGTTCGGCGAACCGTTATCGCAAGCCTACTTTTAAGCGCCGCCACTGGGCTCGTCCCGGCAATCAGCACCAATTTTGGATTAATCATGGTCAGTCGCGTCTTACTGGGCTTAGGCATTGGCGGTTTTTCGCCACACGCGATCAGCCTGATCACCCATTTCTTTCACGGTGACTACCGGGCGCGGCTACTCGGCTATCAAACTGGCCTGGCCGCACTGGGAAACGCGGTATTACTCGGCTTAGCTGGCTTACTCGTTACGCTTAGTTGGCACGCAGTCTTCTGGCTCTACGCACTCTTGGCAGGGGTGGCCGGTCTGGTTGCCCGCTACGTTGCAGAACCACCCGTCAGTCCAACTGCCGCCCAGCCGGGAACGCGCCGCCGCGCCAGCCTACCCCGCCGTCAGCGGTTATTGGTCCTTTTAACGTTCGGAACCTACGTTTTGATCTGGGGCGTGCAGCTCAAACTACCGAGCTACTTTGCGGAACGCCACCTGGGCCCCGCTCAGCTCCTTAATTTCACCCTGGCAGCAATGAACATCGGGGGGTTTTTAGCCGGCCTGAGTTTCGGTGCGCTGCACCGTAAAATGGCCCGGCAAACGCTAACCCTGGGCTATGCCGGTGCTGCTGTCGCGGTGGCGGTTCTTTGGTGGACCACCAGCACACCGCTGGCCGTTAGCGCCGCCATTGGCTTCAACTGGATCTATTCCTATACCGGGCCGTACCTCGTCTTCACTAGTCACGTTGGCCTAGCACCGGCTCAAATCAACACGCTGAGTAGTACGTTGACGATTGCAACCATTCTAAGCGCCTTTTGCGCCCCGCTACTGTGGAACTGGCTCGGTCACTTTGGGGGCGCTTCGTTAACGACCAACGTGTTATTCTGGATAATGACGAGTCTAAGCTTACTCGCCATTTTGTCCCTAATTCTGAACCGAAAGCAGGCTAAATCTAAATGACAACTAATCAGCAACGGCTCCACAATGGCGACCTGTACTTACCCAGTGACGCCGACCTCGCGCAGGCCCAATCAAGTTACTTGGAACGGTTGTACGACTTCAACCACACCCGTCCCAGCGAAGCCGCTCAGCGCCAAACGCTACTCAAGGCGATGCTGGCCGAAATTGGGCCAGACTGCTACGTAGAACCGCCATTTCACAGTAACTGGGGTGGTCATCACGTCCATTTTGGTAAAAATATTTACGCGAACTTTAACTTAACGCTGGTGGATGACACCCACATTTACGTCGGCGACAATACGATGTTTGGCCCCAACGTAACGCTTGCCACGGCCGGTCACCCAATTCTCCCAGCGCTCCGGGCGCAGGGGTATCAGTACAACGCCCCCGTTCACATTGGCAAAAACTGTTGGCTTGGTGCCGGTGTTATCGTCTTACCGGGCATCACGATTGGTGACAACGTTGTAATTGGTGCGGGTAGCATTGTGACAAAGGACTTACCAGCCAACGTCTTGGCAGCTGGTGATCCGGCTAAAGTGTTGCGCACCGTCAACCAACACGACCGTGACTATTACTTCAAGGACCGCCGGATTGATTCTAAATTGTTACCTTAAGTGGTGCATTAAACGCATGCAAAAGAGCTTTTACCAATTAACGTCGTTACTGGCTGAGCTGGAATTAATACTAAGTGTTGGGGCTTACTTTGAGTAGTCACAGTAAATTTGTTCGAAAGTCAACTGGTACCCTTTTCTACTTCTTGTCAATAACAGTGGTGTTAATTAAAGGGTTATGAAGTGCAACAAAAAAGTCTCAATCCGACTGGGTTGAGACTTTTTTAAATCATTTATTCTTTTAAACGTGCTAAACAGTTCTACTTAGCCTGCATTTGGGCTTCATAAACCTTTTCATACTTTTGAATGTCACCGGCACCCATGAAGACCACGACCGCGTTATGGTAAGCTTCCAAAGCGGACATATCATCCAAGGTCACGATTTCACCACCATTTGGTAACTTAGCAGCCAAGTCCTTCGACGAAACGTCGCCGGACTTTTCACGGGCCGAACTAAAGATGTTCGTCAAGAAGACGTGGTCCGCCATGCTTAAGCTCTTCGCAAACCCGTCCATCAAAGCCTTCGTCCGCGAATAGGTATGCGGTTGGAAAACGGCCAAGATTTGCTTGTCCGGGTACTTTTGCCGGGCAGCGTCCAAGGTTGCTTTGATTTCAGATGGATGGTGCGCGTAATCATCGATCAAAACCATGTCGCCCGCTTGGTGTTCGGAGAAGCGGCGCTTAACACCGCTAAAGTTCAATAATTCCCGCCGAATTTCATCGAGGTTAACCTTTTCAAAGTAGGAAACCGCAATCACGGCCGTGCTATTTAACACGTTGTGTTCACCAAACAACGGAATTTCAAACTCACCAAGTGATTCGCCGTGATACTTCACTTCAAATGACGACCCCTTCGTCGTCCGCTGAATATTAACGGCTTGGAAATCATCCCGGTCGCTAGTCCCGTAATAATAAATTGGCGTGTCAACCTTCAGTTGCCGTAAGCTTTCGTCGTCACCCCAAGCAAAAATGCCCTTCTTAACTTGACTCCCAAACTGCTCGAAGGCGCTGCGAACGTCATCTAAATCCTTGTAATAGTCCGGATGATCAAAATCGACGTTCGTCATAATGGCATAGTCCGGGTGGTAAGCCACAAAGTGCCGCCGATATTCGTCAGCTTCGAAAACAAAGAAGCGGGCGTCTGGCGTCCCTTTTCCGGTCCCGTCACCGATTAAGTAACTAGTTGGTGCAATGTGACTTAACACGTGACTCAATAATCCGGTCGTCGAGGTCTTCCCGTGAGTCCCAGCCACCCCGATACTCGTATAACCTTCCATTAACTTGCCGAGGAATTCGTGATACCGGTAAACGGGCAATCCCAATTCATGCGCCCGCTTGATTTCAGGATGGTCATCCGTAAAGGAGTTCCCCGCGATCACCGTCAAGCCCGCGTGAATATTATCCGCAGAAAATGGCAGCATCTTAATTCCGGCTGCGGCCAAGCCCTTCTGCGTAAACGTGTACTGTTCAATGTCTGATCCGGTTACTTGGTAGCCCTTATCGTGTAAAATCAACGCTAAGGAACTCATCCCGGAACCCTTGATACCCACAAAATAATAAACCGTTGCTTTATCCATTAGTTAATAATCTCCCATGTTCGCAATTCATCAACGGAGTGGTGAATCGTTTATTTTTCATTACGAATTAGCTTGTAACTTGGTCAAGTCGTCGGCCGTAAAGTACACGTCACGCGGCTTAGAACCCTTGGCGCCCGATACATAACCGCGGCTTTCCAAATCATCAATGATGTTGGCCGCCCGGTTATAACCAATCGAGTAGTGGCGTTGCAACTGGGAAACTGACACCGTGTCTTCCTCGGTCAAATAGGTCAGCACTTCTGGTAGCAGCTCATCCTGATTCTTAGCCGCTTCTTCATGCTTTAATAACCGATCTGGCTGAAACTCATAGTGTGGCGCCGCCTGATCACGTACAAACTGGGCGATGTCGTCAATTTCATTATCAACGAACGTCCCTTGCAAGCGAATTGGCGTACTCTTACCATTTCCTAAGAACAGCATATCACCCTTGCCGAGTAAACGCTCGGCTCCGCTCGTATCTAGGATAGTTCGTGAGTCCACTTGACTTGACGTCATGAATGCGACCCGGGTCGGAATGTTGTTCTTGATGACCCCGGTGACCACGTCAACACTTGGCCGTTGGGTGGCAACCAGCAAGTGAATGCCGGCCGCCCGGGCCTTCGCCGTGATGCGGGCAATGTAATCCTGAACCTCACTCGAAGCGACCATCATCAGGTCGGCCAATTCGTCGATCACGATGACAATGTACGGCATCTTCAAGCCGGGTTCACCGTGCTTGTCCGCCAACTTGTTAAATTGTTCAATGTTACGGGCCCCGCCGGCCGCCAAACGACTATAACGGTGGTCCATTTCGTCAACGACCCATTTCAGGGCGGCTGAAGCCGCTTTGGGTTCGGAAACGACCGGTGCGAGCAAGTGCGGAATTTCGTTATACGGTGCTAACTCGACCGCCTTTGGATCAATTAGTAGCAGCTTAACCTGTTGCGGGTTGGCCTTGTATAAAATGGAAACTAAAATACTGTTAATAAAGACGGACTTCCCGGAGCCGGTTGCCCCGGCAATCAAGCCGTGCGGCATTTTCCGTAAGTCAGTGACTTGTGGCTTGCCGAATAAATCGACCCCAAGCGCAACCGTCAGTGGTGATTGACTGTCCTTAAAGACCGGCGAGTCCAGTACTTCGGCTAACATAACTGGCCGCGACTTCATATTTGGAATTTCAATCCCGACCGTGTTGTGGCCTGGAATTGGGGCTTCGATACGGATATCGCGCGCCGCAAGCGCGAGCTTCAGGTCGTCGTTTAAATTGGTAATTTTGTTGACCTTGACGCCCCGTTCTAGTTTGACTTGGAACTGCGTTACCGTCGGACCAACCGTCCAATTCGAGACGTGCGCGTCAACGCCAAAGTCGTGTAACGATTCTTCCAGCGTTTCCGCCTTCTCTTCGATCCAATCGTCCATTTCGGATTCATTTGGAACGATTGGGGGTGTCAACAAATCTAACGGTGGAAATTTGTAGGCTGCAAGTTGCCGCGCATCCAAGCTTGGTGCTGCTGACTGACCGTTATGCATTGTCGCCGTCGCACTGGTCGCCGGCGCCGGTGGGGCACTAACGGGAGCTACCGGCTGGTGCGCGTTAACCGCAGCCGCGGTGTTCGACGTTGGTTGGTTGGCATCGTCAGTTTCAGCGGTTGCTTCCGCATTGTCTGCCCCACCCACCGACTCAGTGGCGCGCGTGGCCTGCGAAGTCGTTTCAGAAGGAACTGCTGAAGAGCGCACCCCACTCACGTTTGGTGCCGCACTTACTTGCGGTTGGGTTTCAGCCGCAGTGACGCTAGCTGCCGGTTGGTTCAGCGAATTAGCTGAACTGGCGGCACTAACGACGCTGGAATCAGCCGGGCTACTTGAGCTCACGTCACTCGCTTGACTAACTGACGCTAAGTCCTGCGAATCGGTCGTCGCACTAGTAGCCGCGACTGAACGCGGGTGCATCCCAACTGGCTGGTACGGTTCATCCGTAAACGGCCGCACTGGTGCCGCTTGTGAGTCTTTTGAAGCAACGGCTGAAGTTGATTCTGAATCGGGTTCTTCGGCATCCTCGTCTGTCTCCGGTTGGTCTTTAAACAGTGCTAAGTCGGCCTGAGCATCGTGCTCAGCCGTCATAATCGCACCGAGTGAGAGTCCCAGACCGCGGGCAGGCTTGTCAGTTGCTGACTCGGCGGTTGTTGACTCGGCGGTTGCTGACTCGGCGGTTGCTGACTCGGCGGTTGCTGACTCGGCGGTTGCTGACTCGGCGGTTGCTGACTCGGCGGTTGCTG
>NZ_BJEA01000002.1 GCF_005405425.1 Lactiplantibacillus modestisalitolerans | reverse complement strand
CGGTTGCTGACTCGGCGGTTGCTGACTCGGCGGTTGCTGACTCGGCGGTTGCTGACTCGGCTGAATCCGCAGACCGCGCCGCCGAAGCGGCTAACGGCGTTGCGGATTCAGCACTACTGGTCGCGCTAACCGGCGCTAGATTAGTCGGTTCAAAGACTTCGGTCGGCGCGTTTGGCATCGCCGCCCGTACAACTGGCGCAACCGGTTGGACCGGCTCAAAAACTTCCACCGGCGCCACGGCCGATTGCGGTTGCGTGGGTTTAAACACGACGGTTGGGCCGGCGTCCGACTGGGGTGCCGCCTGACTTGCTGGTAGCGGCTGCTGGAGGTCAACGACGGTCGGGTCATCCGCCGTAGCGTCCGTAAACAGCAGAAAAGAATCGAGCTGTTTATGTAAACTAGCCTCGATTTCTAAATAGTTCCGGTCATCCGTTGAGCGAATGATCCCGCCATCGTTCAGCGCACTCTTCAGCTGTTCGGGCACGTGCGACGGGCGAAACGACCCGTGGGTGCCACCACTAAACGCCGCCTGGCTGGTCGCTTCGACCTGCCGCGGCCGCATCGGCGCTGCCGATTGGGCCCGTGTTGGCCGCGCTGGCTGCGCTGCTGAAGTTGGTGATTGACTGGCCGCGGCCGAACGATTCACTTGTGAATTTGGATTGCGATACTTCCGGAAAAACGCCGGACCATCATAATGGTTCATTTTCAATCATCCTAATTTATTGTCATCTTAATCGGTAAATAACGTTTGGGCGCGGTCAAAATCAAAGGCCGCCCCGACTGGCTGGTAATCAGCTGGTAAAATCAAAGCGCCGGGCCGTTGAGGAGCGTTTGGTAATTGCAATTCACGCCCAGACACGATCATCCCGTCACTTTCAACTCCCCGGAGTTCACCCGGCCAAATAATTAGTCCGTTCGGCATCATCGCGCCCACTTTAGCAACGACCACTAAAATGTCGGCTTGCATGTTGGGTGAGCCGCTCACGATTTGAAGCGGTTGGTCCGCCCCCACCTGCGTCTTGGTCACTTGTAAATGATCAGATTTCGGGTGGGCTTCGGCTGATTCAACGTAGCCGACCACGAACTTCGGGTCGGTATCTTGTTCTAATTCTGGTTCAAAATCATTAGCTTTTAATAATTGATTTAATTGCGCGACTTGTTCAGCCGTTAACTGAACTTGGCCGTTGGCGTCTAACGTCCCTAATGTCACTGAAACATTAAAGAAATTATAGCCGAGGGTTTGATCCGTTTTAACGTCGCTGATCCGAGTTACGTTAGCGTGTGATTCGACTTTTTGTTCGTCCGTATCCGGACGTAAAATTGCGATTAACGTGTCACCTAATTCGGTTGGATTATAACTTGTGATTAACATTAGAAACCCCTTTATTCTCTTTTTACGCGTTCAGTTACATATTATAGCGTATTTCAATGAAACTTACTGATTAATTATGACTTTTCTTTGTATTATCGTCAATCATTGGTATACTAAATTTAATGAAATAGTCCGTTTAGTTTGGTCGAAAGGAGTCCGAGATGATCATGAACAAACAATTACAATACGGCGGCTTATTAGCAGTTGGCATGGCTGGCATTGCCGGGGGCTTCTCCATTGGTGGCCTACTCAAACGACTACGCCGCCCCACCCCAAATCAGATTTTAAATCAAGTTAAGCGCGCCTTCTTAAAGGAAGCCCCAATTGAAGGTTCGTGGATTGAAATGAAAAAAGCACCGTTACAAAAATTTGCGCTCCGGACGGACGTCTACTACGGCGGGATTACCCGCTACGAAGACGGGCAACTCGTTCAGTACGAGTTCTTAGCTGACGCAAATACCGGGACGATTCTTGATATTTATCGTCTCTAATCAAAAGAAAACGTGAAGCTGACATTGGCTTCACGTCTTTTTTTGATTATTCGGCCGCATCCGCCGGTAAATACCACGCTTGAATGGTCCGAATCGTTGCCAAATCAAGGTAACGGACCGTCACCGTTTTCCGATCATCACCCGTCCGTAAGTCAATGATGAGGTGCGCGCTTTGGCGCCGTTTTAACCAGTAGGTTTGACTCGTTTCCAAGGATTGAATTTTTGAACGCGGAACGATTACAAGCTCACGGGTAAACCAGGAAGCCGTTTCCACGGCGAGACAATGCTGGTCCCGCAGGAGGGCCGCCCCACTGTGACGACTCGCGTAGCGTCCTTGAAGCCAAGCCCAAAGCAAGACAACGACGCTCACAGCAGCGAACAACGGCCACGCTTTGGTTGGTAACCAAATGAACAGCGGTACCGCCAATATTCCGAGCCCGAACGCCCCCACTAATAAACTATTGCGAACGAAGTACCAGCGCAACCGCGGGGGCACCATCGTCAGGTGCGGTGCTTGCGAAGGTAACCACGGGATAAAGGGCGCCGTAACCGCGAACGCCCGGGCAGTTTTAAGCACCGGAACTAGCAGTAATTGGTGATTAACGTTGGCCTGCCCAGCCTGACTAGCTGCAAGCGCCTGCACCGTGCTCAGCTTCAACCACTGCCGAATGACGTTTTGCTTAAAGACCACCGCCTGCAGTCGCTTCAACGGTGCGGTTACTTCGTTACGTTGAAAATAGCCGTGCGTCATGGTCAACGTTTGCCCACGCTTAGTTAACGTAAAGTGGTAATATTTTTGCACAATGTTTAAATAGGAAACTAAAAAACTCAGTACGATAATGAGTCCCGCAATGGCAATTAAAACTAACCCGGCGATCGCACTAATGCGCGCCCCAATGTCAGCTAACATTGCCTCTGGCATTAACTGTTGCGCCTTGTCGTAAAGCCACCAGAGCGCCACCACGATGGGGACGATTCCTAAGGAGCTGAGCGCGTACACGTTGAGGTCGTGCCAGTTTAGTTGGTACTGCCGTTCAACGTCGGCCAGATCAGTAGGCGTCGTTACCGCCGTTGCCCTAGTCGTTGCCGGTTGGGCTTGGCTGGTCACCCCGTCCACGCTCGCGCTAACTGCCGGTTGCGGCTGAGCTGTGCGCGCCGCCGTGCGGTAGTGCTCGATCAACTGTCCAACCCGGACTGGCACGGCCGGCAAGTGACCCTCGGCGTCGCTTTTGCCCGCGGTTTCTAACGTTAATTGTTCCAAATGGAATGGTTTTAAAAAGAACCACTGTTGGTGTTGAACCGTCTGCAACCGCTCGTACGGAATTTCCGTGACTTTGCGGACAAACAAGCCCTCCCGGATGGTCACGCCATTTTCGTCCACGCTATACGTAAAACAGCTATACGTTACGATTGGCGCCACGAGCATAATGGCAATGATTATCCCAATAATAAGCTTAGCCACCAGGTCACTGACGTTAATGCGGGCCATCAGCCACACGGCGCCTAAAATGAGCCAAAATAGCCACTGAAGCGTTGCGTACCAAAAGGTTCCCAACGCGACCCACGATAAGTGTTTATTGTGCATCGCGGGCCTCCTTTGCAAGCGCAATAATTTGGTGCCGTAAGCGGTCAGCAACCGCCGGCGTAACCCCCTCAATGTCGTAGCTAGAAGCCGCCGTCTCAACCGCGACCGCCTTTAACGCTTTAAGCTGCAGTAACGGTCCGGCTGACAAAGTCACGTTCTGAATGCGGCTAATTGGAATCGCGATTTCACGTTGAAAAATGACCCCCCGCTTAATGTAGACCGCGTCGGTTGTAATTTGGTAACGCCAAAACCGGTAGCGGTACGGGATTAATCCCAACTCGACAACCACGTCCAAAATGGTCAACCCTAATCCGGCCCAAACGAGCCACGGCCACCAGTTAAACCACTGGTGGGCAAGCCACAAGCCACCCGTAACACCGATGCCGATCACGCCGCTAATGAGTGCACTAAGTAGCCACACGCGCTTGATTGCTGCTGGTAATTGCTCCTCCATAAAATAACTCCCCTTAAATAAGTTAAGTTGAGTGTACCATACGCACTAAGCTCGTCGCCACCGCCGTTTGGGTCCTCAATGGGCTGCCCAGGCAAACTCTTTTTATTCGCCACGCGCCAGCAGTTGCATTTCCTGGTCAATTTTGTTAAGGTTAGCGACAATCAAAAAAATTATTGCCTATATAATGCCATGATAGGGATGGCGAGTTTCTACCCAGCGCCGTAAACGCTGGACTATAAGCGAATTGAGTCAACGGGTCCGTACCGCTCTATTTGCCGTACGGGCCCGTTTGCTTTTTTCCGGTAGGCGGAAAAGAGGACAAATTTTGAAAACTGTTGATATGGTGATTACTGGCGCCCAAGTCTTAAACGTGTTCACCCGAGAATTCGAAGCGACCAGCCTCTGGATCGATGCTGGTCACATCATTAGCAACCTCGCCGACGAGCCGTACCACGCCCGCCAGACGGTCGATGCTCGCGGTCAGTGGATCGTACCAGGGATGATCGACGCCCACGTCCACATGGAAAGTTCCATGGTTGCGCCTAGTGAACTAGGTAAGGTTTTGTTAAAACACGGTGTAACCGCAATCGCCACCGACCCGCACGAGCTGGCAAACGTCGCCGGTATTCCCGGCATCGAGTACTTAATTCAAGACGCCCGCCAAACGCCACTAGACGTCTTCTTTATGCTGCCATCGTCGGTCCCCTGCGTCCCCTTTGACGACAACGGCGCCACGCTCCATGCCGCCGACCTACGACCGCTATACGCCGAACCCGAAGTCCGGGGCCTAGCGGAAGTGATGGATTACGGTGCGGTGGCGCGCGGCGATGCCGATACCATGGCAAAAATCGACGATGCGTACGCAAACGGCACCCACGCGGACGGCCACGCCGCCGGTTTAAATCCGCACCAACTCAACGTAATGGTTAACGCGGGGCTGGACACCGATCACGAGTGTTCAACGGTTAAAGAAGCGCTGGACCGCGTTCGGGCCGGCATGCGGGTCTTCTTACGTGAAGGAACCGTTGAGCGGGACGTTTTGACGACCATTCAAGCGGTGACCGCCGCAAACGCGGACCGTTTCGCGTTTTGTACGGATGATAAAACCATCACCGACCTACTTCAGGAAGGCTCAATCGATTACAACGTCAAACTGGCGATTCAAAGCGGTATGCAGCCGGCCCTGGCTTACACTTTAGCTAGCTATAATGCGGCTCAGGCGCACCGCCTAACCGACCGCGGTAGCTTGAGCGCGGGCAAGTTGGCCGACCTCGTCGTTTTAGACGACGTTAAAAACGTCGCCGTGGCGCGCACCATGAAAAACGGCCAATGGATCACGCAGGAACCAATTTCTAAACCGCTCCCCTTTACCGCGACCCGGGTACGTCAACATGCGACCGTTGCTGATTTCAAGCTACCACTAACGACGGAGCGGGCGAACGTGATTGGCGTTCAACCTAACCATATTGAAACTGACCACTTAGTCTTACCGGTAACCCCAACCGCCAACTTCGAAGCTGACATTGATCACGACATTTTAAAAATGGTCGTCGTTGAACGTCACCACAATACCGGGAAAGTTGGCGTCGGCTTGGTTCACGGTTTCCACCTCACCCACGGTGCGGTAGCCGGCACCGTGGCCCACGATGCACATAACATTGTTGCCGTCGGAACGTCGAATGCCGCCATCATGCGGGCCATTCAACAAATTACCGCGACCAACGGCGGCATCGCCATCAGCGACGACCAGCAGATCAGTGCGTCAATGCCGCTTGCGGTTGGCGGGCTTTTATCCGCTGATTCTTACACCGTGGCTAACCAACAGCTAACCGCGTTACGCACCGCCTACCAGCAATTGTGTCGCGACGCCGTTACCTTTGATCCGTTCATCACCCTATCATTCATGACGCTCCCGGTCATTCCAACGATCAAGCTGACGGCGCGCGGCCTGTTCGATTACGACCAGTTTGACTTCATCCCGGTGTGCCAACCAATGCGGCCAACGGTGAAGGGCTAATACTTGCTAAGCACAATTAAACAAAAAACTACCAGTAAGGCCTGCACCCGGAATAATCGGATGCAGGCCTTATTGCTAGTTACAATTAACTTTATGTTGTTCAGTATTATTCAGCTTAAATTATTGCTATTCAGGCAAACCGTACTTCAAGATGCCTACCTAAGGCGAATGCGATTTTAGACATCGTATCAATTCAACGGATTATTTACAGTAAACCAACTAGCCACAATCAATTGTTGTTACTTACAAACGGCAACGGATGAGCCTTTTAGTCATGTTTCGGATGTTGTAGCGCTTGCTTCAATTGACGCTGCTTATATTCCCGATACACCGTGAAAATACGCAACGGATTACGATTATCCGGTTCATCCAATAAATCCAGTGCTAACAAACAGTCCCCCGCACGGTCAAGCCGCTCCCTGAGTTCCTGACCATGGTACGGTTCAAGTCCCATCATAATGTCATCCAGCTCAGCTCGTAACTGGACTCGGCGTTCAATTGAACTAGGTTGCTCATGCGTCATTAGATTCACCCCTTGATTGATAATTTTTCTTTATCAGTCTCAATTATATAATTGTTTTCCACCAAACAACGTGCAAACAACCAAAACTACTCTATTCAATATCATCCGCTTCAATCGTTTCGATTTTAACCTGCCTTACAGCTGATTTGCCACCATGCTCATTTACAAATTTTAAAATTTGTTCCGTCGTTGCGGACGTATCCTGCTCAAAATCATAGAGCCTCCGACCATCATTCACTGGCAAAGTAAAACCGGCTTCACCTTGCTGATCACCGTAAGCCATAACAATCGTTGCCCGACCGTTACCCCCCGCATTAATTTCAACCTGAAAAGTTTGATTACTACCTTGCCGTTCAAAGGCCTGATTATACTCAACCCAGCCACCCCCAGCATTCTTTAGACCATAAAATAACATAGTCTGATAATACAAGTGTGAGTCCTTCCAATCTGCAAGCGTAATCTTATCCGCCTTTGCCGCACCATTGTCGACCGTGACGGTCAGGTTACCAACACCTGACGCTACTTGATTGGGCTGAACATGATAATTGAGGTAAGTCACTATTTTTTTAATGGCGACCGTTGCAACGTTCGTCTTCCCATTAGCCTGATTCTGCACAAAGTAATTCACTTGTTCATTAGTCTCGCCAGTAAATCGATAGCCAATCTCAGAGTCCGCATTTAATGCAATAAGGTACTTGGTTTGACTACCGGTCCCCTTAACTTTTAAGGTTTGGGGTTGATTTAATATCGACTGATGATTCCGCCATACTTGATTAGGCAATTGATTAACACCGTAAAGAACGATACTAGTTGCAGCTAATTTTGGTTTGCTAGTTAAGTCTTCCACCGTGTAATTATTCAGGGCCGTAGATTGACTTGATGAACTTATACTTTCTTTAGAACGCTGATGCCTTTTTTGGTGCCTGCTAGTATTGGTACTACTAGTATTAGTCTCTTCAACGACCGTTTCTTTACTGGCACTTTGCCATAAGAAAACACCCGCTCCCCCTAATAACACGACGATAAGTAGCCCAATAATCAGCCCAAATTTTTTGCGTTTCATCCTTGATTTCCCCTTTTACATTACTACTATGTTTTACTAATTGAACTTAACTAATAACTACCGCTAACATCTACTTGGGCTAAAGCCCGTTGGCCGCCATGATGATTGCAAAAATCAACCATTGCATCAGCTGACGTTCCCGCATTACCAGCACCAACATCGTCTTTATTTTCCATAAAATCTACAACCGTCCCATCGCTTCCTAGATGGCTGAAGAAATAACGGTCTGGAGAACCACTAGCCGGGTTACCAGCACCAAAAATAAGCGCACAACCAGAATTACTACCATCGTCTAAGAAGATTAGCCCCCGTTCTTCCTGGTCTCCGTCCTCATCAAAGTAAATATGTCCGCCCTTTTGCACGTAAGCCTTTAAATTTTCCCAATCCGGGGTGATTCCGTTCATCAGGCCGTAGTAAACTGCCACTTTGGTTAGCGCGTTCTCCGAATTTTCTAAGTAATGCGCCGTAATTTTATTATTACTAGTAACGGGCGTCCCGTTTTGACGTGCCTGCTTTTCCTGAGTGCTTGGCCCATCTTTTGTATGATTGATCTGATCATCTACCGTCACTTGGCTAGCTAATTTATTAATCTCATTGGCCTTACCCTGCCGGTTAACATACGCGACGACCGTCTTTAGATTGGTCGTCTTAAGTACTCGATCATAATCATTGGCCTGATAAAAGTTGACGGTTTTGTCATTTTCGAGGGTATAACACGGATATGAAAAAAGTCCGGGGGCGTTAGTGCCATCCGACGTGGGTTGCAAATAATAGGCGACCCCCGTACCCGGCTTAACCATGTCCGCCACATTCTCAGTAGAAACATCAACCGTTAAACCAGCTTTCGTATCTAAAGAGTCATACATTGTAACGAAGGAGTCGTCAAAATGTCGACTACCATAAAAGGCAATTGCTGCCACCGTAGTTTTCGGTCCTAATTTAGTAGCCCTCAGATTATTGGCTGTTTTTTTAACTCGCGTTGGTTTAGTTACGTGTGACTTTTGGTTAGCCGTTGACTTTGACTTACTATTTTTAATTTTGGAGGTTGAAACCACTTGATTAGTTGCTTTTTTCTCGTGTGGTCGCTGTAACCACCAGAAAGTTCCCCCTAAAATAATAATAACGACAGCCATACTAGCAATCAGCCTGCGTTTCATGCCACTTTTCATATTGCTTGCCCCCTATTTTATTCTGTTAATACTGCCCATTTTGCTTCCTGCGACGCGCCCTTACCCGCGTTTCACAAACGGCACCTCCAAAATGTCCGTCAAATGAATCAATGATTAGTTTAAATATATACCTAAATTATAAGTAAGTTAACTAATCGTCGAAAGCGCTTGCACTTAACCTACTCAAAAACGCACAGCGGCATTAGCTCACACTGTGCGTTTAGTTTGCAATTTAATTTTAAGCCGTCGTTCCCACCGATAACTGCACTGGCAAAATGTATTCGGCCTTGGTCGGTTGTCCCGCAATCCGCTCCTGGAGCACCTTGACCGCGGTTGCCGCAATTTGATCCACCGGTTGAATCACGGTCGTCAATTGTGGCACGAGCTCGCGCACCAACTTGGTGCCATCATAACCAATCAGCAAGAGGTCCTCCGGGATGCGCAAACCGCGCTCCGCCGCCAGTTGCATGAGTAGCGCCGCATCCGTATCGTTAGAGGCAAAAATCCCCTCCACGTCCGGGTGCGCGGCTAAAATCTGCGCTAACTTTTGCTTTTTGACGGTTTCCGCAATGTTAAAGTCCACTTCATAGGTCAACGGCGTTAAGTGATGCGCGTTCATCACGTCTTCATAGGCTTCACGCCGCCGGGCTGCCGTGATTGGCAAGCTTTGCGGTCCGTTGATATGAATGATTTTTTGCGCGCCCCGTTCAATCAAGCGCTCGGTTGCGAGCCGACCGCCCGCGTAGTTGTCCGAGGCCACGGTCGGAATATCGCCGTTAACGATCCGATCAATCGAGACGATTGGCAAATTTAAATTTTGATACTCCTGGATTCCCTGGTTATGGGTCCCAACAATCAGCCCATCTACCTGCTTATTCAGCAGTTGTTCCAAGTAATCGGCTTCCTTACTCGGGTCGTTCATCGAATTCCCAATCAAGACTTTATAACCCAATTGATACAAGCGCCGTTCCAATTCGAGGGTGACCTCCCCGAAAAACGGGTTCGCGACCGTCGGCAACAGGATGCCAATCAAATTCGTCTGATTTTTATAGAGCTGTTGCGCGATTACGTTCGGCCGGTAGTTTAACTCCCGCATTGCCGCGTGCACCCGGTCAATTGTCTTTTGGCTCAGGTACCCCCGGTGATTCAGCACCCGCGAGACCGTCGTCTTCGAAACGTTCGCCAATTTTGCCACGTCTTCCAGTTTAGCCATGTTTCCACCCCTCAGTATAAGTTTCATTATACTATACTGACGGGCAAAACTCCGGGGAGATTATCCACGGAGCGCGTGACGCGCTAACGCAAAGTTTCCCAGCGTGGCCGACCCATTATCCGCCACCAGTGGCATGCATAAATAACTTTCAAGCGGCGGTACCGCCACGTAATCGTTTAACAGTTGTTTAAATTCCCGGCGAACCTTCACCAAAAACGCTTCGCTTACCACGCCCCCACCGAAGACGATTTTATCCGGCCGCAACGTCAAGGTTGTTTGAATCGCTGCCTGCGCCACGTAGTTTGCCATAATATCCCAAACGGGATCACTCAAAGGAACGTCCTTACCAGCGCGCCCCGTTCGGGCCTCAAAGGTCGGCCCCGCAACCAGCCCTTCCAGGCAATCGCCGTGAAACGGACAAATGCCCGCAAAGTCTTGGTCCGCTGGGTGGCGCTTCACAAAAACGTGCCCCATTTCCGGGTGCCCCAAACTACCAACTAATTGGCCGTTGATGACCGCACCGGCCCCAACACCGGTCCCAATCGTATAGTACACGAGCGACTGGACGTCCGCGTTACTCAACCGGGCCATGACCAGTTCACCGTATGCTGACCCGTTCACGTCGGTCGTCCAGCTGACCGGTACCTGCAGGGCGCGTTTCAACGGGCCGACGAAGTCGGTATTTTTCCAGTGGGGTTTGGGCGTGTTCGTCACGTAACCATAATGCGGATCAGTTTGCCGAATTTCAATCGGGCCAAACGAGGCAATTCCCAAAGCGTCTAACGAGAACTGCTCAAAATAAGCGCGCGTCCGTCGTAAGGTTTCCGCCGGCGTCGTGGTGGGAAAAACCTCCCGCGACTGGACCCGGTAATCTTCATCGCCGACCGCACAGACAAACTTCGTGCCACCCGCTTCAATACTGCCAATTAACATCTGCGTTTCCTCCTAATACGTCACTGCTTGTTGCGTCAAATCAAATAGTTGTACGTGTCCGCTCAGGGCTTGGTCACTTTGTAACTCAAAGTGGGGCTGACTTTGCGGGTAAAACCGTTCCGTAAAGGTGACCGCACCGTCGTTTAGGAACACTTCCAACGAACTCGTATCCAGCCACAGATCAAACGTCAAGGCCGTGGGCTGTCCCGAAACTTGGGCGTAGCGCGCGTCCGACCGGTCACTGCGGCGAAGCGTCAGTTCACCCCGCGCTTGGTCGTAGGTCAACGTCACGTTGACGGCGCCAGCCCGAACGGCCAACGTAACGACTGCGGGCGTAGTTGTTAAGTCCAGTTGCCCCTTAAATTCTGCTTGCCGGTGCGTCGGTTGAAAACGCTGCGGCGTCGCTTCGAGCGTAACGGTCGTATCGGTCAACGTTTGCGTTCGTAACGCCGTTAGCTCACGAGCCGGCTTCATCCGTAACTGCTTGCCAACCCGCGTCAACTCACGCGGGAAGGTCAACGCCCCGGCCCAACCGTCCGCCTGTTCAGGCATCACCGATTCCCACATGGCCATCCAACCAATCACGATGCGGCGGCCATCAGGTGTTAACGTCGTTTGCGAGGCGTAAAAATCATGCCCGTGGTCAAGTTCGCTAAACGCGCCCCGGTCAACCAGTTGGGGTTGCTGATAATCGAGCTCGCCGATAAAGTAACCGGTCTGGTTTAGATTTAAGAACCGCTTCGCTTCCGCTTGAATACCTTGCGGCGAAGTCAGTAACACCGTTTGACCATCTAATTCGAATAGGTCCGGGCACTCCCACATATAACCCTCAGTTTGCAAGTTAGTAGCCTGCGCAATCGGCCCTAAGTACGTCCAGTGCTTCAAATCACTGGACCGATATAAAATGACCCGTCCTAACTGATCTTGACCCTGGCTTCCTAAGATCATGTAATAGGCGTCCCCGTGTTGCCAAACCTTTGGGTCGCGGAAATGCTGCGTATTATCAGCTGGTGCCTGGGCAATCACGGGATTCTGCGCGTACTTCGTAAAGTGGACACCGTCCGTCGAATAAGCCATGTTCTGATTTTGCCAGAAGTGGTCCGGATCATTATCCCCGTAATAGTGGTGCCCCGTGTAAAGTAAGTATAAGCAGTCGTCCTTAACGATCGCGCTACCTGAAAAACAGCCATCTTGATCTTCCGGGTCACCCGGCGTCAAGGCAATTGGGAGGGTTTCCCAATGCACTAAATCGCGACTACGGGCATGGCCCCAGTGCATGGGCCCCCATTCGGCCCCGTATGGGTAATGTTGGTAAAAGACGTGGTAGTAACCCTTAAAATAGCAGAAACCATTCGGATCATTGATCCAGCCGGCCTTCGCCATTAAATGATCACCGAGCCGGTAACGGCTGTTCGTCACTGTAATTGGGGTTTGCGTTTGCATGTTATTTTCCTCCTAAAATTAATTGGTTTCGGCAACTTCCAGCGGTTGGCCGTTCACGTCCTGATCATCCTTCTTCAGGATAAAGAACGCGTAGACGCCAGCCAATAGAACGATTCCCGCGATAACTCGGAACGTGACGCTATAGCCAACGCTATCGCGGAGCATGCCGAGTGGCGTTGATAGGATGACTTGTCCCACCTGCGCGGCAACTTGGAAGCCGACCATGTAAAGCGTCGCGGATAACTTGGTATCAAAATGTAAGGTAAAGTAGCGAAACATCGGTAATGAGAACAGCGGCACTTCCAAAGCGTGCAACATTTTAATTAACGACACTGCAATTGGGTTCGTTGCCAAACCGCAACCACCGATGCGCACAAACATGACGAGCATCCCGAGTAACAGGGTCTTGCGGACCCCAATTTTCTTCATGATAATTGGGACGATTCCCATCATCAGGGCTTCCCCAAAGACTTGGACCGAATTCAAAGTCCCGTACATGTGCTGACCAAGCGCGGGCGTGGCAAACAGGTTCGTGTAAAATTCGGGGAACATTTGCTGATCAAAAACTGTGTAGAACGTCCAAGTAAACATGATGAAGGCAATAATCGCCCAGAGTTGCGGCATCTTCATGACACTCAACATTTCTTTGAGCGAGGGCGCCGACTTCTTAGCTAAGTCGCCAGCCAGCGCGTCCGCCTTCAAGGCCCGTTCCGCCTTGGGCTTCCAGAATAATAAGTTTAATAATAGCAATAAGCCAAATAACGATCCAAACCAGAAATTCAACTTAGGATCAATCACGAATAAGAAACCGGCCAAGAGCGCCACTAAGGCGTACCCAAACGACCCCCAAGCCCGGGCTTGACCGTATTCAAAGCCAAACTGACGACTAAACTTTTCGACCAGGGCTTCAAAAACGGGAGAAGCGGCCAAAAAGCCACACGAGAGAAAGACGGAGCCAACAATGATACCGATTACAAAATGGTGCGTTAATAGTGGTGCGTACACCCAAGTGAAGAACGGGCCAATCAACGTCCCCATCACCGCGCAGGCGATTAGGAGCGTCCGTTTCAAAACCAAGCGGTCTTGGAGGGCCCCGTAAACAAACATCAGAATCAAGGTAACCACCGAGTTGGCCGAATAAATCGTCCCAACCGCACTCCCGGATAAGCCGAGCCCATTTTTAGTCGACGTTAACCAGAGTTGGAAGAAGGACCACCAAACGCCCCACGAAGCAAAGAATAACAGCATTGTTAACGAACTTTGTAAATAAGATGGATTTTTCAACATCCGCAAATGACTATTTTTCATATTTTCCACGCTTTCCGTTGTAATTTGTGTCAACCGGTTGACAGTTCCTGAAAACGTTTACTATGATAAAGCGTTTTCATCGATATGTCAACCGGTTGTCATATATTTTTTTGACCTTGATTTGTCAAATCGCCCTAAAGCACCGTAACACCGATGAGGACTAACAAAAAAGACCTTATCCCAAACAGGATAAAGTCTTAGTGCTATTGGCTCAATTGTCGTTAAACGGCTGTGTGTCGCCACATATTAATAGCCCAAACGTGCACCAAAAGTCAGCTAATCGACTTTTGATACCCGCTCGTAACGCTACTTTGCCGCCGGGAAAGTCGCAATCAATTTATAGATTGGCCCCGCCTGACTAAATTTTTGCTCGTATTCAGTCTCGACGTTTTCTTCCGGCGTGACGACCGCGTGCAAGTCCAACCAGACCTGCTCAAACTGCATGCCGTAGTTATTCATGCTCGTTAACGAAAATTCAAACAAGCCGCGATTATCGGTCTTAAACTCAATCTGACCGTTGGGCTTCAACACTTCTTCGTACCCTTGGAGGAAGCTCTTGTAAGTTAAGCGCCGCTTTTCGTGCCGAGCTTTAGGCCACGGATCAGAAAAGTTCAGGTACAAGCGATCCACTTCGTGGGGTTCAAAAAACGCCGTAACCGCCTGCCCATCGGCGTGCGCAAGTGTCAAATTGGGGAGCGGTTCAGCCACCAATTTCTTCAAGATAATGGCAATCACTGACGTTTGGATCTCGATGGCCACGTAGTTGATTTCAGGGTGGCGCTTGGCCATTTCAATAATGAACTGGCCCTTCCCACTCCCAACTTCGATTTGGAGCGGCTGTGGCTTAGCAAAACGGCTCTGCCACTGACCCTTTAGTTGAGTGGGGTCTTCAGTAATGAGTTCTGGATGGGCGGCAATTAACTTTGGGGCCCACGGTTTGTTTCTAACGCGCATAAAATATAATCTCCTTAACGATTGCTGTAAAATCGCCGCGCAATCCGACTGGACCCGCGGCGACTAGGATATTCACTATTAAACTTCGTACTGCGATAACTTTTGTAAAAAGATAATTTCATGGTTCATTTGGTGATACTGACTCCGATAATAATTATCTTTGATATTTAGTAATAAATTAACCTTGGCATACCAGGCGACCCGTTGCCGTAACGCAGTCGTCATGGTCTCACCATACTGTTTGAACCACTGTTGCCAACCCGCTAGTGGCACGTACTCACAGAGCAACATGCTAATGTCGGAAGCCGGATCAGCAAACCGGGCGGAATCCCAGTCGACCAAGTATAGTTGGTGGTGGTCAGATAGTAACCAATTCTTATGATTTAAATCGCCGTGACAGACCCGGTAATCGGCCGTCGGGAGCGTTGGTAAGTTGCTTTGTAGTTCGGTCAGAATTGCGGCCATCAACGGATGCTGGCGCAAATCAGATGGTAGTTCACTGAGATACTGTTGGATAAAGTCGGTTGGTCGGACGACCTGTCCGCCGACCTTCGTTAACATTCGATGAAGCAACTTGGAATTGTGCACACGTGCCAATAAATGCGCCACTTCAGGCAGCCGCATTTGTTGCTTGGTTAAAGTTTGACCATTCAGCCATTCTTGGGCCGTCAACGTATCTCCACTGGAGATGCGTTTCGTCCAAATCAATCGCGGGGTAATTTCTTCCATCGACAGCGCCGCTAAAAACGGCGAGGCGTTTCGTTTTAAGAATAATCGTTGGTGATTTTTTTTGCCCATGAAAGCCTTGTTCGTATTTCCGTAGATTGGATAAACGTCCCAGCCATCATCAAGTTCGAAATCCATCAGCCCCACTCCTCTCAAAAAAATTTACTTATTCAACATACTTAACAATCACATTTTATAGACCAAATGCGCGCACGTCAAGTCCTTTTTAACCCTTGTTACGTCAACGTTTCAAGCCAATCGCATTTTGGCATACCACGCAACTAAGAGATAGATTTCAATCAGGTTAACGACCCCTAAAATCCCGACTTGAACTAACGGCGCGTTACTTAACGCCACCGCCAAAATAAAGATGATGGCCGTCGTCGTTAAGACAATTGTTAGTAAGCGTTGAAAGTTTCGTAAGCGTTGCTTTGCGCTTAATGGATAAATATGCGTAAAAACTATATTATCGTATCGTTTATAAAACGGCAACAATTGAAACCCAATTAAGTAGAGAAAAAGTACGTCGAGACCGATTGCTAACCAGCCGTGACCGCTGAAATACAGCAGAATGGCCCCGATAATCGTTAGCCGTGCGACCAGCCCACTAAATTCAGTGCCGCGAAGCATCCCGCGACCAAACAAGTAGCTAAACGCGTGCTGCTGATTTTTCGGAAGCCAGCGTAGCACCCAATCTAAGTAACGCCGCCGTTTAACGCTTCCCTGCACCATTGGGACGTCGGTAAACAGGTTAAAGAACCGGTAAATGCCGAGCATCCGGTTAGCTTCGAGTGTAACGTCTGCGCGCCACGCAACGGTACTTTGCGGCCAAAGCCGCCGGAACAACCCCCGGCTAACGAGCGCAACGATAACGGCCACGGCGAATCCCAACCAGGGACTGACTGCTAGTCCGAGCACTAGGAGCAGGCCACTGACCAGCCAGCTGGTCAAAGTTGACCAAGGCGCCAACCGCGGATGACGCCGATAGCGTCCCGAAAACGCGCCGTCAACTTGGTACAGTTTAATCATCGCTAAAGTGAGCTGATAGTCTTTAATGGCCAGTTGCAAGCCGACTAGTGCCACCAGCGCCCACCCGCTAGCACGGGTAATCAGGACAAAGAGGGGCATCACTAAAATCACGAGTGCCAATTGCACTAACTGCGCCAACCCCCAACTATAACGCCAAGCGCGGGCTAGGTACTGATGAAAATCTCGTTCCCGTGGTAACAAAAAGACCGTATCAGCCGGTTCAATTAAAGTGGCAATTCGACCGATTCGACTTCCAAGTAGGAGGATGCCCCCTAAAACCACGAGCAACCACTGATCATGAGGGCCAACCGTCTTCAGCCAGTTCGAATAGGCCAAACCAAGCCCGCCGACAAAGAACATTAGCGCAATGACGAAGTGATCATTAAAAACTAACCGTAAGTAACGGAGCATCCGCTGCAAGTGCCGGCCTAAACGTTGATGATAAAGCTCATTCATCGCGGGTCACCCCAGTCAATGCTAAGTAAATATCGTTCAAGGACGCGCCAGCATCTGGGTAGGCCGCCCGAATTTCTGCAAAGGTCCCCTGCGTCTGCACCTCACCCGAATGGAGCAAAACGAAGCGGTCACAGGCCTTTTCAGCCGTGTCCAAGACGTGCGTTGACATTAAGACCCCGGCCCCCTGAGCTTTTACTTCTTTAATGAGCGCGAGTAAGTCGTGAACCGCTAAGGGATCCAGCCCTAAAAACGGCTCGTCGATGATAAATAACTTGGCGTTCGTTAAAAACGCACACACGATCATAACTTTCTGTTTCATCCCCTTGGAAAAGTTCGCCGGGAACCAGCTCAGTTTATTATCGAGCCGGAAAATTTTTAATAGTTCGTGCGCGCGTTTCCAGGCTTGCGTTTGGTCAAGCCCGTATGCCAGCATGGTCATTTCTAAATGTTCTTTTAAAGTTAATTCTTCATATAAAATCGGCGTTTCAGGAATGTAGGCAATTTGAGCCTTATAAGCCTGCGGATTAGCCGCCAGCGTTTGCCCGTTCAACTCAATTGAGCCCTTCATCGGGGTTAGCAGACCAATAATATGGTTGATTGTGGTTGATTTACCCGCCCCGTTCAAGCCGATTAAACCAACCAGCTCACCGGGTTGAACCTCAAAACTAATATCTTTTAAAACTGGGATTTGTGAATAGCCACCTACGAGGTGCTTGATCGCTAGTGCCATGTCGTGAACCTCTTTCCGTGTGTTTTCAGTTTCTCTATTATAGCATAGGCGTTAACGGACTTTTTAAGTCAGCCCCCGCTTGCGACCGGGCTTTTGAATCATCCGCTTACATTAGTGTATAATGTAAGCAAATTCAAAGAAAAGAAGGTTATCTAATGGCAGCTTTTGATCCGAAATTTGATGATGATTGTATTTTTTGTAAAATTGTAAAGGGCGACATCCCGAGTTACACGATTTACGAAGATGACGTTGTGAAGGCCTTCCTCGATATTTCACAAGGCACCCCCGGCCACACGTTAGTCATTCCCAAAACCCACGTTGCGGATATTTTTGGCTACGACCGCGACCTCGCTAGCATCGTGTTTGCCCGGATTCCCGAAATTGCACGCGCCATTAAGGCTTCCGACGAACGGATCATTGGGATGAATATCGTTAATAATAACGGGGCCGTGGCTTACCAGTCGGTCTTCCATTCCCACTTCCATTTGATTCCGCGTTATAGCGATAAAGACGATTTCCGGATGATTTTCAAGGACAACGCTAAGAAGTATGATGAAACCGACTATACTCAATTGCAAAACGCAATCAAGGCGCAATTGAACCACTAGGAGGCACTGCCAGATGGCTAAATTTATTCGCAATAGTTTAATTGGACTGGGGCTTAGCGCCACGGCCTACATGCTCGTCAATCAAAAGACGCCTAAAGCGGTTTATCACGATATTAAGAGCTACGTGCAAGAAGTGCTCGACGCCGTGGACGATCTGCAAACGGCCAAAGAAGATTTAAGCGACGCAAACAGTAACCTCAGCGTGCAGTTTGCCCACGCGGCCGAAGTGCTCGACGATATTCAAACCGACATTGAAAAATTCCAGTTTAATATCGAACCACACCTCGCACTGATTAAAAAACATGGTGATCACTTGCAAGCAACCCTCGATAAACTGGGCGCCCATCCGCAGTCAAAATAGTCCCCCGACTCCCGTTTAGCGGGAGTTTTTTAATTCAGCAATATAAAGGAAGAACGCAAACCGCCCCCCGGCCTTAATCGCCCACCACGGCCTACTTATCACGGCTGGTCGTTCGCGTTTCAGTGCACTTTCTTCACAATCGCTTTACAATGTAAATTAGCAAGCCTGATTATTACCGCTTTATGAAGCGCGTGTGAATTCTCTGAAAATTTTGTAAAGATTTCGCTAGTTATGCAGGGAGCCGTTTAGATATGGTATAGTAGTCTGGTAAGTCTGTGAGAGCAGAACGATTTCAAGAATAGGATGTGTTTTCGGAATGAAAAAATGGCTAATCGCCCTCGCTGGTGTCTTGATGGCCTTTACATTGGCCGGCTGTGGTAGCAAGACAGTGGCATCGACTTCTGGTGGTAAAATTACCGAAAGTCAGTATTACAGTAGTATGAAGGGAACCTCTTCAGGTAAGCAAGTCTTACAACAAATGATCCTGAACAAAGTTCTTGAAAAAGATTACGGCTCAAAGGTTTCCAGCAAAACCGTTGACAAGCAATACAAGACTTATAAGTCCCAATACGGTAGCTCCTTCTCAACCGTCTTAACGCAAAACGGGTTAACGGCCAAGAGCTTTAAGGAACAACTCCGTTCAAACTTATTGCTTCGCGAAGCGGTTAAAGACAAGGTTAAAATTACCGACAAAACGTTGAAGAAGCAATGGAAGTCTTACGAACCAAAAGTTACAGTTCAACACATTTTGGTCAGCAAAGAAGACAAAGCTAACGAAGTCCTCGATGCTTTGAAGAAGGACTCCAGCCAAGCTAACTTTACGAAACTGGCGAAGAAGTATTCATCTGACACCACGACTAAGAACGATGGTGGTAAGTTGGCCGCTTTCGACAACACGAACACTAGCTACTCATCGAAATTCTTGAGTGCGGCGTTCAAGTTGAAGAACGGTGAATACACGACTTCCGCAGTTAAGACGAGCAACGGTTACGAAATCATTCGGATGATCAAGAACCCTGGTAAGGGTAAGATGTCTGATCATACCAAGGACCTGAAGGAACAAATTTGGGATAACGATATGAGCGATTCAACCGTCTTGCATAACGTCGTTTCAAAAGTCTTGAAGGGCGGGAACGTTTCAATTAAGGATAATGATTTGAAGGATATCTTATCATCATACCTTTCAACCTCCTCTTCAACGAGTTCTAATTAAATCAAATTAAGGCTTAACGGGCGCGCCTAGCAATTTGCTGGCGCGCCCGTTTTTAATACCAGTGATGTTGCGATTGCCGCCAGCAGCGGCTACTCAATTAAATTGACTTAATCTCGTTTGCTTATTTCGGCAGTCACAGCGAATTGATTGAAAATTTAATTAGCAGATCAACACTATCGAACATAAATCCATAAAAAACGCCCCACGAGCCATTGCTCGTGGGGTGCTTTGCTTAATGTGCCTACTAATTTGTTAATTTAAAACGGCTTCCCGGTCTGCCCACTGGTCGCCAGTGAATTTTTGATCATCGTAAATCAAAGTTGGGACGGTCGCAATTTCGTTTTGGAAGGTTTGTTGAGCCACCCGGTGCTTAACCTGTTCAGCGTGGGCGTATGGCCGAACCCCAAAGCGCTTTTCTAAGTATGCGGGGACGTCTTCGCAGTCGTATGAGCGTAAAATAGCTTGATTGTTAAAGACGGCATCCACGTACCGTAACGCCGTTTCAGGGTCATTGTAATCAATGAATTCCTGGGCGATGTTACCGTTAGTCAGGGCCGTCTTCTTTTTGTTCCAGAACTTCAAGTGGAGTACTAATTGGCCCTGGTCAGCAGCTTTCAATAGTTCCGCTTGGTTCGCCAACCACCATTTTTGCGATGCGGTACACCCTAAGTTTAAGACGGCGACTAACTTATGCGGAGCCGTAGCTGACCCGTACGTCAAAGTTTCTTGTTGATCAACGTTAAAATGAAACTCACTCATTGCGATAACCTCCTAAAATTGCGGCCGCTAATCGTTATGATAATAAAATCACAAGATAGCGGTCAAGCGAACACGACAACTGTTAACCTTTACCTTTAGTATAAAAGTCTCGCAAGCCACTGTCAATCCACTTTGTGCAATTTTGCACGTTAACAATCTAACCACCTATAATTAAATTGCGCCAACCGCAATCCCCATAATGGCGCAATTGAACGCGTGACCAGCACCGATACAAAAAAGTGACCCGGCCGTCTGGCTAGATCACTGCTTTACTAAGCCTCAATTGGAATCATTAAGGTTTGTTGTTCGCGTTGAATGTGCAAGTTTCCCGCCTCATCGTAGCTTAAGTGCTGCCAGCCCTGTTCATCAACCCCGTGGCGGTATAGCGCCATTTTGATCTGGGCAATCCACTCGCGATAAACTTGCGGATGGTGGGTCGCCAGTTCGTAAACGTCCGTACAATCATACTTCGTCATCAAATCAGCTAAGTGCGCGTCCACAAACGCCTGCCAAAATTGGTTAAAAGCTAAGCGTTGCTGGCCGCGAAGTTGCCGCACGACCTGATCAAATTGCTGACAAATTTTTTCTTCATCCATCATCAATGCCTCCGTACTCATTTCTAACTAGTATACGCCTTTTGTGGGATTGTGAACAATAATTTTAACCGTTTTCATTGTTGGTGTGACGCTTGCTCAGTGTTAATCAAGAGTGTGCTGACTTTTGGCGCACGTTTTGGCTACATGGCAACACCTACCGCCTAATCTTCTCTAACGACCACCCCCGCGCCAATTCATCAACCAGTTTATCCAAGATCCGAATTTTACGCATCAGTGGCTCTGTAATAGTTTCAACCCGTACACCACAGATCACTCCCGTTACCGCATCCGCACGGGGATTCAACGCTGGTGCTTGCTCGAAAAAGGCTGCCATAGTCACACCGCTCTCAATCTGCGCATTCAGAGTCGCATCCGAATAGCCAGTCAGCCAGTAAATTACTTGGCGTAAATCGGCTTCGGAACGCGCTTTACGGGTCACTTTATTGACGTAGGCCTCATAAATTTGTTTAAAGGTCATCTGATAGATTTTGGGGGTTGGCATTTGGAAGTCCTCCTTAGTGGTATTTTGGCTAATTCACTGATCCACTTAATTTTGCTTCTATCATACCGCATGAAGACCGCTCAAACAGCTAAAAACGCGTTTAGTGCTCCATAATCTAGTAGATTGTCCCCCTTAAATACAATAAAAACGACCAGCACTAGTCATTTCCAGCACATAGTCGTTCTTTGGTAAAAACCCATTCCTGTCATTATTAACCATTAGTATAAATCTGCCGTAACGCTGTTAGATCCGCCGTCGTCAATTTGGCCGTTCCCTGCTCGACTGGGTACATCACTGACGATTGGTCACTACTATGCGATAAACCAAGGGCGTGGCCAATTTCGTGGACCGCAACTGCCTCGGTTTGCTTACCCAAATAGGCCGTGTTGAGCTTCGCCGTTCCGTGGTTAGTTGGGTTGCCCCCGTTCCAAACGGTTTGGCTGACTTCCGGGCCACCGTGCCCCAGCTCAACCGTTCCCGAACTGTACGTCTGATGGTAAGTCCCTAAAGTCAGTTGATTTTGACCCAGTGGTGCCTTTCCCGCCACTAACTTAACAATACCGGTCTGATTATAAGTCTGAATGGCGGCCAAAAACGCGCGCTTCACTTTCGGGGTCACGTTGGCGCCAAATTGGTAATAGTACGTCCGCTTAAGCCCCGCCCCGTCAACTAACGAGTTAATCGGAGTTTGGCTGGTCGCGTCTTTCACGGTGTTCCCGCTTTGTTTAGAACTACTGGTTTGTTTCACATCAGTTTGCAAGGTCAACTGGTCTAAATCGGTTAAGCGTGCAAACCAGTTGACGTGTTTGCGCACCGTCTGCCACCCCGCCTGCCAGTCATTGGCCGATACGGACTGGGCTTGATTAACCCCAACGCCCGCGACGAAGAGCAGTGCACCCGTAACAATGGTCATTATTATTCGTTTTATTTTATACAACAAGGATACTCCAATCACAATTTAAAGCAGTAACATTTACCGATTTCACAAGTATACCGACATTGGTTTACAATGTGAAATACTTGTTGCTTATTTTCAAGTATAACTAACGGTTATTAAGCAAGTGGTAAGAAATTGTGACGAAAAATCAAAGATCGGGGATTCAGGGATTGTACACGACCCTAAATCTCCGATCTTAATTTAATCTCCATTTTACAACTGAGCTCAAATTCATTTAGGCACTTGCGCTATTACACTACGCACTTTTCGACGTCCTCAAAAAGCCCCCATACAGGAGTAGTGCCAGTAACGTCGTGACCACCCCAAATACAATGAAGGCGTTAGTCACACCAAACTTGGAAAATAAGCCCGAAACCAACATCGTTTCAACAAACATCAATCCCGCCGTCAGCGTGTTAACACTGGAAATCAAGGACGTCCGAATTCGATCGTTAGCAAGGTCTTGAATCACCGCGTTCAAAGCCACGTCAACGAACTCAAAACTAAACTGCATCATCAAGAAACCAACAATAACCCACGTGAACGCACCACTAAATAACGGCAGAAACATCAGCATCGTCACGATAAAAAAGGTAATAATTGAACGCTTAGTCCCAATTTTAAGCGAAATCTTTTCCAACATGACTGACGCGACCGCCGAAAAGCCGGTTGCGACCGTTAAAATAACGGCTGCCGCGTACGCCGAAAAATGTTTTGCCGAAAATAATAACTGTGCAAAGTTAATTAGAACCGATATCGAACCTTCAAACAAGGCGGCAGTCAGTACCAAGTAGCGAATATGCCGCATTTTAAGCGTGGCTAACAATGTCGCTAGCAACTGTTTGATTGATTGTGTTTCGTTTACGGGCTGGTCCGCCGAACTCGGACTAACTTTAATGAGCCCCAGTAAAATCATGGACCCCAGCTGAGTTACGATGCCAATCACAAAAATAGCCGACCACGCAATCGTCGTCAGGTAGCCACCAAGTAACGAGCTAAGCGCTAACCCAATAATTGTAATGGCTTCAAAGATACCAATCTTATGTTGATAGTTTTCCTCGGGATGAAATTGGTACAGTAAGGTCTGATCACTACCAGAAATTAACGATAGCCCCACCCCATAAGCAAGAAACCCAACGATCAAACTCGCATAATTAACCGCTAGTAACATTGATAATAAATAGACAATAATCAAAACATGGCCTAAATTCATCGTCCTTTTAGGCCCTAACCGATCCGTCAAGACGCCCGAAGGTAACTCACAAACAAACATGGCTAGGGTCAGTAACGTTTGTAACAAGCCAATTTGAATCGTCGTAAATCGCTGGTGCTGTAAGTAGTTAATCCAAATGGAACGCTCAAAAAATAAGGCCCCCCAAAACGCATAGATGTAAATCGTATTTTTCCTAATATGGCTCATGATCCGTCATCCCCTCACGTTGCTGTCTTCTTGCGTGCTACCGCAACGATTGCTTCAACCAACCGTACTCATAAAAAAACTTAACCAGGCTAAACGATGATCACCCCGGTTAAGTCCAACTCAAGTTTCTAATCGTATACAAGAAGATTTTAATTCTTAGCATTATTTAATGATAGGCGTACGATTCTAACGTGTCAATCACCATTTTATAATCATTGTGTCATTTTCATAAAATTAAAAAGGACCCACTCAAAGACGAGTTGGCCCTTACCCAAGCAGTTTCACCACCTTAGTCAATAGCTTATGACCAAGCCGCGGCTCACCGCTCGAACTTAATACACATTCATTTTTTTCATTAAAGCTAATCTTCAGAAACGCGATCCGTCAGCGCACTTTCCGCCGCAATCCGACCGAACGTAAAAATGTCAGCTAACGAGTTCCCGCCTAGGCGGTTACCGGCGTGAATCCCACCAGCAACTTCCCCAGCAGCGTATAACCCGTTAATGGTTTGACCACCAGCATTTAAGACGCGTGCGCCGGTATCGATTTTCAAACCACCCATCGTATGGTGGGTCGCTGGCTTCCGGGGCGTCGCGTAAAACGGCGCCACTTGGACCTTAAGGTCGAAGGCGTTCTTATGGAATTCAGGGTCGTCCCCCGCATCGACGTAGCGGTTATAATCCGCAATCGTCTGTTCTAACGCGGCGGGATCCATCTTGATCTGCTTGGCGAGGTCGGCCAAGCTGTCAGCTCTAAAGAGCGTACCGGCGGCAACTTGCTGATCAATTTTTTCCTGGGTCGTGTTGTAGGCAGTCTTCTTGATTTCATCATCCGCAATCAAGTAGAACAGGCTCCCATTATCGATGGCCGCCTGGGTCAATTCATCCCGGCTACCGTATTCGTTGACGAATCGGCGACCCTGTTGGTTGACCATCACGTAGTTCTGCGGTGGCACTTGCAAGCCACTGAAGAGCTCCCCAGTCTCCGGATCAGAGACCGGCATCATTTGTGAGAAGCCCATCCCAACGAGATCGGCCCCCACCCGGGTTCCAAGCTTAATTCCGTCACCAGTCATAGCTGGCGAGTTAGTTGTCTTGATGTCGTCATCAATCGCCGTCCAGTACGTATTGTAACGTTGGAGCATCTTGGTGTTCGCTGCAAAACCACCGGACGCCAGAATAACGGCCTTGGCGTGAACAACGACTTCTTCACCCTGAGGTCCGTTAGCGAGCACACCCGTAATTTGGCCGTCACTCGTCGTTAACTGCTGAACGTCGGTTTCAGTCATGATGGTGCCGCCATTATCGTTGACAAACTTTTTGAGGGTCTTAATGTAAGCAAAGCCGAGGTCGCCCATTGGCTTATGCCCGCGACGCCAAATGGCCCCAACCGGCATCGTGACCTGACTCTTATCAAACTGAACCCCGATACTTTCCAACCATTTTACGGAATCAAGCGCGTTATCCGTTAATTCCTTGACTAAATCGTACTGACCATAAATCTTATGGCCCTTTAAATCACGCCGCTTACCACCCAGGTAAGTTTGAATCCGGTGCAACAGCTTCGAATCAAACAAGTAGCCCGTTTGACCATCCGTTTGTTCGAGGTAGCGTTTGATTTCCGCCTTTAATTGCTGGAAATCAGCCAAGTATTCGGGGTCAATCGTGGCCTCGTCAATTGACGCTAGCGCCTGCAACGTGTGCTTTTCACCCGGAATGGCGTCAAATTGACTTTGCCAATCAGGATCCGCCGCATTCATTGGGCCCCCAGCCCGGACGGTGTTGCCACCAACGGACGGGAACTTCTCAAGCACGAGGGCGCGTTTACCTGCCTGCAAAACCTTGGCAGCCGCCGTTAAGCCGGCCCCACCGGCGCCCACGATTGCCACGTCAGTCGTGATTTCGTGGACGGCTGGTTCAGTTGTCTTAGCGGTTGTGCGTTGTTTTTTCAAAGCGTCGGGGTTGGCTCCGGCCTGCTTAATCGCCTGAGCGACCCCGTTAATGACCCCATTACTAGTAATCGAAGCCCCGGAGATCGCGTCAACGGCCAGCGTCTGACCATCAATAATTTCCTTCGGGATTCGCTCAAAGGCCACGTCCGCAATGCCTTCCGTTTCGGTCGAAGTATCAATATCGATCTTTTCAATTCGATCCTTGGACAAGGTAACCGCCATCGGCAACTCGCCGTTATGACCAACCGCCGTCACGTCGTAAGTCCCTGGCTGGTAGCTCACGGCATCCGGAACGTTCAATTCAGCAGCGATCCGCGCAAACTTTTGGAACTTCGCAAAGCAACTATCCAAAAAGTCCACGGTACCACTTACCTTTAGGTTGCCCTGATCGTCGAACGCATCCTGCGCCCGTCCCAGTAAAAATTCGGAACCAGGCATTACTATGGCGTTAACGCCTGGTGCGTCTAAAATCTGCCGTAAATGCAGTTGGGCCCGCGACGAACCTTGCACACTGTAAGCCGCACCGACGATCATGACCGGCTTACCATCCAGTGGGTGTAATTTAAACGATAACCATTCAAGAATGCTCTTCAAAGCGGACGGAATGGAATGGTTGTGTTCGGGCGTCGCAATAATTACCCCGTCGGCCGCTTCAATTTTTTGGTTAAAGCGCTGAATAACGGGACTATCCGACTGGTCATTTGATTCGTTAAAGAGCGGCACGTCGTCTAAGGATAGTAATTCAATCTCGGCTTGCGACTCAAAGTGCCGTTGCATAAAGGTTAGTAGTTGACGGTTAAACGAGTGCGCGGCATTCGTTCCGGCAATTCCAATTAATTTCATCGTTAGTCCTCCCCGTCCGTAATTTGTTTCCATGAAAATTGCTTAGTTTGATTAAAGAACTGGCTGCTAGGCAGCAATTTGTCAGCGAGCGTTACAAAGTTAACGAAGGCGTTAAAGGCGTTATCCAGTTCACCAACTTTGGCTTGATCAATCAAAGCGCCCTGCTCGTCAAAGGCTTGTAGCGAGTGCCCGAGCATGAACGAAACGTTCGGTACGATCAAAGCCTTTAATTCGGGGGCTTCTAAGATTTGCCGGAGGTGGGCCTGGGCACGCGAGGTGCCCAAAGCACCGTTAGACGCACCCACAATTAGGACCGGTTTATTGATCAATGGGCGGGTCGTATAGGATAACCATTCAATGGCACTCTTTAAAGCGGCTGGAATGGAATGGTCGTATTCCGGGGTGGCAAAAATCACCCCGTCGGCAGCCTCAATTTTATCTGATAGTTCCTGAACCGCAGCCGGAACGGTCCGGTCAGCGGGTTCGTTAAAAGCTGGTAAGTCTGCAATTTCACAAATAGTTAGCGTTGATTGGTTGGCAAAGTGCCGTTGCATGTATTGCAACAATTGCCGGTTGGTCGAGTGGGTCGCATTGGTTCCCACGAGTCCGACTAATTTCATCGTTCGACACCCTTTCTAAGGTTGTTCATCTTCATAACAAAAACATTATCTACCACATCACATGAGTTTAAAATTGCACTATTTTGTGGTCAAGATTAGTTTAGGGCAGGCGTCCTAGATTGTGAAATATTTATTTATCTATGCTATAATAGCAATATTGTTATCGCACTAAGGAGGAAGCTTCATTGCCACAGCCAAGTTCCATCAACATGTTGCGTTTTTTAGACGCGCTGTTAAAGCACGGCAACTTTACCCGCGCCGCTCGCGACCTATATATTTCCCAACCCTATTTAACCCAAACGATTCAACGAACGGAACAAAAATTAGGCGTCGCGATTATCAATCGGGACCGCAGTCCCTTAGCGTTAACGGCGGCCGGGCGCGTTTATTACCAATATTTAACGACCCTCGAAAGTGAAAAGGACCGTTTCGCCAAACAACTCAGCCAGTACACGACTCCCACCAACAACGTGGTCCGGGTGGGGGTGCTGGCCAGCTTGGGTTACTACTTGCTGCCACTGGTCTTGCCAACCTATTTAGCCCGCCACCCACAACTTCACCTTGAGCTGACCGAAGACACCGCCGAGCGCAACGAACAGCGTTTGTTACACGGTGAACTTGACTTTTTATTCGGTCAAAATCCAGAAACCGTTGCGCCCGGGCTGACCGTCCGTGACCGGGGTCAAGACGGTTACTACGCAATTATTCCCAAGACATCGCCGCTCTACCGGGCAAATCAGGCCACCCTCGAGGCTGATAGTCTCTCGATGCGCCAACTATTACAGGCCCCGTTACTAGTTTCACCGCGGGGGTCGTCAATTCGGCGCCAAGTCGACTACTTGCTGCAAAAATTTAAAATCGAGCCGCAAATCGTCCTTGAAAGTACGAATACGCTAACAATCGCAAAACTCGCCCAGCAAGGACTCGGCATCACCTTACTGCCGGATAGCGTGCACGTTGCACTCCAACCGGACGCGTATAACCTCTACCCGTTACCGCTGGACGTCGTTTCGTTGAACTACTTTATCGCCTACCCGACTGACAAACCCCTTAACGCGGTTGAACAGGACTTAGTCACCGTCTTCTTAGCCCAACTAACCGCAGCTTTAAAGCATTAAAAAACGTTGCCAACTTTTTTAGGCAACGTTTTTTTGACTAATTTTACTTATTTGACAGCAACTGCCAGGCTGGCGCTGGTTCACTGCTCGTTGGCGCGTGGATTGTCTTATCCCAACGGTGATCGCCACTCAGAAGTTTGTAAAGGGCCACGAACGGCACGATTGACAAGCAGACGTTATAACCCACCGCTTGCCAGCTTAATTTCACCGCCGTTGGAAAGGCCACGCCAGTCGTCTGCACGTATTCAAGCGCAAAGACGGTCCATAACAGCAGGGTTAGTAAAATAATAATTACAAACGCAAATATGACGGGATGCGGGTTACTAATCACCAGATTAACTAACTGGGTCCCCAGCGCAACTAAGTTCGCAATTAGTAGTACCATCGCACAAAACGGTAAGATTAAAAACAAGAGCAAATCACACTTGATCCGCGACAGCAGCTTGGGCGACTGCACAATTTGTTGTCCGTAGCGCACGAAGCACTGCATCGACCCCGTACACCAGCGAATTCGTTGGCGAAAAAGGGGCTTGAACCGCGTCACCGCTTCTTGGTAAACGACGGCGTTAGGTAAAAATAGGCCGTGGTAGCCCTTAAATAACCCCCGCACGGTAAACTCAAAGTCTTCGAGTAATGACGCACCCCAGCCGGTATCCAAAACCATCGCTAAGGTCATGAACTGCCCGTTTCCACTCGCAATCGCCGCCCCAATTCGGTTGCGGGCTTCCTGCATAAAGGCGTTGATCGCAATAAACTCAAAGTTTTGCATCCGGGTCAGCCAGTTGACCCGCGGATTAGTCATCGCAATGTTCGTTTGCACCATGGCGACCGGGTTCGCCGTAAAGGCCCGAAAAACCTTCATCAGGTCGGCCGAACTAATCAGCCCGTCCGCGTCAACTACCCCAATAATCGTCGTGGCCGGCGTTGCGTGCGCGGGCAGCGCCCGCTTAATTTGAGCGACCGCCGCATTCAACGCGGCGCCCTTACCTTGCTGAGCCTCCGGGAGCCGGCGCCGAATCAACTCAATCCGGGTCCGGTGCTGGGCCTGCGTTTGTTGTAAGGCCGCGACGTTGGCGGCCGTTGCATCCGTTGAGCCATCGTTAATCAACACCAAGTGTGGTGTAATTTGTGGCGCCAGCGCATCCAAGATTCGAAGTTGCTGCGCGACCGTCGTCAAAACACTTTCAGCCTCGTTTAATAGCGGCACCAGTAGATAAAACTGATACTTGGCGGAACGATTACTTAACGTGACCGAACGACGGCGCTGAAACTGAAAGGTCATAAACCAACCTAAACATGCGAAAAAGCCAATTGCCGAAATTACTAAAAAGCCGTTTCGAATTAAGATCATCTTAAATCCCCCTATCGAGTCAGGCGGGTTCATCAGGCGCTCCCGACTCGCATTCTGATTTAATGGTTGACCCCATTTTTACTTAACGGGGTTAACAATGTTAGTATAGCTTAATTCGTTCAACCGTCCAAGCATTTAATCATAAATGTTATATTATGTAAAAATACGTAAAAAAGGACTGTGACATTCGTCACAGTCCCCTATATGTCTAATGTTAATAGTCAAAACGGATGCTAACTTCTTTAACGACTAAAAATATGCTGCCGCCGCTCAATCAAGATACCAACCAGCGTAATCAAGGCGCCGAAGGCCCCACAAATAATGAGGGTGCTCGTCCAATTACCCCCGCTACTCTTAAGTAATCCAAAGCTAAACGGTCCGCCCGCCGCCAGTAGGTAGCCCAACGTTTGGGCCATTCCCGACACCTCGACCGTTTCGGCCGGGTTGCGCGTTTTCTGCGTGAAAAAGATGACCGCTAAGTTAAATGAAAACCCGGACGCAACGCCCATTAACAACGTTAAAGTCACCCCGTACCAGAGGACGTGACTCGGCCACAAAATACCCAGGGGGGCGAGTGTAAAGCCCACCCCAATCACCCATAATAGCCAACGCTTACCGTTAGTTGACTTAGCAAACCAAGGGGTCACGAAGGCACATACAAGGCAGGCAAGTTGGAGCAAAGTCACCAGCATGGCAGCGGTCACGGCCGAATACCCAGCCGTTTCAAAAATATTCGGTAACCACGTGACCAGCGAATAGTACAGCAACGCCTGAATCCCAAAGAACAGCGTGATCAACCACGCGAGCCGATCCGTCCACACCGATTGCGGTAACTTCACGGTTTGCGCCTCACGGGCCGTTTGTGCCGCACGCGGTTGCATTAATAAAAGACAACCCAGCACACTGACCAGCGATAAGCCGGCCAGCCCAATCATCGTCGTTCGCAACGAAAACCGCTGCGTCAGCAGGCCCACCGCCCCGGTCGCCAGCGAACTCATCAACACCATCGAAGTCGTGTACAGACTCACCCCAAACGTCGGCCGCTCGGGCAAACGATCCTTAATAATCGCCGGTAAAATTACGTTGCCACCGTCAATTCCCAGCCCAATCAGCAGGGTTCCCAGCAAGAGCGGCGCCACCTGCGGCATAATCCGCAAAAGCGAGCCCCCGGTAAGGATCAGAAAAGCCGTCAATAACACCGGGACGTGCCCGAAGCGCCGACTCAGTTTGGTAAAAGCGGTCGAAACAACCGCAAACGTCAGTAGCGGAATGGACGTCAGCAAGCCCGCCATCGTGGCCGACAAGCCGGTCGCTTGCTGAAGCTGGGCCATGATTGGTGGAATCGCCGTAATTGGTAACCGCATGTTGACCGCCACCAGAATGATTCCGAGACTAGTGACTACCTGTTTTCGTTGCATCTAACCGCCCCCTGACTGGCAGCCTGTTTAGACTACCAGTATCTTTCTACTTATTTAATAGTAGCACGCCAGCCCCTGCAAATTCTAACTTTTTCCGTCTTCTACCCCGGTTGAATTTCGGGTTGCAGTTGACGTCACCCCGAAAAATCCGTAAACTATGTCTTAATCTGTCAACGCTAATTAACCTTGAAGGAGTTTTTTAAATTATGGCTCAAATCTACATTGCAAGTCCCTTTTTCAGTCCCGAGCAGGTCGACCGGGTTAGTCGGCTTGAAGCCGCCTTGGAAAAGAACCCGACTGTTCGCGACTTTTACTCCCCGCGCCTACACCAGGACGCTCAGGCCGAACAATTCACTAAGCCGTGGGCAACCGAAATCTTCAAGCGCGACATGGCGCAAATTGCCGCGGCGGACGTAATCGTCACGGTGCTCGACTTTGAAGCTAAGAACCTTGATTCGGGAACGGCTTACGAATTGGGCGTTGCCACGATGCGTAACCTGCCAATCGTCGTGCTCCAAGAAAAGGACGAGGCCGTTAACTTAATGATTACCGAAAGTTTACATTGGTACACGAAGCAAGTTGCCGACTTTGAGCGCTATGACTTTAAAACCTTGCCGGCTGGCGAGTTCGTGGGCGAGATTTTATAGGCGGCAGCTTAGTTTGCGTTGCCTTCCAGAAACAGTTTCAGCCGGTAGCTGCGTTTCATTAACTAGTCAGCATTAACCATTCAAAAAAATACGCCATCGTTACTGACATTGAGTCGGTAATGATGGCGTTCTTTTTGCAGTACGGCTTTCCACCCCCGCGCCTGCGGGGAATACCGCACGATTAGCTCTGGATCAAGAATTGGAATAGGATCACCCCCGCGCCTGCGGGGAATACGCGAAAAATCGGCCTTCGTCGTACATTTCGACGGGATCACCCCCGCGCCTGCGGGGAATACAAAAGAGTGGACGCACCTTCCAGACGAAGGGAAGGATCACCCCCGCGCCTGCGGGGAATACTCTATACAAGTATGAGTTCCGGCGATTCGGCAAGGATCACCCCCGCGCCTGCGGGGAATACTTCCAACGATTAGCTAAATTGTATCACATGCAAGGATCACCCCCGCGCCTGCGGGGAATACGGATTGGCCGGTTACGGTTGTACTTTTTGAAAAGGATCACCCCCGCGCCTGCGGGGAATACAAAGGCCGGGTCAGACGCGCCGCCGCTCAAAAAGGATCACCCCCGCGCCTGCGGGGAATACCGTAGGCGGAACCCTCACCGCCCGGCCCTTCGAGGATCACCCCCGCGCCTGCGGGGAATACTGAACAGCGCCCCGGCGTTGCCTGATAATTTTAGGATCACCCCCGCGCCTGCGGGGAATACCTAGTTCGCTTCATGAAGGACAACGCAATTAAGGGATCACCCCCGCGCCTGCGGGGAATACAGTGGATCACTGCCAATATCTGGGGCGATCATGGGATCACCCCCGCGCCTGCGGGGAATACCAGGCTGTTTGCTTATTCAACTGCTCCGCTTGGGGATCACCCCCGCGCCTGCGGGGAATACGTTCCCACGGTATCGACGAACGTCAACAAACCGGGATCACCCCCGCGCCTGCGGGGAATACACTAACAGAAGCCCGTCAAATCAGCATTCTCAATTTCACATTTAGCCACTTTTTATTAGTTGCTTCGGTGTTAATAGAATAACATGTTGCTTGTAAAAACAACACTCATTTTTTACTTAAAACTAGATTAAAAATCAGCCTCAAAAGAAGCCAGGCCATCCTATGTTTAGAAAGCCCCGTCCCGCAGGCTGATTTACTCAGTATTAAACTTTAAATAATGCATTTCTTACTAGTACTTCGGACAGCTCAAACCCGCTGCGCCGTCCCCAACGGCGCCCCAATCGTCTGGTTCCACGCAAAGTACGCCGTTCCGCGGGTCAACTGCTCAAACTGGGGCACCGTTAACTGGCGCCAATCCCACGTTTGGGCCGCCAAATTCAGCGGGTCTTCCAACGCCAACGAAAATTCCTGCGCCCACGCCACCAACGCCGGAATTACGCTTAAATCGGTATTTAACAACCGGTAAGTCGCACTGGGTGTCGCAAGCGTCAGCATTAAGCGGTAGTGCGCGTGGTGGCGTGCTCCGGGACCCAGCTGGTGCACCTTCGCCCGGTATAATCCCAACCGCACCCCAGTAATCGCCGTCGGCACCGGCAATAGCGTTTGAAACGTCACGCCGTACTCGTCGGCCAACGTCAGCCGGTTCGGCGCAATCGTTAACCGGCCGTGGGCGGCGGCCCCCTCGTTGAGGGCCTTTAAAATGAACGGGGTCTTCTTGCGCGCCGTCGAATATTTATGCTGGTTCAGCACGATCGTCATGAACGCCGGCTGCCGCGCGATGTTCGTCGCAATGTCGGTGACTGCGATTGGCATTAATTTTTGCATTGTCTCGCCCCCGTAAAAAAACCGAAGCGCTAACCGCCTAACCGCGCGGAACGGCCGCTGGCGCTTCGGCGAACTTTAATCCCCTTGTTCGGGCTGGTCGCCCTTAGTGGCGTCGTGCAGTGGCCGGTAGAAGTTGCGACCGTCCATCGCGAAGATCCGTTCCGTGTACGTGCCGGGTTCGGCGTGACCAATCGACGTCTGCATCATCTGAATCGACGCGTCGAGTTCGTCTAAATCGTGTAAAATTTCCGCTTCCATGATGTGCGGCCGCACCGGCGAACCGTATTCCAATAGCCCGTGGTGCGCCAAAATCATGTGCCGTAGTAGCAACACCGATTCCGACTGTTCGTCAATTTTGAGTTGCTGGCACGCTTCCACGATCTGCTCGTCAATCAAAACGATGTGCCCAACTAAGTTACCAGCCAACGTGTACGTCGTTGAAACCGGCCCGGACATTTCAATCGTCTTGCCCATGTCGTGTAAAATCGCACCGGCGTACAGTAGCGCCCGGTTAACGTGCGGGTACTGTTCACTGACCGCCTGCGCCAACTTCAAAATGGATAAAGTGTGGTACGCCAAACCGCCCGCAAAGGCGTGGTGGTTTTTCTTAGCCGCCGGATAATTAAAGAAGTCGTCGTGGTACTTTGTCAGCAGCCGGCGCACGATCCGGTTCCAGTTGGGTTCCGTAATTGCGAACACGTACTGATTGATAGCTTCCTGCATCGTATCGGAATTTAGCGGGGCGTGTTCCACGAACTGCTGCACGTCCTGCGGCTCACCCGCGTGCGTTAGGCGCATCTGTTGAATCTTGATCTGCGGGTTGCCCTGATAATTTTCGCGCTTACCGTGCAGGTGCACCACCCGCCCGGCCTGAAAGTGGTCAACGTCCTGGTCGCTAGCGTCCCAAAATTTGGCCGAAATTTCACCCGAGGTATCCTGGAAATTAATCGCCAAAAATTTTTTACCGTTTTTCGCAATCCGCACTTCCGAATCCTTTAATAAAAAGTAGCCGTCGACCGTTTCATCTAGTTGGTAATCAAATAACTTTTTTGCCATGCTGTATAGCCCCCTATGCTAGTTCGTAAACTGCCGCACCTGGTATTGCCGTGCGCGCGGCCGGCTCGTTGGTGAAGTACAGTAGCTGGTGTGCTCCCGCGACCGTTGCTAATAACTGCCACGCCGCGCGCCGCCGCTCAACGTCAAAGTTCACTAACCCGTCGTCGATCATTAACGGCAGCTGGGCTTGTGGGCCGAGGTGCGCAATCAATGCTAAGCGGACGGCCAAGTACAGTTGTTCCTTCGTCGCGGTTGAAAGTTCCGCAACCGCAAACCGGCGTTGGTCCGTCGTCAAAACGACCAGCGTTGAACCGTTCAAACTAATTTTATTATACCGCTTCAAGGTCAGTTGCGCGAAGTAGGCGCTAGCCCGTTCTAGAACGGCTGGTAATTGTTGATCCGTTAGCCGTTGTAACGTCGTTTCAATCCACTGAGCACCCAGTTGCCGGGTCAGCCACTGGCGCGCCATGACCGTGATTTCCGTTTGCAAATCGGCCTGTTGCTGCCGCAAGCTGGTGTAGCGTCCGTCTTCCGTTAACCGGTTTAACTGGGTTTGGGCCGTCACTAAAGCCGCCGTTTTGGCGGTCAACTGTTCCTGCTGGTCAGCCTGCTGTTGCCGCAAACTGGTCATTTCAGCCTGCAACGCGTCAACGGACGCATACGCTGCGAGTGCAGTCCGGTCCGCGGCCGGCAGTTGCGCTTCTAGCTGGGCCGCCGCGCTCGTATTCGCCGTTTGCACCGCCTGGGCATCGACGGCTTGGGCTAGGGTATCCACGTCCGCCAACTGGTTGCGTTCCGCGAGGGCTTGGAGTTGGCCGGTCACTTGACGCACCCGTTCCGTTAACTGTTGGACCTGGCGCTGCGTATAGGCAAAGTCCGGTCCGGCCATCGTTTGGCGCTGCATCAACTGGTGTAACCGCTCGTAAAAGGCCGTCACCCGCTGAACGCTCCCCGCTAAATCCTGCTGGTCAACGGGGACCCAGTTAGCCGCAAATTGGTACGGTTCCAACTGGCGCCAAACCGTGGCGTGCTGGGCGGCTAGCTGCTGCTGCGCGTGCGTCGTGGCGGTCTGCGCCCGTTGCAAGGCCGCAATCAGTTCCAATTGCTCGCGGGCCTGGTTGGGCGAAAGCGTTGCCGGCAACCCGAGTGCCGTTAAACGTTCGGCCAGCGGATCACTGGTCGCCGCGGCAGTGGCGGGGTGCCCACCTAGTTCTTCATACCCGAGCCGGCCGAGTAATACTAAGCCGGCCACGATCAGCAGCCATTTAAACCCACCAAGTGGGAGAAAAATTCCCGCCACTAACGCAACCCCGCCAACCGGGAGTCGCCAATCCCAGCTAGTTCGGTGCTGCGTTTGTTGCTGCCGGGTCGGCGCTTCGTCGGCTAACGCCACCTTGAGTTGCGCCAGCGCGGTCCGCTTACTTGGGGCCAGGCAGGCCATGAGTTCCGGGTGTGCCGCCTGCTGGGCGTCGTAGGCGCTTTGCGCCGTTTGGGCCTGTTGTGCTAACGTTTGTGCTTGCCCGAGCGCTTGCTGCAAGGTCGGTAGTTCCGCCTCCAACGCCTCAAACTCCGTTTGGTGCTGCACGTAAAAGCCCATTAGGCCCTGCGACTCGTCGTCAACCGGCTGTTCGCTCAACTGTTGCCGCGCACTTGCTAGCGTGTGCTGCAACTCCGCGCGTTGTTGCGCCAGTGTCTGGTACTGCTGAACACTGGCTGCACTTAACTGCGCGTCGGCTTGCCCACTGGTGGCCGTCAAGCGCTGTAATTGCTGATAAACCGGCCACTGATTCCGTAAATTGGCCAACCGTTGCTGCTGCCCGTTTAGTTGCGTTTGCGCGCGTTGCAGCCGCGTTTGGTCCGCCTGTAAGTGCTGAATTTCGGCCTGCAAGCGCTGGTAGTCCTCGTAGTTCGCGCCCGCTGAGGCCACCTGGGCACTCAACTGCTGGTAGCGTTTGAGCGCAGCGTTTAGCTCCGGCTTACGTCCCCGGGGCTTATAGAGCTCGTCGGCCGTCGTCCGCAACGCGTCCTTCGTCGCGCGCCAGGGCGCACTCCCGACTAAGCCGACCTGCTGCAACTGCGCGTTCAAGTCGGCCGGACTCAGCGTCCGCAACGCCGTTAATTCCGCCTGGTTAAACGTAAACAACTGCTTATAGCGCGTTTGATCATAGGGCGCCAGCCACTTTTCCAGTAACGCCATTGGCTGCGCGACCCCGGTCGTCAAATTAACGAGCGTCGCCGGCTGGTCCCCTAGGCGCGTCAAGCGGTAAACGGTGCCGTTAACGACCAAATCTAAGGCGCCGCCGTACTGACTGGTCTCCTTCGGCTCGTAGCGTTCCAGCGGGTGCCGGCGCGACGGGAAGCCAAACAGCATCCCCAAAATAAACGCCCGCAGCGTCGACTTGCCGGATTCATTGGCCCCGTAAAGCACCTGCAGACCGTCCGCTAACTCAAATTCACGCTGTTTAAACTGACCAAAGCCAGCAATTTCAACCCGTTTAATCCACATCCTGCGGGCCCCCCGTCGTTAAGTGATACTGATCTTGCAATAAACGCAAGACCCGTGCTTGCCATTGTTGTGCGTCAAGGTCTTCTAGCAACGCGCGCGATAAAAAGTCCTCGTCTAGTAAGTGGCCCGCTAGCTCGGCGACCGCGCTTGCGGTCACTACCTGCTTGCCGGCCGCCTGCCAAGTCGCCTGATCCAGGCCAAACAACGGCGTCGCGGTATCGGCTGCTTGCGCCTGGTTCAGGGCTACCGGCCACCAGTGGTCGGTAGCGCGTTCACTGAGCTGGTGCAATAACGCTCCCTGGTCCAAGGCCAAGGTCGTCGCGTCGTCCAATTTCAAATCCGCCGGCAACGTCACCGTCACGAGTTGCGCGTCACTCGGATAAGCCGCGTTCAGCTGGGCCGTCAACTGTTCCAGCAGTTCGCGCCGACTCAATTCACCAGTCAACGGGGCCGTCCAGTCCCGCCACGTTAAGGTCGTCAACGCCTGAAACCGCGGCACCAACTGATTATCCCGGCTCGTCACCACTAAGCACCCCTTGGGCCCGCTTTCCGAACGGTTGCGACCCTGCGGATTACCCGGATAAACAATCGGCGGTTGCTGGTTCAAACTTTGGCGGTGATGAATGTGCCCTAACGCCCAGTAGTCGTAATGCTTAGCTAGCAACTCACCAACGTTAAACGGGGCGTAATGGTCACCGGCCGCCCCACTTTGCCCGTGCAACATCCCAATTTGGTAGTCCACGGCCGAACTTCTCGCCGGGTACTGCGCCACCATCGGCGTGGCGACCCAACGCTGCGCGTAACTAAACCCGCTAACCGCGACCCGGGTTTGATCAGCAGTCGTCAACGTGACCGTCGTCACTTGGGGACCAAACACGTGCACGTTAGCCGGAAAGTGCCAGCGGTTTAAATCGGGCTGATAATCGTGATTACCAAAGGATAACAGCACCGGAATCTGCGCGGCGTTCAACCGCGTTAAGGCGCGCATCAAGGCGGCTTGCGCCTGAACACTTTGCCCCTGCTGATCAAACAAATCACCGACTAGCAGCACGAAGTCGACTTGCTCCGCCAAAGCGGTATCCACCAAGTGACTCAGCGCCCGCGTCGGGGCCGTCAACAGGCGTTGCTGCCAATCAGCGCTCAGTCCGCTGACCCCTTGAAACGGGGTATCTAAATGTAAATCCGCAGCGTGTATAAATTTCATGCTAATTCCTCCACTAAAAAAAGAGCGTGTGCCAACAGGCGGCTGACCTTGGGCGCACGTTTCGGCGATTAAGATTCGACGACACAAAAAAGGCGGTGACGAATGTCACAGCCTCTTAATTCCACGTTGACTAGTTTTGGTAAAGTTCTTGAACTGGTTTCGTGATGATCTTGTTCAATTCGTTCATCAACTGGTTCAAGTTCCGTTCCTTACCCATTAACGCTTTAATTTCGTCAACGTTACCGACCTTGTCCGCAAGTTCATGGGCGTGTTTGACTTCGTCATCCGTCAAATCTTCCCCGTTCATTTGCTTTTGGGACAATTGCATCTGAATCTCTTGAAACTCTTTAAAGAGATCGTAAGCAGTCTTATTGGCTGCCATGGCGTCGTACGCCGTTTTTAATTCCCGGTATTCCTTCGTTTGACGTAATTGTTGTTCTAATTCGTTTGCAGTATCGTAAATATTCACGGCCATCAGTGATTCCTCCTCGAAGTATGTGTCAAAATAAGTTTATCATTTTTGGAACTAAATGGATAGCCACTAAGCTAGTTTCCAATTAACTTCTTGGCTTGTGAGAACCAGTCCTTAGCCGTGTCCTTGACCGCCTTGGCGCCCTTTTCAACGTTATCCCAAACTGACGAACCACTATCGGAATCATTCGAATCGTCGTCGGACTGGTTTGCTAACGTAGCGGCATCCTGCGTATCAAAACTGGTATTCTTCGTATTCGGCAGAATCCCCGTCAATTCATTTTTAAACAGGGCCGCCAGTTGGTTTTCAGACAGGCTCTTCAAATAGTGGGTACTGTTCGACGTATCGAAGCCGATCCAAGTCGTAACTACGATGTCGGGGGTGTAGGCAACCATCCACTGGTCCTTAGTCCCCGAACCAGTGTCGTAGTTGGCCTCGGTACTCCCCGTCTTACCGGCGATCTTGTAGCCGTACGGTTTCGCGGCCGCCCCGGTTCCACTATTGTATACGCCGAGCATCATACTGGTCATTTCCTTGGCGGTGCTAGCCGACATGATCCGCTTCGACTTCGTCTGGGTGTTGTCAACGATCGTCTTACCACTGGCATCCACGATTTTCGTAATGAAGTGGGCCGTGGTCTTCTTCCCACCGTTAGCAAAGGCCGTGTAGGCGCTCGTTAACTGCGCGGGTGAAACCCCGGTGGTTAAACCGCCAAGCGCAAGCGCCAAGTTTTTGTCGCCCTTTTTAACTGGCAAGCCAAATTTTTTAACCGATTGGTAACCCTTGTTGACCCCAATTTTATTCAGCAGCCAAACGGCCGGAATGTTCATACTTTGCGCCAACGCCGTATACATCGGGACCGAGTCACGATAAACGTTATCGTAGTTCTTAGGCGCATACTTATTGGCACCAAAGGTTTGTTGCTTATCGGATAAGTCGGAATCGTAAGTGTAGCCATTTTCCAGTGCCGGCGTGTAAACCGCCAACGGCTTGATCGTCGAACCCGGTTGCCGTCGGAGTTGGGTCGCCCGGTTAAAGCCACGGAAAACGTGCTTACCGCGGCCACCAACGACCGCTAAAACGCCACCGCTAGCCGGATCAACCGCAATTGAGGCCCCCTGGACCTTGGTGCCATCGTCCGCGTTAGCTGGAAACAGGGCGGTGTTTTCAAAGGAATCCTGCATCTGGGTCTGGTCGTCTTGGTCCAACGACGTATAAATCTTATAACCCCGGTTCATGATGTCCGATTCGCTTAACCCATACTTATTAATCGCTTCATTAATAACCGCATCAAAGTAGTACGGATAATTATAACTACTTTCATAATGGTAATTGTCGGTCAAGGTCATCGCCTTACTTGAATACGTTTGGTACTCACTCGCCGAAATCTTCTTATTATCAACCATCGTTTGTAACACGACGTTGCGGCGCTTCGTGGACGCCTGCGGATGGTTAATCGGATCATACCCACTCGGTGAGCTCAACATCCCGGCCAGCGTAGCGGCCTGATCAACCGTTAATTCCGACGCGTGCACGCCAAAGTAGCGCTCCGCGGCGTCTTCTGCGCCCCAAACACCGTGCCCGAAGTAGGCGTTATTCAAGTACATCGCTAAAATTTCCTGCTTACTGTACACGTTCTCAGTTTCGATAGCGAGAAAAATTTCACGCAGCTTCCGTGAAAAAGTTTGTTGTTGCGTCAGGTAGGCGTTTTTAACCAATTGTTGCGTCAGCGTACTCCCACCACCACTAATGTAGTCGCGTCCTAACAACTTATTGACCACCAACATGACCGAAGCGCGAGCAATCCCCTTAATGGAAAAGCCGTGCTCCTTATAAAAGTTGCGGTCCTCGGTCGAAATCACGGCGTCTTGTAAGTTCTGTGAAATATCTTTGAGGTGAACGTAAGTCCCCTTTTGCGAGTACAATGAGCCGGCCTTCTGGTTATCCTGATCATAAATGGTCGTGACCCGTTCCAGCTCAGCTTGCAAGTTGCCAATCTTAGCCGTTTTCGCTTCAAATGTTAAGTAGGCACTGACAATCAAGGTCGCCGTTAAAACTAGCACGATCAGCCAGCGCGTCAATTGACGACGGTGCCACTGATAACCAACAACGGCGGCAAACCGTTGCCAATATGGCTGTAACCAACGGCCAATGACGCGTAAACCGTCCTTGATAGTGGCCCAAAAACCATTCTTTTGCATAATCTTCCCCTTGTTTTGCAGGTCTCGAATGCGTGTACCTGGCGTCCGGCACTCGGTCGGTTGCGCCCCTGCGTGTCTTGTTAGCTTCAATTATTGTATCACAAAAGCTTAATCAGCCACCGATTGGCACCAACCTTGGCAAAATCTTCAGAAATCGGGCGGAAAACGGTTCTGTGCCATTGATGCTGAGCTTGCCGCCAGCAGATCAACCTCCCGTATCATAGAACCATAAAAAGTAACAAAAAAGCCCGATTACCCTAATCGGACTACTTTCGTCGAACCCCACGCCGGTTAGCGTTAAGTTCATTTTGTTGTTGCTTGAACTTTTCAAAGGTCGCATCGCGCTTCTTCTGATTATTGCGCGTCGATCTGCGTTTCGTATATTTCATTTTAGCGACTCCCTTCTTAATGATGATTACTTCTACTCTACCTTGCTTAGCGCTAAAATGCAAAAAATGTGCCAAAAAAGGTCCCGGCCCGGACCCCGTCCGGCAACCGTGACCTTAATCAAAGGACTGCATAATTGAGATTGATTCTAACACCAACAGCGGGTATCACCGGCTGGCGAAAAACCTACGGATCGTAGCGCCAATCAAAGCCAGTGCGCCTATTTAAGCTCACTGGGCCCCAACACACGCGCACCAGAGGCTGTGACATAAGTCACAGCCTCCCTTGCGTCCGAATGTTAATAGCCGAAACGTGCGCCAAAAGTCAGCTGGCTCCGCTTAACCCCGTAAGTCAAACAATCCAAACCCAGGATTATTCGCCTTACGCCGTTAATGCTCACCAGCTAACCGACTTTTGTCACACTCTTTCGCTCGGAATGTGGCTCGCAAAGGTGCGGTGCAACTGTTTCGCCACCTCAACACTCGGGCTCACGATAAAAATCGTGTCGTGGCCCGCCAACGTCCCGCTGACTTCGGGCAAGTCCAAATCATCAATAATCGCCGCTAACAAGTTCCCGTTACTAGGTAGGGTGTGGACGATGTTCATGAACTCGACCCGGTCAATGCCGGTAACCACGTCGTGCAGGCTTTCAAATAGCCGGTCCTGCTCGTTTGTGTTATTGGGCTTAAAAATCGCGTAACGGGCTTGGCCAGTTTCGTCGGGCGTTTTGACGATCTGCATTTCACGGATGTCGCGCGAAATGGTCGCTTGCGTGGCCGCGATACCGTCCGCCTTCAGTTTTGCCATCAGCTCTTCTTGAGTAGCGATGGGATATTGGTTAATCAATTGCGCAATGGCCGCTTGCCGATCAGACTTTTTCACTTCGCGGACCCCCCTTAATCTAATTGCCTACATTATAGCAAATATTCACTAGCCAAACTATCTTAAGAACGTTAAAAAAGGACATTTTTCAAGCTTTGAGCTCAAAATTGTCCTTGATTAGGTTGCATAACTATTTAATTTTTAGCATCAAATTGGCGTAAATAATCACTCAGCAACCGCAAGCCCCGTTGCAACGCCTGCGCGTCCGTGCAGTAGCCTAGCCGGGCGTGGCCCGGTAGGTCAAAGCGGCTCCCAGGGACGAGCAAGACGCCGGTATCCCGCAATAAGCGCAAGCAAAACGTTTCGTCGTCCAATGGAATGTCCAGCGCCACGCAGGACACCGGCACCCCGCGCGGAAAGACCATTTGGGCCCGCGGTTCGGCGGCGACCCACTTTTTAACAATCGCCAAGTTCGTGGTCATGATTTGGCGGTTACGCGCCAGGATTTTTTCCCGGTGCCGTAGGACCTGAACGGCCAGTCGGTCGCTGACGACACCGCCACAGATCATCGTATAGTCCCGGTACTTGCGAAAGCGGTCCGCCAAGGTCGCATCCGGCGTAGCCACCCAGCCGATCCGAATTCCGGGCACCGAATAAGTTTTCGACAAACTATTGACGGCAATTCCGTGTTCGTAAAGGTCCGCCACCGACGTAAACGGTGTGTCGTCGAGCGGTTGGTAAACCTCGTCGGCCAAAACGTAGGCCCCCACCGACCGGGCCAAAGCGACGACCTGCCGCAGCATCGCTTCGTCGAGTAACGCCCCGGTCGGGTTCATCGCGTTATTCAACAGAATCATCTTCGTGTCCGGCCGAATCAGTTGCTTCAGTTCGGCTAAAGTAGGTAACCAACCGCGTTCCTCGTGCAAACGCCAGTAATCAACCTGCGCCCCCAGCGATTTGGGGATGTCGTACAATTGCTGGTAGGTCGGGTATAACGCAATCACGTGGTCACCCGGTTCAATTAAACTATAAATCGCTAACTGGTTAGCCCCGGTCGCACCGTTAGTTTGTAAAACGTTGGCGGCGGGCACGTGCTGGTACTGACTGCTAACGAGCCGTTTGAATTCCGGGGAACCCTCAATCCAGCCGTAATCCAGGCGCACCGTTTGTAACTGTGTCGCCAAGGCCTGGCCGTCGTCACCATCCAGGGCGGCGACCTGCCCCAGTGTTAAGGCCGCCACCGAACTTTGACTAATGTCGGTCGTCGCTTCGCGTTCGTGTTCGTTCAACCACGCTTCGACCCCAAAACCGGCAATTTGCATGCTATCGTCCCTTCCATTCTCTAAAGTCCAATAGTTTTAGCATACCGATTCAGGCGCCACTCCGCAACTAAATTTTAGTCAAAAACGAGGCCAATAACTTCACGCCGTATAAAATAATCACTAAACCGCAAATGCGATTGATCCAAAGCAACACCCGAGGCTGCATCAAATGTTTAAACTTGCTAACTAGGCCGGTCAAGCCGATAAACCATACGATCGATGCGATAATGACGCCCAGCATGAAAAAGTGGCCCAGTTGATCCGGAATTGAGACCCGAAACGCGGCCAGCAGGACCGAACCGTCGATAATCGCCTGCGGGTTCAACCAGGCGACCGAAAACGCCGTAATGATGGCCGTGCGGTAGGAAAAATTCGTATCCAGCGTCCCCATTGCTTCCGCCTTTGCCCGTAATAGCCCCCATCCAATGTAGAAAACTAGTAAACTCCCGATGAGGAGTACCGCTAATTCCAACCAGGGCGTGCTTTGCAATACCTTTCCAATCCCGTAGAAACAGGCCAACGATAGTGACATATCAAAACCGATCACGATCAGCGCCACCCGGAGCGCTCGGCGGAGGGGTTGTTCAATCGCCGTCGAAACGACGAATAAGTTTTGCATCCCAATCGGCGCAATGTAAACAATCCCAAATAATAAGCCTTGTAAGAAAAACCGCATCAATTATCCCTCCAAATTCCAACCAATTTTAGCAATCGAAAGTACGGAAAGCTAGCATTGGCTTTTAATCCAGAGATGATTATAATGGAGACAATCAATTTTGTAGCCAACCAATTAGTAACTATTTACCCAACCACTCCAAGGAGGGATTTGATGGCAACGATTACAATTGACTGGCAGCCGGATAAAGCGGCCGCCGTCCCGATTTACCAACAAATTACGAATTATTTCCAGCACCAGATTGCCCGCGGCGACTGGCCGATGGGCGCCCAACTACCATCCCAGCGCAAATTAGCGGACCAGTTCGGCGTCAATCGCAGTACGCTGATTACCGCGCTCGAAGAACTAAGCGCGGTGGGCCTCATTACGAGCAACCCCGGCTCCGGCATGGTCGTTTCCGGGAACCACTGGTCAAGCCTGTTAGCCGAACACGTCGATTGGACCAAGTACGTCAAGGCCGGGCAGTTCAAGCCGAACTCGCACGCCCTGCAAAAAATCAACCAGTTTGAGACCGACGCGGTGATCCGATTGAGCACTGGCGAGCCGGCGCCCGAACAATTTCCGCGGGCCCTCTTTAAGCGGGCGTTTGCACACCTTGGCCAAAATTTAACCAGCTTAAACTACACGGAACCGGCGGGAATCCTCGCCCTGCGCCAACAAATTGCCCGTCATTTACAAAAAGTTGGGATTCAAACGCAACCCGCCAACATCCTGATTACTTCCGGTTCCCTGCAGGCCCTGCAACTCGTCTCCGTCTCGCTCTTCCCCAAAAACGCCACCATTTACACGGAAGCACCGACCTACGTTAAGTCGCTGCACGTCTTTCAGTCGGCCCACACCCGCTTGGCGGGCGTGCCGATGGATGATCAGGGCATGGCGTACTGGCAAATGACGCCGCCGACGCCCGACCAACACGCCATTATTTACTCGATTCCAACCTTCAATAATCCGACCGGAATCGTCATGAGCGCGACCCGCCGGCAACAATTATTGCAGTACGCTCAGGAACACCGCCTGCCCATTTTGGAAGACGCCGCTTACCAGGACGTATGGTTCGACCACCAGCCACCACAACCGCTCAAGGCCAACGATACCAGCGGCAACGTCATCTACTTTGGTAGCATTTCAAAATCGCTCGCACCGGGACTACGAATTGGCTGGACGGTCGCCAGTCAGCCAGTGATCGACCGCCTGACCGACGTACGGATGCAGACCGACTACGGTGCGAGTTCCCTCTCACAACTAGTCTTAGCCGAAATCTTAGCGGATCCCGACTATGAGACTTACCAGGCCCACTTCAGGACGGTATTGGCAGCCAAGGCCGCCCGTGCACAAGCGATTTTGACCCATTACTGGGGCGATTTTGCGACCTGGCAGGCGCCCAGCGGTGGCTTCTACTTGTGGGTGCGGTTAGCGGATTGGATCAACATTCCCAAGCTGTTTGACTTGGCAACCGCGCAAAACGTCCTGTTCAATCCGGGTAGTATTTACGATTTTCAACCTAACCAGTACGTGCGGCTCAGTTTTTCCTACGAATCGAGCGAGCGTTTTGAACGCGGCATTCAGATTTTAACCCGCCTGATTAAGGCGAACTTCCACCCTTAGGATACTGTCATTACCAGCCGGAAAAAGTGCCTTTAGACGCACCCCCGCTCAAGTGGTGGTAAGCTGGGTTTGTTTCAACTTAATAAGGGGGAGTTTTAATTATGAACGCAACACAAACGACCGTATTATCAATCTTGCAAGACTTAACCGGTGAAGATTTGAGTGACCACTTGGACACCAACCTCTTTGACGCCGGCTTACTCGACTCAATGGGTTCCGTCCAACTGTTACTAGCTTTGCAGGACCAACTCGGGGTGGAAGTCCCGGTATCCGAGTTTGAACGGAGTGAATGGGCAACCCCCGCTAAGATTGTGGCGAAGGTCGCCAGTCTACAATAACGTCAACATTAACGTGAATAACCTTAAAACGGGCGCCACAAGTCGACTGACTTTTGACGCCCGTTTCATGTTATTACCATTTGAAGATAACAAAATAAAGTTAGTCAAGCCCAGACAGTAAAAGCTTGCCGCCTTACCGGTTGGTCCTAAAGCGGCTGGAGCGTGGTGGACACGACTTTAAGCCAAGCAACCCACTTGTCTTAAAGCTCGGTCTTTGGGTAAGTCGGGAAACAACCCCGACTAACGCAAACGACACCACTGAGCCACTTTAGGACCGCCCTCACGGCTAAATGAGTGGTAACTAATCAAGGTTTTCTAATGATTGAGGTCGGCAATATTGATCATTTGAAGACTACTGAATTAGATTATCAAGTGCAAGCTTGATAAGCCATCACGATGATGGTTCGCGGATATTTGACGGCTTTATTCATGCAGACTGTCAGGTCCGATAATGCGTGGTGTTAATCTGCTAAAACAAGTGAGCAAGTTTGCACTCAATTTAGTGAACATGCCGCAAAACCAACTTTATCAGCTACAACTTATTGAAGTCAGCTGTAGAACTTAGTATTAGAGTCAATCTAGCCAGTAGCGGGAGGCTCAACATCAATTGGCACTTAGCTAATATTCCATTAAAATTCAAAAAGCGAGGCTGTGACGGAAATCACAGCCTCTTTTTGGGGTTTTTAAATTATTAGTACTCGCTAAGACCGCTTCGTCTTCGGCGTCCAAGCCAGCGCCATCAAGCTCACCGCTAAAACCGTGCCCACAACGACGACTGGCACCCAACCGTTACTCAACGTTACGGTTGGATGGTCCCACTTAACGTCGTACTGCGGGTAGGCGTGTGCTTGCGCGGTCACCCGCCCAGTTTGGGGTGCGTAGTGGGCAACCATCGCCCCGTAAGCCACTGGTCGTCGGCCCCGGTTCGTAATCGTCACCCGTAAGCGCCGTGCGGTCGTTGGCCGATACCGAATGGTCTGCAGTTGCGTAGCCGGCCCGAGTTTTCGGCCTAAGACCCGGTTCTTATCCCGGACGGTCACCGTTACCGGCTGATCGATTGCGGTCGTTCGTGGCGTTAATTGCAACCGGTCACTCGGACCACTCGTCTTAATGGTAAACCGCCAGTGCGCGCCAGCCGCCAGCCGGCGACTAGTTGGCAACACGTAGTCCCCATTTTCCTGCAACGCGACCCGGGTCTCCGTAAAACCGGTTGTCCGGCTCGTTTGCCACAACTCGGTGAGGCAAACCAGAGCCAGGCCACTCGCAAGGACCCGTAAACCCGCTTGGCGGTCCGGGACGCGTAGGCGCGGCCAGTCCGCCGCTCCCCGCGATGCGAGTAGCACCAACCCCGGCCACAACGGTAAGGCGTAACGCGGCTCAACTTCCCAGAAAAGGACGTGAAACGCGGTCAACCCCAGGATGGTGAGCGCCAAGTAACTGGTGGCCGCCCGCCAACGCCGCTGGGACCACAACACCCGGATGGCGAACAATAGGCAAGTCGCGTACAGGACCTGCGTCATGATCACCAACCAAAATTGAACCGTCCGTTGCTTTACCTGATACCATTGTGGCGCGTGGATCCACTGGGTCGTCAGCCGGAAACTATCAAAGTCCCCCATTGACCAGAACACCCGCAATTTTTGGGCCCAGTGACTCATCACACCACTCCAGCCCAACGTTTGGAAGTGTTGTTTGAGCAAGCGGTTCGCGGTTTGCCGTTTCGCTTTGGCGGTCGGTTGTAAATTCACGGTGTCAAAATCAGTGTGGTCGTACTCACCCGCAAAGCGGGGATCATAGCTCATCGCAATCCAACTAGTCGGTGGTAGTTGGCGGTCGGGGTTGCGTTTAAAGCCACTTTGGCGCTGCCAAGCGCTCATGAGACTAAAAACGAGTCCCAGCGTGGCAACGCTTAACAGTAGCGCCCCCACAGTTTTACGTCCCGACCAGTTACCTAAAAGTCGCTGAACCGCAAACGTCAAAACGAGGGCAATCCACACGACGACCATGTTTGACTTGACCGCTACCGCTAGCGCCACTAAGCCTAGCGCCAGTAACCGCAGGCCCCAAGCTCGCAGGCGCCGGGGGACCTGGGTGGCCCTCGTCAGCAACGCCAAACTATTGACCACGACCGGAAAAACTAGCGCATCCGTATACGCGTACAGTCCGTAGGCGTACAGCGGAACCGCCGTCAGCCACAGCAGTAGTAACCAAAAGTGCCCCGGTCGTGCGCGGTGCCAACGTTGCAACAGGTAAGCACTACTTAAAAGGGCGGTGTCCATCCACGCAAAGCGAACCACGTTTAATAGCCGCCACGGATTAGCAGTCACCAGCGCGCTGAGTTTCAGCGCAACCCCCGCAAGTAGCGTCCCATTAACGTTATTCGGGTAAATTTGAAAGTACGCCGACCAGTGCGTTTGCCCCTGACTGAGCCGCAGCGCCTGTTCCCGCACGAAAAAAGCGTCCGCCCGGCTGACGTCGACCCAGTTGAGCGCGACGACTAGCTGACTGATGAAGAGTACCAGTAGTAAGCCCACTAGCACGCGTCGGTAGGTCAGCGCCGACCAGCGGCGTAGCCACCAGCTCAACGCGTTGATCAAGATTAGCAAGGCAAGCCCAAAACAAAGTAACACGCTTGGCGCTGGCCAATCTTGATCCCCTAAAAACGCAACCGGTTCAACTAGCGCGACGATTAACGCCCAGCCTAAAATTAGACTGGCCGCCCCGGTGACTATCCGTAGCCCTTTCATGAATGGACCTGTTTAGATAACGGGGTTAAGTGGTCGGGCACCGCCGTAAAGTCGTCGGTTTCAATAATGTAGCGGGGCCGGTGCTTAACTTCGGCAAAAATCTTACCGACGTATTCCCCGACAACGCTAATCCCAATCAGTTGAATCCCACCGAGAAACCAGAGGCTGATCATCAGTGAAGCCCAGCCATCCACGGGTTGACCAAATAGCCGCTGAACGAATACGTACACCATCATTAATAAACTGCCGCAGCTGATCAGCGTACCAATCGATAGGATGGCCTTGATGGGAGCGATTGAAAACGACGTCACCCCGTCCATCGCAAAGTGGATCATTTTCTTGAGCGGATACTTCGTGGTGCCCGCTTCACGCGGCCGCCGCCGGTAGTACAGCTTTTTCGTTGGAAAGCCGAGTTGCGGGACGATCCCGCGTAAAAATAGATTCGTTTCTGAATATTCCATTAGGGCCGCCACCGCGCGCCGACTGAGTAACCGGAAATCCGCGTGGTCGGGTACCAGTTGAACCCCAATCTTCCGCATAAGGTCGTAAAAGCTCTCCGCCGTCCACCGTTTAAAGCGCGAATCACTCGAACGGTCGTTTCGCACGCCCAGGACCACGTCGTGCCCGTCCCGTAAGGCAGCCACCATTTTAGGAATGACTTGCGGATCATCTTGCAAGTCGGCGTCGATCGTAATCACGGCGTCGGACACTTGACCCGCCACCTTCATCCCCGCCATTAACGCGTTTTGATGGCCAAAGTTCCGGCTAAATTTAAGTCCGGTATAAATCGGTGCCCGCTTTTCGAGCGTCTGAATAATGTCCCAAGTGTGGTCCCGACTGCCATCGTCGACAAACAACAGCTTGCTGGCCGCACTAATCTGATTCTCACTAATTAACCGTGTTAAGATGCCCCCCAGCACCTCGGCAGAAGTTGGTAAAACTTCTTCTTCGTTAAAACACGGGACGATAATCGTTAATCTTGGTTCTAACATCCTTAGTTGCCCCCTCTAACTTAAATGCACATTAACCATTAAAATCAGTATAAAAAAAGTGTTCCCAAAACGCTAGCTAAGCCGCTCGGCATCTTTAGATAATTCACTTAACGAGGCCGCGCCAATCTTTAAGATTCAGTTAAGTGAACTACCCAGCTAGCGCACCCACGCGCGAAATTTTTCGAGTTGTAATACCATTAGTTTAGAGCGTGTGCCAAAAGTTGGTTAGCTGGGTCGTACTTACGGGGGTAAGCGCGACCAGCTGACTTTAAACGCACGTTGCAGCCATTGTCATTCAACGGCAAAAATGAGGTGTGACTAACCGCCACAGCCTCATTAACATCAAAATATGGGGTGTTATTTTGAAAATTTTCCGGGACATCAAGTGGAGCCGCACCATCGCGGCCAGCCTGTTGGCACTGGTATTAATTAGTGTCATTTTTGCATTTCAGGGCGTGACGCCCTTTGGTAATCACAATTTATTAATTAGCGACATGGGTGGTCAGTACCTCTCATTTTTTACGGCTTACCGGCACGCGCTGCTTAATCATAGCTTGCAGTTATACTCGTTCTCGCAGTCACTGGGCGGTAGCGTGGTGCCCACCGTAGCCTACTACCTGCTTAGTCCGTTTAACTTGTTGATTCTGCCCTTTCCGGCGGCTAACATTCCAACCGGACTGAGTTTAATCATCATGGTCAAAATTGCGGCGATTGCGTTTACGATGGCTTTGTTCTTACAGTGGCACTACCACACGGCCAGCTTCAAAACGGTCCTGCTCGCCAACGCCTACGCACTGTGCGGCTTTGTCACCCTCAACTATTTCACGATCATGTGGCTAGATGCGCTGATCTGGCTGCCACTGGTCATCCTCGGCCTCGAACATTTGATTCAAACCGGCCGCCCGGGGATGTTTTTCGGCTGGCTGTGGTTGAGCATCGTCACCGATTATTACCTTGGTTATATGACTTGTTTATTTGTCATCTATTATTTTATTTATCAGCTAGCCGAGATGCGGGCACCGCGGCAGTCGTTCTGGCAAAGCTTAAAGATGCAGGCCCCGCTGATTCGTAAAGTTGCTTTGACTGGCTTTTTAAGTGGACTGAGTAGTTTGTTTCTTTTAATTCCGACCCTGCTCGGTATGTTAAAAACGGCTAAAACCGCAGTCAACCTTGATAACTACCTGCCGACCATTCAGTTCGGCCCGAGCGTGTTCAGTCAACTGGGACTCGGTGCCAACGACTTTGCGACCCGTTTGGCGCACGCCCCGACCCTGTTCAGTAGTACGCTGGTACTTTTGCTGGTCCTGGTTTTCTTCGCGCATCCTGACCTGCAGCCGGCCCACCGGCGCCACGTTGCCGGGTTAGTGGTGGCGCTCTTTTTGACAATGGCGATTCGAACCTTGGATACGGCGTGGCACATGTTCCAGCGGCCAGCCGGCTTCCCGTATCGTGAAGCCTTCTTCTTCAGTTTTGTGTTAGTCATGATTGCTTGTGAGGCCTGGCTAGCCAATCCGCGCCGGCTCGCACCAAAGTGGCGTGTGGCGGTCCTGCTCGTACCGTTGGTTCTACTAATTAGTGGCTGGTTCAGTCGCCAAGCGCAGGGGAACCCGCTGCCCCTCAGCACCGGGATTGCGAGTTTGCTAATCGTGATCATCACGGCTAACGGGCTATTTGCGGCCCAGCGCTGGCTCCGGGTGAGCGTTATCCCGTCAATTTTAGCCGTTGAATTAGTCGGCAACGCGGTCCTCAACATGCAGGGCTCCCCCTATGGTAACCAAAAGGTTTACGCGGAAGCCTACCGGACCGAGTACCGGCAAATGCAAGCCGTCGACGATCCTGAGGGCCAACTCTACCGGGTTGAAAACCGGAATACCTTGATCAACCGGGCGTACAATTACGACAGTCAGTACCGTAACTATAACGACCCGATGCTGTTTAATTTCCACGACATTGCCTATTACAGCTCAACTTTTAATAATCAAACCCGCCAGTTTTTAACCAACCTCGGGTTATTTAGTAAAAACGTTCGCCGGGTCAGCTCCGAAGGGTTGAATCCGGTGAGTGAACTGTTACTCGGTGTGAAATACAACGTCACGTTAAACGCCGTTAGCAACGCCAGCACCACCCGGACGGCCAGTTACGCTGGAATGGGCTTTCCGGTGGGCTTGCCCTTTACGCGCCTGACGCTCAAACCGCATCAAGCCCTTCCTAACCAGGAAAAAATTTTACAAAGCCTCCGGCCACAACCGCAGCCCTATTTTAACCAGGCAACGGTTTTAAAAGACCGCGTCACTTACGATCAACACGCAGCCAGCTACCCGTACCTGCACCGGCTAACGCTGCGGGTCACCGCTAGCGGGCGGCTATTCTACGACGACCCGCACCCGGATAGCAAGTACACCACCATGCGGGTCAACGGCCAATTAGTCCCAACGAAGTTCAACGCAAACGGCGGCACCGTCATCCGCACGCTCGGCACTTTCAAACGCGGCGACGTTGTGCAGCTGACCGTTAAGCGTACGACTAAACAGTGGAGGCACGTACGGCTTGCCAGTCTGGATCAACGCCACTTCGACACCGTCGTCCGCGCAGCGCAGGCGCAAGCTTTCATTCCGCGCTACCACGCGGTGGGCTTGAACACGGTCGTTAGCGGCCGCATTAATAATCAGCGACACGCCCCCTACTTGTACGTCGCCATTCCGAGTGACGCCGGCTGGCAAGTCCGCGTTAACGGTCGCAAGGTCACGTCCCACGTTAAGACGGTGTTGGGCGGCATGCTCGCAGTGCCGTTAGCGGCCGGAACCAACCAAGTTCAACTCGTCTACCACGTGCCGGGTGCCCGGATTGGGATTGCGATTTCACTGCTCAGCCTGCTCAGTTTTGCGGGTCTCACTTGGCGCTGGCGACGGATTTAGCCGGTCGGTTTGACTGTCTTACTTTTTCGGCGCACGTTTTAGTTATTAATGTGTGGCGACACAAATGCAAGATTGGGGTTTAGCTTGCCGCCAGCAGCGGGGATAACCGGTTGGCTGGAACACTGCGGGCATCGATTTGAGCTCACTCAGCAAACCACTGA
>NZ_BJEA01000001.1 GCF_005405425.1 Lactiplantibacillus modestisalitolerans | reverse complement strand
ATGAACATTACAAGCAACTAGCACACACCCTTATGGACGACTACGACGTGGTAGTCATTGAAGATTTGGACGCCAAAAACATGCGTGCCAAGAAACGACAAGCACGCAATGCTAACCGCAAGTTGGCAATGATTAAGCCGTATCGTATGGCACAATTCATTGAAATGTTGGCAAATCGTACTGGTAAGACGCTGATTAAGGTTGACGCCTACAAGACATCACAAGTTGAGTACGGTACAACCCACGAAGAAAAGCACGATACATCAGTCCGTGAGTGGGTTTCAACACTTACAGGCAAGCTGATTAACCGTGACCTTAATGCAAGTTGGAATATCCTAGATTGGGGCTTGAACCCTGAACATCACATCAAACTAAAAGACTACCCACACCTAAGCGCAAGTAGTCTAGTAACTATCAATTAAAATTTACGGGCGAGACAGAACCTTGTCGTCCTTAATGGCTATAAGAATAAACGTGATGCGTATTGCCCTGACCTAGTGAAAACGGGTACGACACGTTGTTTGAGCTTCTTAACTGACGCCCACCCGCGAGGGTGCATTGCCTAAACGTTTTCGGATAGAACCTGTTTAGTTGCAGGTTTTTACGCCGAAGCCCGTTACTTTAGTGACGGGAGAGTTCACCTTTACTAGTTAAATCTTCGACGGGTAATTTCAGCATGGTTTGTTGTAATTTTAATCGGTTTTGTTGATCAGCATTTAGTTTTAAATCGAAAGGAATTCCGCCATCAGCAACAATTTTTTTGAAAAAGGCGGTAATCGCAACCGTTTGATTTAGTCCTAAACTGTCAAGAATGGCTTGTGTTTCATCTGCTAAGTCACTATCAATATTTAGTTGAACTTTCTTTTTGTGCGTATTAGGCTTTGTAGGCATCATTAACGCCTCCTGTTAAATCTTTTGTAGTCACTTTATATCACTATTTGAGTGTATTATAGGGTGTTTTTGATTGAATTCAACTATAACGTGCTGATCTAAATAGCGAAAAGAAAAAGAGCTAAAAAGAATGATTTAATAATCCCAAGTTCATCGCTCCACCAACTGCTCATGTTGATCAGCAGCTGAACTGGCAATTAAATCCGCGCCCGCGTACACTTCCACAACCGGCGCCTTACCGAGGACGTTGAGCGCCTTCGTCCCAATTTGCAGGCCATAATCAAAATAACGTTGTACCTCGGTCAGCGGGGCTTGGGCTAAATCAGTATCGCACCACACCCGAATGGTTTGCACGGCCCGACCGGTGAAGGCCAGCGTGTACTTGTTAGCGGCCAAGTAACTCGCTTGCATCCGCAACTGGTCACGCTGCTTGGCCGCACGTTCCCGCGCCGCCTGGCGGCTCGTCCGTTGCGTCAAGTTGTAGTGGTCGCCCTGGTAAGGCCGCACAACGATTTTGACGGGTGTGCCCGTTTGGTACCCGTTCTTTTTGGTGATTAATCGGTAGGGGTTGCTTCGCTGATGGTCCAACTGAATGTCAAATTCAAATTGGCCGTGGGCGTCGACGTGAATCGGTGGAATCGTGGCCGCCCGGTTCGTCACGGTGACCGTGGCGTGCGGCGTGGCTTGACCAGTCACGTGAACCGGGCCGCCGCCATTAATCGTAACTTGGTAGTGCTCGGCGTCGCCCGCACCCACCAACGCTTCGACGCGGGCAATTTTGGGTTTGGCCTGGACCTGCTCGGTGGGGGCGACTAGCGCGTAAAAAGCCGCACAACCGCCAGCTAATAATAGGGTCGTGATGCTAGTAATGGCGCTTAAGCGCCGGCGTTGCTGCGTGAGGGTGGTGTAAAGTAAACGGCTGACTGCAATGACGAACAACGAACTAAAGGTGCACATCAAAATAAGGGCCAACGGAACCATCATGACCGCCTCCAATTAAAGGTTGTTGCGTTTAACGAGCTTTTTTGTAAACGCTTTCTTTGCTATCAGCATAGCATCCCCTCGTGGTGGGAACAACTACAATTTAGAATTAGCTTTGCTTGCGATTAAGTTCAGAAATTATATACTGAAACTGAACACTAATTGAAAGGAAAGATTCCGAATGAACCGCAAGCGGTCGGAATCCAGGGTGATGTAAAATGCAAGCAGCCATATTTGAAAAGCCGGGCTTAGTCCAAGCTGAGGAAGTCGCCAAACCAACGTTACAGGCGGATGATGATGTCATTATCAAGATCGTCCGGGCCTGCGTCTGTGGGTCCGACCTCTGGGCTTACGCGCAGGGGGATCGTAAGGAAGCTCATTCCATGAACGACGGGCACGAAGCACTCGGTATCGTGGAAGCAATTGGTTCCGCGATTACCACCGTCAAGCCGGGAGACTTTGTCATTGCGCCGTTTACTCATGGTTGCGGTGACTGTGACGCTTGCCGTGCCGGCTTTGACGGCACGTGTGACCGCCATCCCGGGACCAGCAACTGGTCGTACGGTTTTCAAGCCGAATATATTCGCTTCAACTACGCGAACTGGGCGTTAGTTAAGGTGCCCGGCCAGCCGGAAGACTACACTGACGGTATGCTGAAATCGTTATTGGCGCTGGCCGACGTGATGCCGACTGGCTACCACGCCGCACGGTGCGCCAATGTTCAGGCGGGGGACAAGGTGGTCGTCATCGGTGACGGCGCGGTTGGCCAGTGTGCGGTCATCGCGGCTAAGATGCGCGGTGCGTCCCAAATTGTTTTGATGAGCCGCCACGAAGATCGGCAACGGATGGCGTTGGCGTCCGGCGCGACCGCGGTCGTTGCGGAACGAGGCGAAGAAGGCATTCAAAAGGTGCGTGACATTTTAGGAGGTGGCGCGGACGCCGCCCTCGAATGCGTCGGCACTGGTGCGGCCTTTGAACAGGCACTCGGTGTCCTGCACAACGGCGGGCGGATTGGCTACGTAGGGGTACCACACTACGACGACCACGCGATTGGCTCCACCTTTGCCCAGAACTTGGCGATTGCCGGTGGCTCGGCGTCGGTCACGACCTATGACAAGCAGTTCTTGTTAAATGATGTTTTGCAAGGCAATATCAATCCTGGCCGGGTCTTTACGCAGACCTACGACTTAGCCAATATTAACCAGGCTTACCAGGATATGCAGGCGCGCAAGACGATTAAGGCGATGGTTAAAATTTAAAGCTTCCCATTAATCGCTACCTGAGAATGCGTTTAAGTGAGGATTTAAAAATTAGGCTTGATTTTGTGAATTCAGAATCAAGCCTTTTATATTGATGACGGATTGATAGTGCTAACTAGAATCATTCTTGAAAACTAAAATTTCATAAAAAGTCCGGGCTAGAGCGGATGGGTGCGGTTGTAGTTATTTTAAAACCTGTGAAAAGCGGAACGATGACCTTCGATATTGGGCTTATCAAGGCGGTCTAAAGTTTGGTAATCTTTACACGAGATAACAACTTTGGAGGGATCGATGATGAAGTTTAAACAAGTTTTAGCAGGGGTTGCCGCTTCGGTACTACTATTGAGTGTCGCGGGCTGTGGCAATGGCGGTACGTATAAGGCTGGAACTTACACGGGGACTGGTCAAGGGAAGGACGGCCCGGTTAAGGTCCAAGTAACAGTGACTAAGGATAAAATCAAGGGCGTGAAAGTATTGCGTACCAATGATAATAAGGTCTTGGCAGATGAGGCCGAAAAGAAGGTTACGAAGGAAATTGTGAAGGATCAAAGCGTTAAGGTCGACGTTGTTTCGGGGGCGACCCACTCGTCTAATGGGATTATCGAAGGGGCCAAAAAAGCTTTGAAGAAAGCCGGCGCAAGTGAAAGCCAGCTAAATAAAGCAGCTAAGAAAAAGGACGCTAAGGCGCAAACCGCACATACCGATGTTGCGGTCGTCGGGGCTGGTGCAGCTGGGACCGCTGCTGCATTGGCAGCCCGTCAATCGGGTGCTAACGTTGTGTTACTGGAAAAGACGGCCTCACCGATGGGAGCCGGAACGCTAGCGGGTGGAATGTTTGCAGCCGATAGTGCTCAGCAAAAGGCGCAACATAAGACGGTTTCTAAGCAGTGGCTATATGATAAGTACATGGACGCTTCCCAAGGTTACATGAACAGCGTGTTGGTCCGCAAGGTCATTGATCAGGCGGGGCCGACGGTTGACTGGTTAAACAAAAACGGTGCGGACATGAAATTGGTCGATGCCGGAACTGGTGGTAGCTACGCGCACCAGGGGGACCCGGCAACGCTTCACGGCTATCAAAAGGGTGGTACTAAAGCCATTAAAGCTTTGCAAAGCCAATATAAGAAGGATGGCGGTAAGCTGTACTTTAGTACGCCCGCTAAGAAGTTACTGACTAATTCGAAGCATCAAGTAACTGGGGTCGTTGCGACTAAGGCCAACGGAGCTAAGTTTACGGTCCACGCTAAGAAGGTCATTATTGCTACGGGTGGTTACGGTGGCAACCAAAAAATGTTGAACCGCTACCTTGGCAAACCCAATACTAAGGGCCAAGTGTTGCAAAATAAGGGTGATGGTTTAAAGATGGCATGGGCCGCTGGAGCAGGTAAAGAGGGGACGGATACGACTCACTACTTCTGGGAGACCTTTACTAATAGCGAAATTAAGCATATGACTAAGTCCGTTGGGGCTAAATACTTTGCGCTAACCGCCTTTTCGGCTTACCCGAACTTACGGGTCAACGTTCAGGGCCAGCGGTTTAGTGATGAAACGGATGCGACCCTGTACGCGCGGCGCGGGGCTGAAATTGCGTCTCAACCAAAGCAAACCGAGTACGTCGTTTTTGATACGGCGATGTTAAACAAAATCAAGGAGAAGGGGACGGTTGCAATTGAAGATCAGTATGGCAAGTGGAAGAATAATCCGCAGTCGTACATGGAATTTAACGAGCCGTCCAATACAAAGGATAGTATTAAACGGGAAAATACCCCGACGAACTTCGAACCGTTGCTCAGTCAACTAGCGGGAAATGGAGTTGTTTTCAAAAGTGATTCACTGGCCGACCTCGCTAAACAAATGGGTGTCAGTCAAACGAACTTCAAGCAATCTGTCAGCCAGTACAACGGTGCAATTACACAAGGAAAGGATACCCAGTTTTTTGCGAACCCGAAACGGTTGATCAGCGTTAAAACCGGCCCGTATTACGCCGTTAAGTACGTTGCCCGCAACTTAGGAACGCTTGGTGGGGTTCGAATCAACGATCAAATTCAGGCAACTAAGACGAATGGTAAGGCCATTCCAAACCTGTACGTTGCTGGAGCCGATGCCGGCGGAATGTATGGTAAGATTTATGTAGACTTTGAAGGGGGCACGTTAGGCTTTGCCTACACCTCTGGCCGTTTAGCAGGATTGAACGCGGCAAAGGCGATTAATTAAAGAATTAGTTGAGGGGCGATGATATGGATATTTATCACGTTGGTGAAGCGCTGGTTCAACGCCAGCTAATAGCTAAAAAGCACCAAACGCAGGGAAGTTGGTTAGCGCTAGCCCCAACTAACTCGCTATTGGCGCCAACGCTGGATGCGAAGCTAGAAAATGAGGATGGACACAGCCATCGACACCAAGTGGAACGGCCGACCTTGTTATACCTCTTTTCAGGGACCACCCGTATCACGACTCGTCACGGAACCCTACCGCTTTTAAGTGGAAACTTACTCTTTTTAGCGGCTAACGAAGCGTACCAAGTTGCTGCACTGGAGGCGGGTGACGTTCTAGTAACGTTGCATCTTCCGGCTGAAAGCTCGTTCTTAACACTATTACCGGAAACTACGAGCGCCCAGTCGGCAGTAACCATCCGGCAGATTATTCAGGATTATCGGCATTGGCACTGTGCGCGTTTTAATGGAAATAAGCTGGCCGATTCGGCTTACATTACGGAACGAATGATTTGCGAAGTGATGAGCCCGGCTCAGTTTGGCGCGGCCCGATTGACGCGGTTCTTTGACCTGCTGATGATTGAACTGTTGCGGCAGGACGACTATGTAAGCGTTCCGCAAAGCATTCCCAACCGCCACGTCACAACGACAGAGTTGCTCACGTATTTGGATGAAAATTTCGATGTTAGTTCATTGACAACGATGGCCCGAACTTTTGGCTATAATCCCAATTACTTATCGAACCGCTTAAAGTTGGAAACAGGTAAGTCGTTTATACAGTTAGTGGATGACCGGCGGATGCACGCAGCGTTAAATCTTCTCGAAAATCCACGGATTTCAGTGGAGGAAATTGTCGATTATATTGGTTATTCATCTAAGTCATTTTTTTACAAAAAGTTTCGCCAACGGTATGGACAATCACCAAGTGCGATGCGTAAGTTATTATTAGCTGAATAAGAGGAAAAGGTGGTAACGTTTTAATGCGTTACCACCTTTTTGATTTAGAATTTACTTATACTCGTTCCGCCACCCGGGTTTGCAACGCCTTAACGTCCGCAATTTTCTCCTGCAAATGGTCAATTGATTGCGCCAACTGGGCCTGTTGAATCCGCGAATCCTGCAACTGCTTTTGCAAGATGGTCAAGCGTTCATTAATCGTTGCGTCCCCCTGTTGGTACATGGCAATAAATTGTTTGATTTGCCGAATCGTCATTCCACACTGCTTGACGCAAATGATAAAGTCCAACCGGTCTAAATCGGCGGCTCCGTAGTCACGGACGCCATTCACGCGTTGGACGGGTCCCAGCAGTCCTTGCCGTTCGTAATACCGGAGGGTCGGGGCGGATAAGTGGTACTGGTTAGCAACGGCTTCAATTTTCAATGCGAACACCTTCCTTGACTTGAAGTATACTTCAACGTGTATTCTAAGCATATCAGATGTAATTGTAAATAATAATTAAAGGATGCGACTTAATCATGCAATATGCTACTTTAGGCAATACCGATATTCAAGTCTCAAAAATCTGTATTGGTGCGATGAGTTTTGGTGAGCCCGGCACGATGCACGCCTGGACGCTCGACTACCCAGCTAGTGCCAAGGTAATCGACCACGCGCTGGGGTCGGGAATTAACTTCTTTGATACCGCCAACGTCTATTCCAACGGAACCAGCGAAAGCTACCTCGGCCGGGCGCTGAAAGCTCAGCAGGTTCCCCGCGATCAAGTCGTACTTGCGTCTAAGGTTTATTTTAATGCGGGTCGGCTCTCAAAAGCTGCCATTCAGCGCGAAATTGACGGCACCCTGCAACGGCTGGGGACGGATTACCTCGATTTATACATTATTCACCGTTTCGATTATGACACGCCAATTGAAGAAACGATGTCCGCTTTAAACGACCTAGTGGTAGCCGGTAAAGTCCGCGCCATTGGGGCTTCAGCCATGTATGGCTACCAATTCAACGCGATGCAACAAGTCGCGCGTGACCACGGGTGGTCCCAGTTCCAGACGATGGAAAATCACTATAATTTACTGTACCGCGAAGACGAACGCGAACTGATTCCGATTTGTCAGCAAATGGGCGTTTCACTAATGCCGTACAGTCCGTTAGCGGCCGGTCACTTGAGCCATGTCGCTTGGCAAGTTGACACGTTGCGTAGTCAAACGGACCGCGTTGCGATGGGCAAGTACGACCGAACCAAGGATGCCGACGAACAAATTGTTAAGCGGGTCAACGCGCTAGCGGACAAGTACGGCGTTTCAATGGCTCAAATCGCCCTTGCTTGGCAGTGGGCCAAGGGGGTGACCGCGCCCATCGTCGGCTCAACTAAGGCGAAGCACTTAGTCGACGCGGTGGCGGCCCTACAAGTGAAGCTGACACCCGCCGACGTTGATTATCTGGAAGCTTTGTACTGGCCACACCCAATTGTTGGTGCACTGGACCACAATCCGGCGGCCGGCACGGTACTGATCGACGAAAAAAAGTAAGGGAGTTTTTTAATTATGGAATTAACGCAAGCTATTCACAACCGCCACTCGGTTCGCCAGTTCACGGACCAGCCGGTGGCTTTAACCGATATTCAGGCCATTCTCACGGACGCGCAACAGGCGCCGTCTTGGGTGAACTCGCAACCTTATTACGTACACCTATTAATGGGGCAACCCTTAGAAACCCTCCGGCAGGAACAAGCGCGCTTAGACGCAGTCCCAACGAAGGGCACGCCGGACGTGCCGCTGGTGCCACGGCGAGCGTGGTCTGCGCGGGCCCAACAAAACATGGCGACCTGGAGCGCCAACCTCGGTGACGCTGCGCAACTAATGGGACCCGCGGCGGCACGGCTATATAACGCGCCCGCCGTGCTCTACCTGACCTTGCCGGCCGGCTACGCCAATTGGTCGCTATACGACCTGGGTGCGTTTGGTGAGAGTATTTTACTTGGGGCGGCTGCCCGGGGACTCGCCACGATGACCGCTTATCAATTTGTGAAGTACCCGGAATTGTTACGGCGATACGTCGGCATTCCCGCCGATCAAAAAATCATCATCGGCATCGGTCTCGGCTACGAGGACCACGCCGCGGCCATTAACACGCAAATCAAGACGGACCGGCAACCACTTGATCAAATTTTGACGGTTCACGATTAACCCCGCGGATTGTTCTGCTAAGCCATGTAAAAACTGGTATAGTATCAGTGAGGAGCATGCTCGGACGGAACACTTTAAGAAACGGGGAACGAACCATGAAAATTTGTCCTAATTGTCACCACCATAACGCGGCGGATAGCGTTTTTTGTGCGAATTGCGGCCAGCGCTTGCCAGCAAGTACTGATCCGGAAACGAACCAGGAAACCGACCACGCTACGGCGGAGCCGGTAAACGAAACCCGCCAATCGCGAGCGGCAGCTAGAACGCCTTTATCATCGCCGAATGCGAAACAACCGCGTTGGCTTAAATGGGCCATCGTGGCGGTCGTCGTATTGGGATTAGTAGTGGTGGGCGGCTTCGGTTACCACCAAAAGTTTGGTAAGCAGGCGCAGGTTGCCGCGATTACTGCGGCTCTCGCCAAGGGGGATCGCAATGCGTTGGCTGACCAAGTGGTGAGTGATGACGCGGGCCTAAACGTTAGTGCGGAAACGTTAAAACCGCTGACGACCTATTTGAAGAAGCATCCCCAGTATGCAAGCGACGCGAAAGTCGATTTGGAAGGGAGTGGTCATACCAGCGACGGGACGTTGCGGGTCGTGACCACCAAGCGGCAATTCTTTTTATTCCCCGTTTACAAGGTACAAGTGACCACGATGAAGCCGAAAATCGAGACCAACGTTAAGCACGCAGAAATCGTTGCCAACGGGTCGCGGTTGACGACGACCAAGTACCAACACGAAAACTACTTAGCGGGACCGCTAATGCCGGGCCATTACCGGTTCCGGTTGGTTGGTGAGTATGACCGCGTCACCAAGACGGTTGACTTGATGGGGGCGGATAACGTTAACCAGCGGGTCAAATTGTTGGTGAAAACGACGGCCGAGGAAGTCGCTGACGATGAAGAAACTGACGATTCGGCGACTGCGGATACGGATGATGATGCGAACAGCAACACTGAGGCGGATTCCGCTGCGGAGCGTAATGACGACAGTGCCGCGGATGTTGACCAGGATGCGGACGATGCAAGTGATGCGGAGGGCGACAGCGATACTGATAGTACTGAGTCTACCGATTCGGCCGACGACCAAGCGGCTAGTGCGCAGGACCATCCCGGGACAACCGCCGATGACTTATCAAATTCGGCACAAACGGCAGTTGATCAGATTGAAGACAGTGCTGACGTTGATCCGGCTGACTACACCTACACGGAAAGTCAGCCGTGGACGACTGTAACGGAAGTGAAGTTATACGATATCGATAGTGGACATTTAGCGGCAATCTACCGTTATGATGAACGGTATGGTGTTTTGGCGAAGTATGACCAGGCGACGAAGAAGTTTGTGGCCCAGTAGGTTATAATTCAATTGAATAAAGCATGCCCCAGAAAATCTGAAATGACTTTCTGGGGCGTGCTTTAGTTTAGGCAAAAAAACTGTTATAAATTTTAGGCGTGTTGACAGTCTTTCATAAACTTATGCTAGCCGTTGTTAACGAGGCTAGGTATTGTACGTTAAAAGAGCCATTGACCGATAGCCCCTTTACGCATGTGAAGATAACACGTTATAAAAAAGATAGAAAAAATGGAATCGAAAATTTAGGGTACTTTTCTTTAGCATTTATATTAATTAGTGCCCTTAATTTTAATGTCATATTAAAAAGACGTTGCTGCTACTTAAGCCTCAACGTCAAAATAGTTAGAATATTTTTGATTAATTGTCCACCCGCGTCTGAACTGCCTTCAAATCAGCATCCGGGTTAAATTCCGCGACCAATTCACGCCGCGCTTGATCATACGTCAACGCCTTAAAGACGCGCGTTGAGCCGGCCTTGGTCGGCGTTGTTAACGCCATTAGGTGTTGTAAGCCCGGTAGCTGGGTGTTCTGATCAAAAATCAGCGCTAAGTCGGGCAACATTTCAGCTAACGGCAAGCGGGTCGTGTAGTGGCTACTCGTAAAGTAGTGGCGCACGCAGTACATCAAAATCGCGCGCTCGTACAACGAAAAGTCGGTCAGTTGTTGGTCTAAATCAGTATTCATAATTTCCATCCTTTACGATTAAGCTGCACCCATCATAACATAGTTTTGAGCCGTTGCGACTAGCTTCGGCACCGCGGCTTTGATATGCTAGGACTAAGTAAAATAACTAAAAAGGGGGGACGCGCACCGTGGGGAGTGCGCGCGACACATGCGTAAAATCAGTTTCGGATTGCTTGCAGTGGCGGTACTCTTAACCGGGTGCGGTCAAAGTCAACAATCCCAGTCGAAGGCGGCTAGCTCGACCAGTAGTCAAGTGAAGCACCAAAAGTTGAGCACGGCGGACTCAACCAGTGAAACGAAGCGGGCGGCCAAAACAAGTAGCAGTACCGCTGCGGATTCAACGTGGAACCAGACCAAACGGGCGCGGTTGGCGGATTTCATGGAACAGTGGCAAGCGGAGATGGGCCAGACCTACGTCGGCACGTACCAGGGCAAGCAGCCCGACCACTTGGGCTATAAGTTCCCGGCGGCGCTAACGAATGGTGATCTGGACGGGCGCGTTGAATGGGGCCACCAAAAAGTGACCCTGACGTGGGCGCCAAAAGCGGATCAGGATGCGGCTATCCAGGTATTGGCGGTGGCGACTGGTGGCAAGCCGGAGACTCCGTTCCCGACGACTTACTTTTTCTGCTTGCATAATCAGCGGCCGGTCGTTTTGATGACCCAGACGACCAACGGGGAAACGCTCTATGTGCAGGATACCCAGAACGGTGAGTTACAGGCCGGCTTCGCCAAAATCGTGACCGGAGAAAAGCCGGCGATTAAGTCGGACTCAAGTTTGATGCGGGACGTGAACGCGGCGGTTAAAACGCAACCGCAGCGGTGGCCGCAGGGCTTTGGCGGGACCTGGTATTATTACTCCCCGTATGATCATCGGGTGGAAGCACAACGGTGGCGCAATGTTAGTGACTGGAAATTGAATTCGATTCAGAAGGACGGTCAGCAGTGGTTACATATCGTAGGTGCGCACCAAACGGCGGGAGCCGGCACGTTTGAGGCCCTCCGGTATCGTTATTACGATGGTCAGCAAGTTCCAGTAATGCTATCAGCAAGTGGCGCTGGTGTTTGGTTTGATAATAATCTGTATCCAACCCGGGCAATGGCTGAACAGATGCAGGACTGGAATTATGGTGATGAGCCGGATAGTGCGGAAGCGGACATCGATTAGGGCTCAGTTCTTGGTAAATGCAAACAAAAAACGCAAAGGACCGCCTCCAATCGGCAAAATACCGACTGGAGACGGTCCTTATTTTGGCTGCTAACCGATGCAATTAGTCATTGGATTGAAGTAAGAGATCAATTAGGCGCTCAATGGTCGTTAGCGCTTCATCGTTATTGAGCATGGCTAGTTTACTCTCAATCCGATGAAGTTTGCTATTGCTGGTGGAAAAAGAAAATAGGGTAGCATAGTCGACTCCGAGGGCGTGAACCAGTTTATCCAGAGTGTCTAAGCGAATGTTCGTGCGGTGACCGCGTTCAATTCGTGAAAGGACCGAGGCGTCCAGCCCAGCTCGTTCAGCAAGTTGTTCCTGAGTTAGGTGCTGTGCGAGGCGGAGTTGTCGGATTCGGCATGCCAACTTCTCACCAACCGTAGTTGCCAACTAATCACCCCCAAATGTAATAGGCTCCTCAATCGTATACCAGTTGAAAGGTTTATGTTATGATTTTAAATCCTTAAATTTAGGTAAAAATTGACTTATTGACACGTCCTATTTATACTTAGACTATTATTAGAAAATTGATACCCAAGTAATTGAGATTGCTGGCCAGGGGAATTAGCTGGTTATCTTGATTAGTCGGTGGGTCAGCTACCAAGGGGGGGAGCTGATCCGCAAACTAGACTTATTGACAAGTACGCCACCGTACGTGCTAGGAGTAGTTATTAGGGGCGCGGACAACCGCGACGCATCACGGGTCAAAGTCAATGTTAGTCTGGGGTATCAGGGTTAGTCACGGGGAAAGGGGCTAACTAAAAGGTTAGTTTAAATTGGGCCGCTTACATAAGTTGGAGGAGTTTGATAAAAAATAGTGTTCACGTTACTGAACGTCTAAAGTTGACAAATAAGTAAAGCTGCGGATAACTGCAACTACCAGTGACCACTAAGCGGATCAATTTGAAGGACCTTGCGCTTGTGCGCGGATGACAAGGTAGTCTAATGATAAAACGGCCGTTGCCAGAATAGCTGGCAGCGGTCGCTTTTTATAATGGTTGCGTTTAACGAAATATTTTTACCAGTTATTTATGATATAAAGTAAATTATTTAACAATAGTAAAGAAAACGCTTACAAGTTATAATTAAATTACATTTAATTAATTAAAGGGGTGCAGAAATGAAAAGCAAGCTAATTTTATACACCAGTGTGACGGCTGCGACGTTATTAGCGGGGACCCAGTTTGGGACTAATAATGCGCAGGCGGCCACGACCACGGCGCCTGACGATGCCAAGCCCGCGGCGGCCGTCGCAAGTGACCAACCGGCCAGCGCACCAAAGTTGGATCAAAGTTTAGCGACGACCCAACCAGCGACGGACGCGGCTTATCAGCAAAACGTCGCGCAGGCGCAAACGGCGGTCGACCAGGCTGGTAAAACAGTTCAGGGGGCCCAGGCGAAGGTTGATCAGGAACAATCACAACTGACGGGAATGCAAGCCAAGGTGGATGCTGGCCAAGCTAAAATTGATGCCGGCCAGCAACAGTTAGACGCAAGCAAAGCGCAAATTGCGGCTAGTCAGCAAAAAATTGATGCTAAGCAGGATGCGTTGGCAGCGGCACGCGCCAAGACTGACCAGCAGGCGCAACAAATTGAAACGAATGAAGCTCAAATTGAAACGAACAAGGCAGCGATGGCTAAGCAACCGGCCACCGAACAAGCGGCGACGGCTACCCAACAAGCCGCAACTGATAAGGTGGCGGGGGCGCAGAAGACCGTGGATACGGCTCAAGCGGCAGTGGCTGCACACCAGCCCGCTATCACGGCTGCTCAGGCTGAGGTGGACCAAACCCAAGCGCAACTCAATCAGGCGACTGACCAACAGGCTACCGCTAAGCAGGCGGTGACGGATGCACAGAACGCGATTGATGAGGCGACCATGGTCGTGGTGGCTACGCAAGTCTACGATAAGACCAATTATCCACAATCTGACCTTCAGACAAGTCAAGAAGTAACGCTGAAGGCCCCCGCCGATGGAAACTACGTTCCAAGCGCGGCGGGGATTTTGAAATGGGCGGGATATTACATTAATGAATTACGGCAGTTGAACGGCCAGCCAGCGCTCGTGGAAAATGCTGCGTTGAATGCTAACGCCATGGAGCGGGCTGAAGCCCAGACGACGGGCCTAAGTCATGATGGCAATACAAGTAGCGCGGAAAATTTGGCTCAGTTTTTGCCCCAGTATTCGTTGAGTGACCAAGAAACGGCTTACGGGATTGTGATGTCCTGGTACGATGAAACCCATAATATTTCTAAAACACACCCGTTTGGACACCGGGTCAATTTAATTTATACGCTTGGCGAGTTTGGCTTTGCCGCTGATTTGGCGAACGACGTTGCTGCTTTTGAAGTGAACATGGAGCCGCTAACGAAGGAACAAAAAGCAACACTCGAGAAGTATGTTGCCAGTAAAACTTCCGCGGCAACGGACACGGTTCCACTCCCCGCGTTGACCTTCAAGTACGTCGCTAAAGCTAGTGACGCAGAACAGATGGGCAAGCCGGCGTTTCCAATTCCAGAAGCGCTGAAACAAGCTTTAGCGGCTGCCCAAGATGACTTAGCGACTGCTAATCAGACCGTTGCCATTGCCCAGGATGAATTTGACGCGGCCAACACCGCCTTAAAGGCGCTCCAGGCGGCGCAGCAACCCGATCAGGCGGCTTTGACCGCCGCGCAGACTGCTTTGCAGGCGGCTAAGGCCGAGTTAAAACAGGCGGACCAAGCGTTGACGGCGGCTAAGGCGTTAGTACCAACGTTAACCGCTGAAAACGAGCGGTTAGCGGCGGAAAATGATCAATTGGAACTGACGGTCGCAAACGCCGAGATGGACCACGCGGATAACATGGAAGCCGTCAACATTGCGCTGGGCCAGCTTGAAGAGGCGCAAGCGAAAGTTGATGCGGCACAAGCGCAACTGGATGCTGGGAATGCCAAATTGACGGCTGGTAAGGACCAAGTCAGTGCCCAGAAGGCTAAGGTTGCAGCGGCGCTCGCCGACTTAGCGGTAGCACAAGATCAGTTGCAACAAGCTGAGAACTTTCTCGCGAAGGTTAAGGCGAATACGACTAACCACGACGACGAAACTTGGCAGGGTAAGACCGGCCATCAGATCAACGCTGAGGATGACCAGTTAACCGTTAAGAATCAGGGGACTGATCAAAACCAGGGGACGGATCCGACTAAACCGACTGATGAAAAAACGGGAGACGCGACCCTTAAACCAACGGCGACGAAGCCTGGTTTGACGGTTGCGGCCACGACTACGGACGAGCCAGCGGGGCAGCCCGCAGCCACCAAGTCGACTTCGACCACTGACGCGCAAGCCTTAACGCCAGTGGAATCACCGGTAACGGCGAAGGCTGGTTCAGACGCAACCAAGGCCACGAGCTTGCCGCAGACGGGTGAACAAGTGACGTCGCAGCGGTCCTTCGGGGTCGCGTTGCTCAGTGCGCTGGGGGCGTTATTGGCGGGCTTAGGCTTGGCAAAGCGCCGGCGCCGAATCCGTTAAAAGTAGGTACCATGCATTAAAATAACTCAGGCTAAGAGCCGGTTTCCAGCAAGTTGTTTGCGGGAAGCCGGCTCTTTTAGTGGTTCTATGATACCTGGTGTTGATTTGCTAAGAAGATTGTTAGTTGAATTTTCAATAAGTTCGTTGTGACCATCAAAATAAGTAGGATTACGCTTAATTTATTTAAATCTAATAGACGTTCTGCAGGATCATCCTCATTAATTGAAACAACCCGTGTAACCCAGTATAAAAGCCAGTCTAGCCAGTAGCGGGTGTAACCATGGCTCAACTGCGAAATTATTCTTAGTCGGAAGTGAAGTTCTTCCGGCTTAGAATAAGGCTCGAATTTGAGATTGCTCAGTGGGTTTCTGAGTGAGCTCAAATCGATGCCCGCAGTGTTCCAGCCAACCGGTTACACCCGCTGCTGGCGGCAATCTCAACACCAATCGGTACAAAGGCTTTGAATGGTCGCGGTTCGCGTTTTTTTGACATGAAAAAGCTCCGAACACGAAGTCCGGAGCTTTCACTTAAATGCAATTGTTAGTCGACAACGGCAACGTAACGGTAGTTGCCAGAAGCGGCCATGTACTTCAACCATTGGTAACCGTCGGCTTGAACCGTGCCAACGTAGTTAACCGTTTGGTTCGGGTAGTACGTGCCAACGATGCCGGCACTTAAACTAGCGCCAGAGCGAATGTTGGTCGTTACTTTGAAGGTGTAGTGGCCGCGTTGGCTCGTTACCTTGCCAGCGTTGCTACTCGTCTTGCTAGTCGTCGTGGTTGCGGCGCTGCCGCCACCAATTTTGACGTAGCGTTGGTGACCACTTACAGCGGAGTAACGGAGCCAAGTTTGGCTACCGTTTTTAACTTCGGCGTTGTAGTAAACGGTGCTGCCCTTATCGTAAGTCCCAACGGTTGCGGAAGAATCGCTGGCTGCGGACTTAATGGCCGTGTTGGCCGTGAAGCGGTAGCTGCCCGTCTTCTTCGTTGTGGTCGTCTTGCTGCTAGTTGAAGCGGCTGGCTTCGACGTTGCGGCGTTACCGCCACCGATTTTGACGTAGCGTTGGTTACCACTAGCGGCTAGGTAGCGGAGCCAAGTTTGACTACCGTTCGTGACCCGTGCGTTGTAGTAAACGGTGCTGCCCTTACCGTAAGTCCCAACGGTCTTCGAAGAATCGCTGGCCGCGGACTTGATAGCCGTGTTAGCCGTGAAGCGGTAGGAACCACTGGCCTTGGTAACGGTCGTCTTATTGGACGTGCTTGGCTTCGTTGAAGTTGGCTTAGACGCAGGCTTGGACGTGCTCGTTGAACCATTGCTGATTTTGACGTAGCGTTCGTTGCCGCTGGCGGCTAAGTAGCGGAGCCAAGTTTGACTACCGTTAGAAACGCGGGCGTTGTAGTAAACGGTGCTGCCCTTGTCGTAAGTCCCAACGGTTTTAGCGGAGTCCTTAGCTGCGGACTTGATGGCCGTGTTGGCTGTGAAGCGGTAAGCACCACTGGCCTTGGTAACGGTCGTCTTGCTAGTTGACGTGCTTGGCTTCGTTGCGGTTGGTTTAGTTGACGTTGACGTACTTGGTTTCGTCGTTGTCGTGCCGTTGCTAATCTTAACGAAGCGTTGGTTACCACTAGCAGCTAAGTAGCGAAGCCAAGTTTGACTACCGTTCTTAACTTGGGCGTTGTAGTAAACTTTGCTGCCCTTGTCGTAAGTCCCGACCGTTAAGGAGTTGTCGGTTGCGGCACTCTTGATGCTAGTGTTTTGAGCAAAGGTGTACCAGCCGGAAGCGGCCGTCGTCGCTGTGCTACTCGTGTTGACGTGCACGGTGTTGGTTGGCGTGGTTGCGGTTGCTGAGAACGTGTTGGTACCAGCACTGTCTTCTAGTAAACCGTTGTAATCCTCGGAAACGTCAATGTAGCCGGTATAGTTGGCACCGGTTGGCAAGAGCGCTGATGAGGATAATTGCCATGCGCCGTACGAAGTGTTCCAATGAGTTGTTGCCGTTGGCGTGTACGGATATTGGGCAATCCAAGTCCGAGATTCGCCACCAACGGTATTCATAACGGCATCGGCTGCTTTATAGTAGTGGAACGTGTAGACTGCATGGTTCTTGTAGCCGTATGTATCCAACGTATTCCAGAACGTGTTTAAGTTGTTGGCAACGTTTGCGACGCTAACGTTAGCCGTTGTGTCAGTATCTTCCATGTCCGCGAAGACGAGGACTTGTTTGGAGAACTTGTTAGCTGACAAGTAATTACCTAAGTGATCAGCTTCTTTAGTGGCCGAGTCTGTATTGTTGAAGTGCGCGTAATGGTAAACGTCAACGTTCATGCCAGCGTTGTTAGCCATGTGGGCTTGTTGTAACGCGGATGGGTTAACGTAGCTGGTGCCTTCAGTCGTTTTGACGATGGCAGTTTTGATCCCGGCGGCTTTTAACTTGTCAAAATCGCCCTGAGTCATTGCTTTTTGATAAGAAGCAACGTCGACGGCGTCAACCGCTGGCCGGGTCTTATCGCCAATTTGCCAAACGTCGGTCCCTAGGTCACTGACCTTAGCGGACGTTGCAACCGCAGTAACGGGTGCGGCCACCGTATCAGCTGAAATGCTAAAGGTCGTCATTTGTGGTTCGGCCGTTGCGGATTTGGCTTGACTAGTGGCGTTAACGTCGGCGGCACTACTGGTAGCCTGACTGGCAGCGCTCACGTTAGCGACACTGGCTGGCTTAGCGACCGTACTTGTCGCGGCGCTAGAAGTGGCGCTCGTTGCTTGACTAGTAGCGGTGCTAGTTGCAGTCGATTTGGCTGCCGTACTCGTTGCGTCACTAGTGGCTTCGCTGGTCACAGACTTGGCAGCGGTACTGTTGGCATCGCTGGTCGCTTGTGAAGCTTGGCTAGCTGTGCTGGTTGCGCTTGAGGTGCTTGCACTCGTGGCACTGGTTGCACTAGCCGTGCTGGTTGCGGCACTCGTAGCCGGTTTAGCACTGGCGCTGGTGGCCGAACTTGATGATGAAGCGACTTGCGCTGACGGTGTGACGTCGGCGTGGACGCTTGGGTTACTTAAAATGCTTCCTCCAAGGAATGAAAAGAAGGTTACCCCCGCGACGAGCCAGAGCTTACCTGATTTATAAAGCTTGAAACGCTCGGACTGATCGTAATTGAATTGATTATGTGAATTAAATCGCATCTATAACACACACCCCTTAATATAAGTAGTCTAAAACACTTTAATTATAAAATTTTTATGAGAAGTAATGCAAGGGGTATTTTGTATATTGAAGAAAACCAATAAATCAGGGTTATAACTTAATTAAAGAAAGCACTAGACGCACCCCGGCAAACCAGTGTATTCAGCCGGTAACGATGGGCCATAAAAATCGTCGTTAGCTTAGTGTGCAAACGGGACGGAACCGCGGACAAGTGGTTTGGAGAAGGGTGGCGGCAGATGTTCAGAAAGCTGAATAGTAGCTGCCAGCAGGACCAAGTAACGTTAATCACAGATGAATACGGACGAAACGGTAGTTAACAAACGGTTGCTTAAATAGGGTAAAAAACAATTTCAATGCCGATTTAACGCTATTTGGAGGACTTGAACTTTAGGGGGAGCTAATTAAATTTTAAGTTTAAATATTTTGAGGATTGTAATTGGGACGGCAAACGTTAAAATTGCCACTAATCGAATAAGTCGACTTTGGAGTGATCAACGATGAAATTGCTAAAAAATGTTTGTCTCGATTACGCTCGTGGTTGTGTATTCTTTGCGATTGTTTTTTATTTCGTAACGGCTAAGCCAGATGGAACGATGCCCATGCGGTGGAATGCAATCAATCTTTGGTGGACACTGTCATTTGTGCTTGCGTACCCGGTCTTGCTAGAGACGTTTCCAAAAATGAAAAGAGTTAACTTGCATTTTCAATCCTGGCAGTCCCGTTCGTTACATATGGGTGATCAGTCGACAGAAAACAAAATTGCTCTATATCATCATTCGACGAATCCAATTCGTAATCGGATTGACCTTCAAGCTCAGGGTGACTATCTAAATGATTATCTCAATTTAGCGCTGAACTGCCTGCTTAGTGGTGTTTTGATTGCGATTTCGGTGCCGGGGTTGGGGTTTGTGATCGCAAATAAACTTAGGAGCAAATAAAATGGTTCGGTAATAATTGGCGTTGATATGCCGCCAGCAGCGGGTGTAACCGGTTGGCTGGAACACTGCGGGCATCGATTTGAGCTCACGGGGAAACCCACCCCGCAATCTCAAATTCGAGCCTTATTCTAAGCCGGAAGAACGACACTTCCGACTAAGAATAATTTCGCAGTTGAGCCATGGTTACACCCACTACTGGCTAGTCTTGCCTTAATACGAGGTTTTGCGGCTGAATTTAATAAGCCTCAATTGGTGAAACTGGTTCTACTGAACGGTTACTAAAAAATATGCGCAAACCTTGCCCACTTGTTTGTGCAAGTATAATAAATTTTTCGCAAACTCAACTGGCATCTTTTTAAACAGATCAACACCATATATCATAGAGCCAATAAAACAAGGCTGGCCTGGGGGGATTTTTTCCGTTTATAGACCAGCTTTTTCTCTGCCAATTTTGCCAATCAAGCGGTGCTAGTATGCTAAAATAACGACGTGACAAGACACCCCGCGATTGATGGGGAAAATCATGCGAAATGGGTGACGATGATGACGTATTCGTTTGTGAATGACACGCAAACTAAGTTTCAGGTGATTGATGAGGGGCAGTTTCGGGCTGATCCGTCGTTGCTGGCGGTTGCACAGGAACAATTACCGCTGGCAACGCGCCAAGTAACGCCGCAACGGGTAGCGGTAATTCAAGCGGACGTTTCGCTAGCTGAACAAAACGTGACTTGGCGTACGAATCTTGACGCGGTGACGTTGCAACCAGGCGAGCGGTTAGTGTATGACTTGGGAACGGTGGTTGTGGGCCATTTTGAAGTGGCAATTGAGTCCTGTGGGTCACCAATGGATGCGCCGCTACTGCTGCAAGCTCGTTTTGCGGAACGCCTGTTGGAAGTGGATTTAGACGCAAGCAAAGTGGAAAGCTGGTTACCACTGGCGTGGATTCAAGATGACCGCCGGCACGTGGAATTGTTGCCCGCCACGGTGACTTATGAGCGCCGGTATAGTTGTCGTTACGTGGTGTTAACGCCGGTGGGCCAGTCGTTGAAGTGGTGTCCGCGCTTGACGCGTCCTGAGTTTACGGCGACGAGCGCGGTCGGGGAACGGCCGGTCGCGCCCTTAACGGGTGGTCCGGCGTGGTTGCGCCGGCTAGATGCAGTCTGCATCGCAACGCTAAGGAACACCATGCAGGCTGTGTATGAAGACGGCACGAAGCGCGACCGCCGGTTGTGGTTGTTAGATTTTCGAATGCAGGCTAAGGTCAATTACGTGACCTTTAAGGACCGGACTTTAGCGCGTCGTTGCTTATACTTATTTGCGAGTTTTGCGGACGATGCGGGGCGGTTACCAGCGGACGTGTTTACCCGCTTTGAGACGCCGCAAGCGGATGATTTGTACTGGTTTGATTACCAGCTGCAATTCGTGATGGCGTTGGCGGAATACGGCGTGGCGACGGGAGATTTAGTCACCGTTCGGGCGTTGGAACCAATTGCTAGCCGGGCAATGACGCTGGCCTGCTCACAATTATCTGCCGATGGTTTGATGGGGGCACGGACGGACGTGTTCGTGGACTGGTCGACGGATTGTGATAAGCAGACGGCCGTGCAGGCGCTGTTAGTCCAAGCAGTGCGAGCTTGGCAACAAATAGCCCAGTTGGTTGATAAGCCCGCGCTAGGCACCACTGCCACGGATTGGCTTGAAACGGTGGTGGGCGCTAGCTTAGTGCAAACGTACGATGCCGAGCAGCACCTCTTTGTGAGCGGGCCGAAGCGCGAAGTCAGTTTGTTGACGCAGGTGTATATGCTGTTAGCGGACGTGTTGCCAGTGCCGGAGCGTCAGCGGTGTTTGGCGGCGATGCGTGCGCGGTTTGAGCTAACAACGGCGCTCGTCACACCTAGTACGCAGGGCTTACTGGCGGAAGTTTTGTTCAAGTATGGGGAAACGGACGCAGCGTTAGCCGTCTTAAAAGCGTACTGGGGACCACAGTTGGCGCAGGGCGCTACCACTTGCGCGGAGGTTTTTGCGCCGGCTGATCCGGATTATTCGCCGTACGGGTCGCCACTACTGAATAGTTACTGTTTTGGTTGGGGGAGTTATCCGGCATATTTGTTGCGGGTGAATTGGCGGGCGTTGGGGGCGCGTTTCCCAAGTGATTAGCGTATAATGAAGATACGCTGAAAATATAAGGAGGACAATATGGCAACAACAACCCATTTTTACGAAACGTTCCATCCGGAACATTACGATCTTTATATTGATATTAACCGGGCTCAAAAGGTCTTTTCAGGCCGCTCCACCATCACTGGTGATGCCCAGACGACCGAAGTTTTGATTCATCAAAACTTCCTTAAAATTACGAAGGTCCAAGCTGACGGTCAAGCCGTCCCGTTCACGGTCGATAATGACCTTCAAGGGATTCGCATTCAACTGACGAAGACTGGTCAAGTGACGTTGGCAATTGACTACTCGGCAAAGTTAACCGACAGTATGATGGGAATTTACCCGTCTTATTATGAAGTTGACGGTGAAAAGAAGCAGTTGATTGGGACGCAGTTCGAAACGACGGCCGCGCGTCAAGCCTTCCCGTGTGTTGACGAACCGGAAGCAAAGGCAACCTTTGATTTGGCCCTGAAGTTTGACGAACACGCTGGTGAAACGGTCCTAAGTAACATGCCTGAAAAGAAAATTGAAAATGGCGTGCACTACTTTGACACCACCGTGCGGATGTCAACCTACCTGATTGCGTTTGCGTTCGGTGAATTACAAGGTAAGCAGACTAAAACCAAGAGTGGCGTGACCGTTGGCGTTTATGGCACTAAGGCCCATCGCGCTAATGAGCTTGATTTTGCGCTGGACATTGCAAAACGCTCGATTGAATTTTATGAAGACTTCTATCAAACCCCGTACCCGTTGCCACATTCATGGCAGTTGGCTTTACCGGACTTCTCGGCCGGGGCGATGGAAAACTGGGGGCTGGTCACGTACCGCGAAGCCTACCTATTGCTGGACCCCGACAACACGGCGCTGGAAATCAAGCAGCGGGTCGCGACGGTGATTGCCCACGAGTTGGCGCACCAATGGTTCGGTGACCTGGTTACGATGAAGTGGTGGGATAATCTCTGGTTGAACGAAAGTTTTGCCAACATGATGGAGTACGTTGCGATTAACGCGCTCGAACCGGATTGGCACATTTGGGAAACATTCCAAACTTCCGAAGCACCGATGGCCTTACAACGGGATGCCACGGACGGAGTTCAGTCGGTGCACGTTCAGGTGGAAGACCCGGCTGAAATTGACGCAATTTTCGATAGCGCAATCGTGTACGCGAAGGGCGCCCGGATGCTCGTGATGGTGCGGGCGATGATTGGTGACGACGCGTTGCGAGCTGGCTTGAAGCAGTACTTCATTGCTCACAAGTACGGTAACGCGACGGGCGACGATTTGTGGCAAGCGCTGGGCGAGGCGTCCGGGATTCAGTTGAACGCCATTATGAACACCTGGTTGGAACAACCCGGGTACCCGGTCGTAACCGCAAGCGTTGAAGCGGGCCAGTTGAAGATTAGTCAACAGCAGTTCTTCATTGGTGACGGTAAGGAAGTTGGGCGACAGTGGCAGTTACCGTTGAACAGTAACTATGACGCCGCACCGGCGATTTTCAAGGACCAAAGCGCAACCTTGGGTGACTACGCGCAATTACGGCAGGCGAACGGGAAGCCGTTCCGCTTGAACGTTGGCAATAACTCGCACTTTATCGTTAAGTATGATCAGCAGTTATTGGACGACATTTTAGCGCACGTGGACGACTTGACCCATATTGATCAGTTGCAGCTCTTGCAGGACTTCCGGTTGTTGGCGGAAGGTCGGCAGATTTCGTACGCAACGGTCGTGCCGTTGTTGAGCCGGTTTGCGGCTAGTGATTCGACGGTCGTAAACGCGGCACTTTACGAGTTGGCAGCGAACTTGAAGAAGTTCGTGACGCCGGGTTCAACTGCTGAGCAGCAGTTGCGGACGTTGTATGATCAGTTGAGCGCGGCGCAGGTTCAACGGTTGGGATGGACACCGAAGACCAGCGATAGCTTTGATGATCAGTTGACGCGGCCATACATTTTGAGCGCGACCTTGTATGCGCAAAATAAGCAGTCGATTTTGGCGGCGCACGAGTTGTTTGAAGGTAACGCGCAGAATTTAGCGGGCTTGCCAGCGGATACCCGGGTCTTCATTTTGCGGAACGAAGTGAAAAACTTCGGGAACGCAACCCTGTTTGACCAGTTGTTGACGGATTATCGCCAGTCGACGGATGCAAGCTATAAGGCGGACATCTGCGCGGCCTTGACGGCAACGCCGGATGCGGCGGGTGTCGCTAAGTTGATCGATGCGTTTGAAGACGCGGATACGATTAAGCCGCAAGATTTGCGGGCGTGGTACCGGGGCGTGCTGGCGAACGATGCTGGTCAGCAGGCGGCCTGGGACTGGTTACGCAATGATTGGGCTTGGTTGGAAGCGACGGTCGGTGGCGATATGGAATTCACGACGTACATTACGGTGACGTCGCGGATCTTCCATACGGCGGACCGCTTGGCTGAATTTAAGGCCTTCTTTGAACCGAAGCTGAACACGCCGGGCTTGACCCGTGAAATCAAGATGGATACGAAGGTCATTGCGAGTCGCGTGGCCCTTGTTGAAGCTGAGAAGGACGCGGTGAATGCGGCGGTTGCGGAGACGGTGAAGTAAGATTTAAATAATAGTAATAATTACTAAAAGATAAGCCTTGAGTGGTCTCGACCATTCAGGGCTTATTTTGAGCAGGATAGTAGGTAGAATTTAAGGGCAGCTTAATTAGCGTGCTTGTTGAAATGGCAGTAGTGGATTAAACTTTAATTTGGACAACAATTTGAGAGATAAGAAGGCGTTACGGTGATTCAAAATCATCAAGCAGCAGCTCTAAACGAACACGATTGGTTAAAAAGGTTTCTTTACCTAGCATTATCACTCCTTATTAATGCGGTCGGCCACTCATTAACCATCGTGATGAATTTGGGTAGCGCCGTCTGGACAGCCTCAGCGGTTAACTTATACCATTTGTGGCCGTTGAGTTTACGCGCAACCCTCTTCATTTGTGGGGTCGCGGTCGTTATTATGAATACCTTGCTGATTCGACAAGTGATTGGGCGGCGAATTATCGGCAACCTGCTGTTTACCTTTCCGTTTAGCTTCTTGATTCAGTGGTTTACGCAACTGATTCAGAAGACGGGGATTAACGCTTTACCCATCGGTGTTCGGATTGGGCTGGACGTTATTGGCATTTTGTTTGTTGCCCTGGCAACTTCAATTTACCAACGGGCTAACTTAATCCTGCATCCGAATGATGATTTTATGCAGATTATTCGGTTTCGTTACCTGCATGGTAGTGCGACCATTGCGCAAATTGTCCACTACATTCCGCCGGTGATCATTATGCTGGTGACCTTTACGATGAGTCATCATCTTTGGGCGGTCAATATCGGGACGATCATTTGCCTGTTTTTCCAAGGCAGTTTCATCGGGTTCTTCGATCGGCACGTTTTCTTAAATTTAAAACACTATGGCTTGGGCGTGATCCAACGTCAGGCCTAACATGGGAGCGCTACTCGGTAATGATTGCCGGGTAGCGTTTTTGGTTAAAAAATTTGAACCGCAACCTAAAAGCCAGTTCACTTTAACTTGAATGGTTGCGGTTCGCTTTTTTTGTAGAAGATGCTTATATGGTGAATAAGTAACGCTAGCTGGTAGGGGAGTGTTTGACTGCGTATTGACATCACTTAATAATGGAAGCTTTAGCTTATCACTGGCTATCAGCGTAAGGAAATTATGCTATTATATGGGTAACTAGATTAACTGATTGGAGGGGGAATGAATGGCTCGCAACGTTCAATCTGAAGCAGCGCTTGAAGACGAATTCATTCGACGGCTACGGAGCATTGGCTACCGGTTTGTCAAAATACCAGACGTGGAAACACTTAATAATCACTTTCGGGAGCTTTTAAGCGAACGTAACCGGGAACGGCTAGGGGGCGTCCCATTAAGTAACCGGGAATTTCAATCGGTAATGAATGAGCTAGTGGGGGCTAGAACGCATTATCAGGTGGCGCAAATTTTACGGGGGTCAGCCACGCAACCGGTGGGGAAAATTGAAATTAAGCGGGATGATGAGAGTAACCTGTATTTAGATTTGTTTGATGGGCGTGACTTTCGGAATAACATTTTTGAAGTTTCCCACCAAATGACGGTGATGGGCTTGCACGAAAACCGCTACGACGTGCTGGTACTAATCAACGGTTTACCAATTGCCGAGATTGAGTTGAAGCGTTCGGACGTTGAAATTACGCAGGCGTTTAATCAGATCATTCGCTACCGTTCGGAGTCGTTCAACTACGCTAAGTTAATGCGTCTTGTTCAGGTTTTCGTGGTTAGCAATAGTAACGAAACCCGTTATTTTGCGAACGGTGACGGCAATCTGAATTCAAACTTTATGTTTTATTGGACGGATCAAGCGAATAACCGTTATAACGATCTGGGGATTTTTACAACGGCGTTCTTTGATAAGCAGCGGCTGCATAGCTTAATTGCCAAGTATACGATTTTTGATCGGACCAATCAAAAAATGTTATTGATGCGACCGTATCAAATTTACGCGACCGAAGCAATTATTGAACAGGCCAAAACGCACCCCCACGATAACGGGTACGTTTGGCATACGACCGGTTCTGGAAAAACGATCACGTCATTCAAGGCGAGTCAATTACTGTTACGGGAAACGAATGCTGAGAAGGTCATCTTTATGATTGACCGCGCCGACCTTGACTTACAAACGGTGAAGAATTTTAGCGCCTACTTGCCCGAAACGACGAGTGGTCAGAACCCACTTGACCGTATTGACAATACGGAGGCGTTGGTTCGTCAATTGGCATCTTCGGATAACGGACTGATTGTAACGACCATCCAAAAATTGAATAACGCCGTTAGTAACGATCGCTATAAAGCGACTTTGACGCCGTACCATGACCGGCGGGTAATCTTCATCGAGGATGAATCGCACCGCAGCCAATTCGGTGAGATGCGCAAAAATGTCAACCGTTGGTTCAAAAACGCCCAACACTTCGGTTTTACGGGGACCCCAATCTTTCCGGAAAACGTGGGTCAGGACGGACGAACGACGGCTGATTTGTACGGTAAACGGCTCCATCAGTATTTAATTAAGGATGCGGTCCGTGATGGTAACGTACTGGGCTTTTCAGTGCAGTACCTCTCTACCGTCAGCCAAAAAGATGGCACGGTGGAAGATGAACAAGTTCCGGGAATTGATACCCAGGAGGTCTGGGAAGATGAGGACCGGGTTGAGCGGGTTGTGCAACACATTCTGTTTAACCATAACCAAATAACAAAACAACGGCATTACAATGCAATTTTGACGGTAACGAATACGCGGATGGCGTTGAAGTATTACCGGATGTTTAAGAAATTAGATCCTAAGCATGATTTGAAAGTGACAACAATCTTTACTTGGGAAGCGAACGAACTGGATAATGAAGCGCATCAAAATGATGATGCGGTCACTTCGCGGCAAGGATTGGACCAGGTTATTGCGGATTATAACCAGTTGTATGGAACGGATTTTTCAACCAATCATTTTCGGAGTTACTTTAGTGACGTGTCGAAACGGATGAAGGATCACAATGATCAGACTCCGGAAGACAACATTGATATTTTAATCGTGGTTAACATGTTCTTAACCGGGTTTGATTCGAAGCGCTTATCAACGCTATACGTGGATAAAAACTTGCAATGGCATGGCCTTATTCAAGCGTTTTCCAGGACCAACCGGGTGGAGACGGACAAGAAACCTTTCGGTAATATTATTGCTTACCGAAACATTAAGGCCAAGACGGATGAAGCCGTGGCGCTTTTCTCAGATGGTGATAGTTCGGGCTTCTTAGCGCCGGACTATGCGACCCTTAAACCAGACTTTGTTGATAGTATTGAGAAGCTACTGACGATTGCGCCAACCGTCCAATCCGTGGATCGACTGTATGATCAGGGCGAGGAAGCACAAAAGGAATTTGTGCTAGCGTTTCGGGCTCTACTACGGCTGTATAATCGGATTCGAGTTTACGATGAGTTCGATTGGGCCCAGTTTGAGCCGCGCTTTTCGGAACAATTGTTACGTGATTATCAGGGGCGCTATTACGAAGCCTATCAGAACGTTGTTAAGCGCCAGAGTGCGGAAACGGTGTCGGTGTTAGACGACATCGACTTTGATATTAGCTTAATTGAGACGGATAAAATTACGGTCGATTACATTATCAATTTGATTGCGGGGATCGACACCCAATCGGATGAAGGCCGTAAACGGGATATTCGGAAGATTGAACGGATGCTGGATAACGCAACGACCGATAGCCTTAAATCTAAGGCGGAGTTAATTCGCACGTTCTTGGAGCAACAGTTACCGCTGTTAGACGCGGATGATGATATTGGCTTGTCACTGAGTGCGTTCTTTGCTCAAAGTAAGCAGGCCGCCATTGAAGGCTTTTCGAGAAGCCACAATTTATCCGTCGACTTTGTTAACGAACAACTGGCCGATTATGCGTTTTATGGGAAGACGAACGGTGGCGAGGTTTTCCAGCAACTTAGTGGGCTATCGTTCCACGAAAAGCGGCGCGTGAAGCGCGAACTCAATGATTTTATTGAGGAGCTTGATCCAAAATATTCTTTAAATTCTTAGGAGAACTTTGATATGACAGCACAGGCTGAGCAACAAGCAGAATTACAAAAGCGGTTATGGGCCGTAGCAAACGATTTACGCGGTAACATGGATGCGAGTGAATACCGCAATTACATTTTGGGACTAATTTTTTATCGGTTTCTATCCGATAAAGTCGAAAATTACGCGGCCGAGTTACTTAAAGATGATGACGAAACCTTTATGGATGCGGTTGAGGATGATTCACTAAAAGCGGATTTAAAAGCGGAAATTATCGATGCGCTCGGTTTCTTTATTGAGCCGCAGTACCTATTTTCGGCGATGGTGACGAGTATCCAACAAAAAAATTTCGACGTTGAAATGCTCCAAACCGCAATCGACGAAGTTCAGAACTCAACGATTGGTAAGGATTCCGAAGGCGATTTTCGTGGTTTATTTGAAGACTTGGACTTACATTCTTCGCGCTTAGGCAATACGGTGGCCAAACGCAGTGATTTAATTGCTAAGGTCATTTTGTCACTAGCCGATATTGATTTTGGTGAGCAGGACGTCCAGATTGATGTTTTGGGCGATGCGTATGAGTATTTAATTGGCCAATTTGCGGCTTCGGCCGGTAAAAAGGCTGGGGAATTCTATACGCCCCAACAAGTATCGAAGCTGCTGGCACGGATTGTAACGACCGGGAAGGACCAGTTGAAGAGTGTCTATGACCCAACGATGGGTTCGGGTTCACTGTTATTACAATTGGGCGCGTACACGAAGGTCGGTACGTATTATGGGCAGGAAATTAACGGTACGACCTATAACTTGGCGCGGATGAACTTGTTGATGCACGAGGTCAATTATAACCGCTTTGATTTGCGTCAGGGCGATACGTTGGAAGAGGACCGCTTCCCGGATGAGACGTTTGACGCGGTGGTCGCAAACCCACCGTATTCGGCAAAGTGGGTTCCGGATGGCAAGTTGGATGACGAGCGTTTCCGTAAGTATGGTAAGACGGCGCCAAAGTCGAAGGCTGACTTTGCGTTTGTGGAGCACATGTTGTACCACTTGAATTCAGACGGCACGATGGCGGTAGTGCTACCGCACGGCGTGCTGTTCCGCGGGGCGGCGGAAGGCCAAATTCGGCGTTATATGATTGAGCATGATAACGTGTTGGACGCGGTTATCGGCTTACCAGCGAACTTGTTCTACGGGACGAGTATTCCAACGATTGTGCTGGTCTTCAAGAAAAATCGGTCTAATCAAGACGTATTCTTTATTGATGCGTCTAAGGACTTTGAAAAGGGTAAGAATCAAAACGTGTTAACGAACGCAAACGTGGATAAGATTGTTGAAACGTTAGATAAGCGGGAGAATGTGGATAAGTACGCGCACAAGGCGGAATTGTCGGAAATCGTTGAAAACGAGTATAACTTAAATATTCCGCGGTACGTCGATACTTTTGAGGAAGAACCGCCGGTGGACGTTGCGAAGCTGGTTCAGGATATGCAGGAAACGGATCAAAAGATTAATTCGTTGCAGTCGGAATTGTCGAAAATGATGGACGATTTGACGGCCTCTGACCCTGTCGCTCAACAGCAGCTTGAGGAAGTTAAGAGGATGTTACGATGACCAATGAGAATTTGACGCCCAAAATCCGCTTTAAAGGATTTACTGACCCTTGGGAGCAACGTAAGGCTCGAGAAATATTTATTTCTCGTACAGAGAAGAATCATGCTGACCAGCCAGTTTTATCAGTTACTCAGGATAATGGTATTGTGCTGCGTAAAGATATTGACATTGACATTAAATATGACAAAAGTACTTTAAAGAATTATAAACTTGTGCGACCCAGCGAATTTGTGATTAGCTTAAGATCTTTTCAAGGTGGGTTTGAGCTGGCAGAAATTCAAGGAATTGTGAGTCCTGCATACACTATATTTGCTTTCGATGAGGCTCATTATTATGATATTACTTTTTGGAAATACTTATTTAAGACCTTTAGCTTTATTGAATCGCTTAAGAAAGTTACTTATGGAATCCGAGATGGAAAATCTATAAGCTTTAACGAATTTTCTAGTTTAAAGCTAGTATATCCAATCAAAAAAAACGAACAAGCAAATATTGGAGGCTTGTTAGATGAAATTGCAGACCTTATCGCTGCCAATGAGGATAAGCTAAAACATTTACAAGAACTAAAAAAGTTGTTAATGCAAAAGATTTTCTCGCAAGAATGGCGCTTTAAAGGATTCACTGACCCTTGGGAGCAGCGTAAGCTAAATCAGATAGTATCAAAATCAACAGAAAAAAATAGTAAGAATCAATTCGAGGAGACCTTAACTAATTCTGCCGTATATGGAATAGTTAAGCAAAATGATTATTTTGATAGAAAGGTGTCTGGTAAGGATACAAGTAATTACTATGTTGTAAAGCCTGATTATTTTGTCTATAATCCTAGAATTTCTGTATCTGCACCATTCGGGCCAATTAGAAAGAATAAACTTGGCATTACTGGAGTTATGTCACCGTTGTATATTGTTTTTAAATTAGCAGGAGAGAAAATCAAATCAGAATTTTTAGAAACTTTCTTCAAATCAACAAATTGGTACAAATTTATGTATCAAAATGGAGATTCTGGAGCAAGATCAGATAGATTTGCAATCAAAGATAAGCTGTTTTTTAAAATGCCTATATTAATACCATCAGTTGATGAACAACAAAAAATAGGCAAGATAATTGACGCACTATCTAACCTTATCGCTGCCAATGAAGATAAACTAAATCAACTGAAGCAAGTTAAGAAGTTTCTGATGCAAAATATGTTTGTCTAGATATTTTTATAAACACTGTATTTTCACTGCTAATGAGCGTTAGTATTGTTTTATTTATAAGCGTTATTCCTACCACAATGAATAATTATTCATGTATAAATGAGTTGTTATCTGATTTTGAGCCAGATAATAACTCATTTTTTTGGAGGATGATTATGGCACGAGAAATTAAATTTCATCAGTATTTTTTTCAATGGATGCAACTATATAAATTAGATGCAGTCCGACCGGTGACGTATCGAAAGTATGAGATGTCGCACCGCCAGTTGGTTAAATTGGCACCAGATTTATTAATGTCGGAATTATCAAGATTATCCTATCAGCAGCTACTGAATGATTACGCAGAAACCCACGAGCGGCAAACGACGATGGATTTTCATCGACACCTAAAGGGCTCACTAATAGATGCTCTGGAAGAAGGACTGATTGACCGCGACCCTACTAGAAAGGCGATTATCAAGGGTGTTAAGCACCGGCAGCATAAAACTAAGTATTTACACCAGTATGAATTACAGGCGCTACTGAATGAATTGACCTTAGAAAATGAGGTTAATTGGGATTACTTTATTTTGTTAATCGCGAAAACGGGGATTCGATTTGCGGAAGCGCTGGGAGTAACGCCGGATGATTTTGATTTTGCGCATCAGACGCTATCAATAAGTAAGACGTGGGATTATAAGTCTAGTAAAAATGACTTTGCGCCGACGAAGAATGCTTCATCGGTTCGGAAGGTCCCACTGGATTGGCAAACGGTTATTCAATTCTCACAGTTGGCAAAGAACTTACCTGATGATCGGCCGATTTTTGTTCAGTCAAAGGTTTATAACGATACGGTAAATCATTATTTGGAGCGTTTATGTAAGCGGGCATCGATACCAGTTATTTCGGTTCATGGGTTGCGTCATACGCATGCGTCGCTGTTATTATATGCCGGTGTAAGTATTGCGTCTGTTGCGCGGAGATTAGGCCATTCTAATATGACAACGACACAACAGACTTATTTACATATTATTCAAGAGCTGGAAAATCAGGATAATGATAAGGTAATGAAGCATTTGGCAAGTCTAATTTAAATTATTAGAGATAGTTGAAGAAAGACTCTTTAAGGCACCTTTGATTTTTGAGGGTGCTTTTTAACTTATACTCATTGGCAGCGATAAGGTGATCTAAACTCATCATTAAATTTCCAATTTTTACTTGTTCAGTATGCCCTGGTATCGGAAAAAGCATCTTATTTAAATCAGGCATACTTACCGATTGCACTGTAGTACCGGTTTTAATAATTGAATGTAAAATGTACTTTTCCTTAGCATTTAAATAACTAACAACATAATCAACATTCAATTTCGCATGGTCAAATTGAAGTGCCTTTATATCTTGATTTATAGCAACATCTACCATTGGAATACTTACCGGAAACATTCTCGCCAATATGCCACTTCTAGACACTATTAGAGGGGTTCCCTTACCTACAAACTTTGTGACGTTATCATCGATTGCCTTTTTGGTGATTTTATATGTGCCGGAATAAATATACTTTGCTTTAATTTCTTGTGATGAAAGCCATACAATATTACCATTCCAATATTTTGGATTTGCTTTATAAGGTGTCGCACCACCTATGAAATTTATTCTCTCTCCCAGCTTACGCTGCTCCCAAGCAATAAGCGTAATTACTAAATGAGTGTTGACTAAAACATGCTAACACGTGGGAGCAGCGTAAGTTAGGTCAGGAATTCGCTCGTAGAAATGAACGAAATAATGGACAATTTGATAAAACACAGTGGATTTCAGTTGCCCAAATGTATTTTCAAAATCCTGAAAAGGTTCAATCAAACAATATTGATACGCGAACTTTTGTATTGAGAATTGGAGATATTGCATTTGAAGGTCATCCTAATAGGAAATTTGCGTTTGGTAGATTTGTAGAAAATGATATTGGGGATGGTGTAATATCAGAACTTTTCCCAATTTACAAACATATACAGGATTATAATTTATTATTTTGGAAGTACTACATTCATCGTGAAGATACAATGCATAATATCATTGCACATGCGCTAACATCCTCAGGAAACTCTAGTAACAAAATTGATGAAGCTGATTTTTTGAGGCAATATATTATGGTTCCTTCTTTAAAAGAGCAAAAGAAAATAGGAGGCTTGATGAATTCTCTGGATAACCTTATCGCTGCCAATGAACGATACAGCAAATCTTTAATTCGAATCTACAAGCGATTTTTTAGTGCAAAAATAATTGCTATCAGCTAATAACCATAATTTTGAAATGTGCTTAAGGATGTAAATTTAAGACAGATTTTTGTGATTTCAATACTTTAGCTTGCATCATTTACAGACCTGTCTCTAACCTTGTGTAGTTATTCCATTTTAACCAATCACTAAGCATAATTATAAATACCCAGCATAACAATTCTCATAATCAATTAGAACTGCCACCAAGCGCCTAAAAAAGAAACCCGCCCAAGCGCCCCACTAACAGGGCGCCTAAACGAGTTTCAATCCAACTGCTTTAATTAATGTGCCTCCGGTGCGGCCTTCGGTTTCGCCGGCGTGCCCGGATGACGATCTGCCGTAATCTGGTTACGACCGTTCTTCTTCGAGTGGTACAAATTATTATCGACCCGCTTATAGAAGTCTAACGGGCTGTGGTCCTTAGGCGTTAATGACGAAACCCCCAGGGAGACCGTAATCTTAATTTCCGTGCCATCATAGACAACCGTGTCGCGGCCAACGGAGTCCAAAATAACTTGGGCCACCTGTTCGGCCTCGGTGAGCGAGATACCTGGAATAATGATGTTAAATTCCTCGCCCCCGGTTCGAAAGAGGGTCGCGCCATTGCCGTAATTATCCAAAATGGTCTTAACGGTTCCCGCCGTTTGTTCGAGCACCCGGTCACCAGCCAAATGGCCGTATGTATCGTTGACGTGCTTGAAATGGTCGATGTCAAACATGAGCATCGCAAGCGGACGTTGGAGCTGTTTTTGCCGGTGGAACTGGTAACCAATTTCCCGGTCATAGGCCGCGTAATTTTGCACGTGCGTGAGGGCGTCCCAGTTGGCCGCCTTAAACAGCCGGTTTTTAATGCTGCGGTCCTTGCTTTGAATCTTGAAGTAACCGTACATCAGTGACGCCAAAATTAAGTAGTCCACGAATTCGCGGGACGTGGTGGCCCAACTGAGGTTGAACCGCAGGCGAACGAGTAGCCACAGCCCCCCGCCAAAGAGGGCGACGGTTGCGAGGTAGCGCGGGTAGGGATGCGATCCCATCCGGGCGGCCTGGTAGTACAAGATGAGGTAGAAGGCCGCAAACAGGAACGTGTAAACCCAGGATAGCGGGTGAACAATTGTTCCGTTCATGACCATGAAAACGACCCCGGTGATAAAGACTAGCCAGTAGGGGAGCCAAATCTGAATAAAGTACGAAATAAAGATTAAAATTAATATTTGAAAGCTAGTAAACGCCCACGACAGTGACGTGGTTCGAACTAGTAGTTGCACGCTGAAAATTGAAATAACGGCGCAGGTGATCCCAATAATTTATTGCGCCCGTTCCAAGTTAACTGGGCGCTTGGAAGACTCTAATTTTCCAGAAATCCAAGTGTAGATGGACCAATAAAGCGTGATAACACCTAGAAAGAAGAAGATACTTGTCAAAAAAGGCGGTACAAGCCATAGCGACCAAGCCATATGATCATTCCTTTTTTTAGTTGATAAGTTAATTCCTTTACTTAACTATAAATCAAAGCATATGATAAAACCATTTAATTTTTTGATTTTGTTTAAATAAATTATCTTAACGCAAGCAGGGAGGCTAGTTAATTGGCGAACTTTGCGCGCCACGCTAAGTGAACGCTCGTTCGTAAGCCAACCTAAAAATGGTTCGCCCCAGCTAATTGTTGGGCGAACCATTTAATTATCGTTAAGTTTGCGTTTTCGGCGGCATTGACGGCCAACCGCAACCCTTAAAGTAGGTGGATGTTGTGTTCAGCACACTGGTCAATCATGGCTTGTGGCCAGATGGATGCTTGGACTTCACCAACGTGGGCTTTGCCGAGCAACAACATGCATAACCGGGATTGACCAATCCCGCCACCAATCGTGTAAGGAACGGTCGCGTTGAGGACCATTTGGTGGTATGGCAATTGTAAGCGGTCTTCGGCGTCCGCGTCTTTAAGTTGTTTTTGCATGGCGTCGGCGTCAACCCGAATCCCCATGCTAGAAATTTCAATGGCGCGGTCGAGGGGTTCGTACCAGAAGAGGATGTCGCCGTTTAATTTCCAGTCGTCGTAGTCGGGGGCCCGGCCGTCGTGACGTTTGCCACTGTTAAGCTTCCAACCAATTTGCATTAGGAAGACGCAACCCAGCTTTTTGCAGATCGCGTTTTCGCGTTCTTTGGGCGTCATGTCGGGGTACATGTCTTCGAGTTCCTGGGTCGTGATGAAGTGGATTTCGTCGGGCAAGTGGTGAACCGCCTTCGGGAACTTGTACCAAACTTCGTGTTCCATGTGCTTGATTACTTTGAAAATCGTTTGAACGGTTTGCTTGAGCGTTTGTTCGTTGCGTTCGTCCTTGGCGATGACCTTTTCCCAGTCCCACTGGTCAACGTAGGCCGAGTGGAAGTTATCGAGGTCTTCGTCCTTACGGATGGCATTCATGTTCGTGTACAGCCCTTCGTGCATGTCGAAGCCGTAACGCTTTAAGGCGACCCGCTTCCACTTTGCAAGGGAGTGGACGATTTCAATCGTTTCGTCGCCCATATCCTGCATCGTAAAGGAGACTGGTTTTTCAACGCCGTTCAAGTTATCGTTCAACCCGGTTTTCTTTTCAACGAACATTGGGGCGGAGAGCCGCGACAGGTTCAGTTGCTTCCCAAATTCTTCTTGGAAGGTTTCACGGATGTAACGAATGGCTTGCTGGGTTTCTTTGACGGATAATTTTGGATCATAATCCTTTGGAATAATTAAATGCATAGCGTTTGCTCCTTTATGAATAATTGACAGGTTATGTTCAAGATAAAAGAAAAAGCCTTCCATCCCTTGATTTCTCAAGGGACGAAAGACTTTTCGCGGTACCACCCAAGTTGTCTGCCAATTGCAGACCAGCTTTAAATAGAGTACAAACATACTCCACCGATGGTAACGTACCGGTTAACGGCTAATCCTACTCACATTTCAGTTAGCAACTAAGAAAGTGTTTTTCCGAGCAGTCAGGTTCTGAACGGGTTTCCACTAAATCCCGAATCACTGGCAGGCTGACTAGTCGTACTCCTCTTTCCTCCGTTTTTATCTTGTGCCATTATATTAACACTATTTTTAGGTTTGTAAACCATTTTATGAAAAATAAATTAGTCATTCCTCATAATTTTTTCATTGAATGGACGCGTAACCGCAAGCGGGCTAAGGGGGCTTAGTCGTTTAAGTTGTACCGCAATTTCATTTTTTCGGAGCCGGCGATGACCATGTCACCGAGGAGCTTCGTTTGCCGTTGCATGGCTTCGTCAGCTAGTTGTTGGTTAGCGGCTTCGAGGTAGGCGCTAACGTCAGTATGGTTGGCGAGGTCGGCATCCGTATCGTTTTCAATCTTACGGTAAGCACTCATGGCTTCGAGTTCGTAACTATTGCGCATGTCTACGTAGAAGTCGTAGTCGGTGTCTCCCAGTAGGGCGGTCGTGCAGCTTAACCAGTACATGTGGTTTAAGTTGAACGTGCCGTCGGCGTCCTTGTAACTAGCCGGTGTATCGTTAACGTTGGCGTAGAACGGGACCACCGTGTTAAAGGTGTTCGCGCCAAAGGCTAACCAGTGAATCCCGGCAATTTCAGCGGGGACGTTGTTACGAATTTGTAAGATATGAACGTCGTGGTTGCGGTTGATCCCGATTGGCCGGAACAATTTCTTGTCCGCTTCGGAACCACTACCGTAAACGTCGTATTTCGTATTTTCAAAGTGCGAGCTCAATACGAACTTAACGTCTTCAATTGAGATCTTGCGGTTCGCGTGGCAAATGAATGGTAAATCCTGTTCCATTGGATCTTGTTCCACGTCCGGCGTAAAGTAGCGCTGACCAAACCAAGCCCGCGGGTTATTGTAGACGGTGTCCTTGATCGTGGCACTCCCAAAGATGTGCCGCAAGTTGACGCGGTCAAAGTCGGGGTTTAAATGATTGGTTTCAATTAGATCCTGTAGGTCAGCGGATGCTAACGTATCGTCGGCATCAAAATCGAAGTCGTCGATGTTCATCCGGTTAGGGGCAACGACGTACGCATCGTCGGGAATCCGCTTAGCGGCCCAGTGGTGACCGCCGATAGTTTCTAACCACCAAACTTCGTCCTGATCAGAAAAGGCGATGCCGTTCGGTTCGTAAGTACCGTATTGTTCCAAAAGTTGGCCGAGGCGGGTGACCCCTTCCTTAGCACTGTGGATGTACGGTAAGACCAGGGTTACCAAGTCCTCTTCACCAATCCCACCGGCAACCAGGGGATCAACGCCTTGAATCCGGGAGTTAGTCGTAATCGTTTCGGTTGCGGACATGGCGATGTTTTCGCTGTTAATCCCGGCGGCAGGCCAAGTCCCGTTCGTTAAGATCGAATTAGGAATTGACGTGTACCGTAACGGATTGTCAGGCAATTCAACCTGCACCTTGCTGATCACGGATTGGTAGTGGCGCGGTTGGTCTTCGGGGTTAACAACGACTAACCGTTCGGGATCGAGCGCTTCGTGACCGTCGTCGTTACGCGAAATGATGGTCGAACCGTCGATGGAGGCCTTTTTACCGACGAGGATCGTCGTGCAAGAGCCTTTGATACGTTTTTCCATAGTTAAAACACTCCTTCAAGCTTTTGATTCCATTATACGCTTTCCGGACTAGGGACAACACCGTGATTCGGGCTAACGGCCACGGCCTTTTTTAAAATGTAATTGACCCCACTAATGCTAATGCCGGTGGCGGCCGCAATTTCCCGGTAAGTTTTGCCCCGTGCGTGGAGTTTGCGAACGAGGGCGTACTTGGCATCGCGACTAGTGCGTTGGGGGGCCGGGGTGAGTGCGTGGCCCGGCGTGCGGGCCTGATGGCTAGTTAACGCCGGGGCCGATGCAAATAACGGTGCCGGTTGGACCGTCTGCTGGACCGGTTGCTTTAACTGATTATCAAGGTGGCGAAGCACCAACTCGATGGTCTGAACGTCCCAAATTGCATTGTGCTGGTGGGGATTGGAAATGTTAAACAGTGCGGCCAGTCCGTTGAGGGGGAGACCGTGGGCGCTGACCCGGTGATTACCATGGTTAATTAAAGCGTTGGTATACGCCTGAGCGTCAAAAATTTGAATTGGGGCTTGAACAATGGCCCGCTCGCTGGCCGATAACTTTGGGTAGTAAAACGCGAGTAAGCGACGTAAATATTTCAAGTCCTGGGTCTGATCCCAAAAAACGAGCGGTACGTTTAGCTGCAACACTTGCGTGATGAAGGCCTGACAAATTTTGAGCGGCAAGCCTTGGCGTTCGTAAGCGGTAATCGTTAGTCCGGTTTCAGCCAACCCGGTCAATTTCTTTTCGGGTAAAAAATTGGGGTTATCAAAGTAACGGTTGAAAAAGGTCGTCGTTTGCTGGTGGCGGTCAAAACCAATTGCGCTCAGCTGAAAGAGGCTCGTCTTAAGGCCGAGGGTCTTAAAGACCTGCCAGTTGATGGCGTTACTGGAACCACTTCGGCGAAAGAGGGTTCCAAATTCGCAGTCTAAGATCACGTACTGGTCGGGAATCTGATCCAGTTGGCCGCTTAACGGCAACATGGAGGGCACCGACTTTGTTGGTTCCGGAGCGCTAGTCGGGATATGAAAGCCAAATGAGCGTAAAAATTCGTCTGCGGAGGGCTGAATGGCGGCTTCACTGTAGCGACAAATTTTTTTGGCCGGTAATAGGAGCTCGGGCCGGTGAGCAAAGCAGACGTGGTAGCGTTGGTCGTCAAATTCGATGGCCGTAACGTTGCCCGCATCTTGATATTCATTGGCGGGGGTTAAACGCTTATCGGATCGAATTTGGTAGACCGGGTGGTTCAATAAGAAGAGACAATTGAGATTATCTGGAATCTGACGTTCTAACATCGTTAACGTAGCTGACATGGTAATGACGACTCGCCATTTTGGACGTTCAACCGCGGACCAAAGCGCTTGAACGCTTAGATGACAAGCTTTTCCTTTCTCAATAATCATGGATTGACAACCAGCCGAATGGAAACGCGCCCCGGTAAGCATCCTAGTGGGGGCGGACATTCGGTGCTGGAGCGTTAGTCGGGTTGGACAACGACAGCTGGCAATGAGCGTGGTAATGAACCAGTAATATCGTTATATCCAGTCTTGTACAATCTTGGTCAGCTTGACCCCCTTGATCTTTGGTTAGTTCCATTATAAGCAACCAGTCGCTCAGCTGGCTACTGCTTGCACCGCCGGACCCACGAAAAACTTCGTGATGACGAACTGGTGCCTGCGGTTGTAGTGGCCATACAAGGCGAGCCGGGCATCCGGATGGAGTTGTTCAAATAAAGTTAACGCGTGCTTGACACACAGGCAATGGATGGGCTGGTCAGCCGAACCAGTTAGCGGCACGACCCGCAGATATAACATGAACGGGTCATACTTGAGAATTTTAACCTGATTGGCGTATTTGACAGTTAGTGCTTGCATTTCGATCACCTCAAAATCATTATACGAACATTTGTTCGATTTGGCTAGTAAAAAGCTCACTAGACGATTAAAAAGTTAGCTGGTGGGAATGGTCAGCGCGCTTTTACTTGCTTCTACCTTACTTTAAAATGATTATCAGAACTTACCGAAAAAAACTACAAAAAAGTGGTTAAACTTGATATGATAAACAAGGCGAAAGTGAAAGGGGGCCTTGCCATGGGGCGTGGACGACGAGCAACGTATGAAGAACGATTAGAGATTGTTAAGTTTACGTTGGCCCATCAAAATAATTATCGCTTAGCGGCGAGCCAGTTTAACGTGTCGTACCCGCAAGTGTATACGTGGGTGCGCAAGTATCGTGAAAGTGGGACGGCTGGATTGGTGGATCACCGGGGCCGACCAAAGCAGGGCTAGGGAATTAACGTGGACGTGCTTCAGCTTCGGACAGCCGGGGCTGTTTTTTTTCGGCCATTTTAAGGGACGTTTGTGCAAAAAGCCGCAAGACGCATTCTTGAGCTGGGCGTTAATTATCGGTAAAATGTAGGCAATTAGCGAGCATCAGAAATCAAAAAAGGGGTTACGGAAATGGATTTAGCCGCCGCACAACAAGTTTTAAAAACGACGTTTGGGTACGATGAATTTCGACCGGGACAACGAGCCGTGATCGAACAAGTTTTGGCTGGTGAAAATACGCTGGCAATTATGCCGACCGGGGGCGGGAAGTCACTCTGTTATCAAATTCCCGCCTTACTGTTTCGCGGTTTGACGGTCGTGGTGTCTCCCCTGATCTCACTCATGAAGGATCAGGTTGACGCCCTTAACGACAACGGAATCGCCGCAACGTTCATTAATAGTGCGCTGGATCAACAGGAAATTAATCAGCGGCTCCAAGAGTTGCGCGCCGGCGACTACACGCTCTTGTACGTGGCGCCGGAGCGGCTAGATTCCGACTACTTTTTACGGGCGCTCGGGCAACTGCCCATCGAGTTATTGGCGATTGACGAAGCCCACTGTATTTCACAGTGGGGCCATGATTTTCGGCCGAGTTACTTAGCGTTGAGTACCGCCATTGAGCAGCTACCGACTCATCCGCAAGTGTTGGCACTCACCGCCACGGCGACCGAACAAGTGGCGACTGACATCCGCCAACTGCTAAACATTGCGGCCGATAACGAAGTGAACACCGGTTTTGCGCGGGACAACCTCAACTTAGCCGTTGTGAAGGATCAAGACACTGACCGCTACATTCTTGATTACCTCAAAGCGAATCAGGGGGAGGCCGGCATTATTTACGCCAGCACCCGTAAAGAGGTCATGCGGTTGACGGCGTTATTACAAAAACGGGCCATCAAGGCGGCCCCGTACCACGCCGGCTTAGATCCGGACGTTCGGCGGCAAAATCAGGAGGACTTTCTCTACGACCGCGTTGACGTGATGGTGGCGACCAACGCGTTTGGGATGGGAATCGATAAGAGTAACGTGCGCTTCGTGATTCACGCGCAGGTACCGGGAACGCTGGAAGCCTACTACCAAGAGGCCGGGCGTGCTGGCCGGGACGGCTTGTCCAGTGAAGCCATTTTAATTTTCCGGCCCGCCGATATTCAGTTGCAACACTACTTTATCGATGAATCCGAAATGGACGACGAGCACCGCCATCAGGCTTACAAAAAGTTGCAGGCCGTCACCCGCTACGCCAATACCCAGGGCTGTTTACAGCAGTTTATCCTGAAATATTTCGGCGAGGACTCCGAACCGTGCGGACGGTGTAGTAACTGTACCGACCAACGCGAGGAAAAAGATATCACAACCGCGACCCAGCAAGTATTATCGTGTGTCGTGCGGTTACATTCCCGGTTCGGCAAAGGGGTGGTGGCGCAAGTTTTGACGGGCGCCAATAATCAACGCATTCGCGACAATCATTTAAGTGAGCTTTCAACGTACGGTTTAATGGCCGGCCAGCGCCAAAAGACGGTTAGCGATCTGATCGACTTTTTGACCGCCGCCGGCTACCTTCAATCCGTGGGTGGTCAGTTTCCAACGCTGACCGTGACGGCAAGCGGGGTCGGGGTGCTTAAAGGCGAGACGCAGGTCTATCGCAAAACGGCGCAGACCGTTAAACAGGCTGCGCCGGAAAATAGTGCGTTATTTGAACAATTACGGACGTTGCGTCACCAATTAGCGGAGGAGCAACAGGTCCCACCGTTCGTTATCTTTTCGGATAAAACGTTACATTCGATGTGTGATTTGATGCCGGAGACGGATGACGACTTCTTAAAGGTTCGCGGGGTGGGGATGAGCAAGCTCGAAAAATATGGTGAAACCTTTATGGCGACCATTCGAGCGGCCGCCCGCGAAGCGGAAGCGACTGAATCGACGGCCTCAACTGGAAGCGTTCAGTAAACCATACAGGTCGTTGGTCACTTGGCCGAGTGAACGCAGGTTGTTTTGAATGTTAGCCATCAAAACGATGTAGGTCTGACCACTTCGGCTGATACTGTTAGTGACGTTCCAACCCGAAATGATGCCGTGATTGCTGTAACTGCCCGGGTTGACGTAAAAGCCCATGCCGTAAGTGGAAGCACTGCCAGCCGTTAGCATTGTTTTGAGTGCGCTAGCTGAAAGCAATTGACCAGTCATTAACGCGTGGTCAAAGCGGTAGAGGTCGGTTGCAGGCATCGTTAGATCACCGACACCGAATAGTTGGGATAAGTCTCCGGGATTAGTGGCGACTGGTTGGCCGTCCTTGATCTGGTAACCCACCGAACGTTCCGGAAGCGCCTTAAAGTCGGCGGCGACGCCCACGTGGCGCATCTTGGCCGGCTTGAAAATGTGCTGTTGCAAGTAGGTCATCAGCGGTTGCCCGCTCAGTTGTTCGACTAGGCAGGCTAAGACGGTGTAGTTACTGTCGTGATACTGCCAGCGACCGGGCATACGTCGAATACCGCGGTGCTGAATATCCGTTAACAATTCGGCCGGCGTCATCGGCTGACTAGTTTCTACATGTCCGCGAATGCCCGACGTGTGGGTCAACAAGTGCCGCAATGTAATTCGCTGACCATTCGGAAAGGCGGGTAAGTAGGTCGCGACCGGGGCGTCCACCCGCAACTTGCCCGCGTCTTGAAGCTGTAAAATGGCGGTGGCGATGAGCGCTTTTTGCGCCGATCCCACGTAATAGGCGGTCGTTGGTGTATTCGGCAGGTGCTGCTGCCGGTCGCGTTCCTGGTACCCTTTGCGAAGCACCACTTGGCCGTCACGAACAATCAGCACGCTACCCGAAAAGTGCTTGGCCGTTAAATACTGGTCAATTTTCGGCTGGCGAACGATCGTCGTCAATGGTGGTGCCTGCGGTGGTGCTGGCTTGTGTGGCCGCTCGTCAGCGATGACGGTCATCGGTTGCGACTTGGGCGCCTTGGGCTGCGCGGGTTGCCACAGCCACCAGCCCCCGGCACCGAGTAGGACCCCGGTAACGGCGATAAGCCGGAATTTAGAACGACTAAAATGGCGCGGATGATGCATGTAAATCCCCCCAAAGATAACATGTGATACGTTTACTATACCGATTCGCAGTGGCCAAAAAAAGGTCAATTTAGATTTGATTAAGAGAGGAACCTTGGGATGCAATTTAGTTGGCAACACCACGGACAGCCGTGCTCAATGAAGCGCTTTTTAACCGACCACGGCATCAGTATGCGCCTGATCAAGGCCGTTAAGCACGGTGAGGGGCACTTCATCGTTAATGAAAAAGAACGCACAGGCGCAATCACCATTAATACGGGGGACGTTGCCGGTATCTGGTTACCCGACGAAGCCGGTGACCCCGACGTTGCGGTGAGCCAGCAACCGCTAGCGGTCGTGTTTGAGGATGCCAATTGGCTCGTTGTTGATAAGCCGGCCGGGTTGACGAGTGTGCCGGGACCAAGCAACGCGACCGATACGCTCGTCAACCGGGTTAAGGGCTACCTGGTTGCGCAGCGAGCGACGAATCTGAAGCCCCACTTGCTGACCCGGTTGGACCGGGATACGAGTGGGTTAGTACTGGTCGCAAAAAATCGGGTCGCGCAGGGCATGCTGGCGGACGGTCACGGTATTGAAAAGACCTATTGGGCTTGGATCGAAGGGACGCTCACGCCGACGCGCGGGACCATCGATCAGCCAATTGGACGGGTGGCCGACCAACCACGCCGGGTCGTGACGCCGAATGGCCAACGGGCGGTGACCCGCTACCGGGTGTTAGCAACGGAGCACGGTGTCAGCCGTGTCGAATTACAGCTTGTAACCGGTCGGACGCACCAGATTCGAGTACACCTAGCGGCAATGGGGCACCCGCTGATTGGCGATGCCCTGTACGGCGGTAACGAGCGGCGGTTAGGACGGCAGGCGTTACACGCGGTCGCGTTAACCTTCACGGACCCGTTGACGGGCAAGCGGCATAGCTGTCAGGCGGCGGTGCCGGCGGATATTGCGCGGGCCCGGCTGGCGGGATGGCCTGTGGAATAGTTAGACTCAACTTAGTCAGCCGCGTTCCAATCAATGTCAGCCCATTCTTCGGACAATGATTGTTTTAGTTTAGGACCGGCGTATGGATTCTCAATACGTGGCACTAAGGTAAATGAGTTGTCGTCAGTAGATGGGATGAGTAGCCAGCAGTGGGTGTAACCATGGCTCAACTGCGAAATTATTCTTAGCTGGAAGTGGGTTGCTTCCGGCTTAGAATAAGACTCGAATTTGAGATTGCTCAGTGGTTTTCTGAGTGAGCTCAAATCGATGTCCGCAGTGTTCCAGCCAACCGGGTACACCCGCTGCTGGCGGCATATCAACACCAATTGGTATAGAACCTAAAATAGTACGCTAAAAACAGCGGCCCACCAATTAAAGGTGCGCCGCTGTTTATTGTTCACGTCAGTAATGGTTCGACCTGCTTAACGAGAACGTTCGGTTACTTGCCACCAGCAGCCTGGGTATCGGCTGCGAGCGTGTTAAATGTTGAGAGCAATTGCTGTAACGGGGTCGTCAACGTGAGATAATAAATGTGTTCAACCCCGTTACTCCGCATGTCGATCACCCCGGCTTCACGCATTAAGCGTAAGTGGTGTGAAACGGCTGGTCGCGAAATGTTGACCATCGCGGTAATATCGGTCACGTTTAAACCGTCATCACTGTTCCCCAACGCAATGATGATTTGCCGACGAATCTTTTCGGCAAAAATGTTGATTAGCGTTGCACTTTCAGCGAGCGCAACTTCAGATTTCTGATAATTAGCCATAACCAACGGTTCCTTTCAGAGTCAGATTAGTGTTCAACACGGTGTTTCCCCATTTGCATTACGCAAACACGGTGCGAAACACGGAATGGTGACAACTACGCGTTCGGCGTTCGTGACGATTGATCACGATTTATAACACCACGCCGGTGCGTAACAGGTCCAAACGTGGTGAGAATTTAGAGTCTGTAAGTTGTCGAACGGACTGTGCGGTACGACGGGTTGTTTTCCGGTACTTATGTTTTATTAAAGCAAGTCGCCAAATGAATGTCAATCATTTTTGTTTAAAGACCGTATCATTAGTGACTTTAATGGTTTATGTTCGTTTTGTATCCGTATCGAAAAGTGATTGTGATAAACTAGTGCTAAGGAATGGAAGTGAACTAACGTTGAAAGTAATTGGACTATTAGGTGCGCATAATCCGGCCGGTGTCACGGCCAAATTATTGGAAGCGGTTTTAGCGGGGGCCGCCCGGCACGCCGAAACCGAATTGGTCGACCTCAACCAGTACGACTTAAAACCGGATATTGGTAACCAACCGAACCCGGACCTTGATAAACTGGATGCTAAGCTGCTAGCGGCCGATGTCTGGGTACTGGCAGCCCCGACTTACATTGGGGGCGTTTCCGGGGTGATGAAACAGTTTTGCGATTGTTTTCGGAACCGAATTGCTAGGTTTAACGCCGTCGGTGAAGCCGTGCCGGACCGGTTTAAAAATAAGCACTACGTCACCATTAGCGACTGTTATGCCGGGGGCGTTGAAAATTATTTGACCGGGGTCACGGATGCGACTTTTAAGACCCTTGATAAGTTTCTGACCATGGGTGGCTTAATCAAGTTACGGGAAGTGGTCCTCACGAAAACGTGGGGGCTCAAGGCGTTGCCCGCCGCAAAGCAAGCTGAATGTGAGCGAGTCGGTGAACGGGCCGCGCAACGACGAGTAAAGGATGACAGTACAATGAAACGATATCTTCAATTATTTGGAATGATTGCCGTCATGGCGTTGGTAACTATGGGCATTGAGGCCCTAATTGGGCGCTGGCTACCACTGACGAATTTTTGGGCGTACTACGCGGTGTTCGTCGTGGTCTTTTACGTGTTATTAGCCGCAATTCTACATTTTTTCACGGTCGTCAAGCATCGGCGGCGCTAAAAAGTGCTAAGATAAAGTTAGTTGCGGCGTCCTTAGTGTAACGGATAGCACGCGAGATTTCGGTCCTTGCGATCCCGGTTCGATTCCGGGGGGACGCATGGCACCACTAGAAGGGGTTGTGGCATTAGTCACAGCCTCTTCTTTATCTCCAAATATTAATAGCCGAAACGTGCGCCAAAAGCCAGCTAACCGGCTTTTGGCACACTCTCTTTTTTAGTTTGCTTGGATAACGGGTAAATTTAATTAAATCGTAAGAGTCCTGATAGACCAGCTGTTGACGCCAGTTCCGGTTTGCCAGGTTTGGTATAATAAAACCAATTAAACGCAAGCCGGCGTGGCGCGGTAAATTTTCAGCCCGCGCCGGCAGTTGGAGGGAAATGAATGCAAGTCGTCGGAGAATTTATTGCGACCGTGGGCTGGCTAGGGCTCGCGTTGATTGCGAGTGAAATAGGCGCGACCTTAATTTATGAGTTGGGCCAGTGGGTCGGCTTTCGCTTAACGGGAGCGCGGGTCGTGCGCTGGGTCGGGTTCCGCTATCAGCTTAGTCGGGTGGCCGGCCATTGGCGCTTTCAACGACCACTAGCGGCGTTTCCGCACTTAGTGGCGGACCCGCCGGACGACGCCACGCGGTTTAATCACGCGGCGTACTGCTTTGGGGGCGGCCTGTTCAGTTTACTGACCGTCATTTTAAGCTTGGTCACGCTCATTCAGTTTAAGTTGGCGGTGGACCTGTGGTTCTTTATTTTGATTATTTGGATTTGGGTCAATACGTTAAAAGTCGTGCAGTTACTGCCGATGAACTGGCGGGGGCGCCCAACGGCCGCAAAGGAATTCATGGCGGGGCGGGCGTCGCAAGCGGCGGTCACGGCCGCCTACGTTACGGCGAAGGCTCACGCGTTAAAAATTCAGACGGGGAGCGTCGCGACGTTAGATGCGCGTCTGATTGTCATGCCGCGGGATGGCGGCAATCGAAATTATTTAGTGGTGCGTCAAGCCGCCTTGATTTTGGAATGGGGGTTGCAGCACGGACTCGCCATGCCAGAACTGTTAACCGGGCTAGCGCGCTTGGAACCGAGCTTTAATACCATCCCGACGGCGGATTTAGCGCGTTACTTAAACGCGACGCTGTACTGGAACCTGGCGACCGACCACGCGACGGCGCGCATTATTAGCTGGTATCACGATGCCGGAGTGCAGCGGGTGCTCCGACGGTACCAACCATTACAGCAATTTCGCCTAACCGCGGTCTTTGAGTGGCGCGTGAACCACCAGCAAGCGGCGGCGCTTAGCCAAATTACGGCCGGGTTAAAACACGCGCAGCGGGTTCATGATTTGGACGAAGTTGCGGTTTTAAAAGCGTTACAAACGCGGATTGAAAGTTCTAGTGAGCGAAAGAGATGATGAACCGATGAAGCAATTTGGAAAACGGTGGGGCTTGCTAGCAATCATCCTGGTTGCGGTGGTGGGCCTGATGGGGGTCGTTTTGACCCGTAAGGACGCGGGCCTATACCACCAACCAGTTGGGCAGGTGACCCACGTGGCGACCCTCAATCGAACCAAAACGACCGATGAATTTAACAATACGGACGTTAGCGTGACGCAGCGGGTCACGGTGCGTCTCCTAAATCAGCAGTCGGCTAACACGGTACGAGTTAAGCATACCTTTGACGCTTCGGGCGCAATGGATCAAGCTTATCGGGTCGGTGATCAGGTCTTTCTGCACCTGCCCAGTGGGCAACATAGCGCCGCCACGATTACCGGCTTAAAGCGCGATACCGCCTTAGCGGCCGTGGTGTGGTTAGCCTTGACGTTGTTGTTACTGATCATGCGCTTCCACGGTCTGCTAGCATTACTAAGCGTTGCCCTGAATGGCGTGTTGTTCTACGCGGCGATTCAAATCGACCTCGCCACGAATGGGGGCCACGTTTACAGCCTGTTTGGCGTTTTAGCCGTGGTCTTTGCGGCGTTGACCCTTGGACTGGTATTAGGGTTTAACCGCCAGATGCTGGTGACCTTTGGCGCGACGCTGGTTGGGACCGGCCTGGCCGTCATCATCAGTCTAACGGTCTTTGCGCTGACCCACGAGCGCGGGGTGACCTACGAATCGATGCAGTACGTGACCCAGGTGCCGCGGCCGTTGTTCTTAGTGGAAACGGTGCTCGGTTCCCTGGGGGCGGTGATGGACGAGTCAACCGACATCGTGGCGTCACTATTTCAGTTGAAGACCGAACGACCGGACATTGCCCCGCAACAGGTCTTTAAGTCCGGCTTGCAAATCGGCCATTCGATTATGGGACCGTTAATCAACGTCTTATTCCTGATTTTTATGGCCGACACCTTTGCCATGACCCTGTTATATTTACGGAACGGCAATAATTGGGGCTATACCTTTACGATGAACATGTCGCTCGGGATGGTCCAAAGTTTGATTTCAGGAATTGGCATCGTGCTGGCGATTCCGGTCGCGAGTTGGCTTGCGAGCCGCCTGATGCCAAGGGAGGTGCGGTCCGTATGAGTACGATTACGGTTTTAGGACTAATTTTACTAATTCTAATGACGATCATTGGTGGGAAAACGGGTGCAACCGCGTTCCTCAGTCTGATATTTAACTTTGGCTTACTTTTCTTAGCGGTCATTCTGATCTCGTGGGGCTTCCCGGCCGTCGGTGTTTCACTCGTCATTGGGACGATCATCCTGGCCTTTACGATTTTCTTCGGTGAAGACGACGCGCTGGCGGCCAAGACGGCCTACATCGCGGCTTTGATCGTAATGGTCATCTTGATTTTAATCATTTTTCCGGTTGAAAATTGGATCATGGCCCAGGGCTTCAGCTTGGAAGATAGCGAGGACCTTGAAGGTATGTCGCTAGCCATTGGCGTGTCCTTCGTAGGGGTCGCGGTAACCGAAGCGATTTTGAGCACCCTCGGGGCGATTGCCGAAGCCAGCATTGCGATTGCCGCCGGACTCAGCGAAATCATTGCGCAACAGCCGCAAGTCAGCGCTAAGCGGTTGTACGTTGATGGCATTAGCATCGGTAAGCAAATTATCGGGACGACCTTCAACACGTTATTCTTCGGTTTTTTCGGCGGCTTTTTGGCCTTATTCATCTGGTTTGCCGGGTTACACTATTCACTCGGGAGCGTTTTGAACAATAAGATTTTCGTCGCGGAGGTCACGATGGTGCTCTTTTCATTAATCGGCGTCATTTTAACGGTGCCAATCACGACCTGGGTGATGACCTTGCAGCACCGCCACCAAGCTAAGCTGAAAGATTGACGCTCCGGGCTAGACCTGGTAAGGTTAAGAAAACAAGCAGAAGGAGTGCTCACGCATGAAGATTCGAAAGGCGCAACCGCAAGACAGCGCTGAAATTGCCTCGTTGGTGGCTATTATTTATGATGATATGGAAATGCCCGTCCTGAAAAATGTCAGCGACCACGATTTACACGATATGTTAACGAAGCTGTACCGCTTGCCCACGAACTTAAACGGGCTCGCGCAAACGTTCGTGGCGACGGTCCACGACAAGGTGGTGGGCGTGGCGTTCGGTCACCCGGCCAAAAACGAAGTGGCGGTTAATAACGTTCTTCGCAGTGAGACGGAAAAGCACCCCGGGTTCGATGAACCGTTGGAACTGGGCGGGGAAGCGCAACCGGGCGAGTGGTATTTAAGCATGCTGGCGGTTGATCCGCAGATGCAGGGCCACGGGATCGGTAGCCAGTTGCTAGAAGCGCTCCCCAAGTTAGTTAGTGGTCTTGGTGCACAGCGTTTAAGTTTGAACGTTGATGATGGTAATCCGCGGGCGGCGAAACTCTATGAACGGGAAGGCTTCCATCAGGCCGGCCGCTTAACGATCGGGGTGCATCCGTACGCCCACATGGTTAAGGCCCTTTAAATTAGCATTAAGAAGACGATGATCCTGAGTGATCAGCGCCTTTTTTATTTGGCTTACAATTTTAGTGTGCAGTGTTGACAGTGTTAGTACCAACCATTATGGTGAATATTGAAAGCGTAGTCTGAATACCAATTCGGATACTTAAATTTAATATTCCGGTGTTCTGTTGTTGAATAGATTGAATACGAAAAGTGTCCTCAGGTGGTTCGATGCGGAGTGAGGTTGGAGGAACTTATGGAAAATATTTTACTGGTTGAAGATGATGCAGAGTTTAATCGTATTATGTGCACCTACTTACACCGAAATGGGTACCATGTTCAGGGCTATCAAAATCCGGTAGAGGCCTTTGATAACTTTGATACTAATAATTATGACTTAATAATTTCGGATATTATGATGCCGCAAATCAATGGCTTTGATTTTGCAAGGGATGTTCGCGAGAAAAATAGTAAGATTCCGATCCTTTTTATAACGGCATTATCAGATTTTACGTCAAAACAACGGGGATTCCTCGAAGGAATTGATGATTATATGGTTAAGCCAATTGATATGGACGAAATGGTTCTTAGAGTTGGTGCGCTACTAAGAAGAAACCGGATTGAGCGTAAAAATCGGTTAACTATTGGTAGCTTAGTCCTCGTCCGTGATGAAATGGCTGTTTATCAGGAAGGGCAAGCTGTGCCAATTGCTCCGAGAGAATTTATGGTTCTCTTTAAGCTATTATCTCACCCCAAAAAAGTTTTTACGCGTAGCGAGTTGATGGGGGACTTTACTGGATTGACGACTGATAACAGCTTGAGAACTGCCGATGTCTACATTACAAAATTACGTAAGGTATTTGCCAGTGTAAACAGCTTTAAAATTATAACAGTTCATGGGTTTGGGTATAAGGCGGTCATTCAATGAATTTAAAACGAATACGACGTTTATTTAGACATTCTAATGATAAGCGCGTCACTGCCCCCATGATTTCGTGGCCGCTTATTCTAATCATTCTTGGTGTTATGGCAGTCTTGATTGCTGTGCAAGCGATTATTGTTGATGCTTTTGAGAACCAAATTGGCTTAATGGTTATTGCATTAATGATTTACTTAGTTTTTGTTTGTTTAGTTTTGACCGGGATTATTTGGTTGCTATGGCGCTACACAACGGGTAATCGGCTTCGTAAGATTGCTAGTTCGGCACGAAAGGTTGCATCTGGTGACCTCGGTGTACAAATACCAGTTAATGAACGGAAGAAGAAGTTAAACGAAATTGATGTCCTGGTCAACGATTTTAATATGATGGTGAGTGATCTAAATAGTAATGAGATGCTCAAAAGTGATTTTATTTCCAACGCTTCTCATGAAATTAAAACGCCTTTATCTGTGATTAGGAGCTATACCAAAGCTTTAAAAGACAATGTTTGTCCTGAAAACGAAAGAGAAAATTATCTAGATACCATTATCGGGGCGACCGAGCGTCTGAATAAAATCGTGACGGATATTTTAAGGCTTAGTAAATTAGAAAACCAGCAAATACCATTACGAAAGCAAAAGTATCAATTAAGTGAACAGCTTCGTAAATGTTCACTAGCATTTTTGGGTGAATGGCAAGCAAAGAACATTAATTTTGATATTGACGTTGATGAGATGAGTATTAATAGTGATGCTGCACTAATGGAAATTGTTTGGAACAATCTAATTTCAAATGCCATTAAATATGCTAATTATGGTGGAAACATCAAAATCACCTCTAAAGTTACTAATCAGACGGCGTCGATTAGTGTTTATAATTCTGGCGAAGGAATGGACCGCACAACTTGTCGGCGCGTATTTGAAAAGTTTTATCAGGGCGATACCTCACACGCTTCAAAAGGTAACGGTTTGGGATTAGCATTGGTGAAGAAGATTATGGATTTGGTAGGTGGAAAAATTTCAGTTACTAGTATACCGGGAATGGGGGCAACGTTTACGGTGATGCTAACAGTGACGGCTAGTGAAAATTGAGAAGGTATTTGTAATTAAGGGTTTAGTAATCGTGACCAGATTACTGAACCTTTTTTAAATTTAACATCTTATTAACAAAATGCCTTAAATTCATAAATATGCGTTGGTTATAGTAGTTCCAGTAATCTTAGTGAGCCATCGTTACGACGGTGAATGATTAGAAAGCTTGCTAATTGTAATTGGGAGGAACAAAAATGAAATGGACAATCATAACTGACTCAAGTTGCGATTTATTCGAGACAAAGCATCAAAGTGCTGATATTCAATTTGCTAGTGTCCCGTTTACATTGCAAATTGGTAAGCGAGTTTTTCGGGATGATGATCAGTTAAATCAGTCAGCGCTATTAAAATTAATCAATGCAGGTACTTGGGGTAAAACTTCATGCCCGACACCGGAGGACTGGTTAACTCAGTTCAGGAAACCTGGGAATATCATTGCGATGACGATTTCATCACATCTTTCAGGGAGCATGAATAGTGCCATGGTTGCTAAACGGATGATGCTAGAAGAAGAACCAGATAAGAAGATTGCAATTATTGACTCAAAATCTGCTGGACCTGAGCTGGCGCTTGGCGTTGAGCAAATGGAGATTTGGATTCAACGCAGACTTTCCTTTGATGACATTGTCGCTAAGACCGAGCAGTTTATTCGAGAAGCCCACACTTTATTCATGTTAAAGTCTTTTAACCATCTGATTGAAAACGGTAGACTCGGTAAAATTAAGGTACTCCTTGCTCACACGTTTAAAGTATTAGGAATTGGTTATAGGAATCGTGATGGTGAAATTAAAATAAAGGATAAGACCCGAGGCGCTAAAAGAGCGATAATTCGGTTAATCCAACTAATGAAAACGGATGGATTCAATGGTGGTAAAGTTTGCATTAGTCACTGTGAGAATTCAAAATTCGTACAGTTACTGAAACAAAGTATTTTAAAGCATTGGCAAAATACTGAAATTCTTGTTTTACCAACTCGGGGACTGTGTAGCTACTATGCTGAACAAGGTGGCGTTATTGTCAGTTATCACTAGTGCTTGAGGAGGGGGAAATTATGGATGATTTTTTAAATAAGTACGTGTTGCCATATACTGATAAGTACATTGGCCGGGCCAAAGAAAATAAATATGGCTTACCGCTGTATACGACTGCTGAAGAAAAACTTAATACCATTTCGCATGCACTTGGTGTTTTAATCGGGATTGGTGCGATAGTTGCAACTTTAACGTTGCCATATTCAGAATTTGGTAAGGTCAGTGGCTTGATTTTTGGAATATCGCTGATTCTTTTATATGCTATTTCTGCAACTTATCATGGCATTCCGATGCTTTTTGTGAAGTGGAAAAAAAGATTTAGAATCATGGATCATTGTTCGATTTTTATTCTGATTGCCGGGACTGGGACCCCGCTTATTTTGAGATTGATTGCCAAAACGGCGGATCCACTTGAATGGATTTTCTATTTTTTGATTTGGGTGTTAGCGGTCGGTGGTGTTGCACTGCTTTGCATTAATATGAAAAAGTATAAAGCGGTGACAACTGTTATGTACGTTATTATGGGAAGCATGCTAGCTATCCGTTCCAGTGACCTGGTGCATTTTATCGGGTCTACGGGAATTAGTCTTTTATTGATTGGCGGCGTGTTTTACGCAATTGGGCTGTTATTTTATGGCTTAGGTACCAGAAAAAAGTGGATGCATGCGGTTTTCCATATTTTGTGTCTGGTAGGAAGTGTTATTCACTGTGTCTGCATATTCGGGTTTGTATTGGTTTGAGTGCCTAGCTCGTAAATGCTTGGGTACGATTGATTGGACCTTAAGAAAAACGGTATTTTGAATAAAATAGGTAAACTATCTTCGAATGCTTAGGAATATTAATCCGGGGAGTGGTTGCCAAATAAAGTGCAATATTAGAATCATCCTTCGATGACCCTAGTATTGTGCTTTGTTATAGTGCGAAAAAGCCATAAGCTTTACTTGTTCAGGTCGGAAATGCGCTGGCTTAAAAAGCATCCTTTCGGTATACTGTTCATAAGTTAGCGGTTACAAAAAGCGGCGCTAGCGTGTTTAGGATAGCGCTACCCGAACGTGTTAGCGTGAACCGCGATGGCGGGTAATAAAAATAGGCCAAGAATTGTGAGTTAGGATTGGTTGAACGAAACGATTGAGATATTTAGCCCGCCGCTGATGGCAGTCATTCATAAAACTAGTAAAACGGGTACAATTAGGATAATCATTCAATGAGAAAGGAACGGATTATTAATGCAACTTTATTTTATTCGGCATGGACGCACCCAGTTTAATTTGGAGCACCGCCTGCAGGGCGGTAGTGCCGATTCGCCACTTTTAGAAGATGGAATCGCGGGTGCTAAAGCCGCGGGATGCTACCTCAAAATGACCCACTTTGCCAACGTTTATAGTAGTCCGCAGGGACGGGCCCTTGATACGGCCAAATACGTGGCCGCTGAAAATCATTGGCAGCCAACGGTTCAGACCGAAGCCGGCCTGGCTGAATTTGACTTTGGTGCGTGGGATGGACGGCCGGAAGCTGGCTTAGAGCCGCGTGCCGTTGTGGATAACTTGTTCTGGCACCCAGCGGAGTATGATCCGCAGTTAGCGGGTGGTGGGGAAAACTATCCCGACTTTGTGAAGCGGGTGACGACGACCGTGAAACGGTTGGTTGCGCGTAACGGTGTTGCTAATCCGCAACCACTATTACTCGTTTCGCACGGGTTAGTGACGACGATGGCGGTTAAGACCTTGTTAGGTGTCCCGCTGGAAAAACTGCGGTCACCAATGATCGTTGATGGTCAGGAGTTACCAACGGTGGGGCACGGAATTGTTGGTAATAACAGCTTGACGGTCATTGAAACGACCGATAACCAGCACTTTAAATTGAAAGTTTGGAACCAAACGGATTATTTACCAGAATAAGTTGAATTGGGGGAGTAAGCATGCAAATTTACTTTGTGCGACACGGACAGACGCAGTATAACTTAGAACAACGGTTTCAGGGTGGGCGCGTTGATTCGCCGCTGCTGACGAGCGGGATTCGCGGTGCGCAGCAGGCCGGCGCTTACCTGGCCGACGTTCATTTTGCCCGCGTTTATAGTAGCCCGCAAAAGCGGGCGTTGGATACGGCGGCTTACATCACGGCTGCCAATCGCTGGCACCCGCAGATTAAGCTGGCGCCGAATTTACGTGAGATGGACTTTGGTGACTGGGACGGCCAGTTGGAAAAGGACGTGCAACCGCAAGCCCAATTAGAGATTGTGGTCCACCACCCGGATCAGTACCGGCCCGAATTAGCTGGTGGCGGGGAAAGCTATCCCCAGTTTGTAGCGCGAATCACGCAGGCGGTGCACGCGGCGGTCGCCGAAGTGGGGGTCGATAGTACCCGACCGTTGTTGATCGTCTCGCACGGCTTGGTGACGACGATGAGTATTAAGGCGCTGCTGGGCGTGTCGATTGCGGATATTCGGAAGCCGCTCGTGATCAATGGTCAGGAGTTGCCGACCGTGGGTTACGGGATTGTGGATAATGACAGCTTGACGGTGGTCGAGACGCTTGATAATCGCCACTTTGAGATCAAGACGTGGAATGAGACCGGATATTTAAAGCCAGCAAAAAGCTAAGCGCTAATAGTTTGAAGTAATTGAAAAGCCACGCAACGATTTGTAACTTGTTGCGTGGCTTTTATGGTGGTTGGCGCTATAAAAGTGGTTCGATGAGAGATGATGTTGAGCTACTAAAAAAGTCGCTGGCGGCAATTACAGAAAAAACTTTAGTTAACCGTTGGCTTTAAAGCGAGCGCCTTAGCAGCTTCTTCGCTATCATCGAAGTGGTGTTTCGTGCGACCAATGATTTGATAATCTTCGTGCCCCTTACCGGCGATTAATACTACGTCGCCCGGTTGGGCAGCTTCAATGGCCTTAGCGATAGCTACGTGGCGGTCTTCGTACACCGGTACGTTAGCATCGGGGACGCCGGCAACCATGTCTTGCAAAATGGTTGTAGGGTCTTCAGTCCGTGGATTGTCGGAGGTGAAGATTGGCTTTGAGCTGTGTTCAACGGCAATTTTTGCCATCTTCGGCCGTTTGGTCTTATCACGGTCGCCACCGCAACCGACAACGCAGTAAACGTCTTTTTTAGCAAAGTCTTGAATGGTTTCAAGCGCGTTCAACAAGCCGTCCGGTGTGTGGGAATAGTCCACGATGACGCTAACCCCGGTGTGGGATGGAACCGCTTGGAAGCGGCCCTTAACGCCGGGCACTTTTTCGAGTGAGGCGATAATTTGATCTTCCGGAATGCCACTGGCGTACGCCGCCGCGAAGGCCGCCAACATGTTGTACACGTTAAACTGGCCGATTAACTTCATGGTCACGTGGGTCACGTGGCCGAAGACGGATAGGTCAAATTCGGTGCCGTGGCTCTTAATTTGGACGTTTTGGGCGTTGATCATCGCATCCGGTTTCAAGCCAAACGTTAAGACGTGCGCGGCAGTGTACTGTTCAAATTCGCGACCAACCGGATCGTCAGTATTTAAGACGGCCACTTTGCGGGTCCCGTTGGCGTCGTACTTGTTACCCAGTTGGGCGAACAGCATCGCCTTGGCTTCGGCGTACTTCGCCATCGTTTTGTGGAAATCGAGGTGGTCCTGCGTTAGGTTGGTAAAGACCGCGATGTCGTAGTCAATTCCCCAGACGCGTCCTAGGACCAAAGCGATTGAGGAAACTTCCATGGCGACGGTTTCCACGCCGGCCGTCCGCATTTCAGCGAGCGTCCGCTGCGTGGTAATGGCGTCCGGGGTCGTGTTAGCGGTTGGTAGTTTTTCATCCTTGATTTTACGGTACATGGTCCCAATTAGCCCGGTAGCCTGGTGTTGGTCGCGGTAGATCTGTTCGATCAGGTGGGTAACGGTGGTCTTGCCGTTCGTCCCGGTCACACCGATCATCCGCATGTGCTGACTAGGGGCCCCGTAAAAGACGTCGGCTAAAATCGCCATGGCGCGTTCCGTATTTTGCACATAAATGACGGGAACTGGCACGTCGATTGGTTTCTGGGCCACAATGATTTTGGCACCAGCGGCAACGGCCTGATCAACCAACGTGTGACCGTCAACGTGGTAGCCGTCAACGCACACAAACATCGCGCCGGGCTTGATTTCGCGGGTGTCCTGCGTTAATAACGTTACTTCAAAATCAGTGGTCAGGGCGGGGGCGACCCGCTTAAATTGAAGACTATTGATTAATTGACTTGCTTTCATTAATATACGCTCTTTTCTGATATAAAATCCGTGATGAACTGTTTCTAGGATACATGCAAACCGGCGAGTTGTCGAGGTGCGACACTAGCCAATCTGCGGGTCGTTAGTTGAGTGGGCAAACCGGCTCGCTGCTGGAAGCACAGCGTGACGATTGGTGAAGCGATATAAAAACGGAGCGGCCTTCATTGTGAGGGCCGCTCCGTTAGGCGTTACCAGCAACCAGCCTAGTTAGCAGTGGGGGTGACACCCAGAAATTCATCATGAAGGGCGTTCATGGCCGGCTTGAGGTCGGCTTCCTTAACGAGCACCCAGATGGTGGTGTAACTATCGGTTGACTGTAAAATATCAATGTGTTGTTTACTTAAAGCGGTAACAATTCGGGCAGTCACACCGGGGGTCCCGGTAATCCCGGCCCCGACAACTGAAACCTTCGCGCAGTGGCTGATAGCTTGGCAGTTCACGCCGGCTGCGGTTAAAAGCCCCTTAGCAACGGTTGCGTCACCATCGACCAAGTTGAAAACGACCTGATTTTGGGTGATGTTGATAAAATCAACACTTAAACCGTGCTCCGCCATTAACTGGAAGATCTCACTGGAACTGAGCTTAGTGGTGGGAACCGTAAATTGCGTCAAATCCGTTTGGTGCGCGATCCCAGTAACGGTCCGGTAATGCTCAATGTGGGTCGTTGACCGGTCAGTGACCAGCGTTCCGAGTTCGTCGGGTGCCTGATAGGTCGACCGAATCCGCATGGGCACGTGGGCCTGTTCGGCAATTTCGACCGCCCGGGGATGAATCACCTTAGCCCCTTCGTGGGCCATGTTAGCAAGTTCTTCGTAACTAATCGTTTTGATAAAGTGTGCATGGGTAACCAGCCGCGGGTCCGCGGTCATCATCCCGTTTACATCGGTAAAGATATCGACCCGCTTGGCCTTCAACGCAGCCCCTAAAATTGCGGCGGACGTGTCCGAACCACCGCGGCCAATCGTCGTGATGTGGCCGGACGTGGTCGCGCCCTGAAAACCGGTGACAACTACGACGTCCGCATCTTCGAACGCGGTTTGGATCGGCTTCGGATCAACGCGCAAAATTTTAGCGTTTTGATAGTCGTCATCGGTGACGATTCCGGCATCGTGGCCGGTCATTGCCGTGACGTTCAACCCTTGTTCACGCGCCAATTCCGTAAAGACTGCGGTTGAAATGGTTTCACCCACGGAGACGAGCATGTCGAGTTCCCGGTTCGTCAGCCGCGAACGGTCCGCGCCGACTAAGCCGAGTAACGAGTCGGTCGCGTAGGGCGCGCCCTTACGGCCAATCGCCGAAACGACGACGATGACTTTATCGCCCTGATCGACCGCGTACTGAACGTGTTGCAGGGCCTGCTTACGGGCGGCGGTGTCCTTCACGGACGTGCCGCCAAATTTTTGGACGATTATTTCCATGCGATTTATTCCTCAACTTTTTCTGCGTGCTGGTTGGCTTCCGGGCTATCCATCAAGTGGTCGGCTTCAACGTAGATCCGGTGCCACATCATGAAGGTCAGGACGGTCCAAAGCTTGCGGGAATTGTCCCGAACGCCGGCCTTATGGTCATCAAGTAACTTCAAGAAGTAGTCCTTGTTGAAGTATTCGTCAGTTTGCGAATCGTTGATGATCTGTTTAGCCCAATCGTACATTTCGTCCTTTAACCAGAAACGAATTGGAACTGGGAAACCGAGCTTCTTGCGGTGCAGAACGTGCGCTGGCACGATGTCTTCGACCGCTTTGCGCAGAATGTACTTGGTGGTACCGTGACTAATCCGGAGGTGCGCCGGAATTTGTGCCGCTAAGTTATAGACTTCGCGGTCAACAAACGGGGTCCGGAGTTCGAGGCTGTGGGCCATCGTGGTCCGGTCGGCATTGTGAAGCAAGTCCCCGTTTAACCAAGTGTGCATGTCGATGAACTGCATCCGGCTGATGGGATCGTAATCGACCGATTCATCGTAGAACGGCTGCGTAATCGACTGGAACGGGTGGTTCTGATTGTAGTCCTTAATGAACTGCCGTTTTTCGTCTTCACCAAAGATAAAGGCGTTCCCAACGTAGCGGTTTTCAAGCGGCGTGGTCCCGCGCATTAAGAAGGACCGCCCACGCATTCCTTCGGGCATCATCAGCGCGATTCGTTTAAGGGCGCCGTTGATGGGCTTCGTGTAGCGGAACGGTTTCAATGATTCGGGTTCGTGGTAAATCGTGTAACCACCGAACAATTCGTCGGCGCCTTCACCGGTTAACGCCACTTTAACGTGCTTAATGGCTTCCTTAGCCAAGAAGTACTGCGGCACGGCCGCCGGGTCAGCCAACGGATCGTCCATACTCCAAACGAAGTGCGGAAAGGCCTTCATGAAGGCTTCCGGCGTAATCGTCATACTGAAGTTTTCCACACCCAACTTTTCGGCGGTTTCTTGGGCCACGTCGAGTTCACTGTAACCTTCACGTTCAAAACCGACCGAAATCGTTTGAAGGTTCGGGTTAAAGTTACGCGCAATCGCAACCACAATTGAGGAATCGATCCCACCAGATAGGAAGGAACCGACGGGAACGTCGGAACGCATGTGAATCTTAACCGAATCAATCAACGCATCCTTGATTTTTTGGGCGTATTCTTCTTCAGGGCGTTCCACGGGATGGAATTCGCGGTGATAGTAGCGCGTAATCCGGGGAGCGCTGCCTAATTTTTTAGTCAGTGAACAACCTGGCGCTAACATTTTGATTTCCTTAGTTAGCGTTTCGGGTTCGGGAACGAATTGGAACGTCATGTAATCTTGCAGGGCGTTTTTGTCGAACGTTTTGTCCTTTAAGATCTTGTAAATTGCTTTGCTTTCAGAAGCATAGTAGAAGTCATTATCTGCAATGGCATAGTAGAACGGTTTGATCCCAAATTGATCGCGAGCGGCGAAGAGGGTCTTTTCCTGCTTATCCCAAATAACGAAGGCAAACATGCCGCGTAAATACTTCGTTGCGTTTTCCTTATACTTGGCGTACATGCCAAGGATTACTTCGGAGTCGGAGCTGGTTTTAAATTCGTAGCCTTCTTGCTTCAATTGTTCACGCAATTCAACGTAGTTATAAATTTCTCCATTAAAAGTCATCCAATAACGTTCGTTATCGTATGACAGGGGTTGATGACCACCAGCTAAGTCGATAATGCTTAGTCGACGGAAGCCCATGGTAATGTTGTCATCGGCAAAGTAACCTTCATCGTCAGGACCACGATGGACGATCATCTTTGTCATGTCGTGGATGGTCTGATCGTAGGTCGCGTTTTCCGCTTTTGACCGATCAGTTAAGCAACCAACAAAACCGCACATGTCTGTTCATCTCTCAATCTTTATATTATAAGTTCAGCTGGGTCTCAGTACTCGCTGTTAATTTACCCGATTCATTAATAGAAGTAAAGCAAACCGGGCAATTGTAACGGTTTCTTACCTAATTAGTTCGAAAGAAATTACAAAAGCAACGACTAAAGACACTTTCATTATTATACTTGCTTTGATTAGTAAGATAAAGCAATCTACGTACGGCAAACCGCTTACATTACCGAAATAATCAGTTAATGGGCGTTATGTTCATCCATATAAACGATATAAGTCCCGGATTTATGTTACAAAATATTACGAAAAGCCGCTTTTATTACAAAATAGGGGGCAAATCGTAATCTCGGTGCTATTGTGCTGTCACATTCAGCCTGTATACTAGCTTTTGTTGTTAAGTACTGCAACCGGTTGGATTGCGGTGCTGCTTATTACTAACTATTCAAAAAATCACAGGAGTGAAGAATTTTTTATGAAGATCAAGAGTTTATTATTATCAACTGCCGCTGCAGCTAGTCTGTTTGTTTTAGGCACTACGGCTGCAAACGCCGACACCGTCACGGTTCAGGCGGGCGACACGGTAAGTGCCCTTGCTGAAACTCATAACACGACGATTTCTGCCATCGAATCAGCTAACTCATTAAAAAACGTTAACTTAATTTTTGTTGGCCAACAGTTAGAAATTAACGGTACCGCTGCTCAAGCGCCGGTTCAATCACAAGCGCCTGCTAGTCAAGCACCAGCAAGTCAGGCTCAATCACAAGCACCTGCTAGCCAAGCACAATCGCAAGCGCCAGCAAGTCAAGCTGTTCAAAGTGCTGCGGTTCAGTCGCAAGCACCAGCAAGCCAAGCACAATCACAAGCACCAGTTCAATCGCAAGCTGCTAGCCAAGCACCAGCAAGCCAAGCGCAATCTCAAGCACCAGTTCAATCACAAGCACCTGCTAGCCAAGCTGCTGCCCCAACGGTAACGTCAGGAACTTCTGACAGTGCCGCTAAGGCTTGGATTGCCAACAAGGAATCCGGTGGTTCATACACGGCCCGCAATGGTCAATACGTTGGGAAGTACCAATTAAGTGCTTCTTACTTGAACGGGGACCACTCCGCTGCTAACCAGGAACGCGTTGCTGAAAACTACGTGTCAAGTCGTTATGGTTCATGGACGGCTGCTAAGAACTTCTGGATGAGCAACGGCTGGTACTAAAATTAAACTTAAACTGCACAAGCACGTGCAAAAGGACGTCTCCATGGGGGGACGTCCTTTTTTCGGTATTAATTGGGTTCTGTACTAATTGGTGCTGGCTAGTCTTGCCTTAACATGAGGCTTTGCGGCTAACTTTAGCGTCCAATTGGTAAAGCTGGTGCTGTGGAACGTTTGCTAAATGGAGTGCAAGTCCAACTGGTGTTTTTTTGCAGATCAACACCAGCCATCAGCGAATTTTTTGGGAGCATGGTATCGGTTTACGAAACACGTCTATAATATAGTAGAAAAAAGTGACTTAACCGCTAACCGCCGACTACGCGAAGCCGGTCAGCCGTAGCAACGCCATGGCGACGACCCCGGTAATGACGACTGCGAGTAAGCTCTTGGTCAGGATGCCCGCAACAATCGCGGGAATTGATGCAGCGATGTTGGCGAAGTCGAACCCGGGCCAGTGCCCCGCGTGGTAAGTCAACAGGCTTTCGACGAAAATGGCGGTCATGATGGCAATGGGGACGAACGAAAGAAACTTGATCAGCCAGGCGGGAAGGGTCATATTTTTAATGACGGCAAACGGGAGCACTCGTGAAAGCCAAGTCACGAGCCCGCACAGGAGAATGGTAGTCATAATGTAAGTGCTCATTTGGGACTCACCACCATTCCGAAGCCGCAACCTAGTAAGGTCGCGAGTAAGAGGGCAATATTTCCCGGGAAAAAGCGCATTAAAACGTACATGGCAACCGCAACGAAGCCAATCACGAGTAACTGGGTCGTAAACGGTTTACTGCGGTCGGTGATCAATTGAAGGTACAGCAGACCGATAAACATGCCCACAACCGCAAAGTCGAGCCCAAACTGGTTGGGATCCTGAATTAGATTCCCTAGCAGGCAACCGACGACCGTGGCGGCCGCCCAGACGAGGTAGGCGACGATGTTTGCCGCGTGCAACCAAGTTGGCCGTAAGCGGTGATGAGTTAAATTGAGCTTGTTCATGCTGAGCGCAAAGGTTTCATCGGTCAGCAGTGAGCCGAGACCGATGTTTTGAAGGAATGAATCTTGTTTAAAATAACGGGCAATTGTGAGACTCATCAGGATCATCCGGGAATTAATTAGGAAAGTTGATAAAACAATTGCTGAGATTGGACTCCCCGTTAGTAACATGCTCACGATAATAAACTGGGCGGAGCCCGCGTAGACGATCAGTGACATCAGTAAAATCGCCACAACGGAGAGGTGACTGGTATTGGCGACGATTCCGAGCGCCAGGCCAACGCCGATATAGCCGAAGACCGTTGGCAACACGTCTTTCAGCCCACTGCGAAAACTAAGGTTTGCGTCCATGGAGAGGCCCCCTTTCATAAAAATAATTGATAGTTGTTAGTCTACACTTTTTGGTGAAAATAATGAAGAGATTTTTAATCGGAATTTAATCTCGCCGTTAACGAATTATTGCTTGCATTTATAGTAGGGGGAGCGTAGTATTATCGCATTGAAACTTTGAAAGGACAAATGGTGAGAGAGATGACTCTGGAACAATTAGCAGCCCGGAGCGGGGTCGCTGCTGATAAAATCGTCGCTTATACCGAAGCGGGCTTGTTGCCTTGCAAGGACGTTCACGCCCACTTTAGCGCTGACGATCAATATTGGCTGGACATGGTCAATTGCTTCTTAGAAAACGGCTCATCCGTTGAAGACCTAAAAGACTTGATGCCACTCTGTGAGCAGTGTGCAACAGCGTAATTTAAATAGTCACGGTATGCGAGTATTCCTTGGGGATGCTCGCTTTTAATTTGCGCTGTATTAACGGGAGTGTCGCCAGCCAGAAATTGTGACTGATTAGCGGGCACGTTCGGGCGTAAAAAAATCCGCATCCAGTAAAAACTGGACGCGGATTGAAAATTAATTCTGTAATGTATGGTGTCGATCTACTAAAAGGCCGATAGCTGAAGTTTTTACAAACTCTCTGTAACCGCTAGAATAAGCAGACAAGTTTGCACCTAATTTAGCAAGCGTTCCACAGAATCTGCTTTACCGTTTGGGGATTATCAAAGTCAGCCGTGAGCTCAAATCGATGTCCGCAGTGTTCCAGCCAACCGGTTATACCCGCTGCTGGCGGCAAGCTTAACACTAATTGATCCGTAACCTGAGGGGCTTAAATTAGCATGGATGGCAATAGCCAGTAATCCTAATCGTTTGACTGAACTTGTTGAACGAACTTTTGCACGGCTTGCGCTTGAAAATCGCTGGCCGCTTTTTGGCTAACTTGCTTTAGTTCGCTAGCACTGATGGTTGGTTGGCTCGTTTTAGCCGCCACCACTTTTTGTTGGACGTAGCTTTGGGCCTGCGTCTTTAATTGAGCTTGGTGCTGCTTCATGAGCTTAGCAAGCTGCTTGGCCTGCGTCGTGCTCAACACCGCCCAGTCACTGTTCACGTAGAACGTGTGGGTTCGCTTGACCAGTTGCTGGTCATTGTTGGCGAGCCCGAACCACCAGCGCATCGCCGTTGACCGGTAAGTCCACCGGGTCGTTTTGGTCACTAACTTCGGCGTGGCCGTTGTTGTTTTGACGCGGTTAGTGGTCTTAACGTTAGCGGCAGTGTGCTGGGTTTTCTTTTGGTTAGCCGTCGTCTTATAAACGTAGACGCGGTGCTTATCGGCTTGCCCGACACTTTGGTAGAGCAACAGCTGGGGTTGCGTGGAACTCCCCGCCGACTTGAGCGCCGTTGTTTTAGTAGTGGTCGTTTTAACCATTCCTAAGTGCTGACTATCGTTAGCGGAAATGGCCGCGACCGACCCGATCAGCATTAGCCCGAAAATGGCCGTTAGCGTTAAGCGGGTTGTTTGGCGTGCCACGTAAACGAACGAAATAAATAGGGCGATGGCACTAACTACTAAACAAATTAAAATCATTAGTTCGTCGCCTCCTTCGTCACTGGTTTGACGGAATGTTGCTTATCCTTCATGAAGAAGGCCACAATCAAGCCGACAACGCTGAATCCAACGGCCACCCAGAAGGCGGCGTGGTAACCGTTAAGGGTTGCATTCAGGTAGCTATCTTGGTAACGCAGGGGGTCGGACTTTAGCAGCGCGTGGGCGGGTTCGCCGCTGCTGGTTACGTTGGAAAGGACCGAAGTTAAAATGGCCGTCCCAATGGAACTCGCAATTTGACGCGTCGTGTTGTTGACGGCGGTCCCGTGGCCCATCAGATCAACGGGCAGGGCGTTCATTCCGGCAGTCGTGGACGGCATCATGACCATCGCAATCCCGAACATCCGTAACGCGTAAAGAAAGACAATGTAAATCGTGGGCGTTGTGCGGGTGATGAAGGCGAAGGGCAGCGTCCCAATCGTTAAGAGGAACATCCCAAGTAACGCCAGGCGCCGAGCGCCAAAGCGGTCAAACGCACGCCCCGTAATGGGACTCATGATTCCCATCATCAGCGCACCGGCTAGTAAGGAAAGTCCGGACTCGAACGCGGAAAAACCATGAATAATTTGTAGGTATAATGGAATAACCATTTCGGCGCCGACCATCGCCATGTTGGCAACGGAACTTAAGACGGCGGCGACGGTAAATTCGACGTGCTTGAATACTCGTAACTCCAGGAAGGGGTTCTCCATGGTGAGTTGGCGCCAGATGAAGCCAATGATGAAGATGACCCCGATAATTAAGGTGGATAACACGACCGTGGACGTCCAGCCACTGTCACCAACGGACGAGAAGCTGTAAAGTAGGCTCCCAAAACCAATCGTTGATAGGACGAGTGACCAGAAATCAAGTTTCGGCTTAGAAGTCTCTAGGACGTCAGCCATGAAAAAGAATCCGAGGATTAAAACGAGGGCGACAATCGGGATAATTAAACCGAACAGGTCACGCCAGGAAAGGTTATCGATCACCCAACCAGAAAGGGTCGGGCCAATCGCCGGGGCGAGGCCGACAACGATGCCGGCCATCCCCATGGCGGCCCCGCGCTTATCGGCGGGGAAAATCGTAAGCATGATGGTTTGGAGTAACGGCATCGTTACCCCGACCCCAACGGCTTGAATGAGGCGGCCTGCTAGTAAGGTACCGAAGTTCGGCGCTACCCAAGCAATGATGGTCCCCAGTTCAAAAATGGACATTGCGGATAAATACAACCACTTAGTGGAAAAACGGGAACTCAGCCAGGCACTGACGGGAATCATGATCCCGTTAACCAGCATGAATCCGGTGGTTAACCACTGAACCGTCGACGTGGTAATGTCAAAATCCTTCATTAAGGTTGGAAAGGCGGTTGTTAAGATGGTTTGGTTGAGGACGGTGCAAAACGTCCCAATTAATAAGATTGCAATCAGCAAACCGCGCTTATACGGTTTGCCGTGCGTATCAACGGTTGTTGACAAATCAATTCCTTCTCTCTAAAAAAGTACGCCTACTAATATAAGCGGATTGAAGATATTTGTCAACAAACTTGACATGCGTATAATAAAATATATACTAAATATTGGAAATTAAAGAAATGGGGTTAGAAAGTGGATAATCAAGACGCAGCACTGTTTAAAAAACTGAAAGCGCAAATTCATAAACACGAATTTACGGTCAGCATCAGTGATTTAGCTAAGATGACGGGGGTCTCGCAGACGCAGTTGCGTTACTGGGAACAAAAGGGGTACGTGCATAGTTTAGAGACAACTGAAAAGAATGCGGTTCATCGGTATTCGTACGCGACGTTAATGCGGGTCCATTTCATTAAAATGATGTTGGACGAGGGTTTTACGTTGGCGGCAGCCGTTAAGCGCGCAGACGACCACGGGAATCAAATGGAGATGATTCGGGTCTTCGTGATGACGGCGTTTCAAGGGGTGGAGGAACGTGACGGTCACCACATGGTCAAGCTGGGCTATTTTGATGAGGAACACACGCAACAGCTGTATTGCTTTATTCAGGACGGGCAACCACATTACCGCCTGTATCCAGCGAAATAAAAAAGGTTAGGCGCGCCTACGTCTGGCTTGTGGAAACGGTTAAATGATGGTAAATTTAAACCAGTAGGTATCGGTCAGTCAATTGGGCCTTCAAGTTTCCCGCTCGTCAATCGATCTTCTGGCTGGATTGACCACTGTCATGTTGGTCGTGTTTTGTCGTTTAACTTTATTAAAGATATTCTAACGGAGCGCGGATGAGCGCTGAGAGATACCCACCGGTCGTGGGTAGTAATCGTGCATAAAAAAACAACGTGTAATTGAATGAAAGATTAGTTTTTCAATCGCCCGAAAGATGATGCCTACGGGGGGACTCAAGTGATGCGGGAAAGCTTGGGTCCTTTTTGGTGGCGCGAGGCACAAAAAAAGCTCCGGCGGTTGGCCGAGGCTCAATTAATCAAAATTAGGAATTGGAAATTTGTAAGAAGTGGGTGGCATACCATTCCGTCCAGTTGACGGCGGGGGTGCCGGTTGCGTAGTAGTGTTGATCCAAGTTAGCGATTAAGTTAACGTAATCGGCCATTGAAAAATCAACGCTATCGGCAATCCGTTGGTCGGTGGTCATAAACCGGCCGTAGCTGAGGTGTTCATTAATGTCGGTCATATAGTTGGCCACGTCAAAGTTGGACATTAATTCGAGGTTGTTACGGTCGTAGAGCGGCAGATAGAACGTGGCAAAGTCTTTGACTGCTTTGTGTTGTAGTTCTGGCGCGAGTTCGGTAATTGATAATTGAGCATCATCATTCACGATGCGGTTCCTCCTTAGTATTGAAGCACGGTCCCAAAATTATGATTGAAGTGTAACCAAATTGGTTGGTTTGCGCTACAATTTAATTATGACACGATTAAGGTCGTTTTTCAAAAGTTTGTCGGTGAACCGGGATCTCGGTAGCGCTTAAGTGTCAATTGTAGTAAGATAGTGGAATTAACGTTTAGTATGTAAATTTTAGTTGAGGTGAAGCGTATTCATGACCCCCATGAAGGAAGATTACTTAAAAATTATTTTCGAACTTGGTGGTACGAAGAAAAAGGTGTCCAATAAGCAAATTGCGCTTAGTTTGGATATCGCGGCTGGTTCCGTTACGGAAATGGTCGGTAAATTAGTGCAGGAAGGTTTAGCGAAGCACACCCCGTATGCCGGGATTTCGTTGACTAAGAAGGGTGTGCGTTATGCGGAAACCCTCGTGCGGAAGCACCGAATCTGGGAAGACTTTTTAGTGGATAAACTGGACTACGAACTACCAGACGTCCATACCGAAGCGGAAGTGTTGGAGCACGTGACTAGTGAACGGCTCGTAAACGCCCTGGAAGCTTACCTCGGCAACCCGACGCATTGTCCGCACGGGGGGGCCATTCCGGATAAGGACGGGCACTACCAAGAAGATAGTCATACTAGTTTGGCAGATACCGCGGACGGTAGTCAGGTCACTATTGAACGGTTTATTGACAACCATGATTTGCTCATGTATTTACATGAAATTGCCCTAAAAATCGGGCAAGAAGTGACCGTTATCAAGCACGCCCCGTTCGAAGGACCGGTCACAATTGAAGTGCAAGCGACCGGTGAACAGATTCCGGTTAGCTTCAAAGCGGCCCATAACGTTTTCGTCAAGTAGGTCAATTGTTCGACTCGTTCCGAACAAAAAGTAAGTGGGCGATCGATTCATTCTGCTTTTGTTATTGTGCTATAAAGAATTTCAGGAAATTAGTGGTTTAGCTACCTTTTTTAAAAACAATATGCTACAATTAGCCTTGTAGCTTGGTTAGGGAAACTTGGTCAGATTGGTTTATAAAAACTATCCCCTTGTGCACCGAAATCATGATTTACATTATTTTATTCGTGCAAATTTGCACTAGGAGGATTTTTTTATTATGGAACATGGAACAGTTAAATGGTTTAACGCTGACAAGGGTTTTGGTTTTATTACTCGCGAAAACGGTAGTGACGTTTTCGTTCACTTCTCAGCTATCCAAGAAGACGGCTTCAAGAGTCTTGACGAAGGCCAAGCAGTTACTTTCGACGTTGAAGAAAGCGATCGTGGCCCACAAGCTGTTAACGTTACTAAAGACTAATTAACGCTTAAAAAAGCCAAACCGGAGTTGCAGTTTTTACTGCAGCTCCGGTTTTTTTGACTTTTTAGTTGGAATTTGCTGGGGACGGCCGGGTGCCGTTAAACCAGTCCTTGAACCTGACTAGGTGGTGCCAACTCCGCGGCGTGCGTAAGCTGGCTAAAATCAAGAAGCAGGGAAGGGCTTGAATGAGGTAGCGACTACGGCCACCTTCAAACAGCAGGAGAAACAGGAAGGTCCCCACTAAACTTAAGCGTAAGATTTCGTCGAAGGGCCGCTTAGAACCCCAACCAAGGGCAATCAGGGTTAGTAGCCCAATCCACCAGGCTTGAGCGATAAAGCGAAAGTCGGCGATGTGCTCACCGTACAAGTAGATGTAATTTTTAATTTGGTTGGCGAACCCCCGTTGACTAGGTTTTTGATTATCGCGGAAGAAGTGCCCCTCTTTCAGCCAGCCAAAGGTGCCATCGGCGGTATTGTTGCGTTGCTTTTTAAAGAGAAACTTGGCATAGCCCCACGGGCCTAATTGCTTTAACCGCTTGACCAGTTTTTTACGGGAGTAGGCGGTTTTTTGCTTCTTGGTCGGTAATGCCGCCATCGCGACCGCTTGTTTTTCGCTATAACCGCCTTCACCGTAAACCCCCATCGCCATAAAGTGGATGGCCGGGATCGCCCGGGCGCGGTCGATTTGAATGTAGGTTTGGTGCTGAACGGCTTGGTTGGTGACGCGGTAACTTAACCACGCGCCGTCCACGGTCAGTACTAGTACCATGACGCTTAGTGCCAGCGTTGGGCCGTGCCAACGACAGTTGTGGCTCAGCCACCACAAGCCCGCGACGACCAGCATCGCAATGACCGGAATAATGGCTGAAGGCTTTAAGAAGTAGGTGGCGACTAACGTGGGCCCCAGGAGGATGGTGCAACCGCCCCGCACGAGTAGCGGAAACTGGTTGTGGGTGACGATTGCGACGATCAGTAGGGTTAATGAAACGACCGGCAAGACCCAGGCGTCGGTGTAGGGCATTAGAATACTGGGAAAGACGGCGAGCCAGGCCGCGTGTAGGTAAAGACCGATGCCGAGGGTTCGCCGGTTTAAAACCGCAATCGTTAGGAGGTTGAATAGTGCTGAGAGATCGACGAGAACCAGCGTTAGGTAGTCAAAAAACTGCCACGACGTTTGTCCAGTGACCACGACGATTTGCCGCATTAGGAGCATGATCGGTAAGTTGTTTTGATTCACACTAAAGTAGCCCCGCACCGCGAACTCTTGAACGTGCTGGGGGTTGACTGCCGCGTAATGGAGCATCCCGGCATCGAAACCACTGACCGGGTGAACCGCAGTCACGAAGATGATTTGCCAAATAATCGTTAAACTAATTAACAAACCGGCCGTCCAGTATTGATGGCGGACAAACACCGTGTAAGCCCAGTGGCGTAACGGTTGATAACTAAGTAGACCAATGATGACGGCCAGGAGGGTTAGAACGAAAGTGGTCGTAACGGCGGTCGTACTGGTCCCAAAGGTGGCATTGTCACCGATGATGAAATTGGTGGAGGTCCACGCGAAGTAGAGCGTTAATCCGAAGAGGAGTCCCCAGCTCATTTGAATGATCAGGTGACTAAAGTTTGCGAGCTTTTTCACGATTGCGCCTCCTTGTTTTCTTACTTACCAAAAGTATACCACTTGGTAAGCAGGACTATTGTAAACCGTTAACAATTCAACTAAAATAACCATTGAGAGGGATTGATTTGGGGGCTTTTAGAATGACTAAACATCACAGCTACAAAATTAAATCGTACATTAACGCTAGCCACGCCGTTCGCTGGGCTAGTGGGGTGGGCCAAAAACATACCCACACTTGGGAAATTGTTTGTGAATTACATACGGTTGATAAAATGGTCGCGTTTTTCGACATTGAAAAGCACCTGCACGAGGCTTTGGATGAATTGTCTGGTAAGTTTTTGAACGATCTACCGGAGTTTGCGACCGTTAACCCGACCGTGGAAAACGTGACGGAATATTTATTTGATAAGATTGACCGGACGCTACGTGAGAACGGCGCCCAGTTAATGCGCATCGAAGTCAGTGATTCGCCGATTCGGGCGTACTGTATCGATGTGACTGACCGGGATTAGTTCGGTCAGTGTCAGTATTTAAGGAGGGCGATTTTTGATGAAATTTCGTACCAACCGACAATGGTTACTGTGGACACTCGCGCTAATATTAGGCCTAGCGACTTTTTGGATGCCGGCGCGGGCCGCGACTAATATTAATATTGACGGTAACGTGGATGACTGGCAGAACGTGGCTAAAACAAAGACGAGTAGTCAGGCTGAGGTGGCCATGGTGGTGAATAATGGTCAGTTGTACTTTTACGTGGCGATGAATCCGACGGGGACTGCACCAACTGCGAAAAATAATTGGGAAGTTCGTAACCAGTTTTATCTGCGCCAAAAGTACTTTCTTAAAGTGGGAGGTAATACTTATGAGTTAACCCCTCAGCCATTGAATAACCAGAGTTATCAAGCGCCTAAAAAAGTTGGCCAAAAAGTCCAAATTATGGTGAACGTCTACTCAAATAAAACTGGAAGTTACAATAATAATGGGAATGCTTCAGCTTATGTCACTGCAGTAAAGAACAATAGTCAAGATGGCTATCAGAATGTTTTTGAGGGGAAAGTTCCGTTATCAGACTTGCAGCTAACTGATGAGCAACAGAATTTTACATTGAGTGGCGGTGGCTACGGTGTTGGTAGTTATTCAACTAAGAATCAAGTAGCGACCAATCCGGCAAGTCAATCCAGCGCCAGCTCCAGTTCCAGTTCGACCACGGAACCCGGTCAGCAATACGACGGGCACCCGAACATTAAGATTGACGGGGGCTTTGATGATTGGGCCGGCGTTTCTAAAACTAAAATCAGAGAACCTGGAGATGACTTTAATGTCAAAGAAGGGGCCTTGCTACAATATGATGGTAACCTCTACATCTACATTAACATGTCACCAAATCGGGGAAGCGGTTATCGTACTTTACAACCATCTGACTATAAGTTAACGATTGGAAACGTAGTCTATGATTTAACGATTGAAAATGCTGATGGGCAAACCTACCAAGCTTTGAGTAAGGTTGATCAAACTCAAGCGATTACAATGGGGGTTTACAATGAAAAAACTAATGACTGGCAAGCAAAGCCCGCGGGAGCGAGCGGTTACGTAACGCGGAAGCGTACAGCAACCGGTGGTTTTACGGATATCTTTGAAGTTAAGCTACCATTAAAAGCGTTGGGTGCGTCCGCGGATGATGGGCAGACGATTACTTTAAAGAATAGTACCTTGGGTGCCGAATCGATGACGGTCAGTGGCGGCAGTACCGGGCCAATCCTCCTAGCAGGCAGTGGTTTTGGGCTTGCGTTACTCGGCTTTTGGCAATATCGGCGCCGGCGTTCACTCGAGGACCGCTTATGAACCCGTTATTATTACTCGGCACAATTATTTGGATTTACGTTTTATCCGTTTTACGGCGAGCTCACCTGCCGGCATATTTCTTTATTGTCGGGAGCGTTGGGCTCTTTTTCATCTTAATTGCGCTGGGAGACCCATACTGGGTGTGGTTTTTCACCCACGCGGTCATTGCGGCGATTAACGGTTTGGGCCAGTTGACCGGGATGTGCGACGTGATGTCGCAGTACGGCATCGTCCATATTCTGAGTGCGAACGCAACGACCCTGCTAACGATTGATTACGAGTGCTCGGGGATTATCGAAACAACTGCCTTTGTTGCGCTGGTCGTCTTTTTCCCGGCTTATAGTGCGCCGGAACGGACGTTTTACGCGCTCTTTGGTATTTTATGGATTTACCTGGATAACGTTCTCCGGCTGACCATCGTAATTACAATTATTCACTTTTTCGGTCCGGAAGCGTTCTTTATGGCTCACACGATCATTGGGCGCTTGGTCTTCTACGTGCTGGTTATTATTCTGTACTATAACGTCTTTACGTACACGCAGATGGCGCGTGGATTGTACACCCACGTCCACCGACTGATTGGTGGTGGCGCCCATGATTGATTATTGGTTACAATTAACGTTTTTTAAAATGGGCTTTTGGATCACCTGGACGATTATCCCGGTAGTTGTTGAAATTATTCCGGCCATGTTAGCGGCGTTTCGGGTTTATTATGAGGGAACGCACCCGGTGAAGCTGACCCCGCCAGCAAAATTACCAGTTATTTCAATTTTGGTGCCCGTTTATAATTCGGAAGATACGCTGTTTGCCTGCCTGGACTCGATTGCGCAGTCGACTTATCCGGATGATTTAATTCAGGTTATCGTGGCGGACAATCAAAGTACCGATAATAGTTTTCAAGTGTTCGCGCAGGCGCAAAACCAATTTGAAACGTTGCACCTGTCGATTATTCACACGGCTAAGGGGAAGGCCCAAGCCTTGAACGTGGCGATGTATAACGCAATCGGGACGTACATCATTAATATTGATAGCGATGGGCAATTGGAACCGCACGCGTTGATGAACATGGTGCTACGCTTCGAAAATGATAGCCGCGTGTCAGCGATGACCGGCACCATTTTGTCGGATCACCGGATGATTCGCCAAACGAAGCGCCACCGGTTACGGCGTTTGCAAAAAAATGAATATTTTGAGTACGCGCAAGCGTTCTTGTCGGGGCGGACGATTGAATCGCGGAAAAATCAACTATTTACAATGTCGGGAGCTTTTTCGGCGTTTCGCCGCGACGTGTTGTACCGGACGTTTATGTATAATACGGACACGGTTGGTGAGGACACGGACATGACCTTTCAAATTCGGCAACGATTAGGGGATCGAATCACCCTGTGCCACGACGCGATTTTCTACATTGAACCGATTAGCGGCTGGGCGGAGCTCTATACCCAGCGGCAACGCTGGCAACGTGGTGAGCTAGAATCGATTCACCGCTATACGGCGGGCCGGATGGGCTTGAATTACTTTTTTAATAATTTCTTAGTTCGACGGTTAATGATTGACCACACCTTCATGTTTCCGAAGATGATTTGGTTCTTCGCTAGCTTCGTGTTGCTATTTTTCCGTTATTCGGCAGTTGTCTTGATTGCGTCGTATGTTTTGATTTATTTTCTCTACATTTTAGTAGAATTGTTAAACTTTATTTGTGTGCGGACGTTGTTGCGCGCCTTTGATGATGAGCGCCACTTTTATGATCACCAGTGGTGGACGATTTTTACCTTGCCGGGTTATAACTTAGTTTGTTTCTGGTTTCGGCTGATTGGCACCATCAACATGATGGTTCAGCGGTCCAATTGGAATAGTCAAAACGCTACTAGTGAACGGCACGCCGCTTGGCATCAAGTCAAGGGGGACGCGCGGGCTGCGTGGCGGCGCCTCCTGAAAAAGGATTAGGTCGATTGATCTAATCCTTTTTGATTGGAAACTACGCTGGCGGTAATTCCAATACCAATTGGTACGGCGCCAAATTAAGCGCTTCGCCACTCCCGAATTAGCTTCAAAATAATCCTTGCGCCAACCGGGGCTTTGGCCTACGCTATTAGTAACTTATGGGGGTGACGAAGTGACAACCGATGAACTGATTATTGCGACTTGTTTAAAGGCCGGGCGGATCATGGTAGAAAACGGCTCGGAAATTTCGCGGGTCGATGACACGATGATGCGGATCGCGACGAATGCCGGGGTCCCGGATGCCAATACCTACGTGACGATTACCGGAGTCATGATGTCGATTCAGGGCCGAAACGCAACCCAGATTGCGGCAATTAATAAGCGGACGATTGACCTGGAAAAGGTGTCGCAGGTCAACGCGTTGTCGCGCCAATTTGCAGCCCGACAGATTGATTTGCCGACCCTCTACCGGCGGTTGAATTTAATCGATCAAGCGGCACACTCGTTTCCGTTATGGTTACAATTAGTTGGTGCGGCCCTGGTCAGCGGCCCGTTAATGATCATGTTTCGGGATGAGACGGTTAATACGTGGCCGACGGTGGTCATTGGCACGTTGGGCTACCTTGTTTTTTACCTGTTAAATCGGTATTTAAAGATTAAGTTTTTAAGCGAATTAGTGGCCGCACTGTTAATTGGTTTGGCTGCCGAGTGGGCTTACCAAGTCGGCTGGGGGACCAACATTAACGATATTATTATCGGGGGCTTAATGCCACTGGTTCCCGGTGTCCCGTTGACCAACGCGGTGCGCGACACGCTGGCTGGCAATTTCATTAGTGGCCCAGCCCGGGGCGTGGAAGCGATGCTGAGTGCGGCGGCGCTTGGGTTTGGGATTGCGGTTGTTATTACGTTATTTTAGGAGGCTGGCATGGGTGTTTTAGGACAATTGATTTTGGCATACGCGGCCGTGCTCGGCTTCGGGTTGATTTTAAACATCCCGCACCAGGCGCTGAACTTAGCCGGTTGGATTGGAACCTTGACTTGGGGGGCCTACTTGCTGATTCAGGCCGCGGACGGCGGGGTGGTGCTCGGCAGTTTGGTTGGTTCGGTGGGGATCGGCGTGTTGAGCAGTTTAGCGGCCCGGTATAAAAAAATGCCGGCCATCATTTTCAACATTCCGAGTTTGGTCTCGTTCGTTCCCGGTAGCCAGGCCTACCAAATGGTCCGGAACTTTGCGCTGGGGCAGTACCGACTCGCGGTTGAGTTTACGTTGCAGGTTATTATGATCACCGGGGCGATTGCGCTCGGGTTCCTGCTAGCTGAACTATTAAATCGGTTGATTGCCTTTTGCTGGCAACAAGTGTTATTGGCCCGTCAAAATCATCAGGATTGAAAACTCAATTGGTAATCTTCTCAGCAAATCAACATCATAGAACCTAAAAAGCTCGGCGCGAATTTTAATTTTTCGCGCCGAGCTTTTAGTAATCAGTGTTATTCAAGTTAGTTGCGGTTCGCGTATTTTTCACCGGTCGTTGCGGCTTTTAACCCCAAGGACTTGCGAAGAACGTTGGTGACCCGCTGCTTTTCTGATTGTGGGACCACTTCGAAGGACTGGCCGTTGATCATTTGGCCGTCACCTTGAGCGTGATCGGAGACAATGTTCTTAGTTGCGGAACGGTAGTTGGAAACGAGGCTGGTTAGGTTACCAAACGTTAAGTCGGTCCGGGTCTGCTTAGCCAAAGAATCCATGAAGTCCTGCTTCAACAAGTTCGTTGCGCTCGAGCTTTCGCTGATGATGGCAGTAATTACTTGCCGTTGCCGTTGTTGCCGACCGTAATCCCCGTTAGGATCATCGTAACGCATCCGTGAGTATTGTAAGGCCTTATCACCATTCATATGGGTCTTGACGCCCTTGGTATAAGTGTAGCCTTCGTAAGTGAAGGTCCGGATTGGGGTGATGTCGACACCGCCAATTTCGTTGATGACCTTCTTCATGCCACCCATGTTAATTAGGGCGTAGTAGTCAATTGGAACGTTTAGCCATTTTTGAATGGTTTTAATGGTAGTTCCGGCACTACCATAAGCGTAGGCAGCGTTTAGTTTACTTGGAAAGTCCTGTTCAAAGCCTGAAACGGCCACTTCGGAATCCCGCGGTAAACTCATTAGGGTGGTGGTGTTGGTCTTCGGGTTGATCGTCGCAATGATCAACGTATCCGTCCGCCCTTTATAATCACGCCCGAGCGCCCCGGTATCGGTTCCGAGTAAGAGGATTGAGACCGGCTTCTTACCGTTTAAAACGGCACTCGTATTCCGGGACTTCTTAATACCACTACTCTTGAAGACGGTATCGGCAGCGTTTTTAGCGTTGAAATAGGTTCGGGCGGCAAAGGCCCCGACCCCGACAACTAGGACTGCAAGAATGATTAGCAACACGTTGCGAACCGGATGCTTTTTCTTAGGTCCCTTTCCTTGCGGTGCATTGCCCTTCGGCTTGTCGCGGTGCAATTCTGAACGACTTGGCATTTCTTCCATGAACTTTTCCTCCAATGGTAATTAAAGCTACCCACAGTGTTACCCATAGTTTAGCATTTTTTACAGTCGACGGGAACCATCTACGGACGTGGTTGGCGCAAACGGTAAATTAATTAATTTTCTTAAGCATACCCGGGTTGTTGCCAAAATGTGATTAAATCGTGAATTCTTTGCTTTTTTTTAAAAGTTAACACTAAAAATTAATGTGTCGTTAGGAAAATTATGAATTATGGTATAATTTCCGTAATAAAAAGATTGTATGGGGGTTCTCGCTTTGATGATCGATAAGTCGCGTAGTCGGCCGATCAAGTTTGTGGTTAGTGTCATTTTGTTTGCTTATTTAACCTACTTTATTAGTGTCGAAGCTGTCGGGATTGATTTGTTGGACGCGGCGGTGACGTCGCTCGTTCAAATTAGTGACCGTTCTTTTTTTAAGGTGTTTTATACAGTGGTGGCGTGGGTAGCGTCGCCCGGCAAGGACGTCTTGTGGTTACTGATTATGGCGTTCTTGTTATATGGTTTTAAGTATAAGATTCAGGCTGGTTGGGCGGTCATGTATATGGCGAGCACGATGCTACTGGGTGTGTTTTTCAAGCACTTAGTGGCGCGGGTACGTCCAATTGGGCATTTGGCGCAGGATACGGGGTATAGTTACCCGAGTGGTCACGTGTTGGGGACGGCAGTCCTGGTGATGGTGATCATTTTGTTCGTGGTGCCGGATTGGCCCAGCTATCGGTGGTCGCAGGTATTACGCTGGGGTAGTATTGTGTGGCTGGTATTGGTGATTTTCTCAAGAATCTACTTGGGGGCGCATTACCCGACGGATACGTTGGGGGCGTTGCTGTTGGCGTGGGCGTGGGCTCAGGTGATGGAGTGGGCGTACGTCCGGTGGGCAGAAAAATGTTTGCGGTACCGGGTGTTTTATAGGTCGTATTTGTAAGAGTGTGAGGGCCGACGGGTTGGTCTGAGGATTAGCCTAACAAGGAGCTGTATGCGGTTTGTGCATATGGCTCCTTGTGTAGCTAACCGCAAGACCAAGTCGGCCCGAACACGTTTCGGCCATAAGGCAGTCGAGGAGCTATCGCGGGTTTGGCGATGGCGGCTTAGCGTAGCAAGCGCAGGCGTCAGCTGGCCCGAACACGTTTCAATAGAGTGTGAAGTTCAAACGGGTTGGTCTGAGGATTAGCCTAACAAGGAGCTGTATGCGGTTTGTGCATATGGCTCCTTGTGTAGCTAACCGCAAGACCAGTTTGACCTGAACACGTTTCGGCAACCCACCATTCACTATAACTAAAAATGACCGGCTCTACCGCGAATTAGTCCGCGCTAGAGCCGGTCATTTTTTAATGAGCTGTGTTTTGCGCCGCCAGCCACTCACAAGCGAGGTCCAACCAGTGGGCAACGTGGGGCTGATTTGCATCCGGCTTCCAAGCCGTTTGAGTGTTAGCGAGGGCGATGCCGTGTGGGCCGTGCTTGAAAATGTGCAACTCGTACGGAATGGCCGCTTGGGCGAGCGCGGTCGCGTAAGCTAAGGTGTTCGCTGCGGGCACGATTGGATCGTCCGCCGTTGCCCACAGAAAGGTCGGCCGGTTGAAGGCGTTGACGTGTTGTTCGGCGGCCAGTTTTGCGGGAGTCGCACTCCATTTGTGAATGGTAGCGGAATCCTTCGGAAAACCGAGTAGCGGACTAATGACGGGATAGCTAAGAATTACTTGGGCGAGCTGTAATTCAGATGCAGCAACGTCCAAGTCAGCGGGAAGCTGGTCGTGCCAGTAGTCGTTATAGAGGGCGACGACGTGGCCGCCGGCGCTAAACCCTGCGGCGGTCACTTGGTGCGGGTCTAGGTGCCAGGCGTGAGCATGGTGTTTCAAATAACGGACTGCCCGGGCGAGGTCGTAGACGGGCGCCAGTTCAAGGGGCTCGATTGCGGTTCGAAGGGTGTATTCAAGGAAAAAGGCGTGGTAACCGCGCCCCGCAAAGGCCATCGCGAGACTTTCAGCTTGGCCGGTTGGAATCATGGTGTACGAGCCACCGGGGACGATGATGACGGCGGGAAGCGCAGTCTGATGAGCGTTTTGGTCGGGGGAGTGAAGAAACCCAGTTAGCCGGGCTGCGGTTCCGGGTAATTTTTGTTGAATAACTTGCATGCAAACACCTCAATTGATATGGTTAACATAGCTATTATAACGCAAGTAGGTGGGACAATAATGGAAATGGTAACGGTCACGGCTCAGGGTGTCCGGTTAGTGTTACGGCCGTTTGTTGCTAGCGATGCTGCGGATTACTACGCACTCGTTCGGGACTACGCGGTGGCAGCACCGGCTGGGTTTACCCCGGCGCACAGTTTTTCAGAGGCTGAATTTTTACTCAAACAGCAACTGAAGCTACCCCAAGTTTATGCAATCGTGGTTGCGGACCAACGGCGAGTCGTGGGGAGCGTCGGTCTCTATGAGCGGATGAACCGTTATGGCGAACCCGCCCCGCATGAATTAGATTTAGGCTACATGTTGAACGCGGCGGATTGGCACCAGGGGATTATGACGGCGGCCGTTACCCGGATTCAACGGTACGCCTTTGAAAGCTTACATTTGAACCGCATTACCGCGAGTTGTTTGGCGGATAACGTGGCTTCCAAATTAATTTTAGAGCGGGCTAATTTTCACAAGTATGATCAGTTCCGACACCCGCAACACGCGCCGTTTGGGGCTGGTCAAATGGAATTATTTTATGATTGCGTGGGCGTTGCACCCGCGCCGGGGGATGAACAACATGCAACTCGCTAAATCATTTGAGCGTTCGGCTTGTATTTTAGTGCTTCTGGCGACCCAGGAGCCCGCGGTGCCGATTACGGCCGCGGTCATCCACCAGCGAATTGGTGGCTCGGCTAGTTATTTGCGTAAAATTATTCGTAAATTAGCCGTAGCGGGGCTCGTCACCTCCACGAGTGGTAATAACGGGGGCGTGCACTTAGCGCGAGCCCCCGAAACAATTTCGATTACGGACTTGGTAGCGGCCCTGGAAGGAACCCTGCACACCTTTCCAAATACGGGGGACTTCGACCGGGTGTTTCAAGACATTGAGCCAGTCGCAAACGCCGGGACCAAAATCGTCAGCGACCTGTTTGCGCAGGCGGACCAGCGTTGGCTCGACTTTTTGGCCCAACAAACGTTGGCTTCGCTCATTAAACAGTTGTTGATGGTTGAAACGATTCCGGTGCTTGATTGGACGGACCAGTCGAGTGATAAAATGGCGCAATTAAACGCGTTGTTAGCCCGGATGCGGCGGGCTAAGTGAGCGATGGTACAAGCACAAATTAAATTGTATGCGTTTTCGCTGTAAAAGCTTAGTTTGACGGCCGTCCGTCAGCGGGTGCGTTTACAAACTTTTTTCACAAGGCTTAAAATGCCTATGATTACGGGCTTAAGTGTGGTATTCTAACATTGATTTTTCACAAAGGTAGGGAGCTTAAAAAATGGCAGATAATAAATATTACGGGGCCGACGCGATCGTCGATAGTCTCGTGAACCACGATGTAAAATACGTCTTTGGGATTCCGGGGGCCAAAATTGACCGGGTGTTCGAACGCTTGGAACATCCCGTTAACCCGAAGTCACCGAAATTAATTGTCACCCGCCACGAACAAAACGCGGCGTTCATTGCGGCTGGAATTGGTCGGATTACCGGTAAGCCCGGCGTTGTGCTGACGACTTCCGGTCCCGGGGCCAGCAACTTAGCCACTGGCTTGGTTACGGCCACCGCTGAAGGGGACCCGGTCTTAGCAATTTCTGGTCAAGTGCAACGGGCCGACTTGCTCCGACTAACCCATCAAAGTATGAATAATGCGGCGCTGTTCAAGCCAATTACGAAGTATAGTGCCGAAGTTCAGGAACCGGAAAACGTTTCGGAAGTGCTCGCCAACGCGTACCAGGAAGCTACCGCTGCTAAGCAGGGGGCTAGCTTTGTCAGCATCCCCCAGGACGTTACCGACTCGGTTGTGCGGACGCCCGTGATTCCACCAATCCAAGCCCCTAAATTGGGACCGGCTAGTCCGGTGGAAGCCACTTTATTAGCACAAAAGATCAAGGCCGCGAAGTTACCAGTCCTGCTCGTTGGGATGCGGGCTTCCTCACCAGAAGTGACGAAGGCGATTCGGAACTTAGTGACCGCCGCGAACTTACCAGTGGTTGAAACTTTCCAAGCGGCCGGAGTGATTTCTCGCGACTTGGAAGCCCACCACTTCTTTGGCCGGGTGGGCTTATTCCGCAACCAACCAGGGGACATGTTATTGAAGAAGTCCGACTTAGTCATCGCGGTTGGCTATGATCCAATTGAATACGAACCACGGAACTGGAACGCCGAAGGAAAGGCCCGGATCGTCGTTGTTGACGACATGCGCGCCGAACTCGACCATAACTTCCAACCAGAAACTGAATTAGTTGGTGACATCGCCCAAACGTTAGACTTCTTGTTACCTTACATGAAGGGGTACGAATTGAGTGAAGCCTCCAAGGATTACTTGAACGGCTTACAAGAACGCCTTCAAACGCGGGACTTTGTGCCAAATATCGATCCAAAGTCGACCTTAAACCACCCGTTATCCGTTATCGCCGCCCTCCAAAAGCGGGTTACGGATGACATGACGGTCACGGTGGACGTTGGGAGTCACTACATTTGGATGGCCCGGCATTTCCGGAGTTACGAACCGCGCCACTTGCTCTTCAGTAACGGGATGCAAACGTTGGGGGTTGCCTTACCATGGGCGATTGCGGCGGCCTTAGTGCGGCCTAACACCCAGATTGTTTCCGTTTCGGGTGATGGTGGCTTCCTGTTCTCCAGTCAGGAATTGGAGACCGCGGTTCGCTTGAATTTAAACATCGTGCACTTGATTTGGAATGACGGTGCTTATGACATGGTTAAGTTCCAAGAAGAAATGAAGTACGGTGAAAACGCGGCCGTTAAGTTTGGTCCGGTTGATTTTGTGAAGTACGCCGAGAGTTATGGTGCAACTGGGCTGCGGGTTGAAGACCCAACGCAATTAGACGCGGTCTTAGACCAAGCCTTTAAGACCCAGGGGCCGGTTGTAATTGACGTGCCGATTGATTATGCGGATAACAAGGCCTTAGGTAAGACCATGTTACCGGATCAATTCTATTAAAATTGATCGTTGTCAAACGAGATATGATTTTGTATAATGGTTGAGTATATCGAAAGAAGAGGATGCGATCAACATCAGTATCCAGGCCAAAGCAGGTTAGTGCTAACGCGGTCTGGGGAACGGGGCGATCGCCGAAATCGGCGGGTGACTGACCCGCGCGCCGGTTGGGCCTTGGTTGAATAAATCAAGGACTGTCGCGGTAAGAATTACCGCGGGGCGCTATCGACGATGAAATCAGCTAAAGTATACCATCTGATGAAAGTCTTTTTGCGCAGTTTGCAAAGGGGCTTTTTATTTTGGTTGGGCTTACCTGAATCGGTGTGAACACTTTTAGATATAAATCGATTTTTTGGAGGTTCTGCAAGTGGCAGAAGAACAACATCAAGAAGTGCACCGGTCGCTGAAGACCCGGCACTTATCCATGATTGCACTGGGTGGTAGTATTGGGACCGGCTTATTCGTAGCGTCGGGTTCCGCAATTTCAACGGCCGGACCGGGGGGCGCGTTACTCGCCTACGTTGGCATTGGAATCATGGTCTACTTTTTAATGACCAGTCTGGGTGAAATGGCAACGTACTTACCCGTTTCGGGTTCGTTTTCGACCTACGCAACTAAGTTTGTTGACCCGGCCCTCGGGTTTGCGATGGGCTGGAATTATTGGTTTAACTGGGCGATTACCTTAGCGGTCGATATTAGTACCGCGGCGATCGTCATGCAATTCTGGTTGCCAGACATTCCCGGCTGGGTCTTTAGTTTGATTGCGCTCGTTCTGATCTTCATGATCAACGCGCTATCAGTTCGTTCGTTTGGTGAGACGGAATACTGGTTATCGCTGATTAAAGTGGTGACCGTATTAATCTTCCTCGTGGTCGGGGTTTTAACCATTTTTGGCATTATGGGTGGTCACGCGACCGGCCTTGAAAACTTCAGCTACAAGAAGGCACCGTTCGTTGGGGGGATCCCGACGATCCTCAGCGTATTCGTTGTGGCCGGCTTCTCGTTTCAAGGGACCGAATTAATTGGGATTACGGCTGGGGAATCAGCGACACCGGAAAAAAGTATTCCGGCGGCCATTAAACAGGTTTTCTGGCGCATCATTCTCTTTTACGTGCTTGCCATTTTCGTGATTGCGGCGATTATCCCCTATACGTCAAAGGACCTTTTGGGGTCGTCCGCAACTGATATTGCAATTAGTCCGTTCACGTTGGTCTTTAAACGCGCCGGCTTAGCCGCCGCCGCTAGCGTGATGAACGCGGTCATCTTGACGTCCGTGTTGTCCGCGGCTAACTCGGGGATGTACGCCTCGACGCGGATGCTATACTCACTTTCCTTGCAAGGTTACGCACCAAAGACCTTTGGCCGCGTTAACCGCCGCGGAATTCCGATTATGGCGTTGTTAGGAACGACGGTGATTGGGTTACTGACGTTCCTCTCGAGCATGTTTGGTGAACGGATCTACATTTTCTTGGTTTCTGCGAGTGGGTTGACCGGGTTTATTGCTTGGTTAGGGATTGCCATTTCGCACTTGCGTTTCCGGCGGGCGTTCGTCAAGCAGGGTCACCAACTTAGTGAGTTGCGCTACCATGCGAAGTGGTTCCCGTTTGGCCCGTTGTTTGCGTTTCTACTATGTTTAATCGTGATTGTGGGTCAGGATATTCATTCGTTTGCTACGCTGGATTGGCAGGCGATTGGGGTTACTTACATGAGTATTCCGCTGTTTATTGTACTGTACGTTTATTATAAAATTCGTTATCGGACAAAGATGATTCCGCTGGATCAGGTTGATTTGAGCCAGAGTAGGCATGATGATTAGAGTGCGGAAGACCAACGGGTTGACGCTGAGCACTGCCTAGATAACGGCCTGACGCGCACTTTGCGTTGGGCCGTTATCGTAGCAGGCGCAGGCGTCAGTTGGTCTGGAGCACGTTTCGGCCATCTAGCACAGCACCACAGGACCACATTGGCGGCATCTCAGCACCAATTGATACAGAGTTTTAAAATAAGGCCGTGACCGTTGTCGCGGCCTTATTTGGGTCGTCGCATAATTAATAGCCGAAACGTGCGCCAGCTAACCAACTTTTGGTCCGCGCTCTTGTAAAAGTTAAGATATTTTCAAAAGCATGTGGCGCGGGAAGTATTCGAAGTGTTACGGTGGTACTTTAAAGGGTGAAAGGGCAGTGAGTGTGAATGGTATTACGTAAACGTAGTCTTTATCTAGGAGTACTAGTTAGTCTGAGCTTATTGGTTGCGGGGTGTAGCGGTCAACAAGCGACGGCGAAAACGGCCACTGCACGGCAAAGTAGCGTTGCTAAAAAGACGACCAACCGCCAGCGGCTAATTCGCCAGTTACCTAAGGGGGTTAAGTCGACCGATGCCGACTTGATCGTCGTTAATAAGTGGCACCGGCACGGAGAATTGTCCTTTAAGAAGGTTCAGGTTGACGGAATTACCGTCCGCCAGTCGATTCAAAAACCATTAACCGCATTCATTAACGGGGCCGAAAAGGCCGGCTATCAGACGAGCGCGGTTTCGGGTTACCGGTCGGTCGCGGATCAGAAGCGGGTTTGGAACCAGTCGATTGCAACCTATAAAGAACAAGGTAAGTCGGCTAAACAAGCGTTGAAGTTAACGCGGGAGTACGTGGCCGTCCCGGGCGGCAGTGAACACCAAACCGGTTTAGCTGCGGATATTATTAATACCAAGTGGTTTACAAGTCATGGTAACCAATTGTTGTCCGCGTCTGATCAATCTAAGGGTCAGCGGTGGCTAATCAACCACGCCGCTCAATATGGCTTTGTCCTGCGCTTCCCGAAAAACGGGGTGCGGTCAACCGGAATTGATTACGAATCGTGGCACTTCCGTTACGTTGGTCGGGCGAGTGCCGAATTTATGACTAAGCACCACTTAACCTTGGAACAGTACGTTAGCTTGTTAAAGGCCCGCGAATCCTGAGTGTGAATATTAAGAAATTAATGAAAAGATGCTAATAGCAGCGAAATAAGTTACCCCAGATATTGCATTTTAGGCGGCGGGTGCGTACAATATGTAGTGTTGCTTTTAACGATGTACGTAATAAAGGAGAGACGCCCCATGCTTGTAATGTCAGGAACGATCGGTGCCGGCAAGACGAGTTTAACGCAGTTAGTTGCCAAGCACTTTGGCTCCCAAGCGTTTTACGAATCAGTGGATGATAATCCCATTTTGCCATTATTTTATAAGGACCCTAAAAAATACGCATTTTTATTACAAATCTACTTCTTAAATAAGCGGTTAGACAGTATTAAATCTGCATTTGCTAACGACTTGGACGTATTGGACCGGTCAATTTTTGAAGATTCATTACTATTCCATTTGAACAGTGACCTCGGTCGGGCAACGAGTACCGAAGTTGATATTTACGATTCCTTATTAGATAACATGATGCAGGAATTACCAGAAGCGCCCCATCAGAAGAGTCCTGACCTATTGATCCACATCAACATTTCCTTTGACACGATGTTGGAACGAATCAAGAAACGGGGCCGCTCATACGAACAAATTGATCAGGATCCGGATCTTTATCAATACTACCAAACGCTAAACGAACGCTACAATCAATGGTATGCGAACTACGATCATAGTCCTAAGATGCAGATTGATGGTGATCAACTCGACTTTGTGGCTGATCCAGCGGCTCGCAAGGAAGTTATTCGCTTGATTGACGAAAAGGTTGCGAGTTTACGGTAGTTGCCTTATAGTAGACAGTGAATATTAAACACGGCGCGTTTCAAGTAGACGTTCAGAGAACTGGTGGGTGGTGTGAACCAGTCGTCGAAACTCCGACGCGACAATGTGGGCAGGTAATACTGCACGGCTGAGCCGTTATCCGTTTTAAGGGTGGGGTCATTTGATCCTGAACTTGGGTGGTACCGCGAATGGCAGTCTCTTCGTCCCAATTGGGAGGAGAGACTGTTTTTATTTTGACTAAAAACAAAGGACGTGCTGAAATGTTAGATCTTAAAATGATTCGTCAAAAGCCAGACTACGTTAAAGAACAACTAGGCCATCGGGGCGTTGAGGCGCAAGCCATCGATGAACTGCTAGCTGCTGATCAAAAGCGGCGGGACCTCATTGCGGAAAGCGAACAATTAAAGTCCCTGCGGAATAAGGTTTCGGGCGAAATTTCAACCAAGAAGCGCAATAAGGAAGACGCTAGTGGCGAAATTGCTGAGATGCAAAAAGTTAGTGGTGAAATTAAGGCCTTGGATGAAAAGCGGCGTAACGTTGAAGCCGACGTGCATGACAAGGCGGCGCATTTACCAAATATTCCGCACCCAGACGTACCAGTTAGTTTAAAGGAAGAAGACGCGGTTGAGCTTCGCCGGATCGGTAAGCCCCGTCAATTTGATTTTGAACCAAAGGCCCACTGGGAACTTGGCGAAGACCTCGGTATCTTAGACTTTGAACGGGGGGCTAAGGTTTCAGGGAGCCGGTTCCTGTATTACATCGGCGACGGTGCAAAGTTGGAACGGGCCGTATACAACTTCTTCTTGGACCAACACGAAGCGGAAGGTTACACGGAAGTCTTACCACCATACATGGTGACGGATGAATCAATGTACGGAACCGGACAGTTTCCTAAGTTCAAAGAAGACGCGTTCCGGATTACGACCCAGGACTTATCATTAATCCCAACGGCGGAAGTCCCATTGGTCAACTATTACCGCGATGAAGTCATTCCGGCTGAAAAGTTACCGGTTTACTTTACTGCGTTGAGTCCAGCGTTCCGGGAAGAAGCCGGGAGTGCCGGTCGCGATACCAAGGGCTTGATCCGGTTGCACCAATTCAATAAGGTTGAAATGGTCAAGTTCACTAAACCGGAAGATTCATGGGATGAATTGGAAAAGTTGACGAATAACGCTGAATCACTATTGAAGAAGTTGGGGTTGCCATACCACGTCATTACGTTAACTACGGGTGACATGAGCTTTACGGCGGCGATGACCCATGATTTGGAAGTTTGGTTCCCAGAACAAAACAAATACCGGGAAATCTCAAGCTGTTCAAATTGCACGGACTTCCAAGCACGGCGGGCTCATATTCAATACCGCGACGAAAACGGGAAGTTACAATTTGTCCACACCTTAAACGGGAGTGGCTTGGCCGTTGGACGGACGGTCGCTGCAATTATGGAAAACTATCAAAACGAAGACGGAACGATTACGATTCCAGACGTTTTAGTTCCATACATGCACGGCAAGACTAAGATTGAAAAGCAACGTTAATCATTGCGCTATTTAGACGGACCAGTTGGACTGATAATTCAGTCGGGCTGGTCCGTTTTGTATAATTAGTTGGTGAAAGGAATTGAAAAGGGTGGGATGGTAAGCGGGGAAAAACCGCAAAAGCGTTGGAAAAGCATCTCTCAAATTAGAAAAAATTCGAGAAACCGCACCCGGAATAATAAATGGTCAGATGCCGCAGAGTGGTGTTAGAATAGCGTTTATGGTGGGTCGAAATTGGAAACGGGCAGATAAATCACAAAAAAAGTGATTTTTTTTGTAAATAAGGTTTGCTATTTAGCGGCTACGTGCTATAATATTTCTTGTCGGAAAAATAGATGCGTTTTATTCAAAGCGCGGTATATTTATCCAAAACAATTAAAAAAACTTGTTGACAACATCTTAACGAAATGATAAAGTTAAATAGTTGTCAAAAGGCATCCGAGTAAGACCTGTTAGAACGACAACAAGGCATGGTTAATAATAATCATGCGGGTGTGGCGGAACTGGCAGACGCGCTAGATTTAGGTTCTAGTGTCTTACGACGTGGGGGTTCGAGTCCCTTCACCCGCACATGCCGACTTAGCTCAGTTGGCAGAGCATCTCACTAGTAATGAGGAGGTCGGAGGTTCGAATCCTCTAGTCGGCATTTACAATTGAATATTTAATATGCGGAAGTAGTTCAGTGGTAGAACATCACCTTGCCATGGTGGGGGTCGCGGGTTCGAATCCCGTCTTCCGCTTTTAATTTGCCGGGGTGGCGGAATTGGCAGACGCACAGGACTTAAAATCCTGCGGTTAGTGATAACCGTACCGGTTCGATCCCGGTCCTCGGCATATTAATTTGCACCCATAGCGCAATTGGATAGAGTGTCTGACTACGAATCAGAAGGTTGTAGGTTCGACTCCTACTGGGTGCATTAGTATCGGGAAATAGCTCAGCTTGGTAGAGCACCTGGTTTGGGACCAGGGGGTCGCAGGTTCGAATCCTGTTTTCCCGATCATATTTTAAACAGTCTTAGTTGTTGCAACTAGGGCTGTTTGTTTAAATTTTTTATCGGGAAGTAGCTCAGCTTGGTAGAGCACTACGTTCGGGACGTAGGGGTCGCAGGTTCAAATCCTGTTTTCCCGATTACGACTAAACCATCAAATCCAGTCTTCGGACTGGATTTTTTTGTCCCTTTTCTACTAAATAATTAGGATTGCGGTTGCCAGGCCCGGGCCCTTGGCACGCTCCTGCCAGATAGCCGAAACGTGTTCCAGACCAACTGACGCCTGCGCCTGCTACGATAACGGCCCAACGCAAAGAACGTGTCAGACCATTATCTAGGCAGTGCTCAGCGTCAACCCGTTGGTCTTCCACACTCTACCATGCATTTATTAACGTTCTGCCGCCAAACGTAGTATCATTAAGATAAGACCCAGTGACGATTGGTGGCCACCCGCGAATTCTTTTGGGTGGGCGCCAATTCACCGGGAAGTATGAGCTTACAGAGCGGGCGCTACGGCGGCCGGTGGGTGAAATTCTTTGCTTTTTTCCATTATCCTCGTATAATAATAGTCAATATTAGTCAAAGATGATGAAAAGGGTGAAACCCATGCAAAGTCAAAATATCTCAGATATTATTGAAAAGTATTTAAAAAGTATTTTGGCGGACGCAGAGCATGTTGAAATTCGACGTTCGGAAATCGCCGACCTATTCAACGTGGTACCTTCACAGATTAACTACGTCATCAAGACGCGTTTCACCATTCAAAATGGTTACTTAGTAGAAAGCAAACGCGGTGGTGGTGGCTACATTCGAATTGAAAAGGTTAATCTGGTTGATGATGCCGATGTTTTAGACACCCTCATTCAAGTAATCGGTGATTCGATTACTCAACGGGATGCTTATGCGGTCGTTCAAAGCTTGTACGAAGACGATGTTTTAAATCGTAGGGAAGCGCAATTGATTTTAGTTGCGATTGATCGAAGTACCCTTGACGTTGCTGATCGGTCACTGGAAAACAGTCTCCGGGCGCGCATCATTATTGGGATCTTAAATCACTTACGATATGAGAGCTAAAGAAAGCGAGGATTCGCAATGGATAACCTATTTACCCCAAGTGCCAAAAGTGTGCTAGTCCTAGCACAGGAACAGGCGAAGTATTTTAAACACCAAGCAGTCGGCACGGAACACCTGCTGTTAGCATTGGCCATTGAAAAAAATGGGATTGCTAATAAAGTTCTACAGCAATATGCGGTCAGCGAAGACGATATTCGCGAAGAAATTGAACGGTTTACGGGCTACGGCACCTTGAATAACGTGGATAAGGATACTTATCTGCCGTATTCCCCGAAGGCTAAGGAAATTTTATCCGTTGCTGGGGACGAAGCGAAGCGGTTAGGTGCTAACAAGATTGGGACGGAGCACCTCTTATTAGCGATGCTCTCGGACGAAAGTATCCTCTCCTCGCGAATTTTAATGAATTTAAACCTTGACCTGGGTCAAACCCGTAAAGTTGTTTTGCGGAAGCTCGGTGTCAGTGACGCCATGGGTAAGCGCAAGAGTGGTGGCGCCGTTCGTGGCGGTGGTAAGAAGACCGAAGGGACGCCAACTTTAGATTCGCTGGCACGGGACTTAACGCAGCTAGCGAGCGAAAAGGAAATGGACCCCGTCGTTGGTCGGGCCAAGGAAGTTAAACGGGTCATTCAGATTTTATCCCGGCGGACGAAGAACAACCCAGTTCTGATTGGAGAACCCGGGGTTGGGAAAACCGCGATTGCTGAAGGCTTAGCACAAAAAATTGTTGCGGGTGACGTTCCAAGTGACATGGCGGATAAACGCTTAATGATGCTCGATATGGGCTCACTGGTGGCTGGAACAAAGTACCGTGGTGAATTTGAAGATCGGTTGAAGAAGGTCATTGATGAAATCTATAATGACGGTCACGTCATCTTGTTCATTGATGAATTGCACACCTTAATTGGTGCCGGTGGTGCTGAAGGGGCGATTGATGCTTCCAACATCTTGAAACCGGCGTTAGCTCGTGGTGAGCTTCAAACCATTGGGGCGACGACTTTAAATGAGTATCAAAAGTACATTGAATCGGATGCCGCCTTAGAACGGCGCTTTGCAACCGTTATGGTTGACGAACCGTCGCCAGATGAAGCGGTTGAAATCTTACGTGGTTTACGGCCGCGGTATGAAGACCACCATCACGTTAACATTAGTGACGAGGCGGTCACCCAGGCGGTTAAGTTATCCAGTCGTTACATTAGCGACCGTTTCTTGCCAGATAAGGCGATTGACTTAATGGATGAAGCGGCGGCCAAGGTCCGGATTGACCAAATGGATCAACCAACCAAGGCGTCGAAGAGCCATGATAAGTTGGTTAAACTACGAGACGAAAAGGAAGCAGCCATCGAAGCCCAAGACTTTGAAAAGGCAGCTGATATTCGCAAGCAAGAAATGCAGTTGAAGCAGCGCATTGACAAGCAGGAAGCTAGTCAGGCGGCTAAGGCTGAAACGGGCGACACGCCACGCTATACACTAGAAGTGACGGGTGAAGACATTGCGCAGGTCGTTGCTGAATGGACCGGTGTTCCGTTGACGCAACTCCAGAAGTCTGAAAGCGAACGCTTAGTTAACTTGGAAAAGGTCCTTCACCAACGGGTCGTTGGTCAACCCGAAGCAGTTTCGGCCGTTTCACGGGCAATTCGCCGGGCGCGGAGTGGCTTAAAGGATCCGAACCGGCCAATTGGGTCATTCATGTTCCTCGGACCAACCGGGGTTGGGAAGACCGAGTTAGCCAAGGCTCTAGCAGCTGCCATGTTTGGCTCGGAAGACAACATGATTCGGATTGATATGTCTGAATACATGGAACGTTACTCAACCAGCCGTTTGATTGGGTCGGCACCCGGCTACGTCGGTTACGACGAAGGGGGCCAATTAACGGAGAAGGTTCGGCAGAAGCCGTACTCAGTTGTCCTCTTTGACGAAGTTGAAAAGGCCCATCCGGACGTGTTCAACTTATTGTTGCAAGTTCTCGATGATGGTTACTTAACTGACTCGAAGGGTCGCAAAGTTGATTTCCGGAATACGATTCTCATTATGACGTCGAACCTAGGGGCGACGACTTTACGGGATGAAAAGTCGGTCGGCTTTGGTGCTACTAACCATGCGGATGACTACAACGCCGTTGCGGCAACCATTCGGGCAACTCTGAAGCAAACCTTCCGGCCAGAATTCCTCAACCGGATTGACGAAACGATTGTGTTCCATTCCTTAAATAAGGAAGAGTTACACGAAATTGTTAAGTTGATGGCGAAGGACATCGTCACCCGGGTTGAACAACAGGGAATTCACATCAAGATTACACCGGCAGCGATTGACGTTGTTGCTAAAGCTGGTTTTGATCCAGAATACGGTGCGCGGCCAATCCGGCGTGCGCTTCAAACCGAAATTGAAGACCGCCTAAGTGAAGAACTCTTAATGGGTGACGTCGAAAATGGTGATCAAGTCACCATCGGCGCAAGCAAGGGTAAGATTACGATTAACGTTAAACAACCAAAATCAGAACAATCGAAGGTCGGCTCAAAGGGCTAACCGGGATTAACTGAATGAAAATAGCTAGTAGACGGTCGCGTTTACTAGCTATTTTTCTACGTCTTGTCAATAAGAATGTTGTTAAATCAATGTTTTATGATAAGAAGTTTAGGGCCTATGTTCCGGAACGATGCTTTTTGTTCCGGAACATAGGCCCTATTGCTATTATTTTAGTGATTTAGAGCCAGTTAAATAAGCCTTGGAGGTATCAAAATTTTTTCAAGGCTGGTATGATAAACTATAACGAATATTACTTCGATTGAGGGCTCAGCTCATAGGAGTAAGGTTGATTCGTTTTTATCAGGTATAGGATTGTTTTAATCAGGCGATCCATTTGACGGACGATGAGCTTCTTCTTTGAAGAAGAAGCTTCTCGTCTTTTTTTGTATCGGGGCGCGAAGTAGTGTAGATTATAATAGAAGATGAACGATAGAAAGAAGATGATCACATGGTTTCGCGTGCAGAACAGCTTGCTAAAACCCACCAGGCCATTTTAGATACGGCCCGCGATTTATTTTTAACGAAGGGTTACGCAGCGACAAGCACCCGTGACATTGCGAATGCGATCGGGATTACTCAGCCGGCGCTTTACCACCACTTTAAAGATAAGGCCGTTATCTTTGTGGCGGTGATTCAAACCGTGGGAGCCGAAATTAAGGATGGGATGAACGCCATTTTAGCGGATTCAAGTCAATCGCCATTAGAACAGCTTACGTCGATTTCAATTTTACTGACCCACAAGCATCCAGCCGACGTTTTTACGCTGATTCATACCAGTTTTAAGGCCCTTTCACCAGAATACATCCGTGAGTTGGCCGGCGTCTTCGCGGCGGATTACGTGGCGCCGTTGCAGGCGGTCTTTGAACAACCGGCCATGCAGTTACAGCCGGGCGTGACACCGCAAATGGCGGCTAACTTCTACCTAACCAGTTTGAGCCCGCTCTTCAACCGGTTCCATCAAATTGGTGATCCGCATGCGGACGAACGGACCCGCGTTCAGACCCTTTTGAAGATGATCCTTTACGGGGTCGCAACTAAGTAAATTTCCGAGTCACTATCTTGACAAGTTGTGGTCAACGCAGTATAGTATAATTTGTCTGTAACCGTGAACTCGAACAACGGCGCAATCTATTGTCTGCGCGGTTCGTAAATAATGATCCAAAAATAGTCAACTTAACCGGCTATTTTTGGTTTTTTTATGCCTAAAATTCGGTCAAAAGTGCATTTGTAACACAAATGTAATATTTGATTGGGTGGCGGCCGGGTTCCGGAATAATAAGAAGGGGTGAACAACTTGGCCGGACATTTAGTAAAATACGGTAAACACCGTACCCGTAGAAGTTATGCACGTATCAAGGAAGTTCTTGATTTGCCTAACTTGATCGAAATCCAGACCGATTCTTACCAATGGTTCTTGGATGAAGGTCTCCGGGAAATGTTTGAAGATATTATGCCAATCGACGATTTCGCAGGGAAGCTTTCACTTGAATTTGTCGACTATCAGTTATTAGAACCAAAGTACACCGTCGAAGAAGCTCGTGAACATGATGCCAACTATTCGGCACCGTTGCATGTAACCTTACGATTGACTAACCATGAAACTGGTGAAATCAAGTCGCAGGACGTCTTCTTTGGTGATTTCCCATTAATGACCGAACAAGGAACGTTCATTATTAATGGTGCCGAACGGGTCATTGTTTCACAATTGGTTCGTTCACCCGGCGTTTACTTTAATGAAGAATTAGATAAAAATGGTCGCCCAAGCTACGGCACGACCGTTATCCCGAACCGGGGGGCTTGGCTCGAATTAGAAACTGACGCCAAGAACATTGCCTACGTTCGAATTGACCGGACACGGAAGATTCCGTTGACCGAGTTAGTACGGGCCTTAGGCTTCGGTTCCGATGACGACATCATTGACATGTTAGGTGAAACTGACAGCTTGATGAACACCTTGGAAAAGGACGTCCATAAAAATGATGAAGACTCGCGAGTTGAAGAATCCTTAAAGGATATCTACGAACGACTACGGCCAGGTGAACCTAAGACGGCCGACAGTTCACGGAGTCTGTTAACGGCGCGGTTCTTTGATCCAAAGCGTTACGATTTTGCACCGGTTGGTCGTTACAAGGTCAACAAGAAGCTCAGCATGAAGACCCGTTTAATGGGCTTGACGTTAGCTGAAACCCTTGCTGATCCTGAAACTGGTGAAGTCATTGCGCAAAAGGGTGACGTTATTGATAAGAACGTCATGGCTAAATTAGCACCATACTTGGAAAGCAACGATTTCAAGACGATCACTTATACGCCATCTGACGAAGCGGTTGTCACCAACCCAATGGTTTTACAAGTCGTTAAAGTTTATTCAGAAAATGACCCAGAAAAGGTTGTTAACATTATTGGCAATGGCAACATTGACTTGAAGTTCAAGCACATTTTGCCTGCCGACATCATCGCTTCAATCAACTACTTCTTTAACTTACAAGAAGGCATTGGTTCAACCGACGATATCGACCACTTGGGTAACCGGCGGATTCGTTCCGTAGGTGAATTATTACAAAACCAATTCCGAATTGGTTTATCCCGGATGGAACGGGTTGTTCGTGAACGGATGTCAATTCAAGATGCTGCGACGGTTACGCCGCAACAATTGATCAACATTCGCCCAGTTGTGGCTTCAATTAAGGAATTCTTCGGATCTTCCCAGTTGTCACAATTCATGGACCAAACCAACCCATTGGGTGAATTGACGCATAAACGCCGGCTGTCAGCCTTAGGGCCTGGTGGTTTGACGCGTGACCGGGCCGGTTATGAAGTCCGGGACGTGCACTATACCCACTACGGTCGGATGTGCCCAATTGAAACGCCTGAAGGCCCGAACATCGGGTTGATCAACAGTTTGTCTTCTTACGCGAAGGTTAACCGGTACGGCTTCATTGAAACGCCATACCGCCGGGTTGACTGGACGACGCATAAGGTAACCAACAAGATTGATTACTTAGCGGCCGACGAAGAAGACCAATTCGTGATTGCACAAGCCAACTCGCCATTAAATGACGATGGCTCATTCGTTGAAGACACCGTGTTAGCGCGTGATAAGGAAGAAAACTTGGAAACTTCCATCGAAAACGTTGACTACATGGACGTTTCGCCTAAGCAAGTGGTTGCGGTCGCAACGGCATGTATTCCTTTCTTGGAAAACGATGACTCCAACCGGGCCTTGATGGGTGCCAACATGCAACGGCAAGCGGTTCCGCTGGTTGATCCCCACGCACCATTAATTGGGACTGGGATTGAATACAAAGCGGCCCATGACTCAGGGATTGCCTTGATTTGCCGGCATGACGGAACGGTTGAATACGTTGATGCACGTGAAGTCCGGGTTCGGCGTGACGATGGTTCATTAGACACTTACAAGTTAATGAAGTTCCGCCGGTCAAACGGTGGTAAGAACTACAACCAACGGCCAATCGTTAAAGTCGGCGACCACGTTGACAATGACGAAGTCTTAGCCGATGGTCCAGCCATGGAAGGCGGGGAATTAGCCTTAGGGCAAAACCCATTAGTTGCCTTCATGACTTGGAACGGGTACAACTTCGAAGATGCGATCATTATTAATGAACGCTTAGTCCGCGAAGACGTTTACACGTCAATTCATATTGAAGAATATGAATCAGAAGCGCGTGACACGAAGCTTGGACCTGAAGAAATGACGCGTGAAATTCCTAACGTTGGTGAAGATGCCTTGAAGAACCTCGATGAAGACGGGATTATTCGGATCGGTGCCGAAGTTAAGGACGGTGACATCTTAGTTGGTAAGGTAACGCCTAAGGGGGTTACGGAATTATCAGCCGAAGAACGGTTACTCCACGCTATTTTCGGTGAAAAAGCACGTGAAGTTCGGGATACGTCCCTCCGGGTACCTCATGGTGGCGGCGGAATTATCCAGGACGTGAAGATTTTTACCCGTGAAAACGGGGACGAACTTTCACCTGGTGTTAACATGATGGTTCGGGTCTACATCGCGCAAAAGCGGAAGATCCAAGTTGGTGATAAGATGGCCGGCCGGCATGGGAACAAGGGGACCGTTTCAATCGTGGTTCCTGAAGAAGATATGCCGTACATGCCAGATGGGACGCCAATTGACATCATGCTGAGTCCAATGGGTGTGCCTTCCCGGATGAACATCGGGCAAGTGCTCGAATTGCATTTAGGGATGGCTGCACGTAAGCTCGGTATCCACATGGCAACGCCCGTCTTTGATGGGGCCCGTGACTCGGATATTTGGAAAGCCGTTCGGGAAGCCGGCGTCGACGAAGACGGTAAGTCAATCGTCTACGATGGTCGGACTGGTGAACCATTTGACAAGCGGATCGCCGTTGGGGTCATGCACTATATGAAACTGAGCCACATGGTTGACGATAAGATCCATGCTCGTTCAATTGGACCATACTCCTTAGTTACCCAACAACCACTTGGTGGGAAAGCTCAATTTGGTGGCCAACGGTTTGGTGAAATGGAAGTTTGGGCCCTTGAAGCTTATGGGGCTGCTTACACCTTGCAAGAAATCTTAACTTACAAGTCCGATGACGTTGTCGGCCGGGTTAAGACTTACGAAGCCATTGTTAAGGGCGAACCAATTCCTAAGCCAGGTGTACCGGAATCATTCCGCGTGCTGGTTAAGGAATTACAAGCACTTGGTCTGGACATGAAGGTCTTAGACGGTGACGATAAAGAAATTGAACTTCGTGATATGGACGACGATGACGATGAAGTCGTAAACGTTGATGCATTGAGCAAGTTCCAACAAGAACAAAAACAAAAGGCTGCTGATAAGGCCGCAAAGGCGGACGGTTCAACGACCGAAGCAACAACGAATGCGCATCAGGATAATCAATAAAAAGGGAGGTCGGTCCTTTGATCGATGTCAACAAGTTTGAGAGCATGCAGATCGGTCTGGCATCGCCAGACAAGATCCGCAGCTGGTCATATGGCGAAGTTAAAAAGCCGGAAACCATTAACTACCGGACATTGAAACCTGAAAAAGACGGTTTGTTTGACGAACGGATTTTTGGTCCTACTAAGGATTGGGAATGTGCTTGTGGTAAATACAAACGAATCCGTTATAAGGGGATCGTCTGTGACCGGTGTGGGGTTGAAGTGACTCGGAGTAAAGTTCGTCGTGAACGGATGGGTCATATCGAATTAGCCGCACCAGTAACACACATCTGGTACTTCAAGGGTATCCCAAGTCGGATGGGCTTAGTCTTAGACATGAGCCCCCGTGCTTTGGAAGAAATCATCTACTTTGCTTCATACGTCGTTATCGAACCTGGTAACACACCATTGGAAAAGAAGCAGTTGCTTTCTGAACGGGAATACCGTGAAAAGAAGGCCCAATACGGTAATGAATTCACTGCCGACATTGGTGCCGAAGCCATCAAACGTTTATTAGATGACGTGGATCTTGAAAAAGAAGCCCGCGACTTAAAAGAAGCTTTGAAGGACGCCTCTGGTCAAAAGCGGACCCGGGCCGTTCGGCGGTTAGACATCGTCGAAGCCTTCGTAACGTCGGGTAACCGTCCGGCCTGGATGGTAATGGACGCAATTCCGGTCATTCCACCGGACTTACGGCCAATGGTTCAACTTGAAGGTGGCCGGTTCGCCACTTCCGACTTGAACGACCTTTATCGGCGGGTTATTAACCGGAACAACCGGTTGAAGCGGTTATTAGACTTAAACGCACCGGGCATCATCGTTCAAAACGAAAAGCGGATGTTACAAGAAGCCGTGGACGCCTTGATCGATAATGGTCGGCGGGGTCGGCCAGTTGCCGGTCCTGGTAACCGGCCATTGAAGTCCCTCTCACACATGTTGAAAGGGAAGCAAGGGCGGTTCCGTCAAAACTTACTTGGTAAGCGGGTTGACTACTCTGGCCGTTCCGTTATCGACGTTGGTCCGTTCCTGAAGATGAACCAAATGGGCTTACCACGTCAAATGGCGTTGGAACTCTTCAAACCGTTCATTATGAAGGAATTGGTCAAGCGTGAATTAGCTTCTAACATTAAGAACGCTAAGCGTAAGATTGAACGGGCTGATGATGATGTTTGGGGCGTCTTAGAAGACGTCATTAAAGAACACCCGGTTCTCTTGAACCGCGCCCCTACCTTGCACCGGTTAGGGATTCAAGCGTTTGAACCCGTACTGGTTAGTGGGAAAGCGATGCGGTTGCATCCGTTAGCCTGTGAAGCTTATAACGCCGACTTTGATGGTGACCAAATGGCCATTCACTTGCCACTGTCAGACGAAGCGCAAGCTGAAGCACGCTTACTGATGCTTGCGGCTCACCATATTTTGGCACCGAAGGATGGGAAACCAGTTGTAACGCCTTCACAAGATATGGTTATCGGGAACTACTACTTGACGACTGAAGAAGTCGGCCGTGAAGGCGAAGGGATGATCTTCAAGGATCTGAACGAAGCCCAAAAGGCTTACCAAGCAGGCTACGTGCACATGCACAGTCGGGTTGGGATTCAAGTTTCATCCATGCCTGAAAAGCCGTTTACCGAAGACCAAAAACATGAAATCTTAGTCACGACCGTTGGTAAGGCCATCTTTAACGACATTTTGCCGAAGAAGTTCCCTTACTTGAACGAACCAACTAACGATAACTTGATTGATGGAACTCCGGACAAGTACTTCTTGAAGCCCGGTGAAGATATTCGTCAATTCTTAGACGCGCAGGACTTGATCATGCCATTTAAGAAGGGCTTCTTAGCCGATATCATCGCCGAAGTTTACAAGCAGTACCACGTGACGGCAACGTCACTGTTGCTTGACCGGATGAAGGACTTAGGTTATAACATTTCAACTAAGTCCGGGTTAACCGTCGGGGTTGCCGATATTACTGACTTGAAAGAAAAGCCAGCCATTATTGATGCGGCTCATAAGCAAGTTAACACAATTTCCAAGCAGTTCCGGCGTGGGTTAATTACCGACGACGAACGGTACGAACGGGTCATTGGTGTTTGGAACGACGCCAAGGACCAAATTCAACAAAAACTGATTGATAGTTTCAGTCCAGATAACCCAATCTTCATGATGAGTGATTCTGGTGCGCGTGGTAACATCTCGAACTTTACGCAACTTGCCGGGATGCGTGGTTTAATGGCTGCCCCTAATGGGAAGATCATGGAATTGCCAATCCTTTCAAACTTCCGTGAAGGTCTCTCCGTCTTGGAAATGTTCATCTCGACCCACGGTGCCCGTAAAGGGATGACCGATACGGCCTTGAAGACTGCCAACTCTGGTTACTTGACCCGTCGACTAGTTGACGTGGCCCAAGATGTTATCGTTCGTGAAAAGGACTGTGGAACTGACCGTGGGTTGCGGATTCACGCAATCATGGAAGGTAATGAAGTCATCGAACCGTTGTACGACCGGATTCTTGGCCGTTACACGATGAAGACGGTCTTCAACCCAGAAACGCACGAAGAAATCGTTGGCAACAACGTCTTAATTGATGAAGACTTAGCACAAACAATCGTTGACGCCGGGGTTACCGAAGTTACGATTCGTTCCGCCTTCACTTGCAACACGAAGCACGGGGTTTGTGAACATTGCTACGGCCGGAACATGGCTACTGGTGACGAAGTTGAAGTCGGTGAAGCCGTTGGGACGGTTGCCGCTCAATCAATCGGTGAACCTGGTACGCAGTTAACCATGCGGACTTTCCATACTGGTGGGGTTGCCGGTGACGATATTACCCAAGGGTTACCACGGGTTCAAGAAATCGTTGAATCGCGGAATCCTAAAGGGCGTGCCGAGATTACTGAAGTTACTGGGACGGTTCAATCAATCGAAGAAAATCCAGCGGAACGGACGAAGGAAGTTACGGTTAAGGGTGAAACTGATACCCGGACTTATACTTTACCGTTGACAGCACGGATGGCGGTTAGTGAAGGCGACTTTATTCACCGTGGTGCGGCGCTGAACGTTGGGTCAATCGATCCTAAGCAGCTGATTCAAGTTCGTGACGTCTTATCAACTGAAAACTACTTGCTCCGTGAAGTCCAACGGGTTTACCGGATGCAAGGGGTTGAAATCGGCGATAAGCACGTTGAAATCATGATTCGGCAAATGCTTCGGAAAGTTCGGATCATGGATCCGGGCGATACCGACGTCTTGCCTGGGACGTTAATGGATATTGCGGACTTCAAGGACGAAAACTACAAGACCTTGATTGCCGGTGGTATTCCAGCAACGTCACGGCCAGTTATCCTTGGGATTACTAAGGCAGCCCTTGAAACGAATAGTTTCTTGTCGGCGGCTTCATTCCAGGAAACGACTCGGGTCTTAACTGATGCGGCTATCCGTGGTAAGAACGATCCATTGATCGGTCTGAAGGAAAATGTCATCATTGGTAAGATTATTCCTGCTGGGACTGGTATGCCGGTTTACCGTCATATCAAGCCAAAGGAAGTTGGCAACGTGGCTGATGGAGTTTACTCAATTAGCGACCTTGAAAAACAAATGCAAGAACAGGATACGAGCAAGTAATTGCGCGTGTGCTAAAGAAGCGTCTCCCATTTGGGGGGCGCTTCTTTTATTTTGGTGGTATATGGGAGCTATTGCTGCCCGCAGTGTTTCAGCTACCTAGATACACCCGCTGCTGGTGGCAGGTTCAACACTAAGTGGTACAGAACTTTTTGACGATGCGGCAGTTCATCTTGATTATGGCGCGAGGGTGCAGAGGATGAAGCCCCAAGTGATGAATGGGACGAAGGGGAGTGGTCCGGGAGTTCGGCGGCTGACGATGATGAGGAGGGCTGCCAACGTGGCTAGTAGCAGACTTTCGATGACGACGGCCGGTGGCGCGAGGGTACTGAGCATTAATAAGACGTCGACGTCCCCCAAACCAAAGCGATTGGTAAAAAGGGCACAGAGGCTCAACCCTACCAGTAAGCCGATTAGACTTAGAAACGCCGCGTTAAGGGTAAGTGGGTGCCACAAAAGACCTAGCCCGCCGGGGAGGAGTAGCGTACTCGGGTAAACGTCGAACGTGAGGTAGTCGGTCAGGCTATTAAACAGTAAAACCGCGTACGCCCCTAACATTAAGAGGGGAATTTGGTTGGGTGCGTGCCAGCTAATCATAAGCAGCCAGCCACAGAGGGCTTCAAGTAACGTTGAGTACCAACTGATTGGTTGGTGACAATCATGGCAACGCCACCCTTGAACGGCTGCGCCCACCAGCGGGATTAACTGCCAAGCGCGTAGCTGGTGGTGGCAAACCGGACAAGCTGAACGCGGTTGGCGCCACAGGGACTGGTTGGCCGACAGGCGCTCGGCCATGCAAGTTAACCACGAGCCCCAACAGGCACCAATCCAAAATAGCAGTGTGTGCGTGAGTAACATTGGTGAAAGCCTCCTTGTAAGTAGTGCGGATACTAGTAACTACGTGGGCGCGGTTCAAGTTCATTTTTTTACGGTACTAGTTGACATTTCAGGCTAAGACGTGTTACCTTAATAAAGGTGCTTTTTGCAGACAGATTCCTGTATTCGGGAATACAGACATGCTGACTGGTCGGCTTATCGCACAATCGCCATCGTCCGGTGCTATTTTTTTAACTAAAAAAGAACCACCTGGATGTGTGGACTTAAAAAGACAGACAATATTGGAAGGAGGACACTTTAGAATATGCCTACAATTAACCAATTAATTCGTAAAGGTCGTAAAACTAAAGTATCAAAATCAAATTCCCCAGCTTTAAACTTTGGGTATAACAGTTACAAGAAGGTTGCGACTAAGAATCCAGCGCCACAAAAACGTGGGGTTGCGACTCGTGTTGGTACCATGACTCCTAAGAAGCCTAACTCGGCTTTACGGAAATACGCACGTGTGCGTTTATCTAACTTAATCGAAGTTACTGCTTACATCCCTGGTATTGGCCACAACCTCCAAGAACATAGTGTTGTTTTAATTCGTGGTGGTCGTGTAAAGGACTTACCTGGTGTTCGTTACCACGTTGTCCGTGGTGCTTTGGATACGGCCGGTGTTGAAGACCGTCGTCAAAGCCGTTCGAAGTACGGTACCAAGAAGCCTAAGAAATAAGGAGGTAAGTTAAATGCCAAGAAAAGGTGCACCAGCAAAGCGCGAAGTTTTGCCAGATCCAATGTATAATTCTAAGTTAGTAACGCGTTTAATTAACCACTTAATGTTAGATGGTAAGCGCGGTACCGCATCAACGATTTTATATGATGCGTTTGATCAAATTAAAGAACAAACTGGTAACGATCCTTTGGAAGTCTTCGAAGAAGCAATGAAGAACGTTATGCCAGTTCTTGAAGTTAAGGCCCGCCGTGTTGGTGGTTCTAACTATCAAGTTCCAATCGAAGTTCGCCCAGATCGTAAGACGACCTTAGGCCTTCGTTGGATTACGCAATATGCTCGTTCACGTGGCGAACATACAATGTCCGACCGGTTAGCTCGTGAAATCATGGATGCTGCTAACAATACCGGTGCTTCCGTTAAGAAACGTGAAGACACTCACCGGATGGCAGAAGCCAACCGTGCGTTTGCACATTATCGTTGGTAATATTTCTGTGATTTGGTTAAAGCTCGCCTTTAACTAAAACGCAACAACAAGGTGGCTATTATATGTAAGCATATAGTAGCCACTTTTTTAAAAAATAATTCGGAAACGCAAGCATTTTTTTGCGCCTCGCGAATTACTGGACGTCCGAAGCATGGTATACTTATGCAGGGCGGCGTACCGCGTCGCCACAACGGATGCTTCATTTTAGGTGCGGAACGAGCCGTGACCAGCGCCAACGTCGCTTGCGGTTAACGTAAGTTTACTTAGCGTTGTCAAAAGCTCAGCTTAACGGCCGGGTCGTTTACTCATAAATGTATTCCAAATTGTTTATTCCATTTATTTTGAGAGGAGAAACACATTACTAATGGCTAATACAAGAGAATTTTCACTCGATAAGACTCGTAACATTGGTATTATGGCCCATATCGATGCTGGTAAAACTACCACTACCGAACGTATCTTGTACTATACTGGTAAAATCCATAAAATTGGTGAAACCCATGATGGTGCTTCACAAATGGACTGGATGGCCCAAGAACAAGAACGTGGGATTACTATTACCTCTGCTGCGACTACCGCACAGTGGAAAAACCACCGGATCAACATCATCGATACTCCCGGACACGTGGACTTCACCGTCGAAGTTGAACGTTCACTCCGTGTGTTAGATGGTGCCATCGCCGTATTGGATGCCCAATCTGGTGTTGAACCCCAAACTGAAACGGTTTGGCGTCAAGCATCAACTTACAACGTTCCTCGGATCGTGTTCGTTAACAAGATGGACAAAATCGGTGCGGACTTCAAGTACTCTGTAAGTACGATTCATGATCGCTTACAAGCCAACGCCCACGCTATCCAATTACCAATTGGTGCCGAAGACAACTTCGAAGGGGTCATTGACTTAATCGAAATGAAGGCTGACCTTTATGATGAAGATCAACTTGGTACTGAATGGGATACGGTTGACGTTCCTGATGAATACAAAGAAGAAGCTGAAGCAGCTCGTGACGACTTGATCGAAGCTTTAGCTGATATCGATGATGGCATCATGGAAAAGTACCTTGGCGGTGAAGAAATTTCTAAAGACGAAATTAAAGCTGCTATCCGTAAAGGGACCTTATCATTGGAATTCTTCCCAGTTCTTGCTGGTTCTGCCTTCAAGAACAAGGGTGTTCAAATGTTAATGGACGCCGTTGTGGACTACTTACCATCACCACTTGATGTTAAGCCATACAAGGCTACTGATCCTGAAACTGATGAAGAAGTTGACTTGATTGCCGGTGACGACAAGCCATTTGCTGCCTTAGCATTTAAGGTTGCTACCGACCCATTCGTTGGTCGTTTGACTTTCATCCGGGTATATCAAGGAACGTTGGAATCTGGTTCATACGTCTTGAACGCAACTAAGGACAAGCGTGAACGGGTTGGTCGTTTGCTTCAAATGCATTCAAACCAACGTAAAGAAATCCCAGAAGTCTTCTCTGGTGATATCGCCGCTGCCATTGGTTTAAAGAACACCACGACTGGTGACTCGTTGACTTCCGTTGAACATCCATACCACTTGGAATCAATGGAATTCCCTGACCCAGTTATCCAGGTTGCCGTTGAACCTAAGACTAAGGCTGACCAAGACAAGATGAACGTTGCCTTACAAAAGCTTTCTGAAGAAGATCCAACTTTCAAGGCTGAAACTAACCCTGAAACTGGTGAAACTTTGATCGCCGGGATGGGTGAACTTCACTTGGATATCATCGTTGACCGGATGCGTCGTGAATTTAACGTTGAGGCTACTGTTGGTGCGCCACAAGTTTCATACCGTGAAACCTTCACGCAACCAACTAAGGTTCAAGGTAAATTCGTTCACCAATCTGGTGGTAAAGGTCAATATGGTGATGTTTGGATTGAATTCACACCTAACGAAGAAGGTAAAGGCTTCGAATTCGAAGATGCCATCGTTGGTGGGGTTGTTCCTCGTGAATACATTCCTTCAGTTGAACAAGGTTTGAAGGAAGCTATGGCTAACGGTGTGTTAGCTGGCTACCCATTAGTTGACGTTAAGGCTAAGCTCTATGATGGGTCTTACCATGATGTCGATTCTAGTGAAGCTGCCTTCAAGATTGCCGCTTCGTTAGCATTACGGAATGCCACTAAGAGTGCGGGCCCAGTTATTCTGGAACCAATCATGAAGGTGGACATCGTTGCCCCAGAAGATTACTTAGGTGATGTTATGGGTCACGTAACTGCTCGTCGTGGTAACATCGAAGGGATGGAAGAACGTGGGAACGCTCAAGAAGTTCACGCATTCGTACCATTGGCTGAAATGTTCGGTTACGCAACCACGTTACGTTCCGCAACTCAAGGCCGTGGGACCTTCACGATGACCTTTGACCATTACGAAAAGGTACCAAAGTCAGTTCAAGAAGATATTATCAAGAAGAACGGCGGCACTCCTGCCAAGTAAGCTTGAGGCTTTTAAAGCTCCGGACACGTGTCCGGGGCTTTTTTTGATTATAAGTTCAATGATGGTGAGCTGGTGATGGTGAGCGCGTCAATTCGGATTGATTATTATCAGTGAAACCGTTATTATAGTGATATTTATGAGAGTATTACTTTGGACATGAGGGGAGCAGGTTATCGGGATGAAATTTGATCGATGGTACGGGTTAGGTGGTTTTGCGCTAGTTTGGTTATTGCTTAGTTGGCAGTGGGCGAGCGTTAATGGCTTGTTGTTAATATTTACGTTAGTGTTTGGGCTACTGGGGTACGGCTACACGAAGCGATTATTAATGAATACTACGCGGCGCTCAAGGTTAGTTTCGGGCGGCCTGTTCATTTTACAGGCGCTGGTCTTGTTAATTGGCTTTAGTCTAGTGACGAGCCGGCTGGTAGACCCAGATTTTTCGGGCTTATATGGTAGCCAAGTTCAGCCGCTACTCGGATTGATGTGGCGCCTAGAAACGGGGGTCGCGGTTTGGCAGAACGTTTTCGCCGCGTTGTGGCCGTTAGGAATCACAATTTTGGGGTGGCTCCTGTGGGAACTCGTTGCGGCTGGCTTAGATTGGCAGCGACGCTCATTACGACGGGGGCTGGTTGGCTGGTCGTTACTCGTAATCGGGCTGAGCCTGGTGCTTAACCTGCCGTGGTTGCTGGGGGCCCAGCAGTCAGTGCCGACGAGTTTATATTTGATTCCGTTTGCACTCGGAAGTTGTTTAGCGACGCGGTCCGAACGCTCGGTTAGTCGCCAGCTAGTCAACACGCCGTTCGATTATTTAGTGGCGTTGCTATTGATGAGTGCGGGGATGATTGCGATGCTGAGTCTGAGGACCCTGCAGTCGCACTGGGGAACGTTAGCGGTGCTCTTGCTCGGGAGCTTAATAACCAGTTGGGGATTAATTAGCGCCCAGACGCAACCGTCAACGACGCACTATTGGCAAGGGTTACGAGGAAGTTTTGTGTTATACATAATTGCCGGGGCGAGTTTAACTTTGATTGCCAAGCGCGAGCGCTTGTGGACGGTTGGGTTAGCATTGCTCGTGGCGGCCATCGTCGTTATTTTTGACGGGTGGCTATACCGAAAGTGGCGTTCCGGCGCATTGGGGCGCCAATTGGGCGTTCAGCGCCGCTTACCGTGGATTGTGGGCGTAGCGGTCATGTTAGTTGCAATTTTGGGTAGCTTTTCAGCGTATCAGGCCAAACGGGTGGCCCACCCGAAGCCGGTAACGGCGCGGAATGCGACCGGTACGGCGGCCAAAGCAACCAAAGCAACTAAGTCGGCAAATTCAGCTAAACAGGCCAAAAAAACGGTTGCGGTTGATCCGGTAAAGCAGAAAGCGGCGCTAATGCGGTCGTGGCGGCAGATTATTGATCAACAAACGGTTAAGGTTGGGGTTGCGGTTTATGATGCCCAGACGAAGCAAAGTTATAGTTACACCAAGGATGCGGATGGGAGCGGCTTTTACGTTGCTAGTACCATTAAGGCTGGAATTTTGACGGAGTTATTACACCAACGTGATCAGGGCAACCTGACGTTTACGGAAAACGAACAGACGTTGGCAAAATCGATGATTCGGTATAGCGATAACGCGGCAGCGACGAGTTTGCTTGGCCAGGGACTCGGGAGCTACGGTGCACTAAACAACCTCTATCAGCAGTTAGGAATGACCAGTACGACCGCTAACCTAACGTCCTGGAGTATGACAAAAACGACGCCGGCGGACCAGGTTAAGTTGTTGCGGGCGATTTTCTACCCGTCCAATTATCTGAGTAAGCAGTCTAAACAAACGATTCAGCATCTAATGGGAACCGTGAGTGATGAGCAGAGCTGGGGTGTTTCACGTAGCGCCCCCGATTACCAGTTAAAAAATGGCTGGATGAATCTGAGCGATAATGGGTTGGGCTGGCAGGTTAATAGTATTGGCCACGTCTATGATGAAGCCAATGATGCGGACGGGTACGTCATTGCAATCTATACGAATCAGGACGCAACCATGCAGGACGGGGTCACCCTCGTTGAAAAGCTGGCGGCGGCTACTCGCAAAGTCCTATTACCAAATTAACGAAAAAGCGTGCCGGTTGCGGCGCGCTTTTTTTATACGCGACAACCAATACGAACTGTACTAATTTTTAGTGGCTAGATATGCTAAACTGACTATAAGAATTGAAATTGAAAGGCCCTATCAACTGAGGTGACGAAATGAAGTTCGATCGGTGGTATGGGTTAGGTTGGTTCAGCGTATTACTGGTGGGGATTAGCTGGCAATACGCGAGTTTTAATGGGGAAGTAATCAGTCTATGTCTGACCTACGGGTTACTCGGTTACGGCATGACGCGACAAGCATTAACGGCGACGACCGAAGGGGGACTGCGGCGCTGGAGTCTGACAGAAGTCGGCTTCTTATTGCAAGCGTTTTTAGTTGTGGCGCTTGGGAGTCTGATACTGGTGCTGACAACGACGCCGCGCTTTGCAACGTTAGCAGATTGGCAGCAGCAGTTACGACTGGCCGGGCTGTGGCCCATCAACGTGCCGGTCGTGGCCCTACTACTGGTTACGGTAACACTCGTCGGCCTTCAGCGGCGGGGATGGCGGTTACGCCAGGGCGTTGTGCGGGTGGCCCTCGCGCTTGGCGGTTTAATTTTGATCAGTCACGTGGGCTGGCTGACGGCGCGTGGGGCGCAAATGGCACCGAGTTTATACGGGTTACCGTTGGCGCTGGGAAGTTGCCTTGCAACGCGCCGGTTTCCAGCTGCGGCGCGCCCAACCGGGGAGCGGTTACCGGCATTTTGGTTCGCGGTAGCGAGCCTATTGGTAGTTATCATCCTTGGAATGAAGGGCGCGCCACTGACAGTCCACTGGCAACTATTAGCGGTGATTGTGCTGGTCAGCCTCATCGTGAGCTGGGCCGTTATTAACGCCCAAACGCGGGCACTGACGGTGCGTCACTGGCAAGTTTGGCGGGTACTCTTTATGAGCAGTCTATTATTAAGCGTCAACTTTACTTTGATCACCCGGGCGGGCTTGGGGCCTCGCATTATAACCGTTGGTTTAGTTTTGGTTGTCGCGCTGGCGGATACGTGGGGGTATCGCCGCTATCAGCGGCATAATTTAAATGCCAAGCAATTGACGATGGTCTTTGTTGGCCTTGGCGTGGTGCTGACGGGCGTTTTAGGGTGGCAGGTAAATCGGGTCACGGCAATTCAAACGCGCCACGGACAACCAGCGCACGCGGCGGTGGCGGTCAAGAAGACGGTGCCCTCGGCGACCAAAACGACGGCCAAAGCACCAACATCGCGGGCGCAAACTACGCCTGCCCAGCAAAAAGCTGCCCTGCAACGGCGCTGGCGTCAAATTATTGATGGTCAGGACGCGAAGGCCGGAATTGCGATTTATGATCTACATACGAAGCAAACGGTTAGCTATACCAAGGATCCGGACGGGAGTGGCTTTGTGATTGCCAGTACCGTTAAGGTCGGAATTTTAACGGAATTACTTCATCGGCGCGATCAGGGCCAGCTGACTTATCGCCAGCTGGATCAGAATGAGGCTGTGGAAATGATTCAAAATAGCGATAACCAGGCGGCGACCTATTTACTTAGTGAGCGGCTCGGGAGTTATGAAAGTCTGGGAAATCTGTATCACGCGCTAGGGATGACGCACACGACCGCTGATTCGGAGGCGTGGGGCATGTCAACTACGACGCCAAGTGACCAGTTGCGCTTGTTACGAACGGTTTATCAGCCCAATGATTATTTAAGTACGAAGTCGCAGCGGCACATTCAGGCGTTAATGAGTCAGGTGAGCTCGGATCAGGACTGGGGAATCTCTAAAGCGGCCGACGATTATCAGTTAAAGAATGGCTGGATTGATTCGCGCAGTGAGGGGAACGGCTGTCAAATTAATAGTATTGGTCGGGTCGACGGACCGTCTGGTTACTTGATTGCAATTTATACTAATCAGGATGAAACGATGGCTAGCGGCGTTCAGCTCGTGGAGAAGCTGGCCAAAGCAACGCACACCATTTTGCGGCCGTAGTCGCCTATGCGCAATCATTGTGAAAGCACAATGGTTGCGTTTTGTTAATAATAGGAAGAAAGTGATCAGCAACCGCAGACGCAAAGGCCGCTAGTACTTGCTCGCACGCGGATTTAGACGGTTGCGGTTACGCGTCCTTTCATTAGTGAAACTTGAAAGTGTAGAAGTCGGCGCTTTTTAATAAAAAGTGGTATGCTAGTCGCTGTTGGTTTTCGCTGGCTAATTACCAGCCGAGTTTTAAATTAATCATGGAAATGACTACTAATCAGTGCCAATCTATGTTACATTTATTGGTGCTGGTTCAAAAAAGGTAACGCGAGATACACGATGAGTAGAAAAAAGTGCGAAAGTACTTGCTATTACACAGCTTTTCATTTATTATAGATTGTGCTTGGTATTTCTGAGGGGGTTACTATACCCCCATCATCAAGTAGTCGTAGTTAGCTTTGATGTGAAAGGTTGCGACACGCCCGGCCACATTGTCATGGGACGTGGCGGTAATTTTCACGGAGCTAGTCTTATTTTCAAAATAGACGAAGGAGGTCACAACAATGGCAAACCAAAAAATTCGTATTCGCTTAAAGGCTTACGAACACCGTATTCTTGATCAGTCAGCTGACAAGATTGTCGAAACGGCAAAGAGAACTGGTGCTACTATCTCAGGTCCAATTCCTTTACCAACTGAACGGACGATTTACACCGTTTTACGTTCACCACATAAGTTTAAGGACTCACGTGAACAGTTCGAAATGCGGACTCACAAGCGGTTAATCGATATCGTTAACCCAACGCCAAAGACGGTCGACTCATTAATGAAGTTAGACTTGCCTAGCGGTGTTGACATTGAAATCAAGCTTTAATTTTTTAAATTAAAAATCAATTAAATGGAGGTGTACTCATGGCCACTAAAGGAATCTTAGGGAAAAAGGTAGGAATGACGCAAGTCTTCACCGAAGACGGGGAATTAATCCCAGTTACTGTCCTTGAAGTTCAACCTAACGTTGTGTTGCAAGTTAAGACTGTTGAAAACGACGGTTACGAAGCAATCCAATTAGGTGTGGATGACAAGCGTGAAGTCTTGACGAACAAACCTGCTCAAGGTCATGCAGCAAAAGCAAAAACGACTCCTAAGCGCTTCATTCGTGAAATTCGTAATGTTGAGCTTGGAGATTACACAGTAGGTGACGAAGTCAAGGCTGATATCTTTGCAGCCGGCGATGCAGTCGACGTTACGGGTATCACTAAAGGTCATGGTTACCAAGGTAACGTTCATAAGGACGGCCAACGTCGTGGTCCTATGGCCCACGGTTCTCGTTACCACCGTCGTCCAGGTTCATTAGGTGCCATCATCAACCGGGTCTTCAAAGGTAAGAAGTTACCAGGTCGGATGGGTAATCACCAACGGACGATGCAAAATTTACAAGTTGTTCGTGCCGATGTTGAAAACAACGTCTTATTAATTAAAGGGAACGTCCCTGGCGCAAACAAATCGTTTGTTACGGTTAAAACATCCGTAAAGAGTAAATAAAGGAAGGAGGACATAATACATGACTAGCGTAGCATTATACAAACAAGACGGGACGCAAAACGGTGACGTTACTTTGAATGACGCTGTGTTTGGTATCGAACCAAACGAAAACGTTGTTTATGACGCCATCTTGATGCAACGTGCATCAATGCGTCAAGGAACTCACGCTGTAAAGAACCGGAGTGCTCGTCGCGGTGGTGGTCGTAAACCATGGCGTCAAAAGGGTACTGGTCGTGCGCGTCAAGGTTCTATCCGTTCGCCACAATGGCGTAAAGGTGGGATCGTCTTCGGACCAACACCACGCTCATACAGCTACAAATTACCTAAGAAGGTTATGCGCTTAGCTTTGAAGTCTGTCCTTTCTCAAAAGGTCGCAGATCAAAACTTAGTTGCCGTTGAAGCTTTGGCTTTCGACCAACCTAAGACTAAGGAATTTGCTAACGTATTAAACAACCTCAATGTAGACACCAAGACTCTTGTTTTGGTTGAAGAGGACAATGAAAAGGCTGCTTTGGCAGGTCGTAACTTACCAAATGTTAAGATCCTTAAAGCCAAAGGTGTTAACGTCTTAGATGTTGCTAATAGTGACAAATTAGTCGTTACCCAAAAAGCCCTCGATCAATTAGGGGAGGCGCTCGCATAATGGAAGCACGCGATGTAATTTTACGTCCTGTAATTACTGAAGCATCAATGGCTGACTTGGACGACAAGCGCTATACATTTGATGTCAACGTACAGGCTACGAAAACACAAGTTAAAAAAGCTATCGAAGAAATCTTCGATGTTAAGGTCGTTAAGGTTAACGTTATGAACGTTAACGGTAAGCTTAAGCGCCAAGGTCGTTACGCCGGCTACACTAAGAAGCGTCGTAAGGCCATTGTTACCTTAAGCGCCGATTCGAACGAAATTAAATTGTTCAACGACGATCAACAATAAATCTAATTTAGGAGGTCACTCTAGTGGGTATTAAGAAGTATAAACCAACCACTAACGGCCGTCGTAATATGACTGCTTCAGATTTCTCTGAAATCACTAAGACGAAGCCAGAAAAGTCATTATTAGACTCACAAAGTCACACGGCTGGTCGTAACAGTTACGGTCACATTACTGTGCGTCACCGTGGCGGTGGTCATAAACAACAATACCGTTTGGTTGACTTTAAGCGGATCAAGGACGATGTTCCAGCAACCGTTAAAGCAATCGAATATGATCCAAACCGGACTGCAAACATTGCTTTGTTAGTTTACGCTGATGGGGTTAAGTCCTACATTTTAGCACCAAAAGGTTTGGAAGTTGGCATGTCAGTTCAATCAGGTGCCGAAGCCGATATTAAAGTTGGTAACGCATTGCCATTGACTAACATCCCAGTTGGTACCGTTATTCATAACATTGAATTGAAGCCTGGTAAGGGTGGACAATTAGCACGTTCTGCTGGTGCGTCTGCACAATTACTTGGTAAGGAAGGCAAGTACGCAATCGTTCGTTTGTCTTCTGGTGAAGTTCGCTTAGTTCTATTAACTAGCCGTGCTACGATTGGTACTGTTGGTAACGAACAACACGAATTAATCAATTCTGGTAAGGCCGGCCGGACTCGTTGGCAAGGTAAGCGTCCAACGGTTCGTGGGTCTGTAATGAACCCTAACGATCACCCTCATGGTGGTGGTGAAGGTAAAGCGCCAATCGGTCATCCATCTCCAATGTCTCCATGGGGTAAGAAGACTCTTGGTAAGAAGACTCGGAACACCAAAGCTCGTTCAAACAAGCTTATTGTTCGTGGTCGTCGCCCAGGCAAACACTAATTATATTTGAATTTACTGTAGTTCTCGAGAGGAGGTCACACGATGGGTCGTAGTTTAAAGAAGGGACCTTTCGCAGATCAGCATCTTTTAAACAAGATCGATGCACAATCTGATTCTGACAAGAAATCTGTCATCAAGACGTGGTCACGTCGTTCAACAATTTTCCCAAGTTTTATTGGGTACACTATCGCTGTATATGATGGGCGCAAGCATGTCCCAGTTTACATCCAAGACGATATGGTTGGTCATAAGTTAGGTGAATTTGTACCTACACGGACTTTCCATGGTCACGGTACTGACGATAAGAAAACGAAGTAGTTAGGAGGATAAAAGAATGGCTGAACAAGTAACATCTGCACGTGCAACTGCAAAAACTGTTCGGATTGCCGCTCGTAAGGTCCGCCTAGTCGTTGATCTTATCAGAGGTAAGAGCGTTGCTGAAGCTTTAGCAACTTTGAAGTTCACTCCACGGGGTGCATCTCCAGTAGTTGAAAAAGTATTGCTTTCAGCAGTTGCTAACGCTGAAAATAACTTTGACTTAGATCGTGAAGATTTGGTCGTAAGCGAAGCCTTTGTTAACGAAGGACCAACCTTAAAACGGTTCCGTCCACGGGCAAAGGGTTCTGCTTCCCCAATCAACAAGCGGACAAGCCACATCACGATCACAGTTACTGAAAAATAGGAGGGATAACGCGTGGGTCAAAAAGTAAATCCAACCGGATTACGTGTAGGAATCATTCGTGACTGGGAAGCAAAATGGTACGCTGAAAAAGATTTTGCTGCCTACTTAAACGAAGATTTACGCATCCGTAAGTATATCGAACAACGACTTGCCGACGCTTCCGTCTCCACCGTTGAAATCGAACGCGCTGCAAACCGCGTGAACATTTCAATCCATACCGCAAAGCCAGGGATGGTTATTGGTAAGGGTGGTTCTGAAGTTGAAGCACTTCGTAAAGAATTAAACAATTTAACTGGTAAGCGAGTACACATCAACATCATCGAAATCAAGAAGCCTGATTTAGATGCTAAATTAGTTGGTGAAAGTATTGCGCGTCAATTGGAAGGCCGGGTTGCTTTCCGTCGTGCAATGCGTGGCGCAATGCAACGTACGATGCGTTCAGGCGCTAAGGGTATTAAAGCTCAGGTTGCTGGTCGTTTGAACGGTGCCGACATGTCACGTGTCGAAACTTATTCAGACGGTACTGTTCCGTTGCATACGCTCCGTGCGGACATTGATTACGCATGGGTTGAAGCACGGACGACTTACGGTAAGTTAGGTGTTAAGACCTGGATCTACCGTGGCGAAATCTTGCCAGAAAAGAAATCTGCTAAAGGAGGAAACTAAACATGCTGGTACCTAAACGGGTTAAGTACCGTCGTGTTCACCGTGGTAAAATGCGCGGTGAAGCTAAAGGCGGTAAAACAGTTGCTTTTGGTGATTTTGGGTTACAAACCCTTGAATCACACTGGATCAGCAACCGGCAGATTGAAGCTGCCCGTGTTGCTATGAACCGTTACATGAAGCGTGGCGGTAAGGTATGGATTAAGATTTTCCCTCACAAGTCCTACACTGAAAAAGGTGTCGGTGTCCGGATGGGTAATGGGAAAGGTACTCCTGCAGGTTGGGTTGCCCCAGTAAAGCGTAACAAGGTTATGTTTGAAGTCGGTGGCGTTTCCGAAGAAGTTGCTCGCGAAGCTTTGCGCTTAGCCGGCACTAAGTTACCTGTGAAAACTAAGATTGTTAAGCGCGAGGAAGTAGGTGGCGAATCAGATGAAGGCTAAGGAAATTAAAGCATTGTCCACTGCTGAAATGCTCGAAAAAGAAAAGTCTTACAAAGACGAACTTTTCAACTTGCGTTTTCAATTGGCCACTGGTCAGCTTGAAAACACCGCTCGTTTAAAGCAAGTTCGTAAGAATATCGCGCGCATTAAAACTGCGTTGCGTGAACAAGAGTTAAACAAGTAGAGTATAAAGGAGGCAATCACGAATGAGTGAAGATACTCGGAACAGCCGTAAGGTTATCCAAGGACGCGTCGTTTCCGACAAGATGGATAAAACAATCGTTGTCGTACGCGAAACTTACAAGAACCATCCGGTTTACGGTAAGCGTGTCCGTTATTCAAAGAAATACAAGGCTCATGATGAAAACAATGAAGCCCACATTGGCGATATCGTCAAGATCATGGAAACTCGTCCTCTTTCAGCTACTAAGCGTTTCCGCTTACTTGAAGTCGTTCAAAAAGCTGTTATTATCTAGTTTAAGCTGAATAAAATTACATGAAGGGAGGACACTTAACGTGATCCAACAAGAAAGTCGTTTAAAAGTTGCTGACAACTCCGGTGCCCGTGAAATCCTTACTATTAAGGTATTAGGTGGCTCTGGTCGTAAAACTGCTAACATTGGGGATATCATCGTTGCGACGGTCAAGCAAGCAACACCCGGTGGTGTTGTCAAAGCTCATGACGTTGTTAAGGCTGTGATCGTCCGGACTAAGTCTGGTGTTCACCGCGCTGACGGTTCATACATCAAGTTTGACGAAAATGCTGCAGTTATTATTCGCGATGACAAGACGCCTCAAGGTACTCGTATCTTTGGCCCCGTTGCTCGTGAATTACGTGATAAAGACTTTATGCGCATCGTTTCATTAGCGCCAGAAGTACTTTAGTCTCACACCGTAAATAAGGAGGTGCGCAACCTAATGTTGATTAAAACTGGTGATAAAGTTCGTGTAATCAGCGGTAAGGATCGTGGTCAAGAAGGTACTGTTAAAAAGGTACTCGTTGCCAAGAACCGTGTCGTTGTCGAAGGTGTTAACAAGATCAAGAAACACCAAAAGCCTACGAACGTTAACCCACAAGGCGGTATCGTGGATGTCGAAGCGCCAATCGCTGCTTCAAACGTCATGTTCCTTGACCCATCGACCAACGAACCTACTCGTTTAGGTGTTCGTCGCGAAGATGATGGCAAGCGTGTCCGTTTTGCTAAAAAGTCTGGTAAAGACTTAGAAAACTAATACTGACTGAAAGGAGGAAGCAAGTTTCATGGAAAACCGTTTAAAAGCTCAATATGAAAAAGAAATCGTCCCAGCCTTAGTTGACAAGTTCAACTACACTTCAGTAATGCAAGTGCCAAAGCTGGCAAAGATCGTTTTGAACATGGGTGTTGGTGATGCAGTCACTAACGCTAAAAACTTAGACGAAGCAGTTGAAGAATTGACTTTGATCTCCGGTCAAAAACCATTGGTTACCCGGGCAAAGAAATCTATCGCTGGTTTCCGTCTTCGTGAAGGTATGGCAATTGGTGCCAAGGTTGACTTACGTGGCGAACGCATGTATGACTTCTTAGATAAGTTGATCAACGTTTCATTACCACGTGTTCGTGACTTCCATGGTGTAAGTACCCGTTCATTTGATGGTCGCGGTAACTACACGTTGGGTGTCCGTGAACAATTGATCTTCCCAGAAATCAACTATGATAATGTTAACCGTGTTCGCGGTTTAGACATTGTAATTGTCACAACAGCTGATAGTGATGAAGAATCACGTGAGTTGTTAACTCAATTTGGCATGCCATTTGCCAAATAACCGAAGGGGGTTAATCGAAGTTGGCTAAAAAATCACAAATTGCTAAACAAAAACGTGGCGCAAAGTTTAACGTACAAAACTACACGCGTTGCGAACGTTGTGGTCGTCCACATTCAGTTTACCGTAAATTCCACTTGTGCCGTATCTGCTTACGCGACCTGGCCCACAAAGGTCAAATCCCTGGTATGAAAAAGGCCAGCTGGTAAAAAAGAACCCAAGTTAAAGGAGGTTAAACTTTCATGATGACTGATCCAATCGCAGATTTCTTGACTCGTATCCGTAACGCAAACATGGTACGCCACGATTCATTAGAAGTTCCTGCATCAAATATCAAACGCAACATTGCTGAAATTTTAAAGAATGAAGGTTTTGTTCGCGATGTTGAATACATCGATGATGACAAACAGGGCATCATCCGTGTCTTCTTGAAGTATGGTAAGGATAACGAACGGGTTATTTCTGGTTTGAAGCGGATTTCAAAGCCAGGTTTACGCTCATACGTTAAGGCTGATGCTGTTCCTAAGGTATTAAACGGTTTAGGGATTGCTATCATCTCAACTTCAGAAGGCGTTATTACTGACAAAGAAGCTCGCGCTAAGAAGCTTGGCGGCGAAGTTTTAGCTTACGTTTGGTAAGATTTAATTAAGACGGGAGGTGCAAATAAGTGAGTCGTATTGGTAATAAAGTAATTGAATTACCCGCAGGGGTAGAAGTATCACAAGCTGGTGAAGTCGTTACGGTTAAGGGACCTAAGGGGACGTTAACGCGGAACATCTCTAGCGAAATTACGATGACGGTTGAAGGCAACGAAGTTAAATTCACGCGCCCAACTGATGATTACAAGATGAAGGCATTACACGGAACTACGCGTGCAAATGTCAACAACATGGTTGAAGGGGTCACTCAAGGCTTTACTAAGAACCTTCAATTGGTCGGTGTTGGTTACCGTGCCCAATTGCAAGGCAAGAAGTTAGTATTGACGGTTGGTTATTCCCATCCTGTTGAATTTGAAACGCCAGAAGGCCTCACAGTTGAAGTTCCTGACAACACGCACATCAATATCTCTGGTATTGGTAAGCAAGCGGTTGGTGACTTTGCTGCTGAAGTTCGGGCAATTCGTTCACCTGAACCTTACAAAGGTAAAGGGATTCGTTACGTCGATGAATATGTTCGTCGTAAGGAAGGTAAGACTGGTAAATAATGCAGCTTAATGCTGTCCATACTAATATATAGAGGTGACTATTGTGATTTCAAAACCAGATAAGAATCAAACCCGCCAACGTCGTCATGCACGCGTTCGTGGTAAAATCTCTGGTACTGCTGAGCGCCCACGCTTAAATGTTTATCGTTCAAACAAAAACATCTACGCTCAAGTTATTGATGATGTAGAGGGTGTAACGCTCGCAAGTGCCTCAACTTTAGATAGCGAAGTTAAGGGTAACAACAAGACCGAACAAGCTGCTTCAGTTGGTGAAGTTGTTGCTAAACGTGCTGCTGAAAAGAAGATCTCTGACGTAGTCTTTGATCGTGGCGGTTACTTATATCACGGTCGGGTTCAAGCTTTGGCTGAAGCTGCTCGTGAAAACGGACTTAAATTCTAACAAAGGAGGAATAATACCATATGACTTTCATTGATCCATCAAAATTAGATCTTGACGATAACGTTGTTGCCATCAACCGGATTACTAAAGTTGTTAAAGGTGGTCGTCGCTTACGTTTTGCTGCTTTAGTAATCGTTGGTGACCACAAAGGACACGTTGGTTTCGGTACTGGTAAAGCTCAAGAAGTTCCAGAAGCAATTCGGAAAGCTTCCGAAGCTGCTAAAAAGAACTTGATCACTGTACCAATGGTTGGTACCACCATTCCTCATGAAACAATTGGTGTTTACGGTGGTGGTCGCATCATGCTTAAGCCTGCCGTTGAAGGTTCTGGGGTTGCCGCTGGTGGCGCCGTTCGTGCCGTCATGGAATTGGCTGGCGTTGACGATGTTACTAGTAAGCGCCTTGGCTCCAACACACCAGTTAACGTTGTACGTGCAACGTTCGAAGGTTTGAAGAGCTTGAAGACTGCTGAACAAATCGCTGCTTTACGTGGTGTCTCAGCTGAACATTTAGCTGAATAATAGGAGGACAAACAACATGGCTCAATTAAAGATCACTTTAGTTCGCAGCGCAGCTCACCGTCTTCCTAAGCAACGTAAAATTGTGAAGGAATTAGGCTTAAACCGGATCAACAGCTCCGTTGTTAAACCTAATGACGCAGCAACTCGCGGACAAATTTTCCACATCGCACACTTAGTCGATGTCGAAATCATCAAGTAATTTAAATTTTCTAAGAGGAGGTGCCTACTAAATGAAGTTACATGAATTACAAGCAAGTGAAGGATCACGTTTTACTCGTCGTCGCATTGGTCGTGGTGACTCAAGTGGCCATGGTAAGACTTCTGGTCGTGGCCAAAAGGGTCAAAAGGCTCGTGGTAAAGTTCGTGTAGGGTTCGAAGGTGGCCAAATGCCATTGTATCGTCGGATTCCAAAGCGTGGATTTACTAACATTAACCGTAAAGAATATGCGGTTGTTAACCTTGACGGCTTAAACCGGTTTGATGATGGTGCAGAAGTAACACCAGAATCAATGAAGGAAGCTGGCTTAGTTAAGAAGAGTGCTGCCGTTAAAGTTCTTGGTAATGGTAAACTCAACAAAAAATTAACAGTTAAGGCAAGCAAGTTCTCTGCAACGGCGGTTGCAGCTATTGAAGCTGCTGGCGGTAAAACTGAGGTGATCTAATTTGCTGACTACCATGAAGAACGCTCTCAAAGTAAAGGATATTCGGAATAAACTTCTGTTCACATTGGGCGTTTTGATTGTATTTCGTCTTGGCTCTTATATCACAGTTCCGGGCGTTAACGCGCAGGCGCTTCAATCGATTGCGTCGTCGGGACTGATAAGTATGTTGAATACATTCAGTGGTGGCGGTTTAACAAATTATTCCATCCTTGCTATGGGGGTATCCCCTTATATCACGGCACAAATCATTGTACAATTGCTTCAAATGGACATTGTTCCTAAGTTTGTTGAATGGGGGAAGCAAGGTGAAGTTGGTCGACGGAAGCTTAATCAAGCGACGCGTTGGTTAACAATTGCCTTAGCGTTCCTGCAATCAATCGGGATCACTGCCGGGTTTAACTCCTTAAGTCAACTTAAGTTAGTTGATAATCCGAGTGTTAGCACGTACCTGACGATTGGGATTATCCTGACCGGTGGGGCAATGTTAACCACTTGGATGGGGGATATGATTACGGACCGCGGGATTGGTAATGGGGTTTCCATTATCATCTTCGCCGGAATCATTGCTCGGATGCCTACCTCGATTTATCAAATTTATCAAGAACAGTTCGTGAACGTTGCAAAGAGTCAGTGGTGGCAGAGTGGCTTGTTTGTCGTTGGATTATTATTGATTGTTCTAATCATCGTCATGTTTGTGACCTGGGTTGAACAAGCTAATGATCGAATTCCAATTCAATACACGCGCCGTGCAGCCGGTGCACCTGACAGTAGTTATTTACCACTGAAGGTGAACGTTGCCGGGGTTATTCCCGTTATTTTCGCGAGTTCTTTTATCGCAACGCCGCAAACGATTTTACTCGGTTTCCAATCCAGTCATGGTGACGAAACTTGGTACACAGTGATGAGTAATATTTTTAACATGCAGTCAACGACCGGTGCGATTTTATACACCGTACTGATCGTGCTCTTCACGTTCTTCTACGCGTTCGTTCAGGTCAATCCTGAAAAACTCTCTAAGAACTTGCAAAAGCAAGGCAGCTATATTCCTGGTGTTTGGCCAGGTAAAGATACTCAGGACTGGGTTTCAAAATTGTTGATGCGATTAAGTACCGTTGGGTCACTTTACCTTGGATTAATTTCCTTGATTCCATTATTAGCTTCTGATATTTGGGGCTTGGATGAATCCATTGGTTTAGGTGGGACTAGCCTACTGATCGTTGTCGGGGTTGCCCTTGAAACAATTCGTCAAATTAAAGGATTAATGATGAAACGTGACTATGTCGGTTTTATCCGTTAATCAGCGAATGTGTTGGGGAGACTCAGCACATTTGTGCATTTAGGAGGAAAAAACATGGCAACAATGAACCTGATTTTAATGGGACTTCCGGGTGCCGGTAAGGGTACTCAAGCTCAAAAGATCCTCGAAGATTTTGATATTCCGCATATCTCTACTGGGGACATCTTCCGGGCAGCAATTAAGAACGAAACTAAAATGGGCCTTGAAGCTAAAAAGTATATCGATGCTGGTAATTTGGTACCGGACGAAGTCACTAACGGCATCGTTCGTGACCGGTTAGCAGAAGCGGATACGAAAAACGGCTTCTTGCTTGATGGTTATCCACGTAACATTGATCAAGCACACGCTTTAAAGCAAATCGGTGAAGCACTCAACAAGCCGTTGGACGGGGTGATTAACATTCACGTTGAACCAAGTGTGTTAGTTGAACGCTTATCTGGACGCTTCATCTGCCGGAAATGTGGTGCAACTTACCATAAGTTGTACAACAAGCCGAAGGTTGAAGGGACTTGCGATGTGTGTGGTGGTCATGATTTCTATCAACGTGATGATGACAAGCCCGCAACCGTTAAGAATCGCTTAGACGTGAACGTTAAGTTGAACACGCCTTTGATTGATTATTACGGTCAAGAAAAATTATTATACAATGTTGACGGTGACCGCGACATTGATGATGTTTACCAAGATATTAAACATATTCTTGATAACCTTTAAAGCTAGTGCTCCGAAGGGATGGCGTTTGCTTTTCAAATGCCGTTGTGATAAACTTATTCAGGTTTAGCCGTTGACTGGTTTAATATTTTCTTAATATTATGATTAGACAATGACTGGTTCGAAAAGCGGACCAACAACGTGGCGACACGTAACCATATAATAAGGAGGGACAATAGTTGGCAAAGGAAGACGTCATCGAGATTCAAGGGACCATTAAAGAAACGTTGCCCAACGCAATGTTTAAGGTCGAACTTGAAAACGGCGCTGAAATCTTGGCACACGTTTCCGGTAAAATTCGAATGCACTACATTCGGATCCTGCCAGGTGACAAGGTTACAGTCGAAATGTCACCTTATGATTTAACTAAGGGCCGGATTACCTACCGTTTCAAGTAGGACCGACGCTTCGTACCTTATAGGAGGTAAAATTCATGAAAGTAAGACCATCTGTAAAGCCAATGTGCGAACACTGCAAAGTTATTCGTCGTAAAGGCCGCGTGATGATTATCTGCTCTGCTAACCCAAAGCATAAGCAGCGCCAAGGTAAATAATTTAATTAAGTTGGAGGTGAACAATTAATGGCTCGTATTGAAGGGATCGACTTACCACGTGACAAGCGAATTGTCATTGGTTTAACATACATCTACGGTATCGGTACTACTTCTGCACAAAAGATTTTGGCAGAAGCAGGCGTTTCTGAAGACGTTCGTGTACGTGACTTAACTCCTGATCAAGAAGATAAGATCCGTGCCGTCGTTGACGGTTACAAGACTGAAGGTGACTTACGCCGTGAAGTCAGCATGAACATCAAGTTATTGCAAGAAATCGGTTCATACCGTGGGATGCGTCACCGTCGTGGGTTGCCTGTTCGTGGTCAACACACGAAGAACAACGCACGTACTCGTAAGGGTAAAAAGGTCAGCATCGCTGGACGTAAAAAATAATTATAAGGGAGGTTTTCGAATTTTATGGCAACTAGAAAGACAACCCGTCGTCGTCGGGTAAAAAAGAACATTGAATCCGGTGTTGCTCACATCCATTCAACGTTCAACAACACGCTTGTTATGATCACTGACATGCAAGGGAACGCCGTTGCATGGTCATCAGCTGGTTCATTAGGTTTCAAGGGTTCACGTAAGTCTACTCCATTTGCTGCTCAAATGGCCGCAGAAGCTGCTGCTAAGGCATCAATGGAACATGGCATGAAGACTGTTGAAGTCGCTGTTAAGGGTCCTGGTTCAGGTCGTGAAGCTGCAATCCGTGCTTTACAAGCTACTGGTTTGGAAGTTAGTGCAATTCGCGATGTTACACCAGTTCCTCATAATGGTTCTCGTCCTCCGAAGCGCCGTCGTGTTTAATCTGTGACGTTCATTTTGAGGGCAAACTTCATTGTGTACGCACATCTCCAAACACCGCGCGTTTTGAAAGGGGTAAAAGATAAGAATGATTGAATTTGAAAAACCTAACATTCATAAAATTGATGAAAACGACAACTATGGTAAGTTTGTTGTAGAACCACTTGAACGTGGTTATGGTACAACTTTAGGGAATTCACTTCGTCGGATTCTTCTTTCTTCTTTACCTGGCGCTGCTGTTACCAGTATTCAAATTGATGGGGTTCTTCATGAATTTTCAACGATTGAAGGCGTAACGGAAGACGTTACGGCTATCATCTTGAACGTTAAGAAGATCGCTCTTAAGCTGAGTTCAGACGAAACTAAGACGTTGGAAATCGACGTTAAGGGGCCTGCGAACGTTACTGCCGGTGACATCATTGGCGACGCAGACGTTGAAGTCTTGAATCCAGATTTACCAATTTGTACCGTAGCAGACGGTGCACACTTCCATATGCGTATGACCGCTAATACTGGTCGTGGTTATGTTTCCGCTGAGGATAACAAACATCGTGAAGATGATATGCCAATTGGCGTTTTAGCTGTCGATTCATTGTATTCACCAATTGAACGGGTTAACTACCAAGTAGAAACTACCCGGGTTGGTCAACGCGATGATTTTGATAAGTTGACCTTAGACGTTTGGACAAATGGTTCAATCACGCCAAGTGAAGCCATTAGTTTGTCAGCCAAAATCCTGACTGATCACCTTTCAATCTTCGTCAATCTCACCGATGAAGCTAAGAACACTGACGTGATGGTTGAGAAGGAAGAAACGCATAAGGAAAAAATGTTAGAAATGACGATCGAAGAGTTAGACTTATCGGTTCGTTCATATAATTGTTTGAAGCGTGCTGGTATCAACACGGTTCAAGAGTTAACTAACAAAACTGAAGCTGATATGATGAAGGTTCGCAACCTTGGACGCAAGTCACTCGAAGAAGTTAAAGCAAAATTAGCTGACCTCGGGTTATCATTACGCAAAGAAGACTAATACAAGGGAGGATATCCGTTCATGAGTTACCGTAAATTACAACGTACTAGTTCACAACGTCGTGCCTTACTTCGTGATTTAACGACTTCATTGATCGTTAACGGTAAGATCGAAACGACCGAAGCACGTGCTAAGGAAGTTCGCTCAACCGCTGACCAAATGATCACGTTGGCAAAGAAGGGCGATTTAAGCGCCCGTCGTCAAGCTGCTACTTTCATGCGTGACGTCGTTGCCGATGTTAAAGAAGATGGCGACAACGTGGCTGTACAAACCGCTTTGCAAAAGCTATTTAGTGACTTAGGTCCTCAATACGCTGACCGCAATGGTGGTTACACACGAATTTACAAGACTATGCCTCGCCGTGGTGACGGTGCACAAATGGTTGTCTTGGAACTCGTTGACTAACTAAATTGTTTTACGGATCACTGGGATTGATGATTGACGGACGCTACGATGGTGGTTATTGCTTGCAATAGCTCAGTCTAGTTCGGAAGTCATTTATGGTAAACATAGATGGCATATCTTAATCCAAGTGATTTTTTTTGGCGAAAAAGCTGACTAAAAGTCGGGAATGGCCCCCAACACTACGTTGCGGTCATTCCCGACTTTTTTGCGCGCGTTTACGATCAACATTCCGAAGCTATCGGGGAGTTCCGTAAAGTTGACCGTTCATGAAGGGGCCCGTAGGCAATCTAATTGTAAGCGGTTTAATCGCTTTCTAGCTAAAGTTGCGTAAATTAAAATCTTCTCGTATATTGAAGTTGTTAGCGATTACATTGACGAAAGGGTGTTGAGCCATGCAATTATATCAAGGAACCGGAACAACCGGGCATATTTTCCAAGCGAGTAATCAAACCATTACTAACTTAGTGTTAGCACGTGGACAGCGATTGGCCAGTCACCACGTCCCGTACACGGTCGTCGTCGTTCCCGTCCGGGGTCGGATTCAGTTTACCGGGGCGGATTTTGATCAGGAAATCTATCCAGGTAAAGTCGTTCGCATGCAACCAGACGAGGCTCACGCGCTCTATGCACTTGAGGATAGCGAATTAATGGTCGTTAAGTCGGCCCTCGTACCAGCCGTTAAACCAGCTGGATTGAAGTAGACGAATAGAAGCGAAAGCTCCCGCAGCGGCAAGTTGTCGTTACGGGAGCTTTATTTAGTTTAGTTGTGACGTCGTAGTAACTGGGTAGTTAAGTGAATCAAATCATCCTTGGCGGAATCGGCGGGCAACTTGCGTAAGTGCTGCAAGGCCGTTTCCGTATATTCAGTGGCTAAGCGCTGAGCGCGCGTCACCCCGCCAGCTTGAATAACTAACTGCTGAACTTGTTGCCGTTGTTCCGGCGTAATTGCCCCTTGGAGGCGCATTAGCGGTAGTAATTCGCGCCGGGCGTCCGTTTGTAAGGCAAAGATTAACGGCGACGTATAGACGCCCTCAGCAACGTCCTCGAGGATTGGTTTACCAAGCTGCGTAGCATCTTCGCGGTAGTCCAGAATATCATCCAAAATTTGGAAAGCCATCCCAATTGCTAAGCCGGCTTTGCGAGCCCGCTCAGAAAAGCGCGCGCTTTGGCCGGATTCGTAGGCGCCCAAAAAGCAACTGAGTGCAAAGAGTTCGGCCGTCTTACCTTGGATCTGTTCGAGGTACTGATCCATCGTAATGTCAATTCGGTAGTGCCGGTCCTTTTGTTGGACTTCACCAATCAGAATTTTTTCCATATTAACGGAATTAAGTTGAATACTTTTAAAGCTACTAGAATAATGCGATAAGATCTTAAAGACGACGACAAATAGGTAATCGCCCGCGTAAACGGCAATATCCTTACCAAAGCGCTGTTGAATGCTAGCGTGGTGGCGGCGCATGGCAGCGTCGTCAATGATATCGTCATGAATCAGCGTGGCGGTATGCAACGTCTCCAGCGCTGCCGCCAATGCGATCATCCGTTGCCGGTCCGTCGTCTTAAATTGTGAGAATAAGAGGCAGTAAGCGGGCCGGAGTAGTTTACCACCTCCATGAATCATTTCCAGAATGGCATCGTTGATGGCGCTATCATCGAGATGGATGTTGTGCGTCATTAGCTGCATCACTTGCTGCAGTTCCGGTTGTAACGCCGGATAATCGTGCCAAATTGGATGTAATTTAGTTGCCGATTGCATAAAAACGTTACTCCTTTGTTTGTCTTGAGTGTTGTTCGTGGTTAAAACGCAGGTACCGTAAAGTGGTGACGTGCGTAAAGAGATAGTTAGCGGCAATCCCGAGTGCAATCCCGGCCGCAATCCCAATGATCGAGAGAACCGGTAAGTAGAGCATAACCGTCCAGGTTTGGGCGACCAGGCTTGCAACGAGTAATTGGCCAACGTTGTGCATGACGCCCCCGGTTGCGGAAATGCCGATGATGCTAACCCGTTTAGGTCCAAGCTGTTTGACAAGCAACATGCTAAACAAACTCAGAAACGCGCCCCCAAAGCTGTACATAAACGTTGATAGCGTTCCACCGAGGAGGGCGGTTAGAATTAACCGCAACCAGGTCAGCGTGATGACGTCGCGAAACGACAGGGTGAAGATGGCGACAATGGTAATCAGGTTAGCTAGTCCCAACTTGGCTCCGGGCGCAAAGGCAAACGGAAAGGGAATCATGCGTTCTAAAATTCCGATAATGACGCCTTGCGCAACGAGGAGGGCAATGTAGATATTGCGATGAGTTTTATTTGATTGTTCAAATGAATTATTCAATGGTTTTACTCCGTAACCAGACCGTTCCCACCAGATTTAACGTGACCAGTATTAGATTTAATCTGCACGAGCACTTTGTGTGGCAGGCAAACGATGGTCTGTCCAGGTTTATGGATCCAACCGCGTCGAACGCAAACCTGGTCACCACAGTTAGCTTTAGTAATGGCGACCCGCTTGGGTTTAAACGTGACGGTGTTCGAATGACCATCCGCGTCTTGATAAGTGTAGTGCTTTGTCGTGGTTAAGCGGGTGATATTGACCCGTTTCAACACCTTACCATCGTGGGACACGACTGCCGTGTACTGCGGTTGGCGTCTTTTTTGCGCTTTGCGCTTAGCCACTAGGGCCGCGTGTTCGGCCTGTTGCTTTTGCTGGTACGAAAATACTGCCAGTGGGGTAAACGATAAAATAATTAAGGCAATAATAATAATGATATCGAATGGCCGAATCATGTTACCGTAGCGTTTCAGCATTCGGACCATGGCCCGTAGTCTTTTCATCGTTATGGCCCTCCTTTAATAGCGACATAAAAATGGTTCAAGGGAGAAAAAGCAACCCTTGAACCATCGGGAAACTATTCAATTAATTATAACGCAACTAGCGGGTTTTAACAGCATCGTAATGGGAACGAACGTTACCGTACCACCAGTGTCCGAAGTGCTTTTGCATCCACGGAACAACCCAGTAGTCCAACCCAAATGTCCGGCCGGAACCGTTCATGAGGGCGAGGGCCGCGAAGACCATCCAAAGGTTAACCCAGTAGAACATCCCGGATAAGCAGAAGACAACGACCAAGCCAATCGTGATTGCGTTAGCTAACCAACTGAAGAGTCCGAAGAAGATGCAAAGGGCGATGACGATTTCAACACAGGTCATAAACTTCTGGAAGAAGAGGGCCATTTGCAAATCGGGAATCATGAGCTTCGTCATTGACTGGAACCAGTCGGGGCTCTTTTCAAAGACCATTAGCGGATCTTGACCGTACATGTACGATAAACTGAAGACCCCCTTGGCGGAAGTCGTCGCCGCTTCGGAAGCGCCGCTGGTTGCGGCAGAAGCAGCTGAACTTGCACCACTGGTCGTTGCAACTTGAATCCAACTGAATGGTAAGCGCAACTTGTCAGTAAACCAGGAACCGTCGCCTTGAACTTTCGTCCAGCAGTCCCACAGCCACATTGCACCGTAGAAGAACCGGAGTGGCACGCTCCAGAGAACGTTCCCGAGCCGAGAAGTCCAGCCCCGGAAGACGTTCCGGTTGTTGCGGGTCCGGAAGAATTCGCGGATGAAGTACTGGAATAAGTAGTAGCCGGAGAAAATCGTCACGTAGTACAACCAGTTGATGGCGTGCTTTAAGAGTACCGCGATGAAACCGGAAACGTTCCAGTTGTCCAAAACTTGCGCAACCGCGTACTTGGAACCAATCGAGTCAACGGAAGCTTGGTACGCCCCTTTGAATGGCTTGATTTCCTTAGTCGTACCATCAATGTTCTTAATAATCCCTTCAACCGCTTTCCCAGCAGTTTCTTCGGCACCTTGAACGATTTGAGGCACTGGCCGTGGTTGATCCGGTTCTTGGTAACTCGTTGAGTCGCCGGCTAAGAAGATGTTGTCATGATCCTTAGCTTGCATGAATTGGTTAGCGACTAACCGGCCACCCCGTGGATTAGTTTCCATGCCGAAGTTCTTAACCACGCTGTTAGCCCGCACACCGGCGGTCCAAATTAACGTGTAAGTTGGAATCGGGTCCTTATCTTTCAAGTTAACGTGGTCTTCAGCAACTTCGGTAATCATCGAGTTGGTCATGATCTCGACGCCGTGTTTCTTCATATATTTCTCCGCTTTACCCGCCTGGGTGCGGTTCAACATATTAATAATTGTTGGTGCCGCTTCAACTAATTGAAGGGTAATTTCACTCGGGTCTAACTTGTTATCCCGGGCTAAGACGTCGCGGTATTCAATCAATTCACCGACCAGTTCGGAACCGGTAAACCCGGACCCACAGACGGTTAGCGTTAACATTGCTTTACGCTTAGCGGGGTCGAGTTCAGCGGCCCCCTTACGAATAATTGCTGAGATGTGAGCTCGTAAAGCCATGGCTTGTTCGAAGGACCAGAGTTCAAATCCGTGTTCCTTAACGCCGGGAGTTCCAAAGTCATTGGATTCCCCACCGACACAGATTAGTAGTTGGTCGTATTGATAACTACCGTGTTCCGTAACAACGGCCTGTTTGTCCTTATCAATCGTTTTTACCGTGTCCGTAACGAGCCGAACATTTTTGCGCCGTGCGAACAACCGTTGCAAGTCATATTGAACATGCTCTGGTTCCACCCGTTCAGTGGCCACTTCATGTAATTCGGTCATGTACGTGAAGTATGAATGCCGATCGATTAACGTGATTTCAACGTCCGGATTCTTTTTAAAGTGTCTGGACAGTTTCTTGGTCGCGTATACACCGGCAAACCCCGCACCGACAACGACAATATTTTTCTTTGCCATTGCGTAACAACTCCCTTAAATAATAGTTAATAAATAATAATTCCACTAACAATTATAACGATAATGTAAGCGGTTGTCTATGAGTTATTGGGAAGAATGCATAATATATCACATTAATTTGGTTTTAAATTCTAGGAACCGTTTTACAGTAGTAAAAACGCTATCATACACGGTGTAATCATCATTTTTGTAATTATTTTTCCGGAATAGGATTGACTATTTGCAATTTAAACGTTAAGATAAATGTGAATTTTCATACAAAAAGGTTAGGAGTGGGATATTATGAAGCTTAAAGCAGTTTTAAGTAGTGCTTCAGTCGTTGCAATTTCAGCATTAGCGTTAGCAGGTTGTGGAAGCAGTTCATCAAGTTCTAGCTCATCATCAAAGAAGAGTTCATCATCTTCCAGCTCAGCGAAGACAACTAAGGTTGCCAAATTAACCGCGGGCAGCAAAATGAAAGCGGGTACTTATAAGCTCGAAGAACAAAACTACTCACACGGTTACAAGGTTAAGATGAGTATTACCGTCAACAAGGATGGTAAGATTACGAGCTCAACTTACGACCAAGTTAATAAGGACGGCAAGTCCAAGGTTGACGACACTGATTACAACAAGCAAATGAAGAAGGTTTCTGGGACGAACCCGAAGGCTTATATTCCTAAGTTGAACAAGTCCTTGACTTCTTCCAAGGTTGCTACTGGTAACGTTGGTGCGATTGACGTTGTCTCGGGGGCAACCGAATCTTCCAAGACGTTCCAAAACTACACCCAACAATTAGTTCAAGCTGCCCAAGCGGGTAAGACGGACACCATCAAGATTGACAACGGTGCCAAGATGCAAGACGGGACTTACAAGTTGGAAGAAAAGAACTACTCACACAACTATAAAGTTACCTTTGCGATCACGGTTAAGGACGGTAAGATTACCGAATCTAACTATGATAACGTTAACAAGGACGGCAAGTCCAAGGTTGACGACACTGACTACAACAAGCAAATGAAGAAGGTTGCTAAGACGAACCCGAAGGCTTACCAACCAGCTTTGAACAAGTCATTGGTTAAGAACAGTGACCCTGCTAAGGTTGACGTTGTCACTGGTGCGACTGAATCTTCGAACACCTTCGTACTTTATGCGGAACAATTACAAAACGCCGCACAAAAGGGTGACACGAACACGATTACTGTCGATAACATGATCTTTTCAGAATAGTCATTAAGCATTGATATAATTTTCAGGGACCTGAGGCGTCGTTGCCGCAGGTCCTTTCTTGTCATGTGGGCGATTTGTATGCTAGTTAACAAGGCAGATTTAGATACGGCGCCGGTTAAAAGGGCGCTCTAACCGCAATCGGCAGTGACGCGGATGCGACGGTGGCGGTTAGCGTTGCCAAGTTGCCGGATGCATGGTTGCTAGTGCACAAATTAAGCCATGGAATGTGGTCATTAGGAGAACGACTAACAAATAGTTCGCACGTATTTACGGGATTGCGGTTAGGGTTAGCGGTGCGTGGCACCGCGTTTTAACCAAGCTGTTCGATTCACTCACCCGGTCAACGTGAAATTTTGGTATAATTACGGGTGAAATTACTTAATTTAAGGGAAGTTATCAGCTTATGAAACTGAAAAAATGGATTCAGTTAATGCTGGTCGTCATTTTGGTGCTACCCTTGGCGGCTTGTAGCGTTAATTCAAAAAAGGAAAATGCAGCTAGCAAGCGGCCAAAACCGACGAAGGTCGTGCAAACGCCGGATGAGGATACCCAGTTTATGATGGGGACCGTTGTGACACTGCGAGTTTATAATAAGAATAAGAAGAAAGTGCTGAACGGCGCCTTTAAATTACTCAAAAAAGAAGCGAAGCAGGTTACCGTCAACGGTAAGGGCTCCGAAATTGACAAGGTTAACGCGGCGGCTGGTAAGCACCCGGTCAAGGTCAGCAAAAACATCTATCCGATGATCAAAGCAGCTTATTATTATAGTAAGAATTCGGATGATTCTTTCGATTTAGCGATTGGACCGATCACCCAGTTGTGGCACATTGGTTTTTCCGATGCGAAGGTGCCGACCCAGCAAGAAATTGATCAAAACTTGAAGTTGGTTGATTATCATAAGGTTAAACTGAACGACAAGAAACGGACCGTTTACCTGAAGGAAAAGGGCATGCAATTGGACCTTGGTGGGATTGCTAAGGGCTTCATGGCCGATCAAGTTAGCGACTATTTCTTGAACCACGGCGTTTCAACCGCCATCATCGACTTAGGTGGGAACATCTACGTGTTAGGGGATAGTCCGAAGGGGACTAAGTCTGGTAACTGGACCGTCGGCATTCAAGATCCGGATGCCTCGCGGGGAACCGCAATTGGTTCGATTCCGACTAAGAACATGTCAATTGTGACCTCCGGGATTTACGAGCGTTACTTGAAGAAGAATGGTAAGGTTTATAGCCACTTAATGGATCCGAAGAGTGGGGCACCTTATCAAAATAATTTGATGGGGGTTTCAATCATCTCCAAGAAGTCGATGGACGGAGACGCCCTGTCAACGGCGACCTTTGATAAGGGGCTGAAAGCCGGAATGCGTTACATTAACGGTAAGGCTGACCAGGGCATCGGCGCAATCTTCATTACGAAGGATAAGAAGGTCTACGTTTCCAATAATTTGAAGGATAAGTTCACGTTATTTGGTGATAATGGCTATAAATACGGTCCGACTAGTGATTTGAAATAGTGAGATATGGTATTATTAGAACCATCAATTTAAGGAAATGAGGGACGATTGTGAGTCCGATTATCGACGTGGAACATTTGAACTATCGCTACCCGCAGCAAGCCGCCGACCAGCTGACGTTAACTGACATTTCATTTAGCGTGGCGCCGGGCGAGTGGGTCGCAGTCGTCGGCCATAACGGCTCCGGTAAGTCGACCTTGGCAAAAAACTTGAACGGTCTGTTAGCGCCCGAATCGGGAACGATTACGGTTGCCGGTCAGGTGCTATCAGCTGAAACTGTTTGGGACGTTCGCCGGCAAATCGGGATGGTTTTCCAAAATCCAGATAACCAGTTTGTGGGGGCTACCGTTGAGGATGACGTGGCGTTTAGCTTAGAAAATCAGGGGATTCCCAGGGATGAAATGCTGACGCGGGTGGCGCAAGCCTTAAAACAAGTGAACATGCAGGATTTCGCGACCCGGGAGCCGGCGCGCTTGTCCGGTGGTCAAAAACAGCGGGTGGCGCTGGCTGGCATGATTGCGGCCCGACCGCGCATCCTGATTTTAGATGAAGCGACTTCGATGTTGGATCCGCAGGGCCGCGCCGAAGTGTTGCAAACGATCCGCGCGATGAAAGCGAACAGCGAACTCACCGTGCTCTCAATTACCCACGACATTGACGAAGCGGCTAGCGCAAACCGCATTCTTGTGATTAACGACGGCCACTTAGAAGAGGCCGGCACCCCGGCTGAAATTTTTGCGCACGGGGAAGCGCTCATTAACTTGGGCCTGGACATGCCCTACGCCGAACGGCTCAAAGCGGCGTTGAAGCGCCAAGGGGTGCAGGTGCCAACAAGTTACTTAACGGAGAAAGGAATGGCGGACTGGTTATGGCAATTACGTTCAAACAAGTAGATTTCACCTACCAACCCGGGACGCCGTTTGAAACGAAGGCGCTGACGGACATTAACGTGACGATTCCGACCGGCTCCTACACGGCCTTAATTGGCCACACTGGGAGTGGTAAGTCGACGTTACTTCAGCACTTAAATGCGCTCCTAAAGCCGACGAAGGGGACGGTCACGATTGGGAAACGGGTCATTACGCCCGAAACCAGTAACAAGGACCTGAAACGCTTGCGGCAACACGTCGGGATCGTTTTTCAGTTTCCTGAAAGTCAGTTATTTGAAGAAACCGTTGCTAAGGACATTGCGTTTGGACCGCAAAACTTTGGTAAGTCGGAAGCAGAAGCAATGCAGATCGCGGAGCAGATGTTAGCCCTCGTCGGCTTAGACCGAGCGTTATTAACGCGGTCACCGTTTGATTTGTCCGGTGGGCAGATGCGCCGGGTGGCAATTGCCGGCGTGTTAGCGATGCAACCCGACGTCCTAGTACTGGATGAACCCACTGCCGGACTTGATCCGCAGGGGCGGCTCGAAATGATGGAAATGTTTGCCCGCTTGCGTCATGAGCGTGATTTAACCGTTGTGTTGGTTACGCATCAAATGGACGACGTTGCCAACTACGCCGATAACGTGATTGTGATGGACCGCGGTCAGGTCGTTAAGACCGGCACGCCGCGTGAAATTTTTAAGGACCCCCAGTGGCTGGTCAAACACCAGCTGGGGCTGCCGAAAACGACGGCCTTTGCGCACGAACTCCAGGCGGCTGGGTGGCAATTCAAACAGTTGCCCTTAACCGAAGACGAATTGGCGGAGGAGATTGCCGCCCAGTTACCACCACAAGCGTTTGGGGGTGACCCGGCTAAATGATGAGCAAGCTGATTTTTGGGCGCTTTATTCCGGGAAATTCGGTGATTCATCGGATGGACCCGCGGGCCAAACTACTATTGAGTTTTTATTTCATTGGAATTATCTTCATTGCTAATAATTGGCCGACCTACGTTGTGTTGTTCGCCTTTACGTTTGCGGCGATCGCCCTTTCAGGCGTAAAGTGGTCTTTCTTCATCAACGGGGTGAAACCGCTGATTTGGCTGATCCTGTTCACCGTCATTTTGCAGGTACTGTTTAGTTCCGGCGGCGGGCAGGTCTACTGGAAGTGGGGCATCATTACGATCAGTCAGTTCGGGCTAATCAATGGGGTCTACATTTTTTGCCGCTTCGTGTTGATCATCTTTATGTCGACTTTGCTGACGTTAACGACGCCACCGTTGGAATTGTCCGACGCGATTGAGTACATTTTGATGCCGCTAAAGGCGGTCCGTTTTCCGGTTTACGAAGTGGCGTTAATGTTATCGATTGCGCTCCGTTTTGTGCCAACCTTAATGGACGAAACGGAAAAGATTATGAACGCGCAGCGGGCCCGCGGGGTCGATTTTGGTGAAGGTAACATCTTTCAACAAATGCGAGCCGTCGTGCCGTTACTGATTCCACTTTTCGTGAGCTCGTTTAACCGGGCCGAAGATTTGGCGACGGCGATGGAAGCCCGCGGTTACCAAGGCGGTGAAGGTCGGAGTAAGTTCCGGGTGTTAAAGTGGCACAACCGCGACACTTGGGCGACCGTAATTTTTGTCATTTTGACGGGCGTTTTGGTTTACTTACGCGCGTAAATTTAGTAGAGTTGGTCGGGCCGGTGGGCACGGCCAACCTTTTTGACTGATGGAGGCAAATGTGACAACCAGATATAAAGTAGTTTTAGCATACGACGGCACCAACTTTGCCGGTTTTCAGCGCCAACCGCACCAACGGACGGTCGAGCAAGTTTTTAGTCGGGCCGTGAATAAAATGGCTAAGGATCCGCAACCGCCGATCGTGGTTTACGGGGCGGGGCGGACGGATGCCGGCGTGCACGCCTTCGGTCAGACGATTCACTTTGATTTACCAAAGGAAATCCATCCCGAAGGCGTTCGTCGCGGTCTAAATAGTTTGCTGCCGATGGACACCTTGATCAAGCAAGTTGAAATCGTACCGGCAACTTTTCACGCCCGCTACGATACGGTGGGGAAGCGTTATTGGTACCGAGCGTACCAAAACGAATTCGTTGATCCGTTCAAGCGGGACTATACCGGCCATTTTAAGTTTCAGGCCGACATTGATCGCATTCAACAAGCGATTCACGACTTAGAGGGGCGGCACGATTTTTCCACCTTCGTTGCGTCGGGGTCGCAAGTGCACGACCACGTGCGCGAGATTTACGAGGCGAAGGCCTGGGCGTTACCTGACGAAAACGAAATTCAGTTCGAATTTTGTGGTAGCGGCTTTTTGTACAACCAGGTCCGAATCATGGTTGCGGTTTTAATGGAAATTGGTCAGGGTCGGCGTCCCGTCGACTGCATCCCGGCACTACTTGCTGCCAAGGACCGGGAACAAGCCCGCGGCACTGCGCCTGCGTCCGGTTTATACATGAAAAAGGTCTATTATGATGCTCAAGAACTTGCAACTGATTTAAGAAATGATTGACTTCTGATGAGAAGTTCGGTAAACTAATCGTTGGTATTGTTTGCCCCACGATAAGCCCCGGAAATCTTATTGAGTGTCAAACAAACACAGAAAATGGAGGAACACAACGTGCGTACAACATATATGGCTAAACCAGGTGAAATTGATCGTAAGTGGTTCGTAGTTGATGCTACCGATGTACCTTTGGGTCGTCTCTCAACGGTCGTCGCATCAATCTTGCGTGGTAAGAACAAGCCCGTATTTACCCCTAACGTAGATACTGGTGACAACGTAATCGTTATTAATGCAAGCAAGGTCGCTTTAACTGGGAAGAAAGCTGAACGGAAGATTTACTATCATCATTCAGCTTATGCTGGTGGTTTAAAGGAACGGACTGCCGGTGACTTCTTAGCTAAGGAACCCACTAAATTGATTGAAACTTCAGTTAAAGGTATGCTTCCTCACAACTCTTTAGGCCACAAGATGGGCTTGAAGTTGCATGTTTATGCTGGTGCAGAACATACGCAACAAGCGCAAAAGCCTGAAGTTTTGGATATCACTAACTTAATCTAAGGAGGAAACTACATTGGCTCAAGTACAATATCGCGGCACAGGCCGTCGTAAAGATTCAGTAGCCCGCGTACGTTTAGTACCAGGTTCTGGTAAAATTGTTATGAATGACAAGTCTGTTGAAGACTACATTCCATTTGCAGATATTCGTAAAGAATTGTTACAACCATTCGAAGTTACTGAAACGACTGATCAATACGATGTTTTAGTTAACGTTAATGGTGGTGGCTTCCATGGTCAAGCCGGCGCAACTCGTCATGGGATTGCACGGGCATTGCTCGAAGTTGATCCTGACTTCCGGACACCTTTGAAGCGCGCAGGTCTCTTGACCCGTGACGCTCGGATGAAGGAACGGAAGAAGCCAGGTTTGAAGAAAGCCCGGAAAGCTTCACAATTCTCAAAGCGTTAATATTTTTAGAAATCGTTGTTATATCAACATTTTCTGGCTATATCGAAAAAGCACTTATCTTCGGATGGGTGCTTTTTTGTTAGAAAAAAACCACAAAAAAACCACATGGTTGTGATTTAAAGGGTTCGCTTCAAGGATGCTATGGTTGCTAGTGTTGGTTTGGTAAAAAGGCATTCAGTTGGATTCGGAACAAACTTACTGTGACTACAAAATAACGAGTAAGTTTGCACTTAACTTAGTAAACGTTCCATAGAATTGGTTTTATCAATTGAGACTGACTAAAGTACGCCGCAAAACCTCGTATTAAGGCTAATCTAGCCAGTAGCGGGTGTCACCATGGCTCAACTGCGAAATTATTCTTGGTCGGAAGTGGGGTGCTTCCGACTTAGAATAAGGCTCGAATTTGAGATTGCTCAGCGGTTTTCTGAGTGAGCTCAAATCGATGCCCGCAGTGTTCCAGCCACCCGGTGACACCCGCTGCTGGCGGCAGGATCAACACAAGTTGGTACAGGGATAGTTGAAATAGCTAAGAACCTGTGGAGGGCTATGTGAATGTTGGCCGACTAACGGAACGTTACGCAAATCATTTTCAGGTTGATGGCGTTCTGGAAGCGCCTTGTTCCAACCCCTTATTCAGGGTATCATGGCATAAACGAGGTAATGAAAATGATAAAACGATTATTAACGGAATATTGCTTAGGACTCCCGGGGTACCTGATTAGCCTGTACTTCGTTAGTCCGTTTCAGGGTCTGACCTGGTGGGTCTGGGTAGTCTACCTCTCCGTTGGCTACTGGCTGGCTTACCCGTGGCTGCTACATCGACGGCCCCAACTCGGTATCACCCGTAGCATGGACGACTACCAACCCCCATACGTGAAACAAATGACGGATCCCGATAAACGCGCTCCGCGGGAACCAGCGACCGAACAAGCGTCACTCGGCGCGGTCGTGCGCGAGGTCGGAGGCTTTGGTCTCATTCAAGTTGGACTGAAGCGCTGGGGGTTACTGTTACTGGCCATCCCGTGGTTAATTGTACTGGGCGTTAAAACGCTACGGCATTAAGTGTGGGGTCTGAAAGGATGCGGGTGCGTGACGGGCTTGCGGTTTGGGCGCCGGGGTCAGTTGAGCACCCGTTTGGCGACGGTGCAGGCTACAATCAGTGTAAAGGTTGGGACGGCCGTCTCAGCCTTTTTTTGCTTATAGTAATAGTAAGATAAGGCTTACTTCAAGTGTAAATATAAAAAAGTTAACTAAGCCTAAAAATTATTTGCATAAATGTTAATTATCCGTTATGATGAGGTCAGAACTAAAATACCGACAACCGCGATGAACGGAGGAACTTTGAATGTTAGAAGTACAAAACCTCACCGTGGCATACAGTGACACACCAGTCTTTACTGATGTTGCCGTTAACTTTAACGCCGGCAAAATTACTGGAATCATTGGCCCCAACGGTGCGGGAAAATCAACTTTAATCAAGGCCATGTTAGGCTTGATTAAGACGCAAACTGGAACGGTCACGTTTAATGGTCATACGTTAAAACAATTTCAAAAACAAATTGCTTACGTGGAACAGCGCAAAGACTTAGATTTGACCTTTCCAATCAACGTTTTTGACGTCGTTTTGACTGGGACCTACGGACGGTTAGGCCTTTTCCGGCAACCAAGTAAGGCTGACCGTAAACGCTGCCTGGAGGCTTTAAAGCAGGTCGACCTGGCGGAGTTTGCGGACCGGCAAATTGGCCAGCTTTCAGGGGGTCAGCTTCAACGGGTTTTCGTTGCCCGGGCAATCTTACAAAAAGCCGACCTGATTATTTTAGACGAGCCGTTCGTGGGAATTGACCTCCAAAGCGAAACTGCCATTATGGCAATCCTGCACGGCTGGCGGGATGCGGGTAAGACGATTATCGTCGTGCATCACGACTTAAACAAGGTGTCGCGCTACTTTGACGACCTCGTGATTTTAAACCACGGCATTGTGGATTATGGGCCGGTGGCCGACGTGTATACACCGACGAATATTGAACGAACGTTTAGTGCCGATCTCTCGGCAGTCCTATTTGCTCAGGGGGGTGCGCAAGCATGAATTCAGTGACAACTTTTGTGACCGCGCTTGGTCGCTATGATTTTTTACAGAGTGCTTTGATTACCGCCATTATGGTTGGAATCATGTCCGGCATGATTGGTAGTTTTATTATTTTACGGGGAATGTCGATGATGGGCGACGCCATCTCCCACGCGGTGCTTCCCGGGGTCGCGGTAGCCTACATGTTAGGAATCAACGTGATGATTGGAGCTTCCATTTTCGGCATTTTGGCTGCCGGGCTAATTGGACTGGTGGCGAGTCGCAGTAAAATTAAAACCGATACGTCAATTGGGGTCGTTTTTAGCGCCTTCTACGCACTTGGGTTTATCCTCATTTCGTTAGCTGAAAGTTCGACCAACTTACACCATATTTTGTTTGGGAATATTTTGGCCGTTAGTGATACTGATATGATGACGACCACGGTCGTATTAGGGCTGGTGATTCTATTCGTCGTGTTCTTCTATAAGGAGTTACTAATTACGTCGTTTGACCCCACCTTTGCCCAAACGTACGGTTTCCGCGTTCAAATTCTGCATTACGCGTTAATGCTAGTGCTGACACTCGTAACGGTCTCCGCGCTGCAAACCGTCGGGATTATCCTGGTAGTCGCAATGTTAATTACACCGGCTGCCACTGCCTTTCTATGGACGGATCGGTTAGCCGTGATGTTGGGATTAGCCGCTACGTTAGGCGCAATCAGCTCCGTAGTGGGGCTATACTTCAGTTACACGTTTAACTGGGCGTCGGGGCCCGCGATTGTACTGGTTGCGGCCGGGTTGTTCGGGATTTCCTTTGTCGTTTCACCCAAGCAAGCGTTACTACCAACTTTATTTAAGGGTAAGGCGCGTTTACGCCGGGCGACCGCATGAAGAAGAATTTAATTGCTTTGATTGGCGTGGTCGCGATGATTACCGGGATGGCCGTATTTTTAAATCAACGTCAAACCGTTGAGGCGGAAAAAACGACCAGCAACCGCTTGCAGGTCGTTAGCACGAACTCAATTATTGATGATATGGTCCGAAATGTCGGTGGCAACCACGTCGAGCACTACAGTATTGTGGCCCGCGGGACCGATCCGCACGAGTACGAACCGCGCCCAACCGATATTGCGGCGACCGCCGAAGCCGACGTGGTATTTTATAACGGGTTAAACTTAGAGACTGGCGGGAACGGCTGGTTTACGAAATTGGTGGAAACTTCCAAGAAGCAGTTTGATAAGGACGTTTTTGCGGTCTCGAAGGGTGTGCGGGTCCGGTATCTAACGACTAATGCGAACGAACCGGATCCCCATGCGTGGCTCGACTTAGCCAACGGGATTAAGTACGTGGAGACCATTAATCAGACGCTGCAGAAAAAAGATCCCGAACACGCAACGGCCTATCAGGAAAATACGGACCGCTACGTGGCGAAGTTAACGCAGTTGCACCAGGAAGCCCAGACGAAGTTCCGGCAAATTCCCGAAGCACAGCGGTTACTGGTGACTTCGGAAGGGGCCTTCAAGTATTTCTCAGCGGCCTACGACATTCCGGCTGCCTATATTTGGGAAGTGAACACGGAGTCGCAGGGGACACCGGAGCAAATGCGAACGGTAATTGCCAAAATCCACGCGTCGCAAGTTAAAAGCTTATTCGTGGAGTCGTCCGTTTCACCGAAGTCGATGAATAAACTGGCACAGGAAACGAACTTACCGGTAGCAAGTACGATTTTTACCGACTCGCTAGCGGCCAAGGGGAAGCCCGGTTCAACGTATTACGCGATGATGAAGTGGAATTTAGATCATATATATGATGGCTTAAAATAATTTGGAGGGGACGCACCGGTGAGACCGGGGCGTCTTTTTTAGGTTCGATGCTGTGGGTGTTGATCCGGTAAAAAAGGTGCGAATTGAGTTTTCAAAAAAACGACCACCCGCAGAAGCGAGTGGCCGCGTGGCCGACTTCACAGACCTTCGGAACGCTTGCGCGCCGATCCGGAGCTGCCGGCCGTGGTTTGGCACCGTCCAACATTATCCCATGGGTGCGGCTCGGCGTCAACCTTAGTCTTCTTGTTCAAACGATAATTCACTCATTGAGAGTTCTAGTTCGTCGAGCACGTCGTTTTCAGTTAAGAATGCTTCCCATGCTTCGGGCGTTTGGGCGCGGGTGTGGGGGCAATTTTATCGTGAATGTTGGCGATAACTTGGTCGAGCATTTTTTCAGCTTGGCGGTTGATCTCAGCCTCGTTAAACTGCCGGGCCGCTAAACGTTGCTCATTCTTCTGATTTAAAAAGGTCGTCGCTTTCTCCATGAAAATCGTGACGACCTGGGAGTTTGCGGTTAAGTAATTTTTTAACGTGTCATTATCCAAAATAATTCCTCCAATGTGGTTAGTTCTTATTATACCTGATTGGTTGGTTCCAGCGCACCGTGCAAAATGGTGAGTAGTTGTTTTTGCGCCGGCGTCAGAATGTGCGACGTCCGGTAGACGATACTCGTAATGAATTCGGGTTGTTCGTCATCGAGTAATTCGAGTTGCACCACGTCGTCGAGGTAGTGGTCAACGAGGGTGGTTAGAAAGCCGACCCCGACGTTGGCACTGATCACCTTCATTAACATGTGGGTATCGTTGGAGCGAAAGACGATGTGCGGCCGGAAGTGATTGCGCCGCGCTAAGCGATTAAAGGCAGTGTTGTGGATAAAGTTACTATTAAAGAAGACAAATTTTTCGTGGCGCAGTTCACTAAAATAGATGCGTTTGCGTTTAGCTAGCGGATGGTGCTTGGAAACGTAGATGGCAAACGGGGCGCGGTCGAACTCCTCGGCAATCAGCGCCGTGTAGGAAATTGGGTCGACCGAGCCGAGTAACGTCATATCAACCTGACCGTCCCGGACCGCGCTTCGTAACTTGTTGGAGCCCCCCTCAACGGTCTGAATGTTGGCTAGTAAGCCGGCTTCTTCAAGTTTGACCGCAATTGGCGGGAAATAGTGGTTTTCAATGATTGGTGGCAGCCCTAACACAATTTGCTGGTCGGTGAGGTTGGTGATTTCTTGGTGCGCAATTTCAAGTTGTCGCAGAATCAATTCAGCGTGTTTAGCCAACTGGTCGCCGCTAGCGGTGACCAAAATTTCGTTGTGAACGCGGTCGCGAATAATCAGTTTCGCGCCAAATTCCGCTTCAAGGCGTTTGACCGCCGTGGTGATGGTTGGCTGACTAACATTAAAATATTTAGCGACTTTTGAAAAGTTTTTTTGTAAAATTATTTGATTAAAATAGGCTAGGTCTTTTGTGTTCATGATTTCTCCTGTAATAGCGGCGTTTTAAACGACCTTATAAAAGATATTTATATCTTACCACAGATTTGACTATAAGATTTTCTTAAGATTAAACTGATGACTGTAAATTGATAAGCGTCCGTTACTGACGATGAACAAATTCCATGTTAGCCTGTAACCAGTTGAGACGTTTGTTTATTAAGATACTGAACTAGTCAAATAATGGAGGAACTTTCATGACCAAAACTGCAGATCAGATTTTAAACAACCCCTTCTTAAATAAAGGGACTGCATTCACGAACGAAGAACGGCACGCCTTAGGCTTAACCGGGACGTTACCAAGTAAGGTTCAAACGATTGAAGAACAAACGACCCAAGCTTATGCGCAATTTCAAAGTAAAGCGACCCGGTTAGAAAAACGGATTTTCTTAATGAATTTGTTTAATGAAAACCGGACGTTATTCTACCACTTAATGGACCAACACGTGGTGGAATTCATGCCAATCGTGTATGATCCGGTCGTTGCGGATTCAATTGAACAATATAATCAATTATTCTTAGATCCACAAAATGCGGCCTTTGTTTCGATTGATGCGCCTGAAGATATCGAAGCAACGCTGAAAAACGCCGCTGACGGTCGCGACATCCGCTTAGTCGTTGTAACCGACGCCGAAGGAATTCTCGGTATGGGTGACTGGGGTGTTAACGGTGTCGACATTGCCATTGGTAAGTTGATGGTTTACACGGCCGCTGCCGGGATTGACCCATCCCAAGTTCTGCCCGTTAGCATCGACGCCGGGACGAACAATCAACAACTCTTAGATGATCCGTTGTACTTAGGTAACCGGCACAAGCGGGTATACGGTGACAAGTATTACGACATGATCGACAAGTTTGTTGAAGCGGAACAAAAATTATTCCCAGAATCCTTACTGCATTGGGAAGACTTTGGCCGTTCAAACGCCCAAGTCATTCTTGATAAGTACAAGGATAAGATTGCCACCTTTAACGATGACATTCAAGGAACTGGGATGGTCGTATTAGCCGGAATTCTAGGTGCCCTGAACATCTCGAAGGAAAGCATTAAGGACCAAAAGATTCTGTCATTTGGTGCCGGAACTGCCGGCATGGGAATTGCTAACCAAATCATGGACGAATTGATGCAAGCGGGCTTATCCGAAGAAGAAGCTAAGCAACATTTCTACGCGGTTGATAAGCAAGGGTTGTTATTCGACGATACGGAAGACTTAACTCCAGCCCAAAAAGCCTTCACGCGTAAGCGGAGTGAATTTAGCAACGCTGACGAATTAACGAACTTAGAAGCCGTTGTTAAGGCCGTACATCCAACCGTCATGATTGGGACTTCGACCCAACCAGGCACTTTCACGGAAAGCATCATTAAGGAAATGGCCGCCCACACTGACCGCCCGATTATCTTCCCACTTTCCAACCCAACTAAGTTAGCGGAAGCTAAAGCGGAAGACTTGATTAAGTGGACTGACGGGCGCGCCTTAGTCGCAACTGGGATTCCAGCTGATGACGTGGAATACAAGGGTGTCACTTACCAAATCGGTCAAGGAAATAACGCCTTGATGTACCCTGGACTCGGTTTCGGGTTGATTGCGTCTACGGCGAAGGTTTTAAACAACGAAACCTTATCCGCAGCTTGCCACGCCCTTGGTGGGATCGTCGATACTGACAAGCCCGGTGCGGCCGTCTTACCACCAGTTTCTAAGATTACGGAATTTTCACAAACGCTTGCGACGGTCGTTGCCCAAAGCGTCCTTGATCAGAAGTTGAACAAGGAACCAATCGCCGACGCTAAGCAAGCCGTTGCCGACATGAAGTGGGTACCAGAATACTAAAGAGGTCGGCATAAGGCCAAAGAGATTAAGAGAATATGTAGGAAGTGGGGATTAAACACTCATGGGAGTTTTATGGAATTCGATTCAAAGCGTCCTCGTTGTCGTTTTGATCATGGTGCTTGGATTTATTTTACGGCGGACTGGTTGGTTTGATGACCAGTTTGCGGGCACAATTTCAAAATTTATTAAAAACATTGCACTGCCAGCATCGATTTTTGTTTCGGTGCTTGGCCGCCTAACGCTAGGCCAATTATCGTCATTTGCGGGTTACTTAGCGTACGCTTTCTTAGCCGTAATTATCGGTTATTTGATTGCTTACGCACTGGTTAAGATTTTACGCGTTCGGCCAGGTCGGCGCGGGATCTTTATTAACGCGATCGTCAACGCCAATACCATCTTCATCGGGTTACCGTTGAACATGGCCTTGTTCGGTGACAAGAGTATGACGTACTTCTTGGTTTACTACGTGGTGAACACCGTTTCAACGTGGGCGTTTGGGGTCTTCTTGATTTCAAACGACGATCCAACGAAACCAAAGCAAAAGCAGCATAACAAGATTGACTGGAAAAAGGTCATTCCGATGCCGTTGGTTGGGTTCATCGTTGCCCTGGTCTTCTTACTGTTGAACATTCCAGTGATGAAGGTTTCCTTCATTAACTCAACCTTAACTTACGTTGGGAACCTGGTAACACCACTTTCCCTAATCTATATTGGGATTGTCTTGGCAGACGCGGGCCTCAAGAGTATTCGTTTCGATCGCGATACGATCGTTGCGTTGATTGGGCGCTTCGTGATTTCACCAGCCATCATGGTGGCGGTCTTACTGGTCGCCGGCAACTTTGGGGCAACCTTCCCAACGTTGGCTAGCCAAACCTTGATTGTGCAATCCGCAACGCCAATGCTTGCGGTCTTGCCAATCTTGGCGAACGAGGCCCATGGGGACGTGGAATACGCGACGAACGTGGTCACGACCAGTACCGTGCTATTCATCGTTGTGGTTCCAATTCTAATGTCTTTGATTCAATTTATCTAAAGTTTAAGAGTGATGAGCGTCGTGCCTGCGGGTACGGCGCTTTTTTTGTGCGGTGATGGTGGTTATTAAATAAAAAATTTTTGTAATAAATTCTTATATTTTATTTGCAGTTGATGGTTAGTTGCTAGGTTGGCCGAACAAACTAGGTTAATTAGGATGGGCCGTTGAGTGAGGTGCCGGTGATTTAATAATTAAAACCGGACAACTAGTCCATTGAGATGTTAGCTGGGGTATTAAAGCCACAATCTTTATAAATTAGTATCGCCACGTAATCAAACCAATTTGGGGGTGCGTCTCACGTATTTTTTATTAATCAAAGCTCTTCACATTTAAGGGTATCCTATCAATATATACTAAATTTATATTGAAAAATAACGTGACTTGTCACCCCGGTTGGGTTAACTTACAGAAGCGCTTGAGCCTTAATTGACAAGGGGATAAGCCGTGTTAAGCTGTAAAGAGTCTTTAGGCTGTTGATAGTTAAAAGGGAACATTATTGGGGTGGAAAAATACGGATGGAGCAAGTAGTTAATTATGAGTTTTTTTTGCGCTTAGTACGTAAATATTGGCGCGCACTTGTAGCGTGCAGCGTATTGGGAGTCGTCTTAGCGGCAATCGTAACCTTCGGCATTATGACACCGAAGTACCAAGCAAACGTTCAAATCTTGGTTAATCGGCGAACCAATAGTACTGGCAACGACTTTGCGGGCCAGCAAGCCGACGTTCAGATGATTACGACGTATAAAGAATTAATTGGCAATCAGGTTATTTTGAAACCGGCGCAGGAAATGCTGGCGGACGCGTACGGTGTACGGCGTTCGTTAAATGATTTAAAACAGGCGGTTAGTGTTACGAGCACTCAAAATTCGCAGGTGTTTTCAATCGTTGTCACGGATCAGAGTAGGAAGCATAGTGCTTTGATTGCAAACCAGGTAGCGGACAGCTTTAAGCGTCAAGTTCACAAGATTATTAAGGTTAATAACGTGACCATCGTAGCACCGGCGGAAGCACCACAACTGCCGGTTGCACCGAGAAAGGCGTTGAACCTGATGATTGGTCTAATTCTTGGATTATTGTTGGGACTAAGTTACGCGGCTTTACGTATTTTAACGGATCGGCGCGTTCATGACTTAGAATTCTTGACGGGTGAGTTGGCTTTACCGAGTTTAGGCATTGTTAATCATCAGCCACACCACTCGCAACGGAAGCAGGCGGCAAATTTAAAGCGGCATTTGCATTTAACAAATGATGTGCAGACGCAGCTTTCAGGCAAGCGAGTTTAGGAGGGGCGGCATGTTTAAACGGGAAAAGAAGCAAAGTACCACTACGACGAGTGCCATTAATTTAACGACGCTCAACGAACCGATGTCGGTCATTACGGAACAAATCAAAACGATTCGAACCAATATTAACTTTTCGGCAACGGATAAGCAGTTACGAACCTTGATGGTTACGTCCAGCATGGTCGGCGAAGGAAAATCAACGATTTGTGCAAACTTAGCCGTCGAATATGCGAAGGAGGGGTTACAAGTTTTATTGGTCGATGCTGATTTACGCCGACCAACGATTCATAAAACGTTTCGATTAGCAAACCAACGGGGGCTAAGTTCGTGGTTGGGTCGGCAAATTGATGACGTGAATGAGGCCATTTTTCCGACACTAAATAATCTCTTTGTGATGCCGAGTGGCCCCAAGCCACCGAACCCTGCTGAATTATTAGGCAGTGGTCGGATGAAAGAATTTCTGACAAGCGCGACCCGCAAACTTGACATGGTGATCGTTGACGCGCCACCAATTTTACCAGTAACCGATTCACTATTGCTGGCTAATCAGGTGGATGGTACGGTTTTCGTTATTCGTCAAGGTGTTGCGCAAAAAAACGCTGTAAGAGACGCAGTTTTAGCGTTGAAGAGTTCACGAGCTACCTTGTTGGGAACAATTTTAAATGACGTTCACGACCATGGTAGTCGGGGATATTATGGCTATTCTAATGGTTACGGGTACTACAGTGATGACAAGTAATCAGCTAATTGATTTACATTGTCACCTATTGCCAAAATTAGACGATGGCTCACCATCGCTAGAAGCGTCACTCACATTAGCGCGTCAAGCGGTTGCGGATGGCATTGGCTACGTGTTGGCAACGCCGCACCATTATGATCGCCATTATGTAAATCATGCGGTGGTTGTTCGGCAGGCGGTCCAGCAGTTTCAAAATGAATTGGACCGTCAGGGGATTGCGTTAACGGTTTTTCCCGGACAGGAAGTGCACCTGAACGGGCAACTATTAGATCATTTAGATGATTTATTAGGAATCGACCAAAATCGCCGGTACTTATTACTAGAGTTACCGCATGAAATGGTACCAGCGTACTTAGACGAAACCATTTTTGAATTGAGTTGTCAGGGAATTACGCCGGTGTTGGCTCATCCAGAACGTAACGCCCAGTTATTGGCTGAACCACAACGACTTTACCAGCTCGTTCAACAAGGGTGTCTCGCTCAGGTGACTGCCAGTAGTTTAGTGGGAACTTTTGGAGCAGCAGTTCAGCGGATGGTGAAGGAATTTGTCCAGTGCAACCTCGTGCAGGTGGTTGCATCGGATGCCCATGCGTTGAAGCAGCGAGAATTTGTACTACGGGAAGCATATGAAGTTCTGGGGAAAATGGATAGTGGTTATCCGCAACGATTCAAGGCAACTGCACGGCAGTTACTGAATGGGGAACCCGTGGAAATGGGGACGGTGCGCGTACCACGTAAGTCCAAGCGTTTTTGGTTATTTTAAGAAAGAGTAGGTTAGTGAAAATGAAAGCATTAGTGACAGGGGGAGCTGGCTTTATTGGCTCACACTTAGTTGATCATCTGGTAGAACAAGGATTAGACGTGGTGGTCGTGGATAATTTATCGATGGGGGATTTACATAATTTAAGGCAGCGTCCAGAAGTCAAGGTTTATTTGGAGGACGTTTGCAATGAAAAGTTTATGCAACAAATTTTACAGGAAGAACAGCCAGATTATATTTACTTTTTAGCAGCGGTAGCAAGTGTCGCTGATTCTATTGAACGACCAGCGGAAACGCACATGGTCAATCATACCGCAGTTTTCAGAATGCTGGAGTATATTCGTCGAAGCCACTTAGAAATTAAGCAGTTTTTATTTACGTCGTCAGCGGCGGTTTACGGTAATTTACCGGAATTGCCGAAGCGTGAAGATTCACGAGTGGATCCAGTTTCGCCGTACGCGATTGATAAATACGCAACGGAACGCTTTGTCTTAGCTTATGGGGAGTTATACGACATTCCGACCGTGTGTGTACGCTTTTTCAATGTTTATGGTCCACGCCAGAATCCAGCTTCACCATATTCGGGTGTGTTATCAATTTTGACGGACTGTTTCAAACAGCAACGCCCATTCACACTTTATGGTGACGGCACCCAAACGCGTGACTTTGTTTACGTGAAGGATGTCATCCAAGCAATTTGGTTGATCACCACGAGTGGAGTTAAACACGAGGTGTTCAATATTGCAAATGGAGTTGAAACGAGTTTAAACGATATTTTGGATACATATGAGGATATTACGGGCCGGGAGTTAGCTATCAATTTCGCTGCGGGTCGGTTAGGGGAAGTTAAGCGTTCCGTTGCAAATATTGATAAGTTAGTTAACTTAGGTTATCAACGTAATTGGTCCTTAAAACAAGGATTAGCACAGTATTGGGAGGGTGTTAGTCATGCGGCAAGCCGAAGTTAATCAACCAAAGCAGCTATCGAACTTAAACGAATCAACGCACTATCAGTTTAAGCAACTGATAGGAACTCCTGTTACGGGTTCAAGCATGCTTGTTAAGCGTTTTTTTGACTTAATCGTTGGCTTAATTGGCACAATGATTAGCGCGCCGATTGTTTTAGTGTTTGCGATTTTGGTGAAATTAACGTCTAAAGGGCCGGCGTTTTACAAGCAAGAGCGGGCGGGCTTAATGGGAAAGCCGTTTAAGGTTATTAAGTTACGTTCAATGCGACAGGATGCAGAAGTAAATACGGGTGCGATTTGGGCGAAAAAAAACGATCCCAGAGTTACACCAATTGGCCGATTTATGCGTAAAACGCGAATCGATGAGTTACCACAGTTTTGGAACGTATTAGTTGGTGATATGAGTTTAGTTGGGCCACGTCCTGAGCGGCTTGTCTTAACGGAAAAGTTTACAGCCAATAACCCAAGCTTTGCTAAGCGATTACGAATTATTCCGGGAATTACAGGGTATGCACAAATTAACGGTGGTTATGATATTTCGCCGGATGAAAAGTGTAAATTGGATAACTATTATATTGAGCATTATTCGTTATGGTTTGATCTTAAGCTTCTGCTGGGGACCGTTAAAATCGTAATTACTGGGGATGGTGCAAGGTAATGAAAATTATGTACGTAATTACTCAGGGAACCTGGGGCGGTGCTCAATCACATGTCTATCTTTTAATTGAACAGCAGGTGAAGGAGCAACGTGAGGTTTGGTTAGTAGTGGGAACTGAGGGGCGGCTCACTGAACAGGTGAAGCGTAATTTTCCACGAGTGCACGTTGTTGTTATTAATCAAATGTGTCGTCGTATTGCTCCGTTCAAAGATGTTAAAACAGTTATTAAATTACGCCGTTTATTAAAAAAAGTTAGTCCAGATCTTGTACATTTACACTCTGCAAAAGCGGGAACGATTGGGCGACTAGCTTCAAAGGGGATAGCTCCTACAGTTTATACAGTACATGGGTGGGCTTTTACGGTTGGGGTTAGTAAAAAAAGAGCTTTAATGGCAACGTTCATTGAGCGATGTTTACAACCGCTGACAACTCATTATATCTGTGTTTCTCAATTTGATTATCGATTAGGTAAACAAAAGCGATTAATGAATATGCATCATAATGGTGAAGTTATTCATAACGGTGTTAAGGCTTTACAAAAAAAAGCCGTAGTAAAGGACCAATCTGATCAATTTCTTGTGACGATGGCGGCTCGTTTTGATGTTCCTAAGCGTCAAGATTTATTAATTCGAGCAATTGCTAATGTCCCAAATAGGGATCAATTTAAGCTCATATTACTCGGTGATGGTCCAAAATTGAACGAGTGTAAAAAAATTGTTGCTGAACTTGGGTTAGAGAGCTCGGTGATATTTAAGGGGAGCGTTACAAACGTTCAAGATTATTATGCAAAATCAGATGCCGTTGCTTTAATTTCAGATTATGAGGCTTTGCCGTTGTGTATTGTGGAAGGGATGGCGCTTGGCTTACCGATTATTGCTTCAAATGTAGGTGGTATTCCTGAATTATGCCAAGCAAATGGTGTTTTAGTAAAGAACGAGACACGTTCAATTACGAGAGCACTTCAAAAAATGATGTTGAATAAAACTAACTGTAATACGATGGGAACTTTGTCTAAAGAAATGTACCAAAAAGAATATACGGTTAAAAGAATGCTATTAAAAACGGATGCTGCTTATGCAGAGGCTAGAAATGAATGGGGTCGGCGTTATTGAAAAAAGTTTTACATTTACTTGCTTCAGATAAATATGGTGGCGCAGAAAGTATTGCGATTGATATTATACAAAGTTTGAAGGATCAATATGAGTTTGCTTATGCTTCACCAGCCGGTTTGATTGATAAAACGCTTTTTAAGGTCGGCATTAAACACGTTGTACTTGACTATCATCATTTAGTTTCTTTTGTGAGAGCAGTAAAAATGTTTGAGCCGGAAATTATTCATGCTCATGATTTCAAATCTAGCTTTTTAGCACACTTGTTATTTCGCAAGATTCCAATAATCTTACATATTCATCAAGCACCAGAATGGCAAATGACGACTAATTGGAAAAGCCGTTGTTTTCGATACATTGCAAACAGAAGTTTCAAAGTGATTTATGTATCTGATTGGGCGCGAGCTTCGTATATTTATCAGGATAAGGTAAAAAAAGCATGTGTTATCAAAAATGGATTAAAGTTGAGCCAGATTCACGAGTTAGCGCTACGTTCGAATGTTAAATCATATGATGTGCTGTTTGTTGGACGCCTTGAGCATGTTAAGCAGCCAGAAGTGTTTCTCAAAATTGTTAAGAAAGTACTGAAGTCACATCCTCATTTAAAAATTGGAATATTAGGTGAAGGTAGCGAATTTGCGGTAATTTCTGAGAAAACACAGCATGACCAGCAAATTGATGTTCTTGGCTTTAAGGATAATCCTTATCCGTACATGTTACATTCAAAAGTTATTTTGTCAACGTCGGTTTCCGATGCGTTTGGGCTAACGATGGTTGAAGCAGCTTTCTTAGGTGCAATCCCAGTTGCACCTAATGTTGGCGGGATTGCAGATACAGCGCAAGGCGTCGGTGGATTAATCTATCATAGCCAAAAGGAAGCAGTTGAGATTTTAAATCGACTTTTCAATGATCAAAAATATTTGGATGAACGATTATCTCGATTATCGACGATAAATTTTGATTTCTATGATGAGCGGCGTTATATGGGAGATATTAGGAAAGTGTATAAAGAGGTACTACGAAATGGGTGAGATCGTTGTTGGTGGAAAAAAGAATTGGCCTAAGCCAATTCTTTTTGTAATTGGGTTCTTTTTGGTTTATCAACCTAATTTTTTGGGACAAAGTTTTAGTTATTTGCCAATGGTGATGATGGCATTTATCACAAGTTTATTAATATTAATGCTAACACCCGGAGAACTTATGAATGTTTTTCGAAACCTTGCTGTTTTTTTGATTGGGATTAGTTTATCAGTGCTTTATTACTGGATACGTGCAATGCTGGCTGGTTCGGATCCACGTGTATTACAAAATACTGCGGTTATGGTAAATGTTTTAGGATTAGTTATTTGGCTTGAAATTCTTAGAAAATACTTTAATTTTAGTAATCAAAAGGTACTGACGTGGCTCTTATGGTTAGTTGTTTGGCAATGCATTATTGCTGTGATAATGATGCTAGATCCTTCGATTAGATCTGAGATTCTTTCACGAACAGCAGCAGGCGTTATTGATAATCAGTTTATCTATGGTAAGCGTTTATATGGTATTAGTAGTGACTACACATTTTTTACACCCATTTATCATAGTATTATTGGGCTATGTGCGATTTATTTAGGTATGAATGGTAATAGACGCTATTATCTTTTTTTACCTTTTTGTCTGTTTATGATTGTCATGAATGGTCGAACCGGACTAGCAACTTTGAGCCTTGGATTTGGAATATTACTCTTTAAAAGACTTTTTACTAGTTTTAGGGGAGTAATTCAAGTTGCGTTACTAGTTCTATTCAGCATTGGTATAACGGCCCTAGCATTATTAGTATTGCAAAAAATCCAGCCAGCCACTTATCAATGGATTATTGATGGGGCGATGGATACGGTGACACTAATTATTACTGGGAATAAAGTTGGTAACTATGCTCAATTGGCGGGATCATTTTTGATGGTACCGGTTGGAATAGGTGCCTGGTTATTTGGCTACGGCATTCGCGTATATGGTGAAAACACGGCAAATATTTTTTTTGGAACCTCTGATATTGGCTATGTAAATGATCTGTTTATGGGCGGAATTACTTATATGTTGTTATTGTATGGAACTGGAATCAGTTATATTTTATCTCGTACGCGGTTGCTTAATGATTCGGTTAGGAAAAGTATGTTGTTAATCGCTTTTATATGTATCTGGGCCCTTGCAAATTATAAAGGGGAAGCAGCTCGGAGTGGGCTCGTATTGTCGAGTATTATCTTTTTAACGTACTTATTTTCAACAGGACCAGAGGAGATTGAAGAATGATTAGCGTAATAATGAGTGTTTACAATGAGACGGTTATGCAGTTAGAGGCTGCTATGGATTCCATTCTGAAACAAACCTTGTCTGTTTCAGAATTTATCATTGTATTAGATAATCCGGAACGAAAAGACTTGAAGATTACATTAAAGCAGTACGCTGATCGATTTAATGTAATCCATTTAATTTTTAATGAAACCAACATCGGCTTAGCCCAAAGTTTAAATTTAGCGGCTAGCACTGCTAAATGCGATTACTTGGCACGGATGGATGCGGACGATATTGCAATGCCAAATAGAATGGAAGTTGAAATGGCGCAATTACAGGACCACCCAGAGTGGGCACTGGTTTCTGGAAACATTAATTATATAGATGAAAATAGCGATGTTATCGGAGAAAAGTCGGCTATTCCTGAAAACCCGCGATTAATTTCGAAAATATTACCACTGGGATCAACCATTATTCATCCAACTGTAATTATTAAAAAAGAAGTGTTTGATCAGGTTGAGGGGTATCGGCTACTACCAACAGCGGAAGACTATGATTTATGGTTAAGAATACTTGATCGCGGTTATTGTATTGGATCAGTTAATACTTTACTTTTAAAATATCGATTACGTAATAACAGTATGACTGCGGATGCTTGGAAAACTTACGTTGTATCTAAATATATACAAAAACTAGCAAAGCAACGTCAACTTAGCGGAACTGATGATTTTGATCGGAATCAAAGTATTCCAGTCTCGTTGGTTACAAAAATTAATAACGAGCAATTTAAGAAGCAATTTAACTTAGGTCAACGCTATTTTACAGAGGGACTATCCAACCTAAAAGAAAAGCGAAGACTAAAAGGGGTTGCTTATTTGTTGAAATGCACGTGTACCTCGAAAGAGAACCGTGATTATGTTTGGAACTATGTAAAACTTAGATTGAAATATCTACAATTTAATAATTAAAAACTATTTGGTTGGAATCAAGGTAAGTTTTATGGATAAGATGCTCTGCTTGAAAGGATGACAGTATGTTAAGTAATGTAGCGGTCCGCTACCGACTATTACCTACCCAAATAAAGGCCTCTATATGGTTTGTAGTGTGCTCTTTTTTGCAAAAGGGTGTCTCAATGATCACAACTCCAATTTTTACTAGGCTGCTTTCGACGGGAGAGTTTGGCCAATATAATGTCTTTAATTCTTGGCTAAGCATTGTAACCATTTTTGTGTCTTTAAATCTTTTTTATGGCGTGTACACGCAAGCGCTGATTAAGTTTGATAAGGAAAGGGATAGTTACACATCATCTTTGCAGGGGCTTACCTTAGTATTGGTCGCATGTTGGACAATCATATACCTAGCATCGCACGAGTTTTGGAATCAACTATTCTCATTGACAACTGTTCAAATGTTAGCAATGCTGATTATGATTTGGAGTTCTTCAGTTTTTAATTTTTGGGCGGGTGAACAGCGGGTCCTATTAAAGTATAAAGTGCTAGTATGTATAACGTTACTCGTATCATTTGCAAAGCCAATCATTGGAATAATATTTGTTCTTAACGCTGATGATAAGGTAACTGCACGAATTTTGAGTTTAGTATTAGTAGAGTTAGTATGCTACACGGGGCTTTTTATTGTACAGATGTACCGTGGAAAGATTTTTTACTCTAAACGCTTTTGGCGACATGCACTTTTATTTAATTTGCCGCTGGTACCTCATTATTTGTCGCAAATTGTATTAAGTAGTGCGGATCGGATTATGATTGGAAGAATGGTAGGCGACGAAAGCGCAGGAATTTATAGCCTGGCGTATTCATTAGCACAAGTAATGGTCCTATTTAACGCAGCTTTAACGCAGACGTTGAGTCCGTGGATCTATCAAAAAATTAAGGATCAAAAAATTAGTGATATTACAGGAGTTGCATATGGCTCGTTAATCTTAATTGCAATGGTGAATATTCTATTGATCGCGTTTGCACCAGAAGCAGTGGCTGTTTTTGCACCGAAGGAATACTATGATGCGAAGTGGATTATTCCACCCGTGGCGATGAGTGTGTATTTTATTTTTGTTTATGATTTATTTGCAAAATTTGAACTTTTTTATGAGAAGACGACCTTAATCATGGTTGCAAGTACAGTTGGAGCTGTCTTGAATGTAATTCTTAATTTTCTTTTGATTCCGATATTAGGGTACTACGTTGCTGGATATATTACATTAGTATGTTATGTATTATATGCAGTTTTCCACTATATCTTAATGAATAGGATTTGTCAGGAAAAATTGAGTGAACAACCCTTTACGGGGAAAATATTATTGCGAATAACGTTGCTATTTTTGGGGTTAGGCTTCGTGTTTTTAAGTACGTATAATAGTTTAGTGCTACGATACGTTTTTGTATTTATTCTATGTGGGATTATAATGTTAAAACGTGAATGGTTAATATTGACGTTTAAACAATTATTGCATACTCGAACATCAGAAGAGTAAACAATTATAATTTTTGTCAGGGAAATGAATGCTGGAATTACTTGTATATGATTTAAGAAGACATAGGTCGGACATCTTTTCAGGTACTTTTATTAAAAGGGTAGGCGATTCACATGCAACAACTACTGGTAACCGGTGGCGCTGGCTTCATTGGTGCCAACTTTGTTCGGTACGTCGTTCAGCAACATCCAGACGTTAACGTTACGGTCCTAGACAAACTAACTTATGCGGGAAACCGTGCTAATTTAGCGGACGTACTCGGTTCGCAGGTGACTTTGATCGTGGGTGATATCTGCGATGGACCGTTGGTTGATCGGTTGGTTCAGCAGACGGATGCAATCGTACATTTTGCGGCTGAAAGCCATAATGACCGTGCCTTGATTGATCCGTGGCCGTTTATGCAAACTAACATTATTGGGACGTATACATTAATTCAAGCGGCTGCTAAGTATCATAAACGTTTTCACCACGTGTCGACGGATGAAGTTTATGGCGATCTACCATTGGCGGATGATTCGGCTGAAAAGTTTAAACCAGATAGTCGCTACCAACCATCAAGCCCGTATGCGGCTTCAAAAGCAAGTAGTGATATGCTTGTTCGTGCTTGGGTGCGTTCGTTTGGGCTGCAAGCTACGATTTCGAACTGTTCCAACAATTATGGTCCTTACCAATACGTGGAAAAGTTTATCCCACGCCAAATTACAAATATTATTAGTGGTATTCGGCCAAAGCTATATGGTAACGGTCAAAACGTTCGCGACTGGATTCAGACGGCTGACCATTCAACGGCGGTTTGGGCAATTCTAACCCGTGGGCGAATTGGTGAAACCTACTTGATTGGCGCGGACGGCGAGCAAACGAATCAGGCCGTCTTGGAACAGATTTTGACAATAATGGGGCAACCAGCATCGGCTTACGATTTGGTTCGTGACCGACCTGGTCATGATCGACGCTATGCAATTGACGCCACCAAATTAAGAACCGAACTGGGCTGGCGACCCCAGTATACCGATTTTCGACAAGGCTTAGCGGCAACGATTGACTGGTATCGGACGAATCAATCCTGGTGGCAACCGGTTAAACAGACTGTCGAGGATGGCTATGCAAAACACGGGCAGTAAGCACTAGTTAATTAGAAAACCCTTAATAATTAAAAATAACGCGGTTCAGGTGCTCCCAGTCTGAACCGCGTTATTTGATGACGGAAATTGCTGAAAACGCATTCCTTAACGGATTTGTGCCGGATTATTGGTGGTTTAGCTTGACACTTTCGACGATAATTAATACAATGAAACTCGTTGCATTATTAAGAATTTGATTAGGAGGCACTTCATTAATGAAAGAATCGCGGCGGTTACTGCTTAAAAAGCCAGTTAACCCAGCTAATTTTAATAAGAGCGGGCTTGCTAAATCGTTGAACGCGTTTAGCCTGACCATGATGGGTGTCGGCGCGATTGTCGGTTCTGGGATCTTTATTACACCCGGAATCATTGCCGCCAAGTACGCCGGCCCGGCTGCCATGCTATCCTTTGTGATTGCTGCCGTGGTTTGTTCGTTAGCTGCCCTTTGCTACGCCGAGTTCTCGTCCACGATTCCACTTGCTGGGAGTGCGTATACGTACGTTTATACCGTTTTTGGTGAATTCATGGCCTGGATTCTCGGTTGGTCTTTAATCTCAGAATATTTATTTGCGGTGTCGTCGGTGGCCGTCAGTTGGTCATCGTACTTCCAAAATTTGCTCAGCGGTTTCGGCATTCAATTGCCGGCCTTTCTGTCCGCTGCAGCTGGGACGGCTGGTGCGCCGCACGCCGGCTTTAACCTGATTGCGTTTATCGTTGTTTTAGCCATTTCGTTACTTTTGGTTGGTGGGGTTCAGGAATCCACGCAGGTTAACTCGATCATGGTAATTGTAAAAATCGCCGTAATCGTGCTCTTTATCGGGGTTGCCATCTTTTTCGTTCGACCGGCCAACTTCCACCCGTTCTTACCACACGGGGTGCACGGACTATTCAAGGGCGCCTCATTGGCATTTTACGCCTATATTGGCTTTGACGCGGTCTCGACGGCCTCGGAAGAAGTTAAAAATCCGAAGCACGACATGCCAATTGGGATTATTGGGTCGTTGATTGTTGCTTCAATCTTATACGTGGCAATGGCTGCCGTCTTAGTCGGGGTTGTCCACTATACGAAGCTGAATGTTGGCGATCCGGTGGCCTACGCGCTTGGCGTAATCAATCAAAACTGGGCCGCTGGGATTGTTTCCCTGGGGGCGGTTGTCGGGATGACCACCGTTTTAATCGTGATGCTGTACGGGGGCACCCGCTTGTTATTTGCGATTAGTCGGGACGGCCTGTTGCCTAAAGCCTTCCGGACCCTTAACCCACATACCAAGGTGCCGGTTAAAAGTACCTGGATCTTCGGGATTATTGCCTCCGTTTTTGCCGCGGTGATTCCGCTAGATAAAATTGCCGAGCTAGTTAACATTGGGACGCTATTTGCCTTTGCAATGGTTTCAATTGGTGTGATTTTTCTGCGGAAGCACGAAACGCTTCAGCAAATTAATAGTTCGTTTAAAGTACCGTTTTACCCGGTTCTTCCAGTTATATCGTTTCTGGCGTGCTTGTATTTGATGATCAATTTACAGATCTTTACGTGGCACATGTTTGTAATTTGGACGGCCATCGGGATTGTCATTTACTTCCTATATAGTTACCGACACTCACGGTTACGCGCCGGTTTACGGGAGCATGAATCTGAATCATAAGTTAAAGCAACGAGTCCGCCAACGCGGGCTCGTTTTTAACTAGTTTCTGAAAAAAACAAATGCTATAATTAAACGCATCAGTATTATGAGAGAAAGTGAGGAAGGGACCTTGTTACGACGAACGAATGCGTACCATATTAGCGTATTAGCCGTTTTGATTGCGATTATCATTGTCCAAAACGTTGTCCCGTTTTTTGGCTACATTCCGCTACCAGGCCTGAGCATCACCACCATTCACATTACCGTCATTGTAGCGGCCGTCGTACTTGGACCAAAAGACGGGGCCCTGATTGGTGGTATTTGGGGCGTGATCGACTGGGTGCGCGCCTTTATTGCACCAACGAGCCCGCTGGCCCCGCTCGTATTTACGAATCCGTTAGTGTCAGTCCTTCCCCGCATTTTAATTGGGGTCGTGGCCGGACTTATTTTTAAAAAATTCCGTGAAACGCACCCGACCTGGGGGTTGACCCTGGCAGGAGTAGCCGGCGCGTTAACCAACACCGTGTTGGTGTTAGGGCTAATTGGCAGCTTATACAGTCATCAGGCTGCTGGCTTCTATCAAGTCGATTTAAGCCAACTAATGCCTTATTTATTGACGATTGTCGCAACCAATGGGATTCCCGAAGCGATTTTAGCCGGGATTCTAGCACCGCTCATTGGTCGACCGTTATTGAAATTTAAACGTTAAATAAAATCAGGGTTCCAGGCCATCCGCCCGGAACCCTGATTTTATTAGTAGTTAGTCAACTGCTTGGACCTGTTTTTGGCTAATAATGACTTTGTTATGGTATTTATCAACCATAGCTGGATCTTGAGCCTCAAACGTAATTAAATATGAGTTAGTATAACTTTTGGCGATGGTCCCCTGAAAAGTCTGACCCTCGAGCGTAAATTGAACGCGCGTTCCAATTTCCATAGCGATACCCCTTCCTTGAAACATATCGTCAATGTAACACGCTTGTGAACTAGACGCAATCAAAGCGGTGGGGCCGGCTATGGCAGTTTTTAAGTCAAGCCAACCTTTAGCCGGCGTTAACAAATTAGTAGTGAAAAAATTTGTTAATTTTTAATAATAAGTATTCACATTTGTCTTTATTAGTAATTAGTACTGGCCGAGGTGCTAAATCTACATTCAAGGAATAATGAAAATAGAGCCGTAAGCTAGGGCTAACGCGTCATTAGTCGTTTATAAAATCTTTGAGGGTTGCGGTTATTAATAACTTTTTCCTGGGGATGAGAATCAATTACAACTGAATTAACGAACCAGCAAGATGATTAATCGCTTGATATGACAATTAGTGGTGTTGATTATTTGGGGATTAAAAGTTGAGATTGATTGAAATTTCACTTATCGCTTGCTATGATTAAAGGGAAGTGAATGTTTCCGCTTACTTTCATGAAAATTAACAGATTAAGAAAAGGGGGGACCACTATGAATCTCGGGTTAAGTATCTTATCCCTTGCACGTTTTCAGTTTGCGATGACGACCGTGTTTCATTTCTTCTTCGTGCCATTATCAATTGGGTTAGCGCTCGTTGTTGCAATCATGGAAACCGTTTACGTCGTCAAAAAAGACGTGCTCTATAAACACATGGCACAATTTTGGGGCCGCATTTTCTTGCTTAGTTTTGCGGTCGGAGTCGTAACGGGGATCATTCAAGAATTTCAATTTGGGATGAATTGGTCTGATTATTCACGATTTATGGGTGACATTTTTGGCGCACCACTGGCGATTGAAGCCCTAGTTGCGTTCTTTATGGAATCCACGTTTATTGGGTTATGGATGTTTGGTTGGGACCGCTTTAAACCTGGCCTGCACTGCGCCTTTATTTGGCTAACATCAATTGGGACAATGATTTCAGCGATGTGGATTTTAGCGGCCAATAGTTTTATGCAGAATCCGGTCGGCTTCGTATTAAATGCTAAGACTGGGCGGGCTGAAATGACGAGCTTTGCGGCCGTTATTAAGAATCCTCAGCTTTGGTACGAATTACCGCACGTTTTATTTGGAGCCTTTGTGACCGGGGCGTTCGTCGTTGCCGGCATGGCGGCTTTTGGTATGCTGAAAAAGAAGAACGTGCAGTTTTACCGGAAATCCATGAAGATTGGCCTGATTGTGGGCTTAGTAGCGACAATTGGCGTCGTCGGTATGGGAGACGTCCAAACCCGTTACCTCATTAAAGAACAACCGATGAAGTTTGCGGCAACCGAAGGCTTATACGAAGATTCAGGTTCACCAGCATCCTGGGCAATTATCGAGGGTATTGATGCCAAGAATCATAAGAGCAAGTGGTCGGTTGAAATTCCGTACGTTTTGGATATTTTGAGTTATCACAAATTGGAAGGGAACGTTAAGGGCCAGAATACGATCAATAAGGAACTTCACGCCAAGTATGATAAGAAGTTTGGTAAGGACATGAACTACTACGTTCCGGCCAAAACCTTATTCTGGAGTTTCCGGGTCATGGCGTTCTCAGGAGGGTTATTCGCCCTAATTGCGATCGTGGGCCTGTTCTTTAACCGGGCCAAGTCCGATTTGATTGAACGGCAACGCTGGTTCCTGTGGGTTCTGGGAATTTGCACGTTCTTACCATTTGCTGCCAACACGGCTGGCTGGTTCATCACCGAACTCGGCCGTTACCCGTGGGTAGTTTACGGCTTACTGACGATTGCTGACGCGGTGTCACCAAACGTCAGTGTTGCGTCACTACTCACGTCGAACATTGTGTACTTCTGCCTATTCAGTGGCTTGGGAATCGTAATGATCGTTCTGTCACGGCGTGTCTTGCACCACGGGCCGGACGACTTACTCCAAGCGGCGGATGACGCACCGTACGATCCATACGGTAAGGGGGCGTTTAGTCATGAGTAACCTACAATTTCTTTGGTTTATTTTAGTCGGCGTCCTATTTAGTGGCTTCTTCTTCCTCGAAGGGTTTGACTTCGGGGTCGGAATGACAATTAAAAGTCTCGCGCAGACGCGGGCAGAACGGGACGTGGTCATTCATACGATTGGGCCACACTGGGACGCAAACGAAGTATGGCTGATTACCGCTGGTGGGGCGATGTTCGCCTCGTTTCCAATGTGGTACGCTTCGTTGTTTTCTGGTTTTTATCTCGTCTTATTGCTAATTTTGGTGGCGTTAATCATGCGGGGCGTCTCGTTTGAATTTCGGAGCCGGATGGAAAGCGAAGCCGGCCGAAACTTCTGGGAATGGGCCGCAGCGATTGGGAGCGGTTGTGCCGCGTTTCTCTTTGGGATGATGTTTACCGCCCTCGTTAAGGGGATGCCCATCGACGCCAACGGTAATATGACGGCCCACTTCACCGACTACGTTAACTTGTTCTCGTTAGTTGGTGGGGTTGCCGTTACGCTGTTGTGTTACTTGCACGGGTTAAACTTTATCCGCTTAAAGACGACTGGTAATCTGCGGGAACGGGCCCAGCAATGGGCAAAACCGCTTTACTGGGTTCTGTTTGCGGGGGAAGTTGTGTTTGCCATCCTGCTGTATTTCAACACCGATTTCTTTGCGAAAAAGCCTATTTCGACCTTGATTTTAGTCGTTGCCCTGGTCGTTTTAACGGCTTTAGCAACTTACGGGGTTTACGGCAAGCACGAATGGTTATCGTTCATTAGTAGCGGTCTATCCTTGATTGACGTGGTTGTGCTCCTCTTCAACGGGCTGTTTCCGCGGGTGATGGTGGCTAACAACGCTGCTAACAGCATTTTGATTAAAGATGCTTCGAACTCACCGTACACGCTTCACTTAATGACGGTAATTTCTTTAACGGTGCTACCAATTATGTTGATCTACTTTATTTGGAGTTACTGGGTCTTCTATAAGCGGTTAGCGTCATAAATCATTTTGACACGAATTAATTGCGTACGGTGGTACAATTAACCTAAGCGTACGCGTTAGGTCGTGACTTAGCCGGGTGCTAAGTCGCGGCCTTTATTTTAGGGTTCTATGATATATGGTGTTGGTCTGCTGGCGGCATATCAGCACCAATTGGGACAGAACCTATTTTAGTGTGAGGGGGCTTGAAAATGTTTGATCCAGCACTATTTAAATTACCGGGAATGCGCCGTTTAACGGTCATTCTCAGTCTTTTAGCAGTTATTGAGGGCCTGTGTATTATTGGCCAAGCCACCGCACTATCCGTGGCGATTGTCGGGTTGTGGCACCTACATGGGCTAGCTACGATTGTTCAACCAATGCTCTGGTTTGCACTGGCGTGGTCCGCCCGACAGTTACTCGTCGTTGGGAAAAATCATTTGATGTATCCGTTTGTAGAACGCACGACTGGCGATCTTCGTCGGCGGGTGATGCAAAAACTTTACCAACTGGGCCCCAGTTACGTTGCAAAGACCGGGACCGGGAACGTGGTCACAACCGCCCTTGAAGGAATCGATAAGGTTCAGACCTACTTAATGCTGGTTGTGATTAAAGTGATCGACATGCTAGTGATTCCGTGGGTAATCTTAATTTTCATCGCTATTATTCGGTGGCGTGAGGCGCTCTTTTTACTAGCTATTTTTCCATTGATTATTATTTTTATGATTATTCTGGGCTACGCCGCTCAGGCCAAGGCTGACCGCCAGTACGTTGGTTATCAGCGGATGTCGAACCATTTTGTGGATACCCTGCGGGGGTTACCGACGTTAAAGCAATTGGGGTTGAGTCGCCAATACGCGAACAACGTCTATCAAGTCAGCGAGGGCTACCGGAAGCAAACGCTGGCCGTCATTAAAATTGCGATGCTGTCGACCTTTGCACTTGATTTTTTCACCACGCTTTCGATTGCGGTTGTTGCCGTTTTTCTCGGCTTCGGTTTAATTGACGGAACGATCAGCTTATTGCCTGCCCTGATTATTTTGGTGCTAGCGCCGGACTACTTTTTACCGCTCCGGCAGTTCGCCAGTGACTATCACGCGACGCTAAACGGCAAAAATGCCTTTGCCGCCGTGCAAAAGATGTTAGCGCTCCCGGTTGCTACTGAGCGTCAACAGCTTGGCACGCAACCGTTGAATTGGACGGCGAACAGTTCCTTAAGTTTACAAGCGGTCGACTTTAGCTATGACGGGGCCCAACCAGCGTTGAAAAAAATCAATTTAACCGCAACCGGCTTTCAGCGGATTGGAATTATTGGGGCGTCCGGTTCTGGTAAATCGACATTAATTAATTTATTAGGTGGTTTTTTAACGCCCATGCCGGGGCACGGCACGATTAGCGTGAACGGCCAGCCGGTCACGCATCTGAGTCAACAAGCTTGGCAACAAAGTTTCTTTTACATTCCCCAACACCCGTACCTATTTCACGCGACGTTGGCGGAAAACATTGCGTTTTACCAACCAGCGGCCGGGATTAGTGCCATTGGCCGTGCAGCCGATAAAGCTGGGCTGACGGCGTGGATTAAGACGTTACCAGCTGGTTTAGAGACCAAAATCGGTGAGGGGGCCCGTGGCGTTAGCGGCGGTCAGGCCCAACGAATTGCTTTAGCACGGGCCTTTTTAGATGACCGGCGCAAGATTTTACTATTTGATGAACCGACCGCGCACTTGGATATCGAGACCGAAGCGGCTTTAAAGCAGACGATTTTACCAGTTCTGGATCAGCACCTGGTCTTCTTTGCAACCCACCGGCTTCACTGGATTAACCAGATGGATTACGTGCTGGTGCTTGACCATGGTCAAATCGTTGAGCAGGGAACGCCGGCTGAGTTGGCGCAACATAACGGGGCTTACGTACGTCTTCGCCAAGAGATGGGTGGTGCAATTTAATGAAAGACTTTTTAGCAACGTTTAAACACGATACTTGGGTGATGCCGTACCTCCGTAAATATAAAAAGCTATTAGCGTTGACCCTTTTCTTAGGGTTGATGACCTTTTTCTGTGGCTCAGCGCTAATGTTTAATTCCGGTTACTTAATTAGCAAGGCGGCTCGGCACCCGTATAATATTCTGATGATTTACGTACCGGTCGTTTTGACGCGGGCGTTTGGGATTGGTCGACCTGCGTTTCGTTATGCGGAGCGAATTACGAGCCATAACTGGGTCTTGCGGATCGTTTCTGATTTCCGCAAGAAACTGTATCAAGCCGTTTCTAAGCACGCGGTCGCAATTCGTCAGAATTTTCAAACCGGGGACGTGCTCAGCTTGCTGGCCGATGATATTGATCACATTGAAAACCTGTACTTACGGACCGTGTTTCCAACGGTGATTGCGTGGACGATGTACGTGTTAATTGTGCTTGCGCTTGGGTATTTCACCTGGTGGTTTGGGTTGTTAATGCTACTGTTACTGGGGCTGGTCGTGATTGTGATGCCGTTGTGGTCCGTTTTGATCAACGGTGCGCGCGAATCGCGGGGTCGGCAAATTCAGCAGGGCTTTTACACCCAGCTAACGGACGCGGTGATGGGGCTGGGCGACTGGTTGATTTCGGGCCGCCAACAAGATTTTTATGACCGGCAGACTAAGCCAATCAGTGAAATTGCGGCGTTGCGGCGGCAAGACCACCGGTTTCAATGGTGGCGCGACTTTACGATTCAACTCATTTTTGGCGTGATTTGTCTAGCACTCCTTGTTTGGAGTAGCTTTTATTGGACAACGAACCAAGCAAGCGCAAACTGGATCGCAGCGTTCGTCTTGTCGGTCTTTCCGTTAGTTGACGCGATGCAGAGTGTCAGTCAGGGGGTTAGTGAGTGGCCGAGTTATCAGCGTTCCATTAAACGGGTTAACGCATTGGATACGGCGCCCATTGACGACCATGATCAGACCAAACTAACCGAACCGTTTGCGCTTTTACGGGTTGCGGACTTGAACTATGCGTACCCGCAAACGCAGCGGCCCATTTTCCACGGGTTAAATTTGACTTTAACCGCGGGCGAAAAGTTAGCGTTACTGGGCCCTTCCGGGACTGGAAAGAGTACGTTGCTGAGGCTGATTTTAGGTGATTTAACGCCGGATGCGGGTGCGGTTCAGCTAAACGATGTGCCGATTGCACGGTTGCAGAATGAACGCGCCCAGTTATTTGGTGTTTTGGATCAGCAGCCATACCTATTTAATACGACGATTATGAATAATGTCCGGATGGGTAATGAAGACGCGAGTGACGCAGAGGTGCGGGCAGCGTTAAAGGCGGTGGCGTTAGAGCCGTTGATTCAGAGTTTGCCGGATGGTTATGAAACGGTCGTTGAGGAAGGCGGTAGTCGTTTCTCGGGTGGGGAGCGGCAGCGTTTAGCCTTGGCGCGGATTTTGTTGCAGGATGCGCCGATTATTATTTTGGATGAGCCGACGGTGAGTTTGGATCCGATAACGGAGTCGAAGTTGTTGGACACGGTATTTGAGGTGTTACAGGATAAGACGATTTTGTGGGTCACGCACCATTTGGCGGGAATTGATCATGTAGATCAGGTTCGCTTTTTGGAGGATGGCCAGTTTGATATGGCGGGAACGCCGGAAGAGCTTTATCGGCGGGAGGCAAGGTTTAGAAGGTTGTATGAGTTGGATAGGGGGCAGGAAGGAGTGTGAGGGCCGACGGGTTGGTATTGAGCATTGCCTAGCTAAGCCGTTGTCGTGGGTTATGCGACGGCGGCTTAGCGTAGCAAGCGCAGATACCAGTCGGGCCGAACACGTTTCGGCTATAAGGCAGGAAAAATGGGATAGCAAGCGCAGGTGTCATCTCGGCCGAACACGTTTCGGTTATCAGGCAGGAAAGGCGCGTAGCCAGCGCAGACGCCCGCAATGTTTCGGCCGATTGGTTATCCTTGCTGCTGGCGGTAATCCTGATACTAATTAATATAGAGCCAAAAAACGGTCACTACCTGAGAATTTAGGCAGTGACCGTTTCTTTTAAATTGATTTTAGTTTAAAGTTGGTCGCCTGTCGCCCGAAGTAGTTCTCCGAGGGACGGTTGTTTTTGAACGTCGATGTGGTTGGCCTTGGCATAGGTGTCAACCGCTTCTTGGCCGTAAAGCTTTGGATCAAGCGGCATGAAGGCGGTCCCAATCGGGTCGTCTTGTTTGATGACGGCGTTGACAACGATGGGCCGCTTATTGCCGTTTGCTTGGAGTTGCTTGATTTGGTCGAAGACCGTGTCGACGTCTTGATTATTTTTCACGGTAAAGCCAATGCCACCGAGACCTTCGGCGACCTTAGCCCAGTCGGCGTCGGTTAGGTCGACGCCGTAGAGGTGCTGCTGGGTGTCGACTTGTTCGCGGTAAATAAAGCCGAAGCGGCGGTTACTGAAGACGACGTTAATCACTGGGAGCTCGTAGCGGGCTTCGGTGATGATGTCAGGCGCGACCATTGCGAACCCGCCGTCACCGGAGAATGACCAGGCTTGGGCATCGGGAACACTGAGTGCACCAGCTAAGCCGGCTGGTAAGCCAAAGCCCATCGTGGCGAAAAGCCCCGACAACGCAAACTTTTGCTCATGGTCTAACGGCAGTCCCCGGACCGCCCATTCAGTGACGTTGCCGGTGTCGACCCCGTAAGTGTCTTTGGGACCGACCATGCTAGCAACTTTGGCCATCACGGCTTCAGGCGCAAGCCCATCGTGATCGTCGGCGGCACGTTCAGCTAACCAAGCATCCCAGTTTTGCTTATTGGTTTGGTTCGCCTTGAGCCAGTTGGTCGCAGGAAGGCTGTCGCCAGTTGCGACCATGTCTTTTAAGTAGGCCTTGGCGTCGCTGATGACGGCGTAGTCGATTGGAACCATTTTACCGATATCGTAAGGTCGGTCGTTGACTTGGATAATCTTAACGTTTTTTGGCCAGAAGCCGGCGAACGGAAATTCAGAACCCAGAAAGAAAATTAGGTCGGCGTGTTGAAGCGCCTCAAATCCGGATTTGGATCCGAGCCGGCCGAACGTTCCGATGGCATTGGGGTGGTTGGTCGGCATGATACCAGTTGCGGGAACGGTATTCATGACTGGAACGTTGAAGGTCTCACTGAATTTGACTAATTCGGCGCGGGCACCTAATAACCCCCGGCCAGCATAAACGAGTGGATGTTTAGCAGCTTTGAGTAGTTGCAAGGTGTCCTGAATTGCTTGGGGGTCGACGGTTTGCGTAAAGGTATTGGCGACGGTGTTCGGTGTTTTGACCGGTTCATAATCAATGGTCTGTGCTGATAAATCTTCTGGAATAATGACGACTGCCGGACCCTTTTTTTCGTAGGCTTCGCGAATGGCTTGGTTAACAACGTATGGCAGTTGTGCCGCGGTCGTTACGGTTCGATTAAAGACGGCTACGTCACCAAACATCGGTGTTTCGTCCATTTCCTGAAAGTAGTTGGTATTCATAGTTGGCTGGGGCACTTGACCAACTAAGGCGAGAACTGGGACGTGATCCATTTTGGCATCGTAAAGGCCGTTGAAAAGGTGGGTTGCGCCCGGACCTGCCGAACCAAACGAGACTCCAATCGTACCGTTAAACTTAGCATCGGCCGTAGCTGCTAAGGCGCCGACTTCTTCGTGGCGCACTTGGATATAGGTCATCCGTTCTTTTTCCAGGTATAGTCCCTCCACGGTGTGGTTGATGGAACCACCCGGAATCCCGTACAGATGGTCAACCCCCCACGCCTCTAACACTTTGACTAATGCTTGGCCTGCAATCATTTTTGTCATTTGAATCGCGTCCTTTCAGTTCTGGGTAGTTGATTAACTATCCGAATTAATTAACACGGTTATTATAAAGCGCTTTCAGTTCAAACTTCAAGCAATAAGGCTTACTTTTTGTAAGCGAAATAAAAAGCGGCTGTAACATTAGTCACAGCCGCTTGTGTCTCGCCGAATCTTAATAGCCGAAACGTGCGCCAAAAGTCAGCTAGCTCCGCTTAACCCCGTCAATCAAACAATCCAAGCCCAGGATTATTCGCCTGACGCCGTTAATGCTCACCAGCTCACCGACTTTTGGCACACTCTCACTGATTAATCTATTTTAATGGTCGCGGCCCAGTAAACTGCAAACGAGGTCGTGAAGGGCCCGTTGGGTGTCGCCCGCGGGCAGCTGGTCGATTAGCGCCAATGCTTGCTGGGTGTAATCATTGGCAAAGCGTTGAGCCTGATCGACGCCCCCGGCGGCCACGACCTGGTCGCGAATTTGCCGAAGTTGCGCCGTAGTGCTGGACTCACCCGGCATTGGCAGTTGCTCAGCTAACTGCGGTTGAGCGTGGAGCGCGTAAATGAGTGGTAAGGAGTAAACGCCGTCCTTTAAGTCCGCTAATACTGGTTTGTGGGTGCGGTGCTCGTTACCAGTAAAATCGAGGATGTCGTCAAGAACTTGATAGGCGACGCCGAGCCGCTCGCCAATTTGGCGTGCGAGCGCAATCACGGCGGTGGGGGCGTCCGCCAGGTTAGCGCCTTGCTCGCAGCTTAAACTGAATAACCGGGCCGTTTTTCCCTGAGCAACCCGGACGTAATCGGCAACGCTCGTTTCTGGGTGGAAGTTATGGGCCATCTGGTCAAGCTCACCTTGTAAGATCGTGCGCATCGCGGCGACGTTGACTTGGATGTCCGCCGGCGTTTTAGCCGCTAAGATCACCTGGTCAAAGTAACAGGTGAACAGGAGGTCGCCGGCGTAGATCGCGTTGCGTTGCCCGTAGTCCTGGTGAATCGTCGGGACGTGGCGACGTTCGGGGGCTTGATCAATGACGTCGTCGTGAATTAGGGTCGCGACGTGGAGCATTTCCATCGCCGCGGCGCCCGCGCGTAGTCGGGTGGCATCCTGATCACGGCCAAACTGACTGAACAGGTAGAAAAACCCGGGTCGCAAAAATTTGCCCCCGGCGGCGAGTAGCTCGTGGACGCGGGTGTTGATCGCGACGTTATCGATTTGAACGTGCTGCGCCAAGTAGGGCTTTAAGGCCGCTAACTGGGCCTGCACGGTTTGATTTGGTTGCCAAATGGATTGTATCATCACAAAACTTCCCCCGTAACTTTTAGCGCGGACCATGAAATGGGTGTCAACCCTTGCAGTTCGTAGCGCGCTAAAATACAATTTAATTTAAAATTACAAATAACTCAAAAGTTTGTCAAACAAAAGGAGGTTAACTTTCTTGAAAGCCAAAGTCTTTCTCGAATTTGTTGAAATTAAGTCGTTAATTGCTAGTGTTTTACCCTTCGTATTAGGGAGTTTGTACGCGGTTTATAATTACCACCAACTCCACCTCGGGTATCTGATCGGTTTCTTCATTGCGTCGTCACTGTTTCACATGGCGACCAACGCGAATGATAATTATCAGGACTACCTCCACGCGCCGCGCAACGCTGATAATCAGGAGTTTTTAGAGGTGACCAACGTGGTCGGCGTAAATCAAATTTCAATTCGCCAAGCGCGGGTGATTACCTTTGGTCTGGGTGGCCTATCATTGATCCTGGGACTGTGGCTCGTGAGCCGAACCGGCTGGCCACTGCTCTGGATGGGGCTCTATTCGTACGCGGTCGGCTACTTTTACGCTGGCGGTCCCAAGCCCATTTCAACCGGTCCCCTGGGTGAATTTTTCTCCGGCTTTACGATGGGCTTTATGATTTTTTGGATTGCCGTCTACATCAATACTTATGATCAAGTTGCGCTAACGTGGCGCGGTACGTTGAACGTCTTACTGGCGTCTGGAATTGCAATTTTTGCGATTGCTAACATTATGCTGGCGAATAATATTTGTGACCAGGAAGAAGACGTGGCCCTCGGGCGCCACACCATCGTGTCTTATTTTGGTAAGCCGACGATGTTGCGAGTATTTGCACTGAATTACGTGTTCGGCTACGTTTGCCTACTGCTAGCGGTTTGGCGGGGCGTTTTACCGTTGTTCAGTTTACTGACCCTAATCAGTATCATTCCGGTCTGGCACAATACCCGGCTATTTTTGGCAAAGCAGGTTAAACGGGAGACCTTTATTTTAGCGATTAAAAACGCAACGCTACTATGTCTGTCATTCGTGCTGTTCATGGGCCTTGGTCTGATTTGGCATTAATGCCTCAAGTTCAAACGCTGGCAGGGGCGCGGTTCAAGCTATTTTTCAAACGGGTAACGGTAGTCCCACTGTGTTCTGGCGGCGGTCATGATGGCCATCACCGCCGTTGTTTTAGCAAGACTCGTGTTGGGGAGTTGCCCCGCAACCATTTGTTGCATCGCTTTAATTTCATAGTTCATCGCGTTGTGCGCGTCGCCCGCGTGGATTAATTCGGTTTCACCCTGCGCATTCGTTAAAGTGGCGCTATCGGGACGGGTGTAGTCGTTAATCGTGAAATAGCCGTTTTCGAAGGCAACGATTCCCTGTTTCGGCATTTTGGCTCGGAAGGTCAGGGCGACGGTGGCGAGCTCGTCGTGCGCGGTCCGTAACGTTAGGGTGGACGATTCGTCAACGCCGGTCTTAAACCGGTGCATGGTCGTACCGGTCAGAAATGGTTCGGCGGTCAAGAACTCTTGCACGAAGGCGAGGGCGTAGACGCCGATGTCGAGGAGTGCGCCACCCGCAAGTTCTGGATTGAAGAAACGGTTCGTAGGGTCGGGGTCCTTAAAGCTACCAAAGCTGGCTTGGACCATTTTGAGCGGGCCCAGTTGGCGTTGTTCAGCCAGAGTATGCAGTTTGGCGTATAACGGCATGTGGTAGATGGTCATGGCTTCGGCCAGCACCAGTCCGTTAGCGGCGGCCAATTGTTTAGCCGTTTCGAGTTGAGCGCTATCCATCGTGATGGCCTTTTCACAGAAGACGTGTTTGCCCGCCCGTAACGCGGGTAAGATTGTGTCGATGTGGTAGTTATGCGGTGTGGCCACGTACACGATGTCGACTTCGGGATCAGCTAGCAAAGCGCTTAGTTGACCATAAGCCTTTGGAATGTGGTGCTCGGCAGCAAAGCGGTCGGCCTTCGCTTGCGAGCGGGAGCAAACGGCGTAAATCTCACCGTCCGGTTGGTTAAAGTATTTGACGAAGCTGTGGGCAATGTTACCCAGTCCCACAATCGCCCAGTGGAATGATTTGGTCATAAAAACATCAGGCCCCTTTCAGGTTTGCGCTTCCGCGCAGTTTAAGTCTATTATACCGAATTAATAGTTGAAGCCAATCATTTTGTAAGCGATTGATTACATTGGCCGGCTGATTGTTCAGTGAGCGGTGTAACGACGACTTTAGTAAAAAATTAATCAAATTGAGCGTGGGTTTCGTTTTAATTTACGGAATTAATCGGTAGAATAGGATTATTAATGGATGAAATGCGAGGGATAGCATGGCGGCTAAAAAGCGGCGGCGCCGGCGACAAACCGGCTTCTTAATTCGGCGGGGGCGCGTTCAGTGGCTAAATTTACTGATGCTTGTGGCGCTGATTGGTGGGCTGGGCTGGTTCGTGGCGCACGGTTGGAATGACCAGCCGCAAACGACCACCACGTCATCAAGTCACACGACCTTTATTAAAAAAATTGCGACGGAAGCGCAAAACCTGCAAGGCCAATACCACGTTTTGCCGAGCATTACGATCAGCCAGGCGATTTTAGAATCGGATTGGGGCCAGAGTACCAACGCGACCGAAAATAATAACTTATTCGGTGTAAAGGCGGCGGGCACTCAAGCGGGTCGACTGATGACCACCCAAGAATATTATGATGGCGATTACCATACGGTTAAACGACGTTTTCGCGTTTATGATAGTTGGGACGCTTCGCTACTCGAGCACGCCAAAACGTTGGCAAACGGAACGACTTGGAATCCGCAGCAGTACGCCGAAGTGACGCAAGCCAGTGACTACCAGACGGCGGCGCAGGCCCTGCAAAAGGCGGGCTACGCCACGGATCCCAGTTATGCACAAAAGTTAATTAATATCATTCAAAAATACGACTTACAACGGTATGATAGTAAGTATTAGGAATATTAGATTATTGGAGGCTACTATGCGCGAATTAGAAGAACGAATTTTAAAGGATGGCCGGGTTTTGCCCGGTGAGGTCTTAAAAGTGGACCGCTTTTTGAATCATCAGGTGGATCCAGACTTGATGTTTCAAATTGGGACGGCCTTTGCCCACAAGTTTCAGGATGCCGGCGTCACGAAGATTTTGACCGTTGAATCGTCTGGAATTGCTCCAGCAGTCATGGCGGGGTTGGCGATGCACGTGCCGGTGGTCTTTGCGCGTAAGCACAAGTCAGTTACGTTGATTGACGACCTCTATACCGCCGAAGTGTACTCTTACACGAAGAAAACGTCGAACCACATTTCCATTGCGAAAAAATTCTTAAGCGCAACCGACCACGTCTTACTGATCGATGACTTTTTAGCCAACGGTCAAGCGGTGCAGGGCTTATTTGAAATTTGTGACCAGGCGCAAGCAACGGTAGCCGGAGTCGGTATCGTGATTGAAAAAGTCTTTCAAACGGGCCATCAACTGGTTGAAGACCGCGGGGTGCGGTTGGAATCCTTAGCACAAATTACGTCGTTTGAAGGCGACCGGGTGCACTTTGCATCGGAAAAAACAACGGACTAGCGTCAATTAAGCGGGGGGAATAACCATGCAAATCGATGTCGGGATGTTAGGGCTCATCTTTGTAATCAACTTTGTCTACATTACGTTGAACACGTTACGGTTTCTACTCGTCATGCGCGGTTACCGGTACTTTGCCGCGATTGCGAGTGTCTTTGAAATTACGATCTACGTGTTAGGGTTATCGCTGGTATTAAATCGGCTGGATAACCCCATCAACCTGGTCTTTTACGCACTTGGCTACGGGGTTGGGGTGTACGTCGGGATGGTGATTGAAGATAAACTCGCGCTCGGCTACACGATGATTGCCGTTATTTTGCCGGACCCGAAGTCACCGATGCCGGGCATTCTGCGCGAAAACGGCTTTGGGGTGACCCAACACATTGCTTATGGTTTGGATGGGGAACGGCTACAACTCGATATTTTGGCTCCCCGGAAGAGTGAGCGGCGGTTATACACCCTCATTAAAGAAACGGCACCAAACGCGTTCGTGATTGCGTACGAGCCCCGCTACATTTCTGGTGGCTTCTGGTTAAAACGCGTCAAGCGGCGCAACGCCCTCCGAAAAAAGTCGTGATGGGCTTGCCAGCATAGCACGCAGCAAGTATGATAATTAACAGAACGCGGACTGAGACGGAGCATTGACGGGGGTTGCGGTTAAGCGCACTTTTAACCGCCAGGGCAATTGCGCTTCGTTTCAATTCAACACGGTCGTCGTACGCTGAACCGGTCGGGTAGCGACCCACCGGTAGTAATTGAAAAGTAACAGGAAAGTAGGGACTGAAGTGGACAACTCGATTTTAAACCCAGGAGATACACTTGGTATTATTGGGAGTAGTACCAATGGGGCTGGATTGGTGATTGCCGCGCGCAATGCCGGCATTAACGTCGGCGTTTACGGTGATAATGAAAATACCGAGACCATGGAATTAGCGGATTTTCGCGTTGTCGGCGCCCTGAATGACCAACACCGGCTACAAGGTTTTGCGGAACGGTGTGATATGGTCACTTACGAGTCGGAAACGGTCGACGCGACGGTGATCAACTTTTTAGCCGCCCATACCAAGGTACCTCAAGGCGCAGAAGCCTTAGAAATTACGCAGGACCGGTCATTAGAACGGGCGTTTTTTAGTCAGTTAAACTTGAACGTCGCGCCGTCCGCGACCATTGTCAGTTTGGACGACGTTTACCAAGCCATTGGTTCGATTGGTTATCCTAGCATTTTGAAGCCCATCCAAAAGGGCCTCGGCCAAAACCGGCAGCTGGAAATCAAGACCCAGTCGGATATCGTTAAGGCGGCTGATTTGCTCGATTGGGGAACTTACTTACTGGAATCGCTAATTCCATACGAAAAGGAACTGTCGGTTTTCGTAGCTAAGAGTGCCACCAGTACGGAATTCTTCCCCACCGTTGAAAACCGTTACCGCCAGCACCAGTTACTTGCATCAATCGTGCCCGCCCAGGTTGATCAAGCGGTTAACGATGAAATGAAGCGGATTACGAAACAGATTAGTGATAACTTATCGTATACGGGAATCTTGGAAGTCGCCTTCTTCCTTACGAAGAGCGGTAACCTCTACGTCAAGCGAATCGTGCCAACGATGCACGCGGCCGGTTACGTCTTTGAGCGGGCGACTAACATCAGTATGGCCGAGCAACACTTGCGGGCGATTGCGGGCCTGCCTTTGATGCCAGTTAAGCAATTAATGCCGGTTGTGGCGGTTTACTTTACGCCCGCTCAGGAAAGTGGTATCCGGACCCAGTGGCAAATTAAAACGAACTGGTTCTTTAACTTCTACCACCACACCCGCTTACAAGCGGACCACGTACCGGTTGCCGGTCACGTGTTAGTGGAGGCGGCGAGTGTGAAGGAAGCCTTAGACCAAATTGACGATACTAATATTTGGCATTTTAACGGTGCACCCGCGACCGATGAGTCAGCAGCGGATGACTAACTATCAAAATCCTGATTATCCCGATTGCGGGTAATCGGGATTTTAATGTTTCTGGGTAATTAAGGACACTGGACAATTGGTGCTGAGATTGCCGCCAGCAGCGGGTGTAACCGGTTGGCTGGAACACTGCGGGCATCGATTTGAGCTTACTCAGAAACCCACTGAGCAATCTCAAATACGAGCCTTATTCTAAGCCGGAAGCAACCCACTTCCGGCCAAGAATAATTTCGCAGTTGAGCCATGGTTACACCCACTACTGGCTAGATTGGTCTTAATATTAAGTTTTGTGGTCTGCTTTAGTAAGTCAAAGTGATTTTTCGGAACACTTGCTAAATGTAATTAAAATAAGTGCAACTTTGTCCGCTTATTTAAGTGGCCACCGTGAATTTGTTGAAAATTCAATTGGTGACCCTTTTAGTAGATTGACAGCATGGATCATCGCGCCCTTCGTATCGTTGGGAGAACAATCAGGTGATTGGGGCTGACCGACCAGGCTGAAATTAATGGTTGCGGTTGCAGTCGTTTCAACGGAATAATGGGGGCACGTTTGTTAAGATGTAAGTAGTGAAACGGGCGCCGAAGCGCGAACGTTAAGTTTTGGTAGCAATGCGAACGAATGTCCGTGAACACCAGCATTCACCGCTAAAATTTGCTATAATATTTGGTGACTGATTTTTAGAAAGGGTGGCGAACAGCGTGTCGCAAGCAAGCCTATTGGCAGGAATGAATGACAAGCAACAAGAAGCCGTTTTAGACACTGAAGGACCGCTACTAATTATGGCCGGTGCCGGCTCCGGGAAAACCCGGGTCTTAACGCACCGGGTAGCTTATTTAATTGAAGAAAAAGGGGTCAATCCCTGGAACGTTTTGGCAATTACCTTTACAAACAAGGCCGCCCGCGAAATGCGTGAACGGGTGGGGAAATTGCTCGGTGACTCGGCGCAGGACGTCTGGGTCTCCACGTTCCACGCGTTGTGCGTTCGGATTTTACGCCGGGATATCGAACAAATTGGGTATAGCCGGGCGTTTACGATTGCCGGAACGAGTGAACAACGGACGCTCGTTAAGCGAATTTTGACCGAACAAAATATTGATTCCAAGAAGTTTGATCCGCGGTCGATTTTATCCGCGATTTCGAACGCTAAAAACGATTTACAGACGCCAGAAATGTATAAGGAAAGCGCCGCTAGTCCGTTTGAAAGCGTCGTTGCAGACGTCTACGTTCAGTATCAACGCGAACTCGCAGCCGACCAAGCCGTTGACTTTGATGATTTGATCATGCTCACGATTCAGCTCTTCAAACAGCACTCGGAGACGTTGCAATGGTATCAAAATAAATTTCATTATATTCACGTTGACGAGTATCAAGATACGAACAACGCCCAGTATACGTTGGTTAACATGTTGGCTGACCAGTATAAGAATCTCTGCGTCGTGGGGGATGCTGATCAATCAATTTATGGTTGGCGGGGTGCCAACATGGAAAACATTCTCGATTTTGAAAAGGATTATCCGGACGCCGATACGGTTTTACTGGAACAAAATTACCGTTCGACCAAGAATATCTTGACGGCTGCGAACCAGGTGATCGCCAATAATACCACCCGGCGGCCGAAAAAGCTCTGGACTGAAAATGATACGGGTGAATTGATTTCTTATTATCGTGGTCAGAGTGAAAGCGATGAGACCCACTACGTTATCGCGCAAATTCAAGAAAACATGACGAAACAGCACTTTGATTACGGTGACTTTGCGATTTTATACCGGACGAACGCACAGTCGCGGGTCATGGAAGAGTCGCTGGTTAAGGCGAACATCCCGTATACGATGGTTGGGGGCAACAAGTTCTACGACCGCAAGGAAATTCGGGACGTGTTGGCCTATTTGACGCTGGTTGTGAACGATCAGGATTCGATGAATTTTGAACGCATCGTGAACGAGCCGAAGCGCGGTATTGGACAGACGACCGTTGAAAAGTTGCGGCTCTTTGCGGATGAAGCTGGCTTTTCAATGTTGGAAGCTGCTAGCAACGTGGATATGGCTAACGGAATCGCGACCCGCGCGAAGGGGGCGCTGGCCAAGTTTGCCGCGACGATCAACGAGCTGCGGGCAATGCGTGAGTACTTGTCGGTGACCGACCTGACGGAAGAAATTTTGAAGCGGACCGGCTACATGCAAGCCTTAAAGGACGCTAAAGCGTCCAAACCACTTGAAACGCAAACCCGGATTGAAAACATCGAAGAATTCTTATCAGTGACGAAACAATTTGATGATAGTTACCAACCCGAGGATGAGGAAAGCGATAAGTACGTCGACTTCTTGGCGGACTTAGCACTCGTTTCCGACGTGGATAATGTGGAAGAAGAACCGCAAGCCGTCACGTTAATGACTTTACACGCGGCTAAGGGGCTGGAATTCCCAGTGGTCTTCATGATTGGGATGGAAGACGGCATCTTCCCGTTGTCGCGTGCCATGATGGACGAGGACGAACTGGAAGAAGAACGCCGCTTAGCCTACGTGGGGATTACCCGGGCGGAAAAGAAGTTGTACTTAACCAACGCCTACTCACGGATGTTGTACGGTCGGCGGCAAAATAACGCCGAATCCCGCTTCGTGACGGAAATCGATGCCAGTTTGATTAAGAACGAAAACGCGTTGGACAGCCACAGTGCCGGGCCAGCCACGCCGTTCGACCGTGCCCGGGATCAACGGGCCTTTACGCCGTCGTTTAAGCGTAATCCGGTCGGCACGCGGCCAACCGTTAAGAAGGCGCGCGGAACCGGTGCGGATAAGAACGCCTGGACGATTGGTGATAAGGTCGAACACCGGAAGTGGGGGACTGGTACGGTGGTCAAGGTCACCGGTGCCGGTGAAGATGCGGAACTAGACATTGCCTTTAAATCTGAAGGCATTAAACGGTTATTGGCAGCCTTTGCCCCGATTAAAAAGGTTAAATCGTAACTGCGAGGAGGTTGAGCTTGATGGCAGAAAAACCAATCACGGAACTGGATGAAACGGCCGCTGCAGCCGAAGCGGCCGCGTTACGGCCGCAACTTAACCAGTGGCGGCAGGATTATTACGATAACGATGCGCCCAAGGTCGAAGACGACGTCTATGACCGCCAGTACGCCCGGTTAGTAGCGTTGGAACGGGCGTTTCCAGCGCTAATCACGCCGGATTCACCAACCCAACTCGTGGGGGGGGCGGTTAAAGCGGGTTTCACCAAGGTGCCGCACACGATTCCAATGCTTTCGCTGGGTGACGTTTTTTCGCAGGCCGAACTGCAAGAATTTGCCGACCGTTTGGAGCAAAACGTGGACCAGCACGTTGACTACAATTGTGAGTTGAAAATTGACGGACTGGCGCTTTCGTTGCGCTATGAACGGGGCGTACTCGTGCAAGGTTCGACGCGGGGCAACGGGAGTGTTGGTGAAGACATTACCGCCAACATCATGACCATTGATTCGATTCCGCACGAACTCACCCGGCCACTAACGATTGACGTACGCGGGGAGTGTTACATGCCGAAAGCCGCCTTTGCGGCCCTTAACGAACGGCAGGAAGCGGCTGGTAAGCCGATTTTCGCGAATCCGCGCAACGCTGCGGCGGGCTCGCTTCGGCAATTGGATTCACGGGTCACGGCGGAACGGCAACTCAGCACCTTCATGTATAACGTGGCGGATTACGAGCCGTTAACGGCCCGGACGCAAAGTGATCTGTTGACGGAATTTGATGAACTGGGCTTTACGATCAACCCGGACTTTCAGGTCGCCCACTCGATGGCGGACGTCTTTGCCTACGTTGACCATTATCAAAACGAGCGCCCCGACTTGGCGTATGGGATTGACGGAATCGTCATTAAGGCCAACCCGTTGCCCTTACAAAGACAATTGGGCGCGACGGTCAAGGTTCCGCGGTGGGCGATTGCCTTTAAGTTCCCGCCGGATGAGCAGCCAACGTTGCTCAAGGACGTGGAATGGACCGTGGGCCGCACCGGGGTCGTGACCCCGACCGCCGTAATGACGCCAGTTAAACTGGCGGGAACCACGGTTGCGCGGGCTTCGCTCCATAATCCGGATTACGTGGCCGCGAAGGACGTCCGAATTGGGGACACCGTCCTGTTACACAAGGCCGGCGACATCATTCCCGAAATTTCGGCGGTGGACTTGGATCGACGCCCGGCGGATGCCGAGCCGCTGCCAATTCCAACTAACTGTCCATCCTGCGGGGCACCGCTCGTCCACTTGGAAGATGAAGTGGCCCTGCGGTGCATTAACCCGAAGTGTCCAGCCCAGGTGCAGGAAGGGCTCGTTCACTTTGCCTCCCGTAATGCGATGAACATTGACGGCTTGGGACCACGGATCATTGCCCAGCTCTATCAAAATGAGCTGGTCGGTGACGTGGCCGACTTATACCGGTTAACGAAGGATCAGTTATTAACATTAGATAAAATAAAGGATAAATCTGCGACCAAGCTCTTGACAGCGATTGATGCTAGCCGTAATAATTCACTTGAACGGTTATTATTCGGCCTCGGGATTCGCCACGTGGGGGCCAAAGTCGCCCGCTTGATTGCCCAACACTTTGAGACCATCGAAGCTTTGATGGCGGCTGACCAAGCTGAAATTGCGGCCATTGATTCGATGGGTGACATTATTGCGAATGCGGTTGTGCAATATTTTGCAACGGATGGGGCCCACCAGTTGATTGCGGAATTACAAGCAGTTGACGTCAATACCAGTTATACCGGCCCGAAAGCGGCCAGTGCGGCAGCTAGTGAGAGTTGGTTTGCTGGCAAGCGGGTCGTGCTAACGGGGAAACTTGCAAGTTTTACCCGGGCGGATGCGACCAAGTGGTTGGAAGACCATGGTGCGAAGGTAACCGGCAGTGTTTCGAAAAAGACGGACCTACTCGTTGCCGGCAAGGATGCCGGCAGTAAGTTGGCCAAAGCGCAACAGTTGGACGTGCCGGTGTGGGATGAAGCCCGGTTCGATGCAACAATGAGGGAGGATCAACAAGCGTGAAGATTAAACGCATCCGGACGATTGGTCTAGTGGCAATGGCTGCCCTAGTGCTAGCCGCCTGCGGAAATTTAAAAAATTCGTCGTTTGGTTCAAATGATTCAAGTAACACGGCTACCAGCACTAAAACGACCACAACGACCGGGTCAACCGGTAGTGAGTTTTATCAAGGGGTTATCAAAAACGGGACTTACCGAACAAGTAAGTCGCGTGGCGTAAACGTTTCGCAAAATGATAACGTCATGAACTTGAAGAGTTTTGAAACGGGGTTGCTGGACGTTTCGAAAAAGGTCTTTTCAACTGAAAAGTACGTTTTCCAAGAGGGCCAGTACGTTGATTCGTCGACCGTTGAAAATTGGTTAGGGCGGGTTTCTAAGAGTAATCCGACCGGGTTAAACCCTAAGAACAACGGTAAAAAGGGCGCAACAACGCGGAATCCAATTTATTTACAGCAGCTAGAAGAACAGGATTACATGATCCAAAATGGCAGTAAGATGTCGTTAGGTGGCGTGACGGTCGGGCTCGGGATGAACTCGGTCGATTACTACCAGAAGGTGCAGTATGGTGCGACTTACGAGACGAACATCTCGACTACGGAATTAACGGCGCAGGGGAAGAAGATGGCGAACACCGTCTTACAACGTTTGCGGCAAAAGTCCGCTTTGAAGAGTGTGCCGATTGTTTTAGCACTTTACAAGCAGTCCTCGAATGATAGTCTAGTAGGTGGTAACATGATTGCCTACGCGGTTTCTAAGAACGGCTCGACCTCGGTTTCGGACTGGAAGTCCTTGGACTGGAATAATTACGTTTTCCCGGCCACTTCTGAATCAAAGAATAGCGGGGCTAACAATAATGATGAGTCCGACTTTAGTTCGTTTAAGTCGCACGTTGAAAACTTCTTCCCGAACTTGTCCGGTGTGACGGCTAACGCCCACTACAAGGACAAGGCGTTAAGCAAGTTAAGTGTCAACATTACGACTAAGTTTTATAGTGAAACTGAAATCATTAGCTTTACCCAGTACCTCGCAACGGCTGCTAAACGGTACCTCCCATCCGGAGTGCCGGTTGAAATTACAGTTAAGAGCGCAAACGGGGATATTCAAAGTTTCTTAGCCCGGACGGCCAAGGGGAGTTCTTATTACACCCATATCTTTAGTGACCAGGGCAATAATTAACGAGTAACATTTGAGAAAGAAGGAAATCTGATGGCTGAAGAACGGATCAATGCTGAACAAGTTCAACACGTCGCTGGCTTAGCCAAGCTGGCGTTTACGCCGGACGAACTCGGGACCTTTACGGGACAACTCGAAAAGATCATCGGCATGTTCGAAGAATTGAGTACCGTGGACACGACTGACGTGCCTGCAACGATGCGCTTAAGTGACGATACCTTGGGCGAAAACAACTTACGGCCCGATAAAGCGGTTAAGAGTGACGAAGCTTTACGACAAGCACTGTTGGCAAATGCGCCTGAAAAGGCAAACGGCTTAATTAAGGTACCAGCAATTATTGATGAAAGTGGGGACGGCGAATAATGACGTATTTCGACCAAGATTTAACGAGTTTGCACGCGGACTTGGTGGCTAAAAAGCTCACCGCCGTGGACTTGGCTAAAACCACTTTTGTGAACATGAAGCAAGTTGATCCTGAACTAGGGGCCTTCTTAGCATTGAACGAAGACGCCGCTTTGAAGCGGGCGGCTGAAATTGATGCGAAGGGGATTGATCCCGACAACGTGTTAGCTGGGATTCCAGTGGCCGTTAAGGATAACATTGTCACGAAGGGCTTAACGACGACAGCCGCTTCGAAGATGTTGGAACACTTTGTGCCGGTTTACGACGCAACGGTGGTTGAAAAGCTGTACGCGAGTGACGCGGTCATCGTGGGTAAGAACAACATGGATGAATTTGCGATGGGTGGTTCCACCGAAAACTCCGCGTTGAAGTTGACCCACAACCCGTGGGACGTTAGCCGAGTTCCCGGTGGCTCTTCGGGTGGTTCCGCGGTTGCGGTCGCTTCTGGTCAAGTGCCGGTTGCGTTTGGCTCCGATACCGGGGGTTCAATTCGCCAACCAGCTGCATTTAACGGCGTGGTCGGCATGAAGCCTACTTATGGGCGCGTTTCCCGTTGGGGTTTAATCGCGTTCGCTTCTTCCCTGGATCAAATTGGCCCGTTAACGCGAACCGTTAAGGATAACGCGGCGGCGCTAAACGTGATCGCCGGTTATGATCAGCATGATGGCACGGCTTCCAAGCGGGCGGTTCCCGACTTTACCGCCGGCTTGGACGGCGACATTAAGGGCATGAAGATTGGGCTACCGAAGGAATACATGGATGAAGGGATCGACCCGAAAGTTCGGGCCGTGATCAAAGACGCGGTCAAGAAGTTTGAAGAACTCGGTGCGACCGTTGAAGAAGTTTCCTTGCCACATAGCCGCTACGGGGTGTCCGCATACTACATCATTGCGTCATCCGAAGCGTCCTCAAACTTACAACGGTTTGATGGTATTCGCTACGGTTTCCGGGCGGAAGATGTTAAGAACCTGGAAGACGTTTACGTCCGCAGCCGTTCCGAAGGCTTTGGCGACGAAGTTAAGCGCCGAATCATGCTGGGAACCTTCTCATTATCCGCTGGTTATTATGATGCTTACTTCCACAAGGCGGGCCAAGTCCGGACGTTGATCATTGACGACTTCAAGCGCGTTTTTGACAAGTACGACATGATCATGGGCCCGGTTACGCCAACGCCAGCCTTCAAGATTGGTGACGAAATTTCGGACCCAATTACGATGTACATGAACGACGTCTTGACGATTCCAGTCAACTTAGCGGGCTTACCAGGGATGTCGGTTCCAGCCGGCTTTGCGGATGGCTTACCAGTTGGGTTACAACTGATTGGGAAGCGGTTCGACGAAAGCACGCTGTATAAAGCGGGCTACGCCTTTGAACAAGCTACTGATTTTCATAACCAAACCCCTAAAGTTGGAGGTGCAAACTAATGAATTTTGAAACTACGATTGGACTGGAAGTCCACGTTGAGTTAAAAACGAACTCCAAAATCTTTAGTCCGTCACCCGTGCAATTTGGTTCCGAACCAAACGCCAACACGAACGTGATCGACTGGGGATACCCAGGGGTTTTACCAACGCCCAACAAAGGTGTGGTTGAAGCGGGGATTAAGGCTGCAACGGCCCTCCATGCGCAAATCGAACACCATACGTACTTCGACCGGAAGAACTACTTCTATCCGGATAACCCGAAGGCGTACCAAATTACGCAACACGATAAGCCAATCGCCCACGACGGTTGGATTGAAATTGAAGTTGACGGCCAGACGAAAAAAGTCGGTATCGAAGAAATGCATATCGAAGAAGACGCCGGGAAAAACACCCACGAAAGCGACTATTCGTATGTCGATTTGAACCGGCAGGGGACGCCGTTGATTGAAATTGTTTCTAAACCAGAAATCAATTCCCCTGAAGAAGCGTACGCTTACTGTGAAGCATTGCGGCAACGGATTCAATTTACCGGCGTTTCTGACGTGAAGATGGAAGAAGGTTCGATGCGGGTCGACGTTAACATTTCGATTCGACCGGCCGGCTCTGATCAGTACGGGGTCAAGACGGAAATGAAGAACTTGAACTCCTTCAACTACGTCCGGAAATCGTTGGAATATGAAGAACAACGGCAACAACGGGTGCTGATGTCTGGCGGCAAGGTTCAACAAGAAACCCGTCGGTTTGACGAAACAACTGGTGAAACGATCCTAATGCGGGTCAAGGAAGGTAGCGACGATTACCGGTACTTCCCAGAACCAGATATTCCAGAATTGAACATTGATGACGACTGGATTGCCGCCGTTCAAAAGACGATTCCGGAAATGCCAGGTTCGCGGCGCAAGCGTTACGTGGACGAATTTGGTTTGACGCCTTACGATGCGGGTGTTTTGACCCAAACCAAGGAAATGTCAGACTTCTTCGACGCAACGGTCGCGGAAGGCGCGGACCCGAAGCTTGCTTCGAACTACTTGCAAGGGGACGTTAATGCTTACTTGAACGAACACAAAGTGGGACTGTTAGACACCGACTTAACGCCAGCCCACTTAGCTGCGATGATCAAGATGATCACCGATGAAACGATTTCAAGTAAGATTGCCAAGAAGGTCTTCAAGGCAATCATGGCCGGAACCGAACCAGTTAAATGGGTCAATGACAAGGGCTTAGTTCAATTGTCCGACCCTGCTAAGTTACAACCGATCGTTGACGATGTCTTGGATAACAACGAACAATCGATCGAAGACTTCAAGAACGGGAAGGACCGGGCGGTTGGCTACTTAGTTGGTCAGATCATGAAGAAGACCCGCGGTCAAGCTAACCCGAAGGTCGTCAATCAATTATTGATGAAATCATTAAAAGCCAAGTAACAAGATCAGCTGATTGCGGTTGAGCGAAGGTTCAACCATGGTCGGTCGGGCATTTCTCAAAAGTAGCGTGGTAACCGGCAACGATTATCAGGTTACTTTTTGCCGGTCAGCGACCGTTGAGAGGCGCACCGATTGTATACGAGTTTGTGGAGGAAAGAAACATGCGTAAACGGGCACGACTAATCTATAACCCAACATCCGGGCGCGAGGCGCTAGCACACGACCTTGTCGAAATTCTCGGAATTTTTGAACAGGCTGGTTATGAAACCAGTGCCTATGCGACCACGCCAGCGCCGAACTCGGCAGCCAATGAAGCGCGGCGTTGTGCCAAAGACGGGTTCGAATTAATTATCGCCGCGGGTGGCGACGGGACCATCAACCAGGTGGTCAACGGCCTCGCCGGCTTAAAACGCCGGCCAAAAATGGCCATCATTCCGGCGGGGACGACGAACGACTACGCGCGGGCACTACGGATTCCACGTAATGACCCGGTTGCGGCAGCGAAAGTTGTCTTGAAAAACCAAACGGTCAACATGGACATTGGCCAGGCGGGTGACCAGTACTTTATTAACATTGCGGCCGGGGGCCTTCTAACCGAGTTAACGTACGACGTGCCGTCGCAGTTAAAATCAATTTTTGGCTACGCGGCCTACTTGGCTAAGGGGGTCGAACTCCTACCGCGGGTTAAACCAGTTGAAATGGATCTAAAGTACGATGGTGGGCACTACGTTGGTAAGGCGTCGATGTTCTTCTTGGCGCTGACGAACTCGGTCGGCGGTTTCGAGCAACTCGTTCCGGACGCCTCGTTAGACGATGGTAAGTTCACGATGATCATTGTGAAGACCGGGAACCTGGCCAAAATGCTGCACTTGATGACGCTAGTACTTAACGGCGGCAAGCACATTAATGATCCAAGCATCATTTACGCGAAGACCCATAAGGTGGTCGCGAAGGCCCCCAAGGACCGCTTGATGATCAACTTGGATGGCGAATACGGTGGGGACGCACCGATGACGTTCCGGAACCTGAAGCAACACATTGAGATGTTTGCGGATACGGACCGGATTCCGGATGAGGCCATTACCGATCCGGAAATCGTGGATGCGGAACGCCACTTCGTTTCAGCGGTGGACCAATTACCCGAAACGTCCACGGAAACGCCGCTGGATTCGCAGGACGCTGAAAAATAAGGCGGGCTTGCGGTTAAGCGTTAGGTTCAAATTGCGAATAACTTGCTTAAATGACCGTTTACCGCTACAATGGTGGACGGTCATTTTAATAGCTTTTTACCAATTAAAGGCGGATAATTGCCGCCAGCAGGAACCGACGACCGGTTGGCGAACGTAGTGGACGTCGATTTGAGCTCACTCAGAAAGTCACTGAGCAATCTCAAATGCGAGTCTTATTCTAAGTCGAAAGTAACCCACTTCCAACTAAGAATAATTTCACTACTGAGCCATGGTCGTCGCTCCCAACTGGCTAGGATTGGCCACTCCTGCCAAGTTAGTGCACTTAAAAAGCTAACTTTAACCATGAGTTGGTATTTTAAAGGATACTCAAAGTGTGCGGGCGGGTGCCGTCGCTAGCAAATTAGATATTAATGATTCATTTTAGTTAACAAATCAATTAAAGAAAAAACGAGGATTTCAATGAAAGTAAATTTACCAGTCCATAAGGGCGAAGTGTTAGACGTCACCATCATCGACTTGACTTATCAAGGGATGGGGGTCGCCAAGGTCGACAATTACCCAATCTTTATCGAAAACGCCTTACCCGAAGAACAAATTACGGTCAAGGTAACGAAAACGACGAAGAACTTCGCGTTTGGGGACGTGCAAAAGATTAACCAGGTGAGCCCACACCGGGTTAACCCGAAGGGCCGCGTTTACCGTCAAACCGGAATTGCACCGCTTCAGCATTTGGAATACAGTGAACAGTTGAAATTTAAGCAACACCAAGTTGCTGAATTATTCGCGAAGGTCCACATGGACGACGTTGAAGTGTTGCCAACGATTGGAATGGCGAACCCGACGCAGTACCGTAACAAGGCCCAAGTGCCCGTTCGCCAGGTTCAAGGCAAGTTAACGACTGGTTTCTATAAGAAAAACAGTCACCAATTAATGCCAATTGAGGATTACTACATTCAGGATCCAGCGATTGATAAGGCCATCGTTATCGTGCGCGATATTTTACGGAAGTACCACGAAGCGGCTTACGACGAATTCCATCACAGTGGTACGGTTCGGACCATCATGGTACGTCGGGGGTATTACAGCCACGAAATGATGGTGGTCATTGTGACCCGGACGAAGCACTTGCCAATGGCCGATGTGATCACTAAAGAAATTCAGGCGGCGTTGCCCGAAGTGGTTAGTGTCATTCAAAACGTCAACCAAAAGAAGACCAACGTCATCTTGGGGCCGGATAACAACGTGCTGGCGGGCAAGTCCACGATTGACGACCAACTGCTGGGCTTGACGTTTGCGGTTTCCGCGCAGTCCTTTTACCAGGTCAACCCCCAACAAACTGAGAAATTATACCAGTTGGCCATTGACCAAGCCGGCCTGACCGGTAACGAAACGGTCATCGACGCCTACTCTGGAATTGGAACGATTTCGTTAACGATGGCGCAACACGCCAAACAAGTTTACGGGGTTGAAATCGTTCCCGCCGCGGTAGAAAATGCCAAGCAAAACGCGGACAAAAACGGGATTACCAACGCCCATTTCGAGCTCGGCAGTGCCGAAAAGGTGTTAGCCAAGTGGCAGGCCGATGGCGTTCAACCGGACGTCATCGTGGTTGATCCACCGCGGAAGGGTCTAGACGCCGACTTTATCAAGAGTGCCGGTGAAATGGCACCTAAGAAGGTGGTTTACATTAGTTGTAACCCATCGACACTGGTTCGCGACGTGCAACGGTTTGCGGAATACGGTTACCAAATCAGTGCGCCGGTTCAACCGGTCGATCAATTCCCACAGACGCCGCATATTGAAAGTGTGACGGTGTTGGAGCGGACGGCTAAATAGCGATTAAAGCTTAATATGATCTCAAATTAAAAGTGCACTTTTTCCATGAATTACGGGGTGGAAAAGGGGCACTTTTAATTAATCTTGGTTAGTTTTTCGCTTTTAGTACGTAACGATTGATGACCAGCGATAAATCGTAAATAAAGCTTTCTATCGTTACGAAAGTAGATTATAAGGACGTCGTCATCGTAAACGTGATATTCGCGGCAATTAACGTAAAGGGTTTTCCTTAAAAGATGATTATTAAGTAACTAGTTTTTATACGCTAAAATTTTAATTGAGTCTGTTATTTTAATAATAATATCAGTAAATTCGTTCTTGGGATACCTTGGCCGAGCCTAAGCTCTAAATTATGTTTAAAGGTCTCATTTAAATCTGGATTGTTGCAGTAATTGTTGAATTCGTCTGGTAGGTATTTTAAAAATTTTAAATTTGTCCTCTCTGAGAAGCGGTCTACATCACTAACCGGTTCAGAATAGTTTTCATAATACATGGTGGTAAAAGGAGAATGACCACTATAGTATCGTAAGCATAGCTAATTAAGATTATTGAGGGAATTGATGGTTCTGAGTATGCCTACAATGCAATTAATTAGGAATGTAAGTCACAACTAGCAGAACGAAAGTTATCGGTAACCAGTAATGAATTAGTAAAGGTAGTATTAAACAAACCTTTAGAAACCAAGCGTACTCGCTTATAATTAGGTTAATAAAGAAAAAATGAGCGAGGAAATTTAAGTGGCTAATAAACAAAAACAGACGGAAAATCGAGCGATGCGCGCTGCACTGATTGCAATGCATAATCTCGGCGGCCAAGTAAATCGTAAAGAAATTACTCAGGATCTTAGGGAAAATTCGCGGATGTTTTCTGAAACAGAAATTGACGAGGAGAGAACTTCAAAGAAAACAGGCAAGGTTTATCAACCTTTTGCTTGGAAATTAAATTTTGCGATTAAGCATTTAATTTTGGCTGGGTTTATTAATGAACTTAGCGGTTATCAACTTGAATTATCTAAAAAGGGCCGTAACGTAGATTTTAAAACTTTTGATGCGGATAAGGATGTACGGACGATTTCTGAACCATTGATGCCCCATCGAAAAGTTGTTAAGCGGACTAAAGTCGTTAAGGAAGCGCCTCAAACTCCGGAGGAAGAATTAAATGAAAATGAAAATCTCTGGCGTAGCCAGTTATTGGACGCGTTGATTCAGATGAGTCCCAAAAAATTTGAGTTATTCTGCCGAGGGTTACTTAAGAAAATGGGGATTGATGTAGATGATACCATTGGTGTGCAATACGTTGCGGATGGCGGTTTAGACGGGTTTGGGTATGTCCGCTCGGATGATTACCGAACGACCAGGGTTGCGCTTCAAGCGAAGCGTTGGCAGGGAAAGGTTTCAGCACCCGAAATTGATAAATTTCGGGGAGCGATGGACAAATATAATGCCGAATTTGGTATTTTTATAACTAACTCTGATTTTACTCGCGATGCGGTTAAAACTGCTCGTCAGGGGACGCGGATTATTACATTGATTGATGGTAGCCAAATTTGTGATTTAGTGGCAAAGTATCACTACTACGTTGAGCCGGTTACAACTTATCGACTGCAAGATTTCTACTTAGACGAGGATTAAAGTAAATGATTATATGGAGTGTTCGGCTGTACTAGGTTTATGAGCAATGATAAAAAAATGATTATGATTACTGTGATATGTAACGTTCTGAAAATGTACAGACTCAGGATTTTGTTAAGGTTTATTGTGGATTCAGATTTTACTGAATTAAAGCAACGTGTTAGGGATAAAAAAATAATGCGTCAATATTTTAAAGAGTTATTCTTACTTAGCAAAACTCATCACCAATCGGTAGTGCAAGAAAATGTTTAATACGTATGGCGTTAATTTGTAACTAATTTATTGATTTTAGAAGGGGAATACTAGCCAAGATTCCAAAATTCAATCGATTTGAAGCACCTTAGTTGAAGCCCTTTCGCGTCAACGGTATTATTAATATAGCTTATATTTGTCCGGTAAAGACCCGGACAGACAACGAAAGGTGAATGATTGATGGAAACGACAACACTTAGTAACGGCGTCACCATTCCAATGCTTGGTTTTGGGACGTATCGTTTAGATTCCCAAGACGTCCCAACAGCTTTAAAGACCGCGTTTGATGCGGGCTATCGCCACTTAGACTGTGCGCATATTTATGGTAACGAACCAGCCGTTGGGGAGGCCATCAAAGCTTCTGGGATTGCGCGTGAAGATCTTTTCATTACGTCGAAGGTTTGGAACACTGATCAGGGGTATGATAAGACCCTGGCAGCTTGCGACCAAACGCTGAAGGATCTGCAATTAGATTATTTGGACCTTTACTTGATTCACTGGCCAAATGAAGATAACTTTGATTTGACATTGGACACTTGGCGGGCACTTGAGACACTGTATAAGCAAAAGAAAGTGCGGGCCATTGGGGTTTCAAACTTCTCTGAAGCCCAATTAAAGGCCGTCTTTGAAATTGCGACCGTTAAGCCAATGGTCAACCAAATTGAACGGCACCCCTACAAGGTTCAAACTGAGCTTGGTAAGTTTGATACCGATAACGGGATTGTGAATGAAGGGTACTCGCCAATTGGGCACGGCCACTTGATTTTAGAAGATCCAGTAATTACGGACTTAGCGAAAAAGTACGCTAAGACGCCAGCCCAAATTGTTTTGCGGTGGCACCTAGATACCGGTTACGTCGTCTTTCCAAAGTCGGCGCAACCGGCCCATGTGAAGGAAAACTTTGAGGTGGATGGGTTCCACTTAACTGCGGCAGAAATCGCTAAAATTAACGGCTTAGATCAAGATAAACATTTAAATTACGACTAAGTATGAGTTGAATTGGAAGGATTCGTCAGTGATGATGAATCCTTTTTTTCGGCTTAATACCAGCGGCGGCGTGTCCCAGCTAGGAGCAACCAACCCCCTAATACTAGTCCAAAGAGATAGGCGCCCCAAGTAGCCGGTTTAGTACTAGCTTTTTGGGCTTCGAGGGGTGTAGCTTGCCGGTGGATGGCGATGGCGGCAGTACGCCCGGGGCCACGGCGTTTAACCTTAGAGATTTTAGGGGCCTGATTATCGTGGCCACGATTAGTTAGGCGTTGCGTATCAATATGATTGTGCGACGCGGCCTGAGCCTGTTCAGCCGGAGCTAAGCCAATTCCAGCAATTATTAGGCTGATTAAAATCATCATGAGTAGCGTGCGGGTTCGTTCCAAATCGAATTGCCTCCTTTGGGGCTGTGTGGTGAGGTTAGTTTATATAGAAAATTAACGCATGCTTTTGAAGGATCTGCAGGATAATGAAGCAAGAATACTAGGCTTGGGTTTAAGTCACTTTAAATTTTACTATTGATTCAGTTTGACGCAAGTATAAACACCGTAAACGTTGGTAAACATAGGTAGTTTGTAGCGGATGATGATTAAATTAGTACGATATAAATTGGTAGATTTTCACGCAAATTATCATCAATAGAGATGCAGAAAGACAATATTATTTTTACTTATACTATTTAATAAAATAATAAATATATGTAAATCTTTGACACATTGAACGATACTAAATATACTAAAAGCAAAATTTTGATTCGGTAATGATATTGAGTAATTGAAGACACGTTGAGTCGTATTAGTGAGGTGAATTGAAATGCAACTTGAAGATTTTAAAAAAATGTTTTCAAATTCGAAAAAGGGGACTTTGATGTTACTAGATGCCCCAACGGGGAATGGTAAAAGCCGTGGAGTAACTGAATTTCTTTGCTGGCAAGCGATGAAGGATCCTAATTTTCGGGCGTTCTTTATTTCGGATCAAAAAAAGAATATCCCAATCGATGATTTTTTGAAATTTTGGAATGACGCTGAGCACAAGCAGTATGCTGACTATGAACGGATTGCGGTTGTGCGTTCTTTATTAGAAAACGTTGGGTATCTAGTTGATGATTACACGGACGGTCAAGTGCCGAAATGCTTACTTGGAGATGCGCAAGCGGCGGAGTCTGTCGATCAAGCACTTAGAAAGCTAGCCATCAGGTATCAACAATACGAAAGTATGTGTCAAATCGGTGGGGATGTTGATTATTGGAAATTACTTGCTCCTGAAGAGTTATCGGTGCGCAGGGCGCTTGCTAAGCAGTTAGCTAAATTGTGTGGGCTCAGGGTGGAAGTACCGCTAGACAAGGAAAGTCAACAAGTACTTTTAAAGAAACTCAGTAATTCCGAATTCGTTGAGGTTCGTCGCTGGCTATTTAAACGGTATCCAACCATTAATTTAGAGCAGTTTCAGATTATTATCATGACGACCGATAAATTTATTCGGAGTTTTACGCCTTTTTTTGAGGAGAAGGGTAAGAGTCTTCTGACGACTTCGTTGCTGAATGACGCCTTAGTTGTTTTGGATGAATTTGATCGGAGCAAGAAAAAACAGCTACGCAAACAAATTGACCAAACACTTAAGATTGATACGGACCTTTTTAGTTTGTTTAATACTATTAAACATGGACTAGATCAAATTAATATCAATTTACCAATTACAGTGAAGAACCCAGCTGTTGAAGAGGGGTATTATGACGACTTACAGTCAATTGCTAAAGAATTGCAGGAAAGCTATCACTTAGAACTCCTTTACAAGGTGACAGAAGCACAATATAAAGCCAATTTTTTGATTCACTCGTTAGTTGAGAATTTAAGTAGTGACAACGTTCCGTGGCGTAGTCACTTAAATAAAGAACGAAACGGTGTTGATGTTAATCATCAGCAACCGGATGAGCTTGAATTTCGACGGATGTTGTACCGGGTCGCTGGTTTTATCCGCAGATTTACCCGGTATTTAGCAACGTGTGCACGGAAATATCAGCGTGCAAAGAATAGCGATACGGTGGGAATTAATGAGCGCATTGAATTTGAGGATGCGTTTCGAACCGTTGGTAGCGCAATGGGACTTAGTTATGATCAAATGACAATTTTACTTGATATTCAGGCGGAGCCCCCGTATAAAAGCGGTTCTACCAAGCATAAGAAACTCCTGAGCTTACATCGACCGCAACCGTTACAGGAACGCGGCCTGGACCTTTATTATTTTCAGGATGCCAATGATCATAGTGAGCAGACAATCTTTAACGCGGCTTTCTACACGCTAACCCCGGAGCGGTACTTACTAATGTTATTAAAACATTGTCGTATTTGGGGGCTTTCAGCTACCGCTAATTTTGAAACGATTTTGGATAATTATGACTTACCGTTTTTAAAAGACCAATTAGGAGCTAATTTTAAGCAAGCACGGCAGTATTTAACAGCGAAAACGCAACGGGAGTTTGATTTAAAAACGCGCTATCGGGAACGGGGGATTCAAGTTCAAGCCCGTATGGTGGGTTTAAAAGCTAGCGTTGTTAAAACGCTAAAAGCAAGTCAGTTCAAGCAACGCGTTACGAATTGGGACGCCATTATAAATTTGGATGGCAATTTAACCCAACTAATTCATACAATCGAAAGCGCGGAAGGAAAAAAGGCGCAATATTTTCTGGAACGCTACCTAGCGTTATTTGAAAGCTTTATTGAACTGCTGGCACGACCGACGTATACAAGTTTTCTAGGGTTACAAGCGAAACTGCCAGATCACTCTGCTGAAATGAACGCAGGCTTTATCAACCAAGTTTTTGAAACGCTAAAACAACAATTGGTACCCAATAAGGTACCCGTGGAATTGAGAATAATTTCAGGGCGTCATAATGAAATCGAAGCACAACTTACCGAAGTCCGACGCTTATTAGCTGGCGGAACACGCGTTTACATGCTAAGTGCGTACCAAACGCTGGGCGTTGGTCAAAATTTGCAGCACCCGATTAGTGCGTTTGAAAAAGAGCACAGTCTTTCAATTGGTGGGAAATCTAACGAGGCTGATAAGCGCTTTAACGCTAAGGATATTGACGGGATGTACCTTGGTGACGTTACCCATTTATTAACATCACCGGGGCGGTCAGGGATGAATGCTGAGACGTTAGCAATGGTAATCGAATTGCAATATTTACGTGAAAATAACGAGATTAATACGGAACAATTAAGAAGTTGCTTTAATAAAGCTTTGAACGGACAATTCTTTTCTTTGAAAGACGCTCCTAGTCTTGCCATGAGCTATACGTATACCATTGTGCAAGCACTTGGCCGGATGAACCGGGCCTTTAATAAGCATCCTAATCCCCTAGTGTTAACGCACCGCAACGTTGTTAGTCAGATTCGAACGATTGGAGTGGAAGCGGACCAACTGAGTCCAGAGGTACAGGCCCTACTGGATTGTCAGGAGCAAAAAAACACGACGCAAACTGAGCAGAGCCGCTTAGATCAATATAGACGGCAAAATTACACTAAATATTGTGCTAATGATATTAATCGGCTGGTTTACCGGCTTCAAAGTGATCGTCAGGTTGCTGAATATTACCAAGCCTTGCGGGAATGTATGTTGAAATATCCAACCATCAGTAGAGCGCAATTAATCACAGTTCAAAATGAATTTGATGAAAATCAACAAATGGGATTGCAGTATTTATCAAATACCGTCGCGCCAATTGTTAAATATCAGGCCGGTGTTCAGCACTTAGACTATGGTGATTTTTGTTTTGAAGATTGCCCAGATGAACCGCAGGTGGAAGTTTCAGCTGAACAAGCGGGGCTACCAGCCGTATTAAAATATCCCGGTATGCGGGATTATTTTGAGCGCCACGAATACGCAACGGAATGGCAACCGGATGAATTTATTTTAAATCCGGTTCAATTTATCAATTTGTACACGGGAATTTTGGGTGAAGCTGCCGGTAAATTTATTTTTCAGCGGGTATTGGGCTATCACCTACGTGATTTTTTGGATATTCGGCACAACGAATTGTTTGATTTTAAGATTGGCAATCAAGTTGCAGTTGATTTTAAAAATTGGCAACTAACCCACACGGAGCCGGCAGAATCAGCTCGTCAAGCGGTGTTAAAAAAGCTTGAAACGCTAACGACGGATACTGGTGATGAATGGCGTGTAATTGTAATTAATCTATTTGGTAAGGACCCGGTGAATGTCATTCAAACGGCAAACCAACGAATTATGGAAGTTCCTGGCCTAATTGATCAACAAGGACAGTTAATTTTAACGCAAGCAGCAATATTAAAGATTGGAGCTTTTGTAGATGGCAAAGACGACTAATATTCAAGTGAACTGCTTGGATATGGAGCTTGATAAAACGGGGCTTAATAGTAAATTCGATGTGTATAAGATTGTGCTAACGCAGCAGGAATATTTTAGTGATTTTTACAGGCAATTGCAGGCATCACCAGCACTTTCAATGGTTTACAAAAATAAACTGAACTATTACGTTCTTTTTTCTAAAAGGGCGTCCGTAAAGCTGCAAACTTGTGATCAATTTACAGTGACGATGGTGCCGTTTTCTGACTTAAACCCAAACCAAGTGGTCCAACTATTATTAAATCAGCTCACCAATCTGACGCTAGCGCCTGAGCGTAATTTAACACCGGAACTTTACGTGACCTTACCAAAGTGGCAGCGTAATCGGCGCTTGGGCGGTCAAATTCGCTACGCACTGAAAGTAAAATTAACGTGGCATAATGAGTTAGTTTTAAGTGTAACGAGTTTCCGTACGCCGAGTGAGCACGAAAAATTACCAACGGAACGGTACCAATATTGTGAAAAACGGGGGCTCATGGTGCGCCAGTTTGATAGTAAGGAGCCTTATTGGATTCGTGGGAATAAAACCAAAATTAATAATACGGTCGATTTCTTGAATACTGATCAACTTGAACGTTTTGAACGGAGTAAGGTTGGTATTGTGACCCAATTGCAACATGAGCTGAAACGAAATTTTGGCAAGTGTTTTAAAAAAGAAACGGTGACTTTCGCAAATTATCCAGTTTTAAAAGTTGCCCGGCCTAAACCAAGTCTTAAAAGTGAACACGGCGCAAGCATTTGGCGCTATTTTAAAGACCAAACGATTAACGTGATTTCAGAACCAACGGAGCCTAAAACGGGAGAATTGGCCACCCAAATTGCGCTTGCGTTGACGAAATCCCCACTTTTACAAGAATTGAAGCTTGTCATTCAGCAACGAGAACACTTGGTGGACGGGTTAAATTTGTCCGTTATTCGGGAAGCACGCCCCGAAAAAGTCGGGAAAGCTAACGTTATCGAAACGTATCAGCGGGGGACAGAAACGCAAATTATCCAACATTTGACCATCGAGAATGTTGGTCATTACAGCTTAGATTCTGATTTGACGAGTTGGCAGCCCAAACAAGGGGAGGTTACCATTGATCCGGCGATGGTCAATATTTTCCAAAATTTGGCCGTTAAAGCTGACATTCGAGCGGGGCAACTTCGCCTGGTGGATAATGAATTAATTGAAACAACGAGTCGTTATCAATACTATTGGTTTAATTCATTAAAGACTGGGAGACAGGATCCTTGCAGAATTGCAGTGGTTAAAGCTACGGTGACGGCGACTGGCCAGTTAGCATTTAGTGATCAAGTGGTGACTTTGAGTGATACGGGTGAATTTAAGCGAGATGAGTTAACGGAGCTTTGTTACCTAATCTGGGATAATTTAAACCATCATAAGTGGTTGTGGGCGTTAGTGGATGGCGTGATTTGCTCGCAGGATAGCTACTTGTTAATTATGCAGACGCAACTGCAATTAATGCCAAAAAGTGAGGAACTGATGGAACGGCACCAGCGAGCGGATGGCAGTCGGGTGTTAGTACGGTCGGTTGTTTTATCCGACTTAGCTTTGGTCGCGACGAGTCCCGTCGGTAAGATTTCGGCGGATGATTATCAGGCAGCCATAGCCGCTTTTAGGGATGTAATTGAGCAGATACCAGACCCAACCTTTACCGTAGACGAGGTTCGACAACGGCTAAAAAAACACGCAAACCGCTTCTTTAGCAATCGGGCCGTCCAACAAGTTTGTCGTAATTTCGAACAGGTCACGGATTATACGTTTAATAATTCGGCGCGGCAAACGCAACCTTATAGCTTATTTCCGGGTTTTCGAGATATTGGGCTAATTCAAATCAAGCAAGATCATCAGTGGGTCTATCATTATTACGTTGGGACAAACGCACCGCTGCCACAAACGGTTAGTCGCGCAATTCGGTTACGTGCTTTAATCCCGTTGCCATCCCAAACTTCAAAAGATGCTCCGGATGAAGTAGTGAACCGCGTCTTTCCAGATCTAATCAATTTAATGGGCGTGGAGTTTGTTCGTAATGGGCAGTGGACGGTCAAACCGTTCATGATGAAATACGCCCGCGAATATTGGCGACTCAAAACGTATGATCCGCAAAAGAAAGACTCAAAATAGCTTCATTTGAATAAGGCGCATTAAAAACGCGGTCCCATTGTGGGCACCGCGTTTCGCTTTCAGTCCTTAATTATTCATAAATAGATTGCCGCTGCGCCGCCTCCAACAATGCCGGCACCGCCGCGCGGGCCTGCTCGTGAGCAGCTTGTTGGGCCTTTTGTTCGTATTGCCGCTTGAGCGCGGTCAACTGAGTCGCGTTTAGGCGGGGATTAGCCGCCTGAGCCCGCTTTAACTGGCTAGCCACCGCCTGCGCCGACGTTTTGCGGGCCGTCGTCGTTAAGCGGTTGGCGCGTTTTTCTAACCACTTGGCCTGGTTAACACTCAATACCGACCAATTGGCTGGAATTTCAAACGTGTTGGTCTCGCGAATTAACAGGTTGTGGTGACCGGTGCCGCGAAACAGCGTCCGCCACCAATGGTTATTATAAGCCCAACGATGCTGAATCGTTAGTAAGCGCGCCGACTGCCGGTGCGTGCGGGTCACGCGGTTAGTCGTCTTGAGACTCGCCGCCGTGTGGAGCTGTTTTTGATGGTCCGCACGGCGATAAACGTAGACCTTTTCGTGCTCAGCTTGCTTGACCGGACTATACAGTAAAAAGTTGACGTTGGGATTACTGATCGTCGGTTGCAGCGCCGTCACGTGCGTGGTTTTCTCACAGTGCATCCCCCAATGCCACTGGTCGTTACCAATCATCAAAATGGCGGCGCCCACGAGAACGACTAAGCTAATGCCGCCAACCGTTAGCTGCGAGCGGTGGGTGGGCATTAATAGGAGGCCTAAAATAAAGCCGGCCAAACCAATTCCAAGGATGACTAGAATCATGCCACGTCAGCTCCTTTCACCGGGCGTTTAACGAAGAGCGCACAAATCAGACCAATAATGCCGAGGACGGTTGCGACGAGGAAGGCCGCGTGAAAGCCGTTCATGGCTGCGTTATAAGCCTGACTTTGGTAGGCCAGCGGCGCGCTTTTCAGGAGTCGAGCGGCCGGTTGACCCTGATTGGCCACGTTGGTCAGGACGCTACCGAGAACCGCGGTCCCCATCGACGTCATAATTTGGCGCATGGTACTGTTGATCGCGGTTCCGTGACTAAGCTGAATTCCGTGGAGGTCGACCGAACTCGCCGCCGTCAGTGGCATCGCGACTAGCGCGACCCCACTCATCAGGATACAATATTCCATCACGATGTCCGGATAAGGCGTGTGGCGCGTCAACATTGCGAAGGGTAGCGTTCCCAGTGTTAGTAAAAAAGTCCCCATTAACGCAAGCCGCCGACCGCCGATTAAATCGTAGGCGCGGCCACTAATCAAGCTAATCACGCCGTAAAGGAGTGCGCCGGGTAAAATCATCAGTCCGGATTGCAGTGGTGTTAAACCGCGCACATTTTGCAAGTACATCGGTAGGACGACCTGAATCCCAATCATAGCGGTGTTGGCAATCCCGGTAATCATGGATGCAATTGTAAAGGACGAGATTTTAAGGAGCCGAATATTGAGTAGGGGCTGCTTTTGCGGCCATTCACGCCAAACGAAGCCGGCGATAAAGATGAGTCCCACGACGAGGCTGACGAGCACGATTGGTGCGCCCCAACCATGGGCGCCCACGGATGAAAAGCCATACAGTAAGCTCCCAAAACCAATCGTTGACAGAATGATCGCCCAGCCGTCCAGCGGCGATTTCTTGAGTGGAATCACCGGCTTAACGGTAAAGGCGGCCAGTAACAAGACGAGTGCGATGGGTGGGATCATCATGCCAAACAAGTCCCGCCAAGTCGCGTTATCTAGAATCCAACCGGAGACGGTTGGCCCCAGCGCCGGGGCCAGCCCAATCACAATTCCACCGACCCCCATCATGGTACCCCGTTTTTCGGGCGGGTAGACCACTAGCAAAACGGTCTGGATTGTCGGGAAGGTAATTCCAATCCCAACGGCTTGAATGAGCCGCCCAGCTAAAATCATTTGAAAGTTGGGTGCGGTAAAACTAACAATCAAGCCAATTAAAAAACAACTTAACGCGCCCATATAAATCAAGCGGAGACTGAAGTTATTCAGTAGCCAGGCACTGACCGGAATCATGATGCCCATGACCAGTAAAAACCCGGTCGTCAGCCATTGGACGGTGGCGCTTGAAATTGAGAAGGTCGACATCAACGTCGGGTAAGCGGTCACGAGCATGTTAGTCGTGAGCGCCGTACAAAAAGTTCCCAGTACCAGCGTGAGCGTTAATCCGAGTGGATTATAGCTGGTGCTAGTTGTATCATCCATGAAAAATTCCCCCAAGTGTGCTATGATTAAACTGATTAAATCAGTTTAGTTAAAGTGTACCAATTCTTAATCACAAATTAAACTGTTTGGCGTCGTTTTTGCAAAAAGTTGTTAATTTATGAGTTATAATAATAAACGAATTAATCTGAGAGCGGGGAATAACATGGTTAAAAGAAGAACGCTAACCCAGGCCAAAGTGCTGGGAACGGCCAACCAATTAATTGAAAGTAAGGGGATTACCGGGTTAACGATCCGGGATCTAGCGCTCGCGTTAGATGTCCGGCCACAATCGATTTACAATTACGTTGATAGTCTAAGCGACTTGTTAGATCAAGTTGGGCTTCAGTTCGTTCAAAACGTTGCGGACCAGTTGAATGAAAAAATGGCGGACGTGACGGGAGACGACGCGCTAATGACGTTCGCCCAGGAATTCCGGGCGGCTTGCAAGCACCACCGCGGACTCGCACCGGTACTCCTAGACTTAAATGATAATTTAAAAATTCCACGGACCCGGAAATCAATGATCAAACTGTATCAGGACATGTTTACGCCGTTACAGTTAAACGACGCGGCGCGGGTTGAGAACACCCTGTACCGGTCCACTTTATTCGGGTTCATTATTCAAGAAATCGGTGGTTTCTTCACGCTCCCCGAATCCGAACTCGATGACCGGTTCACCAAGACGATGCAACTAGCCATCGAACAGACCCATTTACCAGCAGATCGCCAGTAAATAGTTTAAGACGTTTAGCCGCTTGCGGTTAGGCGCCTTTTTTTAACCAAAAATTGAGATTATTAACTTATTTTAACGATTACCAAAAATCAGGCGAAAAATCCGCCCGTCACTAGTAAAATCGTTTACAATAAAAGCAAGTAAACGAGGGGAGCGGGTGCCAATGACGCAACGCAAATTAACCAAACTTGAACATGGTTTAACGAACGCCGAGGTTGCGGCGCGGCAGCACGCCGGGCTTAAGAATGACCCGGTACCACCGCTGACCCGCTCCGTTAAGCAGATTTTTCGGGACAACCTGCTCACACTGTTCAACTTTCTGAATATTGGTTTGGCTGGCTTGGTCCTACTGACGGGGAGCTACAAAAATCTGCTCTTTATTTTTGTGGTGATCATCAATACGGCTATCGGGATTTTTCAAGAGATCCGGGCCAAACGCCAGGTTGACCAATTGAGTTTGTTGTCGGCGGCCCAGTTGACAATTCGACGGAATGGTCAGGAACAAAAGGTCGCACAAGACGCAATCGTTCAAGACGACCTATTATTAGTAACGCGCGGCGACCAGTTGCCAGTTGACGGGCTCGTCCGCACGACCGCTGGCCTAGAAGTCGATGAATCGCAGGTCACGGGCGAAGCGGCGTCGGTCACCAAAGCCACGGGCGACGCGTTGATTTCTGGGAGCGTCATCCTCGGGGGTCACGCCGTTGTTCAGGCGACCGCGGTCGGCAAGGGGAGTTTCATTACCAAAATGGCCACGGCCGCCAAGCAAAAACGGCGCGCCGCGAGTGAACTGCTGACGATTATTAATCGAATTATTAAAGTTTTAACCTTTACCATCATTCCGCTCGGAGCGGCCCTGTTTATTGCCAGTATGTTGCGCGGAACCAGTCAAAACCGCGCCATTTTAGGGACGGTGGCGTCGATGGTCGGGATGATTCCAGAAGGGTTAGTGCTACTAACGTCGGTTGCGCTAGCCGCCGGCGCCTTCACCTTGGGGCGCCACCGGGTGCTAGTGCGGGAACTATCGGCCATTGAAGCGCTAGCCCGTGTTGATACCCTGTGCCTGGATAAAACCGGGACGATTACCAGCGGCGCACTCCAATTTGAACGCGTTGAGCCACTCGGCCAAGCGACGACCGGGCAAGTCACGACCATTTTGACCGAACTCGTGGCCGCCATCGACGACGATAATGAAACCGCCCGCGCCTTGCAGCAACGCCTCGGTCAAGCCGGGGTCGCGCCTGAAGAAGTGCTACCGTTTTCGTCCGAACGTAAATGGAGCGGCGCGCAGTGGCAGGGCCACGCGTACGTCATGGGGGCGCCTGAATTTATTTTTAATCAGGTTGAACCGGAACTAAAACAACGCATTCACCACTTTGCACAGCGCGGCTACCGGGTGCTCGTCTTAGCCCAAGTTAGCGCGTTAACCACGCCGCGGCCAACTGCACCGCGGGCCCTGGGACTAATCTTGATCACCGATGAATTACGGCCGCAAGCAAAAAATACGCTCAACTTCTTCCAAAATCAGGACGTCGCCTTAAAAGTAATTTCTGGCGATAATCCGGTGACGGTCGCTAGCATCGCGCAGCGCGCCGGGGTCGCCGGGGCGGCGCAACTCGTCGACATGAGTCAGGTCGGTCCGCACCCCGACTACGACCAATTAGTAGCGGCTTATAACGTGTTCGGGCGGGTGACGCCCCAACAAAAGGAAGGCCTGATCAAGGCCTACCAAACCGCTGGGCACACGGTCGCGATGACCGGTGACGGGGTGAACGACCTATTAGCGCTCAAGCAGGCCGATTGTAGCGTTGCGATGGCTAGTGGGAGCGAAGCCGCCAAGAGCTTGGCCGACTTCGTTCTGATCGACTCGAACTTTGACGCCCTCGTGCAGGTGTTAAACGAAGGCCGCCGGGTCATCAATAACATTGAACGGGTTGCGGCCCTGTACCTCATAAAAACGATGTACTCGATCGCCTTAACGCTCATTTTTATTTTCATGAACCGGAGCTACCCGTTTGAACCGATTCAGTTGACCCCAATTTCTAGTTTAATGGTCGGCATTCCGACGTTCTTTTTGGCGTTACAGCCGGACTACACCCGGATCACCGGCCGCTTCATGCGCCAAGTCATGGAAATCGCGGTCCCGGCCGCCCTGTGCGTGGTGGGTTACATTCTAACCATCATGGTGCTGGGGAGCCACTTTAACTTGACCTTTGCGACGACCTCAACGTTGAGCGTTCTAATGACTGGTATTATCAGCTTGAACGCGCTTTTGCTGGCGGCGCGGCCGCTCAACCGGTTAAAAATTGGGTTGGTAGCGTTAATGGCGCTATTATTCGTCGCCGTTTTCGTGTTCGGCGGCTCGCTATTCTCGCTGGTCAGCTTGGCCAACGCTCGGCTGGCCCTCTTATACCTACCATTAATGATCAGCGCGTACCCGGTCTTTGTCCTCGTCCAAAACGGCCTGGGTAAGCGGGTTCTCAGCCGGATTCGGTGGCGCTGATGAACAGACTCGTGACTGCGGTTACGGGTCTTTTTTTTAAAACGACGCATAACCGCCCGCCCAACAACCAACTTATGGTTAGCTAATTTGACGGAAATTTTATTCGGCGTGCGCGGGGCAAACGGGTATAATTGAACCATCAAAGAAACTGTCAATGGGGGCGACAATCGATGGGGAGCAACGAGCAACGCTTGATCCACTGGCTAATTCCGCGGTTACTGCGGCTGCGGCAGACCAATTTTTATCAGATTGTGCAGCATACGCTAATGCTGACGTTCCCGTTCATTTTAATTGGGAGTTTCAGCCAAATTATTCAACTGACCGTCCTGACGAAAACGGGGTTTATTGCCAGCATTTTTCACTTGGCGAGTTGGGTTCCATACTATCAGTACTTACATTATCCGTTTGATAATTTAACGGCGTTAACGCTTAACGCGGTCGCCGTGATTGCGGCGTTCGGTGCCGCGAAGTACCATGCGCACATCCACCATCGCGACGAACAGCTTGCGGGGCTGACAGCGGCCCTAGCCCTGCTGGTGATTGCTTATCAGTATACGGATCAAGTCCAACTGGGGATTTTTGACCCGACCCTAATCGGGACGAACGGTTTTACGGGGGCGCTACTAATTGGCGGCGCGACCGGGACCTGCTTTAAATGGCTGAGCCGGCCCGTCAAAAGGACGCAACCGGCGACGGGTGGGGACATTCTTGCGCGGACGTTTGGTTCGCTACTCCCGATGCTGGTTGTTTTGGTGGTCGCATTGCTGATTGGGCTGAGCTGGCAATGGTTCGTGTTAGTCACGAGTTCACACGACGTCTGGCTCGGGCTCCAAAAGTGGGCCTGGGCCAGCCATAGTATTGGCGTCACGTTCCTGATGGCGCTACTGACGCTAGTGCTTGAAATCATGGGCTTTGCCGGCCCTTATCAGCAACGGTTGGTTGCTAATAGTCCCTCGATGACGGCGAATCTTAATTATGCGTTGACCCACCACTCGGCCTACCACGTGCCGTACCCGTACACGGCGGATACGCTCTACCACGCTTTCGGGACGTTCGGGGGGACCGGGATGCTGTTAGCGTTAGTGATTGCCATTTTTATTGGGAGTAACCAGCATAACCGCCACGTGGTTGCCCGCTGGGGGTTAGTGCCCACGCTCTTTAATAGTAATGGCCCGATTTTGACTGGCTTGCCAGTGCTGTATAACCCGATCTACTTGATTCCGTTCGTGTTGGCGCCGCTCGTCAACATGGGGATTGCCGCGCTGGCCTTTGCTTGGGACTGGCTACCGCCGGTCGTTTACCCGGTGCCGACCGGGACGCCGGGCCCTCTAATTGCGTTTATTGGTACGAACGGGAACGTGGTCGCGTTGCTACTGGGAATCGCGGATTTAGCGCTTTCCGTTTTGATTTACTGGCCGTTCATGCGCTTATCTGAACAGCTGAGCGTGGCGGCCGACCAGCAAAGTTTTAAGCGGCAAAGTGTCGAAGGGGGCGTGACGCATGCGGATTAAACCGAATTGGCCCCGGCGTTGGCGGAGCCTGTTTATTCTTATTTTGGGGCTCGGCTTGCTGGGGTTATTAATTGGACCGTCCTACCACTGGACGCAAGCCAACGTGCGCTCCATGACTGGGCGGCACGACTCGCGGCTCTCCCCAATTATTATGATTCCGGGCAGTAGTGCGACCCAAAACCGCTTCGATGCGCTGGTTACGCAGTTAAATAAAACTGACAAGCGCAAACATAGTCTGATTAAGCTAACCGTTAAAACGGATGATCAAATTCAGGCCAGCGGCAGTCTGCGCCCACGCGATAACGAACCCATCATCGTGGTCGGTTTTCAGAATAACCATGACGGTTACGGTAACATTAAAAAACAGGCCCGCTGGTTCTCATTGGCCTTTAAATACTTAGCTAAAAATTACCAATTTAATAACTTTAAGGCGATTGGTCACTCCAACGGTGGCCTAATCTACACTTATTTCTTCGAGCACTACTTTGACCGTGACGATATTTCGGTCAAACGGATTATGACGATTGGCTCGCCGTATAACTTTTCCGAATCGAATCTAAGCCATAAGACCCAGATGCTGGCGGACTTTATTAAGTACCGGCATAACTTGCCGACTCAGGCAACCGTGTACTCGGTCGCCGGCACCGAAAACTACGACTCCGACGGGTTAGTGCCAGCCCGCAGTGTTGAGGCGGGGAAGTACGTCTATCAGGGTCAAGTTAAGCACTACACGGAGATTACGGTCACCGGCACAAAGGCGCAGCATTCCAGTCTGCCTCAAAATGAACAGATCGTGACTCTGATTCAAACCTACATGCTGGATAAACAACCGAAACGTAAGCTGGCCGGGGTGAGTGCCACGGTCAATTGAGGGCCGGCGCGGCCACCGTAGGAGCACCGCTTTAACCGCTTGCGTTTGGCGCCAACTTTTAACCCCGCAAGGCCGCACCCGTGGTCATGAAAGCGCTCTATGAAAGTTAGAGCGTCTTGGTGATTTGTGGTAAACTTTGTTCAAAGGGGTGTGGTTATAATGCAAGGACATGAAAATCGACATCGAAACCGGGTACTGACACTCATTCGGTCGTACTATCCGAACTTGAGTGCAACGGATCGGAAGGTAGCGGACCACATCATTGCCGATCCGGTTAAAACCGCGGCGCAGTCCATTTCAGACTTAGCGGCGGCGGTCGGGGTCTCCACGGCAACGGTCTCACGCTTCGTTAAACGGATCAGTTTTCAAAGCTTCCGCGAATTTTCCCGCGAGTTAACGGCGGCCGAGCCGCTGGAACAGGCCAACGCGGCGGCCTTCCAGGACGTCGAACAGCAGACGACCTTTAAGGGCATCGCTGATTCAACCTTCAATAGTATTCGCAGTTCGCTGGACCAAACCAGCCAAGTAATGACGGAGGACGATTTACAGCGGGCGGTCCACTTACTACTAAACGCCCGCACGATTGGTTTTTACGGCTTAGGTGGCTCCGCCGTTGCGGCTTTAGATGGTTACCATAAGTTTGTGCGGACCGGGATTACCTGTGTCCATAATAGTGATTATGATATGCAGCTGATGCAAGCGGCTCAAATGACGCCCAAGGACGTCGCGGTCGTGATTTCGCATACGGGACGTAACCAACAGACGCTGAAACTATTGGATACGCTCTTAGCGCAAGGGGTGCCCGTAATTACGCTGACGAGTTTCGGTAACTCGCCACTCGCGAAGGGCAGCACGGTTGCGTTTATTTCGGTTGCTGAAGAAGTGAACTACCGTTCGGAAGGTTTGACGTCGTTGATTGCTCAGATGAGCATCATTGACAGTCTGTTTTTGATGACGGCGGTGCACGGCAATATTGAAATGGCAGCGAGTCTAGAGCGAGTCCGTGACGCGATTAGCACGACTCGAACCGATATTTAGCAGGGTAAGGATTGATTAGATGAAGAGACAACGGCATTTACGCCCCGTCTATGCACAAACGCGCGGGGCGCGCTGGCGCCGGCGAATTGGCTGGACGCTGCTGTTAACGCTGGTGATTGCCTGCGTGTGGGGCGGTTTAGCGTGGCTCCAGTGGCGGCGGGACCAAGTCGTTGCGGGTTTTAACGTGCGCGGGGTCGCCGTGTCCCAAAATGACGGTTACCTGGACTTTGCGGCGTTGGAAAAGGACGGGCTCCAGTTTGTCTACCTGAATGCGACTTCGGGTGGTTCTTATACGGATGATAACTATGCCTCGAATTATTCACGGGTGCTTGGTACCAATCTGGGCGTTGGCGTGGTGCATACGTTTAGTTTTTCAAGTTCCGCGCAAACGCAAGCCGCCTATTTTAAGAAAATTGTTGGGACCGACATCGGCAATCTGCCGATTGCGATTCACGTTGCTTATTATGGGGACTATAATGCGAAAACGGTGGCCGTAAAACGCAATCAAAAGAAGTTGCGGCAACTGATCTTTGATCTGACCAATTATTACGATCGCAAGTGCATTGTCTGGTCGACGCCGAGTATCGCTCGGAAGTTAGTTAAACCAGTTATTAAGAAGACGCCGTTGTGGTATGATACGCAGTCGACGCATCAGCGAGCTAAGCGAATCCAGTTGATGCACTATTCGGACCGGGCGGTTTATCGTCAAAACGGGACCCGGCAAGAGTTTGCGGGCCTGTTGTTTAATGGTAGTCAGGCGCAGTTTACGCGGCTTTTCGGTGCGGGCGCAGAATAGGTGGTAATCGGTAGCAACTTAAATTGGGAAAGAAAAAAGTCTAACCGCGCTGACGCGTTTGGCGTCAATGGTGGTTAGACCGAAGTGAGATTTACCGAAGGCGGTTGAATTAATCAGTTGGTTTGTCCAACTGATGGGGTGATAAAATAACATAATTGCGGTTATCCGCCTCGTCGAACAGGGCGACTGGCCGCTGTTCGTTGGCTTGAACTTCTAAGTGGAAGCCGTACTTATCCAGCAAGACCAATTTGCTAGCGGAGATCGATTCGACGGTGGCGGGCATTGGCCGGCCGTCGATTCGAATCATCATGTTGGGATTGATCTCCAACTGATGATCCCGGTGATGGGCTTCGTCGCGATAGGTCCAGGTTCCCGCGTAAAACACGGCTAAATCACCGCTAGTGGTTTTGCTCGGGCGCTTATTTCGTACGAGGGTGCTTGAAAGTCCTGCCAATAATGATAAACCAAATAAAATGACTCCACGTCGCTTCACCGGATCAACCTTCCTTCCTAGAGTTGTCTACCCCTAAAATATACCACTAACTAACGGTAACCGTCACAAATTCTGCGTTTCTTAGTAAACCTTTTACGCCTTTGTCATCTGGCAGTAACGAACGTAACAATCTGTTATTTAAAATGAACATTCACCCGCTTTTCTAAAATAATTATGCCGAAAAGGTGTTAATTAGTCGGTGAGTGTGTTAATGTATAATATGTGATCGGCATTTATAGGTTTAAAGTATCATTCATTTGTTACCGGAAATTCTTTTAGGTGTTGATAACATAATTTTAGTTTCTATTTAGTTTTTAGATATCCTAGGAGGATTTTGATACATGAAAAATGGTACTGTAAAATGGTTTAATGCTGATAAGGGTTATGGCTTCATTACTGGTGAAGATGGCAACGATGTATTCGTTCACTTCTCAGCTATCCAAACTGATGGCTTCAAGACTTTAGAAGAAGGTCAAAAAGTTACCTTTGATGAAGAACAAAGCGATCGTGGCCCACAAGCTGCTAACGTTGTTCCTCAATAATCAGAATTAACCGAAAAGCTGCCGTTCAGGCAGCTTTTTTTTGCCCTCAAACTGGAATTAAGGCCCTCGCAACCGCTTTTGGCAACGAAATGCGGTAAACTAGAAGTATCATTAATTCACCGAATTTTCGTTCTCAGGAGGTGGGGGCCATGCTAAAATTAGGCATCATTGGTACGAACTGGATCACCCAACAATTTATTGACGCTGCCCATGAATCGGGGGCTTGGCAACTGACGACGGTTTATTCGCGACACCAGGCGCGCGCGAGTGCGTTTGCAACGAAAAACCACGTGACGGCGACGTATACTGACTTGCACGCGTTTTTCAAGCACGGTGATTTCGACGCCGTTTACATCGCTTCGCCCAACAGTTTACATTTTGAACAGGCTGAATTGGCGGTCGAGTACGGCAAGCACGTGATTGTTGAGAAGCCCGCGGTTGCGAGTCCCTTGGAATATGACCAATTAGACGCCTGCCTGCAAGCGCACCCGGACGTTCGTTGCTTTGAGGCGGCCCGGCAGTTGCACGAGCCGAATTTTCAGCGGGTGCAGGCGCAAATCGCGCGGATGGACCAGATTCAGGGCGCGACGTTGACTTATATGAAGTATTCGTCGCGCTATGATGCGGTGCTGGCTGGCGAAACGCCCAACGTTTTTTCGCTGAAGTATGCGGGTGGTGCTTTGCAGGACCTCGGGGTCTACTTAGCCTACGACGCGGTCGGCTGGTTTGGCATGCCGGATGCGGTGGCGTATTACCCGACGTTAACGGCGACCAAGGTCGATGGTAAGGGCGTGGCGGTCCTAAAGTATCCGGACTTCACGGTGACGCTGAACGTTGGTAAGACGAGTAATTCGTACTTGCCGTCCGAGATTAACGGTCTACGGGATACGTTGGTCATGGATAATCCGGCTGAACTTGGAAAGTTGACCTACTATGCGGCTGACGGCACCCCGCACGACTTGGGAGTGGCTCCGGATGCCAACCCGATGTTATCGGAGGCGCGCGATTTTGCGCGCGTGATCAATGATCCGCAACGTTACGACGCGGACTATCAAGCGTGGCGCGAACTGAGTCGCGATGTTAATCAATTATTATTTAATTTACGCCAATCCGGGCAGATTGTGTTTACAAACGAGTTGCCCCGCGGCGCTAAATAGAAATGAGGCACTATGTTAGACGTATTTAAAGAAAAATTTGCAGCGGCCGGGTTTACGGCGTTGTCGCCAATCCAAACGGCGGTCGCGGAACCGCTACTGGCGGGCAAGTCCGTGCTGGGCTTAGCACCGACTGGTTCTGGGAAAACGCTGGCGTTCACTTGGCCGTTGCTGGAAATGATCGAAGCCGGGGCCGGCACGCAGGCGTTAATTTTAGCACCGTCGCAGGAATTAGCGATGCAGACGACCGGCGTAGTCCGTGATTGGGCTAACCTAGTCAACGCGAAGGTGCTGGCAATTACTGGTGGCGCCAACGTGAAACGCCAGATGGAAAAGCTCAAGAAGCACCCCGAAATTATCGTTGGGACGCCGGGCCGGGTGACGAACCTGTTAGCGGACGGCAAGTTAAAGTTGGGACACCTCAAGTTGATGGTCGTGGACGAAGCGGACGAATTGCTGACGGATGAAACCCTTGACCAGATTAAAACCATCTTAGACGCGACCCTGGCCGAAACGTTACAACTCGGTTTCTTCTCGGCGACGGAAACCAAGTTGCTCGACGAGTTACCGCGGTGGTTCGGCAAGCCGGTCGAAAAAATTGACGTGCGCGGGATTGATCAAACGCAGGGTGCGGTTCGCCACCGAACGATGCAGGTTGGTAACCGCCATAAAGTGGACCTGCTCAAACGCATTAGCCGCGTCGACCACATGCGCGCCTTAGTCTTTTTTAACAAGATGCAGGCCCTGCAACACGTTGCGGTCGATTTACGGCACCAACACGTGAGCTACGTGGCGCTGACGAGTAATCAGCGGCAGGTTGAGCGCGAAAGGGCGCTCCGACTCTTCCGGCAGGGCAAGGTCGAATTGCTGCTGACGACCGATTTGGCGGCACGCGGACTGGACGTACCGGAGCTGCCAGCCGTTATCAACTACCAGTTGCCTAAGGACCTAACGACGTACGTGCACCGCGCGGGTCGGACGGGCCGGATGGGCGCTGACGGCCTCGTGCTGACGCTGGGGGATGACCACGATATTCGCGATTTCAAGAAACTGATGGCGTCGAGCACTTACACCATTCAGCCGGGCTACTTGGTCGATTATCAAATCGTGGACACTAAGCCAAGTAAAGTTGTGCCACCGCTAACCTTTGAGCACCCGGAAAAATCCGGTGAGGCGCTGAACGGCCGGCACCGGCGTCAGTCGGCGGGCCATCCCGATTCAGTCAAGCGGGTGACACCACCGAGTGAGGAAAAGCGGCAGCTGCGAACCGCGCAGCCGACTCATAAGAAGCGTCACGGTAGTAAGAAGCATTCCAAGAAAAAGGGTATGCGTAAGAAGAATCGTGACCGGTTTGGCGATTAATTAACAATCAGCAATTGCCAAAAATGATAATCCGTGAGATGATATTTTACGGATTGTTATGGCCCCATAGCACAACTGGATAGGGCACCCGCCTCCTAAGCGGTTGATCCCGGTTCGAGTCCGGGTGGGGTCATTTGAATACCAATAAAACCGGTTCGTATCGACGCAGAACGTTGATATGAAGCGGTTTTTGTTTTAAGCGAAACGCTTAAAAGCGGTATTTGGGACCACGAAACCATTCTGGAAAGTGTTGCCTGCAATTATTTGTGTTCAATGACGTCTAGATGAAATTGCTTGAAAGTATGTTCGCCTTTGGGTAACATATATATAGATATGAAAGTTATTGGAGGGATGAAAATGTACAACATTAATGACGTTGCGGCTTGGTTTATCAGTAAAGAACCTATGAGTGATAAAAAATTACAGAAACTGTCGTATTATGCTGTTGCATGGGGGTGGGCCCTTTTCAATAAATCAATTATCGATGATGATAAGTTTGAAGCTTGGGTGCACGGTCCCGTATCGCCGACTTTGTATCAGGAATACAAGGAATATGGTTGGACGGATATTGATACACCTAAAACTGGCAATCCTGATATTGGAGAACCACTAAGCGGGTTATTGGAATCTGTTTGGGTAACTTATGGTGATAAATCTGGTAACGAGTTGGAGGCGTTGACCCATTCTGAAGCTCCGTGGCAAGAAGCTCGGATTGGTTTAAATCTTAATGCACCAAGTAATAATGAGATTGCAACCAAAACGATGCGTAATTTCTATCTAAGTATCTATAATGGTGACTAGAAATGGGTAGAAAGTTAACCAGAAAAAATATTCCAACTAAAAAAGTAAATGAAGTTTTAACAAATAAAAATATTGCCAATACTAGTAGTAATAAGGTATTGACCTCTAAGTCCACAGTGATGTTTAAAATAGCGTTAACCGATGCGTTAATTTCCCCCTATACGTTTAAAAAAGCAAAAACAGAAGGTGCTAAGGGCTTTGGTGAGTTTATTTCTAAGACAGTTGGGAGACATTTAACAATTACTGAAGTTGAAAAGCTTTTTTTAAGAACCGATGGGCCGCATGGCGCTAAAAATAAAGAGGTCATCGGTGGTGTTGAAAGAGAAGTATTTCACTTTGATAATGGAAGCCGACAGTTTCGGGTTCATGGTTATTACAATGAGCAAAATTATTTTTGCCTTTGTAGGATAGATCCAAATCATAAGTATAACTATAAGTAATTGGTTTCCGTACTGGCTTGAGTTTACCAGTACGGAACTTTTTGTGTTGTGTCGGATAGTATCTGTTGTAGCTGCCTTAATTGATTCTCAGGATTAGGTTTAATGGAGGTGGATGGCAAGGATAAGGATATGGGAAAAATGATTATGAGCAGATATTCAATTGATTCTAATATTTTAATTATGTTCAATCGTAGCTATCGATATTTTTCAAAAAAGGATGCCCCAACGCCTCCGCGTCAGCGCACCCCCAGAGGATGAGCAAAATAGTAAATTACCGCACGACGATGACGTTGCACGGTGCGTGGTCCACCACGTAGCTGGTCGTGGAGCCAACTGCGACGCGGTGGGGCGAGTCCTTGCCAGTTGCGCCCAGCACGATTAAATCGATGTCAGGGTGCGTCTTGGCGTACTCTTCAATGGCGCGTTTCGGCGAGCCGTACGTGATTTCAGTTTTGAAATCCGTGATGGTAGTCGTCTTCACGAAGGCTTGGCGGTCGTCCATCGCGGATTGGGCGTGGGCGGCCTCGGAATCGAGCAACTTCGTGAGGACTGGATCGAGCGCCGGGGTGTGGTAAGCGCCGTCGTCGACCACGTACAGAACGGTCAGGCCGGCTTGGTGGCGCTGGGCGATGTTGACGGCTTCGACGAACGCGGCTTGCGCGGCGGCGGAACTGTCAACGGGAACGAGGATGTGCGTATAACGACTAGGCATGAAAACCACCTCCATTGTATTTATAGCTATTATAAGTGATAACGGACAGTGGCCCAAGCAAAAGCAACTGGGGAAAACCGCCGCGTAACCGCCCAGAACCGAAGTTCTTAAGCTGGCGGTTGGGGGCGGTTTTCGTCAATGGGTCGTTAATTGGATGATAACAGTGTATTAGTGGCGCTGGTGCGCGCGATGCTGATGATGCGCTTGATGACGCGCGGGGCGGCGGTGATGCCGAAGACGGGGCAGTAGCCGTGGGCCGCGCACGCGCAGTGCCTGGGCGGTTAGATCCGGGGTGCAGACGAAGCTGGCTGCGAGCCCCACCGCGAGAAGCGTTGGAATAAGTCGCCGACGGGTCATTTCTCAGTCCTCCTAAAAAGTGATGTTTTTAGTTTACGGGGTTCGCTTGACCGCGTCAACGCAATCTTTACCATTTGCTTACCAATTATTCACAAAAAGCCGGCGAATGTGATTGTATTTTAGCGGCTTTTCCTTTAAGGTGAAGATAATATAAAAAGGGGAGCGCGCATATGAATATCGAAATTTTAAACTCAGCTATCCAAGATTTACATTTTCAAATTGTTTACGACCGTAAAGAAGAAGACGAGAACCCGGGTCAGGGCCAGTTTAGTTACACGCCGGCTAATCCGGATGTGAAGAAGACCTTCGGTGACGATGTCGTTCAAGCGCAATTACAAGTGACGTATAAGGAAAACATGTACGACTTGTCCGCAACGGTTTTTGCAATCGTGCGCTTGAGTGGTGAAATGGTTGGCATCATTGAACGGCAGGCTAATGATCAACAGCCAGAAGATGACGAACAGGAAATGTTGAACAACTTAAATGGGGCCATTATCCCAGCCTTATCCGCTAAGGTGCGGGCGTACGCCGCATTGTTATCAACGGAAGCTAGCAACTTTGCCATTATGCCAGCTGACTTTGATGACAGCCAGCCGAACCAACCAGCTGAAAGCTAAATTGAAGTAAGAACGTCGTGAAGCACAGGGTGCTTGGCGGCGTTTTTTTGGCCGAATAAAAGTTCATAATTAGTTCGAGTTTGTGTAAAGGTTAACAACCTGTTATAATGGCGGTAGTCGAGTAACCCAACTAAAATTAGTTGCGGGATGAAGTCGAAAGGTGTAGTTAAAGACAGCCGATGATTTCAGCAGTGATCAAGTCAGTAGAGATCGCGCTTGGGGGTGGCAGGTTCAGCTTGAACCTGTCTGCACACATGCTTTAAAAATTGTTGCACATAGTTGCGATCAGTATCATGGTCGGGGCGACGCCGAATTACGACTCGTATTTTGGCGTCTTTTTTCGTGGCAAAATAGCTGTCAGAACGTTAATGAAAGCGTATACTGACGGTGAAGGGGTGTGAAAACTATGTTCAAACCAATGGCATCGATTTTCGAGAATCATCAAATCGCCGGGCATTACCGGGCCATCGAGCGGGCGCAAAAGTGCATCGTACCGTTCCACTTTGAAATTCAGGGGCGTGAATATCCGCAACCGAAACCAGAAAAAAATTGGTTCCGGCGGTTATCGGGGACGCGGAGTGAAAAGCACGCGACGGTTGAGTTAACGCCCAGCAAGGTTGTGTTGTGGTCGCCGGAGGGGCGTAATTTGGGTGAAATGCCCTTAGACGCAATCGATAAGGTCCAGATTGGCGCCATTCGCTGGCACGTTCAGGCAGGGCTAGATCCGCGGCATGCGTTTCGAGCGACTATTTTTGTCTTAAGTTCCAAGGGCAATTATTATTTTGCTAATTCTGACATGGACGTGTTACCGGCCATTTGTCAGTTTGCGCGGCAGCATAACCTGCCAGTTGAAGATCCGCTGCACTTAATTCCACTCTTAAAGTCTGGTTGGCACGCAGCGGCCCAAAAACTACACGATACTTATTCGGAGATTGTCGCCCATACCGGCTATCCGGATTCCAAAGTTTAATTAAAGTAATGAACCAGTTTGGCAGCCAGCTAAACTGGTTTTTTCGTGTTCAGAAATGATTGCGCTTACAAATTTGAAAGTGACTTTCAAATTTTCATACAGACAGCGCTTTGTGAATACGTTATCATTAAGTTAAATGAATATTAATTTTGTTATCGAACCTTCACTTGAGAGGAGATGCGACTTGTGAACATTGCCTTGATCCTTACCCTGGTCCTCGTCATGGGCGTCATTTTTGTTAACGGGTGGACGGACGCCCCGAACGCCATTGCGACGGCCGTTTCCACCCGGGTACTCCGGCCGAACATTGCCATTTGGATGGCGGTCGTGATGAACTTTTTTGGCGCGTTAGTCATGACGCTGTTTAACGCCCAGGTGGCCGAAACCATTAGTAACATTGTTAGTTTTGATAGTCAGAGCGGGAACGCTAGTCAGATTGCGCTGGCGGCGGCCCTATTTGCGATTGTGACCTGGTCGGTGGCGGCCTGGTGGTTTGGAATTCCAACCAGTGAATCGCACGCGCTGATTGCCGGACTGACGGGAGCGGCGATTGCCCTTGGGGGGCTGGACGCCGTCAACCCGGTAGAATGGTGGAAAGTCCTGATAGGGCTGGTGGTTTCAACCGTCCTCGGGTTGGGCGGCGGCTACTTACTCACGAAGCTGGTCATTTTTCTCTTCCAGGGGGTTAACCGGATCTTTGCGAACAAGTTGTTTACGGTTGGTCAGGCACTCAGTGCAATGGCAATGGCCTTTTTACACGGGGCGCAGGACGGGCAAAAGTTTATGGGGGTCTTCATGCTGACGTTGTACTACAACGGCTTGGTCGGTAAGAGTGGCGGCGGTTTTGCGATTCCAATTTGGGTGATGGTGCTGTGCTCAGTCACGATGGGCGTTGGTACCTCAGTCGGCGGGATGCGGATCATTAAGTCGGTCGGGATGGACATGGTCAAGCTAGAGAAGTACCAGGGCTTTTCGGCGGATTTAAGTGCTGGTATTACTTTGTTTTTATCGTCAATCTTTGGGATTCCGGTTTCGACGACCCATACGAAGACGACTGCAATTATGGGAGCGGGCGCGGCTAAACGACTGTCGTCGGTCGATTGGAAAATCGTAATTGACATGGTGCTCGCGTGGGTCCTGACGTTCCCTGGGTGCGGTTTAATCGCTTATTTTATGTCGAAATGGTTCATTAGTATTTTTTAGGAGGAAAGCAAGATGGCACGTAAACGCGGATACGACTTTTTTGGCGCGATGGCGCACATGGCGACGGATGCTCGGGATGCCAGCAACGTTTTAAATGACATCATTACGAATTTTAGTCCGGACCAGCTAGCGACGAAGGGTGAGCAAATTCACAAGATTGAAAATAATGGGGACGGCGATGTCAAAGAAATTATGAACCAACTGTACGTTTCGTTCATTACCCCAATTGATCGGGAGGACATCGTCCAACTGGTTGATAAATTAGATAATATTATTGACGGCATTAGTGGGCTAACTTATGAATTCTATTATTTACATATCCAGACGATGCGCCCGGATACGGAAAAATTTATTGAGCTGATTTGTGAGGCGGTGGTGGCGGTGCAGCAGTCGGTCAAGGAGTTTGCCCATTTTGCGAATTCGAAGACGCTGACTAAAAATATTGAAACCGCGAACCGGATTGAGTCGGAGGGCGATCATTTGTATACGCATAATTTGCGGCGCTTGTTCGAAGAGGAGCAGGATCCGATTAACATTATTCGTTGGCAGAAGGTGTACTCCGGGTTTGAGAAGGTGCTGGATGCGTGTGAGGATTGTGCGGATGTGATGACTGGACTAGTGATTAAGAATAGTTAGAGTGTGAGGGCCGACGGGTTGGTATTGAGCATTGCCTAGCTAAGGCGTTATCGCGGGTTATGCGATGGCGTCTTAGCGTAGCAAGCACAGATACCAGTCGGCCCGAACACGTTTCGGCAATAAGACAGGGAAGCGTAACGTGTTTGCTACCTTGGGCATTGTGCCCTTAGCGTAGTAGGCACAGGTATCAGCTGGCCCGAACACGTTTCAGCTATAAGGCAGAAAAGCGAACCAAGTTAAAATTCAAAGTAAAAGAAGATTCTATGATAGATGGTATTGATCTGCCAAGAAGATTCAAATCGATGCCCGCAGTGTTCCAGCCAACCAGTTGCAGTTGCTGCTGGCGGCAATCTCAACACTAATTTAGAGCTCAAAAGAAAGGCGCCCGCCACCAACCCAAACAGGTTTGTGACGAGCGCCAAAATTATTATTCTAAAAATAAACCACTAAACCAACCCTTGCGCCAACATCGCTTCCGCGACCTTAGTAAAGCCCGCAATATTAGCCCCACTGAGGTAGTCACCACTGACACCGTATTCGTCGGCGGCAGAGACTGAGTTTGCAAAGATGGCCTGCATGATCTTCTTGAGCCGGTCGTCAACTTGGTCGAAGGTCCAGCTGAGGCGCATGCTGTTTTGGCTCATTTCGAGTGCGGAAACGGCTACACCACCGGCATTGGCTGCCTTGGCAGGTCCGTAAAGCAAGCCGGCTTGTTGGTAAGCGGCGATTGCGTCGGGATTGCTTGGCATGTTGGCGCCTTCTGCCACGGCCTTGGCACCGTTAGCGATGATGGTTTGGGCCTTAGCGCCGTCAATTTCGTTTTGAGTGGCGCATGGTAACGCAATGTCGTACGCGACTTTCGCGTCCCAAACGGAACCTTCGTGGTAAGTGGCCCCGTCAACGCGGTCCGCGTATTCTTTAATGCGCCCACGTTCGACTTCCTTGATCTGCTTAACGACCTTGAAGTCGATCCCGTTTTCGTCTATCACGTAACCATTGGAGTCGGAGCAAGTGATGACCTTACCACCGAGGGCTTCGACTTTTTGAATGGCGTAGATTGCGACGTTTCCGGCACCGGAGATTGCGACCCGCTTACCGGTGAACGTTTGATCGTTCGCTTTTAGCATTTCATCAGTGTAGTAAGCTAAGCCGTAACCAGTGGCTTCGGTCCGGGCGAGCGAACCGCCGTAGCTGAGCCCTTTACCAGTTAAGACACCGCGGTCAGCCCCGCGGAGCCGCTTGTATTGGCCGTAGAGGTAGCCGATTTCACGACCACCAACGCCAATGTCACCGGCAGGCACGTCGGTGTCTAAGCCGATGTACTTGCTTAATTCAGTCATGAAGCTTTGGCAGAAGCGCATGATCTCGTTATCCGATTTGCCCTTAGGGTCGAAGTCGGAACCACCCTTACCACCACCGATTGGGAGGCCGGTCAGGGAGTTCTTGAAGATTTGTTCGAAGCCGAGGAACTTGATAATGCTGAGATTGACGGAAGGATGCAGGCGTAAACCGCCCTTGTACGGTCCGATGGCTGAGTTGAATTGGACCCGGAAGCCGCGGTTTACGCGGGAATGGCCGGCGTCGTCTAACCATGGAACCCGGAATTGGATGACCCGTTCAGGTTCGGTCAAGCGTTCCAAAATGTTGGCCTCGATGTATTCGGGGTGCTTTTCAAAGACCGGGGTCATCGTTTGAAAGAAGTCGTGGACGGCTTCCAAAAATTCGGGTTGGTTCGGGTCACGTTGTTCAATGACCGCGTAGACGTGTTGCAAATAATCTGTTGCTTTGCTCAATATAATCATCCTTCCATGACTTAGTTAACTATGTGACTCATTTTAAGCGTTTTGTTCGTCAATTGCACGAGTTATAATAACCAATTTGCAAACTGATTTTGGTGATTCTGCTGAAACGCCCGTAAGTTGTCGACTTTCCTTTAGTTTGGCCGCTTTACAAAAGTTTGGTTTTACGTGCAATTTGCATGTTCGGCTTGTAGGCTGTAACAGAGTTCAGTTAATGGGGGGAACGAACATGCGCAGACGTTGGTTGGGATGGATACTGGTGATTGCGGTCGTGGTCGTGGGATTACTAGGTTGGGGGGCGCGGACGCGACAGCCGGCCCGCTCACATGCCCGGGTGAGTTTAGCACGGGGAAAAAGGGCCCAACCGCGCCCAATCAAAAACACGAAGGTGGCCGCGTCCGCCGGTCATTTGACTCGGTCGCAGGCGGAAACGCAGATTGATCAGTTGATCGCGGCTCACCATATTATGGGGACGTTACTGTTTACGACGAACGGTCCGGCCGGCGTCCATGTCCGAACTTACGGTTATGCGGACTTGGCGCACCGGCAAAAAAATACGGTCAACGAGGCTTACCCGCTCGCGTCGCTGCAGAAACCGCTGACGGGGGCGTTGATTCAGCTGTTGATTAACGATGGTCGCCTGACGATGCAGACCAAGCTGAGTCAGTATTACCCGCAGGTACCGCACGCCGACCAGATTACGGTTCGGCAACTACTCGACCATCGTTCTGGAATTCAGATGGTTGAGACAACACCGAAACGGGTGTTAGCGTCTGAAACGGATCAGATTGATTTTACCCTCAGGCACTTGGTTTCAACGGGGAATCATCAGTATTGTTATACGAACGCCAATTTTACGTTACTGGCGGGCATTGTCCGAGCGGCGAGTGGCCAGTCCTATCAAACCTACTTGCGGCAAAATATTTTGCAACCGCTAAGGCTCAAGCATAGCTACGCCTATGACGATATTCCGGGGAACGCGATTAATCCGGCGTCTTACCGGCTAGCGGGCAGTCAGACGGCGAATACGGTCATTTCAAAGCCGTTGCAGTCCAGCGAGCTGGGGTGTGGCAGTTTATACATGAGTGTGGGCGATTATTACCGCTTTATGCAAGCTCTCCAGAGTGGTAAATTGTTGGGCGCGGTTGGTCTGCAAAATTTAACTAGTAATTTTACGCCGCGCTACAGTGCCGGGGTTTACTACCAGCCGGATGGCCGTATTCGGGTTGGCGGTAACGATAACGGTTTTCATACCTATTACATGGGTACCCGCGATGCGCGCACCGCGTTAGTACTATTTGAAAATCAGGGGTCGTTTGGATTGGATGACCAGGTGGCGGAGCAGATTCAACGAATTTTACTGCGGTTGCAAGCGTGAAGTTATAAAAGTGATAAATTTAAAGATGGAAACTAGCTCCGCAATCGGTTTCGGGTTAAGATGAAGGGGACAATGATAAGTGTAGGTGAATCCAATGGCAAAAATTAAAGTAATGACAATTTTCGGGACCCGTCCGGAGGCCATCAAAATGGCACCAATCGTGTTGCAATTGCAGCAACAAGCCGCCTTTGAACCGGTCACGGTGGTTACGGCGCAACACCGCGAAATGCTCGATCAGGTATTGACGATTTTTAACATCACGCCCGATTACGATTTAAATATTATGCGGCCCAACCAGACCCTGGCCGGCATCACGAGTCGTGTGCTGACCAAGCTGGACGCCATCATGGATCAGGAGCGCCCGGACATCGTGCTGGTACACGGCGACACGACGACGACTTTCGCGGCTAGTGTGAGCGCTTATTATCACCAAATTCCGCTGGGCCACGTGGAAGCTGGCCTGCGGACTTGGAACAAGTACTCACCGTACCCGGAAGAGATGAATCGCCAGCTGACCGACGTACTAGCGGACATGTACTTTGCGCCAACGGAGCTGAGTCGTCAGAACCTCTTGAAGGAAAATCACCCAGACGCGGCCATTACGGTCACCGGGAATACGGCAATTGATGCGCTGAAGCAGACAGTTTCGGCGAACTATCACCATGCGGCCCTCAAGTTGATTCAGCCGGGACACCGGATGATTTTATTGACGATGCACCGCCGCGAAAACCAGGGGGCGCCGATGGAGGCGGTCTTTAAGGCCGTGAAGGGCGTTGTCAAGGCCCATCCTGACGTTGAAGTCGTGTATCCGGTCCATCTGAGTCCGGCGGTTCAAACGGTTGCGAAGCGCGTTTTAGGTCAAGCTGAGCGGATTCACTTGATTGATCCGTTGGATGTGGTGGATTTCCACAACATGGCGGCCCGGAGTTACTTCATTATGACTGATTCGGGTGGGGTGCAGGAAGAGGCGCCGTCGTTGAATAAGCCGGTGTTAGTTTTGCGCGATACCACCGAGCGGCCGGAAGGGGTTACAGCTGGAACTTTGAAACTCGTTGGGACCGATGGTGAGCAAGTCTCCACGGCGATGAACCAATTGTTAGATGATCAGAATGAGTACCAACAAATGGCTCAAGCGAAGAACCCGTACGGCGATGGTCATGCGGCTGAATATATTTTGAAAGCAATTATGAAAAAAATGGGTTCAAATACAAAATGATTTACATTTTTGTACAATTATTTTAATATGGAAACTGACATAGTGATACATTTCCTCCTAATAATAGGTGCGAAAACGAAAAGGTCAATCGTTGCGATCCCGCAACGGTTGACCTTTTTTTTAACGTTTTTCTTGAATAATGTACTGGGGCCGGTGCTTAGTCTCGAGGTAAATCTTACCGATGTAGTTTCCGATAATACCTAAGCAGAAGAGTTGTACCCCACCAATGAAGAGCATGATGGTCACGAGTGATGCCCAGCCGCCGACACTGTTACCAAACATCAATTTGCGGATGATAACGACGAACATACTAATTACTGATAAGAAGGCAAATAAACTCCCCGTAAAGGTAGCGATTTTTAACGGCACGTCCGAGAAGTCGACAATTGCTTCGATGGAATAGTTGAAGAGCTGCCAGAAGGACCAGTGGGTTTCCCCGGCGGCCCGCGGCGCGTTTTCAAATTTTAAGTAGGTGGTTCGGAAACCGACCCAGTTAAAAATTCCTTTTGAAAAGCGGTTGTATTCCGGTAATTCCAAAATGGCATCGACCATTTGGCGGGTCATCAGCCGGTAGTCACGGGCATTTGGGATGATTTGGACCTTTGAGATCTTATTAATGACCGTGTAGAAGGCCCGGGAGAAGAAGGACCGAATCGGTGGTTCGCCGGCACGGTCTTCCCGCATCGTGCCGACACAGTCATAGTCGCCACTTTCCAGGGTGGTTAACATCTGAGGAAGTAGTTCCGGTGGATCTTGCAAGTCAACGTCCATGACGGCCACGTAGTCCCCGGTGGCGTGTTGTAAGCCCGCGGCTAAGCCGGCTTCCTTCCCGAAGTTACGGGAAAAGGAGACGTAGTGAACGGTGTCCGGATGGTCGGCGTGTAACTTGCGAAATTCGTTTAAGGTTTGGTCGCTAGAGCCATCGTTGACGAAAAGGTATTCGTGCTTCACGTTCTCGAATTCGTCCGGATGGTCAGCGAAAACCTGCTCGACCGTCTTGAAAAAAAGTGGTACGGTGGGTTCCTCATTATAACAAGGAACAATTAGGCTAATTGTTTTCATAGTTTCATACTCCTAAAGCGCTGGTCTTATTAGTTAAGAATACCACACCAATTAAAAGAAGTGTGTCAAACTTGGAAGCATTGTATAATTGGACTAATCAATTGAAAGTTGGAAAAAAGTTATGAGTTTAAAAACGCGCTTTCCAAAAACGACTAAGTGGATTGAAATTATGATTCGTCGTTATAATCAGGCCAACGTTAGTAATAACGCGATTGTTTTGGCGTACTACGCTTTAATGTCAATTGCGCCGATTATTTTGATTGTTGGGAACTTGGTGGCCCGCTTTGATTTGAAAACGGGCCAGATTTTGGCGTATGCGCAGGAAATTATTCCGAGTAACGTTTATCAAACGTTTAAACCAATCCTCGTTTCATTCTTGTCGAGTGGGAGTAGCGGCAGTTTGTCAATCGGGATTGTGGTGACGGTCTGGTCAGCTTCCAAAATTATTGCGGCGGTTCGGCGCAGCTTGAATGAGGCTTACGGGGTCGATAACGTCCAGGGGGCGGTGGTAACCCGGATTATGGCGTTTCTATTAACGCTCGGCTTATTATTACTGATTATGAGTTTGGCGTTGTTCTTTACACTGAGTCAGGTAATGATGGACTTGCTTTTAAAGGTAACGAACACGTCACGTAGTATTATCCCGAACTGGTGGAACCAACTGCTGGATAATAAGTACCTAATCACCTTTGTTGGTATGTTTTTAATGGCGCTGGTGTTGTACTACTTCGTGCCAAACGCGCAGGTGAAGTTACGCTACGTCTGGCCGGGCGCCTTGGTTACGACGATTGGCTGGATTGTGATTTCGCAGGGGTTCCGGTTTTACATTGAATTGTTTGCGCGGCGGGTAACGTCGTACCAGACGATTGGGAGTTTGATCGTGTTGATGTTCTGGTTGAACTTTTCGGGAATCTTGTTAATGTTCGGTGGGGTGGTTAATGCGACCGTCCAAGAATGGTTTGAAGAGACGATTGCGCCGAAGTCGCCGAAGATGATGCGCCGGCTGAAGCGTCATTTTAAGCATGAGCAGGCAAAATAATTGCAAAATGAAAATAAATTAGTTAGAATTAAACCTTTTTCATAAAATGCGTAGGAAGCGCGCCCCTTTTTGTGTATAATGGTGTCCGTGTGAAAATTGAGCGGTGTTTTTCAGAAAGATTGGTCAATTTAAAAATAAACGGGCGTTACGAGCGCCACAGGAGGAGAACATAGTGATTCATCAGCTTCTGGCAGAGTTCATGGGAACCGCCTTGATGATTATTTTTGGTGTCGGTGTACACTGTAGTGAGGTCTTGAAAGGAACCAAGTACCGCGGTTCAGGCCATATTTTTGCGATTACGACATGGGGTTTTGGGATTACGATTGCCCTGTTCATTTTTGGGGACGTTAGTATTAACCCCGCGATGGTCTTGGCACAATGTATTTTAGGAAACATTTCCTGGGCCATGTTTATTCCGTATTCGGTTGCGGAAGTGTTAGGTGGGGTCGTTGGTGCCGTGATCGTCTGGGTGATGTACGCTGATCACTTTGCGGCGTCCGCTGATGAAATTTCACCAATTACGATTCGAAACTTGTTTGCGACGGCGCCGGCAGTTCGGAATTTACCACGGAATTTCTTCGTTGAATTTTTTGATACTTTTATTTTTATTTCAGGCATTTTAGCTATTTCTCAAGTGAAGACTCCGGGTATTTTACCGATTGGTGTTGGTTTGTTGGTTTGGGCGATTGGGATGGGGCTTGGTGGTCCGACCGGGTTCGCAATGAATTTGGCTCGGGATATGGGCCCACGGATTGCCCACGCCATCTTACCGATTAAGAACAAGGCTGATAGTGACTGGCAGTACGGAATTATTGTGCCGGGGATCGCGCCGTTTGTGGGGGCGGCTTGTGCAGCGCTATTTATGCATAGTTTTTTTGGAGTTGTGTAAGTCAATAAAATAAATGATTTGAGGATGTGTTTGTAATATAAAGTGTTCTACAATTATTAGACAGATAATCCTAACAATTGTAACTTTGTGTCAACCGGTATTGATTTATTATGAGGTTCCAATTCATTTACGAATTGGGGCTTTTTGTCAATTTTAGTTAGAAATTCAATCATAATTTGGTAGATAGAATGTGGCCAGTTTCTATAGCCATAAGTCGTTCGTTTAATTTTACGATTAGTCTCTTCAAGTGTACCGTTTGAGAGTTGACAGTAATCCATGTTTTTTATAAAGCACTTTTTATGGATAAAGTTTTTAATGGTTGCGGTAAGGTTGAGAACTAACGTTCTCAATCTTACTAAGGGCTTAAGGAAAGCCGTGATAATCGTGGTTATAGAAAGATCGTACTAAGTGATAAGTTGCGAAATAAGTCTGAGTAAATTATGCACTGAGTTCCAAGTCTTTCTAATATGATTTGCTCTTGGATTAAGCGGCCTTTTAAATGCTTAAACTACCAAACTTGAGCTTTTTTCAAAGTTCCCTTGGCTCTTTAGATAAAGTCGCCAATAGACCTTTAGCGCGCGATATTGATGTGTCTTGGATTTAAACTGTTTCATTAGTCGAATTCGGGTTTGGATTAGTAATTTAAGGGTCATTTAGATTAAGTGGAAGTTATCCATGATTAGCTTGGCATGGGGGAATAGTTCTTTCGTGGCCGGGCTAGTATTGCGAATTAAAATCGACGCACGCGACGACGATTTTTATTGGAATAACGATTAATATCGGCGTTCTTATGGTCTGAAAAAATAGTTATAATGTTGCAAGTTTTCGCGTCTAGCACAATAAAATTTATTTGGTTACCGGGGAATTAAAATTCGTCAATATACAGTTATCGTCAAGCGTGATTTCAGATATTTGGTGTTGTTTCTTTGCTAGCGTCGATTGAGCAGTACAAGTTTTACCACAGTTTTTACAATGGACCGCTGTTTTCTACCAATAAGCCTGCTTGCTCACTAACACGTGATAGTCGAATTACGGCGTTTTTATGCTCATTGTGTTGACCACAACGCGGACAAACAATATCGTCATAGGATAAATCATCAGTAATGCGTATGGCGTGAGACCCCGGTGTTTAGTCTTTTAACACAATAGTCTTTAATTTGAAGTGAAATTCTAGTAAACTGTTCTTGGGACGTACTGTTCACTTGCCTTCAATTAGTTTTTGTCGACTTAATTTGGCACGGGGCGGTATACCCTTTTTGATTTGTGACAAAAAAATTTGATGTTAATGGATTTCATCCATCAGCACCAAATATCATAAATCCGAAATTCCAGGTCCTTTTTTGAATAATGATAGCAAAACGAACAGAAAAGCAAGGCACCCGGTTATTCACTACTTACGACCAAACGGCCCATAACAACGCAAAGTTGACAACAGTCCGTCGCTTATTATTTACAATTATATTAATGACTACATTGTGTTAGTTAGCCAAAGCCTTGAAAGCACAAGATAGCCTAACTAGGTTATACTTCAAGCACCATAAAGCAAAGAAATTTGTCCCATGTTAGACTAGCTTGCCATGACCAATTTATTACGCGTTCGTAATCAGGTATCATTGTGTAGCTTAAAATTTTAGTACACATAATAAAAAATGTGCTACTCAAAATCCAAGACCGTTGCAATACTAAGCAGGAAAACTATCCGGATCATATTGTTAGTATTACTTTGTTGGCAGGTAGATTGGAAAATGGCTGTTTAAACTGAATTTTATCATTTTCTCAAACAAAATATTTTTGAATTTGGAATTATTGCCTAAAAAGTTACGTTTTAATTGTCAGCATTCGGATTATATTATTATTGATAGCTTACTGCCAACTGATTAAAAATAAAACCTTTATATGGTAGCAATAATATCGGCTATAATGTGATTAAGTGGATTTATTACTATGGGTTTAAGGTTAAATTTGAAGTCACTAATAGTGAGATTGTTTTACTTAAAATCTTAATTCCAACAGTATACTATGATATTAGGACGGTACAAACTTGCTTATCGCTTTAGCCAGGTCATCAAGTGGATAGTTAAGTCGCAAGCACGTAACAAGCAATTAATTTTTGGACGTCGATACGACGTAATAAGTGGACAACCAACCACTGATCAGTATTTGTTAGACCGACAATAGCGCCGATTTGAAACTACTTTTTAACAATTAAATGAGATATTGAACGAATCCAGGTTCTATACAATATCAGTTTTTCAATTACGATAGAGTAATATTTATTTGTTCATACGATGAACAAACTTGTAATCAATTAGCATAACGAGTATTAGAGTTATGTTTGTTTACTTAGTGCTTAGTATTTGCTTGTTGAATAAATGGTGATACTTTTAAATCTCATAATATTTTATCAATGTTGCGCTTTTGAAAAAAGTTTTGTAATATGAAAGAAATTGTTTAATGCTAATTATACATGAATTATAATTTATTCATGATTAGGAGGACGAAATGAGTATTAGGATAAGTGGTAATTTTATTGTTAAATTTATTAAAAAGTATTTAATTTTTGTGGTGTTGATTAGTGTGCTAATCGGAGTGGCAAGCGCATATGTGACTGAGTTTTCCCACGGGTCAACTTATACTTCTTCAGGAGAGCTAGTCCAAAACGATAACAATTATAGCTTGATTGCGTCGTACAAGCAGTTTGTATCTTCAAAAAAATTTACTAGTTTGTTAGATAATGAAATTAAGAAAAGTAATTGGAGTAATAGCAAAATAAAGTATGATTATACAGTTAGTATTGAAGCTTCGGGTGGTACTACGACTCCTTTCTTTACATTACAGGTAAATTCAACAGATCAAAAATACGCTGAGTTTCTTGCTAATAAGGCGATAAATATATTTGTTACAAATATCGGAAAATATTTGTCTGGATCTAATGTAACTATTGTGTCTAACGCGACAAAAGGTAATGTATCGGATGTTAAATCCGATGCAATTAAAAAATTTCTGTATACATTTGTATTGACCTTTGTCATTCTTAGCTTTTTGCTAATAATTAAATATATATACATAGGTAAAATAGTAGATTCACATTATGTTCAGGATGTATTGGGAGAAAAATTTTTAGGTACTATTACACAAAAAGATAATTAGGAGAATGTACATTAAATGAATAGTGCAGAAAGCATAAAGGAAAATATAAGAAAAATTAGTGGAAATATTCAAGACGTATTGGGCAAAGAGAAAATCATTTCATTTTCTACAATGACAAGTTTAGCAACTCAACGGACGGTAATTGCTAATCTGGCAATTATGTATGGCCAAGCTGGGGTAAAAGTAATCATTCTAGATACTGATTTTAGTAATGACTTATTCTCATCTACTTTTCAGGTGAAAAGCGAGAGTTCGTTAGATGAATTTTTAAATGGTAAAGAAATGAATATTAATAAAATTATCACTAATATTCCTGGGCAAGAGGTAGATTTAATTCCATCGATAGCTAAACAAAATATTGGGCATGGTCAAATTAATGCAACAGAAGATCCGCGACTTAAAATGTTATTGAGCTATTTAAGTAAAAAATATGATTTAGTGTTAATAAATACACCTCAAATCATTGATGATAAAAAGATGAATAAAGTTTTATCACTATCTGATGGAGTTATCTTTTTACATAAAGTAAAGGTTAGTCGAAAAAAAACAGTACGTATGTTGTTAAAAAATGCTAATCTTAATAAAGTCAATATTTTAGGTTATATTGCAGTGGAGGATTAGTATGAAATTGTTAATTTCAAAAAGAAAACTACTAATTTTCCTTTTGATTTGTTTAATAATATTTGAAGTTGTTTTTATTATATATAAGAATGAAGCAATAAAAGATGATACAAATAGAGAAGACGATTATTCAGAGGTACAAAGCATTAAAAAAACAAGCCTAGAAGAAGGTTTATCGAGTACCCTAAGGTTAGGGACAAATATTAGAGTTCAGAAAAACGCTCGGGTATTATTGGACAGCAATACCGAAAAATTAGATAATTCTCAGTACAAAGGTGCTTATGTTGGTGTTAGTGACGGTGAGATTGTTTTTTCTGGAGCACTTGGTTTTGCCAATGCACAAAAAAAAGAAGGATTTAAATATGATAGTTCATTTTTAGTTGGTAAATATCAAGATTATATAAATAATGCTATTTTAGTTGAAATGATACAGCATAAAAAACTTATTTTACAGGATAAATTATCCGAATATTTACCAAATTTAAAGCAATCCAGTAAAATTAGTGTTAACGATTTGTTATTTGGAAAGATACATTATTATAGATCAGATAATTATTCAAATGATTTTGAATTGTATGATGGTAGGATTGATAAGGAAAACCCAGGAAAAAAGTGTGTTGATACTGTTATTAAGCAAAGACTGATTACTGCAATAAGCCATTTGAGTTATATTGAAACGTTAAATAGATTATTAGTTAAGAAAGTTGAAGCTTCAGATACACGTGCATATTCTGCTAGTAATGTGTTTGCAAATGATGTTAGTGGTTATAGTTACTTAAAAGAAGGAAGTAAGGTAAAGCAAAAAAATATAATTAAAAAAGAGCCAGTTATCCCAGGAAGTTCACAATTAAGGATGTCTATTGCGGATATTCTTAAAGTACATGAGGGAATTTTAAAAAATCTTTTTTTTGAAGAAAAATATAACAGACTTTTTCGATCAATCTGTAATAGTTCACGACCTAAAAACATGTTTCTGAATGATTACTACAGTTTTTCAAGTCATGATTCTGGTCAAAGTATACATTTATATTCAGATTTATCAGGAAGTAAAATAGTTTTAATCGCCTCAAATTATCCCAACAGGGCGGTGTCTAATGATGAACTGGCGCGTAAGCTTTGGAACTTTATTTCTAATAACTAAGTATAATACAAAAGGAGATGTACTAACATCAAGGTTAAGGTACTTATAGCAGCACACAAAAAATTTCCAATGCCTGCAGATAAACAATTATATTTACCAATATTAGTTGGCGCAACCCAAAATTTTAAACCAGAAATAAAGTATCAACGAGATGATTCTGGAGAGAATATTTCAAATAAGAATCCTAACTATAATGAATTGACGGCTATTTATTGGGCGTGGAAGAATATGAATAACATAGATGCAATTGGGTTGATGCATTATCGAAGAGTGTTCTGTAAGGGTTGGGGACGTGGATTTCGAAATGTGCTAAATCAGCGAGATATAGAAAAAATGCTGAGTGGGAATGATGTGTTGTTACCCAAAAAAAGATACTACATTATAGAGACAAACTATTCTCATTATATTCATGCACATAATGCGGAGCCGTTAAAGGTGTTGGAGGAAGTCATTAAAGATACTTATCCTAAGTACTATGATTCATTTATTCGTGTTATGAAAAAACGCAGTGCCCATATGTTTAATATGTTTATAATGAAAAAGGCAGTTTTTAATCAATATAGTTCATGGCTTTTTTCAGTGCTTTTTGAAGTTGAGTCTAAAATAGATATTAGTGAATATTCTGTACAAGAAAAAAGAGTGTTCGGGTATTTGTCTGAATTATTGATGGATGTCTGGATTGAAACTAATAATATAAAGTATGATACAGTTCGATGGAAGCAATTAGGTAGAAAACATTTAATAAAAAAAATTGTTTATTTGGTATATCGGAAATTTAAGCCTGGCGGAACTGAAACGCATTTTTAGTTAATTAGGGGGATTAGGATGAAGCGGATTTTAGTAGTTGGTGATTATCAAAAGGGGAGTGGACTTACCGGTTATATTCTTTCACTTTATTCAGAGGCACAAGATTTCAATGTTAGTTGTGTTTCGTATTCTGGTAAGCATGAGTTAGATACCGTATTGAATAATAAAAGTTGGGATAAATTTGACATTACACCGGTAAGGGCTAGCTTAGTTAAGCATTGCTACGAGTGGATGATTTTTTTTAAAAAGCATCATAATGATTTTGATATAATTCATTTTAATTATTCTTCTGCATGGAATTTTTGGGCTGTATTAATGGCACGAAAGTATACGGATGCGCGGATTGTTATACAAAGTCATAGTGCATTTTATAGTAAAAGGCCCCATGGTCTTGAAAAAATTGTTTTGGATTTTTTAAATAAAGTAGGAAAAGTTATTTTTAATCGTTATGGTAATTTAAAAGTAGCTGTGTCAAAACAAGCAGCATTATGGATGTTCGGCCAAGCAAGTGATGTTCATATTCTAAGAAATGGTATAGATGTGTCCAAATTTAAATATAGTATGAATAATCGTATGAAAATTAGAAGTGCTAATGGTTTTACTAAAGATGATAAATTGTTGTGCTTTGTAGGTACTTTAACACCATTAAAAAACCCCTTTTTTACTTTAGATTTGTTAAAAAAATTACGTAAGGCTGATACTTGTTTTCAATTATGTATTTTTGGTCAAGGACCTCTTTTGAATGAACTAAAACAGAGGACAAACGAACTGAATTTAACTGATTATGTTCATTTTTTTGGTGTAAAGACAAATATTAATGAGTGGTATTCGGCGATGGATGTTTTTGTATTTCCCTCTGAAAACGAAGGATTTGGTTATTCTATGTTAGAAGCGCAGGTTAACGGATTGCCAGCATTGTGCTCAACTACAATACCAAGTGATGTACAACAGACCTCCAGTGCTGTTGCTTTGCCATTGAGTGATTTAGACTTATGGGTAAATAAGATTCGTAGTCTTGAATTTAAGCGATCAAAGAAAGTATCTGATATTAATGCGGGTATCATTCAAAGTAATGGGTATTCAATTGATCAGACAGGGAATTTTTTTTTAAGGCTGTTGAGTAATTTATAGGTGGGGCTTGGGACGATGAAAAGAATATTATTAATTGGAATGACTAGTGGAATCGGTGGTGTTGAGACGTTTATAACAAATTTGTTAAAAAATATTGACAAAACAGAATTTCAGGTCGATTTATTATTGTACCAAAGGCCAAACGATAAATATGCTGAGATAATTAAAACTAATGTACATAAAGTTTTTTACGTTAATTCAGTACGGCATAAGCCATTAAAATGGTTGGCTAATATTATATATTTTTACGCAAAAAACAAATATGATGTTGTTCATATCAACGAATGCTCTGCCAAGACTTTTTTATATGCTTGGCCTGTTGCCTTTCTTAGAAAAACAAAACTAATAGTTCATAGTCATAACGGTAGTGATGATTCACGGATGTTGCATTATATGCTTCGTCCATTTCAACAAGTAACAACTGCTGCAAGATGGAGTTGTTCTGATAAAGCAAGTAGGTGGATGTTTGGTAATAATTACGCAAGAAAATATAATGTTACAGTTATTCAAAACGGAATTGACACAAAAAAATATCGCTTTACTAATGATGTAAGAAGTGAGTATAGAAAAGCGTTAAATATTTCTGATGATCAGATAGTTTTAGGCAGTATAGCTCGATTAGAAAAGCAAAAGAATCATACATTCTTATTGGATATATTTAAATCATTTTTGATTACACATCCAAATTCACTTTTACTGATTATAGGTGATGGTAGCTTAAAGCAACAATTAATTAAAAAGGCCAATAGCCAGGGAATGAGTCGAAACGTTTGTTTTTTGGGCAATCGTAATGATATTCCTAAGCTATTGCAAGTAATTGATGTTTTAGTTATGCCTTCACTATATGAAGGTTTACCATTTGTAGGAATGGAGGCACAAGCTTCAGGAGTACCTATTGTTGCGTCAAATACTGTAGATCATAATTTAGATATTACCGGTAAAGTTTCTTTTATCAGTTTGGATAGTAATCCGATAGATTGGGTAAAGGCTATTGATCAAGGACTTGTTATATCGTCTGACGCTAAAGAATATGAAGTTATCGATAAAGAATTTTCAGATGCGGGATATCTTTTACAAGATACAGTTTCAGAAGTTGAAGATCAATATATAAGATTATGCTCAATGATAAAGGAGAAAGAATGAAAATAAAGCAAAAAATCAAGCCTATTTTAACTCTGATTATGAAGTTATTTGGACTATTTCCAATTAAAAATAATAAAGTTGTATTTTCATCTTTTTCTGCAGGATCTTTTTCTGATAACCCTAAATATATTGCAGAAGAATTATTAAAAGAAAATTTGGCTGTTGATTGTGTTGTTGTGCTAAGAAATACTAAACGTATACATCTTCCTGATGGAATTAGGTATGTTAAATACAATACTCTTAGGTATTTATTTGAACTTTCAACAGCACGTGTATGGGTGGATAATACTAGAAAACAAGATTTTATTGTTAAACGCAAAGGGCAATACTACATTCAAACATGGCATGGAGCAATTCCATTTAAGGGAATAGAGCATGATATTGCAGAGTCTCTTTCTACAAAATATATAAATATAGCAAAGCATGATTCGCAATTGATAGATTGTGTACTCACAAATAGTGACTTGGGGAAAGAAATTATCAAAAAATCTTTTTGGTATGATGGACCAGTAATCAAAACGGGGTCACCAAGATTAGATAAACTAATTTCAAAAGATAGTTTATTTCATGATGAGGCCAAGCAAAAGCTTAATTTAAAAACGAATGTAAAATATTTATTATATGCGCCAACGTTTAGAGATAGTGGGGATATAAGTGTGTATAATATTAATTTTAGTTCAATTATCAATTCTCTTGAAAGGCGATTTGGAGGAGATTGGAATGTTATTGTTAAATTACATCCGAATATTAAGGACGAGCATATTAAAATTAGCAAAAATGTAATCAACGCAACCCAATTTCCAGATATAATAGAGCTTTTTAGTGTTGCGGACGTTTTAATTACGGACTATTCATCATCAATGTTTGAATTTGCGCTTACAAAAAAACCGGTTTTGTTATATATGCCAGATATTGACGATTATCTTAAATATCGTAGTACTTATTTTGAGATAGAGGAACTTCCTTTTAAAGTGGCGAATAATTTACATGAATTGTCTAGTAATATAATTGGTTTTAATACAGAGCAGTACCATACTGAACTGGATAAATTTTATAAAAAATTACATTTATTAGAAGATGGAAACGCGAGTCAACGTGTAGTAGATATAATTAAAAAACAAATATGCTAATAATTAGGAAGTGAACTTATATGAAAGATGTCATTGCAATTGTGGTTACTTATAATCGCTTAAAGTATTTGAGAGAGTGTATAAAATCTTTAAAGAAACAGACAGTTAAGTTAAAAAAAATATTAGTTATAGATAATAAGAGTACTGATGGCACTGAAAAATATATGATGGATGAGTTCTATTCAGATAAGCAAGTTGTATATAAGCGGTTGAGTGAAAATTTTGGGGGTGCTGGTGGCTTTTCAGAAGGCGTTAAATTTGCTATGAATTTGGGCGGAGAATTTTTTTGGATTATGGATGATGATACTATTCCTGAGGATAATGCGCTGGAACAATTGTTAATTTCTGATCAAAAGTTAAATTCAAATTGGGGATTTCTATCTAGTAATGTCCGTTGGAAAGATGGGGCGCCTGCTAAAATGAATCAGCTTATGACTGGAGAAAATTGGTCTGATAGGGTTGATGATGGATTAATTGAAGTAATGTCAGGAACATTCGTTTCTGTATTAATTAAAAGAACTGATGTTATCTCCGTTGGCTTACCAATAGCAGAATTTTTTATATGGGGAGACGATACGGAGTATACATCAAGACTTGCCAGAATAGCCCCTGGGTATTTTGTTGCTAGTAGCCATGTTTTACATAAGACCTTACAAAATTTAAATGTAGATATTATAAATGAATCCGTAAAATCAAAAGTAGGTCGTTATTTTTTTAGTTATAGAAATTCTTTTTACAATGCGCGTAAAGATAACAGATTGACTAAATATATAATAAAGTCTATCATTACATCGTTTAAATTGCTGTTTGGAAATAGTAAATTTAAATGGTCAAAGTTTAGAGTGTTGTATAAAGGAATATTGGCAGGATTCTTTTTCAATCCACAAATTAAATATTATAATCAATAAAAGTGTTTAGAATAATGAGAATTGTACAAAATAAGAATATTGTATTGTTAGGGGGTGGTGTATAATTCTTTCATTGTTAATTTGGTTATTTGGATGCTTTGTTGCAAGTTATTTTTTAAATAATCGAGAATTGTTAGCACCATCTGTCATATTTTCAGGGTCTCTGTTACTTGGCTGTATTTGTGCTTTTCTTTATCGAAATAAATGGGCTCTTGATTTGCATCTAAATACATTTTTGGTTATTAGTTTAGGAACGTTGTTATTTGTGGTGGTTTCGAGCGTTGTACATCAGTATTATTCTTATAACCTTGATATGAATTTAACAGAGAATGTTGTTGATCCAAAAACGATTTCAAATTTTAAAATACTGCCTATTATATTTGTGGAAGTTGTAACAGTGTTATTTACTATTTATGAGATTCAACGTATTACACCATCTAATGGCCTTTCGAATTCAATAGCTTTGTATAGAGCATTATCAATTAGCCCAACTAATACTGTAGATTTGAGTTTACCAAGAATATTGAACTTAATGAGATTGTTTACTGGAGCAGTTGGTTATTTTGTTGGTTTTCTATTTATGAAAGATATTGTATACAGAAAGAAAATAAACTATTTATATTTAGTAGTTATTTTATTGAGTGTGGTTAGTGATTTAATGTTGGGATCTCGTGGCGGAACAATGACTATTTTGATAGGCCTATTTGTTTTTTTATACGCTCTCTATAAAAAGAAGAAATCTTGGAAATCCGAGAATAACATTAAGCTAATTTTTGGAATTGTTGGAATTGCAGCGGCGGTTATACTGGTTTTTCAAGGCTTTGCTAATCTTTTAGGGAGAAACACGAGTGAATATTCATTTACCTATTATCTTGCAATATATTTAGGAGCCGAGATTAAAAATTTGGATATTTTCCTTCAAACAGTTTTTCCAATTCAAAATGGCTTTTTTGGTGAACAGACTTTTATGTATATATGGAAAACTATTTCGCCTTATATTGGAATCGATTCTAGTATATTACAGTTTGATTTGCCGTTTTTAAGTGTGAATGGTTATAGTTTAGGAAATGTGTACACGGTTTTTTATTCGTATCTCTATGATTTTGGTTATATTGGAGTTCCCATTCTTGTATCTCTAATGGCATTTATTAGTCAAGTGTTTTTTGAAAAATTCAAACGATTCAGACTTAATCAGGGAGTTCCGATTTCTGTATTAGTTTATGCGAGAATATTCTCAGCGCTTGCTTTTTCATTTTTTTCAAATAAATTTTATGAAAATATGTTTAATTTTTCTTTTTTTGAGATAATAGTTATATGGATCCTTTTGAATTGGTTTTTGTGTGGTAAGTCGCTAATTAAAATTAGCTGGTATAAAGATTAATGTAAAGAGTATTGCTTTTTGTTTATTTTTTAGTCTATATTTTTCTTGGTTTGTGTTTGTGATGATATTCAGAGTTCTTTGTCACATTTTTTCTTAACTAAAACGGTAGTTTTAGTTTTATTGCGAGTTACGTGTAAAGTCAGTTCACGTGCGGCTGGTAAGTTACTCTCTTAGAACGAAAAGGATTTTTTATATTTTTGGGTTTGGCATTCGCGCTGGATTATTTTTGCAGTTCAATACAGTTCGTATTTATTCAAAGTATGAAAGTTACACAGACTAACTTGCGGGCCGTTAAGACACTAGCATATGTTAATACTTGGGTACTTCCTGATATTTTATTTATAATATTGTGCAAAGACGAAATCTTACAATTTTATTGAATTGGTAGCTTCAATTAAGTAATACTGTGGACATTGATTACTTATCCGAGCACGGGGAGTTGCTTGTTGGTCTGTATTACTGGGCTGATGGCGGAGCTATGCTAGTGTAGCGTACTTTGCGATTTTTAGTTTGTTTGGTGAAGAGATTATTTTGACCAATTTACGCAATGATACGGGTACTATAGATTAGAACTACACTTGAAGAGGTCCCAGTTAACGTTTGACAAAGATCAGTGATGTATTTATCTAGTAACTTTAATTGTTATTGATACATACGAATCTCATTGGCGTACTTAAAAGCCTTTGAAATCTCTTCGGGATTGCAAAAGCGACTACAGCTAGGCAGATTTAACTCGTTTACTGCTCATCCAAAGGTAAGGTAAGGTGACAGTTTCGTCTAGCGAATAACGCTCATCAGTTAAGGAAATCATCATGGCATTACCAAATATTGAAGAGATAGTTCAGTATTGATCGTGTTCAATTTAAAGTACAAGTTGTTTAGAAAGTGGCTCTTACTATCGGCAATTTGCTTAACAACGTAAATGCTAAACGCTGTAATACCAAGTGCTTTTTTCACAGACAATCGGGATCTGGTAACGTCTTAACAAGATAAATTCGGCAATGCTTTTGGCATTAATCCGATTAGTTTTTTTATTATCGTAAACCTTGCTGAACCGTGGGGGTAACCACTTTAAAGTTTAACGCTCGTGTTCGATGTTCTGATTAAATTCATAGTTTTGTAGAACGTTATGGACTGCGTCACTTCCATATCAATGATAATTTAATCAAATTTCTGTTGATGATCAGTCGATATAATGCCCCTTTTGCTTGGACACTACTTGGTTGATTAGAAGCTTCATCTTGAAACAAAATCTGATGATCACTGTTCAAGTCATAGTAATCGAGTTTAGTTTTAGCAATACTAATATTCAAGTTTATAGGATTGGATTTCCTTTCTTGCTTGATTAATTGGTCTAAGCTTGGGCGCTGCATGTTATCCTTTAGCCAATGAAGCCATGAATATAGCCTTGCAATCTTGGAAGTTACTGCTATTTTTTGAGCTGCGTAGTGATATGCGAGTCACTACCAAAAGCTAGTGCACGACGGTTTGTGGTTTGTAATGAACGATTTTATCTGGCGGTAGACTATCTATGTAGTCTAAAGCATCTAGCTATGAGAGATGAAACTATATACTAGTTGGACTTAGATCTAATGAGACAGCACGCAACGCCCAAACCATAAAATGGTCTAATTTTATTTGTTTATATTAAATATACGAGGAGAGATATTTATGTCGAATTATTTGATAGTAGGATCTGGTTTATTTGGGGCTGTTTTTGCTCATGAAGCAGCTAAACGTGGCCAGCATGTAACTGTAATCGAAAAGCGTGATCACATTGGCGGAAATATTTATACTAAAGAAATTGAAGGAATTCAAGTTCATATGTATGGGGCGCATATTTTTCATACAAAAATGCGAAAAATTTGGGAATATATTAATCAGTTTGCGGAATTTAATAATTATATAAATTCACCGATTGCAAACTATCATGGTGAAATATATAATTTACCATTTAATATGAATACGTTTAATAAATTGTGGGGGGTAGTAACTCCAGAAGAGGCCCGTAATAAGATAAATTCGCAAAAGGCAAGTGTAAAGTTAGATGGTGATCCACAAAATTTAGAAGAGCAGGCCATTTCATTAGTTGGATTAGATGTATACGAAAAGCTTGTAAAAGGGTATACTGAAAAACAGTGGGGGCAACCGGCAAATACCTTGCCATCTTTTATAATTCGACGTTTGCCAGTTAGATTAACTTATGATAATAACTATTTTAATGACCCGTATCAGGGAATCCCAGTTGGTGGCTATACTCAAATAATAAGTAAATTATTAAATCACCCTTTTATAGATGTGCGAACTGGTGTAGATTATTTAAAAAACAGAGATGAATATGATTCATGTTTTGACAAAATTGTATATACTGGTATGATTGATGAATTTTTCAACTATAAGTTTGGAGAGTTGGAATACCGTAGTTTAAGATTTTCAACCTCGGTTTTAGATACTGATGATTTTCAAGGTAACGCGGTTGTGAATTATACTGATGCAGAAACACCCTTTACTCGAATTATTGAGCATAAGCATTTTGAGTTTGGTAAGGGTAATAAAAATAAAACCGTTATAACGCGTGAATATCCACATGAATGGAAACGCGGAGATGAACCTTATTATCCAATCAATAATCGGTCTAATAAAGCATTATATACGAAGTATGCAGAGATGGCACAGAAAAAAGCTAAAAATACGATTTTTGGTGGGCGCTTAGGACAATACAGATATTATAATATGGATCAAACAATTATGGCTGCTTTGAATAGTGTAAAAAAAGAGTTTGGTGAATAGTGTAAGCTATGTTTAATGGTGTGCGTTGTAGTGGGTAATTTGGTTGTACTGTTTGTTTGATAACATTTGGCTGACGCGCATTTTGTTGGATTGGTATCTGGAATGTAATTTTTTATTACGGTAATCTGTCCTTTATTTTGTGACTTGAATAACCGAAACTTAATCGTGATTGATAATATTTGTAAAATGATAAGAAAAGCTGAACAGAGTTCTGTATAAGGTACATTTTATGGTTGTTAAGATTATTAGTTAAGTAGTTTATTCTTGATTAAGGTTAAATCTTGTAGCCAATTGTGCTTAGTCTGTGGTATAAATTGCGTTTGGATTTTTGGGCATTTAACCAATTATTAATTAGGACTCGATTAGCAACCTAGAATTGTTTGTAATGATACAGTAAACTAAATTGGGTCATGAGGACATATCGTTCTTAAATTCGTCACAAATTTAAGAACGGGTCTTTGTGGCCTGATTTTTAATATTGTGCTTAAATTTTAAATTAGAGAATAAGACTTTAGTTATGTGAGGATATAGATGAAAATCGTTAAGAATTATTTATATAATGTTGGGTATAATATTTTAACTTTGATAACTCCATTAGTAACTGTGCCGTATATTTCCCGTGTTCTTGGTCCAACTGGTGTGGGAATAAATGCAACTACAAACTCGGTAATTACATATTTTTTGTTGGCTGGAACTGTTGGAATAACGATTTATGGTAATAGAGAAATTGCCATTATTCGTGATAATATTGAGAAACGGTCTAAGACTTTTTGGGAGATTGAATTTTTACAATTAATTACTATTTCATTAGCATATGTTGCTTTTCTATTATTTTTATATTTCCAAAGTGATTTAAAAATCTATTTTTTTTATCAATCTTTTTATATAATTGCTGGTGCACTTGACATTTCTTGGTTTTTCATGGGCCTTGAAGATTTCAAAAAAACAGTATTACGAAATATGCTGATTAAGTTACTTTCGTTAATTGCAATCTTTACATTGGTGAAGACAAAAAATGATGTTGGTGTTTATATTTTAATACTATCGATTTCACAGTTATTAGGAAATATGACGCTTTGGACTTATTTACCAAGACTGGTTAATAAGCCACAATTTCGACAGCTTAAAGTTTTTAGTCATTTAAAAGCGTCCCTTCTATTGTTTGTTCCGCAGGTGGCAACGACAATTTATTTAGCCTTAAATAAAACTATGTTGTGGAAGTTAGACTCGGTTTCTGCATCAGGATTTTATGATTATTCAGATAAGTTAGTGAAATTAGTTTTAGCTATTGTGACTTCGACGGGAACTGTAATGTTGCCGCATATTGCTAATCTGTATGCTAAAAAAGAAATTAAGCAAGTAAAAGGGTATTTATATACATCATTTGACTTTGTGTTGTCAGTTTCAATTCCGATGTCATTTGGAATTGCTGCATTAGCGACCACTTTAGCGCCGTGGTTTTTTGGTGAACAATTTTCTTTAGTGAATCATTTATTAATGATTGAAGCACCAGTCATTATTTTAATTGGTTTAAGTAATGTGATAGGGCAGCAATTTTTGCTACCAACTAAAAAAATGGGGACTTATACTAAATCAGTTGTTTTGGGAGCTGTAACTAACATTATTGTGAATGTACCATTAATCCTTGTAATGGGGGTTCAAGGGGCAATGGTAGCTACGCTTTTATCTGAAATGGTTGTAACGACTTATCAATTAATTAAAGTGCGAAAAATTTTAAAAATGAAACAATTATTCAAAAATTTAATGAAATATAGTGCTTCTGGGATATTTATGTTTATTATAGTATACAGACTTAATATTAATATGAAAATATCTACAGTGAGCTTGATTGAGCAAATTATTGTGGGTATTTTGTGCTATGTGGGCGTTCTTTTGATTTTACAACCAGACATTTTAAAAAAAATTAATTTTTTAAAAAAATGATATCCTGAATACGTGTGGCACCAGTTCGTAATAAAGGTTCTTCGTCAAGTGAAGTTGATAGAATCTTTAGAAGCATTTATGCCAGTATAGATGCTTTTTTAAGCGACGAATTGTAAGCAGTAAATAACCGGACGTCTTATTTTTCTCTTCGTTTTGTTAGTGACGAATTGTCAGACCAAGTGCAACTTTTTTCTAAAGAAAACTTCAGTTGGACTCTTCCAGCCTAAGACCTTACGTGGTCGATTGTTCAAATCATTAACGAATTTCGTAATCTCCTGATCGGTCAACTTGTCTAAATCAGTATCTTTCGGAAAATATTCACGAATGAGGCCATTAGTGTTTTCATTAGTCCCACGTTGTTGTGGCGCGTGGGGATCCGGAAAATAGACCTGAATCTCAAGCTCCTGACCAACTTCGCGGTAACCCGCAAATTCAGTTCCACGGTCTGGTGTAAGCGTTCGTACTAGTTTCGGCGTCACAGTGTGTAATAGATCAATCATGGCTTGCGTAACGTTTTTAGCGTTTACTTTTGAAACCCGTTGAGCTAATAGATACCGTGACTTACGGTCAACAAGGGTCACCACAAAGCAGAGCGCCCCGTTTTTCCGCGAACGGTGTCGCCTTCCCAATGGCCAAAACGGGTGCGATTTTTGCAAGAGACCGGTCGATCATGAATTAATGGTACGTCGTTGAAGCGCCCGTGTCGTTCGTTAATGGTGTCTTTGACTTTCCGGGTCTTTCCACGATGCCGCAATTTACGTGCAAACCCACGCGCACCATGACTTTTAGTCTTAACGCCTAAATTATTAAGTCTAATGCCACGATAAATCGTGTTATAGCTGATTTTCCAGTCACTATGCTCAAAAGACAGTCGCCCAGCAATTTGTCCGGGTGACCAGTGCCGGTATAGAACACATTCTAAGACAAAATTACGTAATTCAAGGTTAGTTAGTAGTCTTGGACGGCAGCTTTTTAAACTGTGTTGTTGGTAATTTTTCTGGGCGTCTACCGACGAATAATCGGCTCGACAACCATTCCGCTTAATTTCGCGTGATACCGTCGCTTTTGAGTAACCAATCTGATCAGCGATAACTTGGCAAGTTTCCTTAGCTGCGATACCTAATAGTATCTGTTCGCGGTCTTTTAAGGTAAGATGGGTGTATAGATTCATGGCCTGAGGTCTCCTTTTAATATTAGTTATGGTGACTTTATTTTACAGGACTCAGGCCATGAGTCTTCTCTTTATGTCTTCTTAATTTGTTGCACTTCAATTGTAAAATCGTCATACAAAGGTACCCCTAATACGAATTTACGATAGAGAACTTCCGCAACTAATGAAGCTGAAGCCAAGCTATGCGGAATCAAGGCTGGCGTCGGCGTAATCGGCACACTTGGCGCATAAATCTTATTCGGATAAAGCCTAGCCGGAATTAACTTTAGTTCTTCACGTACAAGTTTCTTGCTAACCGGAGTGATGTTAGCGTGTCCTGCCGGATAGGTTTTGTCAGTGGGCTCCAGAATGGTAATGCGAACTGTCACATTTTTAGTTACTTGCGTCTGCCGCCTTCATTAAGGCATCTAAAATATAGCCATTGATATGGTTGTAAACAATCACTGACTTATTGTTATCAACTTTGAGTTGTAATGCTTTAGTTGGTCGGACAGCTGGTGCCGTGACCGTGTGGCCGACCTTTACTTGTACAATATCTGGTTGCTTATCCATCAAAAAATACCTCACCATTTATCTGATGAGGTAATGATAGTGCATCTTAAGGCCGCTGAAAATACGGTCAGTTATTTGCTGTTTACTACTTTTCTACTGTTCAAATGAATTAATGTTTACACAAGATATTCTATACTCCCCTAGGATTTTAGCAGACTTATAATTTTAGCTTAAAAAGTGGCTTAAAAGATGGTATGTTTATAATATAATCACAAAGTTTTAATAAGGGGATAAAAATGGGAAAACATGCATATTTAATACAAGCATACAATAACTTTGAATTTGTCGAAAAATTATTGGCGGCTATTGACGACAGTAGAAATGATGTTTTTTTGCATATAGACAAAAAGGCCAGTAATGTTGATAAAAAAAATTAGCTGAAAATATTCATTTATCTAATCTTATATTTGTCGACAATGTCGCAGTGTTTTGGGGACGCTATTCACAAATCACTAGCGAACTGAATTTATTAGAAGCAGCCATAAAGAACAATCATTATGATTATTATCACTTATTATCTGGTGCGGATCTTCCGATAAAAAGTCAAGACTATATACACGAATTTTTCAAAAAAAATAATGGCAAAGAATTTATTAATTTTCAAGCTAAAAACATTCTTCCTGATAAACTCGAGAGAGTAAAATATTATTATCTATTTCAAAAATCGGATTTGAGATATAATAGAACTTTGTATATTGTTCAAAAGCTAATAGTTAAGCTTCAAAAAATGGTTGGAGTAAATAGGATCAGAAAGTCCTTCGTTAAATTCCAGATGGGCTCTAACTGGTTTAGTATAACTGATGACTTAGCTCGGTATGTCGTTAGTAAGAAACCATGGATTCAAAAGACTTTTAATTTCACCGCCAATGGAGATGAATTATTCCTTCAAACTATTGTTGAAAACTCAAACTTCAAAAGACGACTTTATTTTAATAGATATGACGATAAGGAAAGATATGAAGATGGGCCATCACGTGAAGCAAATCAAAGGCTAATTATTTGGGATTGGACATCACATAAACCCACTAACCTAACTATGAAAAACTACTCCCAAATTATGGATTCAGACTTGTTATTCGCCAGAAAATTTGTTCCAGACTTAGATGCACAAATAATTGAAGAAGTTCTAAAATCAATCAACCACATATAAAATTAACACCTGGTTAAAAATCAAAAAAACCATCTGAGGGTGTCGCTTCGCTCGACCCTCGTAATCGTAATATGAAACAACCGCTTTCTCGGCTATAATGGCTGTGGAAGCGGTTGTTTGTTCATCGTGTTCTTATTGGTGCTGATTTAAGCCCGTCCAAAAAATCGATGGCTTTCAGTTCGTGAGATTAATCAATTGTCGGTAAGCAGTAAATAACTGACCGTATTCTCAGCGGCCTCAAGATGCACTATCATTACCTCATCAGATAAATGGTGAGGTATTTTTGATGGATAAACCAGATATTGTACAAGTAAAGGTCGGCCACACGGTCACGGCACCAACTGCCCGACCAACTAAAGCATTACAACTCAAAGTTGATAACAATAAGTCAGTGATCGTGTACAACCATATCAATAGCTATATTTTAGATGCCTTAATGAAGGCGGTGTTTGCCCATGATAATTGACACTAGCCAGATTGAACAAATCTTTCTAGTTTGCGGTAAAACTGATCTGCGTAAAGGCAACGATGGCCTAGCGGGCATCGTTGAAGAGCAGTACGCCCTAGACCCCTATTCGCAAGCCTTATACTTGTTTTGTGGTACTCGTAAAGACCGTTTCAAGGCGCTTTACTGGGATGGTGATGGTTTTTTACTGTTATACAAGCGCTTGGAAAACGGTCGGTTACAATGGCCCACAAATCAGCTCGCTATTCGGCGACTAGATCCACGACAATTAGTCCGGCTATTGAGTGGTTGGGCGCTAGACCCGACCGTGCATAAAATATGTCCACCCGGACATTAAAAGTAGCTTCTTAATTGACCGACTAAGTGGTAAACTCAATGATAACAAAGCTAGTCCGAAGGAGGTGACATCAATGGCAGAAGCGGAAAAGGACCAAGAAATTCAGGAACTTAAAGCGCAGATTAAATTACTGACGGAACAAGTGGCTTTCCTAACGCGTAAATTATACGCGAGTAAATCCGAAAAAGTAGATCCGAACCAGACTTCACTCTTTGATCAAGATACGAGTGTTTTTACCGAGCCAGAGCAAACTGGCGACCAAAGCAGTTCCACATCAGATCAAGTACAGCCAAAAAAAGCGCCGAAAAAAATGCGGCAGACGCAAGTAGCTAAAAATGTGCCAGTTCGCATTACCATTCTGGAGCCCACTGATGAAACCTGTCCGGTAGGACACGTTAACATCACTCCGGTTGGCAAGAAATTTGTACGTGAAGAGCTAAAGTTAATTCCGGCTAGGCTTTATCTGAATAAGATTTATGTGCGCACTTACAAGTGTGCCGATTGCGCCGACGCTACCGCGACGGCTGGATTATTTCGGTCACTAGTGCCACCGGCCTTGATTTCGCATAGCTTAGCTTCAGCTTCATTAGTAGCGGAAGTCCTCTATCGTAAATTTGTATTAGGGGTACCGTTATATCGACAGCTGCCAGAAATGGCTCGGTTAGGTTACCGAACGTCGGAGGCAACTTTAACTAATTGGGTCATTAAAGCGGCACAGAAACTTGAACCGCTCTACGATGAACTTCACCGTCAGCTTGGCCTAAGTCATCACCTGCAGGGTGATGAAACCCCGATGGAAGTTTTGCGAGAACCTGGTAAAGCGGCGACAGCAAAATCATATATGTGGGTCGCTAGGACGCCCATTAAACAACCGAACCCTGTGGTTTACTATGCCTATGGTGCCACTCGTTCGGGCGCTTTTGCGCAACACTTATATCAGAATTATCAGGGCGTCCTGCAATGCGATGGCTATAGTGGCTATAACCTTTTAGGGAATAGTATCCAACGAATGGGGTGCTGGGCACACGTCCGGCGTAAATTCTATGATACTGCCGCAGTCCACATTAAGGTCGCCGACAAAATCCTTCAGTTGATCAATCAGATGTTTGCGCTGGAGCGGGAATGGCGCCGGTATTCGCCACGAGTTCGTCGTCGGCGACGGCGTAGCCGTTTGAGGAAAATCCTCAAACGTTTTTGGCGCATGGTGGATCAAACTGAAACTTTACCACAGTCACGGCTGGGTAAAGCGATTGCCTATGCACAAAGCCAACGGGCCAATCTCGACCGAATCATCAATGACGGCGTCATTGATTGGAGCAATAATGCCGCCGAGCGCAATATGAAGAGCTTAGTAATCGGTCGAAAAAACTGGCTGTTTAGTACCAGTACCCAAGGTGCCAATTCAACTGCGCTTTGGATGACTTTGATTGAAAGTGCCAAGGCTAATCATATCGATCCACGCCAATACTTAGTTGATTTATTAACTGCTTGTCGCACACTGCCAGCATTTCCAAAAACGGAACAGCTGGCGGTTTATTTGCCATGGAATTATCGACGACAACCAGCGGTGACAGTAAAAACAGAATACAGGAAGGTTGATCGAGCAGCCTGCATTGCCTAGAACAGCCGTAAAGGTCCTGGAACTTCTCAAAACGAGAAATTCCAGGACCTTTTTTGAATAATGATAACAAAACGAAGAGAAAAGCAAGACGTCCGGTTATTTACTGCTTACAATTGTCGTTTCGTACGCGTAAATAAAATTTCAACCCTCAATAACTGAAACTACTGCTTTCAAACTTATTCGGAGGTGAACTTTATGGAAGTCGTTGCTGAAAGTGTGGCCGGAATTGATGTTCATCAAAAACAAATCGCGGTTTCGGTACTAGTTGGTTTAGCTAACGCTAAACTAAAGAAAGTTTCTAAGCGTTTTGAAACCGTCATTTGCCGGCTGAAAGAATGTGGCTGTCAAGGGCAGTTATAAAATGCAGGTTTATGGCGGGTTAAAAATGTAGGTTTGGGCGGTTAATTAACACCTTTTAATCGATAAGACTTTCTGGTGATCTTTACAACATGCACATGGTGAACTGAGCGGTCAAGAATAGCCGCTGTAACTGCCGGATTTTGAAGTATTTCTACCCATCCGGAAAGATCGCTGTTACTGGTTATAATCGTCGAATGTTGTTTATAACGGGCATTTATGAGCCGAAAAAAGAGATTAGCTTCGTCGTTCCCGATGGGCAAATAGCCAATTTCATCGATAATCAAAAGCTCATAACGAGCATATCGGCTAATACAACACTCTAAGATATCTTTCTCATTGGCAGTTCGTAATCTCAATAACAGTTCATGACAATTGATGAATAGTACCCGTTTACCTTGACGGCAGGCCTCAATGCCAATTGCTAAATGTGTTTTACCGACCCCTGGGCTGCCGATAAAAACTAGATTTTCTTTCTTCTTCAGAAATGCTAAGTCTTGAAAACCAAGTACCTCTTGCTGATTGATGCTAGGCTGAAACTTAAAATCAAAGCTCTTTAGTGTTTTAGTTTGGGAAAAACGTGTACGCTTTATAATACGAGCTATCTGCTGTTCTTGATTCCAGTCTATCTCGGCATTAGTTAGCGCCAACATGGCCTATGTAAAGGGCATTTGCTGTTAATTTATTTGATCGACGTACTCAGGCAAATAGGCCGCCATTTTAGTGAGTCCTAAGGACTCCAGGTTGGTTAGTAGCTCTTGAAATTTACTAGGCTCTGTCCTAAAACTTTAATTTCAGGTATAATTTTTCGAAAAAACGAAATGAGGTTTTTACCATGACAACTCCCAAACGTTACGAACTCGAAGATGAACAATGGGCACGAATCGTTAATTTCTTCCCAGCCTATTGTACTGGTCGTCCCGCTAAAATGGATAATCGGACGGTCTTCAACGCTATTCTCTGGGTAATGCATGCGTAGTGGCGCTGCCTGGCGTCACTTGCCCGAACGTTACGGCGCTTGGAAAACCGTTTATAGTTGGTTCCGCTTATGGGTTGAGTCTAGCCTGTTTGAACAGATTTTTACCGAATTAATTGATGATCCCGACATGGAAAACTTAAGCATGGACTCAATGATTGTTCGGGATCATCAAAAGGCAACTGGGACAAAAAAAACGTCAAATATCTGGTCGAAAATCAAGCCATTGGATTAAGCTGTGGTGGTCGTACGACTAAGATACACGCAGTAGTTGATGGGCTAGGCAACCCAATTCGATTCTTGTTAGCTGGTGGTCAAGTACACGATAGTCGGGCCGCTAAGACCTTACTGGCCACCCTAGAGCTATCAACTTCCAATGTTATTGCGGATAAAGCCTATGGGACTACCGAATTACGGCAGTACATTACAGCTGAGTCCGGTACCTATACCATCCCACCGCGTGAAAATGCGAAAAACAAGTGGCCGTGTGATTACTACGTCTACTGTGAACGGCATTTGATTGAGAACTTTTTCAATCAAATGAACAACTATCGCCGAATTGCGACTCGCTATGAAAAGTTGGCGCACGTATTTCTTGCGACCGTCTATATTGCCGCTATCTGCATCTGACTTAAATAGTTTTCAGACGGACCCTAGTGCATTCAAAAATAATTTTGTTTCAAATAAAAGATTCTGCATTATTAGTACATTTTTTCGAAGTCATCCGTCTTACGCATTTTTCAAAGTTCACATTTTATTACGTTTTTTGTAAACCTAGCAAAGAAATCATGTGCAAGCCAATAAGGACAGTACGGAATTTTATTGAGTCCTGTGTCAACCGGTGTTGATTTGTACTTTATATGAGGTTCCAATTCATTTACAAATTAGTTTTTTTCAACTTTGATTAGAAATTCAGTAAGCAGTAAATAACTGACCGTATTCTCACCGGCCTTAAGATGCACTATCATTACCTCATCAGATAAATAGTGAGGTGTTTTGGATGGATAAGTAACCAGATATTGTTCAAGTAAGGATCGGCCACACGGTCACGGCACCAACTGCCCGACCAACTAAAGCGTTACAACTCAAAGTTGGTAACAATAAATCAGTGATTGTTACCAACCATATCAATGGCTATATTTTAGATGCCTTAATGAAGGCAGTGTTCGCCCATGATAATTGACACTAGCCAGATTGAACAAATCTTTCTAGTTTGCGGTAAAACTGATCTACGTAAAGGCATCGATGGACTAACGGGCATCCTTGAAGAGCAGCATGACCTAGGCACCTATTCACAAGCCTTATATTCACTTTGTGGCACCCGTAAAGACCGTTTCAAGGCACTTTACTGGGATGGTGATGGTTTTTAACTGCTATACAAATGCTTGTAAAAGTACCTTACAATTGTTAAGCTCCTTTGTCTAACAATTATGAAGCACTTCAGTACAGGGGGTATTTACTAAACGCTAATTTATTACGAACTGGTGCCATACGTATATATAATTTGTTTTTGATTTTGATTAATTAATTATTCGTTATTCATCCGTACCATTTAACTTTATTGTTAGAAAAGATTTGTTTTTTTACTGAGTTTTTAGCTATAATACCAAGCAATTGATAAAACGTAAATCTAAATGTGGGATAGATTTACATTAGTATTAGCCAGTTATGTTTTGGGGGATTGTAATATGACTAAAATTGCTTGTGTTATTGTGACCTATAATCGAAAAAAGTTGATGGTTGAGGCATTAACTAGTGTTTTAAATCAGGCGGAAGCACCTGAATATGTGGTAGTCGTAGATAATGCGTCTACGGATGGAACTAAAGAACTACTTCATGAACAGTTCAATTTTGATCAGAAACGGCTGTTTTATGAACGGAGCTCGAAAAATTTGGGTGGCTCCGCGGGCTTTGCGCAGGGGATTCAAATCGCCTTGAAAACCGACTGTGACTGGATCTCAATTTCTGATGACGACGCCATTTTTGAAAGTGGCTACTTTATTGCAATGCGTACTGCGATGAAGCAGCATCCGCAACAAGAAGTTTTCTCGGGCTCCGTTTTGTTACCTAATGGTCAACATGATGCAATGCATCGGCAAGTTATTACGAACGAACGAACGCTGACAGTAAAGCCAATGATGGAGAATGACTATCGTAAAGATTTCTTGTATGATATTTTTTCATTTGTTGGTGTAATGCTCAGTCGCAACATCATTGAACGGATTGGAGTACCGGAACAGAGCTATTTCATTCGCTATGATGATTTTGAATATGCATTACGAGCTCGAAAATATGGTCAGTTTTTAAACGTGCATAATGCACTGGTTTTGCACAAGACTAATTATACACGAGCGGCAATAGCACCTTGGAAAGAGTATTATGTGATGCGTAATCGAATTGCGTCATTGCTCAAGTATCGTGGTCAGAATAGGTACACACGGTGGTATTGTCGGCGCTTTTTAGTCCGTAAGTTACTTGCTATTGCACTAATCAAAAATCGGTGGTGTCAAGCACGACCTTTGATTCATGCTTACCGACAAGGATATTTTGATGGATTGCATAACCAATTGGGACGTAATCAAAAGTATTTGCCGCAATAGTTTTAGGTTTTAAGATGGGAGTTTTAATATGCAATATGGGGCAATTGTGGTTACGTTCAACCGCAAAAAACTATTATTAGAAGCGATTAACGCTTTACTGAATCAGACGGTACCGCCAGCCAAAATTATTTTAATTGATAACCATTCCACCGATGGTACGCAGCAAGCGCTTCGGGACCACCAATTACTGACGGATTCGCGGATTGATTACCGCTACCTTGAGGCCAACATTGGTGGAGCGGGGGGCTTTGCGCGCGGCATGCAGATTGCGTTAGCTAACGTCGATTTGGACTGGGTCTCGTTGTCCGACGATGATGCAATTTTTGAACCGGACTATTTCGAAAAGCTCATCGATTACCAACAAAACCACCCGGAACGGGCCATTCTTACCGGGAGCGTCTACGTGGCCGATGGCCGGCTACAAGCCGACCAGCGTAATCGTTTTAAGAGTTGGAGCACTTTTCAAACCAAGGCGGTGCCAGCTAGCGAGTACGCCGGCAACTTTGAATTTGACCAGTACACTTTCTGTGGCGTATTCCTTAAGACAGCAGTGCTGCGTAAGGTGGGAATCGCCGACGCTGGTTTCTTTATCTGGTGGGACGATTGCGAATACGCAGTCCGCACGGCCAGATTAGCCAAACCGGTTAATGTGAGTGCGGCTAAGTTAATCCACAAGACCTACTTACCATCATTGGATTTGAAAGAGAAGTTCATTCCGGATTGGCGACTGTACTACGGGTTACGCAACCGGTTTATCACGATTCGGCGCTGGCGGGCTAACGGGCTAGTTAGTTTAATCTGGCTGATCCTGTTCTATGGGCGCTTAGGACTGAAACTTTGTGGCCCATTTTACCGCGGCTATCGCGGGATGGTTGTTCGCGCCTACTATGAGTCATTCCGTGACGCACTTAAAGAGCGGGAAGGTTTAAATCCGCACTTTATGCCGGGACAAAAGTTTCCTAAGCACCAATAACTTAAAAAGATGAACTAAATTAACGACTTTTAGGGGTGACAGCTCCTAAGAGTCGTTTTTTTGCGCTTAATTACCAACATAATAAAATTTAATTTCTATATTATTGAATTAATACGTGCTTGTAAAAATCGTCAAACGCAATTGTTCTTTAAAAGGCTCCTCAGTTAGTTGAATTAAGTTAAGTGCTGAATTATCGACGCTTGTCAAATATTAGGATTGTTATTATTTTGATAATAAAGTTAATTTAACAGCGGCTTAAAATCAGCTAAATCAAGGTTAACCCGTACGCCACTGGGTTATTTCGCGATAATTGTTTGGTATAATTCATGCAAGTAAAGTTGATTTTTTGGGGGAAACTAACATGGATAAACAATATGATTACCTAGTTGTCGGCGCGGGCCTGTTTGGGGCGGTCTTTGCCCACGAAGCCGCCTTACGCGGTAAGCGGGTTAAAGTGATCGAAAAACGCGCGCACGTGGCTGGGAACATCTACACCAAGGAAGTCGCGGGCATTCAGGTGCACCAGTACGGCGCGCACATTTTCCACACGTCTGATCGTGAGGTCTGGAACTACGTCAATCAGTTTGCGGAATTTAACCGCTACACCAATAGTCCGGTGGCCAACTACCACGGCCACATGTATAACTTGCCGTTCAATATGAACACCTTCAGTGAACTCTGGGGGGTGCGGACGCCGGCCGAAGCAGCCGCTAAAATTGCCGAACAAAAGGCGGCCGCCAAGGTCAGTGGCCAGCCACGTAACCTGGAAGAACAGGCAATTGCCTTGATTGGGACGGACATTTATCACAAGTTGATCAAGGGCTACACCGAAAAGCAGTGGGGGCAAAAGGCGACCGAATTGCCCGCGTTTATTATCCGGCGCCTGCCAGTCCGGTACACCTACGATAATAACTACTTCAATGACACTTACCAGGGAATTCCAATTGGCGGTTACACGCAGATTGTCGAAAAGATGTTGGCCCATCCGGAAATTGACGTTGAAACTAACACCGACTTCTTTGCTAACAAAGCCCACTATTTAAACGCGTACCCGAGGGTGGTCTTTACCGGGATGATCGACCAGTTCTTCAATTACCAGTTGGGCGAACTCGCCTACCGCTCGTTACGGTTTGAGACCGAAACGCTCCCAGTTGGGAACTACCAAGGGAACGCCGTGATTAATTATACGGATGCTGAAACGCCGTACACCCGAATTATCGAGCATAAACACTTTGAATTCGGTAAGGGGGACCCGGAGCAAACGGTGATTACTCGTGAATACCCGGCCAACTGGCAGCGCGGCGACGAACCGTACTATCCAGTTAATAACCAGACCAATAATTCACTTTACAAGCAGTATGCAAAGTTAGCGGCGCAGGAACCGAACGTCATCTTTGGCGGTCGGCTCGGTCAGTACCGCTACTACGATATGCACCAAGTGATTCACGCGGCACTGGTGACGGTGGCGACCGAGTTTGATAAATAATCTTCAGAAAACGAGTGATGGTCCTTTATGAAAAAATGGCTTATCTGTGGGGCGGTGGCGTTACTGGGCGTTGTGGGTTATTCACTGTATGCGGCCAGTATTCAGCGCGGTCAGGACACCGTGGTGACGGTGCGTCAGCGTGATCAAAACGGGACGCCGATTAATTCGCCGGACCCGCTCCAAATTGTCAGTAAGGCCGGCCACCGCAACTTGTTTGATCCGACCATTACTGGTTACGAGCTAACGACGCCCAACCCGATGAAACGGCTACTACCACGTCACAACCAAACGGTGACGTTGCGGTATCGCTCAACGTGGTCAAAAGCGCAAGTTCGGCACGCCTTGGCCCACGCCCGCTATTTACAAGCGGGTACGCAGGTCACCGCGACCCCGTTTTTTAACGATACGCAAGTACAAAAGCAGCACGCCGGGTACGGCCGGATTAGCACTAGTCAGGATGGCTTGACTTGGAGCAAGTTACCCATCAGCTATCCTAACGTCGCACTAACCGCACCCAGCGTAGCTTATCACCACGGGCAGCTGACCCTGTATGACGGCCAGACACAGTACGTGACGAGCGACTTTGTCCACTGGCGCAAACACCCACTCAAATGGACTAACGCACCGTTCAAACGTGGGCAAATTGTCACGCCTTACCAACAAACGGATGGCCGGCTAGCTTTAATTGTCAAGACGCCGCAGTACCGTTACTACGTCGGTGAACTTCGGGGACACCAAGTTAAAACTTGGACGGCGCTCCGGTTACCACAGTCGCGGCGCGACCCGGTCATTGGTGTCAGTGCCGTGGACGGCCACGTGATGGCCGTGCAACAACGGCAACATCACGTTAGCTTGTATCGGGCCAGTGATCCAACGGCCCGCTTTCACCTGGTCGGCCACGTTAGCGTCCAACGGTCCCGTCACGAGCAGCTTAGCAATGCTGGCGTGCTGGCGCTCAAACACGACCGCTACCGCCTCGTCTTTAACTTGAAGCACTCGTCTGGAACGCAGGCGGGAACCTTTTACCGGGAGTTAACCGGGGCGTTTTCGGCGACCGGCTCACAGAAACGGTTAGTTCCCGACTACGTGTGGCGGACGTTTCAGTTAAGTGACGGTCAGCGCGAATGAAGGGGGCCCGCAGCATGAAATATACACCTAAGCAACGGTTGCGCTTGGCGTGGCGTTGGCTCCCGCTTGAATTGTTGGTTTTGGTGGCGTGCATCGCGGCTGGTTGGGGGATCAGCCAAGTAGGTGCTAAGCCAATCTACCACGCGCAGGTCGAACTTGCGATTCAACAACGGGTTAAATCGGGGACGAATAAAAATCAGCGCCAACGCAAACATCGTCAAGATGTGCGCAACGTCAAACAATTCATGGTTATGCCGCATCAAAGCGCGGTCCTTTACGCCGCTAGTACGTATGCTTATACGCACTATGGCACTTGGCAGGGCGTTCAGGATCTGAGTGAATCGGTCGTGGCCGATACCGTAGCCCACCAACCAATTTTACGGGTGACGGTTGCCAGCTCGTCGGCGCGGATTGCGCGTCAAAACGCGCAGGCGTTCAACGTTAGTATCAAGCAAGAATTACGGCGGACATTGAAACATTACCGCGTTAAGACCGTTCAAACGACGGTTCAACCAGCGGCCAACGCGATGCGGATGCCAGTTTTAAAACTGAGCGTCATGGTCGGCGGGCTGCTGGCGGTTTTAACGCCGTACCTGGTTGAAATGGGTCGTCGAAAGGAGCGTGAGCCGCATTAACACAAAGATTCAACGGGGCTACGCTTGGTTAGCTACTCATTTAGAAACATACTATTTGGCCGTTTTCGGGCTGTACTTGGCTTCGGTCACCTTGCAAACCACGACGTTTAACGTGTATTACCCGCACCGAATCGGGGTGGTCATTGAATTACTCGTCATGGGACTGCTGGTTATTAAACTGATTGGGTTTCAGGAGCTGACCCGCCGACAGATTGTGGGGACGGCGGGACTCCTAGCCCTCGTTGGTCTAGTTACGCTGATGGCCAAGCTACCGTACTTGGCCGTTACGGGCCTCTTGGTAGTGGGGGCGCGGGGAGTTGATTTTTGCAAAATTGTGCGCGTCTACCTCGTCATTGTTGGGGGAATTTTACTAGTCGCGTTTGTCGCTGCGGAATTGGGATGGATTCAAAACATCACTTTCCACACGACGGACGGGCTTCGCCAATCGTTCGGGGTCGTTTACACGACCGACTTTGCCGCCCACTTGTTCTACCTGAGCTGTGCGTACCTGTATCTACGGGCACGGCGGTTTCGGCTAGTGCATCTGATCTTACCGTTACTGGCGTTGGGGGTCATCTACGCCTTTACGAAGACGATGACCGATACGCTGGTAATGATTGTTTTACTATTCCTGTACGTCATTTATATTTATCGCCGGCAATTAGTCGCCGTTAAGGCTTTCATGGTCGGGTTACGGTATAACTTTTTGACGATGCCAATCGTGGCTGGGGGCATCCTTTGGCTATCGACAATTTTTAATTACCAAGACCGCGGGTTGTTAAAACTCAACGACCTGTTATCAACGCGGTTAGCTTTGGGGAATAACGCGTTGCTGGCTTACGGCGTCAAATTGTTCGGGCAGGCACCGATTCCAGTCAATGGCTGGGGCGGTGACCGGGTCAATACCTTTAAGAACGGGATGGGGGCCGTGACTTATTTCTTTATCGACTCGTCCTACTTGAACATGCTGATTGCTTACGGGCTCGTTTTAACGCTCGTCGTGGTTTGCGGGACCAGCTGGTTTGCCTATCACCGGGGGCAACAACACGATTACCTGTTACCGGTGATGCTAGCGGTGATCGCGTTGAGTAGCGCGTTTGACCAACACCTACTCGAAATGACGTACAACGTCTTTATCTTGGCATTCTTTGCTAAATTACCCACGTATCAAACGGTGATTGGGCCAGAATTTTCGGCCCCCGCTGTGGTTAAGTTTCATCGTGGTCAAGGGAAAATTGGGGTCTAAGGGAGTCGGTACGGTGAGTCGCATGAATGAATATCAGTTGTATCAATTTCAACGGCGACTCGTAACCTTAGCGGTCGGGTTGCTAATTTATGGTTATACGGGGGCGCGGGGGGTGAGTGCCTTTACGAGTCAGCCACAGAGCTTGTGGTTTTACCCGCAGTTTTGTTTAGCCATCCTCGTGACGAGTGCGCCACACTTACTCTTGATGGCCATCGGTGCGCGGGGGGGCCAAGTTTCCGGTTTGCAAAGTGGAACATCAAAGTACCGGAGTCGGTTCTTCGCGGGTTTCGTGGTCAGTGGTCTACTTTTAATCGGTGTGATAAGTGTCCAGACCCTAACGACGGCGGGAGTTTCGCTTAGTTGGGCGACCATGGGGGTGGTTTGTGACCAAGTGCCGGGGGGATTAGTAGCGATTTTCATTGGCTTGCTGGAATTAAGTTTACTGGCGCCAATTTTACGGCAACTTAGTCAACCGCAAGCCCGGGGGCCCGTTCAAATTGGCATTGGCTGTTATTTAGTCGTACTCAGCCTGGGACCCCTCGCAGGATTCTTTTTAACCGGGAACGTGCCAGCGGTGCGGGGACTATTATTCATCCTGATGGTTCCAATCGATGTCTTGATGGGAGCGTGGATCAGTCGCGGCAGCTGGCAAAACTGGTTAACACGGCAACGCTTACTCGGGCTTTGGTTGGGGACGGCCGCCTGCTTCGGGGGAATGCTGGCGGTCAGCATGTACGCCGTTAATTTGAACCATAATTACGATTTGATCTTGACGCAACCATTTACGCAGAGTTTACAATTTTTACCGTGCGTCACGATTGGCCTAACCGTCGCGGTGCGGCAACTCAACCGGCCACTACGCGCACCGCGACCACATAATTTTTTGGAAGGGGCTTACGGGGTACTGTTAGTGGCCGTGCTATTGCTTGAACCACTAGCTATCGTTGTTCCAGTACTGAGCCCATTGCTAGGTCACTGGCTCGCAACTTGGGTTTGGGTCGGCTTGACGGCTGTCTTTAGTGACTGGTGCGTGCGGTTGCTCCGCCTCTTTCGATGTTTTCGGTGGGGACTACCAAATTTATTTAAGTGAGGGGGACTTAAATGCGCCGACAAATTGAATGGGTCAACGTTGCCCGCGGCATCGCGATTTTAGCGGTGATCGTGGGCCATACGCTAGGACCTTATACCGGTCAGCGGTTCGGAAGTATTATTTTTGCGGTCCACATGCCGATTTTCTTTATTTTAAGTGGTTATTTGCACCACCAACGGCCACCGCGCCAAGCGCTACGACACGACGCACCAACGTTGTTGTTACCGTACGCGGCGACTGGGGGCGTCTTAATCGTTTTAAATTGGTTGGCCCAACGCCTACCGGCTAATCCGCTCCTAACAACGTATTTTCCGAATGGCCGGCACGCGGTCCTAGCGATTTTATACGGGGCCGGGTCGCCGGTTTTTGGGACTGGTCGCTTGCACGTCCAACCAGTGGGGGCTATCTGGTTTTTACTGTGTTTACTACTTGCAAAGCAGCTTTTTAACGCAATTTTGCAACTAACGCATGACTGGCGGCAACCGTTGTTCATACGCGTATTATTAATTGGCGGTTGTGGAATCCTTGGTGGCTGGCTAGGCCTGCACATTTACCTGCCATGGGCGCTCAACGCTGCCTTACTGGCTCAAGTATTTCTGTACGCGGGTTATTTAATTCGGCAAACGAAGCTGTTGCAACGCTTAAGTGACTGGTGGCAACTGCTGTGGGTCACCTTATGGGCCGGTAGTGCGCTTCAAGGCTATTTTTTGATGACGATTCCACGGGCGCCGCACCTCGTGATTGCGGTTGCCGGGGGAATTGGCGGGAGCCTCGTTTTGATTCGGCTCAGTCAACTCGCTTGTCATTGGCAGAGCAGTTGGCCAGTTCAAGCGCTGATTAAGTGTGGCCGTGGCTCGTTGATTATTTTATGTTTCCACCTCGTTGACCTGAACGTCATCGGCTTGGAAGGGTGGCTGTACGGCCACCTCTTACCCATGACCGGACCGCTTGTGGCGACGGTGGTGGGGATCAGTTACCGGACGCTCTTTGCGCTCGGCTGGCTGGTCGTGGTACCGCACTTACCAATGCTGCGGGTTTGTTTTTATCCGCGGCGATACTTGGCGCGGACCGACTAAATGCGTTGCATTTAGTCGGTTGTATAAAACTGGTAATAATTAGTTATTAAATAATCGAGTTAGGACCATAGTAAGTTAAGTGGCGATTAGATTAGCTGGCGCCGCCAGCTAGTCGTTAACGTGGTATATTAAATCCAGATTACCAGAGGGGGACTGGCACATGAAAGTAGAAGTATACGTAGCGGCGCATAAACCGTATCAAATGCCGCTCGATGAAACTTATCAACCAATTTTTGTGGGGGCGGCAATCAATGGGGCGTTGCCGCACGACTACCAAGCTGATAACGAGGGCGCCAACATTTCGGCGAAAAATCCGAACTTTAACGAGTTGACCGCGCTGTACTGGATTTGGAAGCACAGTGACGCTGACGTGAAGGGGCTAGTTCAGTACCGGCGCTACCTAGCCTGGAACCCGAAGGCCCGCTTGAGCGGTTTGCTGACGGCGGCTGAAATTACTCAGTTATTAAAAACGAAGGACGTCATTGTCCCTAAGAAGCGCCACTATTACATTGAAACCAACTATTCACATTATATTCACGCCCATCATCAAGAACCCTTGGACGTGCTTCGCCAAGTGGTCGCGGAAACGCAAGCCGACTACTTACCGGCGTACGATAAGGTGATGCACCGCACGTCGGCGCACATGTTTAACATGTTGATCATGCCGGCCAAGCATTTTGACGCCTACGCGGCTTGGTTATTCGACTGCCTATTTGAGGTGGAACGGCGCGTTGATATTTCGAACTACGACGCCCGTGAAGCTAGGGTTTTCGGGTACTTATCAGAATTACTGTTAGACGTCTGGTTAATGACCAATCATTTAAGTTGTGCGGAGGTTCCGGTAATGTACATGGAACCACAACAATTGCCGGCTAAGGTCTACAACTTGTTGAAGCGGAAATTCTTGCCGCGGGCGGTTAAGAAGACGCACTTTTAGCGTCGCGTGTGTGCGGGCTAGTACTTTTTGGTCTGAGGGTTAGTCTAATTAGCTGCTGAATGCGCTTTGAGCGTCTAGCAGCTGGTACAGTACCGCAAAGTTAATGAGACCAAGCACGATGTGATTATTATCATTCGAAGACGAAAAAAACTGTGATGAAAATCACAGTTTTTTTGATTACTAGCGTTGTTTTAAAGCCTTAATACTAGCGAAGATTGGTGGCCGTAAAACGAACAGCAATCCCACGTAGATCACCATCCCGAGTACAATTTGAAAGGCGAGGGTGATGGGCCTAACCGCCATGGTCGTGTTTAAGCGGTAAACGACCGTAAACATTGTTATTCCAGCTAACCAGTACTTCCAACTCCCCCGACTAAGCTGGTGCCAGCTTAAGTCCTGACGAGTCACCCAGAGTTGGTAGCCGGTCACGCAGGCTTCCGAAATCAAGGTAGCCAACATCGAACCGTGAACGCCCCAGACAATGATCAACGGTACGTTACAAATGATATTAACAACCGCACCAATCGTGACTGAAATCGTATAGGTCTTAGTCTGACGGGTCGGTAAGAGGTATTGTTGACCAAGCACGTTACTCATCCCAATTAGGACGATTACCGGCGCTTCAACCATCAACAACGTATCGACGGTTGCAAACTGACGGCCGAAAAACAACGGGGCCAGGGTGGTTGCGACCGCGGCAATCCCGAAGGTCATCGGAATGGCGATGCACAGTACGAAGTCAAACGACTTATAAAGGTAGCGTTTGACTTGATCGAGCTTCTTTTTCACGAATAGGTTGGCGATGTGTGGTAGCATAACGGTCCCCGTCGCGGTCACCAGCGCCAACACCAGTTTGACGAGTTTATCCGAATAATCATAGAACCCGGCCGCTGTAACTGAATCCAGCTTCCACAGCATGGTTTTGTTTAATGCTAAGTAGACGGTGGTTGCGATTTGCGGGATAAACAGGGCCAGTGACGGTCGTAAGTGCCGTAAACAGTGCAACGTGGCCCAATTTGGCCGGTGAACGAGCCGCTTTAAGTACGGCCAGAGAGTTAAGTTTCCCAGTACTTGTGAGCCAGCTAAAATTAAAATGTAGATGCCAGTATCGTTAGCGGTCTTGACGAAGGTGAAAATGGCAATCAACGAAATGATTTTTACGAAAGTGTTGCGGACGACCGTTTTCTTGAAGTCTTCCAATCCCATAAAGAACCAAGAGATGTCGAAGGCTCCGGCCACAATATAAAAAGATTGATAAAAGAAATAAAGTCGAAATTGATGCTCCCGACTGAGGAAGACCAGAAAGGCAAGGTAGGCGCAACTAATCGTGATGAACTGTAATATTTCAATTTCCCAAAAGGTTTGCGATCTTTTTTGCGGATCATCGCGAATAAAGGCAATTTCGCGGTTACCGTAGATCGTAATGCCAACCGTTCCAAACAGTAAAAAGTAGGTAATGACGGAATTGGTTGAGGCGTTAATGCCGACGCCAGTGGGCCCTAGTACCCGTGAAATGTAGGGCACCGTGAGTAACGGTGTCAATAAAATCAGGACGTTGTAGCCCGCAGTGTAAAAGTAATTTTTAATCAGACGCATAACCAAACCCCTAGTTTCAATTAGGTACTCACCGTTGAAGTCTTCAACGATCAATTCATTGTAGCATAGGCCGCGCGGGGGTTGGTAGCTTAGAAAATTGGCTGGGGTGCAATATTAACAAACTTGTTAGATTATCTAAAGACTATTAATAATTGGTAAATACGGCTGGATATTACTATTTTTGTTAAAAATATTATGTAACAATCAAGGTAATTCAATGCGAACGGATTGATTTGCAGGAATCGTACTTGGCAGTCGATGAAGCCAAATCTTAATTTCACAGTTGAGATTACGGGGTGGGGGCGTGAGCTCAAATCGATACTACGCTCCAAGAACCAAAAAAATCCGGCAACGCAGTAGCGTTACCGGATCGAACGGGTGTTAATAAGCCCCATTTGGTTTAAACATGATGACAACGGTCTTCAAGATGACGTACAAGTCAAACGACACACTCCGTTTAGAAATGTAGGTGAGGTCGATCTTAACCATTTCGTCGAAGCCGACACTGTTCCGAACGGTTGCTTGCCATAAACCGGTACAACCGGGTTTAACGGCTAAGCGTTGTTTATCGTACGGCGTGTATTCTTCAACTTCGCGTGGCAGCGGCGGCCGCGGACCCACTAAGCTCATTTGACCGAGTAGGACGTTTAGGAGTTGCGGTAGTTCGTCAATACTGTACTTCCGGATAAAATGACCAACCTTTGTAATCCGGGGATCGTCGTGCATTTTGAACATGGCGCCGTCAACTTCGTTATCTTTTAATAATTGTGCGAGTAGCTCATCAGCGTTTGAAACCATTGAGCGAAATTTATACATTTTGAAAGGACGTTGTCCTTCGCCCAAGCGGATTTGTGAATAAAACACGCTCCCCTTAGGATCTTCCACTTTAATCGCGATGGCCACGACTAGGAACAGTGGCGATAAAATAACCAGACCAAGTAGACTGGCAACAAAATCGAAGACCCGCTTGATAAAGCGGTAGCCGTAACGTTTATGTTGCATACTGATGTCAATTGTGATTGGTCGTATTTCTCGTTCTTTGTATTCCATAAATAACACCCTGTGCTCCTTTTAAAATTTCCCCCATGATCGTCGGTACGACTACGATAGGTTCAAGTCGCAATTGTACCCCAAAAAAGCAAACCGACGACGCTAATCTATACATTGTAAAGTAAAATTAGATTAAAGTAAACGTTGATTGCTAAATTCCATAAACCGACCATTTAAGCTCATTATACCAAAATTTTGTTAGGAAAAAAGGCCTATTTTTATAAGAAGAGATTTCAAGTTATTGATAGTAAAACCAAATGGTACTTAACCGTTCACCCAATAACTTACCAGTATTTGGTGGGATTTCAATTAATTACGAGAGCTAGCCCGACACTTTAAAAGAACTTAATAAAAGCCGGGTTTGGATACTAAACTAAAGCTGGATAGTATTTTAGTGAGAATCATGAGCGCCACCTTAGGATTTCCGTTTCTCGGTGTTTTTTTGATCAGTTTCACGCTACAATAAGAACGGATAAACTCTGAGTAAAGGATGTCGCGACCATGAATGACGATTGGATTAACGTTTTTCCGGCGGACTATAATAGTTCGTACCATTTGATCTTAAAGCGGGGGACCGAACACTTCGCTTACTACTATTTTAAGTTGGATAAGCTTGACCAACGAATCATCTTTTACGATGACGTCGAACGGACCGGGATTTCAATTAAGACACAGATTACGCGAAACTTTATGCGCAGTTTGATTCAGGCCCTCGACTGGCACCCGGTGGGGAACAGTATTATCGTTGAAATTTATAATTTACAACAAACGGCGACCCGGGCGACTCGGCTCGCCTGTGATATCTAAAACATCAGCGGAGCTGAGACGCGAACGTCCCAACCCCGCTGGTAGTAGTAGTGGCTTAAATTATTGCTTTGGTGCTTCGATCACGGGTGTTTCAACGGTTTCCACGTACTTCGCTGCGAGTGGTTCGGCGAGCAAGTTTTCACCGTTCTTACTAAAAAGTTTGGCAGTGACTAGGTCGGCCATGGCTTGTTGAACGACGGCGGGTGCTAAATTGTCGTTAGCGTAGTGGACCTTGAAGTGGTGCACCTTGTTTTGGCTGGTTTTAAAGCTCAAGTCTAAAGTTTTCATTTAATGACTCCTCCTTAAAGGGCTAGTTATTCAGCGGCTGCGCGGGTGTATTCGGTCGTGTCGGCTAAGTTGATCAGGAACAGGGAGTTGCCAGTTAACGTTTCTAAAACCTTGCTAAAAATGGCAATTTGTTCAGCGGTCACACCTTGATTAACGTTGGTGAAGGTTTGCTTCCGCAATTCACCGTTGTCGTTTTCCGTCTGAACGTTAAGGGCTGCTTTTAACCAAAAGTTTGTCATGGGTCATTCCTCCTAAAGGGTTTGTTGTAGGCTGGCCAGCTTACATTAATACAGACGGTTGAGCAGGCCAATTTGTGCACCTCATTGCAAAACTTTTTTGAAAAAGTCGCGGAACCGCATCCCAGGGGCTAAGTCCGGTTGCGATTTAGGTGCGGTGGTAATCCTGATACAGTTGGTGGGCTTTCTTAAGTAAACCGCTACGCCAGTAATAAACGGTCCGGCGGCTGACCCCGTAAGTCCGCATGATGGCGCTAACCGGCTGATCAGCGAGCAAGCCTTCCGTTAAGAAAATCCGTTCGCCGGGGCGCGCCTGAGCGTAAAGTTGCGTTAGCAACGTTTCTAATTCCATGTGCTGTTCCTGGTGGTGCATCGGGTCAACCGTCACGGTGGCGGCGTTATCGAGGTCGAGCTGGTGCTGGGTGCGTAGCGTTTGCTTGCGCAGGTAATCCAGGGTGCGCCACTTGATCAACCGGAAGGCGAACTGGCGAAACTCTGCCAAGTTGGCCGGTAGCTCCGGTTCGAAGTTTTGGTAGGCTGCTAGCCAGGTCAGGTGTGCGACGGTCACGCAGTCTTCGAATTGCGGGTGGTAGCGGGTGACGTGGGCGGCTTTCAGCGCGCCGTAAAGTAGGCGTTGGTGCTCGGGTTCGGCAAGCAGTTGAAAAGCAAGTTGGTTATCGAGACGGTCAGTTCGCATGGTTGGACACCTCATTAATTGGATTCCTCGGCCAAGGTTGAGTCTAAGGATAGTCGCTGGGAAGCTGGCGGGCGAGGTGGAATCTTGGGGTGTCAAAGCGACATTTTCGTTTAGTTATTAACGGTTACATTAGAATTGTTCAAATCAAGATAAAATACTTTTCAGTTACTACGTTCTACTGATAAAATAAGTTTGTATTGATTATCGGCATGGAATATTAGTTCAAAATATTAATTTACTAATATAGTTGATTGATACAAACTAAAACTGAAGGGACTTTTGCCAATGAATAATGCTTGGAACGAGTTACCAAATTATATTAATTTGTTAGCACCACTGTCAATGATCAAATTTGCCCGTTGTGAAGACCACGTGACTTTACAACTTTCACGGACAATATTACTCCTTGACATTTCTAATCATTCTGAGCACTATCAAGCATTAATTTTTGACACGGAGCGGGGACTCATGATGACGCCGCAATCGACGAATCAATTAATTAGACAAGTCCAGCATAATCTTCACGCGGAACAGGCCCGCTTAGTTCGGCGGGCTGCGAGTGAACTCGGTCATTCGAATCGTAAACTACCAATCGTTCACTTGAAGGACATTTTAATGCCGTTGACTGCGACTAGCCGTGGAAAAACGAGTTGGCTAAATCTGCGGTTTTTGACGGGAACCGCCGAGCACGCAGATTACTTAGCATTATACTTGGAAAATGGCTTAACGTTGCGGACCGACTTCCGCAGGCAGTCATTTAAGCAACAGGTGCGGCGCGCAGAAGAGATTGCCGCGCACGTCCAAAAGCAACTTAATCGGCAGCCTTCAATTGCCTTATCGCAATGTCCGGCGCCACACGCCTTACCCGTTAAACTGGCCATTGAATTATACATGGCGTTTGGCAAGGCGTTCTGTCAATATGCAGATTTACCGTATACGGACAAAGATATTTTGAATCTGGTCAAAAAGTTCTTAGGCGGTGACGGGCAATTGCTCTAAACGCTCATTCGGGTTAAACTTGATTTAATTGGACAACCTAGGTTGTCACTCAAACCGCCACTGGCAACAGTTGGCGGTTTTTCATCAACTCGCTCGGTAGGTTGCGAGCTTTGAAAGGATAATTCGATGACTAAAAAAATTACTAAGATTGTCGCCCAGAAACGGCCGGGGCGCTTCAACGTCTTTTTAGACGATCAGTACGCCTTCCCGATTAGTGAGTCGGTCATGATCAAGTACCGGGTTTTTAAGGGGATGGAAGTCGACGACCAGCTCAAAGCAGAATTGATTGCGGCTGACGACGTTGCGAAGGCTTACAGCCGGGCACTCGACTACCTCAGTCACCAACTTCGCACCGAAAAGGAAGTCCACGACAAGTTACGCGACGAAGACTTGGACGACGCCGTGATTGAGCAGACGCTGGCCCAACTACGCGGGATGCACTTATTGGACGACCAGCAGTATGCTGACGCCTACGTCCGCACCGCCAAACGCACCAGTGACAAGGGCCCTCGCGTCATCCGTCAAAAACTTCGTCAAAAGGGGGTCGGCGAGCAACTGATCGACGACGCGTTGGCCGGCCAGTTCAGTTTGGACGAACAAATCGAAAACGCCACGGCGGCGGCCACTAAATTGGCCCGCCATTATCACCGGCAAGCGTTTAAGACCCTTTTACAAAAGGTCCGGCAGGGGTTGATGACTAAGGGCTTTGGCAACGACGTCATTAGCGCCGCGCTGGATCAACTGACGCTTGAGCCGGACCCCGACGAACAGTGGCAAGCGCTCGTTGAACAGGGCACCCGCCTGTGGCGCCGCAACCGCAAATACGCCTTTGCCGAGCGCGCACTGCGAACCAAGCGCAGCCTCTATCAAAAGGGCTTTCTAATGGACGATATCAACCGTTTTATCGATCAACAAAGTACCGAAGCGTAAAAGCGACAAATCACTTCCCGCCTGGCCTAAAAATCTGTTATAATGTTTAGTGAATTTCGATTAAATTTTACCCTGTGTTTTAGAAAGTGGGTTAATCATGGCGCGCGAAGCTAAAGGACCTAAGGAAGGCGACTTCGTTACGATCAAAAGCTATAAGCACGACGGAAGTTTACATCGAACTTGGCGCGATACAATGGTACTCAAAACAAGCGAGAACGTCTTAATTGGTTGCAACGATCACACACTGGTCACCGAAGATGATGGCCGCCGGTGGGTGACCCGCGAACCGGCAATCGTTTATTTTCATAAGCATTATTGGTTTAATATCGTGGCGATGATTCGCGATAACGGCGTTTCATATTATTGCAACTTAGCGTCACCATACGTTTTAGATAAAGAGGCGTTGAAGTACATCGATTATGACCTCGACGTCAAAGTTTTTCCGGATGGTGAACGGCGGTTGCTCGATGTGGACGAGTACGAAGAGCACGGGGCGCAGTGGCAATACTCCGCGGAAACGGATCGGATCTTAAAGGCCAACGTTAAGGTGTTGGTCGATTGGATCAAGCACAAAAAAGGCCCGTTCTCACAAGCGTACATCGACATCTGGTACAGTCGTTATCAGGAATTGTCACGTCGGCAATAGTTCTGCTGGCGGATGCCAGTAGCGTAATTAAGCACCGTAAATGAGGTTGTGACTGTGGTCACAGCCTCATTTGTATCTCTGCAATATCGTGGAAATGTGTTCCAGACCAACCCGCTTGAACTTCACACTTTTTAACACTAGTTGCGTTTCTACTTTCTTTTCGCTAAGCTATTACAAACGAGGTGAAAGCATGGCTTTTTTAAAGTTAGATAATGGGGAACTACTGAAAAACATTCGCCGCTTCGCGAAAAAAAACGGCTTAACGCTAGCGGAAGTGGCGACGCTGGCCGGCCTTAGCGCGAGTGCCATTTATAGTTGGAAGAAACACACGCCGTCCGTTGGCACGCTCAAAGAGGTCGCCCAAGTTTTGGGGACGAGTTACACCAAACTCGTTGGTAAGGAACGCGAACCAAGTCCGAAGCGCGCCACTAAGGTGGCTGTTGACCTTAAAAAAGTCGTGGAGAACAAGAAGAATCAGTTTGAATACGACGGTCAGCCGATTACACCGGAACAACTCAAAATTATTCGCAACGTCTTAAAGTCGATGTTCAAGACGCCGCGGCGTTAAGAATTCGTTATGAGTGGGCGAAATTAATGCAAAGTTAAGCAGATTCGTGTACAATATTGGTCAGTTATTGTAATTGAAGATAAGTACTCCGCTTGCCAAGTTAATCAAGTGGTAAGCCGTAAACGGATTGGGAGGTGGGTGAATGAAAAAAGTCACCACAACGTTGGCAAAGAAAAATATTAACCAACTGTTAACGATCGTAAATCAGGGCCATGATACTATTGAGGTGGAAAATCCCAATACCCAAGATTCAGCGGTCATGGTCAGCATGAAGGACTGGCTCCAAATCGTCAGTCAATTGGCCAAAACGAACCACCACGACATGGAATTTAGTTAATTAAACCGGTGCGCCACTCGGGAGACGGCTCCCAGCGGCGCCTTTTTTATTCCTGTACAATACTGGAAATAATCAGAAAATTAAATTAATTATCTAACGGATGAATTTTTTGAAATGATGCGGTTGATTCGTGAGTGATGGCTAGGTACATCATCCGACGCGACTGACTATAATGATATTAATCTATGAACTTTGGGGGAAGTACGGATGCAAGCACGGATACGACAACTAGGAACGCACCGCTGGGTGGTGAACGGGGTGTTAATCGCAATGATGGTCTTGATTGGCCTCTTGGCGATTGCGCCTGGACGCCACGGCATGATTGTGGCGGATGGCGACTTCATTTACCATTTAAATCGCGTTGAGGCTTTCCGCCAATCAATTGTCGCCCACCAAGGATTTAGTCTACGTAATTTTGTGACTTTCAATCAAATTGGGGTGGCGAATAACTACTTTTACCCGTACGTCTTTATGTGGTTAGCGGCTTGGCCGTTTGTTTGGTTCAGTGACCCCATTACGGCTTATTACGTGGATCTGTTCCTTTTAACCATGCTGACAATTTTAATTACCTACGTTTGCACGTGGCTGTTTACACGGAACCGGTTTGAAAGTGGCCTTGTCACCGTCCTATACGTCACCGGGCCGTACCACGTTGTCATTGCTTATCAGCACGCCGTCTTTGCGGAAGCGCTCGGGTTTGCGTTGATTCCGTTGTCCTTTTTGGGCGCATACCGCTGGCTACGGGCGCCTAAGCGGGCGTGGTGGCTCGTAGCCGTTGCCTTAGCACTAACGACCTACGCCCATCTGATCAGCTTATTGTTTGAAATTGGGTTACTAACCGCACTCTATCTAGGGACGCTAGCTAAAGAAAACCGCCGGGGCGTCCGCTTTGTGAGTGGTCTGAAGATGGTCGCCCTTTATTTATTGCTGACGGCCTTTTTCTGGGTGCCGTTTATGCAACAATGGGCGACTACGGCGATTCAAACGACGGTCAGGCTACCACAAGTGGCGTGGCTCAACGACTTTGGTAGTTTACTAGTGTTAATGGCCAACAACGGCTCGGCCAACGGGTTGGTTGCTAATCCGGGCTGGTTTGCGTTAGTCGCGCTGGGTTTAATTGCCCTGACTTGGCGGCGGTTAGATCGTTGGTACCGCGGGATGGCAGTCATCGGCATGGGACTACTGGTACTATCAACCTCGCTATTTCCGTGGTACGCGTTGCCGCTCGCGCTTCAAAACGTGATTCAATTTCCGTACCGCTTATATAGTTTAGTCAGTTTCTGCCTAATAGTGGCGGGAGTTCGGGCGTTGGCGTTATTAGCGCAGCGTTTTTCCCAATCAGGGCACTACTGGTCAAATCGACAACTCGTAGGTGCCGCCGTCATCGGCTTTAGTCTGATGACTTTTGTCGGCCTTCTAAAAGTCAACAACTTACAGGCCGCCCAGTCAACTCCGTACACCGCGGTCAAACGGCCAACTTTGAAACACGCTTTCAACGTGCGGTTCAAACTCGATCGCCATAATTTTCGGACCCTGTTCGTCGCACCACGCAAGTTTTTTGGCACGATCGATTACGCGCCGCAAGTGACGTGGCAAGGCAATCATCAGGACACGCTGATTACCCACAAAGTCCTAAACGGTCGCCAACGCGTTGCTAGTCAGATGGATGCAAACGTGCGGCGTGTCCGTTACCAATTTAAGTTGAAACGGGCGGCCCAAGTAGACGTTCCGGTCTTGCATTACGGCAATGAAACGGTGCGGCTCAACGGCCGCGTCGTACAGGCAACCCAAAGCAAGCGGGGGAGCACGTTAGTTGTGGCTAAAGCCGGTCACAACGTCGTAACGGTCAGGGCACCACTGCCACTGACATGGAAAATTTTGACGCCAATCGCTGGGTTAACTTGGCTTAGCATATTAGGAATTGCTGGTTGGCAGTGGCGAAAGCGGACGTTATTGAAAACATCAATTTAGAGTAAGTTAAGAAGGGCGCCATCACGCTGATTGAATGCGTGGTGGCGTCCTTTTTAGATGGTGGAACTTTTTTAGCGGGCTTGTTATTTTGGTTGTGCTTTAGGTTTGTGGTAACTGGCTGTTTGCTTTACAGTTTTATAGCCGAAACGTGCTCATGCCAGACTGGCCTTACGGTTAGCTACACAAAGGGCCATATGCACAACCCGCATACAGCCCTTTGTTAGGCTAATCCTCAGACCAACCCGTCTGGAATTCGCACTCTTGAGTGAAACGTGTTCAACCAAGCCCTCTGCGCTTGCTACGCTAAGTCGCCATCGCCAAACCCGGGCGATAACGCCTTAGCTAGGCAATGCGTCTTTGCTGCAATATAGCCGAAACGTGTTCGGGCCAGCATGGTCCTGCGGTTAGCTACGCCACCGACACCATGCACAGCTCGCATAGCGCCGGTGGCTAGGCTAATCCTCAGACCAACCCGCTGGCCCTCACACTCTACAAACTCTCCGCAAACTTCGTCTTAATATAATCCGCCGAAATCTGCAACTTCTTCAATTCCTCATCCGTCAAATCCAACTGAATCTGCTCCACAACACCATCACGGCCGACAATCGCCGGGTACGACAAGTACACCCCGTACTCCTCACGGAAATTCGACACCGGCAACTCAGTCAGCGCATCGTTCAAGACCGTGTTCGCCAGCCGGACCGCCGCCGTCGCCACCCCGTAACTCGTGTACTTCTTGCCATGGAACACCTTGAAGCCACCTTCACGGGCCTGCTTATCCAGCTGTTCTAAGTCCAAATGCTTTTGTTCCGCAACTTCGCTAATTGAATGGCCCAAAACGCGAACCGTCGACCAAGCCGTGAACTGCGAATTACCATGTTCACCCAAGTTGTAGCCCGTCACGGACCGCGAGTCGATATTTAACTGGTCCGCAACCGCGTGCTTCATCCGGGCTGAATCCAGTAAGGTTCCCGTCCCGATTACGTGGTTCTTTGGTAAGCCAGTAATTTCTTGGTAAATGGAGGTAATCACGTCAACCGGGTTCGTGATGGCGACGATAATCCCGTTGAAACCACTCGCCTTAATCTTTTGTGCGACGTCCTTAACGGCGGCACTGGTGAAAGGCAATTCGGCAAACCGGTCGTTGTTGGGGTTATCCTGTAACTTGATGTTGCCCAGCGCCGAGATAATGACGTCGGTATCCTTTAGCGCCGCGTAGTCGTTGACGACAATGTTCGTGTGAAACGGCAGGTTCGGCATTGCGTCTTCAAAGTCGATCGCATCGGCGACGACCTTAGCTTCGTTCGGATCAATTAAAACCAGGTCGTCGGCGAAGCCGTTGGCAACAATGTAATGGGCGGCGGTGGACCCGACGTGGCCCATCCCGATAACAGCAATTTTTCGTGACATAAATAGAGGACTCCTTTAAGTTAATGAACGACTAGGGGGTTGCGGTTCCTAGTCATTTTTTAATCATTACTAACTAAATTACCATTATTCTCATAATTTTTAAATGGTTTTTAGCGAAAACGTTGAAATCGTATTCGTCAAATCGGAAATAGGGTATAATTGATGCATTCTTGAAAAGCGAGAGGGGAGGGCGCGCACGTGTTTAAGCGCTTGAAAAATTCCGCGTTAATTTTTTGGTCATTGGAATTATTGATCGTCGCGACCCTAATTTGGGTCTGCACCAACATTGGTTTTCTGTTTCAACCGATTGGCACCTTCCTAAGCGTTGTGTTCATGCCAATTGTCATTTCTGGTTTCTTATTTTACATGCTGAACCCTTTGGTGAAACTCCTGACCCGCGTACATTATAAGCGGTTTCGGATTTCACGAACGGGAGCGGTCGCTATCGTCTTTCTGTTACTGTTAGCGGTATTGGCTTGGGGCGCAATGTCCCTGATTCCCCGGTTGATTACCCAGGTGAGTCAGCTGATTTCGAGTTTGCCAACGCTAGCCAACGAGATCCAAAAGGCGGCCACTAAGATGATTAACAATAGTAGCGTACTTCAGAAAGTTGATATTAATAGTTACGTCAACCAGTTCAACGGTGAGTTGAGTAAGTACGCCCAGAACTTTTTGTCGTCGCTATCTAGTAGCATCGTGACCGTTATTTCCACGATTACCAGTGTCACCATCATGGCAATCACGATTCCGGTCGTCCTGTTCTACATGTTAAAAGACAGTGATAAATTTATTCCAGCCATTAGTCGCTTCTTACCTAAGCGGCAACGGCCTGAAATGATTGGGCTGCTACAAAAGATGGGGGATACCATTTCAAGTTATATCGGCGGGCAAGTCATTGAGTGCCTGTTTGTTGGGACGTGTACCGCGATTGGTTACATGCTGATCTCGCAACCGTACGGCTTATTGTTAGCGGTGATTGCGGGACTGGCAAACATCATTCCGTACCTCGGCCCCTACATTGGGATTGCGCCGGCGCTGATCGTGGCGTTTACGCAGTCACCCATTCAGGTGGTCTACGTAGTGATCGTGGTCGTCATCGTACAACAGGTCGACGGGAACTTGATCTATCCCAACATCATTGGGCGCACGTTAAAAATTCACCCGCTGACCATCATTATTTTATTGTTGGCGGCGGGGAACATTGCCGGCATCCTCGGGATGATTTTGGCAATTCCGTTTTACGCGGTCGTGCGAACGGTCGTCATCTATCTGTATAATATGATTGAATTGCGGAACGCGGAGGAGCTGCGGATGCAGACGACCGTGTATCAACCGCAACCGGCGAAGGCGACTAAGCCGACGGAAACTAAGAAGAAAAAGTGAATGCTTTAAATAAGTCTCAAGTCCGATGTGTAATTGGATTTGGGGCTTGTTTTTTGGCTACTTTTTGCTAGCTCGTGCGATCGAATTTATAAAATGTTGTACGAGGTGTAAAAAAATTATTCTGCCGTTGTATGAGTTCTTTATCAGGATAGCGTCTGGGGGCAATTAGGGGAGTACTACTTGATAATGTGGGACGTTAATTGCGTAGCATTCTTATTCCATAAGTACAGTACATCAAAGAATTTATGAAGGGCTTTTTAAAAGTGACACGTTAATAAATAAATTAATATGCTATAATGGACAGAAACATATTGACTTCAGGTCGCAGGGGGATCCATTTTGAAAAAAGTTATTACATACGGGACATTTGATTTATTGCATAAGGGACATATTCGGTTGTTAAAACGCGCGAAGGCGCTCGGCGATCATTTGACGGTTTGTGTTTCTACGGATGAGTTTAACGCTTTAAAGGGGAAAAAGGCTTATACCCCCTACGCAGATCGTAAGTATATTTTAGAAGCAGTTAAATACGTTGATGAAGTGATTCCGGAAAAGAATTGGGATCAGAAAATTAGTGATGTTGTTGATAATGATATTGATATTTTTGTCATGGGCGATGATTGGAAAGGTAAATTTGATTTTCTTAAAGATTATTGCGAAGTTATTTACTTGCCACGTACTGAGGGGATTTCATCCACAAAAATTAAGCACGATCTTGGTATGCAAGTTAATGCCAAATAGAAATTGAGAAGAAAAGCAGGCCTAATGTTACGTCGCTATAACGTAATATTAGGCCTGCTTTTATATGAATTTAATGGAAAAACGCGTTCAACACGAGTACCCCCGCCAAACCGCAAACGGCAATCAAGGTTTCCAACACGGTCCACGTTAAGAGTGTTTGCTTGACCGTTAAGCCGAAGTATTCGCGGAACATCCAAAAGCCGGCGTCGTTGACGTGCGACGCGGCAACGCTCCCGGAGCCGACCGCGATGACCATCAGGGCCGGGTCAATTCCGGCTTGGGCCATCAGGGGGGCGACGAGCCCGGCGGCGGTTAGGGCCGCAACCGTTGCGGAGCCCAAGGAGACCCGCAGGATGACCGCGACCAGCCAGCCGAGTAGGAGTGGTGAAATACTGCTACCGCTAAAGAGGTCGGCGACCGCCTTGCCAACACCACCGTCGATTAAAATTTCCTTGAAGGCGCCCCCACCGCCAATGATCAGCAGGAGCATCGCGATTGATTTGGTCGCGTTTTCGAGGGTGTTTTTTATCGCGTCAGCGGTTTTGTGTTGGTGAATCCCCATCGACCACAATGCGAATAATAGTGAAATTAACATGGCAATGCCCGGCGCGCCGATCAGGCTGATGATCTGATCGAGTAGTGACGGGTTTTTGGGCGTGTGGCCGTGGTTGATGACCAGCTCGTAAATGGTGGTGATCGTCATGAGAATCACTGGAAAGAGCGCGGTCAGGACGCTGAGGCCGAAGCCGGGCGCCTCTGAAACCTTGAATTGGCGCTTGGCGCCGGTGGTCGGTAGCTTGGGTTTGGCAGTAAAGGCGGCCGGTACGATTCGTTTAGCCCAGCGAGAAAAAAGCGGGCCGGCGATGTAGACGGTCGGGATGGCAATGATGATGCCGAATAGTAGGACCCGGCCGACGTTGGCGTTGAGAATCGTGGCAATCGCGGTGGGTGCCGGGTGCGGTGGCAGAAAGCCGTGGGTGACGGAAAGGGCCGCGCCCATTGGAATTCCGAGGTACAGGACCGGGACTTGGGCTTCAATCGCGATGGCGAAGACGATTGGCACGAGTAGGACGATGCCGACTTCGAAGAACAGCGCGATACCGATGATGAATGAGGCAATCACGATGGCAATTTGAAGGCGCTTACGACCAAAAATATCGATCAGGGTGGTTGAAATCGTGTAGGCGCCCCCGGCGTCGGCGACTAACCGCCCGAGCATCGCGCCGAAGCCGAAGACGAGTGCTAACTCACCGAGTTGGCTACCGATGCCAGTTTGAATACTGGTCGCGATTTTGTTGAGCGGCATGCCGAGGCCAATCCCCACGACCACCGCGGTCACGATAAGTGCGATGTACGTATTTAGTTTGAATTTAATGATTAATAATAGTAGTAATAAAATCCCCAAAGTAAGCACGATGAACGGCATGTGCAATCCCCTCCTAACTGATTGGTGCTGGGTGGTGCGGTGTTACTTTTCCGACCGGGTCAGCGCCGCTAGCTCGGCGTATAGGGGCGTCAAGGTGGCGGTGATGTGGTCGAAGGTTGCTTGGAGTTGTTGGTAGCGCGCTTGGTTGTGCGCTTGTGGTTGGTACGTGTGGGTGGTCCCAATCATTTGGTGGATGACGTCCAAGTTCGTGACGATTCCGAGGGCTTGAAAGCCGAGCACCGCTGCCGCCAAGCAGGAACTCTCAAAGCTGACCGGAATAGTCAGCGGCTGCCCCAACACATCGGCCAGCAGCTGGCACCAGAACGCTGAACGGGCGAAGCCGCCGGTCGCCCGGACGGCGTGCACCGGTTCGGCGTTCTTCGTCAGCGTTAGCACCGTATTCAGGTTCATGCTAATGCCTTCGAGGACCGCCCGGGCCATGTCGGCACGGGTGGTCGTCGGGGTGATGCCGAGCATCGACCCGCGGGCGTCGGCGTTCCAGAGGGGCGCCCGTTCACCGCTGAGGTACGGGTGAAAGAGCAACCCGTGGGCGCCGGCGGGGACTTGGGCGGCGAGGGCCGTCAAGTCGTCGTAGGGGTCGCGCTTAGCGGCCTTAGCCGCAGCACTTTCGGTTGGGTAGAGTTGGTCTCGGACCCAGCGGAAGACCTGGCCGCCGTTGTTGATCGGGCCACCGACGATCCAGTGGTTGGCGGTCACGTAGTAACAGAACAGTCGGCCATTAGGATCGAGGTAGGGGCGGTCGGTCATGACCCGGACCGCGCCGGAAGTCCCGATGGTGATGGCGGCGATTCCGGGTTGGTCGGCACCGACGCCGAGGTTTGAAAGCGCGCCGTCACTAGCGCCCATGATGAGCTTGACGCCAGCGGGGAGGCCGAGGTGCGCGGCCACCGCGGGCGTTAAGCCGTCAATAACGGCGTTCGTGTCGACCAGTGGTGGCAATTGTTGTTCAGTGACACCGGCAAAGGCGAGGGCCCGGGGTTCCCATGTTTTGGTGTGCAGGTTAAACAGCCCGGTCGCGTTGGCCATTGAATAGTCGGTTTGCAGTTGGCCGCTGAGGCGTTCGATGATGTAATCTTTAATGCCGACGACGTAGCGGGCGGCCGCGAAGGTTTCCGGCTGGGCGCGCTTGAGCCAGTGTAACTTGACCAGCGGACTCATCGGGTGAATCGGCGTACCGGTGGCTTCGTAGAGTTGTTGTCCTAGCGGCTCGCGTTTGAGCTTGGCGGCCACGGCGGCGGCCCGGTTGTCGGCCCAGGTGATGACCCGGGTTAGCGGTTGGCGGTTTTCATCCAGTAAAATGACGCTGTGCATTGCCGCCGAGAAGCTGATACCGGCAATCTGCTGGGTATCGACTGACTGACTAACGGTTTGGATCGTTTTCACGACCGCGGCCCAAATTTCGGCCGGGTCCTCTTCGGCCATGTCCGGCTGGTCATGGTAGAGCGGGTAGCCGACGTTAGCGCTCGCCACCACCCGTCCGAATTGATCGTAAAGCACCGACTTCGTGCTGGTGGTGCCGAGGTCGGTCCCAATCATATAAGTTGTCATTAAAAAAGTGCCTCCTATTCGTGATCCACGGCGTGGCCGCCAAACTGGTTGCGTAGGGCCGCAACGACTTTACCCGTAAAGGTGTCGTCACTCAGCGACCGGTAGCGTTCCATTAAGGCCATTGCGATGACCGGCGTGGCGACGTGCTGGTCGAGCGCGGTATCGAGCGTCCAGCGTCCTTCACCGGAGGAGTGCATCGTGCCCTTGATCTGGTCGAGGTTGCCGTCCGCGTCGAACGCGTTTTCGGCGAGTTCCATTAGCCAGCTACGGATGACCGAGCCGTTATTCCAAACTTTGGCGACCGCCGCGTTATCGTAATGATACGGGCTATTTTGTAGGACGTCAAAGCCTTCACCGATGGCGGCCATCATGCCGTATTCAATCCCGTTGTGGACCATCTTGAGGAAGTGCCCGCTGCCGGCGGGGCCGGTATATAGGTAGCCGTCCTTAGCGGCAATCGCCTTGAAAAGCGGTTCAACTTGTTTGAAGGTGGCTTTGTCGCCGCCAATCATGAAGTTGCCATCTTGACGGGCGCCGGCCTGACCACCGGACGTGCCCACGTCGAGGAAGTGGATCTGGTGTTCGGCAAGCTGTTTAGCGTGCTGAATACTATCTTGATAGTAGGAGTTGCCGCCGTCAATCACGATGTCGCCGGCGCTGAGCTTGGCAGTCAGTTGCTGGATCACCGCCGTCGTGGCCTTGCCAGCAGGGACCATGACCCACACGATCTTAGGTGCGGGCAGTTGGGCGAGCAGATCGTCTAAGTCCGTGGCGGTGGCTAAGCCGTGTTGGCGTGCCGCTGCTAAGTTGGCGGACTTTAAATCGAGACCGACGGCGACTTGCTCGTGGGCCTGCATGTTTAACGCGAGGTTCAAGCCCATTTTTCCTAAACCAATTAATCCGATTTTCATGTGAAAAACCCTCTTTGCTTTTGTATTCGTTTTCATTATCGTAAAATTATTTACAAATGTCAACCGATTTTATGTAAAAACTTTTCAACGTAATTTAATTCGCTAACCATTGCCGGGTCAAAAAGTTTCAACCGCAACCAGTTCAACCGCAGTTGGTGGCGGCTCCGCGTGGCACGGTCGACCCACCAGCTACGGCGCTAGTGTACCGCGTTGGCGGCCGGACTGTGGGTTTGCGGTTTGGGTTTCGCCGGCAAACACCCCGCAATCATTGGTAGGCCGGTATTGTTAAGTGAGTTACCGGAAACGACGGGGTGGCGGTTAAGCGCCTTTTTCCCCCCAATGCGAATCCGTAACCGGCAAGACTAGCTTTTTTGCGCAAAAATCAGTAAAATATGTAAGGCTATGGTTTTATGGTGGCGACGCTCGAACGTCGCCGATGATTACGTTTATATTAATGTTTGCATGAAAGGATTTATTAATGAATACAAAAGAACTTGCGGCCGCGGTGGATACCCGGCGCACCTTTGCGATTATTTCTCACCCGGATGCCGGGAAAACGACGATTACTGAACAAATGCTCCTATTTGGGGGCGTTGTGCGGCAGGCTGGGACCGTTAAAGCCCGTAAGAGCGGTAACTTTGCAAAGTCTGACTGGATGGAAATCGAAAAGAAGCGAGGAATTTCCGTTACCAGTTCGGTGATGCAATTTGACTACGATGGCAAACGGATCAACATTTTGGACACCCCGGGGCACGAAGACTTCTCAGAAGATACGTACCGGACGCTAATGGCGGTCGATTCGGCCGTGATGGTAATTGACTCCGCCAAGGGGATCGAACCGCAAACGAAGAAATTATTCCAAATTTGTAAAATGCGCGGTATTCCGATTTTCACCTTTATGAACAAGTTGGACCGCGATGGCCGCGAACCGCTCGACTTACTGAACGAAGTTGAAGAAGTCCTCGGCATCGAAACTTACCCAATGAACTGGCCAATCGGGATGGGGAAGGGCCTCAAGGGCTTGTACGACCGCTACAACCACCGCGTGGAGTTGTACCATAACGAGGCCCACGGTGAGACCTTCTTGCCGCTTGACCAGGATGGCAAGCTGGACCCAAGCGTGGAACTGACTAAGGACAGTATTTACCGGGATACCTTAGATGACATGGAATTAATTGAAGAGGCCGGAAACGCTTTCGACGAGGATAAGGTTGCGGCTGGAGAAATGACGCCGGTCTTCTTCGGTTCGGCGCTGACTAACTTTGGGGTGGAAACGTTCCTGAAGACGTACTTGAAATACGCGCCGAAGCCGTCAACGCATCAAACCCGTGACGACCAAGTCGTTCAGCCGACTGATGAACAGTTCTCCGGCTTCGTGTTCAAGATTCAAGCGAACATGAACCCGAACCACCGTGACCGGATTGCGTTTGTGCGTATTTGTTCCGGGGAGTTTGACCGGGGAATGGACGTGGTTCTGCAACGAACGGGCAAGAAGATGCGCCTAAACAACTCGACGCAGTTCATGGCCGATACCCGTGAAACGGTCGAGACGGCGGTGGCCGGCGACATCGTCGGACTGTATGATACCGGGAATTTCCAAATTGGCGACACGATTTATACGGGTAAACACGCTGTTCAGTTCGAAAAGTTACCACAATTTACGCCGGAGCTGTTCATGCGGGTAACGGCGAAGAACGTGATGAAGCAGAAGTCCTTCCACAAGGGAATCGAGCAGTTGGTTCAGGAAGGGGCGGTTCAGCTGTATACGTCTTATTCGACTGGGGATTACATCCTTGGTGCGGTTGGGCAGTTGCAGTTTGAAGTGTTCAAGTTCCGGATGCAAAACGAGTATAACTCGGAGGTTGTGATGGAGCCGATGGGGAATAAGACGGCGCGCTGGATTGATCCGGAGCAGTTGGATGAAAAGATGTCGAGTTCGCGGAACTTATTGGTCAAGGACCGGGCGGGCAAGCCGTTGTTCTTGTTTGAGAACGCGTTTGCGGAGCGCTGGTTTGCGGATAAGTATCCAGACGTGAAGTTGACGGCGAAGTTGTAAGAGTGTGAGGGCCGGCGGGTTGGTATTGAGCATTGCCTAGCTAAGTTGTTATCGCGGGTTATGCGATGGCGGCTTAGCGTAGCAAGCGCAAATACCAGTCGGCCCGAACACGTTTCGGCTATAAGGCAGGAAAGGGGCATTGCCTAGCTAAGCCATTATCGCGGGTTATGCGATGGCGACTTAGCGTAGCAAGCGCAGATGCCAGTCGGCCCGAACACGTTTCAAACCAGAGTGTGAAGTCCAAACGGGTTGGCCCGAGCACGTTTCGGCCATAACGCAGCCAAGCGAATGCCAACGACCGCATTTCACAAATCTAATCAACTATTAAAAGGGGAAAGTCGCCGGTGTGGCGGCTTTCCCCTTTAACGGTGGCTCAATGAGGATGGTGTTGGTCCCACCCGCTTGGTGCCGTTTTCAAATTTACGTGTTGCTCGAGTTAATATTGAAGAACGAACGTGTTAAACTAGAAGTACTGTTTGGCCCAACCGAGTGAGGGAAACGGGCCGTGAATTGATTTGGGAGGCATTTTTTTGAATATCTTAATTGCGTTGATTCCCGCACTTGGTTGGGGATTGAATCCGCTCATTATTTCCAAGATTGGTGGTAAGCCGGTTAACCAGACCCTCGGAACCGGGATGGGTGCGCTGGTGGTTGGTTTAGTCGTTCAGTTACTGTTTCGACCGAGCGTTGATGGCTGGACCTTCTTGCTGAGTGCGCTGTCGGGTGCGTTTTGGGTGCTTGGTCAAATTGGTCAATACACGGGTTACGCGAAGATGGGCGTCAGCACGACCATGCCGATTTCGACCGGTGTGCAGTTGGTTGGGACGTCCGTGATTGGCGTGCTGATTTTTGGTGAGTGGGGCGGCGCGACCGCTAAGCTGATTGGATTTGCGGCCATCGTTTTGATGATTATCGGGGTGGCTATGACGGCAATCACCGATAGTTCGGACCGCCGTGCGAGTCTGGCGAGCGGGCTGACGGTGCTGTTGCCGACGACGGTTGGGTACTGGATTTATAGTGCGTTACCGAAGGCGGTCGACGCGTCCGGTGTAGCCATCTTTTTCCCGCAAATGTTGGGGATGTGTTTGGCGGCGGTGGTGTACGCGTTGGTTGCCAGTCACGGAACCGCGTTTAAGGACGCAACGAGCTGGAAAAATATGCTCGTAGGCGCAATCTTTGGGGCTTCGGCGTTGGCGTACATTTTCTCGGCGAAGGCTAACGGGGTGGCGACCGCTTACGTGATTACCCAGTTGAGCGTGGTGATCTCCACGTTAGGTGGAATGTTGATTCTGCACGAACACAAGTCGCACCGGGAACTCCGCTGGACGCTCGTGGGCTTAGTCCTGATCGTTGCCGGTAGCGTGATGACTGCGCTCATTGGTTAACGTTAAAATGAATTTGAACTGTCCGTTCAGTTTTCAAACTGGACGGGCTTTTTTTTCGCGTTTTTTAGCTGATAAGCAGGGGTTTTGAACCGTTACCAGGTTGCTGAACGGGCTAAAATGGCCGATGAACTTTTAAATTTGGGGGGATTGGCATGCGAAGACACCAATGGGGATGGCAGTTACTAATTGGTGGTTGTGTGAGTTTGGGGTTAATTGGAGTAGTGGCGCCGGTGACGGCGAGTCAGCAGGAGTGCCGGGTGAGTGGTCAACCGGTACGGTTGTATCAACTAAGTGGTCGCGCAACCCATCTCCGGGTTCAAGCCCAGCGCCCGGTAGTGGTCAGTGCGAAGACGCGCTGGGTGCGGATTGGTCAGATGACGGTCACCCAAGCCGCCCGGGTGACAAGCTATGTGCATGTTCGCAATCTTCAGACCGGCTTGACGGGCTGGGTTCCGGCCGCCCGGGTGCACGCGGTATCGGTGCGGACGCAGGACCAATCACAGTCAAAGGTAAAGCAGGTGCGCCAACGGCCGGTGGTCGCACCCCGGCGCTCATCAGTGCCAATCTCACGAACTGAAGCATTGCGGATCAGTGATCAAACTGAACAGACGAAGACAAGCCGGGCGAAGGTGACCCGAACGCGAACCGAAAGTAGCCACGCAACGACTGAAAAGGAGACTAGTGCTACGACTAAGCAGTCACAACCTAAAAGGCGGCAAGTAACTAGTCAGAAGGCGCGGTCAAGGGTGGCGCGGTCAGTATTAACGCGGCACCCGGCAACCACTACGCGCCGGTCACGGCCAGCCCAGTCGAAGCGGCCGTCAGTAATCCGACCGCACCGTTCAGTTCAACCGGCGGTCAAAACGAAGCCTGCCGATCAGTCGGCGCAGTCAGGAACGGCTTTCCAACGGATTGTGCAGCAACAACCGGCATTAATTCCGCCCCGGGCTGATCAGTTCAAAATTGTACCGTTGGTCGGTAATGGGCGCTATACGACTAAAAAGCAACAATTTCGGGATACAGCGGCCTACTTGCGCACGGGGGGCTTTCAAACGCAGCCGGACGTGGTCCGGCGTCAATCGGGGTACTTGGATCAGGATGCGTTTAAGACGGCCTGTTACTTACCGATGAGTTTGGATGGTCGCGGACTCAATGACCCGCAAAGCGCGACCTTTTCAGCGGATGACCGCTATTTATACGTGCTGTATGTCGATAGTCAGCAAGCGGGTAATGGGACCCAAACGGGCTGGGTCGTCCGCTATGACTGGCAACGGTTGATGCAATTAGGTGCGGGGACGCCTGGAAAAATGGCCTTGTTACGACTAGCGGCTGCCCACCAACGTGAACACCGCCTAACCGCGCTAGACCGCGAAGTGCTTGCTTGCATTAAGGTGGGACCCAAGTTCAATTCCGGTCATGCCCAGTCCCTTAACCTGAACCCGGCGAACAACCAACTGTGGTTTATTCAGGATGGTGATCGTCGCACAAGTACGGTTGAACGCTTGGACCCCGAAACGCTAACGCCGAACGCCTCCGTTCAGTTTCGACTCGGTAGCGGCGTTAAGATGGGCATCGTCTTGACCTTTGACCGGCAGGGGCGCGCCTATTTCTGGACGCACCAGCAGGGCGCCACGGCGCAAGCCCCGGCCGGAACGGTCCGGTTGTACTGCGGCACGATTTCGACCGCGGGTGTTCAGTTCGAACAGCTTAACCAGGGGTTAGCGTTTCAACCGGGGTATTACGCCCAGTCAATGGGCTATAGCCCGACCCGTAACCGCCTGTATTTAGTATCGGATGGCAGCATTACTTCGGTGCCGGTTAGTCAGCTCGGTCATTTGACCACTAAGGAGATTGGTGAAAGTAACTATGCGGACGGGCGTGAATTTGAAGGGCTCGTCTTCATGCACCACTCGCCGGACGGCTTTTTATTGACGAGTCGCGGAGTGGAATTGATGCGGATGGTTCCTGCTAAAACGGTCCGTTAAATTAGGTGCGACCTCCTTGCCTACTTATTTTGGGTCAGGCCAACACCGGTTCAAACGGAGCCTAAATTAAAAGCTCGAATGGCGTTGTCGTGAGCGTCATTCGAGCTTTTGGTGTTCAGTTTTTAACAGTACGGTGGGTTTAAATTGGTGAGGTACCGCCCTGGCAAGTAGCCGCGGTCTTGGACCCGGTACCAAACGACCCCGTTGTCGTCGGCGAGTCGTTCAATCAGGTTGACCGTTTCGCCGTGGGTAACGGTCGTTAGGTAGCGGCCGTACGGTTCAATATAGGTGTGAACTTGTTTGCCCGGAACGAAACTTACGTCGCCGGTTTGTCGGACTTGGCGGTGGTTCTGCACGCGGTAACCGGCGGGCAGGTGTAGTTGCCCGACGATGCCGGTAGTCAACTGGAGGTTGGCTTCCGCAATCCACTGGTCGTCGCCAATGGCGTACCAAGTCGTATTATCAACGAGTTGAACGCGCATGTAGGTCTTATAGGTGCTTCCCGGTTGTAACTTAGTCAAATAATTAGTGGTTGTGGCGCCCGGATACGGATAAACCGGGGTGACGTGGCTAATTTGGACGTAGCCGGTACTGAGATCCGTTTTTTGCCAACTTTGATTGCGATAGAAAAAAAGCACCGTTTTGGCGGTCGTGGTGTATTCACCAGTAAGGTCGCCGACGGAGCGGAGAAGCTTGAAACCGGCGACGGTGGGGGCGACTACCTTGTAGGCCTGCCCGAGCGGTCCACGGTACATCGTGGGCCGACCAATTAGTTGACGTTGATCAATATCATAGGCGTAAACCCAGATGGGCTGACCAGCTTGACGTTCATAAGTCAGCGTGATCCGGGCTTGCGGCGTCGTAAACCAGCGCGTTAACCCGTCAATGTGCACGAGGTGGTAGCCGGCAATGGTCACAGCTGGTAAGTGAATCTCGTCGCCAACGGTCCCGGCAATCATGTCGGGGGCTTGGAGTTCGTTGCCCGCGGTATCAAGGTGGTGCACGATCAGCAGCGCGTCGGTTTGGTTGACGGCTAGGTCAGTGGGCGTTTCGGTCCCTTGAATGGGGTTCGCATGCGGATGGTCGCTAGTCGCATCGGCAGTGTTGAGCCCTTGGAGCATCGATTTGAGACGGTCGAAGAAGGACACGGGACCACTCCTTTCATTAAATAATTAATTATCCTTAGTATAACGCATTCCGGGCGTTTCCGGCACGGCTTTAATCAAATGTCACCAAACTTTTCGCCAAACCGCTATACTAAAATTGAATAGGGGGCTGATCAAGATGGAATTGAAACAATTACGGTACTTTTTAGCGGTGGCGGCGGCCGGCCAAATGACGGCAGCCGCCCGCCAGCTTCACGTGGCGCAACCGCCACTCAGTTATCAAATCAAGCAGTTGGAAAAAGAACTCGGGGTGACGCTGTTTAACCGCCGACCCCAGGGGGTAACGTTAACGGCGGCGGGGAAGCTGCTCGTTGGTTACGCGGAACAACTGACTGCCCTGGCAACGACCGCTGAGGATAAGGTTCGCGCGCTAGCCAACGGGGTAACGGGGACGCTGAATTTGGGGACGGTGTCGTCGTCCGCGGGGGTCATTCCAACCGCGCCCTTGCAACGCTGGCTGAAACAACATGCAGATGTGCGGTTGGCGGTTCGCGAGGGCAACACGTATGAGTTGCTGGACGCGTTGCACCGGCGGTTACTAGACGTTGCGGTCGTGCGGACGCCGTTTAACGCCCACGGGTTGACTTGCCATTACTTTGCCAAGGAACGAATGGCGGCCGTGCTACCGACGACTTACGCGCAGTTTGAACACCGCCGGCAGTTGCGGTTAACGGATTTAACCCCACTTCCGTTAATTAAATACCGGCGCTTTGACGCCTTGTTTCACGTCGCGTTCAATCAGCAGGGGCTGACGCCCAACTACGTCCTGACCTGCGATGACGCCCGTACGGCCGTTCATTGGGCTAATCAAGGCGTCGGCGTGGCGTTAGTTCCGCGGGGGCTGGCGACGAGTTATGCGGGGCCGGACGTCTGGGTCCGGTCGCTGGCTGACCGGCAGTTTACGACCCAGCTGGCGTTAGTCGCCACGCCCACTGCGGCGACCACGCCACTCGTGGCGAGCTTTATCGCGGCCTTTCCAGCGTTGGTAGACTAATTTTTTAATTGAGGTATCTAAAAATTAGATACCGCGTGACACTTAAATGCCGGAATGGAGCGGATGGTTTCGGTTACAACTGGAAAAGGTCGGTTATCCAGGTCCGGTGGCTAATCAGTGCTAAGGGCTTGGGACTGTAAGGATTAGCCCCGTGGTTCGCTATCATTCGAACCCGCTTCAATTAAATGGTACACTAACTATTGAATTGAAAAAGGTAGGGTGAAAAACGTGATATATTCATTATTATTAATGCTTGGCGTCGGGGCGCTCGCCGGGGTGTTTGGCGCAATTTTGGGAATTGGTGGTGGCATGATCATTACACCGGTGCTCACGCTGGGGCTCGGACTCGATATCAAGTACGCGATTGGTGCGAGCATTATTGCGGTGATTGCGACCAGTTCGGGGTCGACGATTGCCTATTTGAAGGATGACATGCTCAATTTACGGGTCGCAATGTTCTTGGAAATCGCGACGACGGTGGGTGCGGTTCTCGGGGCCGTTTTAACTGGGTTGTTCAACGCGACCTTCCTATTTTTCCTGTTTGGCGCGTTATTAATTTTTACCACTTACAATATGATCCGCAAATTGATGGATAAAAACGGCGAGAACCAAGCCGCCCAGGCCGACCGGATTGCAACTAAGCTGAATTTAAACGGGACGTATTACGATAAGGCGCTCGCAAAGCAGGTCGATTACCAGGTCCAAAACGTGCCCGGCGGCTTTACGATGATGTTTGGCGCCGGTCTCGCGAGTGGGTTACTCGGAATCGGGAGTGGGGCGTTTAAAGTCCTCGCCATGGATACCATTATGCACATGCCGCTTAAACCGTCTTCGGCCACTTCGAACTTGATGATGGGGGTCACTGCCGCCGCCAGTGCGATGGTCTACTTCTTTAACGGCTCGATCAAGGCTGGCATTGCCGCGCCACTCGCAATTGGGATTTTAATTGGCGCGTTGATTGGGACCCGGATCATGCAACACCTCAAGCCACGTTTTATCCGGATGATTTTTGTGCCGATTATGTTCTACCTCGGCTTGCAAATGATTCTTAAAGGATTTGGGGTGATGATCTAATGCGCAAACAACCAGTTAAAGCAGAAGAAATGCACGAAGTCGAACTCATGATTGGTCGGATTCTCCGAATCGGGGTGGTCGTTTCCGCCATTGTGATCGCACTGGGAATTATTTTAATGTTGATTCAGGGGACCGGGGGCTATCCAAACGGCGTGGAGCCGCACGGTTTTGGAACCATCATGCAAGGTGTTCTGGCCCTTAAGCCGTACGCGGTGATGATGCTGGGACTCTTTCTCTTGATTTTAACGCCGACGTTACGAGTCGTGGTTTCAATTTATGCCTTTGCGTTGGAACGCGACCACCTGTACGTTTGGATTACCACAATCGTGCTAATTATCTTAGTGATTGCGTCAATCATCGGTTATTTAGGTCGTTAAACTATTAATTAATAAGAAAACGCTGAAAAAAAGTGATTCAGCGTTTTTTTTGTTGCGTTTTAGCTGTTTTAACTAACCAAAAATAACCGTTTTTATGAGTGAAAAACGATAATTTGAATTATTTATTAAGAAAATGAACCAGCGGTTATTGTGACCGCTTTCATTTGAATGTCATGTCTACAAACACTGTTATCAAGCCGTTCTTTGGCAATGATAAAATCTATAATTTGCCTTTTTAAGTTGATTAATAAACTCAATTATGATGATTTCATGATAAAAATTAGAATTTAGGATTGATTTTAATTTATTTATAATATACAATAGCTTTAACTTTTCGAGGGAAAAGCACACACAAACTAAAAAAGTTAGAGGGGTTGGGTCTTTATGAATTTGAAAACAGCTGCAAAAGTTACCGCGGTCGCCGGTGCTTCGTTGCTATTCTTAGCTGCTTGTGGATCGAAAAATTCATCGTCATCTTCAAGTTCTAAAAATACGGCAACCATGGCCGCGCAAGCTGAACTGCCAACGATGGACTTATCAAAGTCGACCGATGTTTGGAGTTCTAACATGTTAAATAACACCAACGAAGGGCTATACCGAATTGGCAAGAACGGGTCCATTAAACCGGGGATTGCTAAGGACACGAAGGTCACGAATGGTGGTAAAACATATACATTCACTTTACGTAAGAATGCAAAGTGGAGTAACGGGGATAAAGTTACGGCCAAAGATTTCGTTTATGGTTGGCAACGAACCGTTAATCCAAAGACTGCGTCACAATACGCATACTTATATTCAGGAATCGAAAATGCTGATCAAATCGTTGATGGCAAAAAGCCCGTTTCTAGTTTAGGAATCAAGGCCGATGGTGACTACAAGTTAGTTGTTACCTTGGAAAAGCCAATTGCTTACTTTGATAAGTTGATGGGCTTTGTTAACTTCTTCCCACAAAACGAAAAGGTTGCGAAAAATTACGGTTCTAAGTACGGGACAACGAGTAAGGCAATGGTTTATAACGGACCATACAAGATGTCTGGCTGGACCGGGACGAACTTATCTTGGAAATTAACTAAGAACAACGACTATTGGGATAAGAAAGCCGTTAAGATGGATACCATCAATTACCAAGTTGTTAAGGATAACTCAACTGGGTTAAACTTATTTAACTCTGGTAAGATCGATGATACCGTTCTTTCAAGTCAACAAGTTAAGAACTACAAGACTAATAAGAACTACAAAGTTCGCCAAACTGCTTCAACGTTCTACGTTGAATTCAACCGTGCGGATAAGGATGCTAAGCTTGCCAAAGCCTTTAAGAACAAGAAGATTCGCCAAGCATTATCATACGCTATTAACCGGCAACAATACGTTAAGAGTACGCTTGGTGATGGCTCAACCGTTTCCAAGGGCTACGTTTCTCACAACTTAGCAAAGAACCCAGAAACTGGGGCTGACTTTACAGCGGATGCTGCGGTACCTGAAGCAGTTAAATACGATCAAACTAAGGCTAAGCAATTGTTCAAAGAAGGTATGAAAGAAATCGGTGAAACTTCATTGAACATCAAGTTGCTCTCTGATGATACGGAAGGTGCTAAGAAGTCTACCGAATTCGTTCAAGGGGCATGGGAAAAATTACCAGGCCTCAAAGTTACGAACCAAAACGTGCCATTTAAGACCCGTCTTTCACGGTCACAAAATGGGAACTTTGATACTGTAATTTCTGCTTGGAATGCTGACTTTACTGATCCAATTTCCTTCTTGTCATTATTTACTTCGGATAACTCATACAACAATGGTAAGTATGATAGTGCGGAATATGACGAATTGATTAAGAAGGCTGAAGGGGCCGACGCTAATAATAAGAATGCTCGTTGGACTGATATGGTTAACGCTGAAAAGCAATTGATGAACGACGAAGGTGTCATCCCGATTTATCAAAAATCTGAAGCTCACCTCACTAGAACGAGCCTGAAAGGGATCATCTGGAATACTGCGGGTACGAACTACAACTTGAAATACATGTCCGTAAAATAACGTTTAATGTGTGTGCTTCAACTGAACGAATGTGAAACAAAGGGGTAAGGATTGACACATTGTTAATCCTTACCATTTTGTTTTATAATGAGATGTCATTATTTTTTAAGGCGAATTTAATAGAATGTGAGGAATTCTAATGAGAAAATATCTCCTAAAGCGGATATTTTACTTGATTCTGACATTATTCATTGTGGCTACCGCCACCTTCTTCCTAATGAAATTAATGCCAGGGACGCCACTTCAAAACGAAGCGAAGTTGACGCCAAGTGAAAAGGCCGCCATTCTTGCCCAGTACGGGTTAGACAAGCCCGTCTGGATGCAATACTTCATTTACATTGGTGGGATTTTTAAGGGGAGCCTCGGGCTATCCTTCCAATTCTCCGACCAAGCCGTTAGTTACTTGATTGGGAGCCGGATGGGCCCATCAATGCAATTAGGGGGCCAAGCGATGGTTATCGGGGTTGTCTTCGGGATTATCCTCGGGGCCGTTGGGGCCATTCGTAAGGATACCTGGGCTGACCGAATTGCCACGATCATTTCGATTCTCGGGATTGCGGTTCCAAGTTTCGTGTTAGCCATCCTGTTACAGTTCTACTTAGGACTGAAAACGGGCTGGTTCCCAGTTGCTGGCTGGCAAGGATTCCTCTACACGATTTTACCAACCTTGGCGTTGGCAGCCAGTCCGCTGGCCGAAACGGCCCGGTTTATTCGGACCGACATGGTTGACGTGCTGAGTTCCGATTACATTGAACTCGCCCGGGCGAAGGGCTTATCCAAGTTTGGGATTGTTTATCACCACGCGTTGCGGAATAGCCTAATTCCGATGGTCACCTTGATTGGACCGCTGGCCGCCGCGTTGATGACCGGGTCAATGGTTGTTGAAAACATTTTCTCGGTACCCGGGATTGGGGAACAATTTGTTAAATCGATCCTTGTCAACGACTACCCAACCATCATGGGTGTGACGATTTTCTATTCGGCACTTCTATGTGTACTACTCTTATTGACCGACATTATCTACGGAATTATTGATCCGCGGATTCGTTTATCTGGAAATGGGGACTAGCTAATGGCAGATAATCCAAAAGAATATCAAATTCAGCCAGGCGACTTTGCGCCGTTAGATAAGCAAGCGGGTCCCGACAATGAACACATTGCGGCGCCCTCGCTAACTTTCGGCCAAGACGTTTGGCGGCGACTGAAATCTAATAAGACCGCGTTTACGAGTTTTATTATTTTAGTTCTGCTCTTCTTAATGGCCTTTGGGGGCCGGGCGATCTATCACCAAAACCCCAACGAGCAAGCACCGCGGTACGCGAACTTGCCACCGAAGATTCCGGGTGTTAACTTGCCCGGTTTTAACGGCCACATTAAACAGTCTGGTCAAGACGTTGACGCCTACGCTCAGGCTGGGGCCGGTAAGGACGTGCACTATATCTTAGGGACCGACTATTTGGGCCGGGACTTATTAGCCCGGATTATGTACGGGACCCGGATTTCGCTTGAAATTGCATTAATTGCCACCCTAATTGACCTGGGAATCGGGGTCACCTTCGGGATTATCTCCGGTTGGAAAGGTGGACGAGTGGACTTATTCATGCAACGGATCATTGAAATCCTCTCGTCCGTCCCTTCCTTAGTTGTCATGGTCTTAATGGCGACCGCCTTCCAGAAAACTGGGATGGCTTCGATCATTGCCGCGTTAGCGTTGATCAACTGGACTACCATGGCCCGGCTGACGCGGGCGCAAACGCTCCAATTGAAAAATCAGGACTTTATTTTAGCTGCCCGGACGTTGGGTGAGTCGGCACCGAAGATTGCTTGGAAGCATTTGCTACCAAACTTATCCAGTGTCATCATCATTCAAACGATGTTTACGATTCCCAACGCGATCTTCTTTGAAGCGTTCCTGAGTTATATCGGGATCGGGATTAGTTCACCGCAAGCGTCACTGGGGACTTTAATCAATGATGGGCAGAAGAACTTCCAATTCTTACCTTATCAAATGTGGTACCCAGCCATCGTCTTGATTATTTTGATGTTAGCCTTCAACTTACTCGGTGACGGGATGCGCGACGCCTTCGATCCGAAATCAAAACGCTAGGAGGGTGGAAAATATGGATCAAGCTGAAAATATTATTGAAGTCCGTAATTTAAAAATTGATTTCCACACCTACGCGGGTGAAGTTAAAGCGATTCGCGACGTGAGCTTTGATCTCCGTAAGGGGGAAACCTTAGCCATCGTTGGTGAATCTGGTTCCGGTAAGTCGGTGACGACCCGTTCCTTAATGGGCTTATTAGCACCGAACGCCGAAATTAAGGGTGGTAGCATCATGTTCCACGGCGAAGACATTATTAAAAAGTCGGAAAAGGACATGCAACACATTCGGGGGAAGGATATCGCGATGATTTTCCAAGACCCGATGACTTCGCTGGACCCGACAATGCGGATTGGGATGCAAATTGCCGAACCCTTAATGAAGCACAAGGGTTTAAAGAAAAAAGAAGCAATCGCGCAAGCCTTGGAAATGTTAAAACTGGTAGGGATTACTGACCCTGAAGGCCGGATTAACGACTATCCGTACCAGTTCTCCGGTGGGATGCGTCAACGGATCGTGATTGCGATCGCATTGGTCTGCTACCCCGAAGTGCTCATCGCCGACGAACCAACCACTGCGTTGGACGTGACGATTCAAGCGCAAATTCTTGATTTAATGAAGGACCTGCAAAACCGGATCAACACCTCGATCATCTTTATTACCCATGATTTAGGGGTCGTTGCGGGGATGGCTGACCGGGTAGCCGTTATGTATGCCGGTAAAATTGTTGAATACGGGACGGTTGATGAAATCTTCTTCAACCCGCAACACCCGTATACTTGGGGCTTGCTTAACTCGATGCCGACCTTGGATACGGCCAGCGGTTCGTTGTCCGCCATTCCGGGGACGCCGCCCGACTTGCTGGATCCACCCGTTGGGGATGCCTTTGCGGCGCGGAGCGACTACGCCATGAAGATTGATACCGAACAGGAACCACCGTTCTTTAAGGTGTCTGATACCCACTACGCGGCCACTTGGTTGCTTCATCCAGACGCACCGAAAGTGACGCCACCAGCCGAAATCGTTCGGCGTCAGAAAAAGTTCGCGGCGATGCAAAAACCGGCTTCACCCGTGAAGCCCGCCGCAGCAAAGGAGTAGTTGCACATGCCTGATGAACGTAAAAAAATACTAGAAGTTCGCCATTTAAAGCAGTACTTTAACGTTGGCAAACGGGATGAAGTGCGGGCCGTGGACGACGTCACCTTTGACATCTATGAAGGAGAAACGTTTGGGTTAGTTGGTGAATCCGGCTCCGGTAAAACTACGGCCGGCCGGTCAATCATCCACCTCTACGAACCGACTAGCGGGACCATCATTTTTGATGGCCAGGACGTGTCGAAGTTACACGGTAAAGCCCAGATGCACGCGTTTCGGCGTAAGATTCAAATGATTTTCCAAGACCCGTACGCGTCGTTGAACCCGCGGATGAAGGTCAAGGACATCGTTGCGGAAGGCATCGACATCCACGGCTTAGCCAAGGACGACGCTGACCGGACCAAGCAGGTCGAAGACTTACTTGAAACCGTTGGCTTGAACAAGGACCACTCTAGCCGTTACCCGCACGAATTTTCCGGTGGTCAACGTCAACGGATCGGGATCGCCCGGGCACTGGCCGTGGAACCGAAGTTTATCATTGCCGATGAACCGATTTCCGCGCTGGACGTGTCGATTCAGGCCCAAGTGGTCAACCTGATGAAGGAGTTACAAATTAAGCAAAACTTAACGTACCTCTTTATTGCCCACGATTTATCGATGGTTAAATACATCAGTGACCGCATTGGCGTGATGCACTATGGTAAAATCTTGGAAATCGGCCCCGCGGATGAAGTTTACAACCACCCGCTTCACGATTACACCAAGAGTCTGATTTCCGCCGTACCGGTGCCAGATCCCGAGTTTGAACGCAACCGGATTCAAGTGCCGTACGATAGTTCTAACGAGCTGGCGGATAAGAAGCGCCGGATGGTTGAAATTGCACCGGGCCACTTTGTCCGTTGCAGTGAAGACGAGGTTGCGATGTACACCCAACGTGCGGTGGACGCCGGCCTAACAACTTAATTAGGACTTAATAGTTTTAATCGCTCGACTGAACGTAGAATACGCGGTCGGGCGATTTTTTTGCGTGTTACTGATTAGTGGATGTTCTGTACCAATTGGTGCTGATATGTCGCCAGCAGCGGATGTAACCGGTTGGCTGGAACACTGCGGGCATCGATTTGAGCTCACTCAGAAACCCACTGAGTAATCTCAAATTCGAGCCTTATTCTAAGCCGGAAGAACTTCACTTCCGCCTAAGAATAATTTCGCAGTTGAGCCATGGTTACATCCGCTACTGGCTAGATTTACCTTATTATGAGGTTTTGCGGCCAAATTTAGTCAGCTTCAGTTGGTGAAACTGGTTCTGCTAAACGGTTACTAATTAAATTAAGCGCAACCATGCCTGCTTATTCTGGCAAGCATAATGAATTCTCTGAAAATTCAACTGACATTTTTTAGCAGATCAATACCATATATCATAGAGCCCATTAGTATGGCGGGGTGCGCTGCCAAAAAAGATGCTGATGGTCATCTTAACACCAATTAGTATGGATACCGGTGATCACGAGGACGGTACCCGGGAGTGGTGGTTCATCACGATTTCGAACCACCCAAATTGGGGGTTGCCAAGCAGTTCCGAGTTCTTTAAAATTATAATGCGGTATGAACATTACCGGATTGTGCCGGGTCGCGACTAGCGAGGATGTTTGTATTAAAATAGTGATTGTGCAATAATGAAAACGTTAATAAAGATTATTAACGAAGGACATGATTGAATTCGATAATTGATTGGTTTATGGGCAGTATTAATCCGGTTTAAGATTCCGATGGCCGTTCAATTGGGAATTCACTGAAAGGATGCGCTTAACGCATGAAACAATCGATTAATTATATTATGAATCTGATGCACCTCGAACGGGATTTAAAACGGTTAACGTCTAAGTGGGCGGCGACGACCGGTTTAAGCCTTAACGAACTACGTATTTTAGTGTACGTGGAACAAAATCCAGAAATACAAATCGGCGACGTTGCCGAAGCGCTGAACGTGGCGAAGGCCTCCTTAGCACAAAACATTGGGACCTTGATCCAGCAAAACTGGCTTCAAAGTGAACCCATCAAGCAGGACCGCCGGCTACGGGTCCTGACCCTGACAGAATCCGGTCAGGAGCGCATGCAGGCGATTGACGAACAGTTGGTGACTTCCTTAGATAGTCAGCCGGCTAAGCAGTTGGCGGCCCAATTGGCTGCTTTACAACAGAAATAGGGTAGTATACGAAGCCAGCTAGTTTAAGCGTACGTTTAACAAGCATCATCAGGAGACGTAAATGGGACCGTGGTAAACAATCGCGGTCTCATTTTTCTTATGGTTCTATGATATATGGTGTTGATCTGCTAAAAGGTTACCGTTGAGTTTTCAAAAAAGCTCATTATGAGTACCCGCAGTGTTCCAGCCAACCGGTGACACCCGCTGTTGGCGGCAGCTCAACACTATTGGTACAGAGCCAAAAAAGGGCCACTCATCCGGCAAAACGGATGAGTGGCCCTTTGTGACTGATTTTAAAATGAATTATTCGGTTTTGGTTTCCGCGGTTAAGACGATCTTACCGTCTTCAACTTTAGCAACCATGTTCTTAACGTCACTGTGGTCCAGGTAGAAGTCGGCAATCCGGTCTTCAATCTGTTCCTGGATAACCCGCCGTAACGGCCGGGCACCCATTTGTGGATTGTAACCAAGGTCGACCAGCTTTTCTTCAACTGGTTCGGTAACGTGAACGTGTAATTCTTGGTTAGCTAACATGCTGTTGACGTCTTCGATCATTAAGCCCACGATCTTCATCAAGTTTTGCTTGGAAAGGGCGTTGAACTGAATGATGTCGTCAAAGCGGTTCAAGAATTCTGGCTTGAAGTAGTCGGTCAAACGGCTCGTAATGTCGTGAGTCTTACCCGCGGCAGCCGCACCGAAGCCGACGTTTGCTTCGCTGTCCCCAGTACCGGCGTTTGAAGTCATGATGATGATCGTATCCTTGAAGCTGACCGTGCGGCCCTGTGAGTCGGTTAAACGGCCGTCATCAAGAATTTGTAAGAACATGTGCATGACGTCTGGGTGCGCCTTTTCAATTTCATCCAAGAGGACGAGACTGTACGGGTGACGCCGAACCTTTTCGGTCAACTGGCCGGCTTCTTCATAGCCGACGTAGCCAGGCGGTGACCCAATCAACTTCGCCACTGAGTGTGGTTCCATGTATTCACTCATGTCGAAGCGAATCATGGCATCCTCGGAACCAAAGAGTTCCTTAGCCAATTGCTTAGCTAATTCGGTCTTACCGACCCCGGTAGGCCCAACGAACATGAACGAACCAATCGGCCGGCCAGTCCCGTTTAAGCCGACCCGGTTGCGCCGGATGGCCCGGGCAACCGCTTGAACGGCTTGGTCTTGGCCAATGACGTGACTTTCAAGGTCGGGTGCCAAGGTCTTCATTTGGGCTTGTTCCTTGGCTTGTAATTCACCAACTGGAATGTCGGTCTTTTCCTCGACGATTTGTTGCATGTCGTCAACCGTCACGGTCGCAGTGTCGTTGGCGTGGTTAGCCGCATTTTCGTCGGGCTTGGCCTTTTCCAACTTCGCCACTTGGTCGCGGTAATAGGCTGCTTTTTCGTAGTCTTCCTTCTTCAAGGCCGCTTGCTTTTGCTTTTCGGCTTCGTCGATCTTTTGTTGAATCGTCTTTGGATCAACCGTCTTCAAAGTTAAGTTCTTCCGTGAACCGGCTTCGTCCAAGAGGTCGATCGCCTTGTCGGGCAAGAAGCGGTCCTGAATGTAACGGTTCGAAAGCTTGACCGCCGCTACGATCGCATCGTCAGTGTACTTAACGTGATGGTAATCTTCGTACTTCTTTTGAATCCCCTGTAAAATTTTAATGGATTCATCCACGCTCGGTTCGTCAACCGTAACTGGTTGGAACCGCCGGGCGAGGGCGGCGTCTTTTTCAATGTCGCGGTATTCATTCAGGGTAGTTGCCCCAACTAATTGGAAATCACCACGTGCAAGCGCGGGCTTCAAAACGTTCCCGGCGTCCATGCCACCCTCGGCATTGCCGGCACCCATGATTTCATGGATTTCGTCAATGAAGAGAATGATGTTCGGGTTCGATTGAACTTCCTTCATTAGTTGTTGCATCCGTTGTTCAAACTGACCCCGGATTCCCGTTCCTTGAACGAGGGAAGCCACGTCTAAACGGATAATTTCTTTATCAAGCAGTTTTTGGGGAACTTCACCAGAAACGATTTCCTGTGCCAAGCCTTCAACGACCGCCGTCTTACCAACCCCGGCTTCACCGATTAAGACCGGATTATTCTTCGTCCGGCGGTTAAGAATCTCGATGACGCGGTTGATTTCGTTATCCCGACCAATGACCGGGTCAATTTTGCCTTGCTTGGCTTGTTCCGTCAAGTTATAGCCGTATTGACCGAGCAGCCCGCCACCGCGGTTACCGCCGCGGCGATTGCCGCCAGGACCAGCTGGTTGGGTCGGGGGGGTCTGTTGCTGCTGCCGGTAGCCGGCGTTTGGATCTACGCCGCCGCCTTGCATTGCACGGAAAATGTCGTCAAGACCGCCAAAACCAAATGGATCTTGTGCCATATTAGTACCTCCAACTCCGTTATTTGGTTGCTGTTCCTGATTCTTTAGCTGTTGATAGCAATTCTGACAAAGATTGATTTGTCGCCGCTGACCGTTGACGTTCGTATATAAGTGAATCGTCGCTTCGTTCTTATGGCAATTGTCACAAAGCATTATGCTGTCACACCTTTCGCATCAGAAATATAACTAAATCGATTAGGAAAATAGTTAAAGGTTCAAAAGCTGTCTGACCTTTGTTGACCTTTGACTATTAGTATAGCGATTTTATTAAACGTTGCAAGTCAAAAGCCTCAACCTCAAAACCGGACGTTGATTGACCGTTCGCCTAACTTCGCCGGGTGCGTTAATCGGTTTAATTTTTTCCGAAGAGTCTGGATGGTCATCAGCGCGGATAGCTTGTCTTGAAAGGGGATTCGTTGTATATTAAGACCCTACGTCAAAACGAGTTCGCGTTGACACCGTCTAGCTACATTATAGTACAAAGCGGTTGTTTTGCATGTTAAACGGACTGACCAGTTTTGATGTTAATCCGGCTACGCAGGGCGTTAAACGCCGGTCTGACCAGTCTGCATCTTGGTTGGGCGTTCAACGAACTATCCGGTTGAATATAAATGCTTTCATATTATAGGAAGCACTTAACGAGGAGGCGGTTACGACGGATTATGGTCAATTAATGGAGGACTTACGCACCGGAAAGCGTGAAAGTTTTACCGTTGACCCGGCAGACTTCATGGCTTTTCAACAAGCCTATATGCAGTACGAATATCGCAAACGGATTATTGGTATGGCGGACTTGGAAGGACACGTGGTTTACCATTTTGAAAAGGATGGTAAGGCTACCAATTAATGGGTTTAGGCCGAATGAAAGGGCTTGTATTTTAATTGGATAATTGCTATCATCTTAACTAAGGGCTCTAGAGGATACGTGTTGGCGGCAACTCGCTTTGACTCGGAACCAATTTTAAAAACTCTACATCTTTGAAGGAGATCGAATAGATATGGAAAAGAAAGAATTTCACGTAATCGCAGACACAGGTATTCACGCACGTCCAGCAACTTTGTTGGTTCAATCAGCAAGCAAGTTTAACTCAGAAATCACGTTACAATACCAAGACAAGTCCGTTAACTTGAAGTCAATCATGGGCGTTATGTCCCTTGGTGTTGGTAAAGACGCTGACGTTACGATTTCTGCTGAAGGTGCCGACGAAGCCGACGCCATCGCAGCTTTATCAGAAACGATGAAGAAAGAAGGATTATCTGAATAATGGCTAAAAAGGTACTCAAAGGAATTGCAGCCAGTGATGGGATTGCAATTGCTAAGGCCTATATGCTAGTTGATCCAGATTTGTCATTCGAAAAAACAACGGTTTCTGATCCAGAAGCCGAAGTCCAACGGTTACATGACGCTTTTGATGCCTCCAAGGCTGAATTGCAAGTCATTAAAGACAAAGCGGTTCAAAATTTGGGTGAAGAAGAAGCCGAAGTTTTTGAAGCGCATATCACCATTTTATCTGACCCTGAAATGTTAGGACAAATTGAAGGTAAGATTAAGGATGATAAAGTCAATGCCGAAGAAGCAACGAAGGAAGTTACCGATACTTTCATCTCGATGTTTGAAGCAATGACGGATAATGCATATATGCAAGAACGTGCTGGTGACATTCGTGACGTTACTAAGCGGGTCTTAAGCCACCTGCTAGGGGTTACGTTGCCAAGTCCAGCCCTAATTGATTCTGAAGTTGTCGTGGTGGCCCACGACTTAACCCCTAGTGACACGGCCCAATTGGACCGGAAGTTTGTTAAGGGCTTCATTACTGATATTGGTGGCCGGACGAGTCACTCAGCTATTATGTCACGGACCCTTGAAATCCCGGCCGTAGTTGGTTCTGAAACCGCCACGACGGATATCAAGGATGGCGACACGGTCGTCTTAGACGGAATCAACGGTTCTGCCCTGGTTACGCCAACTGACGACGAAGTAGCTGACTATAAGCAGCGAGCTGCTGACTTTATTGCTCAAAAAGCTGAATGGGCGAAGTTGAAAAACGAAGCGACCGTTTCTAAAGACGGGAAGCACTTCGAATTAGCTTCTAACATTGGGACACCGGACGATATGGACGGGGTCTTAGATGCCGGTTCTGAAGCAATTGGGTTATTCCGTTCAGAATTCTTGTACATGAACAGTGCAGAATTGCCAGACGAAGATACCCAATTCAACGCCTACAAAAAGGTTGTCGAAGGCATGCAGGGCAAGCCAGTAATTGTTCGGACCATGGACATCGGTGGTGACAAGCACTTACCTTACTTGCCATTACCTGACGAAATGAACCCATTCTTGGGTTACCGGGCGATTCGGATTTCCCTTGATCGCGACGACATTTTCCGGACCCAGTTGCGGGCCTTATTACGGGCTTCACACTATGGTCAATTACGGATTATGTTCCCAATGATCGCGACCTTGGATGAATTCCGGCAAGCTAAGCAAATCTTCCTTGAAGAAAAAGATAAGTTGGTTAAGGCCGGGACCCCGGTTGCCGACGACATCAAGTTAGGAATCATGATTGAAATCCCAGCGGCCGCGATTTTAGCTGACCAATTTGCTAAGGAAGTTGACTTCTTTAGTATCGGGACGAACGACTTGATTCAATACTCGTTTGCTGCTGACCGTGGTAACGAACAAGTATCGTACTTGTATCAACCATACAACCCATCGTTGTTACGTTTGATCAAGCACGTTATTGATGCGGCGCACGCCAATGGTAAGTTCACCGGGATGTGTGGTGAAGTTGCCGGTGATCAAATCGCCGTGCCATTATTAATGGGCTTAGGATTGGATGAGTTCTCAATGAGTGCAACTTCCGTTCTGAAGACCCGTTCATTAATGAAGAAGATTGATACTAAGGAAATGGCGAAGTTAGCTGACCGCGCGTTAAACGAATGTGTCACTAACGAAGAAGTCAAAGAATTAGTTGAACAAAACGTCTTCAACAAATAAATACGCATAAGAGAGGTTTGACGCTGGTTTTAGACTGGCGGCGAGCCTCTTTTTTTGTCCGATTGAGGATTTACCACCAGCAAGGGATTGTGAGCGGCTGGTGGGATATGTACGGTGAGTTTCGGTGAAGCCAATGGTCGGGCGCCAACGAAACTCTTAGTTTGTGTTAAGATTATTTGCAACGAGGATAATGAACCAATATAATTGTTATAATTAAGCGTAAAGAGGTTATCGCACCCGTTTCGCCGGTAAAGCGTACCGGGAAGGGTGCCGAGCAAAGCTGGGCTTGCCCAGCGAGAATTAAGGGGAGAATCTACGTGAACATCGGGATATTTACAGATACATACTATCCACAAGTTAGTGGGGTCGCCACGTCGATCAAAGTATTGCGTAATCAACTCGAGCGGGCTGGTCATCAAGTCTACATTTTTACGACCACGGATCCCCATGTTGATAAAAATATTTATGAACGGAATATTTTCCGCTTTACCAGTATTCCGTTCGTGTCGTTTACGGATCGGCGAATTGCGGTTCGCGGTCTGTTTAAGGCTTATCAGGTTGCTAAGGACCTCGGTTTGGACATCGTGCATACCCAGACTGAGTTTTCGATGGGCATGATTGGTAAGTTTGTGGCCAAGCAGCTGAAGATTCCATGTATCCATACGTACCACACGATGTACGAGGATTACTTACACTACATTGCTAACGGGAAGATTTTGAAGCCGTACCACGTTAAGGAGGCCACCCGGGCTTATTGTTACCATTTGAATGGAATTGTAGCGCCGAGCCAGCGGGTGTCTAAGACGCTGAAGGGGTACGGGGTCAAAGCCCCAATTCGGATTATTCCGACGGGGATTGATATTAATCAGTATGAGCAAACGCCCACTGTCGATTGTCGTAAACAGTTAGGGTACGCTGCGGATACGCCCGTATTGCTGTCGCTAAGCCGGTTGGCGTACGAAAAGAATATCCATGAAGTAATCGCCGCCTTACCCGCAATCTTGGAGCAGGTTCCGAATGCGCAGTTAGTGATCGTCGGTGACGGGCCAGCGCGGGAAACGTTGGAAAACCAAGCGCAAGACGCGGGCCTAAGTGACCACGTTCAGTTTACGGGTGAGATCGACAATGATGAAGTCTATAACTATTATCAGATGGCCGATTTATTTGTATCGGCGTCGAATTCAGAATCACAGGGGTTAACGTACATCGAAGCGATGGCCGCCGGACTTAAGACGGTCGTGGCGTCGAGTCCGTATACGGATCAGTTGTTAGACGATCCGTCACTGGGAACGACCTTTACCAGTCAGGCAACGTTAGTCAAAGACGTTGTGCGCTATTTACAACATCCGCACACCTTTGATGATCCAAAGCCACGGCAAAAAAAGTTGTATCAAATTTCGGCGGAGTACTTTGGTAAGCAAGTGATCAACTATTACCAGGACGTCCAGTTGGCTTATTCCGAACCAGACGATAAGTCGGCAAAAATCAGTAACTAAGGGGACAAATTATGCTAAACATTACCATGTTTTCGAAGGCTGACTCGGTGAAGGGTCAGGGTGTCGGTAGTGCCTATCAGGAATTGATGCGGCTGCTACGGACACATTGGCAAGACGAATTCAACGTTCAGGTGAACCGGTATGGTCGCGCTGCGATCTCGCATTACCACACGGTCAACCCAATGTTTTATCTATCGACCTTTATGCCGAATCGCGGCCGCAAAATTGGTTATGTGCATTTTTTGCCGGAAACCTTAGCCGGAAGTTTAAAATTACCGCGCCCGTTTCAAGCGATTTTTAACCGCTACCTGATTGCGTTTTATAAGCGGATGGACCACATTGTGGTGGTCAATCCGACGTTTATTCCAAAGCTGGAAGCCTATGGTATTCCACGTACGGATGTGACTTACATTCCCAACTTCGTTAGTAAACGGGATTTTTATGAAATGACGCCCGCTAAACGCACCCGGCTGCGGAAACAGTACGGTTACGATCAACAGCGGTTCATGATTATTGGCACTGGCCAAATTCAGGATCGCAAGGGCGTGCCGGACTTCATCCGGCTTGCCAAGCAGAATCCCGACATTCAGTTCGTGTGGGCCGGGGGCTTTTCGTTTGGCCGCATTACGGATGGCTACCAAGCACTTAAAAAAGTGGTGGATAATCCACCGGCGAACCTGAGTTTTCCGGGGATTGTTGACCGTGAAAAACTCGTCGACTACTACAACATGGCCGACCTATTCTTATTACCGTCGTATAACGAGCTCTTTCCAATGTCGGTGCTGGAAGCCTTCAGTTGCGGCACGCCGGTGTTATTACGAAATCTGGAACTTTATCGCGCCATCATTGACGGTTATTACCAACCAGCGGCCGACGTGGTGGACATGCAACGTCAAATTGAGCACTTACGGCGCGACCCGCAGGCCCTTAAACAACTGCATGATCAGGCTGTTTTGGCCTCAAAAGACTATTCGGAGGCCCGCTTAGCGCAGATTTGGCATGATTTCTATCGTCAACAAGCTAAAGAGGGCGCGCGATGACACGAAAAAATATTTGGTCGCTATTAGCGATGGTGCTCGTTGGGATTGGCATTTCGTGGTATTCCTTACGCAACGTTAAGTTAAGCAATCTTAAAAACGATATTTTAACGCTGAACTGGTGGTGGCTGTTAGTCGCCCTGGGATGTATGGCCCTTTACTTTGGGCTCGAAGCGCTGGTCGTGCAAAAATTTGTCCGTCACCGCTACCGGAAGTTTTCGTTTAAGAGTGCCTTACGGGTGCCGCTAGCCGAGCAGCTGTTTAACGGAATTACACCGTTTTCGTCTGGTGGGCAACCGGCCCAAATTTTCGTGATGGCGCAATCCGGCATTGACGCTGGCCGGGCGAGTTCGGTCGCGTTAATGAAGTTCGTCGTCTTTCAAGCGATGGTCGTTCTAAACTTTTTAGTGGCGATGATCGTGGGGTTTCAGTACCTAGCGTCTAAACTCAGCTACCTATCACTGTACGTCTTATTTGGCTTCTTGATTCACTTTGCGGTGATTGTCGGTTTACTACTCGTGATGTACTGGTACCAGTTTACGAAACGGGCGGTGCGAATCGTCTTAATTCCAGTCGGTTGGTTCATGAAGGCCGAGCGGTTCGAACGCTTTCAAGCTAATATTAATTTAAAAATTGACTCTTTTTACGAAGAGAGTCTCCGAATGACAAAGGATTGGCGGATGTTGGTCGAGGTTGCGGTTCTAACCTTTTTACAATTGTTCTTTTATTACCTGATTCCGTACTTTATCATGCGGGCCATGGGCTATCACGGCCTGAGTATCATTATGGTGACTAGCCTGAACGTTTTAATTTTCTTAGTGACGTCACTGTTTCCGATTCCGGGTGGGGCCGGGGGTGCCGAATTCGGGTTTACTGAACTGTTCGCGAAGTTTATTCCGAGCCACAGTAAATTAATTTTAGCCATGTTGATTTGGCGGATTCTGACCTACTACTTGGGGTTATTCCTGGGAATGATTGCGATGGCGATTCGTCCCGAAAAAGCAGAAGAAATTCCTGCCGCTGAGCTACCGGCTAATGCGCAGGGAACCAAAAAATAAAACGCTAGCGCGAGCCAGCGTTTTTAGTGTAAAAAGGAAGATTTTATGTTGAAACGAATTAATCCGCACTGGGGCCTATTTTTAGCGGTGCTGATGGCGGTGACGTTTGGCAGCCAGGCGGTTGTCGCGCACGCGGCCACCCCTAAGGCTGACCAAGTCAAGGCCGCATACATCATTGATGCACAGTCCGGCCAAGCGGTCTATGCCCAAAACCCCGATGAAAAACTGCCAATTGCGTCGTTAAGTAAGTTAATGACCCTTTACCTGGTAGAGCAGGCCATCAAGAAGGGCCAAATCAAATGGTCCGACCAAGTACCGCTCAGCAAGGGCGTTCGCAAGATGGCAACCAGCGCGACGCTATCCGTCATGCCGATGCCAGCCAAAGAACAGTTTACGGTTAAGGAGCTTTTTGCCGCTACGCTGGTCGGGTCGTCCAATAGTGGGGCGATTGCACTGGGTGAGTACGTTGGCGGGGACAACGCCAAGTTTGTTAAGCTGATGAATCAGCAGGCCAAGCGCTGGTCACTGGATGCAACCTTTGTTAGTGCTTCGGGGTTGGATAACACCGATTTGAGTTCGTACGGTTACGACCTGCCGGGAACCGACGAGAAGGCGCAAAACCTAGTTTCAGCCCGGGCGATTACGACGATTGCGCGGCACTTGATTAATGAGTTTCCGGACGTACTCAAGGTTGCAAACCAAACCAGCGTTAAAATTCATAAGTACCGCGTCCCAACGTCCGTTCAAATTTTAAAGGGACAGAAGTACTATGATCCGGACGTTCCGGTCGACGGCCTTAAAACCGGCTATACGAATCAGGCCGGGGGCTGCCTGGTCGCTACTTATCGGCAGGGCGGTCGGCGAATGATTGCCACCACGCTGGGCGCGGAATGGAAGTTCTCCGCGGACCACAATTTGCGGTTAAAGCTGAAGCAAACCGAGCGTTTCCACACCGTCTTACCAAAAACAATCAATTACCAAGTTCCCGGCACGCAAACAAAGGTGCGGTTGGTCACTGACGATCAACGGGACTTATGGGAAAATCAACGGCAGCCGTTTTTGCGGTCTGAACAGCCGGTCTGGCCGCTGCATCGGACGCAACCAAACTATCTGGCAGCGGGCACGGCCGTACTGCGCGTGCGGCTCAGTGATCCGTTATCCGGAACTAGCCACACCGTCACGTACCGGACGCCGCAAGCCGTCACGCTACTGGGGCCGCTCCATTGGGCAACGACCACGCCTAAGCAGGTTGAAGCGCCATTGGCGGGGGCGTTTGCGCTTGCTTTTTAAGTAGTAAGTAATAAGTAGATAGTAAAAAATGGGGTGATGACAACTGTCATCACCTCATTTTTTGGGTGCATGTGAGGTAGCCGAAACGTGTTCGGAGCGGCTGACGCTTGCGCTTATCTGCAATATAGTCGAAACGTGTTCGGGCCAGCTGACACCTGTGCCTACTACGCTAAGTCGCCATTGCAAAGACCGCAATAACGCCTTAGCTAGGTAGTGCTCGATGTCAACCCGCTGGCCCTCACACTCTAAACGTGCTCGACCAGACTGGTATCTGCGCTTGTCTGCGATATAGCCGAAACGTGTTCGGGCCAGCTGACGCCTGCGCCTACTACGCTAAGTCGCCATTGCAAAGACCGCAATAGCGCCTTAGCTAGGTAGTGCTCAGCATCAACCCGCTGGCCCTCACACTCTCTGCATATAAGCCGTCAAGCGGTCCATCGCCTTATGGAGCTTCTCCATGCTAGCCGCGTAGCTCAACCGCACGTAGCCTTCACCTTCCTTACCGAAACCAGTCCCGGGGATGATGGCCAGCCGCTGCTTACGCGCCAAGTCCTGACAAAAGGCCATCGAATCCTGATTAAAGCCGGCCGGAATCTTCGCGAAGATGTAAAAGGCACCAGTTGGGCGAGCAATCTTGAAGCCTAATTTTTCCATCGTCTGGTAAACGAAGTCGCGACGTTCCTGATACTGTTCCTTCATTGGTAACGCGTCGTCAATACCATTCGTCAACGCTTCGATCCCCGCCTTTTGGGCAATCGTAGTAGCAGCGGTGACGTAGTATTGGTGCACCTTCTTCATTTGCGCGGTCATTTCCTTCGAAGCAAACAGGAAACCAATCCGCCAACCAGTCATGGCGTGGGATTTAGACAACCCGTTAATTAGAATGACTTCGTCAGGAATGAACTTGGCAATCGAAACGTGGGTACTACCGTAAGTTAATTCACTGTACACTTCGTCAGAAACAACCCAGAGGTTATGCCGTTTGAAGCAGTCAGCCAACGCTTTGATTTCGTCTTCCACGTAGGTCACACCGGTCGGGTTGTTCGGGTAGTTCATGATGATTCCCTTGAAGTTGGCTTCCGGGTGGGCTGCGATGAAGTCATCCACCATCTTAGGCGTAATAACGAAGTCGTTAACCCCCGTATCCATGAATAACGGGGTTGCCCGCGCTTCTTGGATAATCGGAATGTAGGCGGGGAAGATCGGTGACGGCACGATAATCGCGTCGCCCGGATTACAAATCGTCGTTAAAGCGGTCGCGATGGCTTCGGTCGCACCAACCGTGACGAGCACCTGGTCTTCGGCATCGTAATGAAGCCCATATTTTTGCGCTTGGAAGTTAGCGGCGGCTTGCCGGAGTTCTAACAGTCCCGCCATCCCTGTATAGTGTGACCAGTTATCATCGATGGCCTGTTTCGCCGCGTTTTTAACGTGTTCGGGGGTGTTAAAATCGGGTTCCCCCAGCGTTAGTTTAACCATGTCAGGAATTGCGCTGACCGATTCATCAAACTGGCGAATCGTCGAGACTTGAATCTGGCTGATGGTGTCATTAAGATCATTTCTAAATAATGTCATAACCGGAGCTCCTTTTAATTTATAAGTTGTTCTAATTTTAGCACAACTTATGCCCGTCTTAGCAGGCAGATAGGGTATAATTGTAATTGTAAAAATTCACTAAAAAAACGGCTTTCTGCCAAAAAAACGTGTTATTAACGGCTTTTTTTGCTAGAATGAAAACAAAACTTAAGGAGCGAGATTAGTATAATGGATAAATCTGAACTATCAGCAATTCTCAAACGATTAGAAGCCATGCGGGCAACTGAATCGACCGAAGTACAATCACGGCGGTTCGAAAAGGAAGGCGTCGAACGCGGGCAAGTCGCATACGATCCCGCAACTTCGACTTACACGTTACAAGAATTCAACCCTAACCAAACCTTTGAATTTGATAACATTGACCTAGTGGCAATTGAGTTGTACGACTTACTAACTGATAACTAGGCGTTCCCCCAATTAGAATATTTTTCAGATGGATCCATATTATGAATGCGTTGCCTGTCGAATGTTGAAGAATTCTTGAAGAAAGCTTCAATAGATTGCGAACTAGTCGTCAACCGTTATAATATGGATTTGTTAATAGCAATAACGGAGGAAGAATTACCATGCCCAAATTTTTAAAAAGCACGGTCGGGAAGGTCAACACCACGTTTGGCTTTTTTACCCTAACCGTTGTCTTGTTTTGGCTGAAGACGTATATCGCCTATAAGACTGAGTTTACGCTCGGGGTCAAGGGTCCGGTTCAAGAGTTCATTTTATTCTTAAACCCGTTCCCAACCGCGATCGTCTTACTCGGGATTGCGCTGTATTTCCGTGGCCGTTTGAAGTATTGGCTAATGATGATCATCGACTTCTTACAAACGAGTTGGTTGTTTGCCAATATCCTGTATTACCGCGAATTTTCTGATTTTATGTCGGCGGGGGTCATTAAGAGTTCCGGTGCGGCTAGTAATAATTTAGGGAAGAGCCTGACGCAAATTATCCACGGGACCGATTTCTTGGTCTACGCGGACGTCATCTTACTGATTTTGTTATTAGCGTTTAAGGTCATTCGGATTGATCCGCGGCCGTTTAAGTTGCGCTACGCGGCGACCTTAACCATGATTGGGGTGGCACTGTTTGCGGTGGACCTGGGAATGTCCGAGCACGATCGTTCAGACTTGTTGACGCGGACGTTTGATAATAACTACATTGTGAAGTATCTCGGCTTAAACACGTACGCCGGTTATAGTTTTTATCAGACTGAAAAGGAAAGCGCGACCCGGGCGAAGGCTAGCAGTAGTGACATGAAGAGTGTCCTGGCCTACTTGAAGAAGAATCAAGCGGATGAAAACGTCCAGTACTTTGGCAAGGCTAAGGGGAAGAACGTCTTTATCATTCACTTGGAAAGTTTCCAGCAATTTTTGATTGATTACAAGTCGGACGGGAAGGAAGTTACCCCGACCCTCAATAAGTTCTACCACGATAGTAGTACGCTGAGTTTCGATAATTTCTACCACCAGGTGGCGCAGGGGAAGACCTCGGATGCTGAAATGATGATGGAAAACTCCCTGTTCGGGCTTCCAACCGGCTCAGCCATGACCCAGTACGGGTCTTCAAACACGTTCCAAGCGGCGCCGGCCATTTTAAGTCAGAAGGGCTATACGACGGCTGCGTTTCACGGGGACGTTGCGAGTTTTTGGAACCGGGACAACGCGTACAAGTCCTGGGGCTATAACTACTTCTTCTATTCATCCTATTATAAGGAGAAGTCGGACTATTCAATTGGCTACGGCTTAAAGGACAAAATCTTCTTTAAGGACTCGGTCAAGTACCTCGAACAGTTACCGCAACCGTTCTATGCGAAGCTGATTACTTTGACCAACCACTACCCATACACGTTGGACAAGCAAAACCAGACGATTGCGAAGACCAAGACCGGGGACTCGACCGTGGACGGGTACGTGCAAACGGCGCGCTACCTCGACCAGGCCTTTGCGGAATTCATTAGCTACCTGAAGAAGGCCGGCCTCTATAAGAATAGTATGATTGTCTTGTACGGGGACCATTACGGGATTTCGAACAACCACCGGCCCGCAATTGCGGAACTGTTAGGTAAGAAGACCGTTACGAACTACGACCTCGCCCAGTTCCAGAAGGTACCGTTTATGATTCACGCGGACGGTATCAAGGGGGGCGTCAACCACACGTACGGTGGCGAAATCGATGCTTTACCAACAATTTTTGACTTGCTGGGAATTAAGAACAAGGGCTACATCCAGTTCGGGACCGACCTACTGTCGAAACAACACAATCAGACGGTTGCGTTCCGAAACGGGGACTTTGTCTCCCCAACCTATAGTAAGATTGGGAGCACCGTCTACGATTCGAAGACCGGTGAGAAGCTGACGGACATGACTGCTGAGCAGAAGCAGAGTGTCAAGCAGATGCAAAATCACGTCACAACCGAACTGTCACTGTCTGATCGGGTTATTCAAGGGGACCTCCTGCGCTTTTACACGCCGAAGGGCTTTAAGAAGGTCGACGTTTCGGATTACAGCTATAAGGTCAACAAGACCCTTCAATCGCTGAAGGACGTCCAGAAGCAGAAGAAGACCAGCGTCCTCTCTAAACGGGATGGCAAGTCATCGGAGAGCCTCTATAAGACGGATGCACCGGAACTGTCTGATAGTGATAGTAATAGCGATAGTAGCAGTAGTTCGAGTGATAGCTCGGATTCCAGCTCTAATTCGGATTCCAGTTCGGATGCTAGTTCAAATAGTGATAGTAGTACGAGTTCAAGCTCAAGTGCGGAGAGTAGTAGTTCAAACTAAGCACTAACTTGATCAGAAGGATGATTGCCAATTCGGCGGTCATCCTTTTTTTGCGCTTTTGTCGCTGTGCAGCCGCGATGGTGATGCGGAACTAACGGACGGGCGTGAGCTTGGAGGATTACGCGGTGATTAGGGTGCGAGCGGGCGTCGCTGGTCGGCAATGGCCCGCGGCGGTTCTCACTAGTTAAGTGGTGATGACTAATTTAGCCGGCGTGGTTGGGTGGTAACGGAAGTGGTGTGACGGGGCTTGCTGGTGATGCGGAAAGCTGAAGGGGTGGACGCGAGTGGGGTGATTGGTGGGGGCGGTTTGGCGGAATCCAGGTCAGTTTGAAAAAGTGGGTGAAAAATCGAAAAAAAGACTTGACCTGCATACTAATACTTGCTAAGATATATCTTGTCGCTGCGAGAGTGCTAGTAAATCAAGTGCTTAACGGCGGTTGAACGATTCAATTGGATATGAAGCTTAATGAATAAATATTCAATTTAATTGAAAAAGTTGTTGACAGTTTTAGACGCTGATGATAAGATATTTCTTGTCGTTAAGCGCATCGCTTCCTAAGCGATGGTGGCCAACGACGAGTGATGGCAAGTTGTTGATAAACAGTTAAATAACTTCTTAAAAAAAGTTGTTGACACCTTAAAAACGAAATGCTATCATGTAATAGTTGTGTTGAGGTAATCAACTTAACAAATTAGACCTTTGAAAACTGAACAAAGTTTCGACGAATCAAATGTGTAGGGTCTCTTGATTTTGAATCGAGAGCAAA